>JAYRWE010000110.1:0-63582 GCA_041918175.1 bacterium
AAGCGCTCGACTCTTTCAAACATCTCGTGCGCATGCGCCTGTTCGCGATGACGTTGTTCCATCCGGTTCTCCTTTTGCTTGACCGCAACGTAAAAATTCCAAGCCCAAGAAGAAAGATGGGTTCACCGAGGGGATACGCATGTCGTGCTCGCTTCATGGCTTGCCGCACAAAATTGTTTACCGCGCCGTGCAAATTTGCGCGGCGGGTTTACGCATTCTTTTCGCAATGAAGCTAATACCCGATGTTGCGTTACTTTCTCATGCCTCGATCTCATTAATCCACTTTCCAGTGCAAAGCCGCGGCGACTTGCCGCGGCACGGCTTAGTAAGGAGAATCATTATGCACAAGTTTATGCTTGGCTCACCTTGGGTAGCGTTGTGCTGCCTCTTTTTTTATATGAGCGCAGATGCTGCTGTAGATTCTGACAATCCGCAAGCCATGCGCTGGTTCAATCTCGGCCTTAAAGAAAAGGATACGCAAAAGAAAATTGTCGCGTATGCCAAAGCCATCGAGCTTGATCCGAAATTTGTCGAAGCATACTACAACATTGGCTTGGCTTATCGGCAAATACCAGACTTGGCCCGCGCTGAAAGTTTTCTCGAGCGCGCGCTGGAAGCCGATCCCGCGCAAGTGAAGGCGGAAACCAAATTGCAGATTACGTACGAACTTGCGACAACGTATAGAAGGCAGGGGAAAAATCAAGATTACGAGCGCACGCTGCTTGCGGCCAAAGTTTTGGCAAAAGACTCCAATCTGCGTAACAAGATCAATCTGGAGTTGGGGCGTTATTATTTTGAGAACGGGCGGTACGACGAGGTTTTGACCACGTTGCGCGAACGCGGCCAGTTAAGCCCAAGCGAGGCGAATGAGTTTAGTGCGCTCCTCCGCCGAGCCGAAGCCGAGGCCGAGCTGCAAAAAAATTATGACGCGGCGCTCAAAGCGAAAAGCAGCGGCAATTTCTCCGGTGCATTGGCGCTGTTGGAACAAGTGCGCAGCAAGAAAGCCGATTTCAAAGATGTCGAAAAACAAATTGCTGAAGTGAATGCTGCTATGGTTTCCGGCTCGCAGAAGCAGGCATTGACCACGTTGCTCGAACAAGCGCAAAGCTATGAGCGCGCCGGCAATCTAGAAATGGCACTGGCCAGCTATGAAAGCGTGTTGAAGCTCGACGCCAATCACGCGGAAGCGCGCAGCAAACATGAAAACGTTAAACAGCAACTTGAAAAGAAGCAACTTGCCGAAATGCTGGAGCGGGAATATGGCATCGGCGTGACGGCGTTGAAGAATCGCGATTGGACACGCGCGACGTTGGCATTTGAAAAAATTCTCAACAGCGAGGCGAATTATAAAGACGCGCGCGCACGCTTGGTCGAAGCGCAGAAGGCGCTTGAGCGCGAAAGCAAAGAAACGATTGCCGCGCGCTATTATGCCGAAGGCGTGGCCGCCATGAATCGCGGCGACTTGGGCGGCGCATTGGTGGCGCTCGAAAAAGTGAGCAAGATCAATGGGCAGTATCGCAATACCGCGGCACTGCTTAAACAAATCGAGCAGTCATTGGCACAACCTGCGCGCGTCGCGCCGGCGGCGCCGGCGGCAAACACGGTTAGTGCCACCGTCGATTCGCTTTATCGCTCGGCTTCGTCCTTAGCGGAAGCAAAGGATTGGATGCAAACTGTCATCGTGCTGGAAAAAATTGCGCTGCTCGCGCCGAACTATCGTGACGTCAACGCGCGTTTGGAAGAGGCGCGCGCCCAATTCAAACTTGCAGAGGCCGCCCCGCATAACGATGTGCAACCAGCAGTCGAAAAGACCGAGGCTTCAGTTTGGCAGAATAAAGGCTTGCTTGCCGCTTTGCTCCTTTTGCCGCTGCTAGGCTATACTGCAGTCTCGCCCGCGACGCGCGCGCGTTATTGCCTGATGCGCAATGACTACTCCGGTGCGGCGCTGATTTACGAACGCATGCTCGCGCGCCATCCGCAGCGCACCAAATTGTATCCGGCGCTGGCCAATCTCTATTTCTTGCTCGGCCGCCGCGATGCGCAAGCTTTGAAAGTTTACAAAACGATTCTGCAACTCAATCTTCCCATGCAAAATCGGGAAGGCATCAACGCCATTGTTGCCGAACACTTTTTGACGGAAGGCCGCACGGACTCCGACGCGATTGAAGTTTTGGAAAACGCGCTGAAGATCGAGCAAAACCGTTCGCGCCGTTGAGCGAAGCCATGCGATTATTTACTAAATGAGAGAAGGCATGCCATGACGAAAGTTCAAAATTATCTGACCGGATTTGTGCTCGCTCTGTTGCTCGCCGGCAGTTGCGGTCATGCGGAGGCACAATCGCAAAATCCTCATGCGTTGAGCTGGTTTAAGACGGCAAATGAAGAAAGAGATCCCAAACGTAAGATTGAGGCCTATGCGCGCGCATTGTCGTTCGATTCGACTTTTGCCGAAGCGCATTACAACCTCGGCATGGCTTACAAACAGCAACAAGAGCTGCAACGCGTCGAGTATCACCTCCGGCGTGCGCTGACTTTGAACGCGAATCGTTTTACGGGCGAACAAAAGGATCGCTTGCATTACGAGCTGGCGTTCGCCGTCAAAAAGCAAGGGCGCGCCAACGAAGCCGAAAAATTGCTACGCGAAGCGAAAGCACAAATCGGCGATAAAAAACTGCGCAGCATGGCCGCGTTTGAATTGGGCAAAATGCTGTTTGAGCAAAATCGTTTGAATGAAGCCTTGCAAGAGTTGCGCGAGGGCCAGAAGATCAATCCGGCGAATCAAACCTATTTTGCGAACCTCATCCAGCTCGCAGAAAATAATTTGGTGCTGCAAGGACAATATGACCGCGCCACGCAAGCGGAAGCACGCGGACAACTGCAAGAAGCGCGTGCGTTGTTCGACTTGATTCAAAATCAGAATCCAAATTTTAAAGACGTAACGGTGCGCATGGCACGCCTGGATTCTGCTTTTAATGCGGAAACCGGCAAGGCGCAATCGCTCGCGGCGACTTTCGAGCAGGCCGAGCAATATGAAAAGAACGGCGAACTGGAGCTTGCCATTTCCGTGTATGAACACGTCTTGCAGCAAAAAGGCGAACAAGCAGAATGGCGCGCCCGCTTGACGCAAGCGCGCGAGAAGTTAGAAGCAAAACGCCGTCAAGAGCGCGCGGAAAGCGAATATGCCGTCGGCATGGCGGCAATGAAAGCGCAAAATTGGACCGGCGCCGTGCTGGCGTTTGAACGCGTGTTAGAGTTGGACAGCAACTATCCCAACGTGCGTGAGAAAATCACCGAAGCGCAAAGCAGCTTGCAGCGCGAGAGCACGGACAATATCTGCGCGCGCTATTACGCGGACGGTATCGCCGCGATGGAGCGCGAAGATTGGGGCGGAGCGCTCGCCGCGTTTGAAAAGGTGCGCCGGCTCGATCCGGATTATCGCGAAGTGCGCACGCGTTTGGCGCAAGTCGAGCGCGTGCTCGAAGTGCCGCGGCAACTTGCCGCGGACTCTCGCACAACTGCGGTTTCGCGAGCGCAGACTTTGTATGAAGAAGCGCTCGTGGCCATGGCCAAAGAGAATTGGATGCAGGCGGTCATCAACCTTGAAACCGTGCAATTGCTCCAACCCGATTATCGCGACGTGGTCGATCGCTTGGCGCAAGCGCGCACTCAGTTGCATGCACCCAATTCCACTACCGCAAGCGAGGAGAAGAGCGGCGCAACATCTTCCGTGAATCTCGCGCTGGTCTTGACCGCAGCGGTGATGCTGCCTTTGCTCGGCTTTTTGGTATTCTCACCGGCAATGCGCGCGCGCTATTATCTCCTGCGCGGCGATCACGCCGCGGTGGCGCGCATCTATGAGCGCATGCTGGCGAAAAACCCGCAACGCGCGAAGCTGAACCCGGCGATCATCACGACACTTTCAAATTACTATCTGATGTCGGGGCGTGTGGATGAACACGCGCTCGCGATTCACAAATACGCGCAAGAGTCGAAGTTACTCACCTCGCCGAACCAAGAATTCGGCGCGCAAGCGCGCTCAACGGAGGCCACGGCCAGCACGACAAATGCCGATCCTTTCAAGGCCTTGGAAAATTCTTTGAATCATCGCAAAACCTCATCCTTCACCTCAAAATAATCACGGACGAAGCGCATGGCCAACCTCGATTTTAAGCCTCCGATAGAGCAGCAAGCCAATCGGTTGAATCAACTCTTATACACGCTTGCACGCGCGTATCTGCAACGAGGGCAGTTCAGCGAAGCTTATGAAAAACTCAAGCAACTCATTCAGCTTGAAAACGAAAACACGGAATTCCTCCTCGATGCTGCTATTGCCGGCCTGGCTTTGAATGATGTTTCCGAACCGGCGTTGGCGTTATATCAAAGAGCCTTGGAGTATAATCCCGCGTCCAAAGCATTGCGGCTGAATCTGACGGACTTCTTTCTCAAGCATCAACTCATCAGCCCGTTTGCGGTGGAGCTTTGCGAGAGCATGCTGGCGCAAAACCCGGCGAATGAACCGCAATTGCGGCAGTATTTAAAGCAGGGGTATGAAGCTTTGGGCATGACGGAAAAAGCCCGCGCGGAAGAATTGCGCGCGATTTTTACCAGTCGTGATGCTGCGGCCATACGCAGCTTTGTAGAAAAATTTTGGTGGGAAGGAAAGTTTGCGGAAGCACATCAGGTTTTGAAAAATGCTCCGGCGATCGAGGGCGCCGCGGATTATTTGCAGCGTGAGGTCGTGCTCACTCACGCCTACGAAGCGCTCAGTGGGCCGCAAGTGCAGCTCGAAGCCCGCACGGTGGAAAGCATATTCGCGACCCTGGCAACGTTAACGCCTGCCAGCACATTCCGCGATTGGCGTGACTATCTGCTCCTGCGCGCCACGCTTGCCCCCGCGTCTGTGCAACAGTGGCGCAAGAATGTGCGACGCGAAGCCCTGTCTTCTGCCGTGGCAGGCTCTCCGCTCCAACATGTTTTGTCCGAAGGGTTGGAGCTGAAGCAATTCGAGCCTGCGGAATTATTTGCACTCTTGCCGCAAAAAGAGGAGGATGCCACTGCGGCCGCGCCATGGCCCGGCGCGATTTTTATGCTGGCTCAGATTACGTCGCCGAGCTACAATGTCGTGCCGCCGCGTCTGGTCGAGTTGCTCAGTTCTCATCTCCGCCAATTGCCGCAAACGCATGTGCGCGTCACCGAGACTTGTGTGATCGGTTTTGTCACGGAAGTTCTCGCCGCACTGCGCGCGATGGTGGAGTTTATGCAAAGCTTGGAAGATTACAACGCCGCAGCGCCTGAGGCTGAACGCGTCTTTTTGAGCTGCATTTTGCGCGAGGAAGCAGAGTCGCAAAATTTGTTGGCAGGGTTAGTTGAAAGTTCGCATCTCTTGCAAACGTGCGCCGCTGCTGCCGATGCGGAAAGCGGCTCCGGCATGCTGTGGTTGCAAGCTCCAGAGTCTGAATATGTCGCGCTCAAGAGCAGTGGGGTGCAGGTCATCAATATGCCCAAGGTTTCGTGGTGGCCCGGCAAAGAAACCTCCTGCGTTGAAGTGCTCTGGCGCAATCCGGTCTTGCAGCTTAAAGATGGGCAGCAATATGAGTTTGGCAGATACTTGATCAAACAACGTCTGTTGCGGCACACGACGTATGCGACATACCTCGCGACGGATTTGTTGATGGAACGCCAAATCATCATGAAAGTCATGCTGCCGCAAGCTTCAGCTTCCTTCTTGCAAAACGAGCGCAAGCGCAATCATCTTTTCGATCGCATTAAGAGCGTCGGGCGGGTGTGCCATCCCTATCTTGCGTTTGTGCATGAAATGGGTGAGCACGAGGGCATGGTTTATTTCACGCGCGAGTACGTTGAGGGCAAGAACCTTGCGGAGATCAACATTCCCGAAGAGCAACGCGACGCCGAAGTGTTGATGCTCCTGCAAAAGATCGTGCGTGCGCTTAAATACGCGCACGACAAAGGCGTGGTGTTCATGAACCTCAAACCGGGCAACATTTGGCTGAGTGATGCGCAGGAATTGAAGATCACCGACTTTCGCATTCCGGGTTTCAATGAAGATCCCTCCACCGCGAATGTGCTCGCGCCTTCGCATTGGCGTTATCAAGCGCCGGAGATTTTGCTCGAAGCCAAAGGCGATTCGCGAAGCGATATTTATTCGATGGGCGTGATTGCTTACGAGTTGTTGGTGGGCCGGCATCCGTACACGACCTCGCGCACCGTCAACTCGCCGCAAGATATTCCCAAGATGCGCATCACTTCATTGAGCGATGTCGATAAGCGCCATCATCGTGCATGGGATAAATTCGTCATGCGCGCGCTGCATCTCGACCCCGACCGCCGTTTTCAAAGTTTGAATGAAATGGACGAAGAACTGCGCGCGATTCAAGCGGAGATGTTGGAGAAGGCGCTCAAAGTGGTGAGATGAGAAGGTTGGAGTGTGGTGGATTGGTGGATTGATGGAATGTTGGATTGATGAAGCGCTGGAGTGATGGATTTCCGGTAACCACCAATCCATCGATCCAACAATCCATCAATCCAATTAAACTAAAATTTCCTCGACCATTCCTTCGGCCAACGCTCGACCACGACTTTCGTCTGCGTGAAAAATTCCACGCCATGCTTGCCCTGCGCGTGCAAATCGCCGAAGAAACTTTCCTTCCAGCCGCTAAATGGGAAAAATGCCATGGGCGCGGCCACGCCGAGATTGATGCCGATGTTGCCCACTTCCGCTTCATAACGAAATTTTCTCGCCGCAGCGCCGCTGCTCGTGAACACGCACGCCATGTTGCCGTATTGCCCGCTGTTGATAAAAGCAATCGCGTCGTCAATCGTTTCCATATGCATGAGCGTCATTACCGGGCCGAAAAATTCCGTGCGCGCGAGCGGGCTGGCGGGCGAGACCTCTTGCAAAATGGTGGGGCGAATAAAATTGCCGGACTCGTATTTCGCAATCTTCGCGTTGCGTCCATCAATCAAGAGCTTCGCACCTTCACTCACGCCTTGCGCAATTAATCCTTCCACACGCGCCTTGCTCTCGCGCGAAATCACCGGGCCCATTTCCACGCCGCTTTCTAAACCATAACCCACCACACGCGAGGCTGCGACTTCCGCAATCGCTTCGGTAAAAGTTTTTCGACTCTCGCCAATCGTAATCGTCATCGAGCCGGCAAGGCAACGCTGCCCCGCACATCCGAAGGCGCTGTCCGCAGCAATGTTGGTCGTCATCTTCATATCCGCATCGGGCAGCACAATGATGGGATTGCGCGCGCCGCCTTGACATTGCGCGCGTTTGCCGTTCGCCGTCGCGCGGCTGTAAATATATCGCGCCACGGGCGTGGAGCCGACAAAGCTGATCGCGCGAATGTGCGGATGATCGAGAATCGCATCCACTGTTTCCTTGCCGCCGTTCACGAGATTCATTACGCCTTTGGGCAAACCGGTTTGCTCCAACAAGCGAAAAACTTTTTGCATGGTGAGCGGCACCTTCTCCGAAGGTTTGATGATATAGGTGTTGCCGCACGCGATGGCATAAGGAAAAAACCAAAACGCAATCATGCCGGGAAAATTGAACGGCACAATCGCCGCGCACACGCCCACGGGCTGGCGAATCATCAACTCATCGATGCCGCTCGCGATGTCTTCGAGCAGATCGCCTTGCATCATCATGGGAATGCCGCACGCGATTTCGACGTTTTCAATCGCTCGCCGCATTTCGGCTTTCGACTCGCCGAGCGTTTTGCCGCTTTCCATCGTAATGGTGCGCGCGAGATCGTCGAGGTTTTCTTCGAGCAGGATTTTGAGCTTGAAAAGATATTGAATGCGATCCGTGGGCGGCACGCGGCGCCATTCTTGATAAGCAGCATATGCCGCTTGTGCAACTTCATCCACTTCCTGCGCGGGCGAGAGCGGCACTTTGCCCAACACTTCCGCGGTCGCGGGATTGATCACGTCGAGCGTTTGTGTCGCACGCGAGGTGCGCCATTCGCCGTTGAGGTAGTTTTGCAAAGCCGTAGGCATTAGAGCCGTCTCCAAGTAAAATGAAACGATTAGTGTTGTAAAGCAACCGCAGGTTTGCCGTTTGGTTCTGACGGCAAGACGAGGAAATGATAACCGTAATCAAGTAAAATGTCCATCGTTCGCTCTCCGGAGTACTCAATAATTTCCAAAAATTTTTCGTCGTTGTCCGGATGGGTAAACTCGAGCCAAATGGTATTTTCGCTTTCCGGGCTAGGGGCAGCATCAACGAATTTGGTTTCGGGAAATTTTGCCTCGATTTCTTTAACCAATTGAGCGATAAGCTCTTCTTGTTTATGATTGAGCTTCATGAGAGACCTCCTGGGTTATCGCATGCACAAATTCTTTGGCCTTTCTTAGCTCACCCAATGCCGCGTTTTTGCTCACAGAAAAGAGTTTGTAGTCCGCAATATCACGAAGAGATTGCGCATCACTCAAATAAGAGCGAAATTTTGCATTGAACGTTTTACGCTGATGTATAAGCTGTCTCGAAAAATTTGCCTGCAACCAGTCATGACCGATTTTTTGGGTTATAGCCAACAAACCCTTCTTCGCAAGTATTGCGACCGCTGCATGAAACATTGCATAATACAAGCGATTCGCGCAGGCATTGAAGTGGCCGTGATCAAAACATGTTTGCGCCGCTGCCAAATTTTCGCCGGCTTTGTCTATCCAAATCTGGTGATCCATTTAGAATCCTCCCGCGTTTGCTGCAAAGCAACATAAGAGATTTTCAGGAATATGAAAAGCTGTATTTCCCGGCTCAAGTTGCCGACGCGCGGCTTGGCGAGCTTATAATTCATGCAAGCTTTTCGAACTGCTCGACAAATCCTACGGAGCGCAGGCGCAACGGATGTTCGAGGGGGAGCGATGGGTTCTTCAATCGGCTGGAAAATTTTTTGCTTTTCCCAATCTGCGAAGCGCTTTAAGCCAGCCCGCTCGAAGAGGCCACCTCGGTAAACAAGCGGAGAAGAACCCGAGGTGGAGCAGCGACAAAACAAAAAGGAAAGCTTGGTTGGAGAAAAGGGTGTGATTGCGATAAGGATATTGTGCTAGATCATTTCCAGCGGCGCTTCTTTCGGTGCTTCGCCGAGCAAGCGGAGCTCGCTCATCACGTCTTTGATCTTCTTCGCGCTGGCGGGGACGACGAGCACGGTGTCGTTGCCGGCGACGGTGCCGAGGACGTTGGGATTTTTTAAATGATCGATGAACACGCCCACGCCCGCGGCGCGGCCGGGCAAGGTTTTGATGACGATGATGCTTTCGTTCGCCAAAATTTGCACGATCTCTTCATGCACGACGCGACGAATCTTACGGCCTTCGGCAACTTCGGGGAGCACATAGCGAAAGCCGTCGTCTTCGGGCGAGCGCAGAATGCGCATCTCGCGGAGATCGCGCGAGAGTGTGGCTTGCGTGACGTCGATGTTGGATTGGCGCAGAATACGGCTCAACTCTTCCTGGCTCGCGACTCTTTTGCTGGTGATGATTTCGCGGATTAAAAGTTGACGCTGCTGCTTGGTCAGCTTCACGAAAGCTCCTTTCCTGAATTGAGCGAGATGTGAGACATAGGTGAGGGAACGCGGATTTATTCACGCGCGGGAAATTATATACCAAAACGGCTGCATTGTCAATGGGATTTTTGAAATGCGGAAGTTTGTAGTCGCGCTTTCAGGCGTTTGATGCCGAAATCGCAAGACGCCGCAAGGCCTCACCACAAGCCTTGCATCTCGAAACGTTTTCTGTTATATTCGTCGCACTCAAAAATGAAAGGAAGCGCAATTCATGCGTGACGATTTGCACAATCAACTCGAGGAACTGTCCCGCCGTGTTGTGGCTGTGCGGGACAGTCTTTGAAGTCCCCAAAAAGGAAAAAGAGATCGCGGAGTTAGAAAGCAAGACCGCGACGAGCAATTTTTGGAATGAGCGCGAGAAAGCGCAAGTGATCATGCGCGACATTTCCATGCGACGAGAATGGGTGGAAGCGTGGCGCAAGTTGGAGCGCAAACGCCAAGACGCCGCGACGATGTTGGAAATGGCGGAAGAAGCGAAAGACGACAGCGTGTTCAACGAGGCGGAAATCGAGTTGCGCGAGTTGCAACAGGCGACCGACGTGCTCGAATTTCGCAGCATGCTTTCCGGCGAAGACGACAAGCGCGACGCGATTTTGACGATTCACCCCGGCGCGGGCGGAACGGAGAGCCAAGATTGGGCGCAGATGCTCTTTCGCATGTACGTGCGTTGGATCGAGCGCAACGGCTATAAGTATGAGATCATCGATTATCAAGCCGGCGAGGAGGCAGGCTTGAAGGATGCGACGATTGAAGTGCGCGGCGAGTATGCGTATGGTTATCTCAAAGCCGAGACGGGCGTGCATCGCCTCGTGCGCATTTCGCCGTTCGATGCGAACAAGCGGAGGCATACTTCGTTCGCTTCGATCTTTGCGCTGCCGGTGGTGAATGACGACGTAAACATCAAAGTGGAAGAAAAAGATTTGCGCATCGATACCTATCGCGCGAGCGGCGCGGGCGGGCAGCACGTGAACAAAACTTCTTCCGCAGTGCGGTTGACGCATATTCCGAGCGGCATCGTGGTGCAATGCCAAAACGAGCGCAGCCAATTGCGCAACCGCGAGTTGGCAATGAAGCTGCTGTTGGCCAAGCTTTATCAACGCAAGCGCGAAGAAGAACGCGCGAAGCTGGATGAGTTGGAGAAAGGGAAGAAAGAGATTGGCTGGGGCAGCCAGATTCGTTCGTATGTTTTTCACCCGTATAATATGGTGAAGGATCATCGCACGGGCGAGAGCACAAGCAGCGTGCAAAACGTGATGGATGGCGATTTGGAAGAGTTCATCAAAGCCTTCTTGATGGGCAAGCGTTATAACAAGAAGGGCGGAGGGGAGCAAATGGAAGATTTGGAGATTGAAGAAGAGACGTAAAATTTCGGATGGATCATGGAAGCCATTGTCGCAACAGATTATCGTCAAACAAAGAAAAGACCGCCCCAACGCGAACGACAGCAAGAGCGTGTGCTGCCATTGGAGGAGCGCACGGATTTGACGTATGCTGAAGTCGAGGCTTTGGGAATTACCGACTCCTTTGAGCTTATTGACGGGAGGATCGTTTTCAAAATGGCCAACGTCTTACACGCCCGCTATTTGCTAAGGATCAGCCATATCATTCAAGGCTATCTTGATGAGCACCCACTTGGCGAACTTTTCGGTGATTTGAGCCTCCGCTTGTTTCCGAATGATGATCGCCAATCGCGTCGACCTGATGTCGCATTCTATTTGAATGAGCACGTGCCAGAAGATGATCATCAACCGGCGATGGCTGCGCCGGACTTGGCAATTGAGATCGTTGGAACAAGCTCTGAGTTTCTAAATCTCGTCGAGAAGGCCGATCTCTACTTGAGCAAAGGTAGCCAAGTCGTGTGGATCGTGATTCCCGCGAAAGCCTGCGTGCTCGTGTGGAAAATGCACGAGCGCATTTGGGAATACAACACGCTCACCTGCCCAGAATTACTGCCCGGATGGAGTTTGAATCTCGCCGAATTTTTTGCGCAACCTCAACCCGCCTCCGCGTCATGATAGGCGCGGCCTCTTTTTCCAACCAGTGGAGTTCCGTTGATTGATCCCGCAAATAGAGTGAGGCCACGCATGCGCGCACCGCAGCGGGATCAGCACGCCGCAATTCTGCACGAAAAATCCTCTGAAGCCCAACGCCCAACTCTTGCCGAGATCGATTTGCACGCGATTGCGAGCAACGTGGCCGCGATTCGGCAACGCGTGCATCCCGCGGAAGTGATGGCGGTGGTGAAGGCAAATGGTTATGGGCATGGCGCCGTGCAAGTCGCGCGCGCGGCTCTGAACGCAGGCGCAACGCTGCTCGGCGTTGCTTTGGTGGAAGAAGGCATTGCGCTCCGGCGCAGCGGCATCGCGGCGCCGATTCTCGTGTTCGGCGGGTTGTTTGAAAATCAGATCGACTCGTACCTCGCGCATGATTTGCAAATGACGCTTTATGATGCGCGATTAGCGGAAAGTGTTTCGCAACGCGCGCGCGCTTTGAACAAAGCCGCGGCGGTTCATGTGAAGTTCGATACGGGCATGGGGCGCGTCGGCGTCACGCGCGCGCCGCTTGATTTTTTGCAACACCTCGCGAGTTTGCCGGGCATTTCCTTGCAAGGGCTATACACGCACTTGGCGACAAGCGATGAAGCCGATCTTAGCTATGCACACACACAACTCACACGCTTCCGTGAAATCGTTGCCGCCGCGCGCGAGTGTGATATTGCGCCGCGCTGGATTCACGCGGCGAACAGCGGCGCGATTCTGAGTTTGCCGGAAGCGCATTGCAATCTCGTGCGTGCGGGCGTGATGATGTATGGTTATTATCCGAGTGCCGAGGTTGCGAGGTCGATTACATTAGAGCCGGCCATGCGCATCATTACGCGGGTGCTCTTTGTCAAGCGCGTTCCGGTTGGCGCGCTCATCAGCTATAATAGAACTTTCCAAACGCAGCGCGAGTCTGTGCTCGCAACGCTGCCCATCGGTTACGCTGACGGTTTCTTGCGTCGCTTCTCGAACAATATGAATGTTCTCATTCGCGGCTGTAAATGTCCGGTGGTCGGGCGCGTGTGTATGGATCAAATTATTGTGGATGTCACGGAAGTTTCCGATATTTGCGTGGGTGAAGAAGTCGTGCTCATGGGCAAGCAGGGCGAAGAAGAAATTTCTATTTATGATTGGTGCGAGAGGTTGGAGACGATTCCCTATGAAGTGACGTGCGGGATTTCGTCGCGTGTGCCGAGGGTTTATGTTGGAGGAGACGAGGGATGAAGATTCGTTTTTATTTTGATGAAGAAATGGATGCGCCACATATCTATAAGCACGGTGTTGATGAAGATGAAGTGGAAGACGTTCTTCTAAAACCAATTACACGATTTGCCGCGAAGGACGGCGCCTTCGCTGCGACTGGACAAACACGAGCGGGACGTTATGTGGTGTGGAAGTCATCTACCGCCGCGATCCGGAGCCTAATTCATTTTTTGTTATCACAGCGCGTGAGTTGCAAGGCAAGCCATTAAAAGCCCTCAAACGCCAAAAGCGGAGGAAGAATCTATGAAACGTAAAAGCCTTAACCGGTTTCCTCCAGGTTGGGATGAGCGTCGAGTGCGTGAGATTATCGATCACTACGACAATCAATCCGAAGACGAAATATTCGCGGAGCACGAAGCCTTTCGCCGCCGCGAGGAAGAGTTGCGCCGCCAAAAGTTGAGCGAAGCTGAAATCGAGGCCGTGCTCGCGCGCGAGGCCAACGAGCTTGCGCGCGCCGGCGAGCCGAAGAGTTTGAAACGACAAACGGTTTCACTCTCATTGCCGAACAAGTTACATGAGCGGGCGAAGGCGTTAGCCGCAGTGCATCGTTTCTCTGATTATCGCGATTGGCTCGAGCATATTGTCACCGAGCGGCTTGCGCTCGAAGACAATATGCTGCGCAGCTTGCGAAATGGAATAAAAAACGGAAACGGCAACAAGCGCGTGAGCAATAGGCCGGCTTCAAAAAGCTCGAAAAGAAGAATGGTCAAAGCTTGAAAGAGGTGAAGCATCATGGCAGAAATCACTTTGAAAGAAGCCAAGAAAATTTTGGCTGAGATCCGAGCCAAAGCCAAGCCGAAATACTCTACGAAAGAAAGCGTTCGGCGAGGGGAGAAAGTTTACGCACGCATCAAGACGCAGTTGGAACCGCAATATTCCGGCAAGTACGTCGCCATTGAAGTCGACAGCGGCGATTTTTTCGTGGATGAAGATTCTACTAAAGCTCTCTTGCAAGCCAGGAAAAAGCATCCGAAGGCGATTTTCTATCTTGCTCGAATCGGCTACCGCGCCGCTTTTAAGATGACGGGATACGCGCCCTTATGATAAAATTTATCAAGAAAGCTTTTAAAGATATATCGGCTGGCCGAAATCTTGAACACTACTGTACCTTAGTTTTTATCCTCATCATCTTTGCTTTAGATGTATTTAATCTTGCGTCGCCAGATATTTTAGCTGAAATAACGTTGGCTGTCTTGGCTTTAATTGTTTTTACCAGCCTCAACACACAAGAAGGCATTGAAAAGTTATCGCAAAAATTTACAAAGCCTCCGAATGCAGATGAGTTCTTTTGGAAAGAGAAACGATCAATAGAAAATGAATTGGCGAAAGCAAAAAATATTGGCTTAATGGGCGTAACGCTCAGTCGCACGTTGAGAGACTATTTGCCTGTTTTGGAGAATCAACTTAGAGTCGGTGCAAAGGTGCGCATAATCATTATGGATCCGGATAGTACTGCACCAGATCAAGCGGTTCTTCGGAGTAAAGGTGTGCGCAACAGGGAATTCTTTGTGGACTCTCTACGCCCCAGCTTAGAAAGGGTCGGGGCATTGGCGAATTATTCTCAGAGCATCGAATTGGGATTGCTTCCATATAAGCCTGCCTTTGGTCTCGTACTGATTGATCCGGACGAGCCTTACGGACGAATAATTGTAGAGATGTACCCTCATCACTCGGATGCATTCACTCCCACTTTCGAATTGCAAGCGAACGACGCTACACACTGGTATAAACATTTTCGAGAGCAATTTGATAACGTGTGGAACGGTTGTCGCCAAAGGCAGTTTTGCGGAGATGAAATACACAAAATGGTTGAAGAGATGAGAAGCACTCCAATGCATTAATTTGTGCAGGTCTAATGAACATTTCGTTCCGAAACTATATCAATAACTCTTTTTGAGTAATCCTCGAAAGAAGAAATAAAGCACAACCATGACCACTCCTCACGAAGAACTCAACACCGTCATGCGCGCGCGGCGGGAGAAGTTTGAGCAGATTCAGGCACTCGGGCTTAATCCCTACCCGCACGATTTTCAGCGCACGCATCTCGCGGCAGAAGTGAAAAATAATTTTGATGCGCTGTTTGAAAAAGAAGTCGCGATTGCGGGTCGCATCATGGCGCTGCGGCCGCAAGGCAAAGCCGCGTTCGGGCATATCGAAGATTCGAGCGGCCGCATTCAATTTTATGTGAAGCTCGACTTCATCGGCGAAGCGAGTTACAAGCTGGTTGGTCTGCTCGACCTCGGCGACTTCATTGGCGTGCGCGGCAAAGTGCTCAAAACGCGCACGGGCGAGATCACGGTACAAGCCGAGTCGCTGGTGCTGCTCGCCAAAACGCTGCGGCCTTTGCCCATTGCCAAAGAGAAAGTCAAAGAAGGCGAGCTGGTGGTGTTTGATGCGTTCGCAGATATCGAAATGCGCTATCGCCAACGCTACGTCGATCTCGCGGTGAATGCCGACGTGCGCGAAGTCTTTGTCAAGCGCAGCCGCATCATCAATTCCATGCGCGAGTATTTGAGCGGGCGCGGCTATCTCGAAGTGGAAACGCCGATCTTGCAGCCGCTTTATGGCGGCGCTTCGGCGCGGCCATTCATAACGCATCACAACGCACTCGATACCAAACTCTATCTGCGCATCGCGAACGAGCTTTATCTCAAGCGTCTCATCGTCGGCGGATATGACGGCGTGTTCGAGTTTGCGAAGGATTTTCGTAACGAGGGCATGGATCGCTTTCACAATCCCGAGTTCACGATGATGGAAGTGTACATCGCGTATCATGATTATTTTTTCATGATGAACTTGGTGGAAGAGATGTTTTGCAAGTGCGTGAGGGATTTGACCGGCGGATACAAGCTCACTTTTCAGAACACCGAGCTTGACTTCACGCCGCCGTGGCCGCGTTTGCGTTATCTCGAAGCGATTGAAAAAGAGACGGGCTACAATCTGCTTGGCAAATCCGTGGAAGAGTTGCGCGCTATTGCCGCTGAACTGGACGTTGAAATCGAGGCAAATGCGAATGGCGGCAATATTATGGACGCCATTTTCGGCGAGAAGGTCGAAGGCAAGCTCGTGCAACCGATCTTCATTACTGATTTTCCAATTGAGATTTCGCCGCTGGCAAAGAAGCATCGCAGCATTCCGGGTTTGGTGGAACGCTTCGAATGCTTTGTTGGCGGCAAAGAGATCGGCAATGCCTTTACTGAACTCAACGATCCGCTCGATCAACGCGAGCGCTTTATCGAACAAAAAAAGCTTTTGGAAGCCGGCGATGCCGAAGCGCAACAACTCGACGAAGATTACTTGCGCGCGCTCGAATACGGCATGCCGCCCACAACCGGGCTCGGCGTGGGCATCGATCGTTTGGTGATGTTGCTCACGGATCAACCTTCGATCCGCGACGTGCTCTTCTTCCCACAAATGCGGCCGGAGGGCGGGAGATGAAAAAATGGAGTAATGGATTTTTGGAGTAATGGTGTTTTGTCTTCAACAAGCCCATGGCCAAAAATAAACTGAGCTCGATATCAAAAGCAGACAGCCTGGAAAAGATCGGAGAGTTTTGGGATACGCACGACTTCACTGATTTTGATAGTGGCGGCCCAGATGTCGAGTTTGAATTCGCATGCACCGTCCCCATCGAGTCGGGACTGTATTCTTCCGTGGAAAAACTCGCGCGTACGCGCGGTGTGCGACTTGAAACGTTGGTGAATCTCTGGCTGCAACAGAGATTGATGGAAGAAGCTCAAACTCAAGCCGCATGACGGCGTTCGATGAGCGATGATTGTGGGGCGTGGATGGCAGATCGTGGATTGTAAAACACGACCTACGACTCACTGTCCACGATCTACGATTCCCAGGATGATAACCAAAATTCCAAACTAAAGAATGTCCTACGAGCTATTCGTCGCGCGGCGCTATTTGCGTTCGAAGCGGCAAGTTAAATTCATCTCGCTCATCACGTACATCTCCATTGTGGGCGTAGCCATCGGCACTGCGGCGCTGGTGATTGTGCTCTCGGTGATGAACGGCTTCGAGACCGAGGTGCGCTCACGCATCATCGGCTTTGATGCGCATGCGAAGATCAAAACGCATCATGATCAAGGCGTGGAAAATTTTGAGGCGATCACGGCGCGCATCAAAGACACGCCGCATGTGGTCGCGACCGCGCCGTACATTCACGACCGGGCACTGATTCTCGCGGGCGGGCAAGATCGCAAGCAAGGCATCGTCGTCAAAGCAATCGATCCTAAAACCGAAGCGAGCGTGACGGACTTGATCAACAACGTGAATTACGGCGCGCTCAATTTGGGCATGATAGAAAAAGAAGGCGAGCGACCGTATCCCGGAATTTTGCTCGGCTATTCACTTGCGGATCGGCTCGTGGTCGGGCTTGGCGATAAAGTGGTGCTGCTCTCGGCCGCGGGTTTGCGTGTGGGCGATTTCGGCAGCATGCCCAATGCGATGAACTTTCGCGTCGCGGGCTATTTTGAGACCGGCATTTATGATTATGATTCCAACGTTGCCTTCATCGGCATTCCGCAAGCGCAAAAACTTTTTGAGATGGGCAATAAAGTTTCCGGCGTGCAACTCAAACTTGAGAACATGGACCAAGCCGCGCAAGTTGCCGAAGTCATCAAAAATGAGTTGAAGTATCCGTATTACGTGGAAACCTGGTTTGACGTGAATAAAAATTTATTCTCGTGGATGCAGTTTGAAAAATGGATTGCTTTGCTTATACTTTCGCTCATCATTATTGTAGCCGCGTTCAATATCGTGAGCACACTCATCATGGTCGTGCTGGAGAAGACGCGCGAGATCGGCATTCTGAAAAGCATGGGCGCGACGAATACGAGCGTGATGAAAATATTTATACTGCAAGGCCTCGTGGCCGGCTTGCTGGGTACGGCGATTGGGTTGTCGCTCGGCTTTGCGTTGTGTTGGGCGCAACAAGAGTTTAAGTTTTTTTCGCTGCCCGCGGATGTTTATATTATCAGCGCGCTGCCCATCTTGATCAAACCATTTGATTTTATCATCGTCGCGCTCGTCGCGGTTTTTTTGTCGTTCAGCGCCACGATTTACCCAGCATATCGCGCTTCCAAACTCGAACCAGTGCGCGCGATCAGGTATGAATAACTGGTTGCTGGTTATTCGGTGCAAATCTATAAACGAGTAACCAGCAGTGAGCAACGAGCAACCAGCAACGAGCAACCAGCAACGAGCAACCAGAGCATGTCCTTTCGTAAACCCATCCTCGCGACCAAAGCCTTGTGCAAGTCTTATATCACGGAAGGCGGCGAGTTGCAGGTTTTAAAAAATATCGACCTCACAGTATTCGCCGGCGAGATTGTCGCCATTGTCGGCCCCTCGGGCGCGGGCAAAAGTACGTTGCTGCAATTGCTTGGTGCGCTGGATCGCGCCACGAGCGGCGAAATCTTCGTTGGCGGCACCACGATTTCAAAACTCAATGACCGTACTTTGGCCGAATTTCGCAATCGCCACATTGGTTTTGTTTTTCAGTTTCATCACTTGCTGCCGGAGTTCACCGCGTCGGAGAATGTCATGATGCCCGCAATGATTGCGGGAAAAAATGGCGCGCAGCTTAACACGCGCGCACTGGCATTGCTGCAAGAAGTGCACATGGAGCATCGGCACACACATCGCCCCGGCCAACTCTCCGGCGGCGAGCAGCAACGCGTGGCCGTGGCCCGCGCGCTTATGAATGATCCGCCGCTGGTGCTTGCGGATGAGCCTTCCGGCAATCTCGATCATGCTTCGAGTGAGAGTTTGCATCAACTGTTGTGGCAGCTCAGTCGCCGCGACCGGCGCACGTTTATCATCGTTACGCATAACCTCGATTTGGCGAAACGCGCCGATCGTGTGGTGGAAATTTTTGACGGCCGTATCAAATCTATTCAGGAAAGTCAGGGACGCCATGCAATGTCAGGCTTGTAAGAAAGTCAAAGCCACGGTGCGCTGCACCACGGTGATCAACAACAAGAAGGTGGAAAATTTTCTATGCGCCGCGTGCGCGAAAAAGAATGCGGTGGCGAATCCCCTGGAAAACATTCCGGAATTGTTTGGGCATATCATGGCCGGTATCCTCGGCGAAGCACTCCTGGGCGAGCAAATGTCCGTCGGAAAAAAAAGCCGGAGCGGCCCAACTTGCCCTTCGTGCGGCATCACTTTTTCACAGTTTGAAGACCAAGGCAAAGTGGGCTGTGCGCAATGCTATAAAGCTTTTTCCGGGGAAATGAAAATCTTGCTTCGCCGTTTGCAAGGCAGTTCGCGCCACAAAGGCCGCATTCCGCGCAAACTTGCGCCGGCAAATTCGATCCACAATCTCCCCCGCTTGCGGCGCGAATTGCAGGAAGCGATTTTGCAGGAGCGTTTCGAGCGCGCCGCGGAATTGCGCAATTTGATCCGCGCCGCGGAATTGAAAAAGAGCGCAGCAAAGTGATGAAGCCCCACACCTATTCCCAAAATATTTTCCATGAAACCTTCGCTCAATAATCTCCCGGAATGGGAGAGCAGTCTGCTCCACTCCGCGCAGCAAGTGCATGACTTGAGTTTGACGCTGCCACAATGGGTGGAAGCCTCGGGCCCGCACGCCGATATCGTGTTCTCCACGCGCGTACGGCTCGCACGCAATTTGGCAAAGTATAAATTCCCTTCGCTGGCCGGCGCGCCGGAATTGACCTCGGTGAGCGATCAAGTTTGTGCCGCGGTTGCCAATGCAGACGTGCTCATGCAACCGCAGTTCGTGGAGATGGATTATCTCGGCGATTTGGATCGTCTCGTTTTAGTCGAACGTCGTTTGGCAAGTCCGGCATTGGCAGAGCGCAAAGGCTCGGCGCGCGTCATCCTCGGCGCCGGCGAATATTCCAGCATCATGACCAACGAAGAAGATCACCTGCGTTTGCAGTCTTTTCAGCCCGGTCTCGATGTGCGCACGGCGTGGCAAAAGCTCGAACGCCTCGATGACGAATTGAGCAGCCGTTTGGATTACGCGTTTTCGCCGCAGTTTGGTTTCCTCACTGCGTGCCCCACCAACACCGGAACGGGCATGCGCGTATCGCTCTTGGTGCATCTGCCGGCGCTGATGATCTTGCAAGAAATGGAAAAAACTTCGAAGAAGTTTGCCAAGATGGGTTTGACCATACGCGGCTTTTACGGCGAAGGCACGGAAGTCATTGGCAATGTCTTTCAAATTTCCAACCAACTCACGCTCGGATGCTCCGAAGACGACACGCTCGGCCTGCTCGAACAAGTGGCGGAACAACTCATCGCGCTGGAGCAGAAGGCGCGTGAACGTTTGCTCGCCGATCGCAAGCTCAATCTCGAAGACCGAGTGTGGCGCACTTACGGCGTGCTGCGTTATGCGCGCAGCCTAAGCTCCGGCGAGTTTTTGAATTTTCTTTCGTTCATTCGTCTCGGCTTGGACGTTAAAATTCTCACCGGGTGGTCGACGGCGCTGTTGCTCGAGCTTATGCTCGTCACGCAACCCGGGCACATGCAAAAATGTTTTAAAGCCGGGCGCTCCGCGGAAAAGCGCGATCGACTCCGCGCGGAAATGGTGAAAAGTAAATTGCGACTCATCGACTGAAGCATTCCCCGCGTACTCTGTGGTCGCCTCGTTTCGGAAAAAGCATCTCCACACGTTCGCATCATTCTGCTTGTCTTTTCCTCCTCTCCACCATATATTGCCGCCCCTTTCTTTTGGAAAACCCGGCAGTGATTCGCTTTGCTTTCGTCTCTCATCAAGCAAACGAGGATGTGCTTGATTCGCGTCGAACAGATCTCCAAAACTTACGGCCTCGGACCTTTTGCCACGCATGCTTTGCATGAAGTCGATCTCACCATTGGCCGCGGCGAGTTGATTGCGCTCTATGGCGCGAGCGGCTCCGGCAAAAGCACGTTGTTGAATTTGATCAGCGGCATCGACCGCCCCACCGCCGGCAAAATTTTTTTTGAAGAAGAAGCCGTCACGGCAATGGACGAAACGCGGCTCACGCTTTTGCGCCGCGATAAAATCGGCTTCGTTTTTCAATTCTTCAATTTGCTCCCCACGCTTTCCATCCTCGAAAATGTTCTTTTGCCTGGCCAATTGCAGGAGCGCGTCTCCTCCTCGCTGCAAGCACGCGGCATGGCATTGCTCGAGCGCTTGGGTATTCATGAGCGCCGCAACGCTTTTCCCGATCAACTCTCCGGCGGGCAGCAGCAACGCGCGGCTCTTGCGCGCGCGTTGATCAACGATCCGCCGCTGATTCTAGCCGACGAACCCACGGGCAATCTCGACTCGGAAAATGGTTTGAAAATTTTAGGGCTGCTGCAACAGCTCGTTGCGCAAGAGGGGAGAACCGTGCTGCTTGCAACGCACAGCCTCGAAGCCGCGCGCTTCGCCGATCGCGTGTATCAGGTGCGCGATGGGAAGATCACCGAAAGAAAGATGTAGGGCGGAAAAATAAAGGTGGGGCCGACAAGCGCATCGCGAGCCAAAACCTTTTTCCGCCCACGAAACACACGAAAAGCTTTTTCGCATTCTTCGTGTGTTTCGTGGGCAGGATAGGAATCTATTTCCCGTTCGCCCGCTTTCTGTCACCTCAAGCTTTTTGCGTTTTCACACTATGCTCCGTTTGCTGCGACTTTTCAACTATCGCCACCTCCGCCGCCGGCCATTGGAAACGATGCTGTGTTTGCTCGGCATCGCCATTGGTGTTGCGGTTATTCTCGGCATTGATCTGGCGAATGAAAACGCGCTTGCGAGTTTTCGGCGCAGCGTGGAAGTGGTGACCGGTCGTGCGACGCATCAAATCCTTGGCGGCCCGAATGGCATTGCGGATTCGCTTGCGGCACATGTGCTCAAGCAGCCGCGACTCCAAGCCGCGCCGATCATCGAGTATGTCTCCGCTTGCCGGGAAGCGAACAAAGCCGCTTTGCACATTCTCGGCGTCGATCCATTTTTTGAAGCTCCGTTTCGTGATTACTCCGCGTTGGCGCACGTGGGCGCGCAAACGACATTTGCTGCCGCGGCCTTGCAAGTCGTGCTGCATCCGAATGCGGCGCTCGTCAGCGAAAATTTTTTGCGCAAACACGAACTCACCGTCGGCGATACGCTGCACGTGCTGGTCGGCAGCCTGTGGCGCAAGCTTGTTGTTGCAGAAAAAATTCCTGCGGCAATGCTGTCGCACCTCGGCTTTGATGATCTCGCGGTTTGTGATATTAGCACGGCACAGGAAATTTTAGACAAAGTCGGCTTTGTCGATCGCCTCGATGTGATCGTAAGTCACGAGCGGCTCGCGGAATTGCGCGCGAGTTTGCCGCCCGGTTTGCAAATCGTATCTCCGCGCGGACGCACGCAACGGGTGGACGACATGCTTCGCTCGTTTCGGCTCAATCTCACTGCGCTCTCGTTTCTCGCGGTGTTTGTGGGCATGTTTCTTATCTACAACACGATGCTCTTCACCGTGATTCATCGCCGCAAGCAGCTCGGCATTTTGCGCTGCCTCGGGGTGACGCCCAAACAGATCATGGTCACGGCATTGCTTGAAGCACTAACGCTCGGCCTCATTGGCGCGCTGCTCGGCTTGGCGCTCGGCATCGTGCTCGCGCAATACACCACGCAAGCCGTGAGCAAGACGATTTCCGAGCTGTATGTTTTTTTGAAAGTCGACGGCATCACGCTGCAGCCATTCTTGTTACTCAAAGCGTTCGGCTTCGGCGTGCTCGCCACGTTGCTCGCGACCGCTGTGCCCGCGTTCGAAGCCGCATCAACTGCTGCGGCGACGGCAGTGCGCCGTTCGAGTTTGGAATCGCGCGCGCATCAATGGGCTTCGCATTTTGTGTGGTTGGGCGGCGCGTGGTTGCTCGTGGCGTTGTTGCTTTATGTTTTATCAGAAAATTTTTGGGGCGGATTGCTCGTTGCGCTCAGCGTGGGTTTCGCCGCGATTTGCTTCACGCCGAGTTTGAGCATTTGGCTCACACGGCAATTGTCTCCGTTGAGCTATAAGTATGCGGGGCAACCCGGCTTGCTCGCCACGCGCGGCATTCGCGCGGCGTTGAGCCGCACCGCGGTGGCGATTGCGGCGCTGATGCTCTCGCTCGCGATGTTGCTCGGTATGCGTTTGATGATCACAAGTTTTCGCGCGACGATCACGGCGTGGGTCAATCATATTCTGGAGGGCGATGTTTATCTCAGCGCTTCGGGCATTGCGACTGCGAAGTGGCAGGCGAAGATTGCGCCGGAGTTGATCGCAGAGTTGGAGCAACATCCCGAAGTTGAGGCGATTGACTTGTATGGCGTGACGGAGTTTTCGTATCGCGAGCAGCCGATTTATTTGATTGCGATCAGCGCGGAGGTGGTACGCGAGCGTTTGCATTTTCTTTTTTCAAAAAATGAAGGCCGCGAGAATTGGCAACGCGTGCTCGCAGGCGAGGTGATTATCTCCGAAACATTTGCGCGTCGCTTTCGCAAGAGCGGCGGCGACACTCTCGTGCTGGCGACGAGCGACGGCCCGCGCGTGTTTGCGATTGCGGATGTGTTTATCGACTATTCGTTTGAGCAAGGGCAGGTGATGATGGATCACGCGACGTACGAGCGCCATTGGGGTCCGTCGCGGGCGAACAATCTCGGCATCTTTTTGAAGCCAAGCGTGCAGGTGGAAGAATATATCGCAAGCTTACGGCGCGCGCTTGCCGAGCGTTATGCCGTGCGCATCGTTTCGAATCGCGAGTTGCGCGCGGAGGTGCGGCGCATTTTTGATCAGAGTTTTGCGCTCACGCAGGTGATGCAAATTCTCACGGCGATTGTGGCGTTCGTCGGCATCATCAGCGCGGTGATGTCGTTGCTCGTGGAGCGCACGCGGGAGTTGGGCATTTTGCGCGCGGTGGGCATGAGCCTCGCGCAGTTGCGGCGCATGGTTTTGCTGGAGTCGGGTTTGATGGGATTGATTGCGGGCGCGATTGCATTGCCGACCGGCTCGCTCTTCGCGGTGGTTTTGGTTTATGTCATCAATCTTCGCACGTTTGATTGGACGATTGCGCTGCAATGGGAGCCGCTGGCGTATGTGCAGACCTTCGCATTGTCGGTTTTCACCGCGTTGCTCGCGGCGGTGTATCCGTTGTTGCGGTTAGAAAAAATTCCGATTGCGGGCGCGATGCGGGAGGAATAGCTTTGTCTTCTTGCGGGGCATAGTAACGTGCATGAATGGCAACCCAAAGTTACGTGCATGAACATCGGCCCACAAGCTGACCATGTCCCATAACTTCGTTACTGGACACAGGAGGCGGCATCCACATGTCACCCCTAACGGGGTTCGAAGATGCTGATAAGGAGCATGCTTGCTATAAACATATCACCGCTATGCGGTTTTTGATGGCTCAATCGCTTCGGATGGTTTATCAAGCACCCCGTTAGGGGTGCCATGTTTATAGAGAATCGCCCTCAAGCTGTGATTAAACTCCTTTAGGAGTGGCATGCTATGATTTCCATCTGTGTCCAGCATTCAAAATGTGGGTAAAGATCAGGCCCACAAGGGACCGGCGCTAGTTTTGAAATTCAGCGCTCAGCAGCGGGATGCCATCGCTTTGAAGTCAGCTCGCTTGAAGAGGCCACCTCGGTAAACAAGCGAAGAAGACACCTCGGTGGCGCAGCGACAAGACAAAAAAGAAAAGCTTGATTGGAGCAATGCAAGTGTCAGCGACCGCGAATACAACGGATTTTTTGAAGGCTGAGGCTTGAATGAAAAACTCCTCCCGAACCGCGCTCAAGGGGGTGATTGCTTTTGTGTTCGCGATGATTTGTGCGGCTGGGCAAGTGAGAGCTTTGCAAGCGCCGCGCGCGTTTGAACAAGCGCGTGCGCCGCGCGCGTGGAAGTTTCCGCGCGATCATGGGAGGCATGCGGGGTTTCAAACGGAATGGTGGTACTACACGGGCAATCTGCGCAGCGCGGAGGGCCGTCGCTTGGGATATCAACTCACGTTTTTTCGCAATGCGCTTGCGCCAACAATGGCTGCGCGTGCGTCGCAATGGGCGTTTCGCGAGGGCTACGTTGCACATTTCACACTGACGGAGGTGGAGCAGGAAAGATTTTATTATGATCAAAGAATGGCGCGCGACGCGCTCGACTTGGCAGGCGCGGCGGACGATTCGCTTGCGGTGCATGTCGGCGCATGGTCGGCGGTTGCGAAAGAGGGGGCGATGCATTTGCAAGCGCAGAGTGATTTCGGAAGCGTTGCTTTGAAGTTGCTGCCTAGCCGCGAGTTGGTTTTGCATGGCGAAGGCGGCTTGGTGCGCAAAGGCGCGAACGAGGGCGAGGCTTCCTATTATTATTCGTGGCCGTTTTTACAGACGAGTGGGAGCGTGCGCATCGGCGCGGATACGATGAGGGTCGAAGGTGTGAGTTGGATGGATCACGAGTTTTTTTCAGCTCCCAAGGTCAGCGCGGTGGCAGGGTGGGATTGGTTCAGTTTGCATCTTTCCGATTCGAGTGCGATCATGCTCTATCGCTTGCGCGAAGGGGAAGGCGCACTTTCGAAATTTTCCGCGGGGACATTGATGGCGCGGGGCAAGAGCGAAACGATCGTGTTCGAAGCAACGCCGCGCGCGTGGTGGCAAAGCGCGAAAACGGGGGCGCAGTATCCGATTGCGTGGGATTTGAAAGTTGCAGATTATGACCTGCGCGTAACCGTGACGGTGCGCGAGCAAGAATTGGATTCGCGTATGACGACGGGGGTGGTATATTGGGAAGGATACATTGTGGTAAGTGGGAGCAAGCATGGGCAGCCGATTACGGGAATTGGTTATTTGGAAATGACAGGCTATGCGCAAAGAGTGGCGCTAAACCGAAGCCAGTGAGGTCGGAGCTCTTTTCTGCAATCCCCTCCTACAAGTTGGTAAGAATTTTTTGAAGCGCCGGCGATTTCATTTCCGCATTTGTGCGCGAGTGTTGATACTCTTTTGTGTATTTTGCGCGGCTACTAAATTGTAATTGCGTTTGTTTCAAGGCAAGACAATCGTCTCGTTGTGTAACTGCTTAAGGCTCGAGATTATTTGAGATGCACAAAAAAGAGACATCTGCGGAGGCGGTTTTGAGGGCGATGAGAAAACTTTCGAAAGTGTAACTCGTTGTAATCGTGGGCGCGAACGCCGCGCGATACATTGTTCTTACAAAGTTGGAAACGGAAAGCGCCGGCGCATGAAAAACGGCGATGCTGGTATGGCGATTGCCAAAATGTAAGCGCTTGCGTTGGTGTTAGCCGCGTTTGCCAAGGGATGGCGAAGCGGCAGCGGTCGAGGTTAGGCCGTCCCATCAAATTCATTTGCGGTGACAGTGCTCACTTGCGAGGCGCGAGTTTTTCTGACTTCAAACATAAGCGAGGGGCTATTGTTTAGCGGTTCGACAGGCAAGTCGTCCGAGATGATCCTGCCCGCTTCTTTGCGATCGGAGTGCGAAGAAGGGCGGCTCGAAAAACCGGCGGTGGCTTTCAAGGATGAAGGACGCCGGCTTCAAACTACGGGCAATAGCATCGTGACAACTATTGAAGCACCCAAAGAACTCGATCTGGATTCGATTCCCACTGATACCGAGAGTTCGTATGGGAAAAATTTCGGTTTCGACTATCATTATCCATTGGTAAGTCGCAGCCCCGAGATCAAGGAAATTTTTTCTTTGATCAAAAAAGTCGCCAAGAGCAACGCGACGATTCTCATTCAAGGTGAAACCGGCACGGGCAAGGAACTGATCGCGGGATTGATTCAGTTCATTAGCAATCGTGCGGACAAGCCGTATGTGAAAGTCAATTGCGCGGCGCTGCCGGAAAATTTGCTCGAAAGCGAATTGTTCGGACATGAGAAGGGCGCATTCACCGGTGCGTATCAAACGCGCATCGGCAAGTTCGAGCAATCGGATCAAGGCACGCTCTTTCTCGATGAGATCGGCGACATGCACATTTCCACGCAGGCGAAAATTCTGCGCGTGTTGCAAGATCAAAACTTCAGCCGTTTGGGCGGCAATAAATCCATTCAGGTAGATGTGCGCGTGGTGGCCGCGACGAATAAAGATTTGTGGACCGAGATCGAACTCGGCAACTTCCGCGCGGATTTGTATTATCGTTTGAATGTCGTGACGCTGCACATTCCGCCGTTGCGCAAACGCCGTGAAGACATTCCGCTCATCGCCGAATTTTTTCGCCGCAAGTTCTCGCGCGAGATTCGGAAGAAGAACAAAGGCTTTGGCCCGGAGACGATGGATTTGCTGTGCAACCATCAATGGCCGGGCAATATTCGTGAGCTGAAAAATCTCGTCGAGCGTTCGGTGTTGGTGGCAGAGGAGGGCGAAGAAATTACGGCCAAAGACTTGGCCATGGCCGGCAAAGATTATTTTGCCGCAGGCGGCAAAGATCGTCGTCGTTCGACCGACGGCGATTTGCTGAATCTCGATACGCTCAATTTGGAGAAGATCGAGAAAGAGGCGATTCTGCGCGCGCTGGAACTGCGCAACTGGGTGCAGAAAGACGCGGCGCAACTGCTCGGCATCTCGCCGCGTGCGTTGAATTACAAAATCAATTATCATAGCATCACGCATCCCACGTGGAAGAAAAACACCTAACTCTTCGCAATTGATACAACCGTCTTAACCCTTCGCCGTTGCAGCGCGAAGAGCATTGTTGCGTGAGAAATTCGCGCAAGCTTTCTTTCACACGATAGTGGGACCAAACGGGTCGCGAAAATTTTTTCGCGACCCGTTTTTATTTTTACCCTTCCCCGTATCGCCACAACTGGGCATGCCTGCCTGCACTTTGGAATTTCCTTATCCCTCCCACCAGTTTTCGAAGCGCTGATGCTGCTGCCTAAAACTTCATGCAATTTTGCCCGAGCTTTTTGCGCATGGGATTGGGTGGAGCGAGAGCGCTGTGCGTGAACTAGCGACACACCGCTTCGGGTCGAATTCCACTCATCACACAAAGCCAGCGTGCAAAACGAGAGAGCAAAACGGTATGGCGTCCGCGTTCGAATTGATGTTGTGCTGCGGAGCAATGCGAATGTGCGCACGCTCTTTTTTTTATGAGATGATAGTCAAAGCAGTCATGCGCGATTAAAAAGAGCGGGAATGGCTGCGTGCTGATTGCGCCTTCTCCACACGACGCAACTCCTGCCGAGGTTTTGCGCTCAAAGTATTTTCCAAATGAGACACCGCCTTCAAACAAGACAGTCGCACGCAATTGGTGCAATGCGTTTATTGCTAGCATCTTTGCACAATGCGCGCGAGCTTATGGGGCCGCATAAAAGTTTTGCGCTGCCTTCCTAACAATTTCATTCTACGCTTTCGAATTACTGCGAAGTAATCCTGCCAGGGTGTTTTGTTGTTGATTGAGAGCCGTCACACACATTTGTTGAAGTTGCTTTGTCGAGCCAACACGTTTGCGCAGTGGCATCGGCTTTGCGTTTCGCGCAGGACAATTCACACATGAATGAATCGTGCGTTGCAATCATGTGCGGGAGCATGGCAACGCGGCAATGTTGATAGGCAGGACTAGCGATCGGAGATTGATACGCAATGCAGGTTGGTGCAAGTTTCTCTTCTGCGCGTTTGCAAGAACGTGCTTCATTCACGCGCTTGGTGCTGAGGCTCTGCGCAATCACAGCGATGTTAAGTGCGCCGGCGTGGGCGGGCAATCTCACGGTAAGCTGGGCCGCGAATAAAGAGCCGGATCTTGCGGGCTATAAAATTTATTATAGCTCGACTTCAGGAAATTACGCGCAGCATGTCGATGCCAAGCTCGCCTTGAAATACGTTTTCAGCGATCTCACGGAAGGGCAAACGTATTACTTTGTGGTGACGGCTTATGACACGGCGAATAATGAAAGCGCCTACTCGACGGAAGTCTCGGCGCAAGTGCCGATCACGGACAAGACTCCGCCGACGATTGTGAGCGTCAAGGTGCGGACGGCAACACAACTCGAAGTGAAATTCAGCGAGCCGGTCACATTAAGCTCTTCGCAGAAATTGGGAAATTATTCCCTCACACCGGCGCTTGCAATCACGCGCGCCGTGCTGCAAGCCGATACGAGTACGGTCGTGCTCACCACTGCGTCGCATCTCGACGGCAAAAGTTATGCTTTGAGCGTGAAAGATGTGATCGACCGCGCCGTGCCTGCGAATAAAATTGTTTCGCCGACGGTGGTGAATTATGCATATCATGCGCCGGATAACACCGCGCCCACGCTCGTGAGCGTGATAGCGCTGACGGCTACGCAAGTCGAAGTGCGCTTCAGTGAGGCAATCACCAAGGCCTCCGCGGAAGAGGCATCGAATTATGCAATCACACCGCAGATCAATATCGCCGCGGCGCGCTTGCAAGCCGATAGCAGCACGGTTTGGTTGACGACGGCTGCGCATGCTGACGCCGTTAACTACACGTTGAGCGTGCAAAACATTCAAGACCGCGCAACGCCACCCAATCCGATTGCAACACCCGCCACGAAGAGTTATCAATTCCGTATTCCCGACACCACACCGCCGGTGCTGGTTGCTGTGCGTGTGCTGCAGCCCACGCAGCTTGAAGTGCAATTCAGCGAAGCGATCACAAAAATTTCTGCGGAGAAGATTGCAAACTATACGATCACGCCGTTGCGCACGATCACAAATGCAGCATTGCGCGCGGACGCGCGCACGGTTTTATTGACCACCGCGCCGCATGTGGAGGACGAATCCTATACGCTCAATGTGAAAGCGATACTGGATCGCGCCACCCCTGCGAATCAGATCGTTGTGCCGGCGGCGCTGAGTTATGAATATCACGCACCTGACACGCAAGCGCCGACGCTGGTAAGTGTGCGCGCGCTCGCGGCCACCCAAGTGGAGATTCGTTTTAGCGAAGCGATTGCGAAAAGTAGCGCAGAAACGCTCACCAACTATCAAGTCGCACCATCTGTGAATCTCGCGGCGGCATGGTTGCAAGCCGACGGTCGAACCGTGCTCTTGACCACGGCGCCGCATCTCGACGGTGTGACTTACACTGTGAGCGTGCAGAACATTCAGGACCTTGCCGTGCCGCCGAACACGATTGCTGTGCTGGCCATGATGAGTTATAAATTTCAAATCGCGGATACCACACCACCAACGCTGCTGAGTGCGCAAGCGCGCAATGCGAATGAAGTCGAAGTGCGATTTAGCGAAGCGCTCGCTTCTAGCGCTGCGGAAAATATTTCAAACTATAGTCTGAGTCCCAGTCTTGCGCTTAACACGGCGACCTTGCAAAACGATACGCGCACAGTCGTTTTGAAAACCGCAACCCACGCTGACGGCACGATCTACACTTTGCGCGTACAAAACCTACAAGACCGCGCTACGCCGCCGAACATGATGGCGACCACGGAGTCGGCCACGTATCAATTCGTGCTAGCGGACAAAAAAGCGCCGAGCCTAACTGAGATTCGCGCATTGGATGAATCCAAAGTCGAATTGCGCTTCGATGAACCGGTGACACGTAGCAGCGCGGAAAACCTCGCGAATTATAGCATCGATCAAGGCATCAATATTACTGGCGTAACGTTGCACAGCGACGAGCGCGGCGTGGTGTTGGGCACCAGCCCGCATCTCGACGGCGTGACGTATCAACTCACGGTGCGCAAGCTGGCGGATCGCGCCTCGCCGGCGAACGTGATGCCTGCGCCCACCACGCATTCATATAGATACCTTGCCAATGACGTCTCGCCGCCGCGTGTGGCTTCCGCGGTCCTCACGAATTTGACGACGCTCGTCGTCACTTTCAGCGAACGAGTCACTTCCGCGTCCGCGGAGAATTTCAGCAACTATCTGCTCAGTGACAACATGCGCGTCGTTGCCGCGCGCCTGGATGCCTTCGAGCAAGAAGTGACGCTCACCGTCACTGAGCATGTTTATAATCACGCATACGTTTTGCGCCTCAGCGGCGTGGTCGATGCTTCCACAAACGCCAATCGCATGACAGACACTTTGCGTTTTGTCTATAGCCTGCAAGGCTCGGGCGAAAAGCAAAACGGCAACCTCACGGTTTCAAGATGGACTCCGACTTATTTTGCCATGGACACGCTGCGCCTCGGCCAGCGTCACTACACCGATCTTGCCGCCAGCGTCACGCATGTGCCGATGCGCTTGCGCAACATGCTCATGTTTCGCACGGCAAATCGCGATCGGCAAATGAAGGCCGAAACCTTTTTTGAATTCACGCTGAATCACATGGCAGACGTTTATGTGGCCTACGACAGCCGGGCCGAGGAAGTGCCGCAATGGTTACGCGCGCATTTTATCGACAACAATCAACGCATCACGGTCACCATGCCGGGCGGGGCGAGCGTGCAGATGAAAGTATGGAAAGGGCGCTTCTTGCCGGGGCCGGTGCAACTCGGTGCGAATCTCGCGAGCGGCGCCAAGGCCAGCGTTGCGCTGAATATGTACTTTGTGCTCGTGGACGATTTGGAATTGAACGGCACCGAGGGCAACGAGCCGCCGCAGCTTTTTGAGTTGGCAAACAACTATCCGAATCCGCTGCGCCTGAATGCCGGCGCCACGCAAACTGTGATTGAGTGCCGCTTGCGGCAGGAGGGACGAGTGGTGGTGAAAGTTTATAACATGCTTGGTCAAGCCGTGCGCACATTGCACGACGGGGTTTTGTCGGCGGGCACGCATCCGCTCATTTGGAACGGGCGCGACGACAACGCAGAAGAAGTGCCGAGCGGAAAGTATCTTTACGCGCTCGAAATTCTTGAAGAGGTGAAGCAGGGCGATTTCACTTTGACGGCTTCACTCAATCGCCAGACGAAAGTGATGACGGTGTTACGGTGAGCATGAGAGCTTCAAGCAAGATGTATTCTCGGAGTCCGAGCACTCAATAATTCCACCCGCAAGAGGAAATTTTCAAATGCCCTAATGAAATTTGAGGATCAAAATCGGTAATCAAGCACGTGCCCCAGGATCCTGTCATTCAGAAGGAATCTTTTTAAGCACTGGGCAGTATCGCCAGCGAGTAAAAAGATTCCTTCTGAATGACAACTCGTGGAGGAATTACCGATTTTGAAAGTCAAAACTCATTAGGTTTGAAATGCCAATCTGCGCACAGCGGACGAGCGCACCTCTTGACTGACTAATACAAAGCCCTCACTTTAATCGTCACTTCCAACTTCTTTAACTCCTCAATCACTTGGCGATCAACGAGGCGATTCACGTCCGTGACCAAGTAGCCGATGTCCTCTTCAGTCTTCAATATCTGGCTTTCGATGTTTAGACCGAGATTCGCCACAATTTTGCTGAACTCCGAGATGACGCCCGGCACGTTGCGATGAATGTGCAGCACGCGATGGCGCTCGCCTAACACCGGCAATTGCACCTCCGGGAAATTCACGCTGCCCACTGAAGCGCCCGTGTTCATATAGGAGGCGAGTTTCTCGCTGGTTTTGTGCGCAATGTCTTTTTGCGATTCCAACGTGCTGCCGCCGATGTGCGGCGTGAGAATGACATTGGGCACGCCGCGCAATTCACTCTCGAACACTTCTTGGTTCGTCTTCGGCTCTTGCGGAAAGACATCCACTCCTGCACCGGCAATATGCCCCGCCAAAATCGCTTCCCGCAAATCACGCAGCGCGACGTTACGCCCGCGACTTAAATTTAAGAAGTAGCTCCCCTTCTTCATGAGGCGGAATTGCGGAGCTGCCATCATGTTCATGGTGGTGCGATCTTCCGGCACATGCAGCGTTACGATATCCGCGCGGCGGAGCAGCTCTTCCAATGTCGCGACGTGTGCGGCGTTGCCCATCGGCAACTTCTCTACGAGGTCGTAGTAGATCACATTCATGCCCAGCGCCTCGGCAAGAATGGAAACCTGTGAGCCGATATGGCCATAGCCCACGATGCCGAGCGTTTTGCCGCGCACTTCAAAGCTTCCGCTGCTGCTTTTATCCCAAATACCGTTGTGTGCCGCTTTGCTTTTTTCAAACACCCGGCGGATGAGCATAATGATTTCCCCAATAACTAGTTCGGCCACGCTGCGTGTATTACTGTACGGCGCATTGAACACGGCAACGCCTTGTCGCCGTGCTTGCGTGAGATCGACTTGATTGGTGCCGATGCAATAGCACCCGATGGCCCACAAACGCCGCGCGTGCTCAAGCACTTTCGCGGTGACCTGGGTGCGCGAACGAATGCCGAGCAAATGCACGGTCTCGATTTTCGCGCACAGTTCGTCCTCATTCAAGCCGCCCGGCAACGCTTCAACATGATAAGTCTCCGCGTGAAATTTTTCGAGCGCAGCCTCGTGCAAACCTTCGAGCAACAAGACGCGGATTTTGTTTTTGGGAAAGGAAGTCTTCGGCATGCCTTTGAGCAAATGCCGCATTCTGTGCATTGTGGGTATGGTTTCGAACATAGTGCGAGAGTTGGGCGCTTACGATTATTTTTTCGAGCAGTCTCAATGTGATGCGCAACAGCCCTGCTCTTTTTCGGGGCGTTGCTAATGCGGGGTAAATTAAACACGAAGGTTTAAAGTACAAGCAAAATGTTGGGCGCGCTGTGCTTATCGACTTCATTGCGGGAAAATTATGACGCACAACGGCGTTGTCCACGGGCATAAAAAAAGCCCAGAGCAGGAATTGCACTGGGCTTGCATAAAATGCAACATGTCGGAATTGCGGCAAAGCATTTTCAATTCTTAAATTGCCGCGGACGAGTTTCGCCCATGGCCGCGATGCGCTCGGCTTGCGGAAAGAGTCGCAACACTTCTTTGAATTGCGCATCGGCCGTGATCTCGATGCGCGCAGATTTCTCACGATCCCACAAATGCAGCGCGATTTCTTTTTTCAACCAAACTTTGATGTTGGGCAAATCTTTTTCCCAGCTCTGTTGATCGAATTTCAGCTTCTTGCTCGCAGACTGGGTTTGCACATATTGTCGAAATTCCGCGAGCAGCGCGTCGTTGGGAGTCCAAGTGTCGTTGAAGGCATCGAAACTGACGGCGAGATTGCGATTCTTCGTTGCATAGCCGCTGGCAAATTCAAAGAACATGCGGTTCATGGCAAGTTCATAAAAGAACTGCGTAGGCAATTGCCATTTGATTTTAATATCGGGCGTGATGCCGCCGCCGCCATACACATAGCGTCCTGCGCCGGTTTTATAAACGGGCCGGTTCTTCACGGAATCAGCAATCGTGTTGGGATCGAGATCGTCATAGGCTTCTTCGAGATAATCCACCGCGTTGCCGTTTTCATAATGCCGTTGAATCAAACGGCCGCTCGGCGTGTAGTATTTCGAAGTGGTGACGCGAATGGCCGAGCCGTCTTTCAATCCGATTTGATTTTGCACGAGGCCTTTGCCGAAACTTGTTTCGCCGACGATCAACGCGCGATCCCAGTCTTGGCACGCACCGGCAACGATTTCCGAAGCGCTGGCAGAGCCGTGATCGAGCAAGATGATGAGCGGCATTTGCGGGTGATGATCATCGTCGGTGGAATAGAAGTCATCGCTCGCCTGCGGAATGCGACCGCGCGTGTAAACCAGTTTGCGGCCGCGCTCGATGAATTTATCCGCCACGCTCACGGCCTGCTCCAAAAAACCGCCGGGATTGCTGCGCAGATCCAAAATTAATTGCTTCATGCCCTGGTTCTCTAATTTCACCAGCGCTTGTTCAAGTTCCTCGGCCGTAGTTTTAGAAAAGCGTTTGACGCGAAGGAAGCCCGTGGTTTTGTCAACCATAAACGCCGGCTCCACGCTGTGAATCGAAATTTTATCGCGTGTGAGCAACACGTCGAACGGTTCTTCGACGTCGGCGCGTTTGATTGTGATCAACACTTTCGAGCCTTGATTGCCGCGCAACCGTTCGATGACTTGCGTCTCGCTCAAATCATATGTGGACTTGCCTTCGATTTTTATCAACTGATCACCGGGGCGCAAACCCAGGCGATCCGCGGGCGAGTCTGAAATCGGTGCGATGACCGTCGGCCATTTTTGAATGATCGTGAAGTCGATGCCGATGCCGAAGAAGTAGCCTTCAAAGCGTTCGGTCACGTCTTCGAGTTGGTCTTTGGGAATGAAAACCGAATGCGGATCGAGCGTTTCCAGCATGCCGCCAATCGCGCCGTCAATCAATTTGCGCGAATCAACTTCATCGACGTAATAACGCGATACGGCATTGAGCACTTCATTGAAGCGCATCATGTCTTGATAGACGTTTCCGCTCTTTTGGCTGGCGGAAGAGAGCATTGCGGGATTGATCATTGCGAGAGTGGAAACGGCCACAACGGCGCCCGCGGCGAGGAGTAGTAGATTTTTGCTTGCGGTTTTCATCGCGCACCTGTGCAGAGAGTTGAGGAAAGTGGTTTGCTTGGGAAGATATATAGCTCTCAAAGCGGGCGCACGCAGAAAGCGCGTTGCACAAATGCGCCGTCGGCAAACGCCCGTTTTGAAACGCGCGCGAATATAGAAGGAGAGAGGAAGAGATGCAATGTCTTTGTCGCAGAGCGTGTCGCGGAGTTTTCGTTTGGACGCGTGGAGGGATTTATTTATCTTTTTTTGACAGAAGGCAAATCTACGCTGCCGACTTTTCCATGATGCTCCAATCTTCTAAATCTAAATTGGGGATGTTGGCGAAGTCTTGGCGATTGCGGGTAACAAGGATGGCGTTGTTGGAGAGGGCGATTGCGGCAATGCGTAAATCCAAAGTGCCGGTGCGAAGTTTCAGCTTTTTAGTTCGATGAAGTGTTGTTGCGCCTCTTCATCAAAAGAAAACTTTTGAATTTTGCAAAGCCCGCGATGCGTTTGCTCAAGAAGAAAATATGCGCGTCGAAATTGTTCTTCACTTCGCGCCTTCGCAATTTGCGCGAGCCGGTCGCGCAGTTGCTCTTCCAGAGAGATTACAGTAATGGCTCTCTGCTTGCGGGCAAATAACTTTAGACGGCTGACGACCAATGGATGCTCGCGCTGCACGAGGCTGAGGGTATCGGTATCGAGGATACGAAAGCGCTCATCCATTATTTTTTCACCCGACGACGATATTTTTTAATCTCATTTTGAAAATCATCAAATGTCTCATCCTCCGCGAACATGCCAATGACATCGTTCCAGGGATCCGTGGACACATCAACATTCGCCTCGACTTTTAGCCGAACGATTTGGGTCTTGCCCAAAAATTCTTTGATGTTGGCGCTAACGCGATTGAGCGCTTCATCTTGTGTTTGGCCTAAACTTTGGCAACCAGGCAATGCCGGAACCGATGCCAGAAAGCCGCCGCTGAGTTGGGGTTGAATAAAAATGGTGTATTCCATGAGAAGCCTCCGCATGAATAAATTTATTTGACGACAAAATACAATTACGTTCTATAAAAGGCAAAAAATATTTCCAATCGAACACGACATGAACTCCACGCACACCTACTCCCACCCGCACGGCAACGTGCTCTATCGCAAGCTGCGCCAGCAATATCCTTGCATGGTGCGCGGCGAAGGCGTTTATCTCTTTGATGAAAACGGCAAGCGTTATATCGATGCTTCCGGCGGCGCGATTGTCGCGAATCTCGGGCATGGCAACAAAGCCGTTGCCGAGGCAATAGCCACGCAAGCCGCGGAGAGTGTCGGTTATGTGAGCGGCATGCAATTCACGCATCGCGCCGTGGAAGAGTTGGCCGCGGCGTTGTGCGCGGTCGCGCCGGCGGGCATGAACAAAGCTTTTTTTCTTTCGGGTGGAAGTGAAGCCACAGAGGCGGCGATGAAACTCGCGAGACAATATTGGGTGGCGAAAGGCATTGACACGAAATACAAAGTCATTAGTCGCATGCCGAGTTATCATGGCAACACGCTCGGCGCGATGGGCGTGAGCGGCAGGCAGGCGTATCGCACGTTGTTTCAGCCGCTCTATATTGATCATCCCAAAATCGCGCCGCCGTTGTGTTATCGCTGCCCGTGGGGCAAAATTTTTCCGCAGTGCGATTATGAATGTGCGCATGAGCTGGAGCTTGCCATTCAAAGAGAAGGCGCAGAGACCGTTGCCGCATTCATGGCCGAACCCGTGCTCGGTTCCACCGGCGCAGCGATGGTTCCGCCTCGCGATTATTACCCGCGCGTGCTGGAAATTTGCCGCAAGCATAACGTGCTCTTTATTGCCGACGAAATCATGTGCGGCATGGGCCGCACTGGAGATTGGTTTGCGATTGCGAGCTATGGGGTCACGCCAGACATTATGCTCGTGGGCAAAGGCCTCACCGGCGGCTATGTCCCGCTCTCCGGCTTCGTTGCGCGCGCTGAGTTGATCGATGCGATTTATGCGAGCGGCGGCGATTTTATGCACGCGCAAACGTTCGCGCATCATCCCGTGGCGTGCGCCGCGGGCCTCGCGACGATTCGCTATTTGCAAGAGCACAAGTTGATCGAGCGTTGCCGCGAACTGGGTTTTTATCTGCATGAAAAGCTGGCCGCTTTGCAATCGCACCCGCTCGTCGGCGAAGTGCGCGGCAAAGGTTTATTCGCCGGTCTCGAAATGGCTGCGGATAAAACCACGCGCGCGCCGTTTGCGCGAGCTTTGAAAGTCACCGAAAAAATTTCCGCGGAAGCGCTCTCTCGTGGTTTAATCGTTTGGCCCAACACCGGTCATGTTGATGGCACAAACGGCGACGCCATTTTGCTCGCGCCGCCGTTTATTGTCACGCGCGAGCAAATCGATGAGATCGTCGCGTTGTTGACGCAAGCTCTCGACGCGACAGCGAGGGCATTGCATGACAAATGACTTCGCGCAAGCCGCAAATGCTCCGGCGTATTCCACCGGCGGGTCAAGCGCGGCGTTGATCCAAAAGCTCGCGCCATTGCTTGGTGTTTGGAAAGGCGAAGGTGTGGCGCAATTTCCAACGATCACCACTTGCCCCTATCTCGAAGAGCTGCGCTTTGAGAGCAATGGTGAAGAGCCGCTGCTGCATTTTGAACAAAAGACGTGGGTGCAAGCCACTAACGCTGCGTTGCATTGGGAATGCGGTTTTATCAAACCCAACGAAGCAGGTGAATTGGAAATTCTCAATGCGCAAAACAGCGGTCGCGTGGAAGTATTGCGCGGAGGAATCGTGGTTGACAGGCAGAATCCGAATTTGCTCACGCTCTTCTTTGAAAGCGTGGTCTTTGGTAATGATGCGCGCATGCTTCGCTCGCAACGAACGTTTTATTGTGAAGGCGACACACTGCGTTATGTTGTCGCGATGGCGACGGTGAAAACGCCGGCGTTGCAACAGCATTTGGCGGCAATGCTTAAACGAGTTGAATGAACAACGGGGAAGTCGGACTTTGCAGGCGCACATGCAAAGCGTTTTTGCAAAGTCCGACTTCGCACGCTTTGGAGCAATCATGAAAATCCTCAAGTGGCTCATCATCATCCTTGCCTTCACCGAAGCCGGTTGGATGGCTTTCGACGGCATGCGCGCGCTCATCCTCGGCGATTATGTTACGCCGCAAAGTGGGCCGCATGCGGGACAGCTCGGGCCGTGGCAGAATGTTGTGAGTGCGATCGGCATTGCGCCGCGCTCCACTTTGATGAAGACTCTCTTCGTGATTTATGGCGTGGCGTGGCTCGCGATCATCGTAGCCTTCGCATGCAATGCTTCGTGGGCGCGGATCGCGATGTTGCTCGCGGCTCTTGGCTCTTTGTGGTATCTTCCGGTGGGCACAATGATGAGTGTGATCATTATTGTTTTGCTGTTGCTGCACAAAGGACTTCAATAGAAGAAATGCAGAACGTCGTGACCGCAGCGAAAGCGGCGTTTCCCGCGTAGGGCGCAACGGATCATCGCAAGCGCGGCGATCATCTACACGCGTGTGGTCACGGCCAAACGACATGAGGTCGAAGCCTTCGCGTATCTCAAAGATGTTCTCACACACATCCCCGATTATCCCCACCACAAGCTCGTGGACGTGCTCTCGCAAAATTGGGTAAGCCAAAGGGCTAGTAAAAACCTCCTTATCAACAATGAATGTGCACAAAGCCCGTCGTGCGAAAGTCCGACTTCACTTTGCTGTGGAGGTAAGTAAGTTATGATCCAAGCCGAACATCTCACCAAGCGCTACGGCAAGTTCACCGCAGTGAACGACGTTTCGTTTGAAGTGCATGCGGGCGAAGTAATCCGTTTCTATGGCCGCGTGCGCAAACTAACCGCGGCGCTGGCGGATGAAGCGCTGGCGCGCGCTAATTTTAACGACTTCTCGGATAAAGCGGTGGGTGAGTTTTCCGGCGGCATGGTGCAGCGTTTGGGACTCGAGGTTGCGTCCATGCCCGATGCGCCGATTCTGCTGCTCGACGGGCCGACGGCCAACCTTGATCCCCAAGGCGTGAAACGCTTTCGCGAATTTATGTAGGACTGAATCCTCGACCGTGTTGGACATTGAAGCTCTCGTAGCTGCGCCTTCAGGCGTTGCATGCTCATACGTTGCAACGCCTGAAGGCATCACTATAAACTTTCAGTTGATCGACTTCACCACATAATAATTGAACGGCGCTTTGACTTCTTTGAACCAATGCGGCGTGCCTTGGGGCACGATGATCACGTCGCCTTTGACGAGCTTGCGCGTCTCGCCGCCTTCGATGCTCACGCCGCGAATTTCGCCGGGCGCAGTCATTTCGCCCGCGAGGACTTTGCCGCCGGTGACGAACGTGGCCGTGCCTTCGAGCACGTAGATGATGTCGGTCTCATGCTCATGCACTTCGGCTTTGCCCGCGGCGTCGCGATGGCTCGCGTGAATTTTATATTCGCCGTTTTCGAGCAACGGTTGGCCTTTTACAAAAGCTGCAGCAACAGTCTTGTTGTCAAAGAAAGTAACGGAGGACATTTGCGCCGCGCCGTTCGTAGCCGCGTTGAACGCGTTCGCGCCGGCAAGGGCGAGGTCTTCGTCTTGTTGCGCGCTCGCAGCGCCGCTCACGCCAATGGCGCCGACGATTTGGCCGCTCACTTCAATGGGCACGCCGCCCTGCAAAGGAGTGAAGTCATTCAGTGCCACCATCGGCGTGCGACCTTCACGAATGATTTTTTCAAACACGGCAGTAGGACGTTTGAAAATTGCGGCCGTGCGTGCTTTGCCGATGGAAATGTTCGCACCCGCGGCAAACGTGCCGTCGAGGCGTTCGACCGCCATCAAATTGCCGCCGTCATCGACTACGGCAATCACACCGCCGGGCGCGTTCAACTCTTTCGCTTTTGCAGTTGCGGCTGCAATGACTTTCTTCGCGCCCGCGAGCGTGAGCGTTTGCTTCTCGGCAAGTTGCTGCGCCGAAGCGGACGTGATCGCTGCGAGCAACAACGCGGCTAAAATTTTTATTTGCGATTTCATGATTCGTTCTCCGTTTTTTGTTTGAATGAAAAGCAGTTTGAAAAAAATCGAATTTGATTTTTCTTCGTCATCAGCAACACCCTCCTACCCCCTCAAGGGGAGAATTTCTTGTTCCACCAATCCAACAATCCACAACTCCACATAAAAAAACCGGTTGACCAAGCACAAGACTCAATCAACCGGCGTAAGTAAAGATGGGAGGAAGCTTACTTCATGCTCAAAGAGACCGTCTTGTCGAATGAAGCTTCGCCGAGCACGACTTCCGCGAACGCGCACCACACTTGCACTTTGGCGATGTCTTTGATGTACGCCGGCAGCGTGATCTTGCGATTTACCGCGTCGCCTTTGATCGGGAAACGTTGGAGCAAGTAGACGTTGCCTTTGGAATCGATGACTTGCCAATGCGGATCTGGCGTGTCGGGCACCACGAAGTCAACGGAAACTTCTAACACGTTTTTGCCATTTTCAACCGCGTGGGTTACCGTGCCGGTGTTGGCTTTCGGACCCGCAAATTTGCCGCTGGTGTGCTTCATCATTTTGTCGCCGGCAAAGCTGCTGATCGCCGCAACCAACAAGAGCGCGAGGGCGCTGTGCAACACTGCTTTGAAACTACGCATAACACTTCTCCATTAAATAGGTGTGAATGAAACAGGATTTAATTTTGTCTGCGCGAGGAGTAGGCTGCTCTGGCAGACGCTGTTGCTTTCTACTTCTTCGTCGTTAGACCGCATGAATCCTTACAAACGCGCGACGGAAGTGTGATGAAAGCAGATCGTTCCGCCGTTGATGCTTCATTAAAGATTTTCACGCGCATGAATTTGGCCGTCTGAAGAAAGTGCGATCTCAATACGGTCAATCCCGCGGTCTTTAAAGCGGGAATCCAGTTGTGGCTACTTGTGGAGGCTCGATTAGAGCACTTGGGCATGACATGGTTCGCTGTCTTCATGCGACGAAATTTATACCTTCACGAAAGAAGCAGATGTGCCTCTTTTGAGCTGCGGCTTGTGCGCGTTGCGACTTGACAATCGCGCCCTTTTTTCTCCGCCATTTTTTCGCAATGATTTAGTGACTTGCCGCTTGACATTTGTTACGCCTCGCTTATCTTGTGCGGTGTTGTATTTTGGGTTTCTTCTAAAATCCTAACCAAGTGTGGAGCCTCCGTGAAAAGAAATCGTCTGTATGCAAGCTTGGGCCTTGCATTCGCGCTCACGCGTTTTGCGCATGCGATAGATCCGCTCATTCCGCTGAAAACTACGACGCCGCCGACGATTGACGGCAAACTTGACGACGCCGTGTGGCAACAAGCGCCAAAGGTCACGGGCTTTAAAACTTTTACGCCCGACTACGGCATCGACATGCCCGACCAAACCGTGGTGTATTATGCCTATGATCGCGAGAATCTTTACTTCGCGTTTCGCTGTTTTGATCGCGAGCCGGAAAAGATCAAAACCTCGGTCACGCGGCGCGACAACATCCGGCCCGATGATTGGATTTGCATCAATCTCGATTCTTTCAATGATCAACAAGCGCTCTACGGTTTTTATGTGAACCCCGCGGGCATTCAAATGGACACGCGCTTTGCGAGCGGCGCGGAAGACGACGGCATCGATTTGATTTGGTACAGCGCCGGCGCGGTCGATAAAGAAGGCTACACCATCGAGCTGCAAATTCCGTTTAAGAGCATTCGCTTTGCGAACAAAGACACGGTGGAAATGGGCGTGATCTTCGAGCGCAAAGTGAGCCGCCGCTCCGAGCAAGGCACGTTTCCGGCGCTCAAGCCCGAGCGCGGCATGTTCTTTCTCACACAGATGAAGCCGATACTTTATCACGAGGTGAAGCATTACACACTCTTCGAAGTTTTGCCGGCCACGACTTTTAGCGAGAAATTTTCGCGGCCAGATGAGCAAAGCACATTAACTTCCGGCGGTGGAAAATACGAAGGCAGCCTCACCGCAAAATACGGCATCACTTCCGACCTCATTCTCGACGGTACCTACAATCCCGATTTCAGTCAGGTCGAATCCGATGCGGGACAGGTTGACGTCAACTTGCGTTTCGCGTTGTTCTATCCCGAGAAGCGGCCGTTCTTCACCGAGGGCGCGGAGAATTTCAACTTTGCGGGAAGCTCGGGCGGCGATCCGCTCTTTGCGGTCGTACACTCGCGGCAGATTGTTGATCCGCGCGCCGGTGTGAAATTGTCCGGCAAGCTCGGCAAGAAAAATTTTCTCGCCTCGCTCAATGCGATTGATGAATTGCCGGAGGGCGAGGAAGATGACCGCGCCTATTTCTCGATCTTTCGTTACAAGCGCGCGTTGAGTGATGACAGCTTTCTCGGCGCGATTTACACGGGCCGCGAGCGCGAGCACGGTTTCAATCGCGTGTTCGGAGGGGACGGCCAGTTTCGTTTGAATCAGTCGAGCTTAATGGGCTTTCACGTTTTAGGCTCGCACACGCAAAGCACATCCGGCGCGGCAACGGCGCGCGATCATGCGCTGGGCGTCGATTATTTGTATAACACGCGCAACCTCGATGTGCATCTCGGCGCACAAGATCTCTCGCCGAGTTTTCAAACCGAGTCCGGCTATGTGACGCGCGTCGGCATCTCGCGCGCCCGTGCTGCGTTCGTGCCGAAATTTTATCCGCGCAACAGCTTCGTCACGCGCATTGACGCGACGCTGCACAGTATTCAAACGCGCGACAAGACGAGCGAGTTGTATGAAACGGACAATGGGCTTTCGACGCGCTTCATTGTTTGGCGCAGGTCGAGTTTGATCGTGGGATACAACTATGCCACGGAAATTTTTGCGGACACCTCTGCGGCGAAAAAGTATCGCGTCGGCGGTTATCGCCTAGCTTGGAACAGTTTGGTCAACAATCAAATCACGCTGCGTTTGGATTATCGCCGCAATCGCGCGATCTTTTATGCCGACAGCTCCTATCAAGGCTATGGCAACGCTTTCATTTCAAGCCTGACGTATCAACCCTCCGAAAAGATCAACGCGTTCTTCAGCGCAACCTATTCCGATTTCTTTCGCAAAGCGGATGACATGAAGGAATTTGACATTCTCATCCTGCGCGGCCGTTTGACGTATCAAATCAACAAATATCTTTTCTTTCGCGGCGTGGTGGAGCACAATGATTTGCGCAAGCGCCTGCTCACGGATTTTCTCGCTTCGTTTACCTACATCCCCGGCACGGTGCTGCACTTTGGCTATGGCTCGCTTTATGAGAAACTGAATCTACGCAGCGATTTCAGCGAGACCCGCCGCGGCTTTTTTGCGAAGGCTTCGTATTTGTGGCGGTTGTAGAAGGGGAGTGTTGGAGTTGTGGAGTGATGGAGTTGTGGTGCGATGCCGTTTTGAGGAAGAGCAAACGACTCTTCGAAATGTCATTCTGTAAGAACCTTCCCTAGTGCTCGCGACACAGCTTGTTTTGAGATGTGCTCCGAGTGCGAGGGAAGGTTCTTACAGAATGACAATGAAGAGAGCGTTGATTGAAAGAACAAAAAACTGCTGTTGGCTGAAGTGCATTGCTGTCTCAACCAAAAGGAAAGTTGCTATGCGCATACAAAAGTGGCTCGCGCCATTGTTGCTTTTCGCCGCCGGTTTGATTGCGACGGCGTGTAATAAACAAGCTGTGTCACATGCTCGCATGAATCAAAACGCTGCCGCGCCCGGTTTCAATGCCGCGGCTTCGGATGCGAAGGCGATGGCGCTCGCCGATGAAGTCATGCTTAAACTCGGCGGGCGAGAGAATTGGGACAAGACGCATTATGTCGTGTGGCGCTTCTTCGGACGGCGTTTGCATGTGTGGGATAAATGGACCGGCAACATTCGCGTGGAGCGCACGGATGAAACCGTGCTCATGAACATTAACACGAAGCAAGGCCGCGCGTGGAAAAACGGCATGGAAGTGACGCATCCCGATTCGCTGGCGAAATCATTGAAGGGCGGCTATGAAGCGTGGGTGAATGATTCGTATTGGGTATTTATGCCGTACAAATTAAAAGACAGCGGCGTGACTTTGAAGTATATGGGAGAGGGAAAGATGGCAGACAGCAGTGCCGCGGAAATTTTGCAACTGACCTTTGAGAATGTCGGCGTGACCCCGCAGAACAAATATCTCGTCTACGTCGATAAAACCACCAAGCTCGTGGGCCATTGGGATTATTTCACGAACGCGACGGACGAGAAGCCGCGCGTATCGAATGTGTGGGGCAATTGGCAACAATATGGCGGCATCATGCTCTCGGATGATCGCGGTCGCGGCAAACACACGGACTTCGCGGTGTTTGAGACGCTGCCCGCAAGTGTGTTCACGGAGCCAGATCCGGTGGATTGGTCGGCGTTGAAAGCGCAGGCACAGAAGAATTGAGGTAGGGCTATAAACGGATCAACGTTCCGAGCTTTTTCAGGGTTTCAGTGATCACTGCTTCGGGAAGCTTGCAAATGAACTCTGCTTCCCGAATTTTCCAATCTAAGTTTTTGACTTGATCCTTCTTTTTCACCAAATCTCCTTTCCTACCGCCTTTCCAGTGTCTAACTCGCCATGAATGTTCTTTGCGGTAATGCCGGACAAGAGTTTTTCGAGAGTGTATTCTTCTTCGGCAACCGGTGTTGCTACGATTTTGCCTTTGATTAAATCCAACTTGACCATCGTGCCGTTTTGAATTTTCGTATCCGAGGCGATGGTCTTGGGAATTCGAATGGCGAGGCTATTGCCCCACTTTTGCACTTGCGTCAACATATCAAATTTTCCTTACGTTTCTACAACGATTATACCGCCCTTACCGGCTTATTGCAATAGGATTTTCGAAAAAAACTTCACTTCATGACTTTTGCCGATGATCGTATCCACAGGCGTTTTGTGCCGATCAACGCAAACGCTGATGGCGTTACTACAAACGCTATGAGCGTTTGACATTTCCCCTTTTCGAGTTTATATTGCGCGCCGATGACACGACTCGAAGAGATCGGCTGCTTGCTCATTCATGGTTTCACCAGCAGCCCCACCGAAATGGCTGGGCTTGCTGCGGCGTTGCGGGCACAAGGCTATCATGTAGTCGCGCCTTTGTTGCCCGGACACGCTTCTCACCCCAATGAACTCACCCAGGTCACTTATCACGATTGGATCGCCACGGTCGAAGGCGCGCTGCAACGTTTGCAAGCAGAGACGCGCAAACAAATCGTGCTCGGCCAGTCCATGGGCGGTGTGTTGGCTTTGCACTTGGCGGCTCAGTTTGATTTTGCCGCGGTCGCCGTGCTCGCGCCCGCGCTCAAGCTGGTGCCATGGAAAGAATGGGGCGTGCGGCTCGCAACGCCGTTCAATCTTACGCGCCGCAAACGCCGCGGCCCGGACGTGTGCGATGAGGTCGGTCGCAAAAGTTTAGACAGCTATTTGGAGTATCCGCTCGTTGCCACGCGCGAAGTGTTTCGTTTGCAACGCCTCGTGCAGCGCGAACTCGACCGCGTCACCATGCCGTTGTTCGTGGCGCACTCGCGGCAAGATCATACCGTGCCCGTAAAAAATGTCGATTATCTTTTGGCGCGCATCAAATCCAACTATGTCGAAAAAATGATCGTGCAGGATTCCTATCACGTGCTCACGGTGGATCACGATCATGCAGCGATTTTTGACCGCATCTTCGATTTTATCAAGAGAGTGACATGAGCCAATCGCAAACCGAAAAGAAGAGCCGGTTCGGCGCGCTGAAAGAGCTTCGCACGCTGCTGCCCTATCTCCGCAAATATCGTAGCCGCGTGATTTGGGGCATGGGCTTCGTCATTGCCACCAACATCTTCGCGATTCTTCTGCCGCGTGTGTTGCAGGAAGCCATTGATGGTTTGGAAAAAGAATTGAGCAGCACGCGCTTGCTCTTGGCCGCCGGCGTTTTGCTGCTCGTCTCCGCAGGCGAAGGCCTCTTTCGTTATTTGATGCGGCAAACCATCATCGTGGTTTCTCGCTTGGTGGAATATGATCTGCGCAACGATTTCTTCCGCCATTTGCAGAGCATGGCGCGCTCGTTCTACCATTGTCATTCCACCGGCGACTTGATGGCGCGCGCAACCAACGACCTCAACAGCGTGCGCACCGCGCTTGGCCCCGGCATCATGTATTCCGTCAATACGCTCATCGTCGGCCTCGGCGCATTCACTGCGATGATGTTGATGAATCAAAAGCTCACGCTGCTCACCATGCTGACTTTTCCCGTGATGGTGATTATCGTCAACCGCACTATGGGAAAGATTCACTCGACCTATGAGCGCATTCAAGCGCAGTTTTCCAAAATCACTACGCGTGTGCAGGAGAACCTTTCGGGCATTCGCGTGATCAAATCTTATCTGCGCGAAGATTTTGAGATCGCGCAATTCGCCGATCTCAATCGCGAGTACGCGCGCGAAAACGTATCGTTGGGGAAAGTCGAAGGCGTGCTTTGGGCGGGCATGGGGTTTCTTTCCGGGTTCGGCGTGTTGCTCCTCTTGTGGGTCGGCGGTCTTGAGGTCATCGACGGGCATTTGAGCAAAGGCCAGTTCGTCGCGTTCTTCACGTATCTCGGTATGCTCACGTGGCCGATGATCGCGCTCGGCTGGGTCATCAATGTCGTGCAGCAAGGCACCGCCTCGATGGGGCGCTTGAATAGAATTTTTGAGACCGTACCGGAGATTCAAGATAACGAACACACCGATCGCACCATTACCAAGCTGCGCGGCGAGATTGAATTTCAAAACGTGAGTTTTGCTTATAAAGAAAACACGTGGGCGTTGCGCCATCTCAATCTCAAAATTCCCGCGGGCATGACGCTCGCCATTGTCGGCCACACCGGCAGCGGCAAATCCACGTTGGTCAATTTGATTCCGCGTTTGCTTGACGCCACCGAAGGCCGCATTCTCCTCGACGGACGCGACATTAAAAATATTCCGCTCGAAGTATTGCGTCGCGAGATCGGCTTTGTGCCGCAAGAGACTTTTCTGTTTTCCGAAACAATCAAAGAGAACATCGAGTTTGGCGTGGAAAACGGCGACGGCACCTCGATGGTTTCATCAGCGAAAATCGCGCGCTTGCACGAAGAGGTCGAAAGTTTCGCGGAGCGCTACGACACCATGCTCGGCGAGCGCGGCATCAATCTCTCTGGCGGACAAAAGCAGCGCACGGCCATTGCCCGCGCCGTGATGCGCCAGCCGCGCGTTCTCATTCTCGACGACGCGCTTTCCTCCGTGGACACTTACACCGAAGACGCGATCCTGCACGGCCTGCGCGGCGTGATGCGCGAACGCACGAGCATCATCATCTCGCATCGCGTCTCCACGGTGCGCGATGCCGATCACATCATCGTATTGCAAGACGGCCGCATCGCCGAACAAGGCACGCACGATTTACTTCTGCTCAAGAACGGCCTCTACGCAGAGTTGAGCCGCATGCAGCAGTTGGAAGAAGATTTAGAAACCCTCTAGCTTGGAGTTATTGGATTGGTGGAGTGGTGGGGCGATGGATTGTTGGATCGATGGATTAATGGAGTGTCTCTTGTTCCCAATCTCCAGATTGGGAACGCACTTGCCCGCGAAACTCTGTTTCGTCAAACTCAAACAGCCACAGCAATCGTCTCAACATTAAACTGAAGCTTGTTTTCTTCTATGAAGCGCGATACATTACACGTGTTTTACATGGCTTCCAGTGGAATTAACTTTGAGGTTTGTCATGACGGGCGTTCAGCAACTCACACTCAGTTTGCCTGAGCCATTATTTTTGCAAATTCAACTCGCTGCGGAGAAGACCAAACGATCATTGCAGGAGATTCTTGTCGAAGCGGCTTCAACCGTTTCGCCGGCAATGGAGTCCGTTCCAAAGCTAATGAGAACCACGTTGGCACAGATGGCTTACCTCAACGACGCCGCTTTATGGCAAGCTGCGCGCGCGACAATGGCCCCGCAGCAACGCGACCGCCTGGCGGAACTTCATGACCTGCAAGGTCAACACAGTTTAGCTGAAGCAGAAAAAACTGAAGAACAAATGCTGTTGACCTTGTATCGCGAAACGATTTTGGTGCGCGCGCAGGCTGCGGTGCTCCTGAAACAACGCGGATATAATGTGTCGGACGCTAGCCAATTTACTCCACTGGAATGAGCTCCAGTCGCCTTCCTCCGCAAAACTGAATCATGCGATCTTCATTTTTAACCAATGTGAGAACATGATGAACCGGCTCAAACTCCTCCTCTCCACAACATTCACCCTCGCGCTTTTCATCGGCCTCAATTTTAAACATGGCGACGTTCCTCCGCTCGGCAAGCTGCTCAACCCCTTTGCCGGGTTTTGGCAGAACAACGCGAGCAACGATGAAATTCTTCCCACTCAACAATTGCCCGAGTTGCAAGCGCCGGTTGAGATCGTGTGGGATGATCGCCGCGTGCCGCATGTGTTTGCGCAGAACGCGCACGACCTTTATTTCACGCAAGGCTATCTCACCGCGCGTGATCGCCTCTGGCAAATGGAATTTCAAACACACGCTGCCGCAGGAAGACTTGCAGAAATTGTCGGCGCTCGTGCGTTGGAGCATGATCGCTATCGTCGCCGCATCGGCATGGTTTACGCCGCGGAGAATGCGCTCAAAGCCATGCAGGATGATGAAGAAAGCCGCATCGTCGTTGAGGCATACACCGCCGGTGTCAATGCGTGGATTCAAAATTTGAGCGTGAAAGATTTGCCGCTCGAATATAAAATTCTCGATTATCAACCCGAGCCGTGGACGCCGATCAAATGCGCTCTGCTCTTGAAGCAAATGGCGTGGACGCTTTCCGGATATAGCAATGACCGCATCATGTCGCTCACGCGTTCCGCGCTCGGCGAGGAATTGATGCAGAAGCTCTATCCAATTTATCCACCCGCCCAAGATCCCATCATGCCCACAACCACGCAATGGAATTTTCAACCCAACGCGGCAACGAAGCCGAGTGCAGCGTTTCGCTCCAGCCTTTCGGGCGCGACGATCAATGTCGAGCGCGCTTCAACTGAGGGCAGTAACAATTGGGTCGTGTCGGGCAGCAAAACCGCGAGCGGCTATCCGATTCTCTGCAATGATCCGCATCTCGCATTGACGCTGCCCTCGATTTGGTATGAGATGCAACTCGTCTCGCCGGAAGTGAATGTGTATGGCGTCACATTGCCCGGCACGCCCGCGGTGATTATCGGTTTTAATCAAAGCATTGCGTGGGGCGTGACCAATGCCGGCTCCGACGTGCTCGATTGGTTTGAGATCAAATTTAAAGATGAAAAGCGTGCGGAGTATTTTTATAACGGCGCTTGGCAACCAACGCGGCAACGTAATGAAGAGATCAAAGTGCGCGGCGGAGAGACTGTGCGCGACACCGTGATTTACACGCATCATGGCCCGGTGCCGTATCGTGAAAATGAAAAGCCGTTTAATCTCGAAACGCCCGCGGGCGCGGCCATGCGTTGGATTGCGCACGACGCTTCGCGCGAGATGATGACTTTTCTCAAACTGAATCGCGCGCGCAATTATGAGGAGTATGTCGCGGCAATTTCGCACTTCGATTGTCCCGCGCAAAACTTTGTCTTCGCCGATGCCGCGGGCGACATTGCAATTTGGCACAACGGCAAATTCCCGTTGCGCTGGCAAGAGCAGGGCAAGTACATCAGCGACGGCAGCGATCCCGCGTATGATTGGCAAGACTGGATTGCGCGCGAGCAAGTGCCGCATGTGAAAAATCCTGAACGCGGCTTCGTCAGCTCCGCGAATCAAAACGCCACGGATTTGAATTATCCCTACTATCTCGGCTCGGACTACGCAGCGTTTGAGCGCGGTGCGCGCATCAATGAATTCCTCGCTGCGAAGTCGCAGATCACGCCGCAAGACATGATGGCTTTGCAAAACGACGCTGTGAGCTTGTTCGCGCAAAAAATTTTGCCGCGTTTGCTCGAAGTGTTGCCCGCGCAGCGCCTCGACGCCGAACAGAAGAAACTTTATGAGGCGCTTCAAACGTGGAACTACGAATATCGCGCCGAGCTTGCCGCGCCGCTCATTTTTAATACGTGGTGGCGCGAGTTGTATGAGTTGATCTGGAAGGACGACATGAAGGTCGGCGAGAATGAATTAAAGTATCCGCGCCGCGATGTCACCATGAGTTTGGTTTTGAATGAGCCAACCAATTCTTTTTATGATATCAAAAATACGCCGGAGGCGGAATCGCTGGCCGAGCTAACGCTGCTTGCATTTCAAAACATGCAGAGTAAGCTCACGAAGGAGCATGGCGCGTTCAACGCAAGTTGGAATTGGGAGAAAACGCGCGGCACTGACGTCGCGCATCTCGCACGCATTCCCGGTTTGGGGCGCATGCATCTGCCGACTTCGGGCAACGGCGACAACGTGAATGCGATCACGAAAACGCACGGCCCGTCGTGGCGCATGATCGTTGCCCTCGGCCCGGAAGTGCAAGCCTGGGGCCTCTATCCCGGCGGACAATCCGGAAATCCCGGCTCACGGTTTTATGATAACGCGGTGGATGATTGGGTCGCGGGAAAGTATTATGAACTGCTCTATTTGAAATCGGCATCGGAAAGCGAGGCACGCATTGCTGGCAAGACTTCGTTGCTCGCTTCTAAATGAAATCCTTAACCGCGAATCGACGCGAATGAACGCGAATAATTTTTTCTTGAGGAGATGAAAGATGACAGCCGTCGCAACTTGCTTCGTGCTTATGTTGGCGTTACAACTCGCCACACCGTTTTGGTGGTGGATTATGGTCGTGCCGTTTGGTTATGGCTTGTGGAAAAGCCGCTCCGCGTGGGAAAGCGCACGGGTGGGAATGATCAGCGCGGGCGCGCTGTGGCTGGTGATGAGCCTCTATCAATACGCAACGGGCGGAGAACAGATCGCGGCGCGGGTGGGAGGAATGTTGGGCATGCCAAATGGTGCGTTGATGATTGCGCTCACTACCGCATTGGCCGTGCTTGCCGCAGGCGTGTCGGCAAATTGCGGTTTCACTCTTCGGGAGCGAAGGAGGTTATAACAACTTATTCCAACGTCAGCCTTACCGTTTCCCTCCAAAACCCTCTCGCGCCTGCGGCTTCGCGGAAATCAATCAAGCCGTGATTCGGCGCGCCATTGCGCGTTGAAGTGCCGAAATCAAAATATGCCAAGCCCTCGCGCTCGCACCAGTTCATGACTTCGTGCGCCAGCAAATTGATCGCGCGATAGTGCTGGTCTTCGTAGCGCTGCGCGATATAAAACGCGAGCGCCGCTTGCGCATTGCACCGAAAGAGCAAATAGCCCGCGATCATTTTTTCTTTCACATACGCGGCAAACAAGCGAATGCGCTCGGGCAAGCGCTCTCGCAAGTCGAGCAACTCGGCTAGCGCGTGCGCCGGCTGCGCGCCGTGTCGCTCCGCGAGATTGCGTTGCAGAATTTCGTAAAAGCCGGCAAAATCCTCACTCTCATTGACCACAACACCGAGCGTTTGCGCGCGCCGAATTTTTCGTTGAAACTCCGCAGAATAGTTTTGCTCGCGCTGCGCATCCAACCGCACGGCTTGCGTCAACTCACGACGTTGATAGCGAAAGCCCGCGCGCCACAAAGCATATTCGAAAGTTTGATCTGTTTGTTTTTGGTAGAAGAAAGGAGGGAGGGCGAGTTCAAGTGCAGTGCAGTTTTGGTCGCGAGCATGCTGCACAAGAATTGATATCAACTCTTCTTGTTCAGGTAGAGAAAGCTGCGCAGCAGTAACGAAGCCGCCAAACGAAGCGCCGGGATGTGAAACGAGCACACGCTGCGCGTCTTTTTGCACAAAAGCCGCGGGCAAAACCGCGAGCAATTTTTCTTTTTTAAAAAAGAGCAGCGAAGCGTCTTGCCAACGTTCCGGCGGATGATAAGCTAAAAAGGCACGCGTATGAAACAGCGTGCCTTGCGAAGACTGCGCGACGAAGCTTTCCCATTGCTCATGAAAAGCTTCGGAATACTTAACGACAGCAATTCCCCCCTTGAGGGGGGCCAGGGGGGTATTAGCCATTTGCTGGATACATCAATAATCGTTTATTGTGCAAGCGTATTGAAAATTTTTAATTGCAAATTTTCAATTTAAAATTTGAAATGCTTTGAGTCTTTCTACAAAATGTACCGGCTCAAATCTTCGTCGGCAACGATGCCTTGTAACGTGGTATTCACCAACTCCGCCGTTATTGCGATTTCGCCGCGGCGTTGGTCGGGCACATCGAAGAGAATATCCTCGAGCAGCGCCGTGAGCACCGTGTGCAAACGCCGCGCACCGATGTTTTCCATTTTATCGTTCACGCGGGTGGCGAAAGAAGCGATCTCGGCAATCGCATCTTCTGAAAAGGTCAATGTGACCTCTTCGGTGGCGAGCAAGGCAATATACTGTTTGATCAGTGCGTTTTCCGGCTCCGTGAGGATGCGCACGAAATCTCCGGCAGTGAGGCTCTGCAATTCCACGCGAATGGGAAAACGGCCCTGCAATTCGGGAATCAAATCCGAAGGCTTGGAGACATGAAACGCGCCGCTGGCAATGAACAGCACGTGATCCGTTTTCACCATGCCATATTTCGTAAACACGTTCGTGCCTTCGACCACGGGCAGCAAATCGCGTTGCACGCCTTCGCGCGAAACATCCGGGCCGGAAGTGTTCTTCACGCCCGCAATTTTATCGATCTCATCGAGAAACACAATGCCGGAATTTTCCACGCGACTGATGGCTTCTTTCACGACTTGATCCATGTCAATCAACTTCTGCGCTTCTTCTTGCGCGAGCACGGGCCGCGCTTCGGACACTTTCATCTTGCGGCGCTTCATCTTTTTGGGAAAGAGATTGCCGACCATGTCTTGCAAGTTGATGCCCAGCTCTTCGACGCCAATCGGCGTGATCACTTGCATCATCGGCATGCCGTCGCTCGCCACGTCCATTTCCACCAAACGCTCTTCCAATTTGCCTTCGAGCAGTTGCTGGCGAATTTTTTCGCGCGTGCGTTCGCGGCGCGCTTCCAGTTGTGCCGCTTCTTCCACCATGGCTTGCTCGGCTTCTTCGGCTTCGCTTTGCGAGTTCACGACGCGCGGGTGTTGTTGCGGCAAAGGCGGAATGAGCAAATCCACGAGGCGTTCGTTGGCTAGCTGCTCCGCTTGTTGTTGTACGGCCGCGGTTTTTTCCGAACGCACCATGGCGACCGCGAGATCCGTCAAATCACGAATCATGGATTCCACATCGCGACCGACATAACCGACCTCGGTGAATTTCGAGGCTTCTACTTTGATAAACGGCGCGTGCGCAAGTTTGGCGATGCGGCGCGCGATTTCGGTTTTGCCCACGCCCGTTGGCCCAATGAGAATGATGTTGTTGGGCATGATCTCTTCGCGCAGCTTGTCGCCCACGCGCTGCCGGCGCCAACGGTTGCGCAGCGCAATCGCAACCGAGCGTTTGGCCTTGTCTTGCCCAATGATATATTTGTCCAACTCCGCCACGATTTGCCGCGGCGTTAAAGTTTGCAATTCGTCCATGACAGCCCTTCTTTTAGCCGTAGAAGATTTCGATCTTCGTAAGGTTTTCTAGTAATTGAGTTCTTCGACAATCAAATTCTTATTGGTATAGATACAAATGTCGGCAGTGATGTTCATCGCTTCTTCGACGATTTGCCGTGCGCTCAAATTGGAATGCCGCGCCAGCGCGCGCGCCGCGGCCATCGCAAAACCGCCGCCGGAGCCGATGGAAATAATGCCGTCATCCGGCTCGATCACATCGCCCGTGCCGGAAACGAGAAAAGCTTTTTCTTTATCCATCACCACGAGCTGCGCTTCCAAGCGGCGCAGAAAACGGTCGTTGCGCCAATCCTTTGCCAACTCGACCGCGGCGCGGCTCAAATTGCCGCGATATTGTTCGAGCTTTTGCTCGAATTTCTCAAACAACGCAAACGCATCGGCCGCGGCGCCGGCGAAGCCGGTGAGGACCTCGTCTTTGTGCAGCTTGCGAATTTTGCGCGCGTTCATTTTCAACACGACGTCGCCGTACGTCACCTGCCCGTCGCCGGCCAGCACGCAACTGTTGTTGTGGCGCACGCCGAGAATGGTGGTCGCATAAATAGTTTCGAAACTAGCGTGTCTCATTTTTTTCTTTCACAATGGTTTTGCTGTTGCCCGTTCGAATACCGAACGGATGATCTCGGGCAGAATATTCTGCCCGAGTTATATTTTTCTGCGTAAGCGCGAAACCGGCAGCATCATTTGCTCGCGATACTTTGCCACCGTGCGCCGCGCGACATTCATGCCTTCTTTCTTCAAAAGATCGGCGATGGTCTGATCATTAAGCGGGTCGCGCGGATCTTCCACGTCGATTATTTCTTTGATGCGTTGTTTGATGCGGCGATTGGAGACATCGTCGCCGTCATCGCGTTTCAAGCCTTCGCTGAAAAAATACTTCAACTCAAACACGCCATGCTCGGTTTGCACATATTTGCCGTTGGTCACGCGCGAGATAGTTGAAATGTCCATACCGATTTCGTCGGCAATGTCTTTCAGAATCATCGGTTTGATATATTCCGGACCACCTTCGAAAAACTCACGCTGCTTTTCCACCAGCGTTTCGATGACGCGCAAAATGGTGAGGCGGCGTTGATGAATGGAGTTGATCAACCAGCGCGCCGACTCCAGGCGTTTCTTCACAAACTCCTTGGCATCGCGGGTTTGCTGTTTGGTCGTCGCCTTTTTGAGCAGCAGATCTTTGTAACGATTGTTGATCCGCAGATGCGGCACATTGGAGTCGTGCAGAATGATGCGAAACTCGTCGTCCTCATCGCGTTCAATCGTGAGGTCGGGCACGACGACATTGTGATGCGGCGAAAAATAGCCCTCGCCCGGCTTGGGATTGAGGTGAGAAATCTCTTCAATGACGCCTTTGATGGCCTCCAGCTCGATATTCAAATTCTTCGCGATTTTTTCGAAGCGCTTGTTGCTGAAATCATCGAAATGATGCTGCATGATCGTCAGCGCCAATTCGTTGCGCGGCTCGCGTTCTTCGAGTTGAATCACCAAACATTCTTGCAGATTGCGCGCGCCGATGCCTACCGGCTCGAAGTGTTGAATCTGGCGCAAAACTTTTTCGACCTTTTCGAGCGGCACGTTCAAATTTTGCGCAACGATGTCGGTGCTGCACGAGAGATAGCCGTCTTCGTTGATGCTCCAAATCAAAAACTCACCGATGGTGATTTCGTCTTCTTCGAGTTCCAGCAAATGCAATTGTTCAATGAGGTGCTCGGGCAGATTCTCCACCGCGGCTTCTTGTTGCTCATAAACCTCGGCGCTGTTGTCGCGCGGAGCATGCTGCTCGTAGTTTTCTTCGTCGCCGATGATGGTTTCCCAATCAATCTCGTCCTTCTCTAACTCTTCGGCTTCGCTCTCCGGCTCTTCTTCGGTGCGTTCTTCCTCCGCCGCGATTTTCTCCGGTTCTTCTTCTTTCATTTCGAGATCCATCTCGTCCTCCTGCTCGGTCTCCATTTCCATCTCATCGACCATTTCGAGCATGGGATTGATCTCGATTTCCATTTTGAGCTTCTGCTCCAGCATGGCCGTGGGAAGCTGCAAAAGGGAGGAGAGCAACACTTGTTGCGGCGATTGTTGCAGTCTTTGCGTAATCCGTTGCGACAGATTCAACATGATACGATAGCCCTTGTAAAAAGTCCTTTAACGATCCAAACGAAATTTGTCGCCGAGGTACAGCTTGCGCGCCTCCGGGTCGTTGGCGAGGAACTCCGTTGTGCCCGCCTTCAACACCGTGCCTTCATACAACAAGTACGCGCGATCGGTAATCGACAATGTTTCGTGTACATTATGATCCGTAATCAAGACACCAATGCCTTTTTGCTTCAAACCGCGAACGATCTCTTGAATGTCTTCGACGGCGATGGGATCCACGCCGGCAAAGGGTTCATCCAACAAAATAAATTTGGGCCGCGTCACCAAGGCGCGCGAAATCTCCGCGCGGCGCCGCTCTCCGCCGGAGAGCGTGTATGCATAATTTTTTGCCAAATGCGCGATAGCCAAATCGTCGAGCAATTCTTCCAAACGTTGTTTGCGTTGTTGCTTGGTGAGCGGCAACGTTTCCAAAATCGCGAGAATGTTTTCTTCCACCGTGAGCCGGCGAAAGATGCTCGGCTCTTGCGGCAGGTAGCCCACGCCCAAGCGCGCGCGTTTGTACATAGGATACGTCGTGATCTCGCTTTCAGCAAGAAAAATTTTTCCCGCGCTCGGACGCACCATGCCCGTGATCATATAAAACGTCGTGGTCTTGCCTGCGCCATTCGGGCCGAGCAAGCCGACAATCTCCGCTTGCGCGACTTCGATAGAAACGTTGTTGACCACGCGCCGCTTGCTATAAAACTTGCTCAGGTTCTCCGCACGCAACATGGGAAGTGCCGTTATTCTTATGAAATAAAGAAAAGTTTGCTGGCCACGTTACACTTTACACGCTACACAAATTGTGTGTAACGTGTGAAGTGTAACGTGTACGATTTTCAAGGCTTCTTCTCCGTCACCTTCGTTTCCGCCGTGAATCCAGGCGGCATAAACTTGCCGTTCGATTTGCCCGGCTTACTCGCGATCACGATGCGCTTGAGTTCTTTGTTTGAAAAAAACAGCGTGATCTGATCGCCCTGCACTTCATTTGTGCCCTTGTCTTCTCCGGCTTCGAGCACATGATACACGCTCGTCGCCGCGTCTTCTACGAGCACATGCTCAAGTTGCTCGTCTTTAAAATACAAATCCATCTTGCCGCCGGAAAGTGAATTGAGGCGCTTGCTTGTCACGCTTGAATCCGCCTGCGTGGTGTCCGCGGGCGAAGTCATTGTCGCTTTGCCCGTAACTTTCACTTGCGAGAGCTTTTGATTCGCGATGAACAGCTCGATCAACTCGCCGCGCAGTTCGTCGCGTTCTTGCCATGCTATCGGATCGAAGCGCAATTCCAACCGGCCCTCCGCGCGAAAATACTCCGCCTCTTCGCAACGCGCGCGGGTTTTCTTTTGCGTGATTTCAACTTTGCCCGTCACTTTCGCGCGCGCGCCGCCTTCGAAAAGTTCGATCACTTCGCCGGTGATGCGCATATTCTCGTTCTGCAACGAATCAAATTCGATCAGCACCGGTGAAATGGTTGCCTTGCTGTGCTCCTGTTGCCGATAGTATTCCGCTTTGCCACACGTGAGCAAAAGGCGACGGTCACTATTCGTAATCGAAACGTCCTCTTCGGCAAATGCAATTTCTGTGATCTGAAAATAACGCACGCGCCGCGCAGTCATTTGGCTCGTTTGATCGCCGAGCGCAACTTGTCCAATCGCTTCCTGAATTTTGCGGTCTTCATAAGCAATCACGCGGTCCGCACGCAGCCATTTCGGCCCGTCGTGCATCACCACATTGCCGATAAACTCGGTGCGCGATTCCGCTTGAATCGTGCGCGCGCGATCGCACGTGAGCGTTGCGCTGTCTTGCAAAAACTTCACGTGCCCGAGCGCTTCGATGATCGACACGCCGTTCTCTTCCAAGCCGCGTAACGAGTCCGCGCGTTCCAACCGCAGCTTGCCCGGCTCGGTTTGCGCGAAGGCGGAGGTAGTGAAGAGTAACGCGATGAGCAGAGCGAACAATGCACCCCATAAGTTTCGAGCGACACTTTTTAAGCTGTCATTCCGAAGGAATCCTTGCGCTCGCTGGGATTGTGGTTCAGCGTGGAAAAATTCCTGATGAATGACAGCTTGCTTATCTGTTCGCATTGTCGCTGCTATCCACTGTTTGTTCCACCGGCCTTCGCGTACTCCTCGGCAATTCAAACTTCTTCTGCGTCACGCCCGTGGGCCGCTTGATAAACCAATTCTTCAAATTCTGATCAGACTCAAACCCTTTGCCGCGCAGCGTATCACCTTTGAGCGTCGTGATCGTCACATAATCTTCGGTGACAATCTTCTGCGTTTGATTGAGCCACTTCAACGATTGCGAATACAGCGTAATGCCGCTATCGGATTTGGCAATGACATTTTCTCGCGCTTCGACATTATTGCTCTCTTCATAGAGAGTGCCTTTGTCCGCGGTCAAATGCGAAGTATGCTCCGCTTTGGTGTTATAAAAATCCACTTGAATGCCGTCGTCGAAAAGCACCAGACGCTTCTTGGAGAATTTTTCCATGTGGCTGTATTGCACCACGGCCGCGAGCCGACCGTTGCTCGTCACCGTGATCTTGCTATTCCAACCTTCTTGATCCGGCGCATCAACATTCGTCGCGCTCGGCGTCTGCTCTTCGCTTGAATGACAACCGAAGAGCAGCATTGCGAGAATAATTCCCCCCTTGAGGGGGGCCAGGGGGTTGTTTTTCTTCATAAACTCACGCTACGGCATACTCCGTATACTTGCGAATCTCCGGCCGCTTGAATCCCAACACGATGTGATCTTTCGGAATACCCGCTTGCTCCAACTCACCGGCAACGCCGTCTTCCGTGCCGTCGCGTTGAATCCAAACTTTGCCGTTGATGATGTCGAGGTGGATGATACAGCCGTGAACTCGCCCATCGTCCCAACCCTCGATAACCAAGAGATAGTGGTCGCCGGCTCGGTCAAAAACGGTTTGCCTCTGCACGTCGCCATAGGCATAGGAAAGTTTTGCGTACTCGCTCAGGATTTTCTCAATGATCTGGCGATAAGAATCTAACTTATCCATCGCGTAATCTCCTCTGTTTGCGGATCGAAGCCGATCAAGCGCGCAAGATTGTTCTTCATTAAAAGCGCGCCCATCGGCTCTTCAAAAAGTTCTTTTAATACTTCTTTGGGAAACGCCAAAAACAACTCTCGCTCAGGTTCCAGTTCCGCCAGCACGGCCCGATACAAAACAAACTGCCCCAAAGCTTTTTCGAGGTCGTCTAATTCCGAATCGCCGAGGAAGCTTTTTATTTCGACGGCAATCTTCTTCTCGACCTTCTCCGCCGCGAGTAATTGTTCTGCTCCCAAGTCTACATACATGTCCTTTTTGCCCCATCTGAGAAAGAGCGGGTCTTTTGTAATCGTCCAGCCGTCTTTGATCAACGCATTCTTGACGGCGTCGTGATATAAATCTTTTGCGGGCATATGAAAACCTCTACTTGTTTGTTCATGCTCATGCCACCGCGTATTCCGTGTACTTCCGAATCTCCGGTCGCTTGAATCCCAACACGATGTGATCTTTCGGAATACCCGCTTGTTCCAATTCACCTGCAATGCCGTCTTCCGTGCCGTCGCGTTGAATCCAAACTTTGCCGTTGATGATGTCGAGGTGGAGAAGGCAGCTATGAAGGCGGCGGCCATCCCAACCGAGGCTCATAATCAAGTAATGGTCATTGTCGCAATCAAACACGGCGTGATTGTGAATGTCGCCGTGAGCATAGCGGATGGGCACGTACTCGTTTAGAACTTTCTCAATGATCTTGCGATATGTGTTTAGAGTATCCATTGAACAAGCTCGTCACGTTACACTTTAAACCTTACACGTTCTGCGGCTTCGTCTTCCAGCGCTCATGCATCCACACCCATTGCTCCGGATGTTCGCGAATGAAAGCTTCAACCGCCTTCGAACACTTCTCGACGTTCGCAATGCGGTCAGAGCGCGCGTCGCCGCTTTTCTGTAATTCAATTGCGGGCCGCACTTCGACCGTGTGCGTGAAATCTTCGTTCATGTGCATCGCGAGCGGAACGATTGGTGCTCCCGTGCGCTCGGCGAGCACCACCGGGCCGGTCGGCGTATATGTCGGTTGCCCAAAGAAATCCACGAACTCGCCATCAACGCGCGTATCTTGATCAATCAAAATGCCGACGATGCCGCCCTCGCGCAACCAACGAAGGATTTGGCGCGTGCCGCCGGCGGTGCGCGAGAACGTGCGATAACCTGCTTGCTCGCGCTCGCGCACAAGAATCTCATCCAAACGAGGATCGTAAAGCGCCGCACCCACGACTGCGAGCGGATAGTGCGAGGCAATGAACATCGCCATCAACTCCCAGCAACCAATGTGGCCGGTGATGCAGAGCACGCCGCGACCTTGTGCGAGAGCTTTATCTAAATGCTCGCGCCCGACAAAGCGAATGTGTTTATCAAGCCCGTCGCGTTTGATTTGCGGCAGACGCAAAGCTTCTGCGGCATTTCTTCCCAACGCGCGAAACGTGGCTTGCGCCAGATTAAAAACCTCGGCTTCGTTTTGCTGCGCACCGAACGCGAGCCGCAAATGCCGCAACGTCTTCTCGCGCTCTTTGCGAATGAGCCGAAACGCAAGCAAGCCGAGCCGTTCAAAACTCTTAATCGCCACGCGCCGCGGCAACGCACGCACGAGCTTGATCAAAGAACGCACGAGTTGAAAGATCAACCAATTCTTAATGCGCTTGCGCAGCGGTTTGTCAGCCATCCCAACTTCCTTTGGATAGTTGGATTCCTGGATTGGTGGATTTTTGGATTAATGGATTGTTGGGAACCAGCCATTCATCAATCCAATACTCCAACACTCCAACAATCCAGTTATCCACCAATCCAATAATCCAAGCCATTCACGCGACTCCGGCCTTGAGTAGATCGTGGAGGTGCGCCATGCCCACCGGCCGATGCTCGTGATCGACGACGATTATCTGCATGATGTCATGCTCTTCCATGATTTCGAGCACCTTCGCCGCAAGCGTGCCGGTGTGAACGCTCTTCGGTTGCTTCGTCATCAAATCCTTTGCGCGTGCGTTTTGAATCGCGCCGCCCTTGCTGAGCAAGCGCCGCAAATCGCCGTCGGTAATGATGCCTTGCAGCACGCCGTTGCCATCGACCACCGTCGTCGCGCCGAAACGTTTGCTCGTCATTTCGAGAATCACTTCCTCGAGCGTGGCGTGCGGCAATACTTTCGCGATGCGTTCCTGCGCATACATCACATCATCAATGCGCAATTTTAATCTGCGGCCCAACGTTCCGGAGGGATGGCGCTGTGCGAAATCTTCTTGCGTGAAGTGGCGCTTCTCTAAAAGTGCGATGGCGAGCGCATCGCCCATCACGAGTGCGGCAGTCGTACTCGTGGTCGGCGCGAGATCGTGCGGGCACGCTTCGCGCTTCACGCTCACATCCAACACCACCTCCGCGCGCTCCGCAAGCGGCGAGTGGCGATTGCCCGTCAATACGATCAGCGGAATTTCCAAGCGCTTGAACACAGGCACGAGCACGTAAAACTCTTCCGTGTTGCCGCTCTTCGAAATGCAAATCACCACGTCGCCGGGCATCATCATGCCGAGATCACCGTGCGCCGCCTCCGCCGGATGCACGAACATCGCTGCGGTGCCCGTGCTCGAAAGCGTGGCCGCAATCTTCTGCGCGATGATGCCGCTCTTGCCCATGCCCGAAACGATCACGCGGCCTTTGCAATGATAGAGCAACTCCACCGCGCGTTCGAAACTCGCGTCAATGCGGCTTTCCAACGCGGCAACGGCCTCGGCCTCAAGCCGAATCACTTCGCGGGCTTTATCTAACAGAGTCATCATCAATCAAAAATCCAAAAGCCTGTGAGACAGAAAGATGGAAGACAGAAAAATAAAGCTATATTTCTGCCCTTTATTTTTCTGCCTTCTCGCTTTTATTCAAACCAAAATCGGAAGACAGAAAGATGGAGGACAGAAAAATGTTCAAAGCTATATTTCTGTCTTCCATTTTTCTGTCTTCGCTTTTTGTTTTTTATGAAAGATACTTCCTCGTCACACTCGCAATTTCCACGGCCTGCGTGAGCAAGTCTTCCAACTTATCCATCGGCCATTGGCTCGCGGCATCGCACTTCGCTTCGCGCGGATTCGGGTGCGCTTCGATGAACAGCGCCTCGCAGCCCGCAGCCATTGCGGCGCGCGTGAGTGCAGGCACGAACTTCGGCTTGCCGCCCGCCGGGTCCGAAGAGGGCAGGCCATACACACGAATCGAATGCGTGGGATCGAACACCACCGGATAACCCAGCTCGCGCATGCTCACGAGCGCGCGCATATCCACAACCAAATTATGATACCCGAAACACGCGCCGCGCTCCGTGAGAAAAATGTTGTGATTGCCTGCGCGCTCGATTTTGCCGATCACGTTGCGCATATCCTCGGGATCAAGGAACTGGCCTTTCTTTACATTCACCACGCGGCCGGTTTTCGCGACGGCCAACGTGAGCGTGGTTTGCATGCAGAGATACGCGGGAATTTGAATCACGTCGAGCACCTCGGCGCAGGCTTCGGCATCGTGCGCATCGTGAATGTCCGAGAGCACGGGCACGTTGAAGCGCTCTTTGATTTGGCGCAGCAGAGCCAAGCCCTGTTTGAGGCCGGGGCCTTGATAGCTCGTTTCCGTGGAGCGATTGTCTTTCAAATACGATGATTTGAAAATGAGCGGCAGCCGCAGTTTGTCCGCAATTTTGGTGATGGACTCCGCGGCGCTAAACATGGTTTTCTCATCTTCAATCACACACGGGCCGCAAATGAGCACGAGCGGATGATTGCCGCCCATTTTGATTTTGCCAATGTCGATGGTGCGAGTCATAGATTAGGTTTGATTATGAGATGTTTTGTTTTTCGAATGCAGGCGGCTGCTTGCAACACATCAACTCCGTTAGGAGTGCAATGTTTATAGCAATTCCGATCATCAAAGCTCATGAACTCCGTAGGAGTGAAATGTTCTTGCCGCATCGACTGCGGTATCACTCCTACTCTTCGTCAATCCATTTGAAAAGATATTTCTCATCATATTCCACGTTGAATTTTTTAAGCATCTCAAGATACTCTTCTTTGAAAGTCTTTTTGGCGTGATGCTTCTCCTGGTTTTGAATATACTTTGCCACCGCGTCAATCTGCGAATGCCCGTATGAAAACGCGCCGAATCCTTCCTGCCAATTGAATTTCCCTCTGATCCATTTCTTCTCGTTGATGAACGTCGAAGAATTATTCTTAATGTCGCGAACGAGATCGGACAACGCAATGCTCGGTTTCATGCCGATGAAAACATGCCCATGATCCGGCATGCTATTGATGGCGATCAGCTTTTGCTTCTTGTTCTGAACAATGCCGGTTATGTATTTGTGCAACTCTTCTTTGTGCTCTTTGGGAATGAGATTCTGCCTCGCCTGCACCGCGAAGACGACGTGAATGTAGATTTGCGTATAGGTATTCGCCATGTTTCACCTCGCATCGGTTGAAGACATGCCAACTCCGCTAGGAGTGCAATGTTTATAGCGATTCAGATTCTCAAAGTTCATGAACTCCGTAGGAGTGGCATGTTTGATTTGAATGATGTGCTTCGAGCTTCCAAAAAGAAAACATTTCACTCCTACGGAGTTTGTGAAATTTCGGGTGGCGCGTTTCTATAAACATCCCAC
>JAYRWE010000111.1:0-52655 GCA_041918175.1 bacterium
CTCACGACGCGTCAATGGACTCTCATAGAGTTGTTACGCTGTCGCCGCTTGACGTCAAAACCAGAACACGCGGAGCAACCCTTGAAAACCTTTCCCCTGCTTCAAATAACATAGTCCACGATTAAGTGGAGAGCTACCGAACGTGTTGCCCTTAGAAATAATTTCGGACGATGTGTGGTTGTCGTTGGCGTTTATGTAAGTAACCGCGCACGTCGTGTATCATTTCTTCGCGATTTCGCGGCCGCCTTTTTCCCAGAGCATTGCTTTTTACGTCCTGGTTCACCAGCTCGTCCGGATTCAAATCCGGGCTGTATCCAGGCAAAAGAAAGACCTCAACGTGCTTCTGGTTTTCTGGTCTGTTGAGCCACGCTTGGGTGATTTGAGATTTGTGGCTTGGGTGACCGTCGACAATCAGGAAGATCTTCCTCTGAGATTGCTTGATGAGACGTTTCATGAATTTGATGAAGACTGTAGAATTGAAGCGGTCGCGAGTGATCGTGAAATAGAGCTGTCCTTGATTGGTAATGGCGGAGATCATATTGCAACTGAAACGCTGTCCGGTGCCCGAAATGATTGCACCTTTCCCGCAGGGTCCATAGGATCGTCCCGTGGCGTGATCGGATCGAAGTCCGGTTTCATCGCCCCAGAAAATCAGCCCTTTTTCCAGTTTGGCGCGTTTACAGATGGCAGGATAGTCAATCTCAAGCCAACGGCGTACCGCCTGGGGATCCTGTTCATACGCTCTGCGCAAGGGCTTTTGTGGCGTAAAACCCCATCGCTTAAGATAACGTCCAACGGTCGTGCGCGAGAGCCGAACTCCATACTTGTTCTGAATCAGGTCTCGCACGGCATCACGCGTCCAAAGGTAAAAAGGCAGACTCAATTGATCATATTTTTTTCCTGCGTAGCAGTCTAACCAAAGTGGCGGCTTGCCAAGGCAGAAGAGAGCCACCGGTCTTGGGCCGGCCCCGTGGTTTGGCGTGAAGCACTCGAAAACCACCGTTTTGGTATTTCTTAAACCAATAACAAACACTTTGAACCGAAACGTGAAAGATTCTAGCTACTTCTACTTGCTTCGTACCAGCAAGAATGGCGCGAATGGCACTGAATCGCTGGTTCTCCTGAGCATCGGAAGAAAGTTGACGGGCGTCATGCTTTTTCATGCCCCAATATACGAAATTTTTTACGAAAATTAAAGTATTTCATGGCCGGAGTAATAATTGAACGGTTGTGGCGCTTCGTAAAAAAAGAAGTTTTGTACAATGAATTTTATGCCACCTTCGACGCCTTCCGCGCCGCCGTGAATACTTGTTTGGAAAAAATCGCTGCGGGAGCATATCGTGAAGTTCTTGTTTCACTCTTGACCTTACGCTTTCAAAGCTTCGACGAGTTACAAACTAACCCGTAACTGACAAATATCAGGACATCGTAGACAAAACAAGTATCAAGACATCGTGGACACTTTTTTGTGCTTCACGATTTTCGGGACATGATTATCTTCTCGAAATATTGTGAGGAGGTTGTCATGTCACAAAAAAAACAAAAGCACAACGCCAGTTGGCAGTTCAACGTTTTCTTTCGGGCGAAGACGTTAGCGCGATTTGTTTGTCGCTCAAACGTTCGCGCGCATGGTTGTACAAGTGGGTTGCGCGCTATCGTTCTGGTGAAGCCGAGTGGTTCGAAGAGAAGTCGCGGCGCCCACGAAGCTCTCCGACGCATACTTCGTTTGAACTCGAACACGCCATCAGAATGGTGCGTCTGGATCTTTACAATCACGGCGATTTTTGTGGGGCGCAAGCGATTCGTTGGGAATTAGAACGTCTTGGTCTCTCGCCTCTGCCGTCGCTGGCCACGATTAGCCGCACCCTGCGCCGGCAAGAATTGACGAACCGCCGCACAGGACGTTACGAACCCAAAGGCAAAAAATATCCCGTGCTGCAAGGTTCGAGTGTCAATCGTGTTCAGCAAGCCGATTTCGTGGGACCCTGTTACTTGCGCGGGCCCGTGCGCTTCTATAGCCTCAATCTCGTGGATTTGGCCACAGGCCGCTGTGGGATTGAAGCGCTGCTACAACGTGAGCGGCAGCACACGATTGATGCATTTTGGGCGATTTGGCGACGGTTAGGGCTGCCGCAACATCTGCAAGTGGATAACGACATGTTGTTCTATGGCAGCCCGACCTATCCACGCGGCATGGGCAGCTTGATTCGCCTGTGTCTGCATTATGGCATTGAACTTTGGTTTATTCCACCTGGTGAGCCTTGGCGCAATGGCGTGGTGGAGAAGTTCAATGATCACTTTCGCCAGAAATTTCTTCAGCGGGAGGAACTCACGGATGCAAATGCGCTACGCGTACAATCGCAAAACTTTGAGCACAAAAACAATCAGCGCTACCGCTACAGCAAACTTCATGGCCGAACACCGCTCGAGGCTTTGGCGATGGCAAACCAACCACTGCGCTTCCCCACGGAAGAACAGGCACCGCGCTATCCTATTACAAAACCGAAGAGCGGCAAGTATCATCTCGTGCGTTTCATTCGTAGTGACGGTATGCCAGATGTGTTTGGAGAAAAATTTCAAATGCCGCTTGAAGCGATGTATGAGTATGTCAGGGCAACCGTTGATGTCAACGAACAAAAGCTCAAACTCTATTTGAGTCAGGTTCAAATCGACGAGATTGAGTATAAGCTTTTTTGATTTTCCTGCCCAGATGTGGTAACTCCAGTCGCCCTACGGGCTCCTTCCGTTACCACATCTGGGGAATGTTGTCTACGATGTCTTGATAATAAAACCTGTCTACGATGTCCTGATACTTGTGACGTAACGAGTATATCAACAAGCCCAAACGCTTCATGAGCAAGGCGTCCATGTGGTGAGCACGGACGAAAAAACCGGCATTCAAGCGTTGGAGCGAAGCACGTCGGCGGTGCCGCTGAAAGCGGGGCGCTTTGAGCATCAGGAATTTGAATATCATCGTCATGGCACACAGTGTTTGATTGCCAATCTTGAAATCGCCACCGGAAAAATGTTGACGCCGACCGTTGGTACCACGCGCACGGAAAGCGATTTTGCGGCGCAAATCACGCGAACCATCGCCTGCGATTTCGCGGCACAATAGACTTTTGTAGTCAATCAACTGAATACGCATCAAAGTGAAAGCTCGGTGCGGTTGGTCGCGCAACACTGTCAACTCCCGGACGAGCTCGGGGTCAAGGCGCATTACGGGATTTTGCGCTCCACGAAAACGCGCGCGGCATTTTTGCAGGACTCCAGCAGCCATTGCATTCGTTTTGTCTATACGCCACGGCACGCCTCGTGGTTGAATCATGTGGAGTTGTGGTTTAGTATTTTCGGTTCGACGTTCACTCAAGCGCGAAAGCTTTACCTCGCGGAAAGATTTGAAACGAAAAATTTTGCGTTTCATCAATTCCTTTAATCGCACCATGGCGAAGCCGTTTCGCTGGACTTACCAAGGCACGCCCCTGCGCGTCTAATATCTATCGAAATACTTTCGCCGCCATGCACTAGCCTTTGGGGTTCACGTCACGTCACGCGCATGGGGATTGGGAGCAAGGTCGACGTATGTCCGAACAACCATTTTTTGAAGTCGAAGCGTTCTTTTTCGAGTGATAACGTTCCTGCAACCCGTTCCATCGCAAGACCTTCAGCTGAAAAGACTCGCGCGCTCCTCTTAAGCGGCGTTTCGCGATCTTCTTGAGCACTTTTCGATGACCGAAAATTTAGCCGTATGAAGAATCGCTCAGTTTAGGTTCAACATGCAGATTGAGTGCGATACAAAACCATATCACTGCGGCGGCACCCAGCTTGCGCAAACGCAGTTCGCGTTTGCCGGTTTTGTCCAAAATGTTGTCAACGAGCTGAGTGCTCCGCCTCAGTTGGTTGATCGCGTGAATATCCACCTTGTGAGAAAATTTTGTCGCCGCTTTGAGTACTCGTAACTTGAATCCCATGATCGCGCTCCTGGTTTTTTGAACTTGGTATGGCGAAATATGCCAAATTCAAAAGCCAAGTGCTAACTCAAGCGTAACAAAGATTTGATTCAATACAAATGCGTTTTAAGTGAACAGTATTGGCTAAGCCTCTTTGCTGTGATTGCTCGTCCTGAAAACGACAGCGTGCGTCGCGCCGCCCTTGCGATTTTGCACTATCTGCGCGATCATCCCAATGCCAAAGACAGCGCGAAGGGCATCACGCAATGGTGGATCGGTGAGAAACGCGAGGTCGTCGAAAAAGCTCTGGTGTTTTTGGTACAATCCGGCGTGCTAATGAAAAAACGACATCACTACCACCTTGCTTATAGACATTCGAAAGCTCGGGGAGAAAAAAATATAGAAGGAATGTTGCGCGAGTTGCAAGGGAATGGTGACGATGATTATTCGCCTTCCTGCTAAAGTTGCACACCGCTTTTCGCCAAGAACCATGATATCTTCCTGATCAATCTTACGACTCCAGCATTTTGTCGTCCCTTCTTTTCTCTGAGGCTTCAACGCCTCACCGACTAACCTGATCCGAACTCTCAACTTTCTCCTTTCCCTACTTATAGTTGAGGCGCTGAAGCCTCATTTCGATTTGATAGTCGTTTCTGCTCCAAAACTTTCGCTGCAACAATTCCAGACAATTAGTTCGCTTCTCGTGCAGCAGTACGCCTGGCTTAAATGTTGCCGGTCGCAGTAACATACTGCTCTTATGCGCGTCGCAGTAGATATTATTGATAAGTGGCTCGAAAACCATCATCTTGACGTCACGATCATGGACCATCTTCAATTGTCGGATCACCAGAACAAGCATAGACAAAGCACCTCGGGGTCAACTCTGATCGCGCCGGAGAATCCACCTTATCCCAGTGCTCACGCCCATCTCCTCGATGAATTTCGTTGGCTCAACCGCTTGCTGGCGGCTCATGTTTTGAAATTGCGACGGGTGAATTTCTACGATAGTGTTAAAGACTTTCGTGGTTTCTTCACTTCTGATGAAGAGATCGATGTTTTGCTCTCAGCGGAAGTGTTTGAAGATACCGGAAAAACAGTCAAAGATAAAGCGCGGAGAGAGCAAATAACGATGCTTTTAGCACAAGCACGACAATTGCGTGAAGAGATCGACATGCGGTTGAACGCTGCTATAGCCCAAAACGTCTTTCTGCCCCTAACCTTCCTTGCTAGGTGTTTTCATCTGAGCGAATTTGAACAGCAAGTCTTGATCATCTGTCTAGCACCACAAATTGATGCGCACTATGAAAAGCTGTATGCCTATTTACAAAACGATCTTACCAAAAAACTTCCCAGCATTGACTTGATCCTTGAGTTATTGTGCCCAGACCCTGAAGACCGTTTGCGTCATCTGGCATTTTTCCATCCTTCGTTGCCGCTGCAGCATTTTCGCCTGGTAGAAAATGTGGAAAGCGATTCGGGAACTTCCGTAGCGCAGCGCTTTCTGCGCGCGAATTTGCGTATTATCCACTATGTGCTGGGAAATCAGGCGGTGGATGAGCGTTTAATCGGCGATCTGCATTTTTTCTCGCCGCTTGATTGGCAAAAGGTTGTTATTCATGAGGCGCTTAAGAGCCGGTTGCAAATGCTTTTTCGGTTAGCCGTTGAAAACCCTTCCGGCCAGCGCCCCATTATTTATTTGCACGGTCTTTCCGGAGTTGGCAAAAAAACTCTAGCCCGAGCGCTTTGTGGCGACTTCGATTTGATGATGCTATCGGTCGATTTTCAGCGATTAATAATGTCCCCGGAAATGTTCCGGGAGAAAATCCGCTTGGTCTTGCGTGAAGGTCTATTGCAGACGGCTGCCATATATTTTGACCACGTTGAAAAACTGGAAACTCTGAAAGACGAATACGCCTCGCTGCTCGACGACCTAGTCCAGGAAATCGCCGATATGGGATGGATTACCCTCTTGGGAAGCGAAAATCCGTTGCCTTCTGCCCTACTTGAATTGCCGGCAATCAGTCCGGTAGAAATTTCACGGCCGAGCCATGACGCGCAAGAGGCCTTGTGGAAAATCCATCTCGACGGTGAATTGTTGCAAAGCGAAGTGCCGTCGCCCGAGCGGCTCGTGGCCAGCTTTGATCTTACCGGCGGCCAGATTGCCCGTGCCGTTCGCCGCGCCCAACAAAGCGCTTTAGTGCGCGACCCTGAGCAAGGCCATGTCAACCTTGCCGATTTGATTGCGAACAGCCGCATTGAGTCGCAACCTCGGCTCACTTCGCTTTCCCGAAAGGTTGAGCCCAATTATTGCTGGAGCGATTTGGTACTGCCGGATGATCAAATACAGCAGTTGCGGGAGTTGTCAAAGCAGATCGAGCATCGGCACGTGGTGATGGTGGATTGGGGATTTGCAAACAAACTCTCGCTGGGACATGGATTGAATGCACTCTTTGCTGGTCCCAGTGGCACCGGCAAAACCATAGCTGCCGAAGTGATCGCCAACGATCTAGGGCTCGACCTCTACAAAATCGATCTCTCCGCTGTGGTGAGCAAATACATTGGCGAGACCGAGAAGAACCTCAGTCGCGTCTTCACCGAAGCCGAGTACAGCAACGCCATCCTTTTTTTCGATGAAGCAGATGCTTTGTTCGGCAAACGCTCGGAAGTCAAAGATGCCCACGACCGTTACGCCAACATTGAAATCGCTTACTTACTGCAGAAAATGGAAGAATATGAAGGTATCACGATTTTGGCTACGAATTTACGGAAGAATATTGACGAGGCCTTCACCCGACGCATTCGCTTTATCATCGAATTCCCGCTTCCGGAGGAGGAATATCGTCACCGCATCTGGCAGGGTATTTGGCCCAAAGGAACGCCGTTGGCGCCCGAGGTCGATCTCAATTTTATGTCCCGACAATTCAAGCTCGCAGGCGGCAATATCAGAAATATCGCCTTAACCGCAGCTTTTTATGCCGCTGACAACGGCAAGGCCGTTGGAATGAAACATTTGATTCTCGCCACCAAGCGTGAATATCAAAAAATGGCAAAATTGTGCATGAAGTCAGAATTTGGTGAGTATTACGAACTGCTCGACCCCAAGATTGATTCATGACGGATAGGATCGGAGACAAACATCATGATCTCCCCACAAGCTGTCGCGGCGAATCCCGCTCAATTTGTCAAGAAACTGAAGATCGTTGCTGAAGAACCGGCGCAAAATGGCGCGAACGAGAAAAGCCTGGTTCCCGCACCTGCTCGAGAAGTGAGTGATTCTGATCGTTTGTGGCGCGAGACGGCCAGGGGCTTGCGTTATTGTCATAAGCGCATTAATGCCAACACCAGCAAATCTTTGGAAGTCGCTTCCTTTTTATATGCCCTCATCGATCTGCTGATTGAAAAAGGCGTATTGACGGAAGAGGAGTTGAACGCGCGCCAGCACAAAGTGGCCGCACGCTTGGTGCAAAAGTTCAAAGATAGCGGACTTGGAGTGATGTACCAGGATCCGGAACAAGACAAATACGCTTTTGCTTCTGAAGCGCATGTCGATTGTGAAAATCGCGTTCAAGCCTGCCAAGCGATTTGCTGCAAATTTCCCTTCGCGCTCTCAAAACAAGATGTGGAGGAAGGAATCTTCAAGTGGGATTTCGGGCGCCCTTATATGATTGCGCACGACGAAGACGGCTATTGTGTGCACCTCGATCGTGAGAGCCGCGAATGCACCGTGCGCGAACACAGACCCGTGCCGTGTCGCGGGTTCGATTGCCAGACTTATGACAAGCTGAAAGTCTGGCTCGACTTTGAAGAGAAAATCATCAACCCAGATTTATTCGAGCAGTCTGGAAAAGGTAACGGCGTCCAATGATTCACGATATTGACGAAACCATCAGAACGATGTTGACCGAAGAACTCAATCGTTTCAATGAGTATAGGACCGGTGCGATCAAGTATGACATCAAGTTTGATTTGCCTAATAAAAAATGGGAAGAGACTCTTGATAAACTGACGGTCAATTTTTATCTCTATGATGTTCGAGAAAACCATGAACTACGTTCCAATGATATGAACATTACGCACAATGCGAATAATTCTATTTCCCGGTCACGGCGGCCTTTGCGAATTGATTGCTATTATCTGGTTACGACTTGGAGCAATGCCACTCCACCTACGGTCTCTTATGAGCACATGTTTCTCGGACACGTGCTTTGGGCCTTGGCGAGAAATCCGCTCATTGCGCCGAAATGGTTCCAGGGTTATTTGAATCAATTGGAACCGGTGCCGGAACTGCCTACGAAAATCGCGCAGGTGGACAACTTCAAAAGCTTGGGCGAACTGTGGAGCGCATTGGAGAATGAGCTTAAACCAGGCATCAATTACGTTGTCACGATACCCATTGATATGGAGCAGACTTTCACGAGTCAAATGGTTCTGGTGAAGATTGCAGAGTATGGTAGCCTGATCTCGACCTTCCGCTATGCCATTCGTCCATTCCCGCGCAAATCTACGGTCTTGCCGCCGCGCGAGCATGAGCGCGGCATAAGGCTCGTCAAAATGAAAATCGACGATCAGCTCAGCAAGAAATTGGCAGCAAATACGGCAAAGGGAATCAAGAAGATCGAACTCGATAATGTCACGACGCTCTCAGCAGATGAGATTTTGTTATTCGTCGATAATAGCAACACGGAGTTTGGTCAAATTGATGAAGTGCTTCCGAACAATGAAATTTCCTTGTTGCAACCGCTGCTTTTCGAGCACAAAAAGGACACGGAACTCAAACGCTTAACGCCGGCAACGGAAACGCTGCGCCTGGCCTTGGCTGAACCCTTTTTGCCGGGTGCGACGCATTTGTTCGTCTCCGGGCCCGATGCCAAACAAGTGCAAGTGGGCGATATTTTCAAGCTTGACAATCCGAGCAAGTTTGGCGGCAACGAATTTGAATATGTCCAAATCACGGCGCTGGCCGGGCGCTCTGTCGGTCTCAGCGCCAGTGTGGATACTTTTCTGCAAGTCGGCGGAATTGTGACCAATCAAAAGCAAGCGCCCATTGTCGGCGCGGAAGTGATGCTGTTGGATTCTGCAAATAAAGCCGTGGCCGAGACACGGAGCGATGTAGAAGGCAAATTCAGCTTTGGCAATTTGCAGAAAGGAAAATACACGTTCAAAATCTCTGCGCTGGGTTACAAGTCAAAAGAGCAGATCGTAGGCGACATTGCGGCAGCGAAGCTGGAAGACTTTTTCTTTGCGCTGGAATCTAAAACTTGAAATCTCTTTTAAAAAAATAGTAAACATGAATTTCACTATTTCACTGTTTTATTCATTAAGGAGGAGTCCACATGCCAGAATATTTATCTCCGGGCGTCTACATTGAAGAGATTGAAATTGGCGCCAAACCAATCGAGGGCGTGAGCACGAGTACGGCCGGCTGTTTGGGAAAAACAGAGCGCGGTCCTACCGATCCCAGGCTTGTCACCTCTTTCCCACAATTTCAACGGGTATATGGCGGATTCTTAAAAGACTCCTACCTCGCCTACGCCGTGGATGGCTTTTTTGCCAATGGCGGACAGCGTTGTTTCGTCGGTCGCATTGTCGGCAAAGGCGCAGTAGCCTCTTCGGCAAAATTCAAAGACGAGGACGGCAAATACGCCATTGAAGTCACGGCCATTGGGTCGGGCAAGTGGGGTGATGGCATCAAGATCAAGATCGAGAATGCCAGCTTATCGGACCTGGATGAGTCCCTCCCCATCAATCCGGAATTGTTCAAATTGACCGTCTCGTATTACAAGGACAAGGTCAATCAAATCGAGCCGTCGCAAATCGAGATTTATGATAACCTGTCCCCTTCTGCAGCTTCAAGCGAGAGCATTGAAAAGCGCATCAACGACATTTCATTGCTGATCAAAGTGAAACGTCTAACGGATGATGCAGAGAAGCGCATTAAAAATGCTGAAGAATGGCTCGCGAGCGGAAACGATGGTGCGGCTATTACAGCAACGGAATATAAAGGGGTCACCGATCCGCCGCCTGCCCCGGGCGAACGCACGGGTTTATATGCCTTCGAGGAAGTGGATGAGATTGCCATCGTCTTTGCGCCGGATGAGAATGCCGTAAACGGCGTAACGCCAGCACTCATCGAGCATTGCGAAAAGATGAAAGATCGCTTTGCGGTTCTCTCTGCTGCTCAGAATGCCGGTCTCATCAGCAAATTGCGGCCTCCGCAGGATTCCAAATACGCAGCTTTCTACTACCCGTGGATTGAGATTCTTGATCCGGTTCTCAATATCGGCAAGCTTGTTCCACCATCCGGTCACATGGCGGGCATTTATGCGCGCAGCGATGTCGAGCGCGGCGTTCACAAAGCACCGGCCAATGAAGTGGTTCGCAGCGTAACCAAACTGCAATTTCAGCTTTTGAAGGGAGACCAAGACATCCTTAACCCTCGCGGCGTGAATGTCATCCGTTCCTTCCCGGGACGCGGCATTCGCGTGTGGGGTGCAAGAACCGTTTCAACTGATTCTTTGTGGAAATATGTCAACGTCCGCCGCCTCTTCATCTTTCTCGAAGAATCCATTGAAGAAGGTACGCAATGGGTGGTGTTCGAGCCGAACGACGAAAGATTGTGGGCGCGCGTGCGGCAAACCATCACGCAATTCTTGACACGTGTTTGGCGTGACGGCGCACTCATGGGCACAACACCGGAAGAAGCGTTCTTCGTAAAATGTGATCGCTCGACCATGACCCAAGATGATATCGACAATGGCCGGCTCATCGTTTTGATCGGTGTGGCACCGGTGAAGCCGGCAGAATTCGTCATCTTCCGCATCGCGCAATGGACCGGCGGCTCGGAGGTCACTGAATAGTTCCTAGGTCTGAAAGCACTTTCACTTTTAAGCTGAATCTCCAAGGAGGAAATTATGGCTGGTCGCGTTGACCCCTTTCGCAATTTTCGTTTCCGCGTTGAAATCGACGGCATCACCGAGGCCGGTTTCAATGAGGTGAGCTTCGGAGAAACTTCGACGGAAATGGTGGAATATCGGGTAGGCACTGACCCTGCCCATTCCCGTAAGCTTTCCGGACAAAGCAAATATGGCAACGTCACCCTAAAATGGGGCACCACGGATTCCAAAGCGCTTTATGATTGGCATCGCGTCGTCGTTGACAAGGGTGCCTTGGACAATCGCAAGAATGTTTCGATCACGCTGGTGGACGAAGCCGGCGGCGACAAAGCCAGATGGGAGCTGACGGAATGCTGGCCGTTGAAATATGATCCGACAGACTTCAACGCCAAAGGCAATGACATTGCCATCGAAACATTGGAGTTCGTCACCGAGGAGTATAAGCGGGTGTCGTAACGTATATCTCAAAGCTTTGCTTTCGTCATTCCCGCTCGTTGATGATGGATTTGTCGGAATTTCTGAGACTGCTACCATCTTGGATTTCCGCCAGAAGTAGGCGGGAACTAGGCTCTCAATAAGCAGTCGCAGACAAATTCTTCTATCAGTTATTAGGAGTATTAAGCATGGCTTTCCAGACCGAGTATGAATTTACATTGCCCAAAGGCTACGTGGATTCCGATGGGAATTTGCACCAACGCGGCGTGATGAGGCTGGCCACGGCGGCCGATGAAATTTTGCCGCAGAAAGATCCGCGCGTGCAACAGAACCCGGCTTATTTGGCGGTGATTCTGCTCTCGCGCGTGGTCACCAAATTGGGCGACTTGAGCGCAATCTCGACCAAGAATATCGAGGGCTTGTTTGCCTCTGATTTGGCTTATTTGCAGGACCTGTATCAACTCGTCAATAAGAATGGCACAGCGACTCTAAAAGCGACTTGCCCCAAATGCGAGCATCAATTCGAGATGGAGAACGACGGTTTGGGGGGGCGGTAACCGGCTACCCCCTCGACCGCATCTATGAGGAGGTGGCCTTTCTGGCATATTATCTCCATTGGGCGCACGATGAGATCATGCAGCTTGATCACGCGACGCGACGACGCTGGTGCGATGAAGTGTCAAGAATCAATAAGAAGCTGAATGAGCAAACAACCAAGATGGATTAGGCAGATGATGGTGCAGCGTTGGACAAGGAGAAAACCAACCGCAGGCTTGATCGGTCAAAGCCCGAGCTTATGGATGGTAACGCGCTCCGCTCGTTTTCAAGCTTTCCATGAGCAGATTCTCGGTAAGCTCAAAGCGTTCCTAAGAGCACCTTTGCGAGTGATTAGCCCAATGGGTTGGCTCAATCTGGAATATCTTTTGCCATCGTTTTTTTTCGTGGCGAGATTTCTTTCAGATCTTGCCCGGACGAGCAAACTTGCAGACTCTGGCAATGCGGCGGCGTTTGCGAAGCCGTCTCAAGAATCGACATCATCCTATAGAAACTTGTTGCAGCACATTTGGATTCTGCACCAGCAAGCCAGCGCGCAAGTCTTTCCTGCGTTCAGAGAAGGCCATAATGTCGGCTTCATGAGCCCTCAAAGTCAATCGTCCGGAAACTTGTTGCAGCGCATTGGTGTTTTGCATCAGCAAGCCAGCACGCAGGCCTTTCCTCTGGCGACAACTGCGCCTGTAGGAGTTCGGAGCGTCAGCCGCATGAGCATTCAAAACCAGATGTCTCCACTGGCTTCCAGGCGTAACATGCAAAACGCTGCGCCACTACCACCTATATGGTCTTCGCCTCTTGTGCATCATGAGGGCAAGCAGCGTGATGAAGCACAATCGTCGCTTCAGAAGCCAGCATCATCGTCTCAAGTTTTGAAGAGCTCTCGACTTATTTCAGCATCACTGGCTGGTAATGTGCTCGAGAAAACTGAAAGAATAACAACGCTGCAAAAAAACAATTTGTACGCCTCCCCTGCTGCAGTGCAAATCGGCGTGATGCATCCGCTGAAACTTTCACATACCAGGCTCGCGCTCGCACCGATGGCGATCAAAACGCCAGGAGAGAAAAACCCCATCCCGGCAGAGGCTTCGATCTTTCCAAAATTAGAGCTTGGTGGAGTGCATCAAGCCGTGAGCACACGGTCTCTGACTGGAACTCAGCAAGAAGATGGCCACTGGCAACACGATTCTGATGAGCAAGAGCTGCAATATGCCCAGCCGATGGCTTCGGCGACAGCGATGATGGCACGCGCCCAACAAAACAAAAATAAATTCGCTTCCTCTCAAACCGAGCAGTTCACAGCGCCATCCAAGCCGCCGGTTTCACCGGGATTGAGCAATTTGGAGCTCAATCGCATGGCCGATCAGGTATATCGTTTGATTGCGCGCAAAATGCAGATCGAAAACGAGCGACAAGGAAAGTGGTACTGATATGGCAACGGCACAAAGAAACGATCCCTATTTGAACTACCGCTTTGCCATCGAGATTGACAACATTATTCATGGCTTTGCCGAAGCCTCCGGTTTGCAGTCCGAAGTCCAAACCGAGGACTTCCGCGAAGGCGGTCTGAACGAATACGCCCATAAGGTTGTGAAAGGAACGGCCTACCAAAACCTCACATTGAAACGCGGCATGACGACGGGCACCGAATTATGGGACTGGCACCGCGATGCCATTCGCGGCAAGGTCACGAGAAAAACCGTCCGGTTGATCCTAAGAGATCATCAAGGCAATGACGTACGGCGTTGGGGATTCAAAGAAGCCTTTCCCATCAAGTGGGTCGGGCCGGATTTGAAAGCCGGCGAGAACAGTATAGCGTTTGAGACATTGGAGCTTGTACATCACGGTTATGAAGACATTTGATTGAGGTCTGCGATGGCGCTGGAAAAAGCTTACATTCAGCCTTTGAACGAGCAGGGCCGCAACAAAGGCTCCCGCATCGAGGTGATGTTCAATCCAGAGCAGTACACCATCGAAAAAAGCGTCAACTATCAACGTACCAATCTGCCCGGCCTGCAGACACCGGCGACGCAATTTGTCTATGGCAATGCCCAAACTCTAAAAATCGATCTTTTCTTTGATACTTATGAAAGCGGCGTCGATGTGCGTGTGCATACCAGTCTGGTGACCGGGTTATTGAACATTGACCGTAATATTCACGCGCCGCCAGTGGTCAAGTTTGTGTGGGGCAAACTGGAGTTCAAGGCGGTCATTGACAGCGTTTCGCAGAATTTTACGATGTTTCTGGATTCGGGCATTCCGGTACGCGCCAAATTAGGTGTCAGCTTCACGGAATATCGAACGATCTCCGAGCAGCTTACCGGTACTCCCAAGAATTCACCGGACCGGACGAAATATTATGTATTGACCGAGGCGGACAGACTGTGGTCTTTGGCAGACAAGTTCTATGGTGATGCAAGCCAATGGCGCGTCATTGCGAAAGCCAATAACGTCGACAATCCCAGATTGTTGGAGCCTGGAGCTGAGCTGAGCATACCACCATTGTGAGACTCAAATGCAGTTCGCGGAAATTGAAAGCAAAAACCTGAATTTCTATGCGCCTCGCTTCGAGGTCACCATCGCGGGCGTAGACCTTTTGCACAAGGGTGTTGAGATACTCAGCGCCACGGTCAATGACAAACTGGAAGATCCGGATGACTTTACGATTACCATCAATAATCCTGATCTGAAGTGGCTTGAAGATCCTCTTTTTCAGATTGGCAAAGTGATCGAGATCAAGATGGGCTACGGCGGAAAACTGTCCACGATGATAATGGGCGACATTTCTGCGATTGAGCCGACTTTCTCCTCTTTCGGACCGCAGCAGATGGGTATTCGTGGTTTTGATTTTCTCAAACGGTTGCAACGCGGGGACAAATTTCGATCGTGGAAGGAGCGCCCAGACTCTGCGGTCGCTGTTGAGATTGCCGAATCTCATGGTCTGTCACCGGATGGTGTTCAACTGACCGGTACAATTCATCCCAAGATAATGCAAAATGGCGAGTCTGACTTCAAATTTCTCAAGCAGCGCGCCCAGGAAAATGGCTTCGAGATGTTCGTTCAGTTGCGCAGTTTTTTCTTTCGCAAGCCCAAGGATAACAAAGATCCGATCACGACCCTCACCCTGGGCAAAACGCTCAACAGCTTTGCGCCGGAATTGAACATCGAAAACAAGCCCAGTCGCGTGACCGTGCGAGGATGGGATCCGCGCACCAAGAAGGAGATTGAAGGCGTGGCCGGCAACGGCCAGGAGAGAAATATCCTGTCGGGAAAACAATCGGCCAGCCAGATGATCGAGCAGATTTACGGCACGGTCGAACGCAGTATCCGCGAGCCGGTCTACACGCAAGGGGAGGCGGATAAGCGTGCGCAATCTTCGCTTGACAATTCCAGCGATCAATTCATCAAAGGTAGCGGCGAGTGCGTGGGTATTCCGGAGATTCGCGCCGGCGGCTACATCACCATTGATGGCGTCGGGCGCCGGTTCAGCATGGACTATTACATCGAAAGCGCCACGCATAAAATCGACGCTTCCGGCTATACCACGCAATTTTCAGTCAAGGGAAATGCGATTTAATGGACACGATGAACGGAGACCCTGTCGCCAGGGGAATGAAAATCAATGGTGTTGTCGTCGGCATCGTCACCGACAATAATGACAACGAGGGCATGGGGCGGGTGAAAGTCAAATTCCCTTGGCGCGACGCTAACAAAGACGACAGCTATTGGGCCCGTATCGCCAGCTTGATGGGCGGTTCGAATCGCGGCACTTATTTTTTGCCTGAGGTGAACGACGAAGTCTTGGTTGCCTTCGACCATGGCGACATTCATTTTCCTTATATTCTCGGAGCGTTATGGAATGGTAATGACGCGCCGCCGGAAACCAATAGCGATGGCAAAAACAACATTCGTAAGATCAAATCCCGCAGTGGACACGAAATTATTTTTAACGACGACGCTGAAGGAAGCCAGGAGAAAGTGGAAATTCACACCAAAGCCGGCCATAAGATTGTTCTGGATGACGCCTCGGGCTCTGAAAAAATTGAGATCGTGGATAAATCCGGCAGCAATACGGTGAAGATCGATTCGGTCGCCAATGAAATATCCATTAAAAGCGGAACGAAGCTCTCAATAGAATCGCAGATGATCGAAATCAAATCCGGCGGTATGATGAACATCGAAGCCACCGGCAATTTGGTCATCAAAGGCGCGATGGTGATGATCAACTGAACCCAGAGGTTGGATTGATGGAAAGATGGAGTACTGGAGTATTGGAATTATGGACCTCAGTAATCCATTATTCCAGCAAACCATTAGCCAGCACGCCAAAACTCCACAAGACGAAACTATGCCACTTGCAGCAAGAGTAAGCGATTCGACCAGTCATGGCACACCTTTGAGTCCCGGTCCGGGAAGCTCGAATGTGCTCATCGGTGGGTTGCCAGCCTGGCGGGCAACTTCGGATTTTCACATGTGTCCGTTGTTCAATGGCCCGGCTCCTCATGTTGGAGGAGTAGTATCAGTTGGCAGCACGACAGTGTTGATTAACAATTTTCCGGCAGTTCGGCAAGGCGACATGATCACGGAAGCCGCGCCACCTAATTCAATTGTGGCAGGCGCACCAACCGTTCAAATTGGCGGGTAAAGATGAATGCAAAAGATTTTCTCGGCGTCGGCTGGAAGTTTCCAGTCAGCACGGATGCCGGTGGCAAGATTGTCATGTCGAAATATGAAGATGATATCCGGCAAGCCATTTGGATCATCCTTGGTACTTCCAAGGGCGAGCGCGCCATGCGCCCGGATTTTGGCTGCGGTATCCATGATCTGGTGTTTGCCCCCATCAACACCACAACCGTCGGACTGGTGGAATCCACCGTGCGTGAAGATTTGACGCGTTACGAGCCCCGGATCGATGTGCTCAACGTCGCGGTGTTGACGGACGAGGCCGATGTCGGCAAGCTCAAAGTGAGCATCGACTATCTTGTGCGCGCGACCAATAACGAATTCAATTTAGTGTTTCCTTTTTATCTGACTGAGAGTGGAGTCTAAGCTTATGCCGGTAACAGCGCCCAAAATCGATGACCGGACCTGGCAACAGATTGTCGACAGAACCCTGGCGCTCGCGCCTTTTTACACGCCGGAGTGGAAGGCGTTTTTGCAAGACAAAGAATCCGGCAATGCGCTGGTGAAGCTGTTTGCGCACACGCTCGAAGCCGTGATTACACGTCTGAATAAAACGCCGGATAAGAACTTCGTCGCCTTTCTCGACATGTTGGGCATCAAGGCGCTACCGGCGCGTTCGGCGCGGGTGCCGGTGACGTTTACGTTGGCGGAGGGGACGAACACGAATGTTTTGATACCGGCTCGGACGCAAGTTTCTGCCCCGGCAACAAGCACTCGTGGGGAAATACTTTTCATTACAGAACGCGATCTCTTGGCAACTTTTGCCAAACTCTTGCACGTATTCAGCATCAACCCGGCGAATGACGCGATCTTCAATCACACGTCCCCTTTTTCCGAAAAGAAAACGTTTGAAGTTTTTGCTGGTGACAATGTGCAGGAACATATTTTGTATCTGGCGCATAAAGATATTTTTAATATCAAGTCCGCAACTACAATCGAATTGAAAATCGCACTGCCAAGAAGTGCAATGAACGTCTCGACGGTTGCCGGTAGCCAACAAATCAGTCTGAACATGGAATGGGAATATTGGGATGGCAACAAATGGACCGGTTGCACGGCGAAATCCACGAACCCGGGGGTCTTGCGCTTCCAAAGCAGCGGCGTGTTGGCGCTTGAGAAATTATGCGAGGGCGAAATCAAAGAACAGGAGGTCTATGGCATTAAAAACCGGTGGTTGCGTTGCCGGCTGCTTTCCACTATTGCTCCACAGCAAGGCGGCAAATTGCCAATGCTTGATACGATCATGGCGAGAATTCCAGTCGTTTTTCAGAAAAATCTGTTGCCGGATTTGGTGTTGATGCAGGACGTGCCCCTCAATGTGAACGTTGCAGCAATTTCGACCAAAATGCGGGCGCTTGAGACGGCGCCACTACGTTTTATCACAGACCCGATCTCCAAAGAATTTCCCAAGCACGATGACAAGAGCGCTTGGCTCAATGAAGTAGACCAATTAGCATTGGGAGATCGACTTCGCTTCGGTTCTATTGAAAACGCTGAGAAACGCGATCTTACTGATATCATTAAAGAAGTAAATTTAACAATAAAACTCGCGGCTTCCGCCTCTGAATTGGATGATGCCTATCTCAATATGAACGTCGTCATTATTAACGGCGTAGGGGCAGGAAATACGCGCAAAATTATTGCCTATCAAGGCAGCCTTAAACGAGCGGTTGTTGATCAAAAGTGGGCTGATGGAGCCATACCTAATGACACTTCCCAATATCAAGTTATTCATACTGACAAGGCAGTCGACAGCACCAATGCCAGCATCACGTTGGCCAACTCTGCCTCAGATGACGATAATGCTTATCCAGGCAAGCATGTCGATATTACCGCAATGCTAGGAGCTGGTCAGATTCGTAAAATCACCAGCTATCTTGGAACATCGAAGCATGCCACGGTCGAATCAATTGGAGCATCTAAGGATCACCCAATCAGTCCGAATTGGCATGATTTGCCTAACCAAAATTCTGATTATCGCGTTGTCGAGGTGATTCATGAGGGCAGAGTCCAAAGTGACGCACTTCATCCATATATCGAACTTGGTCGGGTGAATTCAAATGTCAACAATCAAAATAAATTTGTTGATACGATCACGGGCGCAGTTGAGGGCGGCTATCTCGGCGAAATGCGGAAAATCACAATACTTACTGGCCTCAGGGCCGAGGTTGACGCGAATTGGGAAGTAGTTCCGGCAAACACCCTATACAGGGTTGTAGAAACACTGCACGATGGTCAGGCACAAAAATCAACGAAAGAGACTATAACTCTCTCCCATACGGCTCCAACGAATATCGACTATAATGACAAACTAAAACAAATTGATATCGTTCGCGGCACGGGCGCAGGTCAAGTGCGCACCATTGAATCTTATAATCAGATCAAAAAGGAAGCGACGATCTCCCCCGATTGGGATACGGTCCCTGATGAAACCTCCTTTTATCGCATCATCGCTCCTTTGCATCATGGCATCGCTGCGGGTGTTGACAATTCCACAATAAAGTTGGAAGGTGCTCCTGAGCAGCTTGTTGACAAACAGATCGAAATAACACATAGTACAGTTGGAAATGGCCAGATTCGTAAGATTTCGGGTTACAATAGCACCGATGGAACTGCTACGATTGATTCTCCTTGGGCTAAAAATCCGGATGCTGATTGTCGTTACCGAATTATGGCCCCGGTTGATACTGACACGTCTCATAACGCTGAAAATGCGAGCATAACGTTGGATATCGCGGCTACAGGCGATTATACCGATATGCTAATTGACATCATCAAAGATGACCCAAGGAAAAACCAAATTCGCAAGATTCAATCCTATGATGCTGAGAAGCAGATCGCCACGATAGATCCGGCTTGGGAGACTTTGCCCATTGAAAAAGATGACTCTTATCGCATCATTCAGCCGATACATTATGGCCGGGTGTCTAAAGCTACAGCAGAAAGCGTCACGTTGGCGGATCCACCTCCGGAAGGTATGATGATTGACGCAGGGATGCAGATTGATATCATAAATGGTAAAGGTGCAGGCCAGGTGCAGACAATTTTGAATTATGATGAAGAGAGCAGAATAGTGGGTGTTGATTCTTTGAATCCTGTGCCAGACAAGACCTCTTTTTTTCGTATTATCAAACCGGTGGATACTGGTACAGCGCGAGGAGCCACGAATGCAACCATAACTCTCCCCGCCTCCAAGGATCCCAAAGCTTATATCAATAATAAAATCAAAATCGTTGCCGGGCTGGGCACCGGTCAGACCCGAACGATCAAATACTATGACGCTCAACGCTTGGCAAAAGTTAACTTGAACTGGGACGTTTTGCCAGATCAGAATTCTGTTTTTGAAGTTATTGTAAACGACGACATGGTTAGAAAAGCAGATCCGGCGAACAAAGCCGGAATGATTTTTTGGGAAAACGGCTTACAAAGAAACTACATCGATCAGTCTCCCGTGGCGCTGCTGACGGCCATTCGCAGCTCCGTAGTTACTAGCTTAAATGAACAAGAGGTCCGCGTCCAATCCGCTAAGGATTTTCCCTCACCGACGGAGGGTATTGGAGCCGAAGTAGCGCTAATCCGCAAGCCAAACAACGGTCAGCCAAGTGACCAGCAAAATGAAGTGGTTGTTATCAAAGCAGTTAATCGAGACAGAAACGAACTAACACTGGAACGCTCTGACGGTTTCCCCAAGCCATACTATGAAGAGGATACCATAGAGATTGATCGGCCTATTTTTGAGATCTATCCGTTTGGACAAGAGCCTAGGCTCTTCAGCGCTTTTTACATCGCCAGCCAGGAGGTGTTTTCAAAAAGGGGCGCTACAATAACCGTTGAACTGGATATGCTTCGCCTAAACGTGAAGGATGACCCAAGCGATCAGGAGCCACCTACCGTAACTTGGGAATATTGGAACGGTAAAGGATGGCAGTTGCTGAATGTTCAGGATGATACTAAGAGTTTCAACAGACATATTTTAGCAGGCAAGGCCACCAACGCAAATCTAACACCTATAATCATCCGTGATTTGAAAATCATCTTTCGTTGTCCTCTCGATATTTCCGTTACAACCGTTGCGGGACAAGAAAACTATTGGATTCGCGCGCGTCTAATTGGAGGCGACTATGGCAAACGAGTCATTATCACCGGAGGTCAAGCAGCGGCCGGCGTGGTTATTGCGCCAGTGATTAGATTTAATGCACTGACTTACGAACTGCCCTTTAGAGAGTTGGAACATTGTTTGACTTACAATAATCTCGACTTCGAAAGACACGACGAAGCAGTGCGCTTCCAAGGGCAATATTTCGCACCGTTTAAAACGTTGGAGCACGATCAGAAAAGCTTATATCTCGGCTTTGACCAACCACTCAACAGCGGGCCGATCAACCAGTTCTTCTCCCTGTTCGAGCAAGCCATAGCGGAAGACACCAAACCCAAGTTCACGTGGACGTATTGGAATGGCTCGCGCTGGGCCGCGTTGAATGCCGTCGATAATACGGAAGGTTTGACCCGTAGCGATCTTCTGCAAATCACCGGTCCAGCGGATTTTGCCAAACGCTTCTTGTTCGGGCAAGAATGCTACTGGCTGAGAGGGAGCTTGCGCGAAGGCAAGTTCGATTCCGCGCTGCGCCTGAAAGGCATCTTTCCAAACACCGCATGGGCGACACAGGCAGCTCGCATCGAAAATGAAATTGTTGGCTCTATCAAAGCGACGCGTAATCAAGAATTCACTTTAATGCGTACGCCTGTCGTCTCGCAGGAGATTTGGGTGAAAGAACCAAACGCGCCTTCGGAAGAAGCGAAAGCCCTCATTCTGAACGAAGAGGGTGATGGCGCCATTATGGAAAAAAAGAACGCGCAAGGAGAAACCACCGAGATTCGCATTCGCTGGCACGAAGTGGACGACTTTTACGATTCTACGCCAACCAGCCGACACTACGTCATTGCCGATCGCGCCAGAGGCGTGATTAGATTTGGCGACGACGAGCGCGGCATGATTCCTCCGGCAGGCACGAACAATATTATCGCCGATTATCTCTTTGGCGGCGGACGAGCCGGCAATATCGAGGCGGCGGAAATCTCCAGCTTGAAAAGTGCGGTGCCGTTTGTGAAAGCCGCAACGAATTATGCGCCGGCCGGCGGCGGTGCAGACATGGAAAGTCTCGATGAAACTTTGCGACGCGGACCGCAATCTCTCAAAAATCGCAATCGCGCCGTGACCGCAGAAGATTACGAATGGCTTACGCGCGAGGCTTCGCAATTCGTGGCGCGGGTAAAATGTTTGCCCAACCGCAATAATGTGGGACAGTTTGAGGCCGGCTGGGTCACAGTGATCATCGTGCCCGATGGCAAAGATGAAAGACCGCAGCCCAATCCGCAAATGCTGACCAGTGTCGCCAACTATCTCGGGCAACGTTGTGTCAATTCCGTCTTCGCGCCCCGGCATTTGCATGTGACCGGCCCGATATATGTCGAGGTGGGCGTAAGCGCAGAGATCGTTCCAGTCGCGATTGACATGATTGCCACCGCAGAAGGCAAAGCCCTGGCGGCGCTGAAAACATTTTTCCATCCTCTCACCGGCGGTGCCGAACACCGCGGCTGGGAATTTGGCCGAAAGATTTGCATCTCTGAAGTCTTTGCTTTGCTGGAAAGCGTTAGCGAGGTCGATTACGTCAAACATCTGGTGTTGGTCGTAGATGGCATCACCACGGGCGATGATGTTGAGATCGACCCGCTTGCGCTGGTGGTTTCCGGCGAGCATAAAATTCGGTCAGTGCTGGTGAGCGATTTTCAGTCCTTATCCGAGCACCCGTGTGCGAAAATGAGTTGACATTTAACCAACGAGTGTTTGAATGGCCTTACCCGTTCCAAACTTGGACGATAAAACCTTCGACCAGCTTGTCGAAGAAGCCCGAGCTTTGATTCCGCGCTACGCGCCGCAATGGACTGATCATAATCTGCACGATCCCGGCATCACGTTTTTGGAGCTGTTTGCCTGGCTGGCGGAAATGCAGATTTACGGCTTGGATCGCGTGTCGGACCAGCAGAAGCGGAAATTTCTAAAGCTCGTCGGCGTGCGACCGCAACCGGCAACACCGGCCAAAGTCGAAGTGAAGTTTCAGATTGAGTCGAATCGTGACAGCATCCTGCTGCGCAAAGGCGCGCAAGTGGCAGCCAAAACTCTCGATACGGGAGAAGATATCGTGTTCGAGACCGACGAGGAGATGTGGGTGTTGCCGGTGGCTCTGCAAAAGATCGTCACCTATGATGGCAATGATTTTATCGACCACACCGACGCTAACGAGCACGACGGATTGTTCTATTACGCTTTCGGCACGGCTCCACAACCGGACCATGCACTCTATCTCGGGTTGAAGTATCATCAAAAGTTACCCGACAAAACCGCCAAGCTTTGGGCCAATTTGTACGAGCAAGACTTGCCGGAGCAGCCCGTCTTCGGACACGAAAATGCAGAACCTTTGCCTCCGGCAGAACTGGCCTGGGAGTATTGGGCAATGGATCATTGGAAACCGCTCAGAATTTTAAGCGATAAGACCTTTGCTTTTTCTCAGACCGGAGGCATCGCCTTTGTCTGCCCCGATGATGCGACGCTTCAAACGTTCGACAAATTAGTTGGGCGGACACTCGATGAGTTGAATGAGTCGCTTTATTGGATTCGTTGCCGTGTTGTGACGACTGAGTACACGATTCCGCCGCGCCTCGATTCCTTGCTGTGGAATGCGATCACGGTAACGCAGGGACAATCCTGGCCCGCCGATATCTTACTCTCAAGCAATGGTCAACCGCATCAATCATTCATCGTAAGAGAACTGCCAAAGCATTACGATCAAGTAATTATCGAGATCCACGATTCAAAAGAGCAATGGCAGCGTTGGACTCGCTTAGAAGGATTTGGAGATTCACTGCCCAATGATGCCCATTATACCATAGACCAAAGCAACGGCAAAATCAAATTTGGCAATGGCATTCATGGTCGTATTCCGGCGGCAGGCCAAAACAATATTAGAGTGCTGTTCCCTGAATTCTTATTAGCACAAAATAACTTGCCACGAAGCGACGGGTTTCCTTACGAGGTTTTTAAATTGGCCCATACTCCGGTTCTGTCTGACACGGAGATTATCGAAGTGAAAGAAACCAATGGCCAATGGCAGGGCTGGACTCGCGTGGATGATTTTGATGCTTCGCTGCCGGAAGATCGGCATTACATGATCGATTTGATAAAAGGCGAGGTTGCATTCGGGGATGGCATACATGGCCGTATTCCACCTAAAGGTGAAAAGAATATTCGCGCCGTTTTATATCGCAGCGGTGGGGGGGTAATTGGGAACGTTAAAGCCGGGGCTATTGATACCGTGTTGACCGAAACGGTTGCGAAAATCGAAATCGTCAATGTCAAGCCCGCCACCGGAGGACAGGAGGCGGAAAGCATTGGTGAGGCCATCATTGCCGCGCAAAAGGATTTCAGGAAGCCCTATCGCGCGGTGACTTCCGAAGATTACGAAAAACTGGCGCTCGCCACGCCGGGCATTCGTGTGGCGCGCGCCAAGGCTTTGCCGCATTATCATCCCTGCCATCCCTGTTATCGTATTGCCGGCGCGGTGACGGTGGTGGTGGTGCCCTTTGTCTTGCCCGAAAGCAATCTCGCCACGCCTAAACCTGGCAAGAACTTTCTGCGCGCCGTATATCGGCATTTGCAACCGGCGCGCTTGCTCACCACGCATCTGTTCGTTATTCCGCCGGAATACATTCAGGTGTCGGTGAAAGCGGAGGTTAAGATCAAGCCCAAGCAAGATCCGCAGCGCGTGGAAACCGAAATAGCCGCGAACCTGCGCGCGTTTTTGCATCCGGCGCAGGGCGGGCCGGAAAAAAATGGATGGCCTTTTGGCCGGCCGGTGATGAAATCTGAAATCTATCACGTGATCGGCAATGTATCGGGGGTGGATTGTGTGCAGCGGTTGGAATTGGAGATCGTCGCGCCCACACGTTGCGCCGAGATCGCCTGTGAGAATGTCAAAATTCCGCCTCATGCCGTGGTCTATTCGCAAGCGCATGAGATTCGCATTGTATAAGGTCAACCCATGGCTTCAGAAGAAAACAAGTTCTTCACCTTTGCTCGCAAAGAAGATTGGGAGCAAGGCGCAGTCGAGAGAATTGAGATCCGGACCGATGGCAGCCTGGCCTTGTGGTCGGTGCCCAGCTTCTTGCCGGCAACGGCAAATCCTCTCACGTTGCCGGATACCAACGCCTGCCCGGCAGGTTTGGCCTTTCGCGCCCCGGATACGCTGTTCATCAGTGACAAGCACGGCCATCACATTTATGAATTTAACCTCGCCACCCAAACGCTGACACCCCTCGTGTGTATTGAGACAAAATTGAATGTGGCGCGGCCCTTTTTATCGCCGCACGGTTTGGCGGTGAAGGGGAATACGCTTTATATGGCTGACACCGGTCATCATCGGGTGGTGGCGCTGTACTTGTACAACTATCAAGTCCGTTATAGTCTGAGCGCAGTGGACCAATGGCATCGTCCCCAATCCGGCAAGGCACCCGGTGAATTCAACACGCCAACGGATGTGGCAGTGGATTCGCAAGGGAATGTGTATGTCGCCGATCACGGTAATCACCGCATTCAAAAATTCAATCGCTGCGGCGAGTATGTGATGGCCTTCGATCGAGACCAAGATGATAGCCTCAAAAAGCCGCTTCGCCTCGCCATTGACGGTCGCGATCGACTCTATGTTTTGGATCAAGAGAAACCCTATCTCGTGCAGTACAGCTCCAATGGCGAATTCATCGACCGTATTGGCGCTTTCAATCAGATTCCCAATTTTCAACCCATCAGTCTGGCCGTGGATCGCAAAGGCAAGCTCTATCTCGGCCAAGCCGCAGAGGCGCAGGATCCGAGGATTCATGTTTTCGATGCGCGCGGAACCTATTTGGGAACTTGTCCGGGATATCGCGGCCCGGCAGCGAGCCTGGCAACTGACCCGCAAGAGAACCTTTACGCTGGCGTCTGTACAATCGGAAAAGGCCAAGTCCTGCGCTTGACCGGCGGCAAGGCCAGCGTATCGAGCGGCGTCATTTATTTGCCGGTGTTGGATAGCGAGGTAAAAGACTGCCAATGGCACCGTTTGCAGCTCGCTGCGGAATTGCCGCCCAAAACCAGAATCGAAGTTTCCTATTATGCTTCCGAAGAAAGGAATTCGGAGATCAGGAATCTTCCGCCGGAAAAATGGGACGGCCATATCGTTAACGCCGCAGACGCACTCTTTCAGCAAGGTCGAGGGCGGTATCAGTGGCTCAAGCTGGCGTTTTACGGCGACGGTTTTCATACGCCGGTGTTGCGGCGCTTGCAGGTGTTCTTTCCCAGAATTTCTTATCTGCGCTATCTTCCGGCCATTTACTGGGAGCCTGCGGCGAACCGGGATTTCCTGGAACGTTTTCTCTCTTTGTTTGAGACCGTTCTGCAAGACACTGAAACCAACATCGCCATGTTGTCGCGTTACTTCGAACCCTTTGCAACGGACAGCGCGTTCATTCCCTGGCTTGCTTCCTGGCTGGCGCTCGCCGTGGATGAAAGCTGGCCGGAAGCGAAAAAACGCTTGTTGCTGGCGCAAGCGCACGATCTTTACAAAAAGAGAGGAACCGTGGAGGGTCTGGCGAGCCTGATCGCGTTGTATAGCGATCACCGGCCCATAATCATTGAGCATTATGATCGGTTGTCGCCCATGATCTTGGGTCAACAGCCGGCTTTGGGCGTCAATACCGTCTTGGGCAAACGCCCCAAGCACTTGCTCAAGGTGGATGAAACTTCCCTCCTTGAGACGTTCATGCTGCGGGAACAATTGCCGCCGCCGGCAGAGCCGCTGGAGTATTTTGCTTATGATTTTACTGTGATCGTAAACCGATCCAAAATACAGAGTGAGGCCCAACTCAATACGCTGAAAAGAATCATCACCGATGAGCAACCGGCGCATACCCGCGCTTACGTGCGGCTGGTCAACGCCGAGTTTCGCCTGGGGCTGGATAGCTTCATTGAAGTCGGCACTGTGGTCGCGGCAGAACCTTACGGCCCCGTATTCGGCGGCCAGACTCCGCTTGGCAGCGAGACGTTGCTCAAAACTAAAGATCGTTTCAGAGGAAAAATTGGCACTCACTCACAAATTGGCATTGACACAGTCCTGAACTAAAACTGCATGAGGAGGGTAGTGCTTATGACCCTGCAAAATAACGGCGCTCATGATCCCTGCGAAGCCGGCGCTTTCGAGCGTTTGAACTATTATTTCGGCAAGTTGCTGACCGTCAGGGATTTCACGGCCGAACAGCGTTATCTCAACGAAAAACGCTGGTTGTTGAATGCCCGCACCACCGGTTGGGGCGTGGTGTGCGGCTTAAAGGTTGAAGACGTTCTGGAAAGCCCGACTCAGATCCTGGTGACGCCCGGCTTGGCACTCGATCAGTATGGCAACGAAATTCAAGTTTGCGATGATCACATACTCGACCTGCTGCCGTCTGCGCCGGAAACCGAGCACGTCTTTTACATTTGTTTGCAATACAAATCGTGTTACGCCGAACCGGTGCGCCGGCCTTTGGAGGAGTGCGGGGAATTTCAAGAGAAGTGTGAATACAACCGCATTCGCGAAACTTATCAATTGGAAGCGGTCGAGCATGACAGCGACCGCTACAAAGAGATAATGACGCAATGCCACGATCCGTTCTCTCTTCCAACTAAATCCGAGGCGGAATGTATTGACTTTTTGGAAAATCCCTGTGCCACGTTGATCGAGGCCTGCCCCTCGCGTGAGCCTTGTAGCTGTCTGCTTCTGGCAAAGGTGACTTTAACTCCCAAGACCGGCGGCAAGATCGAAAAAACGATTGACAATTGTTCCGTGCGCAAGCTGCTGTTCAGCAATGACATGCTGCGCGAGACGACCAAATGCTTGAAAGAGCAATTGTGGAAAATTCACACCGCCAGAATTGACCGCCGGCAATTTGTGCCTTTGTTGGCACAGACGATAAAAGGCCTCAAACACGTTGACGGCCGGATTCTCACCTTGCACAGTGAGCCAACGCCCAGGCCCGGCCAGTGCACGCTTGGCTTCCATCCCTTCAACCTCACCACGGATGGGGACTGGGTCTGGCTCACCGATAAGAATGATAATATAGTCAGGCGCATCAGTCGCGATGGCAAACGCATCGAGTGCATATCATTACCTGGAAGCACAGGATGGGGTATCGCTTTCGACGGGAAAGAGTTGATCTGGGTCACGCACCAAACGCCGAACGATACACAAGGCAAAGTCAGTCGCATCAAAATCTCGGATAACAGTGTCTTGCCGCCAATCGCTGTGCAAATCCCCGAAGCGCAAGAAATCGTTTTTGACGATCAGTATATGTGGGTCGCACACGCCAACCGCTTCTTGACGCGTGTGGATATTCACGATCCAAGCCAGCAAACGATCTTCAATGAGTGGGACGACAAGATCACTCAGAAAATTACCTGTCTCGCCTATGATGGCCAAGCATTATGGGTGGGATATGATGCGGATAACGGCTTGCGAAAGATCGCCCTCAAAGACAATCTTGGCAAGCCAATTCCCCCCAGTGAGCTCAAACTCAGTGATCCGGTTGATTTGAATCGGGGCAATCCCAAGGGCCTCAGCTTTGATGGGACGCATATTTGGGTCGGACACGAAGCCGGCATTTCGAAGATTGATATTGACAGCCTGCGGGAAATATATGTCGCGCGAGCGCAGAAATTTACCACGCACCTGTGTTTCGACGGCAGCCAGATCTGGGCTTTGCAACCCGGGGAAAACTCGATCAATCGCCTTGAAATCTATGAGGTCGAGAGCGAAGGCGGCTATCAGATTCGGGAGAAAGATCCCAACGAAAAATATGAGATCATTGCCTCCTGCTTTGATGGCCTGTTCACCTGGGTCACAGCTTATTTGGATAACGGTACAGCCGGCCAAACCGGATTTGTCTACAGATTGTTACTCTAAAACCACAGGGAGCAAAGAATCATGCCTGAGCAAAATACAACGGTGGCGCGCACGAACGGCAAGTTCAAGCGCGTGCGCCCTTTTCACGGTATGCTGTTGGGCGCGGAAGACTTTCTTGATGAACAAAGCTATTTCAGGAAAAAAATAAAGCTGCAAAATCAACTGCGCGGCGATGGTGTGGTTTGTGGCTTGGAGCTGGTGGCCAACTCCGCAACAACACCGGACACCAAAATCAAAGTCAAACCGGGTTTGGCGTTGGATTGTAATGGCAATGAAATCGTCGTTTGCGCAGAACACATTATCGACTTGACAGATCAAATTGCAAATTTATTTTTGACACGTAAAGCATCAACTGGCGGTAAGGGAACTTCCCTTGAGCCGCAAAAGAAAATCTTATTTGTCGGCATCAAATATGCCGAACAAAACACCGAGCCCGAAGCTGTTTATACTGCCGACTGTGGATGCGAGGAAAAGCGCTGCGATTTTTCGAGGGTGCAGGAAAGCTATCTCATAAAAGCTTTTGCCAAGGATGCATTTCCCTGGCAGCCACGCTACGGTTTTGATCTGATCGATAATCCTTATGTATGTAATCCGTGGCAGCCCTTTTGTACTCGGCATGAGGAAAGAGAGCATTATGTTTTGATAGGAGGCGTTGATTTCTCACGTGGGGAAAGGGTGGTAAAGCCGGAGATGATAAAAAACAAACGAAAGTATGTTCCGTCCCACCCACCTTCATATTTTTGGGGTATTCCGGAAAATCAGCTTATTCCTCAAGCCGTTGTCGAAAAAATTTGCTCGAAGGCCGGTTGGAACAATATTGCGTTTATCATCGGCATGAACGCAGATGAAGCTAAAAACGAGCTGGCGAAAGACCCTTACAAAATTACGGCGACATCGGCAGAATTGACTCCATCAATCTTGCGTCTGGTTTTTCGGCGCGCCGCTGACATACTCCCTTTTGCCAGTAAAGACGATGATGTATATCTCTGCCATGATTCAAGTGGGATTGTGCTTTTCCCTTTGATCAATCCATCCTCAGTTCCCCTGGCGTTGGAAGCGCTCAATGCTGCTCCCGCTCCTAAATCTCTCAAAACCAAAAATCTTGATTATAAGGAGCAATGACTCATGAACAAGACAAATGGCGCGCCAGAAGTCAAACGCGTGAATTACTTCGAAGGCCAGCATTTGCGTGTGACCGATTTCGAGGTCGAACAGAACTACCACGCGCAAATGCGACACCTGCATAATCGCGCTCTACACACTTGGGGTGTGGCCGACGGCTTGGAAGTCAACACGAATGATTCCCGAAACGCAAACGTCAAGAAAGGCATGGCAATAGATGTTTGTGGTCGAGAAATCGTGGTGCCCAAAGACTTGACTATCGATATCCCTAAAGGCGCCGGGGCAACCGAAGGCGACTTCTATTTGGCCATCTGTTATCGTGAAGATTGTTCGAACGGTACGACCACAGACAAGTGCGTTGGCGGGTTTAGTCGCAAGACCGAATCCTTCCGCGTGGCCGTCTTGAGGGAGCTACCTTCGGCTTGGGATAGCGATAAGATTGGCAAAGAGTGCGATAAGATTGGTATGGATTGTAATAAAGTTTCTCAGGCAGTTTCTCAGGAAATTCCTTGGGTTGCTTTGGCCAAAATCACGCTTGAAAATTGTGAGATCACTGAGATCGACAATTCAATTCGTTCCCTGGTGAAAGCCCAATTCACCGGCAGTGTGAAAACAGGCGGCGACACCATGTATGGGGCGTTGATCATTGATCGCTCCGGCGTCATTGAAAGGAATGCAAGCGAGGCGACCAATACGAAAGCCAATCGAATCGATTTTCTGCACCTGGTCGCCCATGACGATGTGCAGAATGAACGCGAGCAGATCGGATATATCTCCACCAATAAAAATACTATCGGGCTGCGTACCATAAATGATTTCAATAATCCCGAGGATTTAGGCGATTTTGCAAGCTTGAAGGTGCATGATATTCTTGCCGATGGCAATGTTGGCATTGGAACTTTTACGCCAAAGCATAAATTGGAAATTCACGGCGCCGACAATAGTCTTGTCATTTTGAGCACGGCTTCTTCCGGCGCGGAACGAAACGCCGGGCTGGAATTGCGAACTACAGCAGAAGATGGTGTGACCTATATCGATTTTACCAAGGGCAGCACGAACACAGAGGGTTCAGGAACTCCGGACTTCAGCGGCAGAATCAGTTATAACGAAACAAACTCGGGAGCTTTTGCCATCTTAGGGGGCCATGTCGGCATCGGGACCGCCAACCCGCAAGGAAAGCTGACAATAGAGGCGCCTGAACACATAAATGTAATCCTTGACCGCACGGACAAAGATGACTTCATGACATTGACTGTTGGCAGTGAGGGAACCGGCATTCATTTCGGAAACAACAATCGTTTTTTTATTAGCGCAGATACTTACGCTAATCGGGATAAAAGAGATTTCGGCAACGAAGTCTTTACCATCTTATCTTCCGGCAACGTTGGCCTCGCCACGCCAAATCCGGGAGCAAAACTGCACGTGAAAGCCGTTGAGCCTCAAGCAAGAATTGAAAGTTTGGGCGATCGCACGCTCGTACAATTTGCCAAAGGTGGTGCCTTACAATGGGATTTCGGTGTCGGCACCGGAGCTGGCAATAATGATTTTTGGTTTGGTGACTTTACAACTTATCGGATGATAATTCAAAAGGGAACTGGCAATGTTGGCATTGGAGAACCTGTGCCCAAAGGCAAACTGCATGTCTCAGGAGAGGCGTGGTTCACTCTTTCAGGTGACAATGGTTTAAGAATCCGTCCAGGATTGACAGGTAATCTCTATGGTTTTTCGGGATCAGATCCGGGTTTTATCGGATTAATAAACGAGGAAGGGACTTGGAATCAGGCGATAATCATAGGTGACGTGACCGAGTCCAGTTCCGGGATTCTATTTGGGGTTTCTATAAATAGCACAGATATACAGGACCCTACAACTGGTGCTGAATCTGGTTGGAAATCTCGCTTTGAAATCGCAGGGAATGGTAATATTCGTATAGCCGGGAGTCGTTCTTATCTCCTAGGCGTCGATGGAGACAAAAATCACTGGATTATGGTCGGTGGTACCACAGAAAATACTCACAATGCTCTCGGCTTCAATACGGGCACGAAACAAGTTGTTGTGGGGCCAGGATGGACAAAGAACTTTATGGCCCATCACCCGCTAGACCCGGAGAAAAAATTTCTCATTCACGCTACATTGGAAGGGCCGGAAGCAGCAGTGTATTATCGAGGTGAGGCACAGCTATCAAAGGGCAGTGCTACAGTAAAACTTCCGGACTATTTTGAAAAACTCACAAGAAAGGAGAATAGAACGATTCTTCTGACACCGATCATTGAAAAAAATGAACCCATCTCCACACTGGCAACAACAGAGGTGAAGAATGGTAAGTTCGCAGTTAAATCAATTGATGAAAAGAATCCTTCCCAGAAATTTTATTGGGAGGTTAAAGCTGTTAGGGCGGATGTTGATTTGTTGAGTGTTGAAATACCAAAAGCCAGTACCAAATGAAACCAGCCATATACCGCAAATCTCTCAGAAAAATTATGTCGGAAGAATTCTTTCATGCGATCACAACTCGAACATCGCCTCAAAGAACTCAAAGCCGAATTTTAGGCCGGCCCAAAAGTGCTGGCGGAAATGGAGACCAAGAAGAATAACTTGAGGCAAACCCTGTTGCGCATCAGTGGTGCGATTCTGAATTGACTGAAATTTTGTGTAGAGTCTGTTAACGAAAGTAACGGCGGAGTTAAAAGAATACTAAACTCGGGAGAATTGAATCATGAAACCCCAACTCGAACAACGACTGAAAGAACTCAAAAACGAATTTCAAGCCGGGCAAAAGATGCTGGCAGAGTTGCAAGCCAAAGAAGCCAGCCTGCGTGACACGCTGTTGCGCATCACCGGCGCGATTCAAGTTTTGGAGGAGGAACTGGCGAGGAACAGTGAGACCAATGGCAAAGCGGAAGAAGACGCGCGTGTTATCTTCAATGAAAACGCCGCGGCATAACCGTCATCGAAAAACGTGAAGACGAGTCGTCGCACGGCAAGACGTTCAGTTTTGTCGAAGCCAGTTGTGCAAGATCGACGTTGGTTTAATTACAAAAGGGCAAGGATCAAAATATGCTCAAGTGGCTGAGATGGGTTGCCGGTGTGGTCATCGGCCTGATCGTGATTTATGGGCTTTACCGCATCATTAATGGGCGAAGCCAGGTGCAATCCAAAGTGACCACGTATTTTCTCGGGGCGCAAGAAATCGAAGCGTTTTATACCGGTTTCTCGTGGGTTGCGTTAATAGAATTTTACGACAAAACCGGCAACGATTTGGGCGATATGCGCAATGCTTCAGCAGAGTTGGTGAAAAAAATCGACGGTGTCTGCTATCGTTTTTATGAAGTCGGCATTGGTTATCCCGTTCTTGGCGAGGCGCTGCAACCTCCAGACACCATTCCTGACCCGAAGATTCTCTCGGTCAATGTGACCGATTCCTGGACCTTTGGCGGGAAGAAAACGCCATATCACTGCGACCGCATCGATACGTCACCCCAGGAACGGGCGGAAAAATTAAAAACGCAAATGCAAGCGGATCAACAATGGCCGCTCCAGGTCAAGCATGCCAAAACGATCGTGGCTTTGCTCAGAGAGCGACAGCCGGATACCTCCGCTATCCACATTGCCGCCCGAGGCGAGGCGTTGGCGAATGGCATCGGTTTTGGCGGCAGTTATCTGGGAAATCTTAAAGTAACTTTTGCCACCGTCGGAACGTTTCAGGAAAGCAAGCGCATTTTTTTCTTTTTTGAGGTGAGCAAAGGCTTTTACGTTCGCAAGGATATTACCGAGGCCACTTATGGCAGCCAGCTTTCCGGCCTGGAGGTGGAAACCTCCGTACTGGGATTAGGCCCGGCCAAGGCGACGTTGACTTTTGCAGAACCCGAGCTTATTGCGGTGAATCGCTATATCGATCTGCTGGTGGCTTCGGAAAAATTTGATTACGACATCAAGAAAAATCCCAAAACGATCGACGCTTACATGCGGGAAGACGTGGAGCAGCAATTAAAGACGATTCATGACAAATCCGTCGAGCAATCGAAACGGCTCACGCAGCTCTTTATTCGAAAGTACGGCCTGGAGGCAGACATTGAGACCTCAATCAAGTTTACTGTCAAAGAACAAAGCTCTCCACAACTCTCTGGAGCTTCGTCTGCCGCGGCGACTACAAAGAACGTGGAAAAGGCATCTTCAAAATAAAAACTATATATAAGCTGTATCTTCTGCTGATATTACAAAACTCTTGATCACGCCGCAGAACCTGCCTTTCAAGGAACTAAAAAACAGTGAAACGATGGATGCGAAACTCAAAGCCCTCATCGAATTAAGCCAACTGCAAACCAAGGTTGGCGGCTTGTTCGTTCAAGCCGAAATGGCAAAGGCTGCCGGCGACTATACTGCCGCTCATGCCATTTACGAGGAGTACATCGTAAATACCCGAATCTATTTGCGGGCGAACCTGGATTACAACTCACAATTTCCGGAATCGTCCTCTGATATTCTCCCTATCGTTCGTCCGTTGGTTAATGCTCTGATGGTGGATGCCGACATCGTGCAGGCGCTGGGGAACCGTGCGGCTGCCGAAGCGCTCCGCCAGGAGGCTCTGGAAATCTCGCGGAAGTATTTAGGCCGCAAGGGCACGGCTGACACCGAGCGCTCACGGGCCGCCTCTTTGAAAATGGAGGGACGGTTTAATGAAGCCATTGTGGCTTTGATGGACGCACGCGACGTGATCCTGGAAGAAGCGAACCCGCTTGCCCTGGCGCGCGTCACCCTTGATCTTGTCGATATTCTGCAATGGTTGGGGGACTTTCGACGCGCCAAGGAAGAAATCGAGCACGCCGAGGCACTCATCAAGCCTGCCGTGGGCGATCATCAGCCGAGTCAAATGGATGTAATCGCCGGCATTTTTTCATCAATTACGAGCATTATGGCAGGACGAGGCGATCCCGGTGACGCCGTCCGGAGCGCGGAGCTTTATCGCGCCGCCCTTGAAGTTGTCTACTATCACGGACTGATCTCGAAAGCGCTGCAAGAATGGGACGAGGCGGAGCGCTGCTTCAATCAGGTTCTGCCGGAATACCAAAAGCTTGCAAGCGGCGAAGGAATTGAGTATCAACTGGCGCAGATCAAAGCTGGCCGCGGACAATTTCGCGAGGCTTTGGAGCAGGCGCGGCGAATCGATCCCGTGTTTGATCGCGGTGCGTTTCGTCCCAGCGCGGTGTGCTGCAGTGCCTTCAGGCGAAGTGTCTTCACGCGCTGGGGGACTCCAGTGCGGCGCTGCAGCTCGTCGATGAGAGCATCGCCGATTTGACGGAAGAGCATTTTGATCCCGACGCCCTATGGCGGTCACAATGGCTTCGCGCCCGGATCTAAAGTGGCACCAAAGAGAAAAAGCAAGCGATGGAGTCTTTTCGTGACGCTATAGAGACCATTGCCAACCTCCGGCGTGCTCCCCTTGGGTATCGCCTCGATAGTACCTTTCTCGTCGACAAACAAGAACTGTACTCCCAGGCGATCAAAGAAGCATTGCGCGCGGAGGCGGTTTGGGATTGCTGTCAATTCATGGAGAGCATCAAATCCCGCACGCTCACGGCAGTGCTCAGTATTCCCGCTTCTCGTGATCAGGCGAGTTCCGGACTCGATGCTCAATTCGTGGATTTGACGCAGCAACTTGACGCGCGGGAATATCAAGCTTACCGCGAGGGCTGGAACTCACAGCGCAAGCTCGAGCATCGCGAGTTGCTGCAGCAGCGGGCTGATCTCCTTGAGCGAATCCGTATCAGCGATCCCCGCTGGCGCTACCTCACGCAGCCCGTTCAACTTGACGTAAAGAAACTGCTCCAGGTGCTGTCGCAACGATCACAAGCTGTCCTCACGCTCTACTATGATCCACCGGATTTGAGCGCCGTTCTTCTTTTCAATGGACAGGTTCAAGGCGACCGACTGACGATTAGCGATGAAGTAGCGCGCAAACTAACCGATTATGCCAAGTACCTGCAGCAAGTTCATTACAATCCTTACAAGCAGGACCTCTCGGTGGATTCCGGTGTGAAAGCGGAGCATCTGATTCCGTCATCTCTGTTGTCGCAAGCCCTGCAAGCCGATTCACTGGTCATCATTCCCCAAGGTCTGCTTCATCTGATCCCATGGTCAGGATTGGTACATGATAATTTCAGGCTATTCGAGCGCCTGCCGGTGGGCATCCTTCCTAATCTCGGCCTTCTGAGCGCTGCCGCTGTCCCTTCAACGCCAAGATGCGCCGCCCTGGTCGGTGTTCCAGCCTACCCAGGCATGGAGAAGCTTCAAGAGTTGCCCAGTGCCCGCGAAGAGATCGAGGCCGTGCGCGCCATCTACGAAGGGATGGGAATTCCTGCATTAGAACCACTGTTAGATGACGCGGCGACCGAAAGGGCTTTCTGGAAATCGGTGCGCAGTCTGGAAGGAGACAGTAATGTGCTCCATATCTCCTGCCATGCCACCATTGTACCCAATGAGCCGATGAATTCCGGGCTTCTGTTGTTTGATTCTAAAGTTGACGCTGCAGAGTTGGCGCGGGCACGGTTGCCGTTTGCTGAAGTCGTGCTCAGCGCATGCAGCACCGGCTGGCGTCCCACCCAGGTTGGCGATGTGGTGCTCACGGCGGACGAGATTTTGGGCATACCGGCCGGATTTTTGGAATCCGGAGTCAGTTCGGTGCTGGTGAGCATACCGAAAGCTGAAGGCCAGGCCGCGCGCAAGCTGACGACCCACTATCACCAGCAACGTGTAGCGGGCGATTCACCTTTGCGCGCCGTGCAGAGTGCGCAGAAGCAATTACTGGCACAAGGTGTCTTGCCCGGCACGTGGGTGGGCTTCACGTTGTATGGCTGCATTTGATATGCAAGAAAGAACGGACGCATGAAAACACGTATGAATGACCTCATTATCCTGCTGCCTGGCATTATGGGCAGTGCGCTGACCAAGCGCGGCAGGCCGGTTTGGGATCTGGGTATTACCGCCCTGGGTCGCGCCCTTTTCACTTTGGGAAATAGTATTCAAGATTTGGCCCTGAGCAGCGACGCCTCAACAGGAGAGGGCGTGACGGCCACTCATCTCGTCAACGATGTTCATTTGATCCCGGGCCTGTGGAAGATCGATGGCTATTCCGGACTTTCCGAGTTCATCCAAGCCAAGTTCGAGACGACACCGGGCGAGAATTTTTTCGAGTTTCCTTACGATTGGCGGCTAGACAATCGTATCTCGGCCAAACGGCTGGCGTCGGCCGCCATGGAGTGGTTGGAGAATTGGAAGACACGCCGCTCAGGTGATGCCCGATTGATTTTGATCGCGCACTCGATGGGTGGGTTGGTGGCGCGCTACTTTCTGGAAGTTCTGGGAGGGTGGCGATATACCAAAATGCTGATCACGCTCGGCACACCGCATCGGGGCTCGGTCAAGGCCCTGGATTTTCTGGTGAATGGGCTGCGCAAGAAGGTCGGCCCGGTCACGCTCATCGAGCTTACCAAATTCATCCGTTCCCTCCCCTCGGTTTATCAGCTTTTGCCGATTTATCCCTGCGTGGGAAAGACCGAAGAGAATCTGGAATCGCTGGAGAAAATTTCCGAGGTTGGCGAGCTGGACATGGAACGAGCGCGGGCAGGTGTTGCATTCCATCGCGAAATTGAGCGCGCCGTTGAAGAAAACGAAAAGAATGCGGAGTATATCGCAGCACGCTACAAGCTGCTGCCTGTGATTGGAACTTACCAACCCACGTTTTTGAGTGCTCTTCTTTCGAACGAAGGCGTAAAGCCGATTCGGACGTACAAGGGTCAAATGATGTTAGGCGGTGATGGCACCGTGCCACGGCTCTCCGCCACTCCCATCGAATTGAGCAAAGCAAAGGTCGAAACCTTCATGGCCTGCCCTCATGCGAGCCTGCAGAACTTTGACTCGGTGCGGGTGCAGGTCAGGTCGGCGCTCGATGACGTTGACATCAGCGAGATCAAAGACATCGGCGCCGAGGCTATCTCGTTGGATATGGACGACATGTTCTCCTCCGGCGAGCCGATTCAAGCCCGCGCGCGCTGTGAAGCAGCGATTGACCCCATGCTTGCAACGCTGACCAATCTTGAGACAGGCAATGAGATCGAATCCGAGCTGGAGATGGAATCGGATATAGAAGGATGGCAGAAGTTAAACCTTTCGTCGTTGCCGGCTGGAACGTACCGCATTCGGATCAACGCCGGTGAGGAAGCTGTACCGATCACCGACGTTTTTGTCGTTCTGGGCTGAAAAGCCGTTGTACATATGAAGTTTTCCATGAAATCATGAGTAAAGGTAGCGGTTTTCTTTGGGTAAAACATTAAATATCAACACAATTTACGGAGGAGCAAAATGGATCTCACAGGCATTTTCATCCTTTTCTTCATCATCGGTATAATCGGTTTCGTGCTCAGGTTGGTCTTGGTTGGCATGGCGGTAAAAAAGGGGGGCGACTATTTGCGAAACTTCGATCGGGCCATCGCCGAACAGCAGCAACTTCTACAGAATGTAAAAAACGGTTCTGTTTCTTCGGCCCAGGTCCATGCTCAATTCCTGACGGCTTTTTTACAAGCCCAGAACGAGATGCAGCAAATGAATCAGTTGCAAAGAGAACGGTCCCAGCTTAAGATGTCGCAGATGCTTTCTGATGCGGCGCAAGCTGGTCTTATTATCAACCCATCGTCAATTGGTTTGTAAATTTGTCCTAATGGGCGCAGCCAAGAAGAGGTATCCGCTATTGCCTTGAGGCAAAGTTCGGTCTTTGTAAAGATTAATATCACCACCCACTCATGAACCCCCAATTCAAGCTGCAGCCGAAAGATACCGATCGCGTATCGAAAGCTGCCAGAAAAAACCCGGCGGTTGATAAAAACCAGCGGATAGGAGAATTTCCATTTCCGCATCGGCTCATGAGTGGCGCTTTTCCGACAAACCTTCCATTTGCGCCGCATCACGCTCTGCATCTCCAACGCATGATGGGGAACCAGGCGGTCGGCCGTATTATTCAAGCGAAATTGCGCGTTGGCAAGCCCAATGATAAATACGAACAGGAAGCCGACCGCATGGCGAATACCGTCATGCGCATGCCCGAGCCGCTAATTGCGAGAAACTCAATTAGAAAAGACGATAGCTCTCTTCAAGTCAAGCCTCTTGCCGATCTCATCACTCCATTGGTACAAAGACAACCTGAAGACAAAGAAGATGACTCGGCACAGACCAAGCCCTGGTTGCAACGGCAGGCCGAAGACGAAGAAGAGCCGGCACAAGCAAAGTCTGCGTCCGGCTTTGGTTCTCCTTTGCAGTTGAAGGCTGAAGAAGATGAGGAAAAGACGGCGCAGACCAAGTCGTGGTTGCAGCGACAAGCTGAAGAGGAAGAAAAGCCGGCACAAGCAAAGCCTGCATCTGGCGTTGGTTCACCGTTGCAGTTGAAGGCTGAAGAAGACGAGGAAAAAGCGGCGCAGACCAAGCCGCGGTTGCAGCGGCAGGCCGAAGAAGAAGAGCCGGCGCAAGCAAAGTCCGCATACGGCTTCGCTTCACTTTTACAGTTGAAGGCTGAAGAAGACGAGGAAAAAGCAGCGCAGACGAAGCCGTGGTTGCAGCGGCAGGCCGAAGAGGAAGAGCCGGCGCAAGCAAAGTTCGCTTCCGGCTCCGATTCGCCCTTGCAGTTGAAGGCTGAAGAAGACGAGGAAAAGACAGCGCAGACCAAGCCGTGGTTGCAACGGCAAACTGAGAAGGAAGATGAGTCGGCACAAGCAAAGTCTGCATCTAGCTTCGCTTCACCTTTACAGTTCAAGGCTCAAGAAGATGAAGAAAAGACAGCGCAGACTAAGCTGGGATTGCAGCGGCAGGCCGAAGAGGAAGAAGAGCCGGCACAAGCAAAGTCCGCTTCCGGCACCGATTCGCCCTTGCAATTGAAGACGGAAGAAGATGAAGAGAAAACCGCTCAGACCAAGTTGTGGTTGCAACGTCAGGCTGAGGAGGAAGAAGAAACGGCTCAGGGCAAGCACTTGTTGCAGCGGCGGCTGGCAGATGAAGAAGATGAAAAGCAAAATAGGCCTTCACCCCGAGAGGCCCAGAAAGAGGAAAACAGGAATGGCAGAAGCATAGAAAGTCGCCTGGCAGCGAGCAAAGGACGCGGCCGGCCACTTCCTGATAAGACGCGCCAATTTATGGAGTCGCGCTTTGGTAGCGATTTCAGCCAGGTTAGAACACACAGCGACTATGAGGCCGTGCAGATGAGCCAGGAGCTCAATGCGCAGGCCTTCACCCATGGTCGAGATATTTATTTCAATGAAGGTAAATTTGATGCCGGTTCATCCCAAGGCAAAAGCCTATTGGCCCACGAGCTGACCCACGTTATCCAACAAGGCGCGTCGCCGAAATTGTCTCAGCCGATTATGCCTCAGTCTGCCAATCAACCACCGCAGCAAGAGGCAAATGTCGAAGCGATTGATGTAGAAGCGGAAATCGCGCAAAGCGAAGCCGAAGCCAAAGCCGCAGTTGATCCCGTGCCGGCGGAGAAAGCGAAAGCAGCGGCGAAGAAAGAAAAGCCGAAAGCCAAAAAGGCCAAACGCGCGCCAGCGCCGGAGAAAAAGGGTACAGCCGCAAAACCGCCAGAAAAAGCCGCTGGCGAAACCGCCAAAGAAGGTGAGGGCGAGGTTCCCGCAGCAGCGGAAGAAGGAAAACCTGTTGAAGTTTCCAAGGGCGAAGTCGGCCAATATCTCGAACAGGAGAGCGCCGGCGTTTGTGACAAAGCTGCCGAAAAGACTACTGAACTCGCCAAAAACGAACAAACGCACGACGACGCGAAGCAGAAGCTGGAGCAGACCGAAGAAGCGGTGGAACCGCCGGTGGAGGAAGGGCAATCGCTGAGCAACGCCGAACAAGTAGAAAAACTGGATGAGGCCTCCGCCCCCGAACCCAGTGAGGAGCAAGCCCAAGGCACGCTGAATCAGGCTATCGAACAGTCCGTGCCTACGAAAATGAAGGAGCTGAATGAATTCAAGTCCAAGAGCAAAGCCAAAGTCGTCGGTAGTCAGGTTCTCGGTAGAGTCAAAAAAGATACCGACGCCGTCAATGAGACCTACAATGACATCGAGACTGCTCCGCCAGCCAAGGAGCCCGAGCACGAGCCTACCGAACTGCCGGCCGAAGAAGCTGCCCCGGAAACGCCGGAGCTGGAGTTGGGCAAGGATGCCGTTCCTCCTTTAAAACCGGAGCACACCGACTTCAGCGAGTTCGATCAAAAGTCTGACGACATGCTGGAGAAGGAAGGCATTACCGATGAGCAACTCAACATGGTGGACGAGGGAGAATTGCTCGAAGCCAAAAAGGAGCGGGAAGGGCTGAAGCAAAAGGTAAACGAGCAACCGGCCCAGCTTCAAGAGTTTGCCCAGCAGGAAACGCAACAGGTCGACCAGGATATGCAGCAGGAGGAAAAAGCAACCCGAACGGAAATGCGTGACCAGCGCAAGCAGGGACTCGGGCAAACGAAGGAAAATCAGACCAAAACCAAAACGGCTTTGGAGAAGAAACGCGAACAAGTTACCCAAAAGATCAACGGCATCTATGAAAGTGCCAAGCAGAACGTTACGGCAAAGCTAACCAAGCTCGAGGAAGAGTCGCTCAAACGCTTTGATACGAGACAGGAGCAAGCTTCCATTGAATTTGAAAACGAAGTCAACGCTGACATCGACCGGTGGAAACGCAAACGTTATTCCGGATTCTGGGGACCGGCCAAATGGATCAAAGATAAGTTTGTGGGAATCGATGATTTTCCGGAAGTGAAACAGGCCTTTGAAAAAGGCAAAAGCAATTATGTCAAAAAAATCAATCTATTGATTACTGAGATTACCAAAGATAACCAGAAAGTCATCGAGGAATGCAAGCAGGAGCTTGCCGAGGCCCGCAAAGAGATCAAGAAATATGTCGACGGCCTGGCGCCGGCGCTCAAGGCCACGGGTATGAAGGCCATGAACGACATGCGCTCCAAGCTGGCTGAAATGGATCAGTTCATCGACAAAAAGAAGGAGGAACTAGCCAAAAAACTGTGCGACAAGAAAGAACAAGCCATCAAGAAGATCGATGAAAAGATCGAAAAGATGAAAGAAGAGATGTCGGGCGCGCTTTCCAAGCTCGGCAATTTCCTGCTCGAAGCAATGATCAAGTTCTTCCGGTGGGCGCTGAAAAAAGCCGGCTACGACGAGAAACAGTTGATGGGCATCATCGACAAGGGCAAGGCGGTGATTAAGAAGATCGTCGGTGATCCCATCGCCTTTATCAAGAACCTGATCAAAGCGGTGAAAGACGGCATCAACAATTTTGTGGCCAACATCAAAAAACATCTGATTGGCGGCCTGATCAACTGGCTCACCGGCGCCATGGGGGATATCGAAATTCAACTGCCGGAAAAATTCGATTTGAAAGGCGTGCTCTCCTTTATCCTGCAGGTTTTGGGATTGACCTGGAACGTTATCCGGCAAAAGCTGGTAAAACGCTTGGGTGAAAAAGTCGTTAGTTTTGTGGAGAAAGGCGTTGATATTGTCACCAGAATTGTGAAAGAAGGCCCGATTGCGCTGTGGAACATGATCAAAGAAAAAGCCGCCGAGATCAAACAGCAGGTGATGGAAGGCATCCGCAACTGGGTGATCACGCAACTGGTGAAGCAAGCGATTATCAAGCTGCTTAGTTTTCTCAATCCTGCCGGCGCCATTGTTCAGGCCATCCTGGCAATTTACAATACGATCATGTTCTTCGTGGAGAACTGGCAGCGCATCGTCGATTTTGTCAAAACGGTCTTTAATTCCATTGCCGACATTGCCATGGGCAAGCTCAGCGCCGCGGCCGCGGCTGTCGAGCGCGCCATGGTCATGACCATCCCGATCATTCTGAACTTCCTGTCTCGCCTCATCGGCCTCGGTGGCATTGGCAAGGTGGTCAAAAATATCATTCAGAAAATCAGAAAACCGATTGACAAGATTGTGGATAAAGTGATCAACTTCATCGCAAAGAAGGCGAAGAAGTTGTTGGGGAAGGTGAAGAAGGGATTGAAAAAAGGAAAAGAAAAATTAGCTGCGTTGATAGAATGGTGGAAGGCTAAGAGGAAATTTAAGTCCAAGGATGGTGCCACTCATACCTTACTGTTTAAGGGCAAAGACGCAGCAGCTCAGTTGATGGTTGCTACGAGTCCGCGGGCAATCAAGCAGTTTCTGACTAATAAAAGGCAAGAAGCTGATAATTTTCCGGAAGGCAAGAAAAAGCGGCAATTAAAGCTTATCGCTGACGCTGAAAAGATTAGCGCGCATATAAAGGTGCTTCAGAAACAGGTTGACGTGGCGAATAAGGGGGCCAAGAAGAAGAAAAAGAAAAAGACTGCGAACAAAGCTCTATTTGATAAGTTAAAGCGCGAAATGGAGAGTTTAGCAAATATCATGAAACAGTTTGAAAGCCCGGCTCCAGAATTTCCTCCTGTGTTGCTTCCGCCATTTTCAGATAATGTCAAAGCCCCGAAAAGCCTTATGGCTCAATTCGTTCATCGCCAGAAGGGAAGCGGATTTAAAGAAGGCACACAATCTGGCGCTCACAAAGGTAATCTAGCGGGTTGGGCAGAGCTGCAAAAGCGTCGGTTAACGGGAAGCGAATGGGTGAGAATGCATCTCATAACCCATCGTCTCGGCGGCGATGCTAAAGATTCTAACCTTACCCCGGCAAGACAAGCTTTGAACACACAATTGAAAACTCAAGTAGAGCAGCCGGCACGTGAAGCGGTTGATAAAAAGGAAATGATTTGGTACAAAGTTAATATCAATTATCACGGTTCTCGAAACCAGAATTACATCAGTCGAATCCGCGTTAACTGGGGTTATTATGAGCATTCTGGGAAAAAATGGAATGAAAGCACGAAAAAGAAAGGCCCTGTTCCGCCTAGTAGACTCGATGAGTCACCCGAGCCCCCCATTCTTGGAACTTCTGAACCTGTTGATCTCAACCATGATGGGCGTGTGTTCATTAAAGGACTTGGTGTTAGTAGGCGATTCGCAAGTCTTATTATTGAGGAAAGAAAGAACAAAAAAAGAGGCGGCTTATTTAAGGACGAAAATGATTTTGTCGACCGCATGACATATATAAAATATGGGTGGTCGGATCATATTGACACTATAGTAAAAGCGCTCACGAAAAATAAAGCAGAGTTTAAATAGAAGAAGGAGTTTTATATGCGAAAGTTGAGTTTTAGGGAAAGGTATTTAAATATGCTTAAGGAGATAGAAGCTTCTCCATATACCCATATAATCAGCATCGAAAAAGAATTTCGTCAATTAACCGTTCCAGAGATTAACAGAAGCATGAAAAGGATTGAGGGAGGGCTTGGGTACAAATTGCCAGACAATTTCAAGCAGTATATTTTCCCTTCGTCGAGGCTATCTGTTTGTTGGCACTATGAGATCGATGGGAAATACGAAGTAGGTGGTGAATTCAGTCTAAGAAATTTATATGCAGTTTTATGTGTTGAACAGGATCAACTTTGGACAGAGCATTCGTCTGAACCAGAAAAAAAATTTTTGAAGACCCTGCGTGTCTTTGATAGGTATCCAAATGTAGGTGCTGATAAATACACCGCGTTTAAAGTGGAAGATAAGGTGGCTTCGCCGGAAATTTGGTATTGTGATGAAGATGATGATCGCTACTACAAACTAGATCTTGAATATAACGATTACCTCGAATGTCTGCTGGAAACCAGAGGATTCTATGGATGGCAAATTTTATTTAGCAGCAAAATCGAAAGTTTTGTGTACAAGCATAGAGATTTGGCGTCCAACACCACCATTAAGTGGATACAAAAAAGATTAGAAGATATGCCAAAATTGTTTCCTAATACCGATTTCAGCAAATATCAACAACGCTTTGACAACATATTTAAACGTAAACACAGCAAATAGCTTTGCACATGATCTGGCATTGGCGTGAAAAGGTTGACTTAACTAAGATGTTTTTCTGACCTTTTGCCATAAGCAAAACTAAGCTGGTAGGATTACCATGTCGAACATAAAATCAGCAAATCGATCGAGTCTCAAGAGATATCGCTCACCTATAAACAGAATCCGCAAAAAACGAAAACGACGAGACGAAGCCACAGGTCTGCATCCTTTGTTGCACCTGCAGCAGACCATTGGCAATCAAGCCGTGGGCCGGTTGATTCAAGCGAAACTGAAAGTCAGTCAACCCGGAGATAAAGATGAGCAGGAAGCCGATCGCGTTGCGGATAAGGTCATGCGAATGCCGACATCCCAGGTTCAACGCCAGCCGAAGGAAGATGAAGAGGAGAAATTAAGCCGCCAGCCGCAGGAAGAAGAAAAAAAAGAAGTGCAACGAATTCCTCTGAAAAAAGAAGAAGAGAAAGATGCGCTCAAGGCCAAAGCCGCTGGTGGCAACGCTCCGCACGTTTCTCCTCGTGTGCAGTCTCAAATCCACAGCTTGCGCGGTGGCGGCAAACCTTTGCCAAGCTCTGAACGCGCCTTTTTTGAGCCACGGTTCGGGCATGATTTCAGTCAGGTACGCGTTCACACCGATAGAGATGCTGCCGAGACGGCCGCGGCAGTCAATGCCAAGGCCTTCACCGTTGGGCACAATGTCGCATTCGGGTCAGGGCAATACGCACCACAGACTACGGAAGGGAGAAGACTGCTGGCGCATGAGTTAATGCATTTTGTCCAACAGAATGGAAATACTTTTCTAATTCAAAAAGAAGAAAGCGAAAGAGCAAAATCCGAAACATCGGAATGGGATACCATTGTTGAAAAAGCAAAATCTGCCCTTGCTAAAAAAGATCTGGGAAATGCCGCTAAATATTATAGAGAGGCAATTGTCTTTGCTGCTTCAAATATCAATTTTCCCGAGGGAATTGAAAAAATAAATCCAAAAACTGAAGATATCGCCTTGGATTTTAAACTTAGTGACGATACCGATGCCGAAACGAGACCTAAAGAAATACCAGCCAATGAAGATAATTATTGGCGATGGATTTTTTTTGGCACCGGCAGTATCCTGAAAACAAGGTCACTTACGCAGAGTGTTATCGTACATGAGCTAATTCATGTTCGTCAATTCAAAAAAGTATGGGCGTCTTACAAGAAGGATAAAGCAGTCCCCAAAAAAGCCTGGTTAGAATACCTAAAACCATTCACGCGCGCAGAGCGTGTTGTTGGTCCCGAAGAACTTGAAGCCACTCTAACGGGGATAGATTTTCTCACAAACCTCAGCTCAAAAGAACAAGACTTTGCGTTAAGAGGGATATTTGTATCTTACATCAAAACAACCGAATACAGACCGCCAACGGGTGAAGCTGGACTCATTACTCCAGCAACAGCAAAAACACAAGTATTGGATTTTTATAACAAGGCCAACACCGATCTAAAAGAGCGAATGGGTGCAGCAGTTTGGTGGAGTTTGATAAAGGTCGATGCATCAAAGGAACTTTGGCTGGAAGTCATGAAAGAGCTAAAGCCAATCGTTGACAAGGGTTATAGCGACCCAATATTTCAAGCAAATTATGATGCTTTTCTGAAACTTAAAGGAATAAAAAAGTGATCCTGATCTAAACTGAGCGATTTCTGCTCAAAATCAATTTTCACGAAATAATCATCAAGCTTTCATCGCTCAGATGAGGTATAAAGAAAATTTACCTCTCGTGTTGGATTCATTGTCGGCTTGGAGGTTTTGCTGTGTTGCTGTACGTCAAGACCAGTTGGAAGTGTGGATTGGCGCCAATCTATTGTCGAGGTAGTTATGAATGTTGCGAATACTCAGGTTGAGCCAATAGCGGGGCAAAAGAAGCATCAAGCGCCAAGCGAAATGCATCCGCTGGTTTCCTGCATTATGCCAACGCACAACCGCCGCCATTTTGTGTCACAGGCGATTAAGTACTTTCTACGCCAGGATTATCCGAATCGCGAGTTGATCATCATTGATGATGGTAACGACCCCATCGAAGATTTAGTCCCTCAAGATCCTCGCATCCGCTATCTTCGTCAAGAACACAAAAGCAATGTTGGCGCCAAGCGCAATCTTGCCTGCCAGGAGGCAAAAGGTGAAATCGTCGTTCATTGGGACGATGATGATTGGATGGCTGATTGGCGGCTGAGCTATCAAGTGCAAAGCTTGCTCAGCGCGCAAGCGGACATTTGCGGCCTATCAACATTGTTGTTCTACGATCTCAGCCTGGATCAAGCCTGGCAGTATCGTTACCCGCGAGCGGGGCCGGCGTGGCTGGCTGGAGGAACGTTTTGCTACACGAAAGCGTTTTGGCGCGCACATCCCTTTCCGGAGGTGAACGCCGGCGAAGACACGCGCTTCATTTTGAGCATACCCTCCAAAAAGATGTTAGTCTTGGAAGACTCTTCATTTTATGCCATTCTGATTCACCCTGGCAATACCAATTCACGAGTCATACCCGGTAAGCAATGGCGCTCCTATCCCGTGGCTGAAATCCGCACTTTGCTTGGTACGGATGTGGAGTTCTATCGGCATTTTTCTCTTGCTGAGAGAAACAATAATAGCAATCGGCAAGGTCAGAGCCAACAAACCCTGAGCATTGGAGACATGCGAGCTTCCCGCGAAATGCCTTTAGTCTCATGCATTATGCCCACCTATAATCGCCGTCATTTTGTGCGATTGGCATTGAATTATTTCTTGCAGCAGGATTATCCCAATAAAGAGCTGGTGGTTGTCGATGACGGCACCGACCCTATCGGCGATCTGCTTGAAGGGATAGCGGAGGTTCGATATATTCACCTACCCTCTCACCGTTCGATTGGTACCAAGCGAAACTTGGCCTGCGCACACGCATGCGGTGAGATCATCGCACACTGGGATGATGACGATTGGTACGCACCGGAGCGATTAAGCTATCAAGTGGAACCAATCATTGCAGGCCAGGCGGATATGACGGGCTTGGAAAATTTGTATTTGCTCACTATCCCCGATAACGAGTTTTGGAAAAGTAGCACCCAGCTTCAAAATCGCATGTTTGTTGGCAACGTTCATGGCGGCACGTTGATGTATCGCAAAACATTATGGGAGCAGGGATTGCGTTATCCTAAAACCAATTTGGCGGAGGACGCGGCACTTGTACGGCAGGTGATGCACCGTGGCAAGCGGCTGGTGCGTCTCGCCAATGATGGTGTGTTTGTTTATGTGCGTCACTCGCACGCGGCTTGGCAGTTTGAGCCGGGCCGCTTTCTTGATCCCTCAGGCTGGGAGCGGATACCACCGCCGAGCTTCTTTTCTCCTGCTACACTTTCGTTTTATCAAATTGCAGCACTGGGTGTCAGCCCTGTGGGAACGAAATTAAATTAGAATTTCTATGTATCTTGACTCTTACAAGCAGCTTCAAGCTCAAGTCGGCTATGGTAATTTAGGCATGCATGGCAGCTTGGGATACGAAGGCAAGTCTGTAATGGTGCAGAACCAGTCCTATAAGCATGCTTTCAGCACCCATCCACCCGCACGCTTGCTTTTCCATCTCAGTGGACGTTTTGCCGGTTTCCGTTGCCAGGTGGCGCTTAATGACGATGTGCCAGTTGGCATTTCACACGCAGAGTTCATTGTGTTGGCAGATGGACGTCGGGTAGCTGAAGCTCCTCATGTCGTGGCAGGCGAGCCACCACTTGCGCTCAGCGCCGACGTTCATGGTGCCCAATTCCTGGAACTGGTGGTCAAAACCAGTCGCTGGGAATACTGTCATGCCGTTTGGCTGGATCCGCAAATGGATGAGACGGCTATTGATGTTCCTGCACAGACTCTGCTCGACTGCCTGGGCCGCGCCGAAATCATGTTGCCAACCTCGTTACCACGTGCGGAACGTTGTATCGCCACCGTCGTCTCACCCGGCTTCGAGGCAATGTTGGACGATATGCTTGGCTCCCTTCTCGCAAATGGCGGTTGTCAGGATGCTTTGCTTTTGGTCTTTGGATTTGATTCCAATGCAGGGTGTGCTCAATTGGCGGCCAAATATAATGCTACGCTCATACATTGCCAGCCGCGTACGTGCATTAACCCCACGTGCAAATCTGTGCTTTATTCGGTGGCGCGCGTCGCTGAAGCGCAGCAGTTTCTTTGTCTCGATGCCGACATGTTGATTTTGGGTGACCTTTGCCCGGTTTTCGCCGCACTTAATGCTTGTCCTGAAGAAAGTATCCTGGCCTGTCGCGAAGGCAACAGTCATGGTCTATACAATTTGGGACATGCGCTGCGCACTGCGTATGGTGGCAATGACCATGATTTGAATTTGTTGTTGGATCAGGCAAATCATGAAGCCAGCTACTCATTGGTGGTCAATGATGGGATATTCGCAGGAAACCGCACCGCTTTGCTGGCACTGGATGGCGTCATTCGCGCTATGCCACACGCCATTAAATGGATTGATGCGCGCCATGATGTATGGTGGAGAAATCAGTTTGTGTTCAACCAAGCCTTAGCGCGGCTGCGCTGCGGTGTTGAGCTCGACGGAATCTATAATGTACAGCTTCACGTGCAGGATGCGCAAATGGCTCGCCAGAACGGGCACATTCACGCATTATGGAGGGGGCAATCTGTACGCGTGCTACACTTCAGCGGCGCCGGCCGGCGTAAATATCCGGAATGGCGAGGCCTTTTTGCTCACGTTCCTGACCCTCTCGTAGGTCCAGGGAATGGTGATGGCTACACTGCGTTCTTGACTGCACTGCGTGCTTGGATTGGTCTTTACGGGCTTAAGGCGCTGACGTGGTCTTTTTATGGCACAAGTGATGCGCGCTCTGCTCAAGTACGCGATCCGGCAACATTTCCTCTGTTGGCATTGCTCCACTATTTATTTCGCTCCAATGGTTGCGTGCGCGTTCTCGAAACCGGAACAGCTCGTGGGGTCTCGACCGCCTGCTTGGCCTCCGCCCTTGTTCATCGCACCAATGGGCGCGTGGTCACCTTTGACCCGCATGTTTATCCTGAGCGTGCGGATCTGTGGGCAGCTTTGCCTGCCGAGATAAGTGCTTGCATTGAGGCCCGCGCAGTTGGTTCGCTCGAAGGCATGGCTGCCGCTCTGGCGGCAGGTGAGCGTTATGATGCAGCACTGCTTGACTCAATCCATACCGAGGAACATGTTTGGGCCGAGTTTCAATTCGCTACTCAACTTGTCTGCGAAGGCGGTTTAATCCTTATCCACGATGCTCAATATGTTCACGGCACTGTTCCCCAAGCGCTGCAACGCATCGAAAAAGCCGGCTATAGTGTCGTCCGACTGTGGACAGCCGATGCCGGTGTTCGTGAAGACGATAATCTGGGTCTAGCGGTTATTGAGAATCTTCGCCGGTCTTGCGAATAAATGCCTTTTGGCATTGTTGTAATAATATTGGCCGAACACTTGATTTCGCCCTACGGTAAGCTATGCGACCTAACATATCTTATCTAATCTGTGCGACCCATCGCACCGGTAGTACCTTGCTGTGCGAAGCATTGAAAAATACCGGCATCGCTGGCCAGCCGGAAGAATACTTCTGGCGAGAGTACGAAATACTATGGCAACAACGTTGGGAAACCTCTTCCTATTCTGACTATCTCGACAAGGTTTTACAATATGCTACCACCCCCAATGGTGTGTTCGGCGCCAAGGTTATGTACGCCTATTTTGATGACTTTGTAAATAAGATGCGGCAAATACAGGGCTATGTTGATCTGCGCACACATGAGTTGATCTCAACCTTTCTTGTAAATCCACGCTATATCTGGATCAGGCGTCGAGACAAAGTTCGGCAGGCGGTTTCTTTATACAAAGCCGTGCAGAGTCAGCATTGGGAGCTGTACACTAATGATCCAATCATCCCGTACCAGGAATTAGCATTTGATTTCGAAGCCATCAAATACTGGCTCCAAACCATAATCCGAGATGAGGCATCGTGGCAGGAATATTTCACGCAATGTGGCATTTACCCTTTTAACATTTTTTATGAGGATTTCGTAGCTGCCTATGAAGCCACGATCCTGGGCGTTCTCCGATATCTGAAGATCGCCATCCCTGAAGATTTTGCCATTGATAAGCCTCAACTAAGAAAACTGGCTGATACGATCTCAGAGCAATGGGTACAGAAGTATCGTCATCGTCAGCTTACAGAAGTTGCCACAGCCGGAACATAGAAGAAAACCCGTACTGCACAATGTTTTTTAATGGAATCTTTTCTCGTTTGGATTGTCTGTGCATATTCCGTTGAAAACTGCCACGGATTCCGGCTGAAAGTTTACCACTGGCCCTCGTTGCTTTGCTCGCGTGGATTCGCGTCGCGGGGTGGCAGTTTTCAGCCGGAATCGCTTTGGGTTTTTCTTCTCTATCGTCCTCCCAGAGATTTGCGACGCTTTTTAGTTTGGACGCTGCACGCGAGGCAACTTTATTATTGAGGCGCAAAGTGACGATCTGCCAGTCCAGAGCAGCAGAAGGTCTATTGTATAATTATTCAAAGAAAACCTTCACGATATATTTAAAACCTGTTGCTGAAGGTACGGAAAAATCGCGACTGATGATTAGGCTCTTGGTAGGAAACATACATTCAAAACGCTGCGTGTGGACATGAACAATGACTCCACTTCGATTGGATGAAATAGTACATATATGAATTATTATTCATCGATCTGTGTGTTTTTTCGTAAGCGCCGAAACGACGCCGATCAAACTCGGATCCTCATGAAAACGCTACGTTTAATGCTCGAAATTGTCGGTTGGTCTCGCCAGCGGTCATTCTTCCTTTGTGAAATTGAATTTCAGCGAAACGAAGATTCATGTCCGAACTTGCAGGTTGATGCGCCAGCGCTGAAACGACGCCGCTCAGATCATGAACCTCTTGAAAAAACTGCATTTAGTGGATAAAATTGCCGGTTTGCCACACCAACGGCCACGGCGCAAGCTTAGGTTTTCCAGCGCGGCGATCTCGACAGCGGCGCTGGGCGCTTTTGCATAAATATTCGCCAGCCGATTGGGCTTCCCGGTCTCATCTCTCGCCACCATTTTCACCTTTTTTCACCATTTTAAAATGGACTTTTGGGGCACAAAAAAAGGCGCCGGAAGCCGCATTTTTCTCCGCTGAAATAGAGACTCGCTGGCCGCCTACTCATAACTATACAAAATGGTGAGAATGAAATCCTGAGCCATCTTTCGATTCGGCGCATTATGTGGCCTGCACGCAAATTCGTCTTGGCTTGTGTGATCGCAGCGATGTCCGCGCTTGGGCATTTTTGTCCGAGCGGATTAGTGCAAAGGGATTGCTACGAAATTTTAGTATGCGGAGAGTGAAAGCGTTTGCGAAGGGAACTGCAACGCGGTGAGAGGGAATGGTAAAGGCGTGCCTATTCTGTGGCGGGTTCGGTGGAGGCGCTTGTGGCTTGCGCTCCCATCACCTCGCCGAATTTTCGAATTGCTTCTTGAATGAGTCGGTTGATCGGCGTGCCGGAGCGGGTGCGCAGATGGTAGAGAATGGCCATGTCTTCCGGCGTGATCTTGTTCGCTGGCCATTGATACTTCGCGGGCGGGGCCGGTGGTTTCGGTGCGCGTGGTTTGTACTCGGGGCCGTAAACTTTCATGCGTGCCTCTTTTGATGCGACAACATGCGTTTGCTCGCGCGCAGTGGCTGTGGTGTTTCATCAAGAACGTCTGCGCATTTTTCACAGGTCGTGTCATTCACAAAGCGCGGCTCTTCTCCCTCCACAAAACCCTTCACGCCGCAGCGCAGGCACATCGCCCATTGTTTGAGCTCGCTATATTCCAGCTTCGCCATCTTCGCGCGGCTATCGAACAAGAACACTTCTGTCGTGCTCGGATCGAAATACACGCGCACGCCATCGCCTAAGAAATCCGCGCGCCGTTTTTGAAACATGTACGCTTTGAGCAAGTCGACCGCATCTTCGAGTGCCAAGCCTTCGAACTTGGAGAGATCGCTCGTGGGCGTAGAGTTTGAAGTTGATTGAGTCATAAACTTTTC
>JAYRWE010000112.1:0-38332 GCA_041918175.1 bacterium
GCGCCGCCGTTTTTGACGTGAACGAGAACTTCGTCTTGCGTGTGGTCTGCGTTCAGTCGTTGATAGATTAAACACCAGAGCAAAACCAGAGGCGTAAAAATGCGCTGATAAAACTTTTTTTCACCTTTATCGATTAATTGTTGAATGTAGGAACAAGGCAACAGCTTGCCAAAAATGGGCAGCAGCGTTGCAGCATCATAAGGATGCTTGGCGGGAGCATGAGTGGTTGTCATGCTCCTTTGATAAAAAGATCACGGTAAAATTCAAGAGGGCTGTTTGTCCTCTGGGGTGAATTTGTCCTCTAGATTCAAAGAAATACGCAGACTTGAAACGTTAGTGACATTGGGCAAGATGCCTGCGCTACTCTACACATAACTGAGGCATTACGTTCCTTCCAAAATTGGCCTTGCATTTCTTTTAACTCACAGCATATATTGCCCGCGTTTTTTGCGCGCAGGCATGAGGTTTTTGGGTGTGGGTGGCTCGTGGATGATGGTTCGCGTTTGATCAATCGTATTTCAGTTGCTCACGTGGTTCGAGGAAGGAGGGAGCCGCCATGCCAACCAATCGAGGCATGTTACATTCCGCTCTCGCAATTTGCACTCTTGCTGTTGCCGCTGTTTTGCTCTCCGTCATTTTTTCATTTCCCCCAAATCACTCGGCTCTCGCGGCGCAAGGCAGTGTGCGTATCACGCCTTCGCCGATTCAGCGCGAGGCCGCGGCGGGTCATCCGGTTTATTATTTGATGACCGTTGCCAACCTCGGCGCGGAGACGGACACGTTCAAACTTTCGATCTCCGGCAATGCGTGGCCGGTGACGGTGCTTGCCGCGGACACGATCACAAAAGTCACGAGCACGAGCGGCCTTGCAGCGGGCGGACAATTTGCTCTGGTGGTGCAGATCGACGTGCCGAATACGGCGGCGCGCGGCGTGCGCGATACGGTGCGCGTGCATGCGATTTCAACGAAAGATGCGAGCGTGCGCGACGCGGCGATTATTGCGACGACTTCGCTCGGGCTTGCGGCGGATCTTCCTTTTGTAGAAAATTTTCCGACGAACGTACTCAACGCCACGCGCTGGTTGAGCAATACCGGCCCGGCGCTCGTGAACACCGATGCGGTGAATGAATCGAGTGCGCCGTTCGCGGTGAATTTCGATGGCGCCGATCTTTCGGGCGATATTATTGCTTCGCAGGCGATCAATCTGAGCCGCAAGCGGGACGTGGTTTTGCAATTCGCATATGAACGCGGCGGCAACGGCAATCGTCCCGAGGCGGGCGACGATTTTTTTGTGGAGTATTACAACGTGGACGGCGAGTGGTTGCCGCTGCTCGCGTTGCCCGGCGCGGGCGTGACGATGCTCAACTTTGCGACCGAATCCGCGCTCTTGCCGCGCGATGCTTATCATAGCAGCTTTCGCGTGCGTTTCGGCAATATCGCTACACAAGGCCCGTTTGATGATTGGTATCTCGACGATGTGCGCGTGATTGAAATCACGCCCGGTGAAATTCCGTTTGTGGATGAGTTTCCGGCCGCGGCGCTCGATCCGAACAAGTGGCCGCAAGCCTCGGGCACGCTCGTGAACAATGTTGCGCTCAACATTCCGAGCGGGCCGTTCGCGGTGAATCTGCAAGGCGGCAGTGAATTGCAATCGCGCCCGCTCGATCTTTCGTTGGAGAATGCGGTGTCGCTCACTTATCAGTTCGAGCAAACCGGCGGGGGCGAAGAGCCTGATCCCGGCGATGATTTGGTGATTGAATATCGCGATGCGCTCAACAATTGGATCGAACTTGCGCGGCATCTCGGCAGCGAAGGCGGCTTGCCCGTGTTCACACGGCGCGAGGTTGTTTTGCCGCCGCCCGCGTATCATCGCGATTTTCGCGTGCGCTTTCGCAATATTGGCGCGCAAGGCCGAGACGATTGGTTTGTGGATGACATCGTGCTCGACGTGTTTGCGCCTTCGGATATCGAGGTCTCACCCACGGCGTTCAGCTTAAAATTGTTTGAAGGCGATGCGGCGACGCGCCACGTGACGATCAACAATCTCGGTGTGGGCGATTTGTTTTACCACTTACGCATCGTCCCGCCCGAGTTTCAAGCCGCGGCGGAGGCATTGCAGAAATATCCCGTGGCGTATTACACCGCGTCTTTTAATAAAGGTGAAATTGATTGGCGCCGCGGGCGCGACGTTATTGCGGGCCGCGGCGGTCCGGATAACTTCGGCTATACATGGCGCGATAGCGACGACCCGCGCGGTCCGGCGTTTCAATGGGAAGATATTTCCGCGAGCGGCACGCGTATTCTCGACCTCGGCGATGATGACAATGTCGGTTTCTTTAATATCGGCTTCGCGTTTCCGTTTTATGATTCCGTGTTCACGCGATTTCGCGTGTGCAGCAACGGCTTTATTTCATTCACGAGCGCGGCAAATTTTTTCAGCAACAATCCGATTCCGAGCATTGGCAGCGTGACGGATTTGATCGCGCCGTTTTGGGATGATCTCGATGCGCGGCCCGGCGCAGTGTACTATCATGGCAACGACACGCGTTTGATCGTACAATGGCAAAACGTCGTGCGCACGGGCAGCAGCGAGCAATTCACGTTTCAGCTCTTGCTCTTTCCCAGCGGCAATGTTCGCTTTCAATATTTGCAAGTTGGTGCGCCGAATAACTTTGCCACTATCGGCATCCAAAACCACAACGGCGGCGACGGCGTGGAGGTCGCGTTTAATACCACGTTCGTGAAGAACAATTTCGCCGTGCAAATCGAGCGGCCCGCAAGTTGGCTTTCCTATGCGCCCAAAGTCGGAGCGCTGGTGAGCGGCGGCAGTCTTGATCTGGCGGTGCATTTCAATGCGCGCGGATTGCAATCCGATTCTACTTATCGCGCGGAGTTGCGCATTGATAGTAACGATCTCGACGAGCCGAGCGTGGCCGTGCAACTCACGCTCGAGGTGCTCGCCCTAGACGATTCGACGCGTCACTTTCCCGATCCCGAAACCACGAGCGTGAAGTATCCGATTGTCATCGACGCGGCTGCGATCGACGGCGAAGCGCTCGCGAGCGGCGATGAGATTGGAGTGTTCACGTCGAGCGGAAAAGTGGCGGGCGCGCTCGTGTGGCGGCGCAATCAAGCCGGCCGCATGATTGTTTATGGTGATGATCCCAACACGCCGGGCCTCGAAGGATTTCTTCCGAGCGAGCCGATGTATTTTCGCATTTGGGATAGCAGCTTGAATGATCGCGATTATGCCGCAAACGCGACCTACGTGCGCGGCGATGGTCGCTATGGCACTGCGGACTCGGCGCATATTTCGAGGCTCGAAGCCCACACAACTTTTGCGCGGCAAAAAACTTTGCAAGCAAATTGGAGTTGGATTTCTTTTAATGTGCAGCCCGCTTCGACGGACGTTGCCGAGTTGCTGGCGAGCACTAAGCAATTGCGCATTATGAAAGACGGGGCGGGCCGTGCGTTCATTCCCAATGTGCTCAACACGATTCAAAACCTCGATCCGCTCGCAGGCTACAGTGTGTACCTCGAGGCCGCGGACTCACTCGCGCTCACGGGTGAAGAAGTGCCGCCGTTCACGCCGATGCCGTTGCAAGCCGGTTGGAATTTCATCAGCTTTTTGCCGGCGAATCGTATTCTCGCGCCGCTTGCGTTGTTTTCGATTTATGATCGCCTCGTGATCGCGAAGAATGATGTCGGCGGGTTTTATATTCCGAGCATCGGCAATATAAACACGATTGGCGACATGCAGCCGGGTGAAGGTTATAAAGTTTATTTGAGCGCCGCGGACACGTTGGTCTATCCGCTCGGCGGTTTGCCGAGCGCGCAACCGAAAGCCGTCGCGCGTGCGCGCGTTACTTCCAATCCTGCGACGCTGCATTTCAAAGCCATGCAACGTGGGAGCGAAAACTATATCGTTCTGGTGCAGGGGGCGATGGTGCAAGGCGCAAGTTTGCAGGCGGGAGATGAGATTGGTCTCTTCACGCACGAAGGCGAATTGGTGGGCGCGGGCGTATGGCCGGAGAGCGGCACATTGGGTATTGCCGCATGGCGCGCCGAAATCAGCAACGAAGAAGCGCGCGGTTTCACGCCCGGTGCGCCGATGCATTTCAAAGCATGGCGGCACGCGGACAACAGCGAAGTGGAATTGCACGGCAAATTTCAACGCGGCGACGGCACGTTTGCGAGTGAGGCTTTTGCGCTCGTGGAACTGGTTGACAGCGCACTGCCGGAGACCTTTGCTTTGGAGCAGAATTATCCCAACCCATTCGCTGCGGGCAAAAACAATTTCACCACCACGATTCGCTATGCGCTGCCCGAACCGAGCCGCGTTACGATTCGCATCTATGACATGCTCGGCCAACTCGTACGCACGCTTGCCGAGAGCGCGCAAGAAGCCGGATTCCATCGCGTGCAATGGGACGGGCGCAACAGTGCGGGCAAGCAAGTGGCTGCGGGAATTTATTTCTATCGCATGCAAGCCGGAAAGTTTGAAGCACGCCGGAAGCTTCTGCTCGTGCGCTCGTTGTAAATGTCTTGTGCGTTGCGGCGTGTATACGTTTGCTTGCGGCATGCCGCAGCGTTGTATCACCAAGCTACCGAACTTTACTAAGCTTGAAAAGTTTAGTAAAGTTTTTTGTTTTTCTACACAAGCTTCAGTTCAAAGAGACTTCATGACTTCCTCCCTAAAAAAAGGCGTTACGATTGACTTGGAAATCGAGTCGCTCGCATTTGGCGCGAAAGGCTTGGCGCGGCTCGATGGATATGTGGTGTTTGTCGAGCAGGCATTGCCGGGTCAGCGCGTACATGCTTTGCTGACCAAGAAGAAACGCGATTACGGTGAAGCCAGGGCCGTGGAGGTTCTGCGGCAATCGCCGGATTACGTTGCGCCGCGCTGTTCGCATTTTCACGATTGCGGCGGTTGCGCGCTGCAAGATTTTGGGTATGAAAAACAACTCGAAGCCAAACAGCGACAGATTGAGGAAACGCTCATTCATCTCGGCGGCTTCGCGCAGCCGCAAGTTGCTCCAGTGCTCGGCTCGCCGCAGCAGTTTTTTTATCGCAACAAAATGGAGTTTTCCTTTGCGCGGCAGCGCTGGCTCTCGCGCGCGGAGATGAAAGACGAGCAACAAACCGCGGAGCGCAACTTTGCTTTGGGCTTGCACGCTCGCAACACCTTCGACAAGACGCTCGACATTCAAGCTTGCTACTTGTTTTCTGAAGCGAGCAATGCCATACTCCAGCGTGTGCGTGACTTTGCAAAGGCTTCCGGTCTCTTGCCCTATACCACGCGCGATCACAGCGGCTTCTGGCGTTTTCTCGTTATGCGCGAAGGCAAACGCACCGGCGAGTTCATGCTCAACTTCGTCACCGCAGACTCGCATGCGGGGCGTGCTGCCGTTGCCGAATTGAGCGCGCGGATTGTTGCGGAGTTTCCCTTCGTTACGACCGTGGTGCACAATCTCAATCGCAGTAAAGCACAAATTGCGTTTGGGGAAGAAGAAGTCGTGCTGCACGGAGCGGGATATTTGCGCGAGCGCCTCGGGGATTGCGTGTTTCAAATTTCCGCCAACTCTTTTTTTCAAACCAATACGCTGGGAGCAGAGCAACTTTACCGCGTTGCCGGAGAGTTTGCCGGTTTGACTGGCGCGGAAAACGTTTACGATCTCTATTGCGGCGCCGGCACCATCGCCATCTTCATTGCGCAACATGCCAAGCAAGTCGTCGGCTTTGAAATCGTGCCCGAAGCGATTCGCGACGCGGGGGTGAATTGCAGTTTGAATAACATTGCCAATTGCCATTTCGTGCACGGCGATTTGAAAGATGAAATTGCGCGCGTGCCGGACTTGATCAAACGTTGGGGCCGGCCGGAAGTGATCATTGCCGATCCGCCGCGCGCGGGCATGCATCCGAAGGTGTTGCTCAAAATGCTCGAACTCGGACCGGAACGCATCGTGTATGTCTCATGCAATCCCGCCACGTTCGCGCGCGACGTGAAAGTGCTCTGTCATCAAAATTATGTTTTGGCAAAAGTGCAGCCCGTGGACATGTTTCCGCACACGGCGCACTGTGAGCTGGTGGGCTTGCTCCAGAAGAAATAGCGCAAACGGACTATTGTTTTTGAGGCGGGAAGCTTTAATTTTGTTCATTGAAAAATTATCATGTCCCCGCTGAAAAGGCGCACCCTATGCCCATTGCCGTTGCCCTCGTTGAAGATAATCCGAACTTGCGTGTCGGCACTTCCTACATTCTCAAAGCCGCGCCGAATTGCAAAATCGTCGGCGAATATGAAAACGCAGAAGAATTGCTCGAAGACCTTCGCGAGCTTAAGCCCGACGTCGTTTTGATGGACATCGGCTTGCCCGGCATGTCGGGCATTGCAGCCACGACGCTGCTGAAACGCCAATTCCCGCATGCCCAGGTGATCATTTTGTCGGTATTCGAAGATGATGAAAACGTTTTTCAAGCAATCTGCGCGGGCGCGAGCGGCTATCTCACCAAACCGGCTATGCCCCAACAATTGCTCGAAGCAGTGGAGCAGGCCGCGGCCGGCGCGTCACCGATGTCGCCGCATATCGCACGCAAAGTTTTAGAGCTATTCAAAAAACACGTGCCCCCGGCACAAGCGGATTATAATTTATCCGAACGCGAATTGGAAGTTTTGGAATTGCTCACGCGCGGCGCTGACCACAAACAGATTGCGGAGAAATTATTTCTCAGCCCATTCACCGTGCGTGCGCACTTGCGCAACATTTATGAAAAATTGCATGTTCATTCCAAAAGCCAAGCTGTTGCCAAGGCCCTGCAAGAACGCCTCTTGCTGAAGACTCGCAAGTAAACAGCGGACGCCACCACCAAAGCGCGCCCACACTTTGGTGCCGCTGGTTAACTCAACCCTCTGAAATACCCTTCAAGATGGGATTTCTTCACGCGCTTCGCACGTTGGGTTGACGCTGGTGCGCTTTCGCGGGCATGACTCACCAACTGAACCGCAACAAGCATATCATTCCACCAACAATTTCCGGCTCGCTACTTTTCCTCCTACCTGCAAGCGATAAAAGTACATGCCGCGTGCAAGCCCGCCGGCAAGCAAGCTCCTTTCGTGTGCGCCCGCAGGCAATTCGCCTTCCACCCGCGTCATTTTTTTTCTAAAAATTCGGGGCAATGCCTAGCGAAGTGCTGCGAGAATTTGGGCGACTATTTCATTGAGCCAAGCTTCATCGTGATGCACATTGTTGTCGTCGGTGTCGATCACCAGCACGCGATGCTCCGACCTCATGCGTTTGGCCCAGCGTTCATAGCCGATGTTGAGTTGCGCCAAATATTCTTTATCGATGTTTTGTTCATAATCGCGGCCGCGGCTGCGAATGCGGCTAATCAACGTCCAAATGGAAGCGCGGAGATAAACGATGAGATCGGGCGGGCGCAGCGCCGCGGCAATGGCTTGATAGAAATCGTTATAGCAGGCATAATCGCGCTCTTCCATCATGTCGCGCTCGAACAAGTTGCGCGCGAAAATTTCCGCGTCTTCATAGATCGTGCGATCCTGCACGCAGGTCACGGCGCTTTGTTGAATGCGCAAATGATCCTTGAGCCGCTCTTTTAAAAAGAAGAGCTGCGAATGAAACGCCCAGCGTTTCATGTCGCCATAGAAGTCCGCGAGATAAGGATTGTGGACTTCCTTTTCCAAATAGCCCTGCCATTGATGGCGTTCCATCAAAATGCGCGTGAGCGTGGTTTTGCCGACGCCGATGTTGCCGGCAATGGCGACAAAGGTCTTGCGTTTCGATTGGTTTTCCTGCATCATTCTCAATAAACAAAATCTCCTTTCACGGTGCAAACCTTTTTTGCGCGCGGCTGTCTATTGCTGCGAAACGTCCTAAACACCGTTTGAGCATAATCGAAAAGCGACAACGGTCGCGCAGTGTTTTGAAAAGAATCCATGGAAGAACGCGAAGCTCGACTCATTCGACAGGCGCAAGCCGGCAATGCCATTGCTTTTGCCCAACTCGTGGCGCTGCACGACCGGCGCGTGCTGCAGCTTGCCTATCAACTGCTCAACGATCACGGCGATGCGGAAGACGTGTATCAAGAAGTGTTTATTAATGTCTATCGCAAGCTGTCTTCGTTTCGTTTTGAGAGCGCGTTTTCCACGTGGCTCCATCGCATTGTGGTCAATCACTGCATCAATTATCGCAAGAGCCGCACGCGGCGCGTGACGCATGAGCAGCGGGCCTATGAAACCGAGGACGAGGCCGCGACACAATTTCAAACGGAGCGCCTGGACCCGGAGCGCGAGTTGCTTAATCGTGAATTGGGCGAGCTGATCAACGACGGCATTGCTGCGCTTTCAGAAAAGCAACGCGCCGTGTTCGTGCTGCGCCATTTTCACGGCCACAAACTGCAAGACATTGCGAAGATTTTAGACACGGCCGAGGGCACGGTCAAAAACTATCTCTTTCGGGCGACCCAACATTTGCAAAAGAAGTTGCGTGCGTATCACGAAGATGATTGGGCGTGAGCCACATCAGTTGGGTTGCATGAAGAAATTTAAACGTCACGCAGGAATAATGCCTGCGGGTCTCACGACAAACTTTCCCACGCTATGAATGAACAAAAGCATTTGCGCGAGTTGCTGCCCCTTTTTGACAGCGACGAATTAACGGTGCAAGAACGCCGGCAAATTGAAGAGTGGCTACGCACCGACGCCGAGGCGCGTGCCGAGCTTGAAGCGATTCGAGCGCTGCATCGCAAAGTGGAAACGGCAAGCCGCTACGAGCCGGAGACACACACGCTGCAACGCTTGCGCGAGCAACTCTTCGAAGACCTCCGGGAAATACAAAACAAGCCTTCGTGGCTGCACTCTTTTCGGGAGCGTTGGCTGGGCAATGGCCGACCGCTCTTTCAGCTCGGCTTTGCGCTCGCCATGTTGCTTTGCGGCGTTTTATTGGGGCGGCAATTTTTTGCGCGCACCGAGCAAGTTGCAAAGCCAATCGCGACCGATCTCACGCAGCTTTTGCTCGCGCAGCAGCCGATCACCACGCCACAATCGGTATTTGCACCGCGTTTGGCAAATGTGCAGAAGATTCGTTTTGATCAAAACACGAATCAAATCGAAATCGAATTTAGCACAGTGAATGAAGTGTCATGGCGCGGTACTACGGAAGATCCGATCGTCCGGCAAGTTTTGGCGCATGCCATGCGTGAAGCAGAATCGCCGGGCTTGCGTTTGCGTGCCGTGCGTGCGATGAGCGAAGCTGCCGACACCGAGGTAAAGCCGGATGACGATTTGTTAGATGCGTTGCTCCAACTGCTCGCTGAGGATACGAATGCCGGTGTGCGCATCAAAGCCGTGCAGGTGCTTAAAAACGCGGTGAGTATCGAACGGGTGAAGCAAGCGTTGCTTCGAGTATTGTTGAATGATGAAAATTCCGGTGTGCGCATTCAAGCGTTGGAGGTTTTGAGCAATACGCGTTTCAATGAGGAAAAAATCGAAGCGCTGGAGGCGGCAACCAACGACACCAACGAATACATTCGCCGCGAAGCCGGGCGTATGTTGCAGAACGTGAGCAGTGGGAAGGTGCAATAGGAGGATGTTGGTCACGTGAACAAGAATGCTTCGGCATTGTAGAATCCTCGTTTGAAAATATGCCTTAGGCCGCGGGAGGCCAGTGCTTTGAAGTCACCTAGCTTGAAGAGATAAAAGTCAGGTAAACAAGCAACGAGGAACCCTCGGTGGAGCAGCGACGGGCCATAAAAATCGCTTGAGGGATTGTACTTGTGCATTACCAAGTTTGAAAGTTTGTGCCCATGCGGCGCAACGACGAGCGTTTTCATAAGAAGAAAATCATTTACTCACAGAACTGGAGATTCGTCATGAAATCAAAACGGTTTTTTGCTGTGGCGTTATGCGCAATTGCTCTTGTGCTGTGCGTTTCGCAAACGAGTCTTGCGCAAGAGTTGCGGCGCGAGAATCGAGGGTATGCGACGGACATTAAGAAGTTTTTCAACGCGGGCGCGGCCGGCACTTTGGAAATGCGCGAGATCAGCGGCGATGTGACCGTCAAAGCCGGAACGAGTGCAACGGTTGAAATTGTTGAGACGGTGTACATCGAAGTTTTTACCGAGGAAGAAGCGAAGCGTGTGCGCGAAGCATGTCTCGAATCATATACACAAGCGGGCAATCGCATTACGGTCGATGGTCGCACGCGCCCGCGGCGTTCGGTCGAGTCGCGGTTCAATATTACTGTGCCTGCGAGCTTCATCCTCGATATCAGCACGAGCGGCGGCGACATTTCGATTGATCGCGTGAAAGGGAATACCTCGTTGCGCACTTCGGGCGGCGATATTGAACTGTTAAGCACGGGTGGAACGGTCAATGCGAAAACTTCGGGCGGCGATGTGGTCGTGCGCGACGCCGAAGGCACGGTGAGCGTGAAAACTTCGGGCGGCGATTTGGAATTGGAAAGAATCAAAGGCTTGCTCGACGCCACGACTTCGGGCGGCAACATCACGTTGCGCTCTGCGGATAAAGAAGTGACGTTGCGCACGAGCGGCGGCAATATTGAAATTTTCGAGGTCGCTGGCAATGTGATGGCGAGCACTTCGGGCGGCGACGTGCAGGTGGAAAACACGAGCGGCAGCGTTGACGTTTCCACTTCCGGTGGGGATTTGATCCTGCGCGATATCAAAGGCACATTGGAAGCGGCGACTTCCGGGGGCGATATTCGTGCGGAGCGTTTGCACGCAGCGAGCCGCTTGAAAACTTCCGGCGGCGATGTGATCGTGCGCAGTCTCATGGCGAGCTTGGACGCGGCCACTTCGGGCGGCAATGTCGAAGTCGAGGTGACGCTCGTGGATTTCAAAAAGCCGCACATCATCAGTTTGAGCAGCAGCGGCGGCGATCTTGAGCTGACGATTCCCGAAAAATTGCCCGCGAAAATTTTCGCGGAGATTTATCTCGAAGGCAAATGGGGCGCGCGCGAACGCTACGACATTTCTTCGGACTTCCCGTTGAAAATCGAGCGCGGCCAAGGCGAGCGACGCTCCGCGGAGTACATTCGCGGCGAAGGCGAGATTAACGGCGGCGGCGATTTGATTACGCTGAAAACCAGCGCAGGCAATATCGCGCTTCGTAAAGGACGGTAACTTTTTTCCGTAACAAGTTTCTGCCGACGAACACGCGAAAAGCACGAACAGGTTTTTCGCGTGTTCGTGTTTTTATTGGAACCCATTGCAAGCCGGTGTGCATGTGCCGCCGGCTTTTTTATTTGTTATAAAAAATTCTTGCCGCATGGGCGTTGCGCTGCTGCATTCAAAGCGATTGCCGGTACATTTCTGCAATCGTCAAAACAGTGGAGCAGCGGTGCAAACGAGTGTCATTTTTCATAAAACCGGCCGGTTTGAGGTGGAGACCGGCATAACGATTTTCGAGGCGGCGAAGCGCGTCGGCATTTATCGCGGCGAGCACGGTGCGTGTCCCAATTGTAAAGTTTGGATACTCGGCGGCGAGCAAAACTGTTCGCCGCTGGAAGAGGCGGAGGCGCAAATTTTGGCAGCGCATCAATTGCAGGCGCCCATACGCTTGGCCTGTTCCACTAAGATTCTCGGGCCAATGCGCGTCCACATTTTATTTCGCGACGAAGCAGAAATGGAAAACTCTATGTCCGACTTTGCCTCCACCTCGCCGGTTATGCCGGGAACGCAACGGCCACTGGTGCATTTTCACGCGTGTTTGCACGGATTCGAAACGCTCGCTGAGAAGAGTGTGGCTTATGATTGCGTGCGCGTGCTGCATGAGTTTCGCACCAAGTATGAGGTGCTCTTGCAAGAACATGGCGGAACATTATGCGAGGCTAGCAATGCCGTTGTCTTTGCCGTGTTTGGGGTGGAGGATAATCTCGAAGCCGCAATCGCAAGTGCGATGGGCGCGGCGCGGCGGTTGAGCACAGCATGCAAAGAATTGTGCGAATACGCCGCGCGGCATTTAGACGTAGAGTTGCAGGTCGGAATCGGCATTCATGTTGGCGAGGCGGGCTTGGGGCAAATTGGAAAATTGCCGCAACCGCAGTGGGTGGTGTTTGGCGAAGCGCGCCAAATCGTAGAACGCTTGCTTGCTTTGACCGCTTCCGCGAAAGCGAATATTTTGGTTTCCGAACCGATCTTCGGCGTGATCCGCGAGCGCTTTCCCATCTCGCGCGCATTTGCAGCGCGCATGCCGGGCAAAGAACAACGCAGCAACGTGTTCGAAGTGCAAGCGCAGAGCACGGGATTTTTAAGAGAGCTGGCAGACTGAGAAAGCAAACGTGCTTCGTCCCCGTCCAGAAACCCAACTTTGTAAACTCGAAAAGCTCAGAAAAATTTATCCTTCCGCATGAGCGCTCCCCTATTTCTCCGTCCTCCATTTTTCTTTCTTTGCTTATAAATCGTTTTGTCTCGCGCCAATGGGGTGAATCCCGCGCTACGACTTCTTGCTCGCCATGATTTGCGCCACATGCTCTTTCTTAACCCACCCCATCTTTTTTCCCGCGAGTTTGATTTGATACCAGCCACTTTTTTGGCGTGCGACTTCATAGCGCGTATCGACGCGCAATAAGCCAATGCGCTTGGCAGAAATTTTCGGTGCGGCGTAGACAATAGATTTGCTGACCGAGGCCGTGATAAAAACCATTTCGCTATTTTCAAACGGCCGATTCGAGGCTTTGCTATTGATTGCCGAGACCGTGTCCGCTTTGGTGAGAATAAAAAGCGCGGATTGTTTATCCATTCGCGCGAAGTCACGATCCGAATCTGTGCGATCATCCCGTTTGATGCGTCCAAATTCGAAACCGACCGAGAGTGCGTGCCCTTCTTGATTGAGGCCGTCCTGCGCGGAAAAATTATAATCCAATTTCATGAGGGTGCCGGCGAGAGGGGCTTCAAAGCCGAGGCCGAGCGCGAGCGCATTTTGTGAATATCCCAAGCGCAGCGGCATGGCGGCAAATGCGCGAAATTCCGTGCCGAAGCGAAAGGCGTTTTCATTCTGCGCGGCGCTTGCTTGCGCGGTGGTGCGATGATAATCGAGCGTGATCAATGAGCGCGGCGTGATTTGCATGGCCATGCCGAGCATGAGCGTATGCGGGAAGCGTTCTTTGCGCCCGCTGCTCCAGCGATAGTTGGAAATAAAGTCCTGCCATTGCGCGCCGAGAGAAAGCATGGGTGAAAGTCTCGCTAAAAGCCCGAGCGAACCGGAGTAGCCGGTCGCGCTTTCATTAAACAAATTTTGATGCACAAACTTTCCGCCCGCGCCGAGCGCCAACCAATCATTGATGCGATAGCCCCACATCAATGCGAGTGCGTTTTCACTATCCGCAAAAAGAGCGTCGGGATTTGCGGTGTTGCCTTGCCGCGCTTCGATATTGCTCACACGAAAGCCGGTCCAGCCGAGGCCAAGAGCTTGGCTTGCGCCGAGCGGCAGCGTTGCGCCCGCGAAAGTGAAATTGCGATCAAAGCTATAGCGCCGCTGGGTGAGCGCAACATGCCATGTTGGTGCAAGCGATAACGCCGCGGGGTTCCAATAGATGGCCTCCGGTCCGCTCGCCGCGGCAACGTAGGCATCGCCCATACTGCCGGCGCGCGCGCCAATGCCAATGCGCATAAAAGCTCCAGCATTGCCGAGGCTTTGCGCGAAATTCTTTGACGGCGTACATAAAAGCGCCGCAACGCTAAGAACGACAAGTGATCTATATGAAATTTTAAAGCGCATAGAAGAAGATCTTTTTGCCATGTGAAGATAGAGTTTTCTGCCCACCAAACACACTCAAGCTTTTCGTGTGCTGCGCGTGTTTCGCGGGCTGCAATTGCGTCAGGGGCTTACAACTAGCTTGATGATGGCTTTGTGCTCTTGCGTTTGCACTTCGACAAAATAAAGCCCGGGTGAAACGGTAATACCATTCGCGTCGGTGCCATCCCACGTATCGCCGAGGTTTTCGCCGGCGTTGCGTTGCGCTTTATCCAGCAGCGTCTTGATTAAAATGCCTTTCACATCATAGATCCGAATGCTCACGCGCGCGGCTTCGGCGAGAAAGTAACGGATCGTCGTCGGCTCGTTTCCGGCGCGAAAAGGATTGGGAAAATTGTAAGTGCGCTCCAAAGTGCTCTCAGTGCCCGTAGGCGTTTCACCTCCGCCCGTAGTTGCGGGCAGAATGACTTCCTGCGAGAGCGGACTTTCGTTGCCGCTGATGTCGTATGCTGTCACGGCGAGATAATGCGTTTTGTTGCGCGGCAGATGATCCAAGTTATACTGCGTGCGCTTCCCCACGCTGATCACCGTGCTATACTGCTGGGATTTGTCGCCGATATAGATTTTATAACCCGCGAGATCACGTTCGGCATTCGCACTCCACATCAAATTAGCGGCAGCCAAAAAGTTGGGGATGAACGCAACGGCAAAAACTGTTTTAAGAAAATGTGCAAGCATGAGGCGATGACGTTTTTTAGACAAACGGTTTTGTTGAATGCAACCTGGCGCAGCCACAAGTCTCCAGTGAGAATACAAAGCGTGCGCCAAGAGCGTGAACCGAGGCTCTTCATGTTTGCGTTGCTGTTTTTCTGAAGGTCGTCGGGCACAGGCGCGATGCGTTTGTTCTTCCGCTTATGTTTTCGAAATTCCGATTTGTGATTATGCGCTGACAGGATTACGATTTTGCGAAACGCGATTGTGCCGCTGCTAGGCAAGACAACGCGAACGAGACATACGGACGCTTGCAAATGGCTGCTTGGCTATACAGTTTTTCTGCGGCTTTCGAATTTCAACTTGACACAATTGCAAAAAAAATGTATTATGGCCGCGCTTATGCGAAACCACCTCAAGCCTTTTTCTGTGTCTCAGATTATGCCTCTTTACCGAGGCGCAGGGAAAGGCTTTTTTATTGCTCAAAGCAAAACGCGTAGCGCCGTGAACCGTTATCCAACTTTGTCGTTCTCCTCCAGCATGACGGCCTCCCCTGTTAGATTTAAAGCCGAGATTATGAACGCGCCAGGGCTGAATCGCACCCTGTCGCGCTTGGCCAATGAAATCGTCGAAAAGAACCGTGGCATTGATAACCTAGTCATGGTTGGGATACGTACGCGCGGTGTCCACGTGGCCCAACGCTTGAGCGAAAAAATTGAGCAAATTGAAGAGCGCAGAATTCCATTGGGTACGTTGGATGTGACGCTGTACCGCGATGATCTGTCTTACAATCAGCGCGGCATGATGCGGCGGATGAAGCAATCACGGGTGCAAATGACGGAGATTCCGTTCAATCTCGAGGGCAAAGTAGTCATTCTGGTCGATGATGTCCTTTACACCGGGCGCACGATTCGCGCGGCGCTTGATGCGCTGATGGATTTTGGTCGGCCTGCCAAAATCCAACTGCTGGTCATTATCGATCGGGGACATCGGGAGTTACCGATTCGCGCGGATTATGTTGGCAAAGAAGTGGTGACGACGCCGGGCGAGGAAGTTCGAGTGAAATTGGCAAGCGTTGATGGCGTGGACGGTGTGGATCTTGTGGATGTTTTAGACGGATGAACAAAACAGAAAAATTTCCGACACCACCGCCCGGCAGCCAATCAGTCCACGCTCCGTAACCACGGAACCAAAAGTGAGGGTCTGAATGGTCATCTCAAAAAATTTGCTGGGCTTGGAGAATACGAGGCGCGAGGAAATTGCCCTTATTCTAAAAACTGCCCAGCAGTTCAAGGAAGTTTTAAGCCGCCCCATTCCCAAAGTTCCTACCCTACGCGGTAAAACTATTGTCAATCTCTTTTTCGAATCCTCCACGCGCACCCGCATTTCTTTTGAACTCGCCGAAAAAAGGCTCTCCGCAGATACGATTAGCTTCACCACTTCCGGCTCTTCGGTTTCCAAAGGCGAAACGCTGAAGGACACCGTTCGCAATATCGAAGCGATGAAGATCGACATGGTCGTCATTCGCCATCAATCTGCCGGCACGCCGCACATGTTGGCCAACATGATCGAGGCCGGCGTCATCAATGCCGGTGACGGTCAGCACGAACATCCGACGCAAGCCCTGCTCGACATGATGACGCTGAAAGACAAGTTCGGCAAGCTCGACGGTCTCAAAGTCGCGCTCGTGGGCGATATTCAACACAGCCGCGTGGCGCGCAGCAATATCCATGGGCTAAAAGCCATGGGCGCGCGCGTGGCGATTTGCGGCCCGAGCACTTTGTTGCCGCGTGACCATCGCGAAGCCTTTGGCAACGACGTGGAAGTCTTCACAAATGTCGATGAGGCGATTCGTTGGGCCGACGTGCTCAATGTGCTCCGGCTCCAACTCGAGCGACAACGCAACGGCCTCTTTCCTTCGCTGCGCGAGTATGCGGCATACTTCGGCATCAATCGCGCGCGTTTGGAAGCGGCGAAGAAGAGTGTGGTCATCATGCACCCCGGCCCGATCAATCGCGGCGTGGAATTGGATAATGACATTGCCGACAGCGAGTATTCGATGATCCTCGATCAAGTGACCAACGGCGTGGCCGTGCGCATGGCCGTACTCTATTTGAAGTGCGGCGGTGATTTGGAAGTCGTGAATGGGAGTGAATAAGCTCCTCCTCACGCGCGCTACTCTGTCAGTACTCTCGTTCCCAAACTCCGTTTGGGAACGCACTTGCTAAAGAAACTCTGTTTCAAAAACAACCGTGTTTCCAAACAGAGTTTGGGAACAAAAAATCTCAAACGCTCCCATGCCTCGCACTCTCACAACACAAAAGCTGCCGCGCTTGCTCATTCAAGGCGCGCACGTCGTCGATCCCGGACTCAACATAAACCAGACGCTCGACGTTTATATCGACGACGGCCGCATTCAAAAAATCGGCGCGAATTTGCGCGTGCATGAATACTGCGAAGTGGTCAAAGCTTCGGGCATGACGCTCACGCCGGGGTGGTTTGATATGCATGTGCATTTCCGCGAACCGGGTCGGGAAGATAAAGAGACCGTGCTCACGGGTTGCGCCGCCGCGGTTGCAGGCGGTTTCACCGGCGTATGCACCATGCCCAATACTTCGCCAACCGTGGATAAACGCGAAATCGTTGAAGCCCTCATTCGGCAAGGCGAACGCACAATGGTTGATGTGCATCCGATTGCCGCAGCCACAAAAGGCCGAGAGGGTAAAGAACTTGCAGAAATGGCCGAACTAGTTGAAGCCGGCGCAGTGGCGTTTTCCGATGACGGCTGCGCGATTGCAACCGCGGAGCTTGCGCGTCGCGCAATGGAATATGCGAACATGTTCAAACGCCCCATCATTGAACATGCGGAAGACGGCTCGTTGTGCGTCGGCGGCGCGATGAATGAAGGCGTGATGGCAACCAAACTCGGCTTGCCCGGCATGCCCACGGTTGCGGAAGACATCATTGTGGCGCGCGACATTCTGCTCGCGGAATACACCGGCTGCCATGTTCACATCGCGCATATTTCCTCCGCGCGCGCGATTGCGCTCGTACGCGAGGCGCGGCAGCGCGGCCTGCGCGTGACCAGCGAAGTGACGCCGCATCATTTCACTCTCACGCATGAAGCGGTGAGCGGTTATGACACCAACACGAAAATGAATCCGCCGTTGCGCTCCCCCGCGGATGTTGCCGCGGTCATTGCCGGCTTGCAAGACAACACGATCGAGGTGATTGCGACCGACCACGCGCCGCATGCTGCCGAAGAGAAAGAAACGGAATATACCGCCGCGCCCTTCGGCATCACCGGCTTGGAAACCGCGCTGGGCCTGCTTCTCACGCAATTGGTGCATACAAAAAAACTTTCGCTCAATGATGCCATTGCGAAAGTCACGACTGCGCCGCGCCGCATTTTGAATTTGCCGCAAGCGGAAATCAAAGAAGGCGCGCCTGCGAATCTCACTTTGTTCGCGCTCGACAAAAAATGGAAAGTCGAGCGCAGCCGCACCTATTCCAAATCGCGCAACACACCATTTCACGGCTGGGAACTCACCGGTCAAGTTTTCGGCGTTTATCATAAAGCCCAATGGTGGGTGAATCCAGATTTCTAAACTCTATTGGATTGATGGAGTTCTGGATTGATGAATTGGTGGAGTTCGGGATTGATGGAAAACCGGGCTCCAACCATCCTTCGATCCATCAATCCACAAATCCAACAATCCACAAATCCATCAATCTTTTTTTCTGAGGAAATCAATCGATACCATGGCTGCCACTCCCAACAACTTTCTCGGATTGCCATCAGAGCTTTCCGAATATCGCACCGCAAACGTGGCGGTTTTGCCGCTGCCCTATGAAGCCACGACCTCTTACAGCAAGGGCACGAAGAACGGCCCGGCTGCGATCATCAAAGCTTCGCAGCAAGTAGAGTTTTATGATGAAGAGCTTGACGTTGAGCCGTGCGAAGTCGGCATTGCGACGGTGAAGCCGCCGGCAATCACGCGCCTTTCCCCGCCCAAAGCCGTGGCGAAAATGCAAAAAGCTTGCGCCAAACTGTTAAAGGACGATAAGTTTGTCATCGGCCTCGGCGGCGAGCACACGGTGACCGTGCCTATGGTGCGTGCGATGCGCGACCGCTATCGTGACCTGTGGGTCGTGCAGCTTGATGCGCACAGCGATCTGCGCGATTCGTATCACGGCACGCCGTATAGCCATGCTTCGGCTATGGCGCGCGTAACCGAGCACGCGAATTTGATCGGCGTGGGCATTCGCAGCGGCATCAAAAACGAGCGGCAAAATTTAAAATCGCCGTCGTGGATTTTTTATGCGCACGAAATGCTAAACGATCCGAACTGGCAGAATCAATTGTTCAATCGCCTCGGTGATCGTGTTTATCTCACGATCGATCTCGACTTCTTCAATCCCGCGGAAGTGCCGGGCGTGGGCACGCCGGAGCCGGGCGGTTTCGGTTGGTATATGGCGCTCGATTTTCTGCGACGCTTGTTTGCCGAGCGCGACGTAGTGGGCTGCGACGTGGTGGAGTTGATGCCGCTCAAAGGCTCTTCGGTTTCAGATTTCTTCGCGGCGCGGTTGGTTTATAAATTGATCGGCTATAAATTTTTTCTGGATCAAAAGCGTTAGCCTCGAATGCGAACGCAAGCCCGAGGCGCCAGTGCCCACGGGTTTTCTTTATTAAAACAAAAAGGAGCACCTCGCTTGCGCGGGATGCTCCTTTTTTATTTTCAACTCAAATACGGCTTGGGTGAAACCTACTTCATAAACACGAGCCGCTTCACCAGTTTCGTTTCGCCGACTTGCAAGACGTAGAAGTACACGCCGCTCGGAATGTTTTGCGGCGCGAAGTTGACGCTGTGCGCGCCGGCTTCACGCTCTTCATTCACGAGCGTCGCGACTTCCGCGCCCATCACATCGAACACTTTTAATGAAACGCGACCGGCTTCGGGCAGGCTGAAGCTGATCTTCGTGCTCGGGTTAAACGGGTTGGGATAGTTTTGTTCTAAAGCCAACGTCGTCGGCACGAGAGTAAGCTCATTGCTGCTCGGCGTGTCTTTGCCAAGTGCACTGCTGCCGCCATAAACTTCCAACTCGTTGATGCGCTCGCTGGAAGTGTTGTTCTGCCGCATATTGATGCGCACGTGCCGCGCCGAGGCCGCGGTGAAAGTGTAATCGTCTGTGCCGCCATTGCCCGCGTTGTCGGTTTTCACCGTGGTCCAATTCGTCGGGCTGGTGGTGTTGTCGGTGGAGATTTGAATGTCGTATTGCTTCGCGTAATAGCTGCTACGCCATTTGATGACCACGCGATTGACGCTTTGCGCGGAGCCGAGGTCCACACGCAACCACGCATTCGTTGTGCTGCTCAAAGAGCCGCTGCGCCAAAACGTGCTCGTGCTGCCGTCCACCGCGCGACCGGCGACATTGCTGCCGCTTGTGCTCGAGCCGGTCGCGGTTTTGTTCAACGCGAGATTGCCGCCGCCGCCCGTGCCGCCATCGGGATTCGTACCGACGCCGACCGCATACCATGCACGCGAGACGTTCAACTTTTGCGCGCTGCTCGCGCCATACAAACTCGAAGCCGCGTTCTCCGTGGCCGTGCGCGCCGCGGCGAAATTTGAGCTTGAAGTGAGATACGTGGTTTGCGCCAGATAAAAAATCGCGCGCGCATCGTTGAGACCGATGGCCGTGACGTTGTACGCGCTACCGATGTCGTTCGTGCCGCTGCCGCCATTTACCAACAAATAAAAAGCAAAGTTTGAAACGCCGCTGTTGCGATGCACGCCGCCGTTGTCATTCCACCATTGGCTCGGGTTGATCCAATACGTGCCGCCATAAGTGTCGGGCTGGCCCTCTACATTCGGATTCGCCATGTTGCGCAGCGCATCGCCGGAAGTGCCGGGTGTCCAGCACTCTTCGCCGATTTGCCACGTGCTCAAACCCTTCGCATAGATTTGAATCACTTCGCCGAAAATATCCGAGAGCGACTCGTTCAATGCGCCGGACTCGCCGGAATAGACGAGGTCGGATTCATAATCGGTCACCGCGTGCGTCCATTCGTGCGCGGCCACGTCAATCGCGACCAACTCGTCGGAATCAACGCCGTTGCCATCGCCATATTGCACTTGCGCACCGTTCCACGAAGCATTCACCCAATTCGTGTTGACATGCACGCTTTGCGTGAATTGCGCGCCCGCGTTGTTGAAGCTGTTGCGGCCATGCACGTTGAGATAGTAATCGTAAACCCATTGCGTGCCCCAATGCGCATCCACGCCCGCGATTTGGCGCGTGCCGTTCCACACATTGTCGCTGTCGGTCAACAGGGTGCCGGGAAGGGTGCCGGCGTCGTTCGCATCATAGGTTTTGATTTTGCGGCCGGCATCATACATCTCATAAGTTGAGCCGTTGAGAGTGGTTTCGATATTCACCGTGCCGCTGTAGATGCTCGTGCCCGTGCCGGTGACCGAGTGCATTTTGTTGAAGAAGAAGATCGCTTCGCCGGAGCGCGCATCGATGAAGTAAACCCAGTTCGCAGGCTGCGGCGCATCGACCGGGATCATCATTTTCCACGCGAGACGATAATCATTGCCGGCAAAATCGCCATGCGCCGGCGCAATCACCAATTCCGGCTGCGGCTTCCAGGTGCGTTGCGCATCATTGTAAGTGGCTTGGAGAAGCGCTTCTTGCGCCGCATCTTCCCACCGATACTTGGCCGGACCGATTTTTTGCAATGCGCTTTGCACTGCTTGCTCTGCACTCAAAACCGGCGCCGTGTCGAGATCGAGCGCATGCACGAGTTGTCCGTTGAGCATCGTCACTGTGCCTTGGATCGTCGCGTGCGCATAAACCTCGGAGCCAAACACCGGCACGCCGCGATGCAAATGTTGCATGCGCGCATGTTCGCCGCCGGCTTCATCGACAAAAGACTTTTTCACGCGAAATTGATCGCGCTCCGGGTGCAGGCCATAAAACGGCGCAACGGTTTGCAGCAATGCGAGAGCGTCGTTTTCATCGCGCAAATAAATTCTTTCCGCGAGGCGGCCTGCCACCAATACTGGCCGGTTCGATTGCGCATCCACGTGAATGCGATCCGCGCTGAGAAAATAACGCTGCGCCTGTTGATAAACCGATACAGCGGCTTCTTGACTCATGACCAAGCCGAAGAGCGCGAGTAATAAAGCACTAGCCGCTCGTCCAAGAAATTGCGGTGCTTGCAATCTGCGCATGCACGTCTCCTTTGTGAAAAAGTTGAGTAGGATTCCGCTTCGCCTGCGGCAGCGCCGGGCGCGAAGCGGCGGGAGTTTAATGTTGCCGCGGTTAAAAAAGATGAAGGGTGAAGAAGCGTCAATGCTGCGTGTCACGGATGTACATGGCGCATGCACCGCGCCGGCAAGGATGGAATCACAAAAACGAGGGCGGACATTAGCCATTTAACTGCTCTTTGTCAACCCTGCTTTTGTAAAAAATCTTATTACATGATCGCGAATATTTTGCTATACTCTGCACGTAACGCCGCTCAAACTTCACGAAATTTGAAACCTTCATAACGTTCTCACTCGGGAGAACATCGCCATGCAAAAACTTCCCGTGGGCATTTCCGACTTCAAGACCGTCATCGCGGGCAATTATTATTACGTGGACAAATCGCTCTTGCTCAAAGAGCTGATGGATCAAGGCGCGCAGGCGTTGCTCATTCCCCGCCCGCGACGCTTCGGCAAGACGCTCAACCTTTCGATGATGCGCTATTTTTTTGAGAAGACGGAGGTTGACAACAGCCGCTTGTTTCGCCATTTGAAAATCTGGCAAGCCGGCGAGGAGTACGTGCGCCAACAGGGTCAATATCCCGTGATCTTTCTCACGTTTAAAGACGTTAAAGAGCGCGACTGGGAAAGCGCGCGCGGCAAAATTTTTCGGCTCTTACAAGAAGAATTTTTGCGCCACAAATACTTGCGTGAAAGCGCAGTGTTGGACGCCGAAGAACGAGACTATTGTAATCGCATTATTCAACTCACCGCGGAGCAAAGCGCGCATGAAGACGGGCTTAAGTATCTCTCGCAATATTTAAATCGGCATTATCAGCAAAAAGTGGTTTTGTTGATCGACGAGTACGACACGCCCATCCAGGCCGGCTATGTCAACGGCTATTATGCCGAAGTGGTCAGCTTCATGCGCAACTTTCTCAGCGCCGGCTTGAAAGACAACTCCTATTTGGAAAAAGGCGTGCTCACCGGCATCATGCGTGTGGCGAAAGAATCGATTTTTTCCGGGTTGAATAATCTGAGTGTGTTTACATTGCTCAATCAAAACTTTTCCGACAAATTCGGTTTGACGGAAGACGAGGTGAAGCGCATGTTGGATGAATTTGCTCTGGAAGAGCACTATAAAAAAGTCAGCGCCTGGTATAATGGCTATCAATTCGCCGGCAAAACAATCTACAATCCGTGGTCGATCATAAACTTTACAAACAGATCCCAAGAAGGTTTTAAGCCCTACTGGGTCAACACCTCCGATAACGCCATTGTCGAACAATTGTTGACGCGCGGCGGCGCGGAATTGAAATCCGAAATGCAAAGCCTGCTCGACGGCGCGACCATTGAGAAACCGGTGGAAGAGAACATCATCTTTCGCGACCTCGAAAAGAAAGACGACCTGCTCTGGAGCTTTTTGCTCTTCGGCGGATATTTGAAGTATGTCGGCCAACGCATGCACAACAAGAAAACATTGCTGCGTCTGCAAATTCCCAATCTGGAGGTGAGCTACTTTTATGATCGCTTGGTGGAAGGTTGGTTCGAAGCGCGTATGGCCAATGAAAAATTAGAGGCCCTCTTGCATGCTCTTCTCAGCGGCGACGTGGAAACGTTCGAAACACTGCTTTCCGAATTGGTGCTAAATAGTTTCAGCGTTCACGACTTTGGCGACGAATCGGAAAAAGTCTATCAGGCGTTTGTCATCGGCTTGTTGGTGTGGCTCGCCGGCCGCTATGAAGTGAAAAGCAATCGCGAGTCCGGTTATGGCCGCTATGACGTGATGCTCATTCCCCAAGATTTGCGCGAAGCCGGCCTCATCCTCGAATTTAAAAAAGTGAATACCAAACGCCGCGAAACCAAAGCGCGCGCGTTTGCCGCGGCGTTCAAACAGATTGCCGAAAAAAAATACGCCGCGGAATTGCAAAGCCGCGGCGTTACGAAAATTCGCCAACTCGCCGTCGTGTTCAAAGGCAAACAAGTTTGGGTAAAAGAAAAAAGCGCTCGTGCGCCCAAGAAACGCCGTGCTGCTCGCGGCAAATGAACCTTTAACTTCCCCTGGAAAGGCGGCTCATGCGTTCTTACCTTCACTCGCATCGCTTCTGCCTGCTCGCTGCGGTGTGTTGCTTTTCTTCACTCGCTAGTGCTGACATGAAAAAGAAAAACGAGGCGTTGCACACGCTGGAACGACACCGCGCTGCCATGATCAAACTCAGCGACGAGATTTGGGCGTATGCCGAAACCGCGCTGAAAGAAACGCGCTCTGCCAAAGCGCTTGCAGATTACGCGGAGCAGCAGGGCTTCACCGTCGAGCGTGGCGTGGCAGGCATGCCGACGGCGTTTGTCGCGAGCTTCGGTGCGGGCAAGCCCATCATAGGCGTACTCGGAGAGTACGATGCCTTGCCGGGCATCTCACAAAAGGCACAACCTACGAAAGAAGCACATGAAGTCGGCGCAGCCGGGCATGGCTGCGGTCACAATCTTTTCGGCGTTGCAAGCTTGGGCGCAGCGCTCGCAATCAAAGAGTTGATCGCGAGCGGCAAACTGCAAGGCACGATTCGTTTTTACGGCACGCCTGCGGAAGAATCCGTGGGCGGGAAAATTTATATGGCGCGCGAAGGTTTGTTCCGTGATCTCGACGTGTGCCTCGCGTGGCATCCCGATGAAAAAACGCGCGCCGACGTGCAAAGTTCGCAGGCGATGATCGACTTCATCGTCGAGTTCAAAGGCAAAGCCGCGCACGCGGCATTTGATCCGTGGAATGGCCGCAGCGCAGTGGATGGCCTCGAACTTTTCACGCATGGCATGAACCTTTTGCGCGAGCATGTGCGGCCTTCGGTGCGCATGCACTACACGATTGTCAATGGCGGCGACGTGCCGAATGTTGTGCCGGAGTATGCGAAGGTTTGGTGTTGGGTGCGTGATTCGAAGCGAACCGGCGTGGAAGAAGTGATGGTGCGCGTGCGCAAAATCGCCGAAGGTGCGGGCCTCATGGCCGGCGTCGAATCGCTCCTCACCATTCAAACGGGCAGCTATGAAATGCTCGTGAATATGACCGGCGCAAAGTTGCTGCAAGAAAACCTCGCGTGGCTCGGCCCGATTCAATACACCAGCGAGGAACAAAGTTTCGCGCGCGCGATTCAACGCGCCACGAGCGTTGAAGAAAAAGGCTTGAATGGCGCGGTGCATCCGCTCGAAGAGCCGAAGCCCGATCCACCCGGCGGCTCCACCGATGTTGCAGATGTGAGTTGGGTCGTGCCGACGTTGCACGTTTCCGTGACCACCGCTGCGGAAGGCGCGCCGTGGCATGCGTGGCCTGTGGTTGCGTGCGGCGGCATGTCGATTGGGCACAAGGGCATGATGCACGCTGCGAAAATCTTGGCAACGACAATGATCGATTTATTTGAAAATGAGAAAACCCGCGCGGCCATTCGCAGCGAGTTTGATAAACAAACGCAGGGTCAGGTCTATCAACCATACATCCCCGCAGGCCCGCCGCCTTTGCCCAAAGAGTAAGACATTTTATGTAAATGACCTTTCGGTGGTACGGCGTTGAAGATCCCGTGACACTGGCGAAGATCAAACAAATTTCCGGTGTGACTGAAATCGTGAGCGCGAATATGCACGAAGCGATGAAAGCATATCGCGCCGTTTCAAAAGACAAGCGAGCGCGCAATGATCAGGCAAACGCTGCTGCATTTTGCTTTCTTTATTTCTTTGTATGCGCAAAACAACGATGCATGGCAGCTTCTTTTCAACGGGAAAAATCTGCGCGGCTGGCGCGTGTTGAACGGCAGCGCTGAGTTCAAAGTCGAAGGCGGCGCGATCGTCGGCGTGAGCAAGCTGAACACGCCGAATACTTTTTTGGCAACGGAAAAAGTATATGGTGATTTCATTCTCGAATACGAAACGTGGATGGAGCGCGAGCTTAACTCCGGCGTGCAGATTCGCAGCTTGAGTTTGCCTGAATATCAAAACGGTCGCGTGCACGGTTATCAAATCGAGTTGGAGGCTTCGCCGCGTGCGTGGAGCGGCGGCATTTATGATGAAGCGCGCCGCGGCTGGCTCTACAATCTCGAATGCAATCCCGCCGCGAAAACTGCATATAAACCGGAAGCATGGAATCATTTTCGCGTTGAAGCGCTCGGCAACAACATTCGCGTGTGGTTGAACGGCGTTGCGACGGCGGATATTGTTGATGATTTGACGGCGAGCGGTTTTATTGCGCTGCAAGTTCACAGCATCGGCAATGATTCTTCCAAGGCTGGCAAGACTGTGCGCTTTCGCAACTTAAAAATTAGAACGACGAACCTCGCGGCAGCGCAGTCGCCGCAATCACACGATATACCACAGATTAGTTATCTCACCAATCAATTGACCGCGCGCGAAAAGAGTGAGGGCTGGCAACTGTTATGGGACGGCAAAACCACGCAAGGCTGGCGCGGGGCAAGGCTCGAGCATTTCCCACAGAAAGGTTGGAAGATTGAAAGCGGCGTGCTCACGGTTTTGAAAGGAACCGGCGGCGAATCCACGCAAGGCGGCGATATTGTGACTGTAGCAAAGTATAAAAACTTCGAACTCGAAGTTGATTTCAAATTAACCAAAGGCGCGAACAGCGGCATCAAGTATTTCGTTGATACGGAGTTGAACAAAGGCGAAGGCTCGGCCATCGGTTGCGAGTATCAATTGCTCGACGACGAACATCATCCCGATGCGAAGCTCGGTGCGAATGGCAATCGCACACTCGCTTCGCTGTATGATTTGATTCCCGCGGAAGCTAAGCTTTATGCGCCGAATGAAAGCGTGAGCAAGCGCGTCAACCAATATGAATGGAATCGCGCGAAGATCGTCGTTGCCGGAAATCATGTGCAGCATTTTTTAAACGGCATCAAGGTCGTTGCATATGAGCGCGGCACGCAGATGTGGCGAGCATTGGTCGCGCGCAGCAAATATGCGGTCTGGCCCAACTTCGGCGAAGCGGCGGAAGGACACATTCTTTTGCAAGATCACGGCGATGAAGTTTCATTTCGGAATATCAAGCTGAGAGAAGGGCGTGTCGCTGAAAATGAATGGAAATAACATGGCTCGTTTTGATCGTCTGACTGTTTTGCGCACCATGCTTGAAGGCGGATTGGTGCCGGTGTTCTATGAAGGCGATATTGAAGTGGCGCAGAAGATTGTCGCGGCGTGTTATGAAGGCGGCGCGCGCATGTTGGAGTTCACGAATCGCGGCGAGCGCGCCTTGCCGGTGTTCGCGCAATTGGCTGAATATAGCGCTGCGCAATTTCCCGAACTCATCCTCGGCGTCGGCTCGATTGTCGATGCGCCCACTGCCGCGCTCTTCATTGCGCACGGCGCGAATTTCGTCGTTGGGCCGGTCTTGAATATCGAAGTCGCGAAGCTTTGCAATCGCCGCAAGATTGCTTATTCGCCGGGCTGTGGGAGTGTGAGCGAAATTTCGGAAGCGGAAGAATGGGGCGTGGAGATCGTGAAGATTTTTCCGGGAGCGCAAGTCGGAGGGCCGGCGTTTGTGAAAGCCGTGCTCGGACCAATGCCGTGGACGCGCATCATGCCCACCGGCGGCGTAGAGGCGACGCAGGAAAGTGTGCACGCTTGGATCAAAGCCGGCGCGGCTTGTTTGGGCATGGGCAGCAATCTCATCAGCAAAGAGTTGCTGCAATCCGGTGACTTTAGCGCAATGAGCGCGCGTGTGCGCGAAGTATTGAATTGGATTGCCGCGGCGCGGGCAAAATGAAGTGCGGTTGGCTCGGTCCGCTTACCGACAAGCATCGTGGTGAGCGTGAAAATGAAACAACATTGGCACAAAGCGGACGAGCTACAACCCAAAAGCTTTCCGTAATACGACTACTCTGCAATGATATGCTTCCCGGCTTCCTGCCGATGCTGCAAATTCAAGGTGAGACAAATAGAGGCGAGCACGGATTCGACTGGCTTGCGATTGAATGAGCCGGTTATTGTATTTTGCGCAAGCCGGGGATGCGCCAACTCGATCTTTACGTTGTACACGCGCTGCAACTCTTCCACAACTTCAGCCAGCGAAGCTTGATCGAAAACCAAACGCCCCTCCAACCATCCTAACGCATGTCCTGCATCGATCGCGCGCGGCGGCTCGGGCGCTTCCTGTTTGCGTCGCACGCTCATTTGATTCGCCGTTAATTCAACTGCAAGGTTCGGCGCTTTTTCATCGCGCAGCGCCACGCGACCTTCGCGCACGATGACGCGGGTTTCTTCCTGCCGCGCCCAAATGCTAAACTTCGTTCCCAAAACTTTGATTTGCGCATTAACAGTATTTACCAAAAACGGATGCAGCGTATCGTGCGCGACTTCGAAGAATCCTTCACCAACTAATTTGACTTCGCGCGCAGCGCCGGCAAATGCTTGCGGATATTCCAACAAGCTGCCGCTATTCAGTGTTACCCGAGAGCCGTCGGGCAATTCCACTTGGCGTTGTTCCGCATTGGCAACGGTGACGGTCTGCCAGGTGGGAGCGTCGTTCCACGTTTTGTAAAGCAATGTGCCGAAGGCGAGCACGAGAACCGCGGCCACTGCGAGTCGCGCGCTCCATGTGCGCCAAGTCAACACTTGCGCTGCCGAAACACGCGGCTCCGCCTTTTTCATGGACAAAATATGCGCGCGCGATTGCGTTTTGGTCAAGCCTAGCTTGCTTTCTAATTCCAACCAAGCTTGATCGACAGGAGGCACGCGTGGCTCCGCGGCGATTGCGCTCTCGCGCCACAGGCTTTCATAAGCCGCAAACAGCCGTTGATTTTCCGCGGACGCATTGCGCCAAACTTCGAGTGCGCTGCGCTCTTCCGCGCTGGCCTCGCCGCTGAAATAGCGCGCCAGCAAGTTTTCATAATCAAGGTTCGACATGGTTCAGCTTCTGTAGCAAACGTGCATTCGCATCCTTTGAAAACTATTGTGTGCTTAAACTGAAACGTGTAGCGTAAAACAAAAACGAATTAGGGCGTCAGCGATCTATTAAAAACGAGCGTACCGGCCCGCATCCGGCGAGCACGGTACACTCATTTCGTTTACAGGTAATGCCGGAGATTTAGTTCGCGCGCACACGCACACCGTCGCTGGAGTGTAAAGCTACGATGTACTTTGTGCCATCGCTGTTGATGACTTCTTTGTGCGTGCCTTGATTGAGGTGCAGCATCAAGCCTTGCGCGTTGCCGAGCGCATCTTGCAAAGCCTGCGCGGTAATCGTGTAGCTGCCCGCGGCTGGATCAAGCGGGGTCATCGTCGGTTTCTGCTCCGTGCCTCCGCCGGGAAAACGGCCGCGATGACGCGCGGGTGCGACCACCAGCGTCAAATTGGTTATCGAAGCGTCGGGCGTCCACGTAATCGTCAAGTCCTGGCTCACGCTGATCGTGTCACCATTTGCCACACCACCGAGTTGCACGAGCGCCGCCGGCGCTTGAATATCGACGTTCATCGCGGGCACTGCCGAAGAGCCGCTTGCAGCAAATTGATACGTGCTGCCGCCGACAAACGGAATGTTCAAACTGTCAACCCCGGCGAAAGGTGGATTGCCGCCGCGTGGACCATGACCACCATTACCGCCAGGGCCACGGCCGCCGGGGCCACGACCACCAGGACCGCGACCGCCGGGTTTGCCCAGCGAACCGTAACGCACGCCGGCAAACTGTGATTCAATCTTGGGAAGCATATAATTGGTTTGGTTGAGCGCAACACTCACCTCGCCCATATCGACTCCCGGCACACGCGACCGTGGAAAAGATTGGGTGGCGCCGAAAGACACGGCATTCGCGCGTCCGGAAATAGTGGTCTCGGTTTGGTCCGGGCGCATGATTTCATGCCAATTCAAAATGAAAAAGCCATTAGCCGAGTCTACGTTCACGCCCGAGGCTTGCAACAAACTGGTTTGTGCCGCTTCGGAGGTAATGTCAAAGCTTGACTCCAAACTGGTTTCGTCACTCGCGGTTTCAGGCTCCGTCAATGAGTTGCAGCCAATCAGGATTCCGGCGCACAACGCGAGCGTCGCCGGTGCGAAAATGCGTTTCATGAAAATACCTCCTGGTATTTGTGGTGAAGGGGAATCTTACATTTGTTTACAACGCTGCGCACGCCTCGTCTCAAACCATACCTAGGATTTATGTCTTGAGCGCCGCTTGCTTGCGTTGTCTATAAGCTATTACGCATGACTTCCAAAATACCCTATCACCACCACAAGAAATTTATTGAAACGGCTTGAGCTTTTCGCGGAGTTCTTTCAGCGCTTTGCTCATGCGGCTTTCAACGGTTTTAATGGAAATTTGCAGCGTCTCTGCAATCTCGGCGTATGTCGCTTCCTCAAAACGACTCATCATGAACACAATACGCAACGGCTCGGCGAGGGCGTCAATGGCGGCTTGCATTTTATCGCGCAAATCGAACGGCTCTTCCTGCGCATAGCTCGGCTCAATAAATGTTTCTGCTTCGAGCGCTTCCGGCTGATGGGCTTTCTTGCGGAGATGATCGATCGCGAGGTTGTAGCCGATGCGATAGAGATAAGCCTTGAGCGATTGCTGCGCATCCAGCTTCTCGCGGTTTTGCCAGACGCGCGTAAAAATTTCCTGCACACCGTCTTTGGCGATTTGCTCGTGGCGGGTTTGGCGAAAGAGGAAGCGATAGAGCGCTTCAAAATAGCGATAGTAGAGCGTTTTAAACGCGGCATGATCCGAGGCGCGCAAAGCCTGCGCGAGTTCAGCATCACTGATGTGCGGAGCCGGATTCGGCATTCACTCTCCGAAGAGCACGAGGATGATATTCGCCATAATGCGAGCAGTATTCTCACGAAGGGCGAGACAATAATCATTTTTTGCAACTCGTGCAATCGACATTTTGCGGCTCCGCGCCTCGCTTTTTAAAAGCGCAATGTGAACACGGTCTCTGCGCCCAACACGGAATGCGCGCTGATTGTGCCGCGATGCAGCCGCATGATTTGCCGCGACAAACTCAAACCGATGCCGGACCCGCCTTGTTTCGTCGTGAAAAACGGAATGAATATTTTTTCCAACACTTCAGGCAGAATGCCCGGCCCGTTGTCGCTCACCTGCACATTCACGCGCCCGCGCTCGTCTAAAAACGCCCGCAGCGCGATCTTCGCGTCGGCGCGATGCTCCACGGCTTGAATCGCATTGAGCAAAAGATTGATCAATACTTGCTCGATCAAATCCGGATCCGCGGTCACTTCCAAACTTTCCGGTGTGATGTCAACCTTTAGCCCAATCGCTTTCGCCGCAACTTGCGCGCGCATGAGTTGCCGCACTTGCTCGAACAACGTCTTGACCGGCACCACGTGAAAATTCGGCTTGGGAATGCGCGTGAGGTTGCGATACGCATCCACAAAATGCAGCAAGCCTTCGCTGCGCTTGCGAATGGTTTGCAAACCCTCGCTAACGTCGCTCGCGGCGTCGGGCGGCTGAAACATGGCGGCGCGCGGCTCCGGTGGGAGCATGTCGTGCAGCGTCGCAGCGAGTGACGCAATCGGCGTGACGGAATTCATGATCTCATGCGTGAGCACGCGAATCAAGTTTTGCCACGCTTCCATTTCCTTTTCTTCCAACTCGCTTTGAATGTTTTGCAGCGAGACGAGCGTGAACTTTTGCTCGCGCATGCGAAACTCCGTCGCGTAAATCGCAAGTTGGAGCATTTCGTTTTTGTCTTCCACCTTGATCAACGCGCGCTCGCCGGATTTCATCGCGAGCAACTTTTCGACGAGCGGCCGGCTCAAATTTTCGAGCGCATGAATGTTTTTGAGATGCGGCACGCGCAAAAGCCGGCGCGCCGCGCTGTTGATCAACTCCACCTCGCCGTTCGGTTGAAATGAAACCAAGCCGATGCCCACGTGCTGCATCACGGTTTGCAAATAGCGAAAGTGCTCCTCTTTGTCCGCGCGCGCGCGTTGAAATTTGGTAATCACTTCGCCGAACGCGGCTTTCAATTCGTCAAAAGAAGAGCCGAGGCCCGCGCCGGTGAAGCTCTGCGAAAAGTCGCTATGTTTGATCGCATCGAAAAAGCGGCTCAAGTCGCGATTGGTTTTTTCAACATAAAAAAGCAGCGAGTAAATTTGATAGAAGCACACCGCAGCGAGGATGAGGAGCGTGGCGTAAAGCGTGGTTTGAAAGACCAGATAGAAAAAGCCAAAGAGCGAGCCGCTCAACAGCAGCACGCGCCCGAGCACGTTGAGACGGAAGCGGCTAAAGACCATACTTTTCCAATCGGCGATAGAGGGACGTGCGGGTCAATCCCAATTCGCGCGCGGCTTGGCTAATATTGCCGCCGTGCTTGCTGATCGTGCGGCGGATGACGGCCTTCTCCACTTCTTCCAAATTATAATTGTCGAAAACAAAGCCGTCTTCCTTATTCTCCGAAGCGATGAGCAGAAAATCCGTGGGCTGCAAGACTTGCGATTCGCCCATGATCACCGCGCGCTCGAGGGCATGCTGCAGCTCGCGCACGTTGCCCGGCCAGTGATATTTTTCCAACTTCTTGAGCGTCGCCGCATTCACGCGCGGCTGCGGGCGTTGATACTTTTTTGCATAGACTTTCAAAAAGTGCTCGACCAGCAGCGGCAAATCTTCGATGCGCTCGCGCAACGGCGGAACTTGAATCTCGACGGTATTGATGCGATAGAGCAAATCTTGCCGGAATTTTTTCTGCGCCACCATTTCATGAATCGGCATATTCGTCGCGCAGATCAAACGTATGTCAATGGCTCGCGTTTGATTCGAACCCAAGCGCACGATTTGGCGATTTTGCAGAGTCGTGAGCAGCTTCGCTTGCAGCGGCAGGGAGAGATTGCCGATCTCATCCAGAAAAAGCGTTCCGCCCGAGGCTGCTTCGAAGCGGCCCGCGCGCTCTTCTTTCGCATCCGTGAATGCGCCTTTCACATGGCCGAACAACTCGCTCTCAAACAACGTCTCGCTGAGCGCGCCCATATCCACGCTGATAAAGACTTCCTGCGCGCGTTTTGACTGGCGATGCAGCTCGCGCGCAATGAGTTCCTTGCCCGTGCCGTTCTCGCCGAGAATGAGCACGTTGGCCTCGGTCTGCGCCACTTTTTGAATCGTAGTGAAGACTTTTTGCATGGCCGCGCACGCGCCCACGAAATCTTGAAACTGTTGATCGAGATCGGCGCTCAACACTTGCTGCCGCGAACGCAGATGATCGACCTCCACGCGCGATTGTCGCAAGTTCATCGCCGCGGAAAGCGTGGCGAGCAGCTTTTCATTTTGCCACGGCTTGAGCACGAAGTCCGTTGCGCCTTGTTTGATCGCATTCACCGCCATTTCCACGTCACCGAACGCAGTGATGAGCACGACTACTGCGGAAGGCTCGAGCGTGAGAATTTGATTCAGCCAGTGAAAGCCTTCGCCGCCGCTGCTCGCATCGCGCGTGAAATTCATGTCGAGCAGAATCACGTCATACGTTTCGTTTTTCAGCAGCGTGGGAATCAGCTCGGGATTCTTTTCGGTATGCACGAGCCCCACGTGCTGTTTCAGAAACAGCCGCGCGGCCATGAGCACGTCTTCATCATCATCAATCACGAGAACTTTGCCGAGCTTTTTGTTCATGGGGGTTCCTATGGGTTTGAAATCAGCCTGCAATTTAATCGGTTGCCGCAAAAAAGCAACGAGGCTCTCAATAGAAGGGTGAAGCGTGTACGCGCGCAATTCTAAAATTCCTCGCCGCCGCGAGGCTTGACTCTGGCCGATGGGTTGGCTATTTTGAGACAGAGATTTGAGATGGAAAGTTGCTTGTTCCTTCACTTTAACCCAGGTCATTGTCATGCACGCCCTTGCTACGCCGCCGCACTATGAGAAGGTTTTGCATCAAGTCGCCTTGCTCACATTAGAAGAGCAATTGCGATTGCTTGGCGAAATCTCATTGACGCTTCGCAAAAGAATTCCCGCAACTGTGGAAGCCGCTTTGCCGCAAACGGAAATCATCCGGACCGTGAAAGGGAAATATTCTTTTGTTCCAACCAGCAGTGAACTTTTCGCCCGAAATAAATTGCAGGAAATTGCTGCGGAAGGATAGCCATAAGGGATACTGCTCTGTGTTATTCATTCGATAACCTGAGGCACTTATCGTCATGAGTCGAAAACAAACTCCAAGTCGATTCGTCGTTCATTCTCTCACCGAGATTCCTGCATTCGCTTCCGAAGACGAAGAACGCGAATGGTGGGCCACATACGATTTAGCGCCTGAACTGGGCGAGGATGTAACGGAGCAGGAAACTGCTATGATCCAACAACTCAAAGCGAAATACCGCTACGTGCCTACGTCAGTCGGCACGAACAAAGCCGCGAAAGAGCTTTTGCAAACTTGATTTTCAGCGACGACTAACTCACCTCGCCAGCACAACTTTGTTGCAACACCTACGCACCACTGGCCCATGACACACCCAACGGAGGGAGCACATGGCCCGCAAGATTGCACCGGTCAAGATTCTCGTCAATCGCGCGGTTGATCTGCAGCAATTGCGTCATCCCCGCGAGCTTTTTTTTCTGAAACTGAACAGTCTTCTCGGCGTGCTCACACTTGCCGGCTTCATCGCTTTTGCAAGCAAGTTTTCCCTCTATGCCCTCGGCATTGTCGGCTTCTATCTGCCCTGCGCGCTCGTGTTGTGGATTAAAAAGCAAATCACTCTCGCCAAGCTGCGCGGCCACTCACTGTTTGCCGACAAAAACTCCTTTCCCGAGATTCATTACATTCATCAACTCATTGCCGGCATTCTGAATTTCAGCACGCCGATTGAGGTTCGCGTCTTTGTGCAACCGATGAACGAGCCGCGTTGGATCATGCACGGCAACCGCGCGACGTTGATCATGCCCGAAGCGTTGCTCGCGGCCACGATCACACGCGCGGAGATCGGGCAATTGTTGTGGCTGCTCGGCCGCATGTTCGGCTTGCTAACCACGCGGCGCAAAGTGAACGCGTTCTGGCGCGGGCTGAGTTTCATCGCGCGGCTCAATCCGCTGTGTTGGCCGTTTTATAATCTTTATCGCCGCAGCACGCACTTCACCGCGGATCGCATCGGGCTTGCGCTCGGACTTTCGCTCATCGATGCCGCGGAAGCCATGAACAAAATGCTCGCTGGCAGTTTGCACGAACGCACCAATTTTGCGCAAGTGTTGCAAGAAGCAGAAGCGCAACGCGGCCGGCTATTCCTTTTCAAACACGAATTGTTAGCTGCAAAGCCGTCGCTGCTGCGCCGATTTGAAAATCTCATGGCCTTCAGTCGCGACCAATATCCCGATCTCTTTGCGGATTTTGAATTGCACCGCCAATATGCTGAAGCCCTGTTGCCGAGCTATCGCGAGATTCAAGAATTTTCCGAGGGCAAGGAGGAGGAACGCCGCCTCGTGCGCGAGTTGGGCAAGGAGGTTTATGATTTGATGACCGCGGCGCCGCCGCTGAATGACGTCGATGAAATCAGTCGCGCGTTTTTGCAATTGCATTCGAATCGCGACGCTTCCGATCAACTCGAAGCGCAAATCGCGCGTTTGCAAGAAGCGCAAGCGGAGTGGGAAAGCACCGTCGCGAAAATTTCTGCGGCAGAGCAAAAACGCGAGACGGCAAACCGCGCATTAGAGTCGCATTATCGTGAATTGGGCCGCACCGCGTTTGCCTGTTTGAGCAACACCTTCGCGCAAGACGGCCAGTTAAAAAACATTTTTGAGAAGGCTTTGCAGTATCAAGTCGTGATCGCGGATCGCGAGCGTGAGATTGCGAAGTTGGAAAGCGCTGCGGGCAACATGCTGGACAAATCCAAACATAAAGTCGAAACGCTTGCGCTGCGCGCGCAAAACAGCACGGACGCGAAACGTTTGCAAGTCGCCGCGGAATCCGTGGGCGAAGCATTTTGGAAGCATTCCGGCGGCGTGTATCAACACGAAGATTTGGAGCCGATCAAACTGCGCATCACCGGCGTGATTGCCGAACTCGAACGTCGTCGCGTCGAGTTGGACAATCTCTTTGCGCAGCGGCGGAGCATCGAAAGCAAGCTGGAGCGCGAAGGCTTGGCTTCCACGACGAAGCCGGAGGTCGACGTGCCCAACTTCATCGCGCAGCTCAAGAATCAAGCACGCGCGGCGCATGCGCTCCGGCCTCGTTTGCTCGAAACGCTCGGTAAAACCTATTGGCAGCGCGAGACGGATTATCTTCCCGAAACGCGCGGCTTGATCGAGCAATTAAACGAACTCAAGCGTCGCATGCGCGCGTTTGAGCAGGACGAGAGCTAGTTCATCGTTACGCACTTATGAGCTTTGACTTTCAAAATCAGCCCCCTCCTTCACGACTTGTCATTAAGTAGGAATCTCTTTCCTCGCTGGCGATACTGCCCAATGCTTAAAAAGATTCCTGCTGAATGACAGGGTATTGGGGGCGCGAACTGGATTACCGAACTTTATTGTCAAATTTCATTAAGTGCTTTTTGGTATCGAATGCAGGCTCCTGAAGGAGCTACTACAAACTTCGAATGAGAGACCGCATGCCCTCCTCAACTTCTCAAGCCTGGGTTGAGCAAACCCTCGCTGCGATGTCGATTCCCGAACTCGTCGGCCAAATGCTCGTGGCGGATTTCGCCGCGGTGTTCACGCATCGCGGCCATGAAAATTTTCAACGCATCGAGCGCCTTATTCGCGAACAACATATTGGCGGTGTGATTCTCGCGGGCGGCAATGTGCTGGACATCGCGTTGCTCACGAACGAGTTGCAACAACTTTCTAAGCCGCCGTTGCTGGTGAATGCCGATCTCGAAACCGGCTTGCAATTCTTTTGGCGGCCGTGGCTACGCGTGCGCGGACGCGCGCCGGATTTGCCCGCGTTCCTTCCCGGCGGCGGAACGGCAATGCCGTGCATGATGGCGATCGGCGCGACGCGCAATGAAACGTATGCGTATGAAGCCGGCCGCATCACCGCGCTCGAAGCCCGCGCAATGGGCATTCATTGGACGAACAGCCCCGTGCTCGATGTGAACAACAATCCGCGCAATCCCATCATCAACACACGCTCGTTCGGCGAAGACCCGCAACTGGTGGCGCGCCTCGGCGCGGCCTATGTTGCCGGCTGCCAAAGCGAGGGCGTGATTGCGACACTCAAACATTTTCCCGGGCATGGCGATACTTCGCAAGACACGCACATGCAATTGCCGGTGATGCATTTCGACGAAGCGCGTTTGCACGCATTAGAGTTGATCCCCTTCAAAGCCGCAATTGGCGCGGGTGCAAAAGCCATCATGACGGCGCATATTGCGCTGCCACAACTCGATCCGAGCAAACGTCCGGCAACGCTCTCGCGCAGAATCATTACGGAGCTATTGCGCGAACAACTAGGCTTCACCGGATTGGTCGTGACCGATGCGTTTACCATGCAAGGCATTACGGATCATTATGGGCAAGAAGAGGCAGCGGTGCTTGCGGCGCAAGCGGGCGCGGACATGTTGCTCATTCCGGCGGATACAGCGAAGGTACATCAACGTTTGGTACAAGCCGTCACGAATGGCGAAGTGGCGCGCCAGCAAATCGAAGCCGCGGTGCGGCGCATTCTTGCGGCGAAAGCAGATCTCAATTTGCATACGCGTCGCCACGTTGCGTTCGAAAAAATCATGACCATCGTGGGCGCGCCGGAGTCGCACGCTCTCGCAGAAAAAATTTCCGCGGAAGCGCTCACATTGTTGGAGCATGACGGCCGCACACTGCCTCTGCCCCAGGAATCGCCTAAGAAAATTTTCGCGCTCGTCATTTCCAACGCACTGCAACAAGGCGATGGCGCGCACTTGCACGCATGTTTGAGCGCATATGGCCATCAAATCGAAACGCTGTCGTTTTTGCATGAACCAACTTCTGCTGCGCTCGAACGTGCGTTGAGTCAATGTCGCGAAGCCGACCTCGTGCTTGTGACCATGTACCTCTCCGTGGGCGCATGGAAAGGCGCGATGCGCATTCCTTCATTGGCGTATGAATTCATGAACACGGCGCAGGCGATGCACAAACCCATGCTCGCGGTTTCATTCGGCGATCCGTATGTGTTCGAACATTTGCCGCCCATGTCCGCGAGCTTGTGCGCGTACAACGGCGGCCGCATGATGGAAGACCTCGTCGCGCGCGCGTTGATGGGCGAGCTGCATCTTCATGGCAAGCTGCCCGTGACAATTCCGCATCGCTTTGCGTTTGGGGAAGGGATAGATTTTAAGGCGTGAGAAAAATGACAGCAGAACTCTTCCCGCGCACGCGCGACGAGAAGAGATGGGGGACTGAGTTTTAGAAAGACGGTAACGACTTATGAGTTTTGATTTCCAAATTCGGTAATCCCCCCTGGGCATGTCATTCAGGAAGAATCTTTTTACTCGCTGGAGATACTACTGCCCAATGCTTAAAAAGATTCCTTCTGAATGACAGGATATTGATTGGGTACGCGAACTTGATTACTGAACTTGATCGTCAAATTTCATGAGGAGCGACGATTAAATATACTCGTTGCGGGTGATTTTGTAATTGCTCTTTGACATGAACTTTTTATCATCGTTGGCATAATTTCACCGAAAAACTTGCCGAGTGTGGTTATGCCAGCTACCATGTTTACCCCCGAAGTGGCTCACGCC
>JAYRWE010000113.1:0-53513 GCA_041918175.1 bacterium
AAGCTGATCTTTACCCACATTTTGAATGCTGGACACAGATGGAAATCATAACATGCCACTCCTAAAGGAGTTTAATCACAGCTTGTGGGTGATTCTCTATAAACATGGCACCCCTAACGGGGTGCTTGATAAACCATCCGAGGCGATTGAGCCATCAAAAACCGCGCAGCGGTGATATGTTTATAGCAAGCATGCCCCTTACCAGCGTCTTCGAACCCCGTTAGGGGTGACATGTGGATGCCGCCTCCAGTGTCTAGTAACGAAGTTGTGGGACATGGTCAGCTTTTTTAGAGAAGGGGCCGGGGGGATGAGTTCGGAAGCGTGAAAATCACCGAACTCGATCGTCAAAACTCATGATGGGTGTTTTCCAATATGAGTGAGCACTATAAAGACGCCGTTTGTCTATCTCAAAAAATGTATTGAGACAGACAAAGGCGTAAAGATGAAGTGCAAAAAAATCTCGTTGTGTTTGAATGAACAGACGTTAGACCCTTGTGAGCTTGATTTACTAGTCCGCCATGATCGCGTACGAAACGGACAATACTGCAAAATACTTCCGCTGGTTCGGCGGCGCCATATTGTTGGTGATTTATGCCGCGTTTGCCTATCGGCTCGCGAGCTTTCCGAATCAATGGGTCGGCGCGCTCCTGGCGCTTTGCCTCGGCGTCATCGCGCTGCTGGTTATCAGCAATCGGCATATCGCCTTGCTCATGGCCTTTGTCGCCGCGATTCCGCTGGTGGGTTTTGATTTCAGTCTTTACTTCAACGAAAAGCTCGGCGGTGATTATCGCATTGCCGCCAGCCTGTTGGATTTCACGCTGCTCGGCTTGTGGCTGAAGTACATGTTCTTTGTTCCGCGCGCAGAGCGACAAGCATTGCGGCCTGCCGCGCTCAAATGGCTCATGACTGCGTTATTCCTCCTCGCTTTGCTCTCCACTAATTTTGCAAAAGAAGTCGATCGTACCTTTTTCGAAATCATTCGCCTCTTTCGCATGATGATGCTCGTGTGGATTATCGCCAAGAGCGTCACGGATATCGAAGATCTCAAAATCATGATCGCCGTGCTCTTCGCTATGACCATCATGGAAGGCTTCCTCGCTTTCGGGCAAAGATTATCCGGCGGCCAATTGGGCATCACGCTGCTCGGCGAACCCGACGCCGTGTTATCGCAAGACCTCGATGGCGACACGACGATTCGGCCCGGCGGTACTTTTGGCCACGCCAATCAATTCGCGCGCTTTCTTGGGCTGGTGTTGCCGCTCGCTCTCGCCACGGTGATTGCCACGCAAAACAAACGCTATCGCATGCTGGCGAGCGCGACGCTAATCATCGGCGGCGGCGCGTTGGTCGCAACACTCTCGCGCGCCGCGTGGATTGGCTTTGTCATGGCGAGCAGCTTGGTTTTTGCCATGATGCTCTTGCAACCTGCGTTGCGCGCGCGCGCCGTACAAAGCCTGAAACTCATCGCCCTGCTCATCATCCCTTTTGTTTTGATCAACCTCAACACGTTCATCGCGCGTTTTACCAACCCCGACGAAGGCTCGTATGCCACCCGCGAGCCGATGGCGCGCATTGCCATGAAAATCATTGACGATCATCCGTGGGGCATCGGCTACGGCAACTATCGTTTATGGCTGCCGCGCTACGGCGATCCCGCGGTCCCGTTTACTTTCGAACAAAAGGTTCACAACATGTACTTGTTGGTTGCGGCAGAGTTGGGCATTCAAACCCTCATCGTGTTCTTGGGCATTCTGTTCGCCGTGTTTGGGTACAGTCTTTACTTGGCGCGCCGCGCCGCGCCCGATCATGCGATGATTGCCACGGGCATCGCCGCGGGCTTGCTCGCGTTTATGATTCACTGCATCGTCGATTACGAAGAAATCGGCCGCATCCCGATTTTATGGTTTCAATTCGGCATGGTGTGCGCGCTCTGGCGCATGCATCAAAACGTCACGGAGAAAAATGTCGCCCGCGCGAGCATGATTTCCGAGGTAAATGAAAGAGCGGCGCGCGAACGGCTGCGCAACTTTACGTTGGAGAAAAACTGACGTGTCCGGGAAAATTTTGAAAAACGCTTCGTCACTCTTGTTTGTGCAATTGCTCAATCCGCTGCTCGGGATGGCTTTCGTTATCGCCCTCGCGCGCATTGATGGCGCGGCCGGTTTGGGCGTTTACACCTTTGCGCTTTCGCTTGCCAATATCTTTGAAAACGTTGCGGGCCTCGGCTTGCGCGAATATCTTATTCGTGAAGTCGGCAAAAAACCTTCGCAGTGGCGCGTGTTGCACAACAGCGCGATGGCCGTCGGTATTGCGGCCTCCGTGCTCGCGCAGATCGCAATGATCGCTTTCGCCTATGTCATGCACTATGACGCGGAAACTTTCAACGGTCTCGTGCTCATCAGTTTTTCGCTTCTGCCCGCAGTCATGCTTTATATCTCCGTGTCGTTTCTTTATGCCTTCGATCATATGTCCGCGGCAAGCGGCACATTCATTCTCGAAACCGTGGTGCGCACCGTGCTCGGGCTCGCCATCGTTTACTTCGGACTCGGCATGCACTGGCTGCTCGTTTCTTTCACGTTTAGCCGCGTCGTTGCCGCAGCGTTGGCGGCGTGGTCGCAAACCAAGCACCTCGGTTGGCCCGGCCGCGCGTGGGAGCGCGACACGTTACGCGACCTGCTGCGCGCAGTTCCCACGTTTGCGGTGATGGCGATTTTGGCTACGGTCTACTGGCGTTTGCACGTCATCATGCTTGCCAAAATGTGCGACGCGGAAGCCGTGGGCCATTACAGCGCGGGCTATCGTTTGATGGATCTCATCGCCTTTGCCGGCGGCAGCATTTTGACTGCAATCTATCCGGCCATGAGCCGTTTCTTTCATCATGTGCGCGAGGATTTCAAGCTCCTGCTTGACAAAGGCGTGAAATACACGCTCGCAGGTTATTTGCCCATCGCCGTCGCCGTGCATGAGCTTAGTCCCAAAATCATTGCGCTGTTTTATGGCGAAGAATTTGGTCCCGCGGCTGAAGCGTTGCGCCTGTTGACGTGGGTCACGTTTCCGCTCACGCTCGCCAAATTATTCGCGAACAGTCTCGTCATCGCCGGAAGGCAAGACCTCGATCTGCGCGTGAACGTTTATCGTTTGCTCGGCAACGTGTTGTTGAGTTATGTGCTCATTGCGAAATTCGGCATGCTCGGCGCATGTTGGGCCATGCTCATTTCCATTGTAGCTTCCGTGTTCTTGCAGATGTATTACTTGCGCGCTATTGCATTGCCCAAGTTAGCGCTTGCGCAAGTTTTGAAACCGTGCGCTGCAGTGATTGCCATGCTGCTCGCGTTCAAGCTCGCCGGCACGTGGCCGCTGCTGCCGCAAGTCGCACTCGCTGCGGGAATCTACGTGAGTGCGTATGTGCTCTTGCAGCCATTTGATGGCGATGACCGCCGTATGCTCAAATGTTTGGGAACGAACACGGCAACGGCGTAGCTTGAACTCAGTCGCTTGCTTTATCTTACCTCTCAAAATGTCATTCTGTAAGAACCTTCCCTCGTGCTCGGCACACCTCCAACTATAAAATGTGTCTCCAGCGCTAGGGAAGTTCCTTCCAGGATGACAATTCAGGAAGTGTGCTTCAACTCTCAAAATGTCATTCGGCAAGAACCTTCCTTTGCGCTCGGCACATCTTCAATTATACAACGTGTCGCACGCGTGAGGAAAGTTCGTTGCACGATGACAATTCAAGGAAAGCATTACTTCTCTATTCGGAGAGTGAAATAAATTGGATTGGAACATTTGATGAACACCCAGCCCAAAGTTTCTTTTGTCATTATCGGCCGCAACGAAGCAGAGCATTTGGCGGCCTGTATCGCTTCCATTCAAGAGGTGCATTATCCGCGGGAGCGAAAAGAAATTATTTTCGTGGACAATAACTCCACCGATCGCTCCGTGGAAATCGCCGCGCAGTTTGGCGTAAAAATTATCGCGCTCAAACAACAGCCTTCGACTCCGGGCTTGGCGCGCAATGCCGGTTTGCACGCTGCTACCGGAGAGTATGTTCATTTCGTGGATGGCGATATGACCGTGCCCGCCGAATGGTTGCATCATGCCGTGCCCGCGTTTAGCGTGCCCGAGGTTGCTGCCGTCGTGGGCTGCTTACAAGAAGTAAATCCGCACAAGAGTTGGTACAATCGTTTTTTTGATCTCGGTTGGAAATCCGCTCCGCTCGGTGAGATTGAAAATCCTGGCGGCGGCGGCATGTTTCGCGTGGAAGTATTGCGCACGCTCGGCGGCTATGATGAAACTATCTTCGGGGCAGAAGAGATTGATCTCGGCTATCGCTTGCGCATGAAGCGTTTCAAAACCATTCGCCTCCCGCAATTGATGGCCAGGCACGATATGGGCATGAAATCGTTCGGGCACTTTTGGCGTCGTGGCGTGCGCGACGGCTATTATGAAATGGTCATGATCACGCGCTATTTCAACTGGGCCTTGCCATTGCCGCAAGACTATATCTGGAAAATGAATCTGCAAATTCTCGCCATGTTCGCTTTGCTCGCCGGACTCGTTGCTCATCCGAGTTTGCTTTTGGCGCAAGCCGCGTTGGCGCTGCCGACCTTTTTCTTTATAAAAAAGGCGCGCTACTATTATCGCGTGACCGGCGAGCGCAAATGGTGCTGGCTCGCGGCCGCATTCAACTACCTCAACATGTTTCCCATTGCTTGGGGCGAGCTGAAATTCGCGCGCGAGCATTTGGCCAAGAGACTGAAACAGCTTGCGCAGAAACCCGTGGCCCGCGTGTTGCGCTTTGGCATGTGAGCGCGATTTTTCTCAAAGAGCCCTAGCCTGATGCTGTAAGCATCAGGCGGAGGTCTTGCGCTCGCGATCTTCGCAAATACCGCGAGCTTGTTGGCGCAAGTTCGGCTGGCGCATTTGAGCGAGAGTATTCTCTCGCTCGGCCGGACTCAATTCTTTTGCATTTCCAGCTTTAATTTCCTGAGCGCTTCGTTCGAAAGTCGGGTATAGCGCCTAATTTTCTCTTCCGCCTCGCCGTTCTGTAGCATGAGACGGGCAATTTCTCTTTCCTTCTGGAATTTTCCTTTCTCCATTCCTTTCTCCATTCCCTTCTCCATTCCCTTCTCCATTCCCTTCTCCATTCCAAAGGCAATACCTTCTTCGCGAAGCTGTTTCTTTTCTCTTTTAATCGCATTGAGCAACATATTGACCTCCTTGGGATCTTGATAGGTGCGTTCTAATTTTTCGTAATCGGCCTCGTCGATTCGGCCGTGCTGCGCTAGCTGTTTAAACCAGTTGAGGAAGAGCGACGCGGCGCGTTTATCACGCGACCTCTTGAAAAGCGCCAAAAGCTCGCGCTCCAGCAAGTTTATGTCGTAGTGCGTTTCCGCCAAAAACAAAGTCGAGACGATGTTCCCAATCTTCAACAAGGCCTCGGCGGAAAAGGCATTCTCCAAAATCGGGAAGTATTCAAAGCGCGGCGCATACTTGCCCAGCAAAGCGTTGCCCTCGATGAGCGCAGACAGGTTTGAGGGCGCGTTCCAACGCTGCTCGCCGCGATACAACATGATGGGAAACACCGGCGGCAGTTTCTTCAGCCCTTTTTGTGAATCCAGCAACTGCCGATAGAAATCGGCAAGATAGCCTAAAATCTGCAGCGCGACAAAGCGCTCCGGCTTGGCTTTGAACTCCAGCAGGATGACAATATAAAGATCGCGGCCGCGCAGCTTGATTTTGTAAATCAAATCGCTGAAGCTACGCTTGTAGCGCTTCGCCACAAAAGAATCTTTCACCAACTCGCACGTGGAGAAATCCAACTCTCTCACCCAAGGCTCATGCACGAACGAAGTGATCAACTGCCGGAAGATTTCCCGGTTGGAAAAAAGCTTTTGATAACCGCGATCATGAATTGCCGCCATAAAATTCTTCCGCAAGTTGGAGGGGAGCCGGATTGCTTTGGCGGAATATAGCACGGCAATTTAAAAATTCAACGCCTGTTTTCAGGCAACAAAAAACGCCGCGGGTTCGGTTTTTCTAAATCAACGGTGTTTGATTCGTGCGCGGGATTCTGCGCATGCTCGCGCCGGTTTTGCTCTTAAAAAGCTTCGACCACGTTTTGCCGGCGTTGTTTGCTGCACGCTCCGGTTGACACTTCAAACGCCTCGCCTCGCGCATCGTTTTGTTCCAAGCCGGTTCCTGCCCTCGCCATTTTATTGCAAAGAAATGTTACGGCAACAAAGCTCGTTGCCCGAGCCTACTATCACCGAACTACGCGCTGTGATTAAATCAAGCAATTAACCGCATGTTTTGCGCGCTCATCGCGTGGCACTTGCCTTGCGTTCGAGCAGGGCAATCGTCTTTGCCGCTCAAATCATCTTTTTCGCCCTTTGAACAAAAGCTTTTTCGTAAGCGGATTGCACGAATCAAACGCAAAGAGCTTTCACGCTTTATCCGCTAACAAACGATTGAAGGCAGCGGCATTGCAATCAAACTGGTCTTGAGGAAAACATGCCTGGAATTTTTGGAATCGTTCAATCTGAAATGCGCCCCGAGTCTGCCAAGCGCGTCACGGAAGATATGCTCGCAGCGCTGAGGCATTATCCGTGGTATCAGACGGACGAGGTCGCGCGGCGCAGCGCCGGCCTCGGGCTTGTAAGTCTAGGCCACCTTGTGCGTGCCCCTCGCTGCGCAGTAAGTGCAGACGAGCGCTTCGTGCTGGCATTCGAAGGTGAAATCTATAATGCGAAAGACTTGCAAAAAGAAATGGGCTTGGCCGAGTCTGCCAGCGCAGAACAAGCCGGCGTTGTGCTGCATGCCTTGAGGCGCTGGGGCAAGGCTGCGCTGAATCGTTGCAATGGAATTTTTCAATTGGCGTTGTGGGACGCACAGCAGGAAGAGTTGTTGCTCGCCAATGATCGCGGCGGCTTGCGTCCGATCTACTATGCACAGCAAAATCTCAAACTCGCCTTTGCGCCGGAAGTGAAAGCCTTGCTCGCCTTGCCCTGGATTTCGCGTCAAATTAATTATCAGAGTGTGCTCGGTTTTTTGCGTCACGGCGTTTGCATTGGCCAGGAAACTTTTTTTAAAGACGTGCGCGTTTTGCCGCCAGGCTCGTGCGCCGTATTTCGTCAAGGACGATTGGAGATCGAGCGCTATTGGAGAATGGATTTTCAACAGAGCGGCGCGCTCAGTGAAAAACAGTTGCAGCAACGTTTCCTCGCAGTATGGACCGAGGTCATGCACGACCAAACGGCGGACGACAAGCAACTCGGCTTGTTGCTCAGCGGCGGCGTGGATTCGCGCTTGATCTTGTCCGCGCTTTCGGCGCAAAAGAAAAAAACGATCACTTTCACGATCGGACAGCCGGGCTGCAAGGATTCGGAGATCGCGCAACGACTCGCGGAAACCACGGGCTATACGAATCTGTTCAGCCCCATCATTGCGAGCGAAGCAGTCACGAGCCTTGAGCGCTCGGTCTATCTCACGGATGGGATGTTCAATTGCTTTCACACCAACGTGCAACGCTTGCTGCCTAGTCTGGCCGAATCCGTGAGTCTGGTCTATGACGGCATCACGCCGATGGATAGCTTGTATGATCCCGAAGATTTGCTTTGGCGCAAACTTTCCGGGCGAACCGATCCCAAGCATTGGCTCAATGCCGAAGTTGATTGCCAAAACCTCGGCGAATTTCCCGTGGGGGCGCACACTGCCGATTTGATAAATAATTCTGCGAAAGAGCATTTTCACGAGACGCGTGACTTCATCGCAGAGTTCGTGGAGGCGCGGCAAGGCCACGCGCGCGAAGCGACGGACGTCGTGGATTGGTTTTGGTTGGAAGAATTTCAATCGCGCTTCTCCGCGTTCGGCCCGCAACTCTTGCGCACCACGGTGGAAGTGCGCTGCCCGTTCTTCGACAAGAGAATGTTGGACCTCATCGGCACTCTCACGCCGTTGCAACGCAGCTCGAACAAGCCGCTGCAGCGCCATGCGATTCATGCGTTGACGCCGGAGTTGGCGCGTTTTCCGTGGGAGCGCACGGGCCTGCCCTTGACCGCGAGCTTCGGCAAAATCCAATTGCGGCGCGTGATGAAAGCGTTGCGCCGCCGCATGCGCGCGTGGAGAAAATTGCAACCGCCTCCGAACCCGATCAAGATGATCGATTATGATGAAATGCTGCGTACCTCGCCGGAGCTGAGAAAAAAGCTTGCAGCGACTTTGCTCGACCATGGGGCCGAAGGCTCGCGGTTGTTCAATCGGCAAAGTTTGCAATTTTTGCTCGATGAGCACATGAGCCGCACCGGCAACTTCGCCGAAATGCTCGGACGCATTTTTACGGTGGAAACTTGGTACAAACTTTTTGCGCAACCGGGAGCGCAACGCGCGCGCATTGCAACGCAGAAGCCGCAGCGCGTTTATCAAATCGCGTAACGCTTTATGAAATTTGATGATCAAAATCGGTAACGAAGCACACCACCCGTTTCATGTCATTCAGAAGGAATCTTTTTGAGCACTGGAAAGAGTCTCCAGCGAGTAAAAAGATTCCTTCTGAATGACAACTCGTGGAGGAATTACCGATTTTGAAAGTAAAAACTCATTAGGCGTTTGCCGCAATTAGCAGAGATCGCCTGAAGGCGTTACTACAAGCGAGTTTTTCTTATCACTTCATCCAGCACGGTCATCATGCTTTTCAATTCATACGAATTTCTCGTTTTCTTTCCCGCCATTGTCGTGATGTATTTCCTCACGCCGTTCAAGTGGCGCTGGCTGCTCCTGCTTGTGGGAAGTTGTTACTTCTACATGTGCTGGAAGCCCGAGTACATCGTGTTGATGATGTTTCCCAGCTTCATCGATTATTACGTTGCGCTCAAGATGAACGCTACGCCGGACGCGGCCAAACGCAAGAAATATCTTTGGCTCAGTCTGGTGTCAAATCTCGGATTGTTGTTCGCGTTCAAGTATTTCAACTTTTTTAATGAAAGCGCGCGCGCGCTCTTCGACTATCTCAATCTCGCTTATGCCGTGCCCGCCGTGAATCTGCTGCTGCCCGTGGGCATTTCGTTTTACACGTTCCAAACATTGAGCTACACGATCGACGTCTATCGCGGCGCGATTCAGCCGGAGCGCCATCTCGGCAAGTTCTCGTTGTTCATCACCTTCTTTCCGCAGCTCGTGGCCGGCCCCATCGAGCGTTCGAGCAATTTGCTGCCGCAGTTGCAGAACCTGCGCTATAAATTCGACGCGGAGCGCGTCACCGACGGCTTGCGCCTCATGCTCTGGGGCTTGTTCAAAAAAGTGGTGATCGCGGATCGGCTCGCAGCCACGGTCAATCTTGTGTACAACAATCCGAGCGAGTATTACGGCGCGCAAGTCGTGCTCGCCACGATCTTCTTTGCCTTTCAAATCTTCTGCGACTTCTCCGGCTATTCGGACATCGCCATCGGCGCGGCCAAAATTCTCGGCGTGGATTTGATGAAGAACTTCGACAAGCCTTACAGCGCGCGCTCCATCTCCGAGTTTTGGAGAAGGTGGCACATCTCGCTTTCCACTTGGTTCAAAGATTACGTTTACATTCCGCTCGGCGGCAATCGCACGCTCAAATGGAGATGGTACTACAATCTCTTCCTCACGTTTCTCATCAGCGGCCTCTGGCACGGTGCGAATTGGACGTTCGTGATTTGGGGCGCGTTGCACGGCTGCTATCTCGTGTTCGCCATCATCTCCAAACCATGGCGCGAAGCGCTGTGCCAACGCCTCGGCATGAATAAGCTGCCGCTGCTGCTCAAAGCCGGACAAGTTGCGACGACGTTCGCGCTGGTTAATCTCGGCTGGCTCTTCTTCCGCGCGAATAATCTGACCGACGCCTTGCTGCTGCTAAAAAATATGTTCGTGCTCGCACCGCTCGCCAACGTTTTCGACTTGATCACGCCCGGCGCGCTCGCGATTAATCTCATGCTCATCGCGATTTTGGAATTGGCGCATGCGTTGGAAAAAGATGAGCCGTTCGTGCTGTCCTTGGCGAAAAAATCCGCTCTCGTGCGCTGGCCCGCTTATGTCGCGGTCACGCTAGCGGTTCTTTATCTCAGCACCTCCGCCGGGCAGCAGTTTATTTATTTCCAATTTTAAGGATGCCGACCCATGAAAAAGTTTTTCATCAAGCTGGCGCTGTTCGCGAGCCTTATTCTCGCCATTGATCTCGGGCTTTCTCGGCTGCTCGATTACGGCCGGCCCGCGGATTACGCGGCTTTCGTGGACAGCAAGAAAGGCTTCGATGACTTGGAACAAGTCGACATCCTTTTCATCGGCGACTCGCAAACCGCGGACGCTTTTGTGCCCTCCGTTTTTGCAGAAAAGCTCGAGGCTACGGCATTCAATTACGGCGTGTATCAACTCTCGCCCTTCGAAGGCTACTTCTTGTTGAAAGATTTGCTGGCGCGACGCGAGCAGCCGCCGCAATTGGTCGTGCTCGGCACGGACGCGCAGATGTTTCGCTATCCCGTGAGCGACGGCAAGTATTCGCCGCTGTTCATCGACAATCCGCTCAACTTGTTTGCGATGTTTTACAAGAGCAGCAACTTGGGCGCAATGACAGCCACGGGCAGAAAAAAGTACTTGTTCTCTGGCTTGCTCAACCGCATCACCACGGGCCAGGCCGGCGCGGAGGTGCGGCGCGCGGTGGAGAAAATTGAAAACGGCTATCTCGTGAACCAAAAACACTTTGTTGATTCCAGCCAGTTTGATTGCAACAAGGATCGCGGCTTTTTCAGCGAAGCGCCGGTGGAAGTGCAGAAGGAATATTTTTTGAAAACCGTGGCTTATTTGCAGGAGCGACAAATCCTTGTGGTGGTGGCGCATCTTCCCATGCACAAAAATTTTCTGGCGGGCTTGCAAGCCAAGCCGGTCTATGAAGAGTTTCGCGCAGTGATGGCCGCAATCGAAACGCAACACGGCGTGAAAATTTTTAATCAAGATCACACCCTGCTCGTGAATGAGCTGCAAGACGAGGAGTTTCTCGACGGCGATCATCTCTGCTATTCCGGCGCGAAGAAATTTTCCTCGGCCTTTGCGGATTATCTGCTCGAGGCGGGCTTTCGCTCGCGTTTATCGCAAGTCGCGTCGAATGTTAAGTGAATTTGCAACGTATTCCCCCTTGAAGGGGGTGTTCTTGATGGCAAAGATCAACTTAGAATCCATGTGACCTTACAATGCTTTTCAAAAGCGCTCTTAGTTTCTTCATGACGCTGAGCGACACCCCCCGAACCCCCCTCAAGGGGGGAATTGCGAGGGATGCGTTCTGAAACAAGCAATAAAGCTTCTCCCATTCAGGTGCTGACATGCTTTTCAACTCTCTACACTTTGTGCTCTTCTTCCCTCTCGTGGTCGCGGCATATTTTCTTTTGCCGTTCAAGTATCGTTGGGCATTTTTGCTCGGCGCGAGTTATTACTTTTACATGTGCTGGAAGCCGGAATACGTGCTCCTGCTATTGTTCTCCACGTTGATCGACTATTATGCTGGCGTGCAGATCGGTAAGAGCACGGATCCGCGCAGGAGAAAATTCTTCTTGTGCTTGAGTCTCGGCACGAACCTCGGCACGCTGTTTCTGTTCAAGTATTTCAACTTTCTCAACGCCTCGATGCGCGCGGCCTTCGATCATTTTAATATCTTCTACAATGTGCCGATGTTTGAGCTGTTGTTGCCCGTCGGCATTTCGTTCTACACGTTTCAAACCATGAGCTACGTCATCGACGTTTATCGCGGCGAGCAACAGGCGGAAAAGCATTTGGGCATGTTCGCGCTCTACGTCACGTTCTTTCCGCAGCTCGTGGCCGGCCCGATCGAACGCTCCACCACGTTGATGCCGCAATTTTACGAGCGCCACACTTTCGAGTGGCCGCGTGCGCTCGACGGTTTGAAAATCATGCTCTGGGGCTTCTTCAAAAAGATTGTGATTGCCGACCGCCTCGCGGGATACGTGAATCAAGTTTATAACGACCCCGCAGGCGCGGACGGTATTAACTTGCTCATCGCAACGTACTTCTTCGCGTTTCAAATCTATTGCGACTTCTCCGGCTATTCGGATATTGCTATCGGCGCGGCAAAAGTGCTGGGCTATCGCCTCATGTCGAACTTTGAGCGGCCGTATCTCTCGCAATCCATCGCGGAGTTTTGGAAGCGGTGGCACATCTCGCTCTCGACGTGGTTCAAAGATTATCTCTACATTCCGCTCGGCGGCAATCGCGTAGCGAAGTGGAGATGGTGCTTCAACCTCTTCACCGTGTTTCTGGTGAGCGGCTTGTGGCATGGCGCAAACTGGACGTTTGTGGTGTGGGGCGCGCTGCACGGCTTCTATCTGGTCTTTGCGATTTTGACGGGCAGCGCGCGCGAGAAGCTGGCGCATGCGCTGGCTCTCGATCGGTTGCCGCGCCTGATGCAAATTTCCCGCACCGTGATCACGTTTCATCTCGTGCTCTTCGCGTGGATTTTCTTCCGTGCGAATCACATGTCGGACGCGCTGCTGATCCTCGAAAAAGTTTTTCAAGCTTTCAACGGCGCCGTGCTTCCGGCCATGGCAAAACTCATCGCCATGCACGATCTCTTGTTCCTGCTCGCGCTGCTTTTGTTCATGAATTTTTATGAACGCTTTCATGCGTCGCTGCAAGCGCTCCTGCAAAATCGTTTCGCCGCGGTCGCCCTTGCTTCCGTGTTGTTCTGGGCCATTGTGGTATGGGGCGCGTTCAACAATCAACAATTCATTTACTTCCAATTTTAGCCATGAAAACTTTCAAACAAGCCGTGCTCGTCCTCGCGATTTTCTTCGGCCTCGGCGAAACCGTGGTTCGTGTGGATAAAAATTTTTTGTTCTTTCAAGGCAGCCGTATGGTGGAAGTCTCCGTGGAAACGCGGCAAAGCCCGGAGCGTGCGGCATTGGAGAGCGGACAGTTCGTGCCTGCGCCGCACGATTTACGCATCATGGTTTTGGGAGATTCCAAAATTTACGGGCCTGGCGTGGAGTTTCACGAAGTCTTTTCGCAACGACTCAAGTCCTTGCTCACCGAGAATAAAAGCCTGCCGTATGAGCGAGTGCTGGTGCTCGATGTGAGCCGCGGCGGATACAACACGCTCATGAATCGCTTGACCTATTTCGAATACGTCGACAAGTTTCAGCCGCACTTCGTGGTGCTCGGCAACAATTATGAGGATGTGTACGGCAATCAAGACGTGTCGGAGACAATTAGCAAATCCGGATTGAGTCAGCATGAGCAAGCCACGAAAGTTTTTGAGGAAAGAAAATCCGGCGAGAACACGCCGCTGTTTCAGCGCGTGCGCGAGGCAATATATCATTCGAGCCTGTTGGAGTTTGTCATGGCGGGATTGAATTTGGAATTGAAACTGCGCGGCGTGGTGGTGCCGGGCAGCGTGTTTCATCATTTAATCTATGAATCGCATCGCGAAGATTACGCGGGATGGATCAAAGCCCAGGCGCATTTGCGCGATATGATCGCCGACTGCAAGCAAAAAGGCATTCAGCTTATCGTCTATTCTTCCCCGGAGCTGAACATGGTGGAGAACTACGCGCCGTACGATACGCTTGATCACAAACTCGCCGCATTTTTCGCGGGCAATGCCGTGCCCTACGTCTATGGCGTTGCACCGTTTCGGGGACTGGAAACCTCCGAGCTGGCGCTCTCGCGCTACGACGGCCACGCGAATGCGAAGGGCCATCAACTCATGGCGCAGCAAGTTTATCCCGTCATTGCCGCGAGGTTGAGCCGCACACCGCGGGTGCGCGAGACTTCGCGCGCCGCGGCGAATCTCCCGTTGCAACACGTCGCGGCAAATGTGCCGCGTTAAACCCTCCGAAACGCCATCATCGCATGTTCGGCTTTGATGGCGCCCTCCTGCTTCAATTCGTTTTCATTCCTTATGGCGTTGGTGGCAAGCCTGCACGCGCATTTGCGCGTGCGCTTCGTTGTGGAGGGCCTCTTTGATCACAACTTAGGGTTCATCTAAAAATAACTTTCCGCGCCATTGTAGTCCCCGCCCCTTGTGGGCGGATGGTGGAACAATGAAATTTCTGTGTTCCATCAACGCCCCACAAGGGGGCGGGACTACGGCGATTTCGGGAAGTAATTTTCAGACGCGCACCTAACCCGGGCGCACCAGTTCAAGTTAAAGGAGCATGCAAAAGCTTCTGCCAAGCAGAAAATCTTTGGTGCCACTCGGTCATGCACGGCCTTTCGCTGCGGCGAGACAATCAAGCAGCGTTGGAAGACGGTCCGGCGTTGCGTTCTGAAAGGGTGGGATGAAGGAAGGTCGGAGAGAATCTATCGTTGAAAGCATCAAACCCGTGCCCCTGAAAAATCCAACGGCGCAAGACCTCCATTGGTCTTGAGCCGTTGAAAAAAAACTTTGCGATGCGGCTTGTCTGTCTTGTGCGTTGGCGAGAAGCTCTTGCGTGGGCTTTTCAGCAGTCATTGCGCGTCCGGCCGCCTACTTTTGCAACGTCATTTTTCTCGTCTGCACAAATGCGCCTGCTTTCATGCGCACCAGATAAATGCCCGAGCCGGCTTCCACGCCACGATGATCCTTTCCGTCCCAGTGAATCGTTTTGTTGCCCGGCGTTTGGCGCGCGTCAACCAAGCGGCGCACGAGTTGGCCCGCGGCGTTGAAGATGCTCACTTGCACATGCGCGGCCTCGGGCAATGTGTAGGCAAGCGTGGTTTGCAGATTGAAGGGATTGGGATAATTCGGACGAAGCGAAAAAATTTGCGGCTGCTCGTCTTCGTGCTTGGGGCTTGCCAAAGTGTCGTTGCTTGCCTTGGCCGCTGCGTTTGGGTTTAATGTGAAGCCGTACTTCGCCGCAAGATAGTTTTCGACTTGCTCCCGTTCGGGTGCGCTCAACGCACGCGTATAGATGATCAACTCCGCGATCTTCCCTTCGAAGTTGGAAAAATCTTCCAACGTGTAACGCGAGCCGATTCTAAAATTGTTGGTCAACGTCATTGGTGCATACGCATTGTCCGAAGCAAGGGCTGCGCCTTGACGCAACACCGTAGTTGTTGGTGTTGCGCTGCTTGCAAAATGCCATGTCTGCACGACCGCGGCGGTCGTGTTGAATCCGAGCAAACGATAATCGTTTTGCCGATATAATCCCAGCGGCCCATTGTTGAGTTTGAACCGCAGGGAGTTGAGATTGTCCACCAAGTAATCGCCGCCGGTTTGTTGCACAACGGCGAGGAAAGTATAATCGGAAGCGCTGTGAGAAAACTGACTCGGCGCGGCGAAGCCATGTTGGGCCGCGCTGATGTTAATTGCGGGTTGGTGATTGAGAAACTCCGTCTGCCAATCCGGTCGCGCCGAATCCGCGCCAATCGCGGTGAAAATGTAGCCGTTGCTGCTTTGATCAACCCACGCATTGACCTTGCCGAACTCCTGCTGCACGCCCGCATCGGCTTTGAGCCAGAGTTTGAGCCCCTCTCCAACTCCGCCGGGAAACGCAGACGCCGGCGCTGCGAGAGGTACATTATAAAACGAGAGCAGGCCCACGCCGTTCGCATTCGTCACCCACGCGCCCGCACCGCTATGCCCGCGATAGCTGATGCCGGTTGCGTTCGCGGCATTGCCGGATAACGTGAGCACGATCTTGTTGCCGCTGACCGCGCCGGAAGTTGCTGTGACCGGCGCGCCCTCAAGAATAAAATCATTCTCGGCGCCGGCGTTCCAAAGGAGCGCGTCACTAGGGCTGCGTAGCTCCAGCGTGATTTCACTTTTGCTCGCATTGCTGAAATACGCGTGCGCGATATTGGGCGGCGCAATGTTGAGCGTATCTGCCGCGCCGTAGAGATCGCGCGCAACCAAACGAAACAAATGCTCGCCCAATTTTTTGTAACCCTCGCTAAAAGCAAAGTGGCAGCCATCGTGGCCGTCAAGTCCGTTGCTAGACATCACGGCAATATCCTCACGCGCATCGGCAAAGCGGCGTTGCCGATCGCGCAGGTCGAGGCTCGGATTGCCGCACCCCGTACGTACTTGCGTCACATAAATTTTTTCGAGGCTCGGATAATCAGTTTTCCAATCCTCATACAAAGCGAAAAAGCCGTTCTCATGAAATTGCGCTGCGGCGCCGTCGGATTCGCCTTGAAACCAAAACAGGGCGCGCACCGCGCTCGCAATCTCCGCGTGTTGCGTGCGAAAAAGCAAACGGCCGTAATTGGTCGTCAACGTGTCGGGAGCCGCATCGTTGCGTTGAAACCAACCCATGCCTTTGCCCAGGTGGCCGCCGTTCAACACGGCAACGGGAACGTGATACGTGTCGAGCAAAAGCCGGCTCATGCGCAAGCCCCATTGCCCGATGCTGCCGCTGCGATAATGGCCGTCACCGTCTGCAATGTGCCAACTCAGGTCCGCAGTCACAGCCGTGCCGGAAGTATCCGCGGTTCCAAATGAACGAATGAACGAACTTTGATTGGCGTTCGCGCTGCCGTTGAACGATTGCGCCACGGCATTCGACTGGCCTTGAATGAGATAAACGTCGCCGGCAACAATGTCTTCAAAGCGCCGCACAACTTCCAATGTCGTACCCGCGCGCACGAGCAATTCGAGAGTATAATTCACCGGCTCCGCTGTGATCTCCGGTTCGAACGCGAATGTTGCGTTCACACTCACAGGTTGCGAAAGCGTGGCCGTCAACACGCCCGCGCGATAAACTTTCACCAGCACTTCTTCGACGTCGGCGCGGATCACTTGCCCGGCAATGCGCGCTGTGGCTTTATTCGTGACACGATTGCGTGGGAAAAAATGCAAAGGCTGTGGCGCAGCGGTTAAAGTGAGCGCAGCCGGGCGCACGAAAATTTGCAGTCGCCGCAACGAATAACTCGCGGCATTGTGCGCGAACGTCCAATCCGGATGGCCCGAAGGCGCGTTGCCAATGCCGAGGTCGATAACTTCGCCGGGTTTGCCCCAGGCATTCAGCGCCAACAACGTTTGGCCTTGCGTGCTCGGCCCTTCGCCATCAATGTCGTAGTTGTGAATTTGCATGGAGCCATAGCCGTTGCTCGGGCTCGAAGGATTATCGCCGAAGTCATACAGATTGTGGCTCGCGTTCGGCACGAGGCTGCTGTTGCCCGGCGCATAATTGTTCGGCCAAAACTCAATGTAGCCCGTGCTCATGCCCGTTCCGGCGACGAGGCTAGGCACGTTGGAAACAACTTCGAGATTCGCGACCTGCTGTTGAAAGAACGCGCCCGAACTGACTGTGGGCACGCCGATCTTGTTCACTTCGCTCGTGAAAGCTTCCATCGCAGCGCACACGAAACGGCGGCCGTTGGCGTCCATCAGCTCGAGCTTGTATGCGATGCGATCAAACGGAAACGTGATCGCATTGCGGTTGTCAATGCTATATGGCACGTGCGCGCCGTTGAAATTGGTTGAAACCGAAGGAATGTCGAGTTGATACACGAGCGTATACGCTTGCAGTTGCGGGCACTCTGCATAAAAAGTGAAATACTCGCCGTCGTTAAAGTCGAGCGTGGCCTCATAATTTCCGCCGACAATGTTCAGCGCGATTTTGGTCGTGGCTTCTGCGGGAAAATTTTCTGCGGAGGAAATCAAAATATGCGAAAGGCCGGTCGCAACTTTAGAGGCAAGGCGCACGATGACCGTATCAATCGCGCCACTCTCCGACACGCGCCAAATGCGGCTGAAACGATTGTCGCTGCCGCCGGCAAAGCTCGCACGCAAACTTGCCGCGCCGCCGTTATCACCCCAAACAAGAAATGCTTCGTCCTTTCTAAACGCGGCGTTGTGCTGCAGCGTAATGTTGGCGCTGCCATAAAGCGCGCGCGATTTGTTTTGATTGAACGCGGCTTCGTCATCGCGGCCAATGCCGGCAATGTTGCGATTGAATGCTTGATGCGTCGTGCGCGCCGGATAAATCACCTCGGGCTCCGAAGACACGTAATCCTGCGGCGCGCTTTGATCCAATGTGATGCCATATTTGAGCGCGAGGTATGACTCGACGCGCTGCTGATCTTCCGCGGCGAGCACTTGGTTATAACTGATCAATTCCCCGAGACGGCCGCGAAAGTTGAAGCCGCTGCCGGTGGCGGGACCGGTTTCAAAATACGCTCCGGTGGTCATGGCCCCAAGCCCAATGGCGCTCGCGTGCGCGTATAAAATGCCGACTTGCGCAGCAGTGCTCAACAACTTGCCGTTGAGATACAGCCGCAATGCGCCGGTCTTCGCCGTATTGCCTTCATAAACGCACGTGAGCAGATAAACCTTTTGGGGGCTAACGAGCGCATTGGCGGAAGTATACTCCCACGGCGCGCCGGCGCCGTCCGCGGAAATATTCCATGCGCCGAAATAAATGCGACCGGCTTCGAGATAAATGTTGATCCCGCGCGTGCCGCCGCCTTGCTCATAAATCACCTGCCGCGTGCTCACCTCCGTGCCGGTGCGCAAACAGAGCACAAAAGTCTTCGCGTCATATTCCGAATCGGAGTTGAGAGTCGAGGCATTGGCGATCGTCATCGCGGCTTGCGCGTGCGTACCAAAGTCGATGGCGGGATAGCCGTTGATTTGATTTGAGCGATAGAGCGGTGTGCCTCGTATTTTAGAAGCGTGGTTGTTGTTGCCGCTGTGCTCGCTCCAGTTATTGATTGTCGCGCCAGACACTGTGGTGGAAGTGCCGGCATCGGCCTTCAGCCACAGCGCGAGTTTGTGATCAACACCCCCGGGGCTGGCAGGCAAGCTGTGCGCATCAGCAGAAAGTCCCTCGCGCGCTTCGACATTCATTGCAAAAGTTGATTGGCTTCCTACACCGTCGTTAGCAGCAACCAACGGCACCACACAGCAGCATAGCAGCGTAAAAAATTTTATCCTCATGGGGCATCGATAAAAGAATCCTACTTGAAATTATCCTTTCCCTGTGCTATCGCAAAGCCCATACCTTTCGGAAAAGGTGCGCCTTTGACCGCCGCAGCTTCTCGTGCAATGAAAGTTTTTTCGACGTGTCATTATAAAAGAAGCTTCGCCGGCGCGCGGCACACAACTAAAACATAGCTTTGTCTCCGCACTCGAGAAGAGTTTTGTAGAATGACAATTCAAGCGTGTTGCAAGGGCGCTCCCCTCACACAATGCAAACCTGACCCGCGATTGGAATGAAACATAGCACTCACCCATAATACAGAGAGAAGCGCGCAACAAAATGGATCACTCGCACGCGCGTAAGGCTTGAATTGACGGCGCGGCGACATGGCATAACCGTTGCCTAAATCGCTGTTGTCCTCACCTCAAACTGAATTTATTTTGGAAGCGCACAAGGGATTGCGCGCGAAGATCGTGGCAGCAGCCGGGTTCAAAGGGATTTGAGCGCGCGGCTTGTCGAGCTCTGCGCGCTGGGCGTGAGCGGCAACAATGAAGAAATCTTCCGTTTGCAAAACGCACAGGAGTTGCAGGCCGCGGAGGATTTGTATCTGCCCAAATCGGCGGCACGGTTGCGCAATGCGGCATGAGGCTGCGCGTGCGACCAGACAAACCAACAATCAAAAGAATGGGCAAAATAGTTTGCCGAAAATTTACGGTGCTCACATGCTTTCTTCGCATAAACAAAACGCTCTTCCGCATGCCGTGGTTGCGGGCTTGGATGATTATCCCGGCTTGCAGACTGCGCGCTTGCTCTCCCAACGTGGCGTCAAGGTCATCGGCGTGGCGCGACATCCGCACTTGTTTTTCTGCCGCACCAATGCGTGTGAAAAAATCCTATACTTCGATACCGAGCGCGACGAGTTCATCGATGGCTTGGTGCAACTCGGCCAAGGGTTCGAGCAAAAAGCCGTGCTCTTTCCCAGCACGGACATGTGTGTGCTGCGCATTTCGCGCAATCGCGCCGCGCTGGAGCCGTATTATCATATCGCTCTGCCGCAGCCGGAGGTCGTGGAAAAGCTCATGAACAAGTTGCGCTTCTTGGAATATGCGCTCGAACAAAAGCTGCCGATCCCGAAAACATTTTTACTGCGCAATCGCGCGGAAGCTACGGTCGCGGCAAGCGCATTGAATTTTCCCTGCATCTTGAAGCCGCCCATGAAAACCGCGGAGTGGGAAAGGCACACCACGATCAAGGCCTACAAGCTCGCGAGCGCCGAAGAATTTTTGCGCATGTATGAGCGATGCTGCACTTGGGCCGACATTCTCATCGCGCAAGAGTGGATACCCGGGCCGGACTCGAATCTCTACTCGTGCAACTGCTATTTCAACGCAAACGCGGAGCCGCTGGTAACTTTCACTGCTCGCAAGCTGCGGCAATGGCCGCCGGAAACCGGCAGCACGAGCCTCGGCGAAGAGTGCCGCAACAGCGTGGTGTTGAACGCCGCGCTCGATTTGTTCAAGCAGGAACATTGGCACGGCCTCGGTTATTTGGAAATGAAACGCGACGAACGCACGGGCAAGCATTACATCATCGAGCCGAACATTGGTAGGCCCACGGGCCGATCGGCATTGGCGGAAGCGAGCGGCGTCGAATTGCTCTACACCATGTTTTGCGACAACGCCGGCTTACCTTTGCCGGCGAATCGCACGCAAACGTTTCGCGGCGTGAAGTGGATGTGCGTGCTCGAAGATTTGCGCTCGGCGCGCATCTATTGGCAACGCGGCGAGCTTACGTTTGGGCAGTGGTTGCGCTCGGTGCGCGGTAAGAAAACGTATGCAGATTTTTCGTGGCGTGATCCCATGCCGTTTGCGGCGGATGTTAAAAGAAGGGTTGCGTACAAGCTTGAGCAAGTATGGCGGAAGCTGGGAAAGCGCATTTCGTTGAGAGCATGGTTGCCTACTCCGCTCGGAACTGTGGCCTCAAAATCAGCTTGACCCATAAAAATTTTTCAGACAACCTGAATGCTTGAGATCCTGGCGGATTGCACAAAATTTTTTAACAAATAGAAGAACCCAACCGATAAGCTTCAGCCTCGGTTGGGTTTTTTAGTTATTGGAAAAAGTTGGAATCTCGCTGGCGTGAAAAACCAATCGCGCCGTGTGCTCTACGACCGTGAGCAAAAGGCCGAATGATGACTAGTGATTTCGAGCAAGCGGCATCTGCTAACAGAAAAGCGTTTCAATTCTCATTGATTCTCACATTGTCCGGCGTCAAAGGCGGTACGGCATCATTGCTCGCGCCGAACACGCCGGAGAAGGTCATGAGGCTGCGAGCCGGAATGGTGAAGTGTAAACGTTGTTCAGTGAGAAACACCTCGGCGAGCGATTGATGTTGCTCCTGCGCCGAGCTGCGACAACAGTGCAGGCTCGCAATGCGCAGGTTATGCAAACTGAGGGCGACGTTTAACGCTTCCTGCGAGCGATTGATACACACGACCTGTGCGCTTTTGCGACCGACATGTTTGAACGCGCTCACCAAAAGATCGCGATGGTTCGAGCTTGCCGCGATGCGCACGGCACCAACGGGCACGTGATGAAACCATTGCGCTAGCACGTGAAAAATTGGATTGCGCGTCGCCTCGGGATTCACCACGTAATCTCTTCCAAGCAACGCCCATTGATAACCCACACTCGCGTTGCCGTGCGTGAGCGCGTTGTGCCACATCTGCGCGCACTCAAACGCCCACCCCCACGTCGTGTTCGGAATATTCCACGGCGTCGTGCCGACCTCGGTGAAATAAACCGGCAGCTTGCTGCGCGCCGTGAGTTGCGCGATGCGTTGGAACTTCGCGTTCCACACCTCCGGCCCGCCCTCGACGTAATACGTGTGATATGAAATCGCGCCAAGATATGAGGCGGCAAGCGAGTCCTCGAGCAACGTTGTGATCCATACGTCCGGATCAAAATAAGGCGAGGCCAAATCCGGCGCGACGATCTTCGTTGTGATGCCCTCGCGCTGGAACTTTGCGCCTACGATCTTAATCAAGTCGCGCAGCTCTTGCGGAGAGTATTCGATGTAAGTGCCGTCCGGCTCATTGGCCAAAATGATTTCGGGAATGACAATGCCTTGCTGCTCGCGCGCCCAGAGCAGATACGCGGCGACGGATTCGGCAAACTCCGCGTACATGTGAGGCGGCACTTCGCGATGATCTTTCTTTGCCGGATCGCTTACCATCCAATGCGGGGCGTTCCAAATGCCGGGCACCAGTTGCTTTTTAAAAGTTTTGACGATCATTTCGATCATCTTGAAATCGCTTTGCACCAACAACGCTTTCGTGTCGCTTTGCTGAAAGCGCGATTGATAATATGACCAATTGAAATGTTCGGGGTCGTCATCGTCGTTCCGCTCTTCCCAACTTTCAAACTCAGTCACGAGCCGCAGATGCGTCGCGCGAAGTTCGTTGTATGCCACTTCATAAACCTGCTCGTTGGACCAGCCATTCCAGCCATTCAAAATCCAACCATACGTATTTCCGCCCCAGCCCGAGATCGTTTGATACGTTTTGTCGCCGTCAACCGTGACGAGGGCTTGCGCATGCGCGACATTCGCACTCGCAAAGCTTGCGCTCATGAGGAGTATTTGGAGTACGGATTTTATCGTCATGGATGTTCTATTTTTTGAAATACGAGCAAGGCAAAATTCCCCCCTTGAGGGGGGTTAGGGGGGTGTTGCTTGATATGGTGACGAAAGTGTAGATCAATTTGACAAGCATTATCACACTCAAAAACACCCCCCCTGGCCCCCCTCAAGGGGGGAATTGTACTGCGCTTCCAACCTGTTTACTCCTCCTCCGCGCGAACTGCGTAAACGCCGCGCCGTCGATTTGCTACGCTTCATTCCAATGCTGCGCAATGTGATGAAATGAAATGTTCCGTTTGACAGAGCACTGCGCGCGCGTTTTTTATTTCGTCTCCAAATGTTGAGGTTAAACCTTGCGCGACGAACGCGCATGCACATTTCTTCTGGCATTGCCCTTGCGTGAAGACAAGGCATGGATGACAAATCAAAAAAGGAGTTTGATATGCCCCGCATCGCCTACATCGTCACGCGCTTCCCGAAATTGTCGGAGACGTTTGTGTTTCGCGAAGTGCTCGAGCTTCGCAAACAAGGAGCGGAAGTCGCGTGCTTTTCCATACATCGTCCGCTGCCAGAGCCGCTGCCCGCCGAGGCCGAGCAACTGCGTGAAGAAACCACGTATCTCTGGCCGCCTCGTCCGGCGCGGTTCTTGGCAGCGCTTGTGAAATTCGCCGCAACCAAACCCGCAAAATTTTTCGGCACACTCAAGCTGTTTTGGCAGCAAGCGCCGAGCGGCTTTGCAGGCAAGAAGCGTTTCGTGCTGCACTTTCTGGAGGGCGCTTATCTCGCGCATCTCTGCGAGCAACGCGGCATCCAATATCTTCATGCGCACTTTGCCAACGGTCCTTCGAGCGTGGCTCTGGCCGCAAGTGCGTTGAGCGACATTCCGTTCGGCTTCACCAGTCATGCGCAGGACATCTATTCCGATCCGCTCATGCTTGACCTCAAGATTGAACGCGCCGAACTGCCGTTGACGATTTCGCAATACAATCGCGAATATTTGGTTGAGAATTACGCCGCGGAAAGCCCCGCGAAACTGCGCGTGCATCGCGTGGCTGTGGATTTGGAGCACTTCCAGCGCAACGCGCGCACGGCGGCAAACGAAGAGGCGCCGGTGATTTTGGCCGTCGGGCGGCTCGTGCCCAAAAAAGGTTTTATTCATCTCATTCACGCGTGCGAACGACTCGCGCGCGGCGGCATCAACTTCCGTTGCGAGATCGTCGGCGAAGGCCCGGAGCGCGCAGCGTTGGAGCAAGCGATTGCCGCAGGCCGGTTGGAAAACAAAGTGCGTTTGCTCGGCGCGCAGACGGACATTAAAAAATATCTCCAACGCGCGGATGTGTTTGTGATGCCTTGCGTGCAGGATGAATCCGGCGACCGCGACGGCATTCCCACCACGCTCATGGAAGCGATGGCCATGGAAGTGCCCGTGATTTCGACCAGCATTTCCGGCATTCCCGAGTTGGTGCAGCACGAGCAAACCGGATTGTTGGCGCCGCCGGAAAACGTCGAAGCATTAACGCAAGCCATCTGCCGTTTGTTGGTTGATGAAAAACTGCGCCGCGAATTGGCGCGCGCGGGACGGCGTCACGTCGAGTTGTATCATAATATCGAAACCAACGCCGATTGGCTTTTGCAAAACATTACGCGCCGCGTCGGAACAAACGATTACGACGACGCCGATTTCAACGAAGCGATTCCGCTCCGGGCGCGCGTTTCAAAATGGACGAGCAGAATTTTTTCCGACAACATGCAACTGATGCTGGCGTGAACGCTTCTCGCGACTTGTCATTCAGGAGTGCGCAAAAAGATTCCTCCTGAATGACAAACACAGAGGCGCTTCAAACCAACCATAACACATCACAATCGACGAACAAGAGACGAATCCCATGTTAGGCACATATTCGATCATCTCTCCGGTGCGCAACGAGGCGAAGTACATTGAGCGCACGATTGCTTCCGTGGTGCGGCAGGAGCATCGGCCGTTGGAATGGATTATTGTTGATGACGGCTCCAACGATGTAACGCCGAAAATCGCGGAGGCTGCGGCGGCGCAACATGCGTGGATCAAAGTTATTCGTCGCCAAAATCGCGGCTTCCGGCAGCCGGGGCAAGGCGTGGTCGAAGCATTCAACGAAGGTTTGGCGCAGCTCGAAAACAAGCAACCGGACTTCGTGTGCAAGATGGACGGCGACTTGGAGTTTGCGCCGGATTACTTTGCGACGCTGTTGCGCAAGTTCGCGCAGAATCCGCGCTTGGGTATGGCGAGCGGCGTGACGTATCTGCCGTTGGCCAACGGCAAAATCATGCAGGAGAAAGTCGCGCCCGACTACGTGGTCGGCCCGATCAAACTTTATCGGCGCGCGTGTTTCGAAGACATCGGCGGTTTGGAGCCGCATCTGGGCTGGGACACGATTGATGTTTATCGCGCGCGCATGCACGGTTGGGAGACTGCAAATTATCGCGAGCTGATTGTGCTCCATTTGCGCCAAATGGGCACGGCCAAAGGCATTGTGTGGGGCAAAATGAAAACCGGCATGGGCGAGCATTACTACGGCTCGCATCCGCTCTTTGTGGTGGCGCGTTGCATTTATCGCATGAGCGAGCGGCCGTATGTCATCATCGGCGTGTCCATCGCGCTCGGTTACTTGCAAGCGTTCGTGCGCCGTGAGCCGCGCATGAACGATCCGGAGTTTGTGAAGTTTCTCCGCAAGGATCAACTCGCCCGCTTGCGGCGCATGTTGCTGCCGTGGAAGAAAGAGCCGCAGCGGCGCGTGGAAGCGCTGCGCAAAGCCGCAGTGAAGCCGGTGCAAGCACCTTCGCTCACGCTGTGTTGAAGACTCTGTTTCAGGTGGCATTAGGAAATTCCCCCCTTGAGGGGGGTCAGGGGGGTGTCGCGCAGTTCAAGCCACCAACACAGTACAGAATTGCGGCTTGATCGTTTTGCAATAGCGCCTTTATGAATTTCAAACGCTCACGTATTCTGACACCCCCCGAACCCCCCTCCAGGGGGGAATTGTTGGGTGCTTGAACTTTTTTAAATGACTCCTTCCAAAATGGTAAATTGAGGATGAAGTCCTCGCAACGAGTAGCACTCTGCGGCCAAGCAGGACGCAAGAAATTATTGCAGGAGCAGCATCAATGAAGATCGATATTCTCGGAATCAAAGTAGATTGTGTGAGCATGGTCGAAACCATCGCGCGCGTTGAAGCGTTCATTGCCCAACGCTCGCCGCATATTGTGATCACGCCCAATGTGGATCATCTCATCAAAGCGCGCAAAGACCGCGCGTTCAAAGAAATTTATGACCACGCCGATCTCTCCGTGCCCGACGGCGTGCCGCTGTTGTGGGCCGCGAAATTTCTCGGCACGCCTTTGCGCGAGCGCGTGAACGGCACGGATTTGTTCGAAGCGTTGTGTGCACGCGCCGCCGAGAAGGAGTATCGGCTCTTTTTTCTCGGAGCTGCGCCCGGGGTTGCGGCCACCGCGGCCGCGGAGCTTGAGCAGCGGCATCCCGGCATTAAAATCGTTGGCACCTATTCGCCGCCGTATGACTTCGTCGATTCCGCGGCAGAGAATAAAAAGATCGCAGACCTGATACGTGCGGCTCGCCCCGATATTCTGTTCGTCGGGTTGGGCGCGCCGAAACAAGAAAAATGGATTCATCGCCACATGCACGCTCTGCGCGTGCCGGTAAGCATCGGCATTGGCGCCTCGTTCGAATACGTCGCCGGCTGCACCGCGCGCGCGCCATATTGGATGCAACGCACCGGCTTGGAATGGCTCTATCGCATCCTCGAAAGTCCGAATCGTTACTGGCACCGCTACGCCGAAGATTTGGTGTTCTTCCCGCTCGTATTTGCGCAACGGCTCCGCAACGTGATGTCCAAGCGCGTGCCGCGTCCGGCGTTTTAGATTGCCGCCGTTTTTTCAAAACAAAAAAGCAGAAGTTTTTGATCACACACAGAGCAGAGGCGTGCCCGGCAAAACTTCTTGGGGCGTTTTCGCTTCGCGTGTAGCAACCAAGTGAGGAGAACATGTGCGGTATCACCGGCGCATTTCTTTTTGAAGCAGCCAAACCCGGCATGGCGCAGCGCATTCAGCGCATGACGGAAACCATTCGCCATCGTGGCCCGGATGACGAGGGCTATTGCTTGATCAACACCCAAACCGCGCATGCTCGCCTCGCGGCCGGGGCGGATTCTGTGCCTGCGATTCGCGAGACGCAACCAAGCCTCAACGCGCTCAATCACGAGCCGTTCGATCTCGCGCTCGGGCATCGGCGCTTTGCGATTCTCGATCTCAGCGTCGGCGGGCATCAGCCCTATTTCGATGCGGAGCGCAAAATTACGGGCGTGTTCAACGGCCTCATTTACAATTATAAAGAAGTCAAAGCCGAGCTTGCCGCCGAAGGCGAGACCTTTCACACGGATTGTGACACGGAGGTTTTGTTCAAAGCCTATGCGCGCTGGGGCGAAAAATGTTTTGCGAAATTCAACGGCACGTGGGCCGTGGCGCTGTATGATTTTCGCAAACGCGAGTTGATTCTTTCGCGCGATCGGCTCGGCAAAAAACCGATCTATTTCTATCGCGATCGGCAAGGCATCTATTTCGCCTCGGAGATCAAAGCGATTTTGCAGGTGCGAGATGCGGACGTGCGCGTCAATGAGCGCGCCGTGTTGGACTATCTCACCGGCGGCTTTCGCGATCTTTCCAGCAGAACTTTTTATGAAGGCATTGAAAGCCTTGCGCCTGCTTCTGTGTTGCGCCTCAACGCCAAAGGCGAAACCGCTTTGACGAAATATTGGGAGTTGCAAACGGAGCGCAACCCCGGACTCGCGACGGCCTCGCCCAACGAAGTCGCGAAAGAACTGCGGCGCATTCTCGAAGATGCGGTGCGCATTCGTTTGCGCGCCGATGTGCCGCTCGGCATCGAGTTAAGCGGCGGTTTGGATTCTTCGTCCATCGCGGGTTTGGCGAGCATGGCGCACGCACAGCCGCTTTCATGTTTTACGGTGGAATATCCGCAAACGCAATGGAACGAAGAGCCCTATGCGCGCGAAGTCGCCACGCACTTTCGCATGAATTATAACGTGGTGCGTTCGCCGGAACGTTGGTTTTGGAATGACGTGAATGAGTTTGTCGGATTGCACGAGGAGCCGTTCCACTCGCCGAATTTGCACACGCAGCAAGCGGTGTGGCGCCTCATGCACAACGCCGGCATTCGCGTGATTCTCTACGGCGCGGGCGGCGACGAAGTATTTGCCGGCTATCGCAAAGAGTATTTTTATCGCCATCTGCGCGATCAATTGAAGCGCCGAGAAATGGCGGGCTTCATCAAAAATTTCACGCGCTTCTCCGAATTATCCGCGCCCGAGTTGGTGGCCAAAGCGTGGCAACAATTTTTTCCCAAAGCCAACGGCAATGTTTCGCCGGTGCATGGCATGCTCAAAAACGGTTTGACCAAAATGCCGATCTATGCGCCGAGCGGCGGCACCACGGAAGCGCAGCTCTATCTCAATATGACCGAGCTGAAAATGCCCTACTGGCTGCTCTCGAACGACAAAAACTCGCTCGCGATTCCCGTGGAAGTGCGCGCGCCATTGCTCGACTATCGCTTGGTGGAATTTGCATTTCAATTGCCGGTCAACCTGCTCATTCGCGACGGCTGGTTGAAATGGATTTTGCGCCAAGCCGTGAATGACATCTTGCCGCAGAGCATCACGTGGCGACGCAAGAAAATGGGCTATCCTTTTCCGCTGCAAGACTGGCTGCGCGATTCGCGCAAGGTGATCGACTCTTTGTTTGCGGACAACGAGAATCCTTATCTCAATGCGCCGCTCATTCGTTCGAATCTCGAACAATGGACCGTGCAACAACCCGACCTCTTGTGGCGCGCGCTTAGCCTGGAGCTATGGCATCGGCGCTTTGTGCGCGGGCAACGCGTTGCAGCATAATGCGCTCGCCGCAACGCCTGCTCGCGCTATTCCATGCAAACCCGTTTACCGGATTGAACGAGGAACACGAATATGAACCACCCAAAATTCTTTGCCGTGCGTGGCATGCTCGCCGCGACCGCGCTTGCAATAGCCGTAATGGGCTTTCGGACGCCCTACGAACCAATACGTCCGGAAATGTATGCACGCTCGAAGATCTTGCAGCCGGCACGCGCGCACGCAGCGTTCGCCATGATTCCGGCAGTCAAAGACGGGACGCATTACGAGATTCCTCTCACATTGGTCGAACCTCGCGGTTTATGAGCAAGCTTCGAACGAAGCGCTTTGCAATTTCCGCGGCGACGACTCGACGCAAGCTTTCACAGCACGAAACCACGCACACACGCTTTTCTATTTTCTTCATGTCGTCCGAGAGGCCTGCTTCCACTTATTGGAAACAGGCCTTTTTTATTTGTGCGCCTCGTACACTGTTACCATTAAAAGCAAAGACAGAAAAATGTCGGGCAGAAAAATTTTGCGGATGACATTTCGTTTGAGCGATTTAGATAACGTCGGACTTTATTTTTCTGCCATGCTTTTAGGACCTGAATTGTGCACTAAAAATTTCGCCCGCCATCGCCTGATGCTGTAAGCATCAGGCTAGGAGATCCAAGCCCCGTGAACGGGGCTGCCACCCAATGGGTGTTTAGCGATCTTTAGATCGCTTTCACCTTTTAGCCTGATGCTTCAGCATCAGGCAGAGGTTGGCGATTTCACCAATGCAAAATTCAGGTACCAAATGTTCTAGTTTTGTCTGGAACATGTAGGCGAAGATGCGGCGGGGATAAGCTTGAACGTGTGCACGTTTTATTGACGAGCTTTGGCGTTGTGCCTGGCGTTGCCATTGTCGTGAGGGGATGGGAGAAAACGCAAGAGGTCAACAGAGGCCGGGTGGTGCTGCGATAAGCGGGAGGAAGGCGGGAGCAATCCCGCCTCCTACCCAATTTCAAACTAGAAAAATTACAACGCTGGCTTCGTTTCCAATTCATCGGCGAGCGCGCCGGCGTCGTACAGTTTGCGCAACGCTTCGATCATGAATGCCGTGTGCACGGCAACGGCGCGATTCGTTTCGATGTTATAAACATAGCGGCCCACCAAACTTTCGATGTTGCCGTCGAAAATCAAGCCGACGATTTCACCGTTCTTGTTGATCACGGGCGAGCCGGAGTTGCCGCCGATGATGTCGTTGGTGGTCACGAAATTTGCGGGCGTGGACATGGTGAGCTTGTCTTTGCGCTCAAGGAAACGCTGCGGCAGATCGAACGGCGGCTTCAAGCCAAAACCATAGGCGCGATCATACAAACCATATATCGTGGTCATGGGTTGCGCTTTGGTGCCGTTCATCGGATAGCTCGCGACGGTGCCGTACGACAAACGCAGCGTGAACGTCGCATCCGGGTTCAACGTTTTGCCATACACCGCGAAACGCGCTTTGCCGATTTTTTCTCCCGCCGTGGTTTCCACGCTTTGCACATTGTTCTCAAACCAGCGATTGAGTTCGCGCGCCATGGGATCGAGCTTGCGCGCGATCATGATGAGCGGATCGGTGGAAGCCGCAATGGCCGCGTCGCCGCCTTCCGCCAAACTTTTGCGCACAGTCACATCGCTAAGTTTGGTGTTGTTGATCAACTCCTTCGCAACTTCCGCGGGTGCGCGGCCATTGAGCACGAGTTTGATGAACGGATCATTCGGCCCGAGCTGCTCCAACGATTCTTGCAAACCGTCGGCGAGCATCATCTCTTCCAATTGCGGATACACCGGCGCAGGGGAGAAGAGCCGGAAACGCAACGACGCAAGCTGGGCTTCATGAAAACCGTCGAGGCGTTCGGCGTCGGGCTTTTTCGTTTCCGTGGCATATTGCACGAGCGTGAGCGCAAGCCCCGCCAAACGCGAGCCGCGCAACGCACGATAGCGCGCGGGTTTCAGCATGGGAATCTGCTGCTTTTGCGCGTTGGCAATTTCATCCCACGCGGTGGCGTACATTTTTTTCAAGTCGGCATTCGCCATAACTTTTGAGCGAAAGTCGCTTTCCTCTTGTTGCTTCTTCGCCATCACTTTCGCGTCGAGCAAACCGTTGTATTCGCCGAGCGAGGCTTTCTGCGCGTTCTCAATGCTGAAGATTTGGCCTTGAGCTTGGCGCGCTTGCTCTTCGCCCAATGCGGAGTAGCGGCGCAAAACTTCCAAGCGGCGCTTGAACAACGCGAGACGATAGGGATAGGAATGATCGCGTTGAAACTCGATTTGCGCCTGCGTGTTCAAACGATTGGTCGAGCCCGGATGGCCGGAAACAAAGACCAACTCGTCCTGCGCCGCGCCGTTGGTGTTCCAACGCAAATAATGTTTCGTTTCCAGCGGCTTGTCGTTTTCATACACGCGCATGAGCGTCATATCGAGATCATGGCGCGGGAACGTGAAGTTGTCGGGATCGCCGCCGAAGAATGCAATCTGTTGCTCCGGCGCGAACACGAGCCGCACGTCGGTGTACTTCTTATAACGATAGAGCCAATACTCGCCGCCTTGATAGAGCGGCACAATATCCGAACGCAAGCCCGTGGCTTCCACACTTTCCTTTTCAATCTTGGCAATCTCGGCTTTGCGCGCATCGAGCGCCACTTTGCCGCTCATGTCCGCCTTCACTGCGCCGAGCACGCGCGCCGTAACGTTTTCCATTGCCACGAGCACGTTCAGCTCGAGGTCCGGGCATTTCAATTCCTCGGCCGCGGTTTTCGCATAGAAGCCATTATTCACATAATTTTTTTGCGGCGTGGAAAGCTTTTGAATTTGTCCCCGCGCGACGTGATGATTGGTGAGCACCAAGCCGTTCGGACTGACGAACGAGCCGGAGCCGCCGTCATTGAAACGCACGCTCGACAATCGAATGTGATCGAGCCATTCTTGTGTCGGCGTGAAGCCGTAGCGTTCTTTGAGCCAAGTGAGCGGGATGTTATCGAACGTCCACATGCCTTCATCGGGCGGAAACGCGGCTGCGGTAAACATGAGCAGTGCCAACAGCGCGAGCGCGAGTGCGCTCCAGCGAACACGCCAAGAGTTTTTTTGCATAAAGCTCCTTGTGGGTAGATGAGGTTGAGATTTCATCCTGATCATTGTGCGCACGCTCCGCGTGGGGGGATAAACAATAGTAACATCCCCCAAAGTATTCCCCCCTTGAGGGGGGTTAGGGGGGTGTTCTTTAGGCCAAAGAGAATCCTAAAATTGTTGTGCGCCGTTGCAATGCTTTTCAAAAGTGCTCTTGATTTATTGATGATGCAGAGCAACACCCCCCTGGCCCCCCTCAAGGGGGGAATTTCAGGAAGTGCTCACGCCTTCTTCAACGGCAACGCGACGAGCACATATGCGATCACACCTAAAACAATCAGCGGCAGAATCCATTCGCCGACAATGCCGTTCACAAAACTAAACTCCGACACGCCGAGCAGCAAACCGGAGAGCGATTCAAAGCTGAAGTGAAATCTCTCCGCGAGCAAAACCAGGCCTGCGAGGAACACCCCTGTAATTGATTCACCCGCGATGAAGCCTGAAGCGAGCAATGTGCCGGTGTTTTCCACGCGCTCGCTTTGCGCGGCATCAAGTTTTCGCTGCGCAACGCGGCGATCGACGAAGCCCTTAATCGCGCCGCCGACGAAGATCGCGAAACTCGTTTCGAAAGGCAAATACATTCCCACGGCAATCAACATGGGCGAGGGCGCGCCCATCAACAACAACGCAACGCCGAACGCAATGCCGAAGAGAATGAGTCCCCACGGCATTTCGCCGCCCACGATGCCGGTCGCGAGTTGCGCCATAAGCCCGGCTTGCGGCGCGGGCAAATCTTTATCGCCGATGCCGATGCCGCCGGCTTTGATATTGCCTTCATGCAGAATGATGATGGGCAACACAAGAATGAACGCGACCACCACGGTCGAAATAATTTCCGCGATCTCCATCTTCTTGGGCGTGCCGCCGAGCAATTGCCCCACTTTCAAATCTTGAATCATGTCGCCGGAAATCGCGCACGCGCAACACACGACGCCTGCAACGCCGAGCACCGCGGCCACGCCTTGCAAGCCGGTCACGTTGAACAACACCATGAGCAACGCAGCGATGATCAACGTTGAAAGCGTCAAGCCGGAGATCGGTTGATTCGAACCGCCGACCAAGCCCACGAGCCAACCGCCGACCGCGGAGAAGAGAAAACCCATAACCAACATGACAACCGCCGCGACGATTGCGCCGACCATGCTACCGCTGAAATAGTAGTAGAGCAGCGTCATCGGAATCGCGAGCGCCACCGTAATGCCGAGAATGACGCGCAAGTTGAGATCGGTTTCCAAACGCGAAGGTTTTTCGACTGCGCTGCCTTTGTGCAATGCGCCGCGAAAAGCGGAAGCGAGCGACTTGCGCAAGCCCCACATGGTTTTCGCCGCGCCCACGAGCATCGCGCCCACGGCAATGGGCCGAATCTGCGTGTACCAAATTGAATTGATGATTTCAGAAAGTTCGGGCGATTGGCCGTTGACCGAAAGCTGACTCGCGAGTTGCGGATTGACGAAGAATGCGAGCGGAATGAGCACGAGCCAAGCGAGAATGCCGCCGGTGAAATTGATCGACGCGAGTTTCGGGCCGATGACGTAACCGACGCCGATCAGCGCGGGTGAAATCGCGGGCGTGGCAAACGCAATCGCGCCGCGATGCACAATATCGCCCATCGGCTCACGCGTGCCGGAAAGATGGTGAATCACGGATTGCGGCAGCGCGCGCATCACTTCCACGGTCTCTTGAAAAATTTGAAAGCCGCGCGAGTCTTTGAACAATTGAATGAGCATGCCAAGTCCGAGCGTGCCGAACACATATTTCGCGCCGCTCTCGCCCTGTTGTCCGGCTTTGGTGATTTCCGCGCACGCGCGGCTTTCCGGGAAAGGCAGGTCCGCATCGACCGTGAGTGTGCGGCGGAGAATGATGATGAACATCACGCCAAGCACGCCGCCGATGAGGAGAATGAAGGAGGACTCCCAATAGTTGAAGCTCGTCCACAAGCGCTGTCCGTTGACTTGCACAATGACGAACGCAGGAATCGTGAAGATCGCGCCCGCGGCGAGCGCTTCGCCGACGGAGGCCGAGGTGCGCGTGATGTTTTGTTCGAGCACGGTGCCGCGCATGAATTTCAAACGAAACGCGGCAATGGCAATCACCGCTGCGGGAAAACTCGCGGACACGGTTTGCCCGGCTTTGAGCCCGAGATACGCATTCGCCGCGCCGAGCACCGCGGCCATGACCAAGCCGAGAAACATCGCCTTGAATGTTAGTTCCGCCATGTTGCTCTCGGCTGGAACATAGGGTTGCTCTTTGTGTGCTGCCATCCTTCCTCCGTGGGTTGATGATATACTCGTTACCGCGAATAGGCGCGAATGAACACGAATTAAAAAGAATTAGCGTTTTTTCGCGCTGATGAGCTGTTCGAAAAGCGAGTAGGTAATTTAAGCGACGATCCTTCATCTCCCCACGTTCGGCAATTTCGCGCGCTTCTTCGAGATTGGCCCAGGTTGGGGATAATTCATTTTGCACGCGATAGAAAGCGGCACGTGCGATTAAGCCGAGCGGCAAATGATATGACTTGTGATTCGCTCAATCCCGTAGGGATGATATGTTTCTAGAATCATTCTCTGCTCTGAGGCGAAACGCCAGCGGCGTGGCATGTCACCGCTAGCGCGGTTTATTGACGTGAGGCGAGGCCGCTTCTATAAACATGGCATCCCTACGGGATTTTCTATGCGCACGCAACTTGGATAATGGCATTACGCTTTGGTCGAGTGTAGTTGCTTTTCTAACTCCTCCACCTCCGGTTTGCGACGCCCGTAGCCCATTTCTTTGATCATGTCGCCAGCGGTTGCGAGATGCGCTTTTGCTTCTTGCCGCTTGCCTTTTGCCCCTTGCTCGCTCTGCGCCAAACACAACCGGCAGGCTTCGAGATGATAATCCGCCAAATGCAGCTTCATCTCCCCGCGTTCGGCAATTTCTCGCGCTTCTTCGAGATCGGCAGAGGCGAGGGCAAATTCATTTTGCGCGCGAGAGCAGGCGGCGCGGGCGAATAAACCCCACGGTAAATTATGTTGTGTTCCAGCTTCCCGCAAGCCTGCCACGGCTTGCTGCAGATAATCTCGGGCTTGAGTGAAAAGGAAGGCAGTCTCGGTGGAGGCAAAAGGCGCAACACCCCCCTCGCCCCCCTCAAGGGGGGAATTACTGCGAGTTCCCCCTTCAAGAGGGGAATTGTTGCGAGTCTCCCCTTGAGGGGGGATTAAGGGGGGTGTTATTGCTTGCAGCAAAAACGCGCGGCCTGCGGAAAGATTTTCTAACGCACGATCTAGTAGCGAATCCGATGGCAATCGCCATTCAACAAATTTTTCAAAACGCTTTTGCACCTCCTGATACTGCCCCTGACTCAGCAGCAGATCGCAGAATCGAAAGCCGCTCCCCGAATAGAGATAAGCATACTCCGGCCGTCTTTGCTGTTGCATGGCCTCGGCTTCGCGAAAGAATTTCTGCGCTTCCGTTAGCTCGCCGGATTGATGCAGCGCATCCGCCAAAGTGGTGCGATCGCTTTCTTTTTCAAAACCATCCCCACTGCGATCAGCAAAGTCCACGCTCTGGCGGGCAGAAGCCACAGCTTGGCCGACCTCGCCCAACGTGAGATAGAGTTCGCTCAAGTTGCCAGCAGCGGATGCGGCATTTTCCCAATCTTTTTGTTTAGCCTGAAGCTCCATTCCCGCTTGCATGGGTTGCGCGGCCTCGCGCAAACGACCCAGCGCCCGCAGACGAAAGCCGGCCCAATTCAAGACCACGGCTTTGATATCATCTCTCAAACCAGAAGCAGGCTGGCTCCACAGAACTTCAAAAAAGTTGGAGAGCGCCGACAAATCTGCACCAAAGGCACCGAGTTTATGAACAGTATATGCCTCTTGCTTTCTTCGAATTCGCTCCCAATATACATCAAACAAAGCCTCCTGATGCCGCCCCGCTTGGCACCCATGCGCCACCGCTGCAAACAGCGGTTCCATTTCTTCCAACGTATCCGGCAATTCTTTGGCAGGCAGTTTTTTGTAATATTCATAAAGCCGGCTGTGTGCTTCTTTCCACGCCGCCGGATTTTGCTGGCGGAGTTTTTCGCCAAAATGCTCGCGCACCAGCGGGTGGCAGTCGAGCGTGTCGGTACGGTGTTCATCTTTGTCGGCGAGTAGGTGCAAGTCGCGCAAGCGTTTCAGAGCATATTGGAATTTGGCAAGCGGCAGGTCTTGCAATTTGGAAGTCACCCCTTGAATTCGCGGTTTGGTGAGAAGGGCATCAATCGCACCCTTTGCGGCGGGGCGATCAAAGAGGCCCATCACATAAAGAATATCTAATTCCGGCGTGCCAGTTAGCCAGCGTTCATATGATTCCATCACTCTTCGTGCATGGCCGCCGTGTTCTTCGTCTTCGGTCAATTGCGGAATCAAATCGCGCTTACGAATCTCTCCACCATGCACAACGGCCAAATAACTTCCCAACAAATTTAACGCGAGCGCATGGCCGGAAAATTCTGCAGCGGCGGCGCGTAGCTCGGCTTCGGTTCCTTTCAATTCAAAACTCTTGAGCAGTTGCGCGCCGGCTTCGGGAGAAAGGTTTTCCAAATCAATGCGTTTGGCCGAGGCTTTTTCTTTGTGCGCCAAATCAGCGACAGCGACGCGCGTTGTTACCACACACAAGCCAGGATTGGAATGGGATAATTCTTTCAGCAAAGCTTGCAAGCCTTGATCTTTGAGCCGACCTTGCATGGGGCCAGGCGCATATTGCAACGGCTCCACGCCATCGAGAATGAGCAGCGTTTTCTGCTGTCGCAGCAATTCCGCCAAGCGCACGCCTTTATCCCACGGCGATTTGGCTTGTGAGGTTTGATCGCCAAACCAAACGAGCGCGTGCGCCAGAAATTCATCCGCGGCAACCTGCCTGTCTTCGCGCGTGCCTTGACTATAAAATGACCAGCCATACACACGCTCCGCGCCGCGATAGTTGTCCTTTGCCATTCCATTCAGCCATTCATTCACCAGTGCGGTTTTGCCCACGCCGCCCCACGCCACGAGCGTGAGAATGTTGGTGTGCGGATCAGCCCAAGCGTTGCAGAGAATTGCGGTTTCCTGTTCACGGCCAAACAACTCGCCGCGTCTTGTGGGGCTGGGAAGCCGAGAGAGATAAATCTTGTCCAGTGGCAAAATTGGGGTTGCTCGTGAAGAAGCTTTGAGAATATCTCGGCTGAGGAGTTCTGCGGTTTCTCGGGCAAATGCACGCAAGTCCGCGTCAATCTGATCCGGTGTGCCGATGGAAAGTTGGCGACCGTCTTTGGGTCTGACTTGTATCCTCTTCAACCAATCAACTTGCTTCCAATCTTCGGCCTCAACAATCAACGGAAGAATACGCGCCTGTCCTTTTGCTTCACGCTCCAATAGCCACGGAATTTCATATTCTCGAATGAAAGCGGAGTCAAAGAAATTCTTCGTGATCAAGAGAATCGCCATGCTCGCGGACTTCGCGGCTTTTTCAATTTCCAGAAACCAATCAGCGCCGCCTTCAATCTCGCGATCGTGCCACACTGCGAGCAAGCCGTGCTTTTGCAGCGTGCCGAAGTGCGGAAGCAGGCGATTTTTCCAAGCTTCGTCTTTGTGGCTGTAGCTGATGAAGACTTTGTGCATAACCCGCCTCGATGAAAAAGTATTGTTCGCAAACGGAATTTGGATGCAAGAACCCAATCACTTTTCTCGATTAGAAAAACCATCTCGGTAATATCCTGCGACGGCTTTGAGCCGGTGGACAAACGAAGCTTCTTTGATAAACAATCCGAGCAAGCCGTCTTTGAAGCGTTGCCATTGCCACGCCTGCAACGCTAGCTGCTCATTTGCTTGGCGCTGCACAGTAATGTACAATAAAAAATCTCCGCTTTCAACCAACTGCACGCCAAACTTGGTGGCGGGATGAACATTGTTGAGAAACAAAGAAGCGCCCGCGGAATCGGCGCGCAGCGTTGCGCGATAGATAAGCTCGCCGATGCGATTGTCGATTTGGCGAATGTAGAACGTCGTGTCAATGGGCAGCTTGCGAAACTCCGGCAAGACGAGCGGCGTGTGTGCGCGCGGATGCGCGAGCACCGCGGATTCTTTGAAGAGCGTTTTCAGCGCGCCTTCGGAATGCGAATAGTATTGCAAGCCGGTGAGCTTGTGCGCCGCGGCGAAAAGATTCGCGCATTGCAACGGCGTGGCCGCGTCGGATATTGTCGTGCGCGCATGCAAAAGCAGCGTGAACGGCCGAGCTTGCGGAAATACCTTCGGCAAGTTTTGCGGCGTTTCATCTTTCTGATAAACTACAACTGTGAGCGAATCGTTTGGGATTGCTCCGTTGGCAAGGCCGGCAAGCAGGCATTGGCAAAACACGAAAAGAGCTTTTATTGAAAACAGCATAAAACGCATGAATCGACTCCCGGAAAATCAATTTGGAAAGCGCGAGCATGCACATTAGATTGCCTTCGCAATCCTTTCGGCTTTTCATCAACGAATTCAATATGCAGCTTTCGATCATCATTCCGGCTTACAACGAAAGCGCCAAAATCGCGCGCGATGTTTCGGCTGCGACGGAGTTTCTTGCGCGCGCGGAGTTGCGCGGCGAAATCATTGTGGTTGATGACGGCAGCGAGGATGATACGGCAACAGTTGCGCGCAAGGTCGTTATTCCACCGCCATCGTCGTTGCGGGTCATGCAAAACGCAGCGCATCGCGGTAAAGGTTACGCCGTGCGCACCGGCGTCATGCAATCGCGCGGGGAGTTTGTGATGTTCGCGGATAGCGGCTTGCCCGTGCCTTATGATCATGCCCTGCGGGGATTGCAACTCTTGCAACAAGGCGCGTGTGAGGTTGCGCATGCTTCACGGCGTTTGCGGGAGAGTATCATCAAGCGGCCGCAACCGTGGCCGCGGCGTTTGTTCTCCGCGCTCTTTCGCTGGGCCATGATTTATTTTTTGAAAATCCCGCCGCGGTTGACGGATACGCAATGCGGCTTCAAACTCTATCGCGGCAACGTGGCGCGCGAACTCTTTGCCGCATGCTTTACGGATGGCTTCATGTTTGATATCGAAATCATTTTGCGCGCACTTCGACGAGGCTATCGCCTCGCGGAATTTCCGGTGGAATGGACGTGTGATCGAGACAGCCGCTTGTCGGTCACGCGCGGTCCGCAGCGCATCATGCGCGAACTGCTTGCAATCAAGGCGCAGTTGGCGCGGGACAAAACGTGAACCCGCGCTGGACTGATCTAAAACGATTTCATGATCCATTGTTTCTCTGCGTTCGAGGAGAGAATGAAGCCGTGCGCCGCTTGTGGGCATGCGCCAGATGCTTCGCTTAATCTACGCGCAGCAGGGGATTTTGCAAGCGATATTATTTAAGACCAGCGCTTGCGAAAAAGGGACGGCACAACTTTTACGCTGCGGGCAAATTACCGGCGCGTTCTTCTTGATCGCGGGCATTGCGCACAGCGGCTTCGAGTGCGTGCAGGGTTTCCGGGTTGCGCGACATGCCGGGTTTGGCTTGATTGCTTACGACTGCGGTTATGGCTTCGCGTGCAGGGGTGGGAAGGTTTAAATCGAGAACGGCTTTGAATATTTTCATGGCCGAGGCATCGGTGCGATTGTCGCGCAAATAAATCTCAGCCAGGAGTGGATAGAGATTGAAGCGCTGCGGTTTTCGTTGCAGAGCGTTTTCGTAGACCTGCGCCGCGCGTCGCAATGCACCGCGCTTCATATAGTAACGCGCGCGCAGGTGCAATGAAAAAGCGAGAAACAGCAAAAGCGCAAACAACAGCAGGCAGCTCGCAAAGATCGCAAGCTCCCACCAGGGAGGTGCAGAACCGCGTGCTTCGACTCGCGCCAGTCCGGTTTGCGCAATGAGCAATTGCACACGCACCTGCTCCGCTTCTTGGCGCAACTGGAGGTTCGTTGGATCGAGTGCCTCGAGCTTATCATATAACGCCGCAGCTTGGTTCCAATCTTGTTGCCCGGTGGCGTGGCGTGCGCGAAAGAGCAGGGAATCGACCGGCACTTCCACGACAATTTCCGCCGGCGCTGCGGGCTGCGAGGTCCGTGTCTGTACCTGCTGCTCAAGCGCGGCAAGTTGCCGGGCGGCATCGCGATAATTCTTTTGTTCCCGAACCAGCAGGCGCAACTCTTCTCGTGCACGCTCAAGATCTCCCGCGCGTTTAGCTTTCATTCCTTCCACATATATGCGTGCGCGCCGCGCCGCGGTGCTGTCTTGCTCCAAACCGTGACGAGCAGCAACGAGCAAAGCCTGGGCGTCGCGATAATTTGCGTTTGACGCGAGCACCATTTCCAGCGCGACCATTGCGTGCACCCAATCTTGCGCATGTAGCGCGCGGCGAGCTTTTGCGTACTCTTCGTCCAATTGCGCTGCGCTTAAAAATTGGCTGGTATCTTCTGTCGCAATCGTGTTTGCTGTGGTCTGCCCGCGGCCCGCGCTGTGGAGCGCAAGCACGAGCAGCAAAAAGGAAAACCCGCCGCAACGTGCGCGGAAAAGATTTTTTACATGCATGGGATTAAAACTTCTGCTGCGGAGTTGTCGTCATAAGTCGAGGCTTCCTGCCCAGAGCGCCTAGCAATCTGCGAACAAGCCGAATCGGCGTGGTGAGAGCTGGCTCTAAATGTTCTGTTCATACGTTTTAAGCACGCGGAGTGCAGAAGCCGCGAGGGAATTCACGCCTGCGTGTTTGTGCGTATGCGTTTTTCCACTTGAAATTCAGCGAAAGATTTTTAAACTGCTTTTCCTGTTTGATGAACCCCACACTTTTGTGGTGAATCTATGTCGTTGGTTTAATCTATGAGGTAAAGGAGATGAGTAAAGCTTCATCTAAATTCATGATCGAAGCCAAGGGGCTAAGCAAGTTTTATGGGCCCTTTGTGGCGATCAAAGATATTTCCTTCGCGATTCCCGAAGGGCAAATCGTCGCGTTTCTCGGGCCGAACGGCGCGGGCAAAACCACGACGATGAAAATTCTCAGCGGTTATCTCGCGGCGAGCGAGGGCGAGGCCGCGATTGCCGGAATCGACGTCACGAAAGATCGCTTGGCCGCGGCGCATCAACTGGGCTATTTGCCGGAGAATGGGCCGGTCTATCAAGACATGACGCCGCTCGAGTCGCTTACGTTTTTCGGCGAGGTGCGCGGCTTGGACGCGGCAACATTAACCAAGCGTATCGCAACCGTGGTCAAACAATGCGCGCTCGAAAATGTGCTCGAAAAGCCGATTGGCAAACTCTCGCGCGGCTATCGTCAGCGTGTCGGGCTTGCCACGGCATTGTTGCACGATCCACCGGTGTTGATTATGGACGAGCCCACCGCGGGCCTCGATCCGAATCAAATCCGCGACTTTCGCAAAAACATCAAAGAACTCGGCCGCTCGAAAACGATTCTGCTTTCCACGCACATCTTGCAGGAAGTGGAAGCTGTGGCGGATCGCGTGTTGTTGATTCACAACGGCAAGCTGGTGTTTGACGGCGTGCCAAATCAACTCCGCGAAAACGGCTCGCTTGAAGAACCGTTCTATCGCCTCACGAGCTATGGCCGAGTGGAAACTGCAAACGTTAAGGAGGGCGTTGCCGCATGAACTTCAATCTCAATAAAGCTGCAATCAAGGCGATTGTCCGCCGCGATCTGCGCATTTACTTTAGCAATCCCACGGGCTATGTGTTCATTACGCTCTTCATCTTCCTCAGCGCCATGGCCGCGTTTTGGCAAGAGCGTTTTTTCATGAACAATCTCGCCAACCTCGATCAACTCAATACGCTCTTCCCGATGTTGCTGCTCTTCTTTGTGCCCGCGCTCACCATGGGCGTGTGGGCCGAAGAGCGCAAGGAGGGCACGGATGAGTTGCTGCTCACTTTGCCCGCAACCGATCTCGAAGTCGTGTTGGGAAAATTTCTCGCCACGCTCGGCATCTATACCGCCTCGCTGCTGCTCTCGTTCAGCCACATTCTCGTGCTCTTTTGGTTGGGCCGGCCCGATCTCGGTTTGATGTTCGGCAATTACCTCGGCTATTGGTTTATCGGCGCGGCCATGATTGCGACCGGCATGCTGGCTTCGCTACTCACGCCGAACGTAACCATCGCGTATATTCTCGGCGCGGTGTTCTGCGCGTTCTTCGCCTTCATCGACAATCTCGGCGCGTTGTTCAGCGACGGCGTGAAGCGCTTCCTTATGCCGCTCGGTGTGTTCGGTCACTTCGGCGATTTTGCGCGCGGCGTGGTGAGCCTTTCGGGCTTGTTTTATTTTCTCTCATTGACCGCGACGATGGTGTATTTGAATGTCGTGCTCATCAGCCGCCGTCATTGGCCGTTGCATGCAGATGGTTATAAGATGTGGCTGCATCATCTCGTGCGCGCCGTTGCGCTCGCCGTTGCCGTCATCAGCTTCAACGCGCTCCTCAGCCGCGCGAGCTTGCGCCTCGATGTGACCGCGGAGCAATTGCACTCGCTTTCCGGCGAGACGAAAAAGCTGCTGAAAGATTTACCGGAGAATCGGCCGGTGTTCATTCAAGCCTTCGTGAGCAAAGAAGTGCCGCAGCAATATGTGGAGACGCGCGAAAACTTGATGAGCTTTTTGAATGAAATGGACGCCAACGGTGGCGAGCGCGTGCAAGTGCTCGTGCATGACACCGAGCCTTACACCGAGCAAGCGCGCGATGCGCGAGAGAAATTCGGCATCACGCCCGTGGAGGTTCCGATCACCGGCAGCGGCCGCGCGAACACCGCGCAAGTGTTTATGGGCGTGGCTCTCACGTGCGGCGCGGAAGAGCAAGTCATTCCGTTCTTTGATCGCGGTTTGCCCGTGGAATATGAACTCGCGCGCGGCATCCGCATCGTTGCGAAGACGGAGCGCAAAAAGATCGGCGTGGTGAATACGGAAGCGAAACTCTTTGGCGGTTTCGATTTTCAAAGCTTCCAAAGCAATCCCGCCTGGCCCGTGGTGGAGGAATTGAAGAAGCAATATGAGGTCGTGCAAATCAATGCGACGAGTCCGATCACGGAAAAAGTCGACGGCTTGCTGGTCGCGCTGCCTTCTGCCTTGCCGCAAGAAGAGATGGACAACTTGATGACCGTGATTCAAGCCGGCACACCGACGTTGATTCTCGACGATCCGCTCCCGGTGTTCAATATCGGCCTCGCGCCTTCGGAAAAAAGCGGCGGCAATCAAAATCCGTTTATGCGCAATCAAGGCCCGCCGCCGAAACCCAAAGGCGATATCAACAGCTTTATGAGCAAGCTGGGCGTCAGTTGGAACTCCGCTGCGATCACGTGGGACACGTACAACCCGCATCCGGATCTTGCGCAGATTCCGCCGCAGATCGTGTTCGTCGGGCCGGGCAATGAAAACCCCGAGGCTTTTAATCCCAAAAACAACGCCAGTTCCGGTTTGCAAGAAGTCGTGCTGCTCTATCCCGGCTCATTGCAAAGTGCGACCGGCGGCTCGGACTTTCAACCGTTGCTCGAAAGCAGCGTGGCCTCGGGCGTGTTGAATTATAATCAAATGGTGCAGCGCAGCTTTTTCGGCACGCAGCTCGTGAATCGCGGCTTCCGTTTGATTCCAAATAACGTCGATCAAATTTTGGCGGCGCACATCAAGAGCGGCGATTCTTTGGCTACGGGCAAGAGGACGAACATCGTGTTCATCGCCGATCTCGATTTCATCGGCGAGCAATTCTTTGAGTTGCGCAAGCGTGGCTTTGAGAATTTGAATTTCGACAACGTCACCTTCTTTTTGAATTGTATGGACATGCTCGTGGGCGATGAGTCGTTCATCACGTTGCGCAAACGGCGCGTGAAGCATCGCACGCTCGAAGCAGTCGAAGAGCGCACGAAAGAGTATGTCGAGCAGCGCGCGAAAGACGAAGAAGCGGCCGAGGCTTCGGCGCAAAAAGCGCTTGACGATGCGCAACGTCGTTTGAATGACGCCGTGGCGCAAGTGCGCGAGCGCGGCGGGCTGGACGAACAAACCATGCAGATCATGGCCAAGAGCGCGCAGGAAGCGGAGAATCGTCGCTTCGAAGTGCAAAAGGCCAATATCGAAGCGCAAAAAGAAGCGCAATTGCAAGCCAGCAAAGAAAGCATGGAAGCGCAAATTCGCCGCATTCAGAGCACGATCAAAACCGTGGCGGTGCTGTTGCCGCCGATTCCGGTGTTTGTGCTCGGCGTGATGATTTTCCTGCGCCGCACCAAGCGCGAACGCGAAGGCGAAGCTGCGGCGCGACGCTTACGAAGCTGAAGGCAAGGAGCCAAAAAGGAAAAGTAGCCAAAGAGCCAACGGAGAAAAAGCGGCAATGCGGCAACTTGAAATTTGGCTCTCATGAATTTTTGAAACCCTCTCAACTGTCATTCAGAAGGAATCCTTTTCAGCGCTGGGCACGATCTTTAAATGGGCTTTCTCTCCAGCGAGTAGAAAGATTCCTGCTGAATGACATTTTATGGATGAACGATAACCATGAACGAAACCAAGAAAACAATCATCTTCGGCGGCGTCGCGATTGCGTTGGCCTTGCTGGCATTCGTGACTGCGCCGCGTAAAGCGAAGCCGAATGCGTTTCTCGATCAAGGCGAGGCCTTCTTTCCGGAGTTTAAAGATCCGACAACGGCAACCTCGCTCGAAGTGATTAGCTTTGACGAAGCCACGGGCAGCGCCTCGCCGTTCAAAGTTATTTTGCAAGAAGGCAAATGGAGCATTCCTTCGCATTATGATTATCCCGCGGACGGCAAAGAGCGCTTGGCCAAGACCGCGGCTTCGGTGATTGACATTAAGAAAGACGATTTCCGTACCGATAACGTCGCGGATCACGCTGCTTGCGGCGTGATCGATCCGCTGGATGAAAAAGCCACGGGCCTTACGGGCAGAGGCCAGCGCGTCACGCTTAAAGGCAGTGGCGAGCAAGCACTCGCGGATTTTATTATCGGCAAACAAGTGGAAGGGCGCGAAGGTTTTCGCTACGTGCGCGTGCCGGAGCAGAAGCGCGTGTATGCCGTGCGCATGAACGTCGATCTTTCCACCAAGTTTAGCGATTGGATTGAAGCAGATCTGTTGCTCGTGAACAAAGACGACGTCACGCAAATCGTGCGCAAAGATTATTCGATTGATGAACGTCGTGGCACGATCACGCAGCGCGACAATCTCATCCTCAACAAGAATGACAAAGGCGAATGGGCCGTGAACAACATGCCCGGCGGACAAGAAGTCGATAACACGAAGATGGGCGCCTTTCTCACCGCGCTTGACGAGTTGACCATCGTCGGCATTCGCACCAAGCCCGCCGGCTTGACGCAAACGTTAGAACGCGCGACGAACGGGCTCACGCAGGAAGACGTGTTCTCCTTACAAAGTAAAGGCTATTACTTCGGCCCGAACGGGCAACTTTTTTCGAATGAAGGCGAACTACAAGCGCGCACGAAAGACGGCGTGACGTACACGTTGCGTTTCGGCGAGGTTGTGTACGGCACCGGCGCCGAGGTGAGCGCGGGCGCAGAGGCCGTGAATGCAGATCGCAGCAAGCCCGGCGAGAATCGTTATCTGTTCATCACCACGGCATTCGATCCGAAAGAATTTCCGCCCGCGCCGCCGAAGCCGCGCGATACTTCGTTTATGAGCAAGGCCGATAGCTTGCACACGCCTGCTGATCGCGCCAACAAAGAGATGCAGAACAAATATGATGAATGGGAGCGCAACGTGGGCAAAGGCCAAAAGATTTCCGAAGACCTCAACAAGCGCTTTGCGAAATGGTACTACGTGATTTCTTCGGCGAGTTTTGACAAGCTGAAGCTCGTGCGGCAGGATTTGTTGAAGGCGAAGGGTTGAAGGTTGATTGCAACAAGTTCGGTGTGAATAAAAAAGCAGGCACATGAGGCCTGCTTTTTTATTTTGATGATATTAATAGAAGAGTTTCGAGCTCATCGCACGAACATGATTTTTCTTGCCTGCACAAAATCTCTCGTCTCGAAGTAATACCAGTAAACCCCGTTCGGAAGCAGCCGCCCTCTGCTATCTTTGCCTTGCCAGAGTGCATCGTGATATCCCGCATTCTTGTGGGCGTTCACAAGTGTTATCACCTCTCTTCCGGCGAGATCATAAACCGTCAATATCACCTCGCTTGCGCGCGGCAGCGCATATCGAATGGTCGTGCTCGCACCCGTCTTGTAGAAGAAAGGGTTGGGATGATTTTGCTCGAGCGCGAATACGATAGGCAATGGTTCTATGTGGTGTTCCGCAACTGCTGTCGCAACCCCGTTTCCGCTCATTGGAATATGAAGCGGGTTGTTAGTTGGGTCGGTACTGAAAATTTTAAGCGTATCGGATTGATTGCCAAGAAAGGGCGCGGTGAATCTTATTGTTATCTTCTGCGTCCTGTTTGGCGGAATAATAAACGCGATTGTGCCATTTATCGCGAAGTTCGGATTGGAATGAATGACATTAGTAACATTCAAATCCAATACCCCTGTATTGAAAAGATTAAGCGTCAACTCAGCAGTTTTGTTCCTCGCCACGTTTCCAAAATTCAGCGAGGTCGGCGTCGCTGAAATGCTCGGCGCTGGAATCTTCCCGCTGCCGAAAAGTGCTAAAGACACCGCTGGAAAGCCGTTGGGATAAAGCGTCACGACTCCCGTGTCTTTTACAGCGGAGGTAGGCGTATAGCGCATCGTCACTTTAGCACTATCACCGGCAGCGATCATGAGTTGTCTGCTGCTCGCTACACTGAAATCGGGATTGCCTATCGAGATGTCGGCAATGTTTGCCGAAGTAATGGCATAATTATAAACCCAAAAGCTACGATCCTGGGTTTGACCAACATAAACTGGTTCGAAATCTAAACGGCCGATTTTGGATAAGATCATACCTGGGTTGGGAAGAACAGAGATGTTTTTGTCGTTATAATTTGCAGCAGCCAGATCTACTACCATATCGTTGTTGAAATCAGCCGCTATGAGTGCCGATGGATTTGAACCAATTTGATAACTTTTCCTTGGTTGAAAAGTCCCGTCTCCATTATTTTGTAGAACTGCGATAGATGCAGGAGCATTTGCCGTTATAAGGTCAAAATCATGATCTCCATCAATATCTGCACCGAAGATTGCTCTTTGACCACTCCCAGCAGCGTAGTCCTTTTTCTTTTGAAAAGTACCGTCTCCGTTATTTTTGAAAATTGAAATTACATTTGCTCCCTGATGGGCAGTTGCGATATCGACATCAAGATCTCCATCGAGATCTACGGCATAAATGGAATTGGGGTAAAGTCCGGCAGCATATTCTTTTCGCGTTGGAAAAGTGCCGTCGCCTTTATTCTTAAAAACTGAAAAACTATCACTAAAAAAATTTGCCACGGATAAATCCTGATGGCCATCGCCATCGAGATCTGCGATCACGATGGATGTAGGGTCCCTAGGAGTGAAGTAGTCTTGCTTCGACACAAAAACTCCATTGCCGTTGTTCTCTAAAATTGAAACAGAATCACTTTCTTTGTTTGTTGTGGCGAGGTCAATATCACCATCGCCATTCAAGTCAGCAGCGGCAAGCGATTTGGGCTCTTTGCCGACGATATAATCTACCATTGGAGCAAATGTCCCATTCGCATTGTTTTTCAAGACTGACATGAGATTAGGCTTCCTTGCTATCGCCAAATCTATATCACCATCATTATCTAAATCAGCCGCAACAATTCCCAATGGCACGCTTTTGATTTTGTACTCTTGCATTGCTGAAAAAACACCGTTTCCATCATTCTGCAATAGAGACAAAGAAAAACTTGTGAAATTTCCTGCCACTAAATCCAGATCACCATCACCATCCAGATCCGCAGCATAAACTGACGTGGGTGCGCCAGCAACACTATAAGGCACGTTATGAAAAAATTTCCCTGAGCCTGTATTAGTCGTCGAAATAAAATTCCATCCGAATGGCGTTAGGGCTTGGTTACTCGCCATTCGAATCGCCTTGCTAAGCACTACGGATACAATCTCGCCCGGTGCAAATGGTTTAGCCGGAATCAATGTCACTTGCCTTCGTGACAGATCGTAAGTGATCGAACCACGATGTAACCCACTCTGCATCCCCCATACACGAAAAGTTGTGTCATTAAGGCTCCCCGAGTTCATAGCCTCACTAAAAGTAACCGCAAGGTTCGTAGTCGCAGGAATGTTTACCGCATTTTGCTGCGGAAAAACGCTCACGATTTGGGCTTGAGCGAAGCTGACAACCACGAAAAGAGTAGCTGGAAAGGCTTTTCGGAGTGTTGAGAGCGGAATAGTGCATCCCGACATAGTGCCTCTTGAATTTTATGAATCGAATTCTGGAATTTTAGAATGTCATTATGAAAGACTTGGTGAAGATATGCTCGTAGGTGCCTCTCTAGCATGATGATTCGAGAAAGGGCAATGACCGACAATGCCATTTTCCAATTGCTTTATAGTACCGACAGCATTAAAAAGTGCAGGAAAGATAGAGGCCGTGAATACCGATCGCAGCAAGCCGGGAGAGAATCGTTATCTCTTCATCACCACGGCGTTCGATCCGAAAGAGTTTCCCGCTGCGCCGCCGAAACCGCGCGACACCTCATTCATGAACAAAGCCGACAGCTTGCACACGCCTGCGGATCGCGCGAACAAAGAGCTGCAGAACAAATATGATGAATGGGAGCGCAACGTCGGCAAAGGTCAAAAGATTTCCGAAGATCTCAACAAGCGCTTCGCGAAGTGGTACTATGTGATCTCCTCGGCGAGCTTTGATAAACTGAAGCTCGTGCGGAAGGATTTGCTGAAAGCGAAGAGTTAAAAATCATTACCCCAATGAAAGAGCAGGCAATGGCGGCCTGCTCTTTTTTTTTCTCCTTCTATTCCCACCCCAGCGCCGCAAATTTGTTGCGTGGACGGCATTGCAATTTTCCGCAAAAACAGGATTCGGCCTCTATTCTCTCCGCGTTGGAATATTCTTAGGCATTTCATTTGAGCAAAGAGTTTAAAAACTGAGGTTATGACTTTGGGAAGGCGGAAAACAAATTTCAAGATCTCGACTTGGCATGTTGCCACGCAGCCGGTCTACTCCAAACTAAGTTTTGGCGTGACCGGCTGTGCTTCTTTTAGAGCAAATTCTATAACATGAGGACGAGGAGCCGGAGGCGTTCGGCATAATTAGCAAGTGTGTTCATTTCAACCCCAAGGAGAAGTATAATGAATCTGAGGAAAGAATCTCATCCATTTTACCGTGGCCTGTTCGCCCTCATGTTGTGCGCGTTCGCCGTGACGGCAAGGACCGCGCAGGCCGCTGAGGTACGTGGGCCACAGTCCGGCCGCTGGGCGGTCACAAGCAGTCCGTATATTGTTACCGGCGACATTATTGTTCCCGCCGGAACCACGCTCACGATCGAGCCTGGCGTCGTGGTGCAGTTTGCGGGTTATTATACGATGAAAATCGAAGGTACGCTTATCGCCACGGGCAATACTGTTGATCGCATCGTTTTTACCTCCGTGAATGATAAGGACTATGGCGCCGGTGCGGGAACGCCCTCGCCTTCAGTGCGCGATTGGCGCGGCATCGAATTTAGCGCGAGCGCCGCGAATAGCACGATGCAATATTGCTTGGTGCGGTTTAGCGATATTGTCCTCTCCGCTCCTGCTGCTGCACCCGGCCTCAAGCGTATTTTGATTGCTTCCACGCGCTCCAAAACAATCAATTTGAAGGGCAAGATGGTCGCAATTTTTGAGGGGCAGGAACAGGATTATACGGAAGACGCCGCGGCCACGGCTGCAACCTCTGCGGAGGTGGAGGAAGAATTTAGCTTCGGCGAGATCACCGTCGTCACCGTGTCGAAACGCGAGCAGAAAGTCACGGAAGCGCCGGCCGCGGTGTATGTAGTCACCGATCAGATGATTCAAGATCGCGGCTATCGCAATCTCGAAGAGGTGTTGGAAGACCTTCCGGGCGTTGAAATTCAGCGCAAATCCGTGGCGGAGTTTTCAAATTATATTTCGTTTCGCGGCATCGCCGGCAACGAAAAGTTCATTGTGTTGCAAGACGGCGTGCGCGCGAACGCGGCCGACGGCACCCCGCACGTTGTTGGCGTGAATTATGGTTTGGCCAATGTGCATCGCGTCGAAGTGGTGCTTGGCCCGGCCTCGGCGCTTTACGGGGTTGACGCTTTCAGCGGCGTCGTGAATATCATCACCAAAACCGGCGAGCAAATAGACGGCGCGGAAATCTCCGGCAGCTTCGGCAATTTTTCCACGACGGACAATTCGCTCGTGTGGGGCAAGAAGCTCGATCAAATGTCCGTCTCCGTTTCCGGCCAGAGGTATCACTCCGGCGAGCCGAATTTCGCGGACACCTATCGGAACGATTACCAATGGTATAATAACCAATATCAACGCACGGGCAATGTGCAGCTTTCGCCGTTCTTGCCGCATATTTTGGTGCAAACGCCGATCGTGCCTTATGAAACGCCGACCGACGCTTACACGGTCAATGCCAAGATCAAGGTTTATGATTTTGAAATTGCCTACATGCGCAATTATGAAGCGCACAACAACTCCGTGGGCAATAAGCCGGAGTTCAATCTCTATAGCAAAGAAGCGCTTTATGGCACGCGCTTGGAATCTGCGTTTGCACGTCACAACTTCACGAGCTTGAATGAAAAGTGGAGCGTGCAATCCGCGCTCTCGCGCAACGCCTATAGCCTGGATCCCGATTCGAAATTTCTGAACACGTTCAGCGGCTATCGTCCCGCCTACAAATATGCTTCGAGCAAGAGCACGAAACTGGAAGAGCAAATCAGCTATTATCCTTCGGCAAAGACCTCGCTCATCGCGGGCTTCTCCTATGAGGACATTGCTTCGCTGCCGAAGACCGGCGATTTGCCCGTGAAGTTCGATGAAAACGAAGCCGCGGATGCGCAAAACGTGATTTATATCGGCACGAATTTGCAGGACAAGTCCGGCAAGTCCTTAGCCATTACGCAGAACTTTTTCTCGCTCGAATACAAGAATTATGGCTCCTATGTGCAATTGCAAACGCAAGCCGGCAAAAGCTTGGGGCTTACGCTGGGCGGACGCTATGACCATAACACGCGCTACGGCTCGAGCGTCAATCCGCGCGCAGGCTTGGTGTTGACGCCCAACGAGAAAGTCAATTTCAAATTGCTCTATGGCGAAGCCTTTCTTGCGCCTTCACCATACAAAGCCTATCAACACTATGGTTCGTTCATTCCCACCACGGATTCCGCCGGCGCGGTCACAGGTTTGTTCGGGCCTTTCTGGCATTTGCCCAATCCGGATTTGAAACCGGAAAAGCTGCGTTCTTATGAAGGCAGTTTTTCTTTCTACGCCAGCAGCAACGTCGTCTTCGCGGTTGACGGCTACTTCACGCGCATCAATGATTTGATCGTGAATGGCGGCGAGCCGAATTTGGTGTTCGAAGGCGTGCCTGTGGGTTTCGCGGAGTTTGCCGTCAACAAAGGCACCGCGGAAATCAAAGGCGGCACCGTGCGCGTGGAAACCGTGTCGAAAACAAACGAGGTGACGATCAATAGCCGCCTCGCTTATTCTTTGACCAACGGCAACATCGACGGCGAAACCTTGGCCTTCAGCGCAAAGCATACCCTCAAAGCCGGTCTCGACGTCAAGTATCGCCGCTTCGCGCTTGCGCCGCGCATGGTGTTTCGCAGCAAAAGCCTGCATCCGAATGCGGTTGATGCGCAGGGCCAGCGCATGAGCAGCGACGCCTTCACCGTGCTCAATCTTTTTGCGCGCTACACTTTCACCGCAAGCAGCAGCCCGTTTGAAGCCGCCGCGTTTGTGCGACTCAACAACCTCACGAATGCGAAATACTATAACGTCTCGTTCGCCGGCGCGGAAGGTTTTGCGGCCACACCGCAAGACCCGCGACGCATCACCGGCGGCGTGAACGTGAAGTTTTAAGTTGAACCCTCTTGCAATTGAATCTCACCACGCGCAATCGGGATGAGATCAATAGCATCGTCGCGCAGCATATGCTCGCCGAAGGCCGCACTGATTCCGACGCGATCTCCGTTCTGGAAAGCGCCCTGCAAGCCGAGCAGAAGAAGAGAAACTTGTACTAATGGTGTTGCCGTTAAAACTCAAAACGATTTCGAGGCAAACAAAAGCAGGCGACTTACGCCTGCTTTTTTATTTGCACCCGTGCGTGGCGCGTTGCGGCAATGATGCTATACTCCTTGCGGTTCGTTTTGTAAATCAAACCCGCGTTCGCGGGAATGACCGGGTGGAGTGAAATTCTAACCCGAAACGGGTATAACCCAATCCTGAGGCACGAGTCAAACTGAATCCCCCCAAATCCAAGCTGGACGTGCGCTGCATTCCCACAAAGAGCGTGCAACGAGAGGGTGAAATTCGCGATATATCGCAAACTCGCGGGATGTCGCGAGTTTTGATGATACGCATTCGCGTTTGACAAATCGCGGTATCTTCTTTTTTAGAAAGCCATTTGGAGTCATCTCCAAATGGCTTTTTTATTTTGGCACTTAGGTTGTGATGAACTCCCCCAACGAAATCAAACGCGAGAACGAGATGAAGCTCATTATAAGCGAAACGCGCTTTCAAAAAGAAGTGCTTGAAACCTCGCAACCCGTGCTCGTGGAGTTTAGCGCGGATTGGTGCGGCGCTTCTCACATGCTCGCGCCGATTTTGAAACAGTTGCGCAAGGAGTTCAAAGAGCAAATCAAAATTGCGCGGGTTGATGTTGAGCGTTGCTCCCACACCGCGGCGAAGTACGGCATTCAGGATATTCCCACGCTCGTGCTGTTTCAAAACGGGCAGGTCGTGGATCAGATCGTCGGCCTCGCGCCGAGGTCGGTCCTCATTGCTTTTTTTTCACGACATCTCAATCACTAAACCCCAATCATCAAACCCCAAGGAGGTACGATTATGAAAAAAACATTATGGCTGGCCGTTGTCATTATGCTGGCGCCGGCGTTGACGTTCGCGCAAAGACGCGTCAGCGCGCCGGTCTCGAGCAAATGGTCGGTTTCGCCCGCGGTTGGCTTTTACAAGGCGAAGCTCGATGCGGTTAACGAAGATCTCAACCAGTTGCAAACCCTCGGCGTCACGGTGCAAAAGCCGGATGGCAATCTTCACTTCGGCGGCCGCGTGCATTACAAAAAGAACGCGCAGTGGAGTTGGCTCGCGGAGGCGAGTCTGTGGAAAGACAAAGCCTCGGGCAGTCTCACCGGCGCAGGCGGCACGTTGAGCTTCGAAGATCAAATTCGCCTCACGCCGATCATGGTCGGCTCGCAGTATTACTTCGGCCAGCCGAAAGCGAAGAACCGCGTCTATGCCGGCGCCACCGGCGGCATCGTGCTGGTTGACGTTAAAAGCGATTTTAATTTGCAGGCTGCGGGCGCGCCGCCGACTTCGCAGAAAAATTCTGTTTCCGGAACCGATTTCGTGAGCCGCCCCTTCATCGGTTTGGAAATTATCAACACGGGTAACATGTCCTTCTGGGGCGAAGTGGGTTACGTGCTCGGCAAATACACGCTCGAAGCCACGGACCTCGCGACCGGCGTGAAGATCGAGAAAGACGTTTCGATCAGCGGCTTGCATTTCACCGGTGGCGTGAAGTTCGGATTATAACCGCGTTCGGCAATGGCAGTCTTCTTCTCGTTCCCAAACTCCGTTTGGGAACGCGCTTGGATTGGAAACTCTGTTTCCGGCTTTGATTCCCGCGAAGCGAAACGGAGTTTCTTCGGCACGTGTGTTCCCAAACAGAGTTTGGGAACAAGAGGTCAAATTCGTTGCGAAGTGAGTCGCGCCATTTTCTTCTCGTTCCCAAACTCCGTTTGGGAACGCGCTTGGATTGGAAACTCTGTTTCCGGCTTTGATTCGCGCAAAGCGAAACGGAGTTTCTTCGGCAAGTGTGTTCCCAAACG
>JAYRWE010000114.1:0-75000 GCA_041918175.1 bacterium
AGACCCAGGGTGCCCAGAAGCTGGGCACCCTGGGCTGAGGTCTGTAACGCCTTCGGCGTATGGTTGCCACACAGTGTCATTGTCTTGCAATGACCCACACCAAACAACATAGAACCGAACCTTCCCTAGCGCTTGAACCAAAGTCTCGTGCTTAAAGGCGGAGCAAGTGCGAGGGAAGTTATTCCCTGAATTTTGCACTGCTGATGTCGGCGACCTCCGCCTGATGCTGTAAGCATCAGGCTTAAAAGATGCAAACCCCGCAAGCGGGGTTAATACCAATTGGGTGACAGCCCCGTTCACGGGGCTTGCATCTCCTCGCCTTATGCTTCACAGCCTGTGTGAAAACACTCGAATTTGTCATTCCGAGCGAAGCGAGGAATCTTTCTCGATTCAAATTTACGGTACGTTAAAGATTCCTCACTTCGCTGCGCTCCGTTCGGAATGACGTTTTCACACAGACTGTTCAGCATCAGGCGAAAGCCGGCGCGAGCACGGTGCAAAATTCAGGTACTCATCGGATGACAATTTAATGGGGGCATGCGAAAGCGAGGCGTGAAAACCTCACGCGGGAACCTTTTCCAAGAACATGCCTCTAACGCTCTGATTCGCTAAATGGGTTTTGTCATCAAACCAAATGAGGCTTTCATGAGCGTTCTTCTCGGTTATGCAGCAATGCTGTTGCTCGGCGTGGTGTTGGGTTTGATCGGCGCGGGCGGCTCGATTTTAACCGTGCCAGTGTTGGTGTATTTGCTCGCGATTCCCGCTTCGCAAGCCACCGGTTATTCGCTCGCCATCGTCGGCGCAACGGCGCTTGCGGGCGCAATCGAATATTTGCGGCGCGGGCAATCGCACCCGCGCATGGCCGTCATCTTCGGCACTCCCGCAATACTTGGCGTATATTTGACGCGACGCTACATCTTTCCCGCAGTGCCCGATCCCGTGTTGCAGCTTGAAAGTTTTACCCTTAGCAAAGATGTGATGGTCATGCTCGTCTTTGCGGTGTTCATGTTGATTACGGCGCTCGCGATGATTCGCAATCGCGGTGCAGAGGCAACGACAGAGAGTGCGCCGCGCGCAGTGAAGATGAATTATCCGTTGCTCATCAGCGCTGGCTTTGCGGTGGGATTGCTCACCGGCTTCGTCGGCGCTGGCGGCGGCTTTATGATTTTGCCCGTGCTCGTGTTGCTCGGCGGCTTGCCCATGAAAATCGCCATCGGCACGGACTTGTTGATCATCGCCGCGAAATCGCTCATTGGCTTCCTCGGCGAAGCGCAAGTTGCAGCGAGCATAGACTATAGCTTCGTCGCGCTCATCACGCTGCTGCCGCTCATTGGCATCGCACTCGGCACCTATCTCAACAAGCACGTTGCCGCGGCCAAACTCAAAACCGCGTTCGGCTACTTCGTGCTCGTGATGGGAATTTACATCGTGGTCAAAGAGCTGTTCTTGTCATGAAAATTATTTCACGTTACACTTTACCCGTTACACGAAAGCGTGTAACGGGTAAAGTGTAACGTGTCGAGCAATATTTATCAAAGGAGGCTTTTTATGTTCTTCCGCATGCTTTACGACGATCAACTCGCCCAGGCCGCCTATTTGATCGGCTGCCAGCGCACGGGTGAAGCGCTCGTGATCGATCCCGAGCGCGACGTGGAGCGCTATATCAGCGCTGCGACGCGCGAAGGTTTGAAAATCACCGCCATCACCGAAACGCACATTCACGCGGACTATCTCTCCGGCTCGCGCGAACTTGCCGAACGCACCGGCGCGAAACTCTTTCTCTCCGATGCCGGCGATGAAAACTGGAAGTATCGCTGGCTCGATCAGAAAAAAGGCGGCGGCAGTTACCATCATCAACTCTTGCGCGACGGCGATAGCTTCAAAGTCGGCAACATTAAAATCGACGCGCTGCACACGCCCGGTCACACGCCCGAGCACTTATCGTTTCTCGTCACCGATCTCGGCGGGGGCGCGAATGAACCGCTCGGCATCGCGAGCGGCGACTTTGTTTTCGTCGGCGACGTGGGCCGCCCCGACTTGCTCGAAACTGCTGCGGGCCAACAAGGCGCGAAAGAACCCGCGGCGCGTTTGCTCTATCACTCGCTGCAACGCTTCAAAGTGTTGCCGGAATATTTGCAAGTGTGGCCCGGCCACGGCGCAGGCAGCGCGTGCGGCAAAGCTCTCGGCGCGGTGCCGCAATCCACCGTCGGCTATGAGAAGCGTTTCAACGCCGCGATTTCCGCGGCTTCCAATGAGCAACAATTCGTCGAAACAATTTTAGAAGGCCAGCCCGATCCCCCGCTTTACTTCGCGCGCATGAAGCATGAAAACAAAACCGGCCCGGCCCTGTTGGAAAAATTTCCCGAGCCGAAGCTGCTCGCCGCGAACGCGCTAAGTGAGTTGGTTGCGAGCAACGCGACCGTGCTCGACACGCGCTCGTGGAAAGCATTCACGCAAAGCCATTTGCCCGGCTCGCTCTGGGCACCGCTCACGAGTTATTATGCGATGGCTGCCGGCTCGTACATTCAACCCGGCACGCCGATTTATTTGATCGTCGATGAAGGCCAACTCTACAACGCCGTCGCGGGTTTGATTCGCATCGGCCTCGACCACGTCGCCGGTTATATCACGCCCGAAATTTTCGCGGAGTATCAAAAGCAAGGCGGCAAAACCGCGAGCACGACTTTCGTGCCTATCGCAAACGCATTTGACGAAGCGAAGAAACGCAACGCGCGCATTCTCGACGTGCGCGGCGCATCGGAGTTCGAAGCCGGTCACCTCAAAGGCGCGATGAACATTGCATACACGCGCCTGCCGCTGCACTTGCACGAGCTGCCCAAAGAGCAAACCTATTTGCTGCATTGCCGCACCGACAATCGCTCCGCCATCGCCGCGGCCCTGTTGCAACGGCACGGCTATAACGTCGTCCATCTCGGCGGCGGCATGGTCGAATGGCAAGCGCGCAACGGCGAACTTGTCAAAGCGTGAGAACACACTCGCCAACAACCGCAGAATGATTTCATTAGCAGATAATTCTCCCTCATTCTGCCGATAAATTATTCTGCCGCTTTTTGTTGTGTCGCTGCTTCACCGAGGTGTCCTCTTCGCTTGTTTACCGAGGTGGCCTCTTCGAGCAAGGTGACTTAAAGCGCTTCGCAGATTTCAAAAAGCCCAACTGTTCGACCACGGCTTGGCCTAAGGCAGAAAAATGTTGGACAGAAAAATAAAGCCGGGTTCAAACAGGCGAAGTTCGTGTCGCCACACAAAGGAAAACTGCTAACATTTTTCTGTCCTCCATCTTTCTGTCTTTTAAACGCTTTTAGAAAACTGGTTCAACTTAACGTTGTAGTTTTAACCGTGGCTGAACAGTAGAAATTTTTCATCGCAAAGGAGAAAATCATATGACCGAAGTTATCGTGTGGAGCGGTTGGGTCGGCGGACTCGCCGTTGGCGGTTACCTGCTATTTCAATGGCTCGTCTCGGGCCAAGCGCTGGGCGTATCCACGGGCTATGGGAATTTGTGCAGCTTCATTTCACGCGCGAGCTTTTTTCACGAGGGCGATTACAAAGAGCCGAACAACTGGCGGCTGTGGTTCATCATCGGCCTGCCGCTCGGTGGCCTGCTCGCCGCGTTGACCTCCTCACAAGAAGTCGTCGCGAGTTTTTCATTGGGCACAATGTACGACGCGGTGTTGCCGCAAACGCTGTGGGCCAAAGGCCTCGTGCTCGTGTTCGGCGGCATGATGATCGGCTACGGCTCGCGCATGGCCGGCGGTTGCACCAGCGGCCACTCCATCGCAGGACTCGCCATGCTCAATCCGCCGAGCCTGCTCGCCTCCGCCGGATTTTTTGCGGGCGGCATCATCATCGTGCAGTTGCTCTTCAATCTCTTTCGAGGCTGATTGAAAGATCCTTCTCTGCAATGTCATCCTGCAAGGACCTTCCCTCGTGCTTGGCGCATCTCCCAGAGCGAGGGAAGGTTCTTACAGAATGACAAATTTAGGGGAGCTGCAAAATCACTTTGCAACAAAAAGTATTTTCTCGAACACACTTTCTTCGCGAGGCCTTCATGAAAAAATATTCCTTTCTCCTCCTCGGCGTGCTCTTCGGTTTTATTTTAAGCCGCGCCGGCGCGACGACGTATGATTTTTACGCCAAACTTTTTCTCTTCCAAGATTTTCAACTTCTGTGGGTCATCGTCACCGCGGCCGCGGTGGGCGTGGTCGGCGTGGCATTGTTCAAAAAAATAAAACTGCGCTCATGGTTCGAAGGGCAAGCCGTGCAGTTCAAAGGCAAGCCGTATAAACCCTCACTCGTGCCCGGCTCGTTGTTGTTCGGCATGGGATGGGGCCTTGCGGGCGCATGCCCCGGCACCGCGCTCGTCATGCTCGGGGAAGGCAAGCTCGGCGTATTGTTCACGATCACCGGCATCGCGCTCGGCACATATCTTTACGGCGTGCAGCAGAGCAAAACACCCGCGGCGCAAAGGCAAAAAGCGTAACCGACTGCCCAAAGTTTTTTTCCCCCCACGAAAGCAGAACTGCCACGAAAAACATTTTACCTTGTTCCCAAACTCCGTTTGGGAACAAGCTTGTTTGCGAAACTCTGTTTCGCGGTTCCCCACCAAAGCTTGAAACAGAGTTTCTTGAGCAATGGTGCTCCCAAACAGAGTTTGGGAACAAGGTGAGTTTCCACAAAAGTGAAAGCCATTTTCGTGGGAGAATTTTTTGTTGAGAAGTTAAAGACCGTGTCGCGAACGTTTAATGGAAAGAAGCAGCTCATGATTGAGAGCGCAAGCTTGTCGCCTCAGATACGCGCGTTCTATGAAAAGTACAACGAGGCCGATCGTCTCGCTACCGGTGTGTTTCAATTGGAGCGCGCACGCACGCAGGAATTGCTTTCGCGCTATTTGCCGAAACCGCCGGCAATGATTCTCGACGTCGGCGGAGGCCCGGGCGTTTATGCCGCATGGCTCGCGCAGGAAAATTACGCCGTGCATCTCGTGGACCCCGTGCCGACGCATTTGGAAAATGCGCGCAAACTCTCGGCGCAACAACCGGAGACGCCGATTGCAAGCATAACGTTCGGCGATGCGCGCGCATTGCAGTTTGCCGGTGATAGTGCCGATGCGGTTTTGCTGCTCGGACCGCTTTATCATTTAATTGAGGCGGAAGATCGCCTCGCCGCTCTGCGCGAAGCGCGGCGCGTGCTCAAGCCCGGCGGCGTGTTGTGCGCCGCAATCATTTCTCGTTTCGCTTCCGCGCTTGGCGGGCTGTTTGAAAATGCGCTCAAAGACCCGGTATTCGCCGACATGGTGCAACACGATTTGGCCACGGGCAAGCATCTCAATCCCACGGAGAATATTGCTTATTTCACCGAAGCGTATTTTCATGTGCCCGGCGAGATTGCCGCGGAAATGACAGCAGTCGGATTGCAGCATGAAGGCACGCTCGCCATCGAAGGCCCGGGCTGGCTCGTGCATGACTTCGACACGTGCTGGAGCGACGCAGCGCGGCGCGAGCAGATGTTGCAACTCGCGCGGCAAATGGAAAATGAACCAACTCTTCTCGGCGCAAGCGCGCATCTCATGGCCATTGCACGCAAAAATTGACGATGATTTCAACGCATCATGGATTTTTAAACCACACCCTCATATGTCATTCTGGAAGAACCTTTCCTCGTGCTCGAGACACTGCTTGTTTGGAGAGTTGTGCCAAGCGCTAGGGAAGTTTCTTCCAGAATGACATGTTGAGGAGTCGAATTTATCAGGCAAAGGAGCCGTTCATGAACCGCCTCGCAAAGTTACTTTCCACTGTATTTGTTTTGATGTCACTCGCTCCTGCTTTCGCGCAAGACGAGCTTGCGGAGCCGCTCAAACCCTTCAAACCATATCTTGGCAAAACGTGGAAAGGCAAGTTCGCCAACTCGACGCCGGAGAAGCCCGTGTATGATGTCTCACGTTGGGAGCGCGCGCTCAACGGCCAAGCGATTCGCGTGCTGCATTCCATCAACAATGGCGAATACGGCGGGGAGTCGCTCATCTTTTGGGATAAAGAAAAGCAGAGCCTCGTGTATTATTATTTCACCACCGCAGGCTTCTTCACCACGGGCACGATGAAATTTGAAAACAACAAAATGATCGGCCATGAATACGTGAAGGGCGAAGCCGGCGGCACCACCGAAGTGCAAAGCATCGGCGAGATCACGCCGGACGGCAAGATGATCAGCAAAGCGCAATACCTCAAAAACGGCAAATGGGAAGCCGGACATGAGATCGTTTACGTCGAAGACGCGAGCGCGCAGGTGGTGTTTAAATAAGCAGCCATTCTGCAATGATCATGGGCAGATGAGCAGCAATCCCAAAGTTTTTTGTAAGCGAGTTCCGAATATCGCGGATAAAGCAAAAGCCGTATCCGCTTTATTCGTTCAATTCGCTTACAAAAAGATTTTGTCTTTGGCTCGCTCTTTTTTGAATGAAGAGCCGGCGATTGAATGACTGAAAAAGAAAGCATGCGAAAAACTCCCGCCCGACTTCTTGCCACGTTCGCGCTCGGCGCGCTTGCCTTCGTCCTGTGCTACTATCTTATCATTATCATCAAAGGCTACGCGCAAACGCCCGAATTGATCGAAGCGCATCTCGCCAACGCGGACATGGCGCTCAACGCGAAACAGCTTTCCGAAGAGCAATTGCGCGCGTTGCTCGCGGTTGAAGATCCGAATTTCTTTTCGCATCACGGCGTTGATTTGAGCACGCCCGGCGCGGGTTTGACAACGATCACACAGTCGCTCGCGAAACGATTATACTTCGAGCAATTTCAACCCGGCCTCGCGAAGATCAAACAATCGCTGCTCGCGTTCGTGCTCGATCAGCGCATGGAAAAATGGGCGCAGCTTGATTTGTTCATCAACACGGTTTACTTGGGCAATGTCGGCGAGCAAGCGATCGAAGGATTCGCCACGGGCGCGCGGGCATATTGCAACAAAGAATTTGATGCGCTCACACGCGAGGAGTATCTCGCGCTCGTGGCTATGATAATCGCGCCAAACGATTTGAGTATCGCCTCTCATCCCGAGCAGAACGCGAAACGCGTGCAACGCATCGAACGCCTGCTGCGCGGAGAGTGCAAGCCTTCGGGCGTGCGCGACGTGTATTATGAAAATTGCGGCGAGTGAGTTTTGTAATTCGCAACCAAACGTTCGCACAACGCAAATTTGTCATTCTGGGGAGGAAGCGATCAAATCTTATTTGAAAAACAAGCTTGAGTACCATGAATTACGGAGAAACATAGCATGAATCTGCGTCGCATATCTTTTTTGCCTCTGGCCTTTTCTCTTTTTATGAAAACCGTCATCGCGCAAACCTCCGCGCTCTCTCCCGAATATCAATCCTACCTCGCGCACATTGCTGCGGCAAATGCTTCATTGCGTTTGAATGAAGCCGGCGAAGCGAAACGCTGGCTCGCGGCCGCGCCGGTGAAGCAACGCAATTGGGAATGGCGCTATCTCAATGCGCGCAGCGATAATAGCATCGCGAAGATCGCTCTCGACGCCACAGCGGATGAAGTGCATTTCAGCGCGGACGGCAAAATGCTCATCGCCGCGATGCACGATAACAGCATTCGTGTTTACGACGCGACGACCTTGCAAGAAATCAAACGGCTCAATGGTCATCGCAATACCGTCTATGCCGCGAAGTTCACGCCCGACGGCAGCCGCATCGTATCGTGCTCGCGCGACACCACGATTCGTGTGTGGAATTTCGCGAGCGGCGCAATCGAGTGGCAAGCCAAGAGCGCGGGCAATGGCCTCGCCGATATTGACGTGAGCCCCGACGGGAGCACGATTGCTTTTTGCTCATGGTATTTTGAAAAAGGCAAAGGCGTGCTCGGCGTGGTTTCGCTGTGGGACATGGCGGGCGGCAAAGAAACCTGGCGCACAAATTATGACACGCATCCGCTCGTTGATGTGCGCTTCAGTCCCGACGGCAAGTTGCTCGCGGTTGGTTCGTGGGAGCAGCATGTCGGCGTGTGGCATCTTGCGGACAAAACTTCCCCGAAAGTTTTCAGCTTTGATGACGTGTCTGCATACTCTGCGGTTGACGATATTGCGTTCAGTCCCGATGGCAAGCTTATCGCGGCGGCAACGAAGAACGGCACGCCGCGCGTGTGGGATTTGCAGACCGGCGGTCTGCGTTACGAGTTGCGCGGGCATCAACAACCGGTGTTTGCGATTGCATTCAGCAATGATAGCAAGCGTATTTACACCGGCGGCGCGGAAGCTACGATAACCATGTGGGATGCGGAGAACGGCAAGCTGCTCAAAAAAGTTTATGGGCATGAGAACAAAATCAACTCACTCGCTTTTGATCAACACAGCGAGCGCTTCGTCACAGCTTCTTCGGATAATTCGATTCGCATGTGGAGCGTGAATTACGGCGGCGAGTTTTCCGGCGAGCAAGGCCGCTCCAAAGAGATCTATGCATTCCCACTCAGTCGCGACGGCGCGCTGCTCGCCACCAGCGGCCCGGAAGCGAGCATCAGCATTTGGAACGCGAAGACCGGAGCGTTGCAGAAAAATTTTTCCGGCTTGAACAAAGCCGTGATCAACGCCGCGGCGTTTAGCCCGGACGGTTCAAAGCTCGTCGCGTGCACTTGGGATACGCTCGTCAAAATTTGGAACGTGCAAACCGGCGAGGTTGTGCGTGACTTGCGCGGCTTGCAAGGTGGGAGCAGCAGTTGCGCGTTTAGCCCGGACGGCAAGTGGGTGGCTTCGGCTTCGCGCAGGAAAACCGTGTTTGTATGGAATGCCGACAGCGGCGAGTTGCAACACAAGCTCGCGCACGAGGCGAATCTTTATTTCGTCACGTTCAGCCCGGACGGCGCATTGCTCGCGAGCGGAGGGCATGACGGCATGCTCACTTTGTGGAGCACAAAAACTTTCGAGAAGCTGCGCACGATTGTGGCGCACAAAGGCACGATCTATTCGATTGCATTCTCGCCCGACGGCAAAAAGATCGCGACCGCTGCGGAAGACAATCCCGCGAAAATTTGGGAAGTGAAATCCGGCGCATTGTTGCGCGAATTGAAGGGGCACTCGCAGCGCGTGTGGACGATTGCATTTTCACCCGACGGCGCGCGTCTCGCCACCGGCTCCGCTGATCTCACCGTGCGTTTGTGGGATGCAGAGAACGGCGCGAGCGTGGCGATCTTTTCAGACTTCACCAATCCGGTTTATAATGTCGTGTTCACGCCCGAGGGTTCGCGTTTGCTCGCCAATTCCAGCGGCGCGGAGATTGTCGTTTATGATACCGTGCCGTTTGCGGAGCGCGCGTTCGTGGTGAAGAGATAATATTCACGCGAATGCTTGGTCGTGGTTTGATCATGCCGAGCAGAAATTTCCTCTCACATTTTTCTGAGATCGTATTGATGCGCGATCCTGACATGCCGTCCGCCGGCACGCAACTCGCCGAACATCTTTTTAGAAAAAAATACGGCGAGATACTCGGCGCGTTGGTGCGCGGTTTTGGCCGGCAAAATTTTTTATTGCTCGAAGAGGCGATTCAAACCGCGTTTCAACGCGCGCTCGAAACTTGGCCCGTGTCCGGCATTCCGCAAAATCCCGCGGGCTGGCTGTATAACGTCGCGCGCAATGCCGCGCTCGACGCCCTCCGCAAAGATAAAATCAAAGCGCAAAAGTTTTCCGCGCTGGAAGAACAAACCGCATCATCCCTCACGCCGTTCATTCTTGCCGAGCACGAAAGCTCTGAAACTCCGCCGGACTTGGACGATCTCGCCACGATGATTTTGCTGTGCTGCAATCCCGAGTTGAGCGCGAAAGCGCAAGTGTGTTTGACGTTGAAGGCTGCATGCGGTTTTTCCGTGCCTGAGATCGCGCGGGCGCTCGGCATGGAAGACGAGGCCGTGAAGAAAACCGTCACGCGCGCGAAAGATAAAGTCGCCGAGGCTCCTTTTCCTCTGCGCGCGTTGGACCCGATGAGGATCGCCGAACGTTTTCCGCCCGTGCTCGAAATCGTTTACGCCATGTTCACGGAAGGCTACTCCGCGAGCCACGGCGAATCGCAATTGCGCCGCGATATTGCCGAAGAAGCGATTCGACTCATTGACGTGATGCTCGCGAGCACGCTCACGCCCGCGAGTTACATGGGCGAGTTGCACGCGCTCATGGCCTTGATGCTCTTCCAATTTGCGCGATTCGAAGCGCGCGTGGATGCACATGGCGCTGCGATACGATTGCAAGAGCAGGATCGCGGCAAATGGAACACGGAATTGATTCGCGCCGGACTCGTCGCGCTTGATCATTCTAAAAACGAGACGGAGCCGACGGCCTATCATCTCGAAGCGCGCATTGCCGCGGAGCATGCGATCAGCCCCTCGTTCGCAGCGACGAATTGGAAAAATATTCTCGCGTTGTACGATCAACTTCTGCGCGTGAAAGACACCGAGCAAGTGCGTTTGAATCGCCTCGTGGCCCTGCGCTATGCCGAAGGACCCCAAGCGGCATTGCGCGAAATAGAAACGCAGTTGCAAACGCAGCCCCGGAGCAAGTACGCCGCCTCCTTTCTCTTTCATGCCGTGTGGGCCGACTTGCTCGAAGCCTCGGGCCGCAACCGCGAAGCGCGCGCGGAATGGGAAAGCGCCGCGCACGCCGCGCCGACCGCAGCGGAACGAAAGTTCATCGAAAAAAAGTTGGAAAATTTTTCCGGATAATGTCCCCCAAGCGCGGGTTGCACGTCTTTAGGGTAGAATGCGCATTCTAAAAATTCCCCAACGTGAGCCTCGGCTCAGCAAGCGACATTATCTCAAAAAGGAGTTTTGCCATGAACTATTACATGCTGTTGTTGCGCAGCGAGACGATCAACTTCTCCGCGTACTCTCCGGAAGATTTTCAAAAAATTCTCGCGGACTTTGACCAATGGAACGCGAGCATGATTCGCGAGGGGCGATTGATTGCGAGCGGCAATTTGCAAAGCAAAGACACGAAGATCATTCGCAGCGGCAATGTGGTGAAGGACGGCCCGTATAGCGAAGCCAAAGAAGCCGTGGCGGGATTTTTACTCATCAAAGCGGAGGACGCAACGCAGGCCGCGACGATTGCTGCGGGCTGTCCGTTCTTGCCGCGCGGCGGCAGCGTGGAAGTGCGGCAGATTCCGCAACTCGAGTTTGAGGACGCGGCGCGGCCGATCATCGAAGAACATGCCAATGCTCGCGCGGCCAAAGCGCAAGCGGGAAAGGAAGCCTGACATGTTCAAACACGCGCATAAAATCGCCGCAGTGGTTTATATGCTCTGGGGCGCGATTCACATTCTCGGCGGCGCCGCCATGATGAGCGCTTCGATGCAAGGGCCGAACGTATTTTTGCAGATGCTCTCGGGCAACGCGAACGACGTGTTTGGCGCAGTGCAAGATCGCCTCGGCGTGCAGGCCACCACGGAGGTCTTCGCGTTTCACTCGTTCAATATCATCTGGCTCGGCGCGCTTGCGATTGTGGTCGCGCTCTTTTTGAATTGGAAAAATTATCGCGTGGGCTATTGGGTGAATTTGGCCATCGTCGGTTTCGCGGATCTCGGGTTGATCTTGTTCATGGTCGTGCCCGGCGTGATGCGCATTGCCGACGCGTGGATCGGGCCGCTGCTGTTTGTGATCGCATTATTTTTTTCGACGTTTGCGCGGCTGCGCCCGGCTCAAGCGTGAGTGAGGTGCAAGTTTTTTTCGGCGATACACGTTGGTTGCGGCGGAAGATTGCTCCGTTTTGCAGCGCCCAAACTTTCGCGTGTCGCCGAGTTTTTTTATGAGTTGGAAGAAGAGTTGCCGCCGAACCTTTTGCCTGGTTAAAATTCAGGCGTAGGAAAAAGCTTTGCGTTCAACGTTTTCCGGGTGAGACTCGTCTTTTCCGAAGTTCGATGCGGTGTTGCCGAGGTTGTAACACCGGTCGCTTGCAAATATCAGCGCGGTGGCGCGATGCCGTCGCTTTGAAGTCAGCTAGCCCGAAGAGATAAAAGTCAGGTAAACAAGCAAAGATGACACGTTGATGGAGCAGCGACGCAACAAAAAAAACTTTAGGAGCAAAATGAAGAATCGATTCTCTTTTCTGTGTTTGAGCTTGGTGTTGAGCCACGCGCTTTTGCTTCATGCTCAAGCTGAAACCGCGCTGCAACTGCGCGCGCACAAAATCAATGCGCACATTCAACTCGACGGCTTGCTCGCGGAGGCAGAATGGCAGCAAACGCAGGCGGCCTCAGGCTTCCGCCAAAACCAGCCGCGTGAAGGCGAGGCCGCAACGGAGAACACTGAGGTGCGCGTGCTCTATGACGAGGGCAACATCTATGTCGGCGTGATGTGCTTCGACGCCGAGCCGAGCAAAATCGTGGCGCAAAAACTTCAACGCGACGGCGGCCTCGACGACGATGATATGTTCGCGTTCTTGCTCGACACGTATCACGACAAGCGCAATGCTTATTTTTTTGCGACCAATCCGAACGGCGCGGAAGAAGACGGCCAAATGATTGACGGTGCATTTCGGGCCGATCTAGATTGGGATGGCGTGTGGGAAGTGCGCGCAGAGATTCACGAACAAGGCTGGTCCGCGGAGTTCAAAATTCCGTTGTGGAATTTGAAATTCAATGCGCTGCCGGAGCAAACCTGGGGCATCAATTTTACGCGCATCATCAAACGCAAAACCGAGATCGTGAATTGGGCCTCGTGGTCGCGCGACAATCTCGGCGGGTTCTTGCGTGTTTCGCGCGCGGGCGATTTACTCGGCTTGCAAAACGTGAAGCCTGGCCGCAATCTGCAAGTGAAGCCGTATGGCCTCGGCAAAACCTCGCGCAAAAATTTGCTCACGCCGGCGCCGATGAAAGATGAAAGCTTCGATGTGGGCCTCGATGCGAAGTACGGCGTGTCTTCGAATCTCACGCTCGATTTGACCGCGAACACGGATTTCGCGCAAGTGGAAGCGGATGTGGAGCAAATCAATCTCACGCGCTTTCCGCTGTTCTTTCCCGAAAAACGCGAGTTCTTTTTGGAGAGCGCGAACACGTTTCAATTCGGCGAGGAAAATTTTTTCGGGCCGCCGCCAATACAACTTTTCTACAGCCGCCGCATCGGCATCACAAACTTTCGGGAGATCGTGCCGATCCTTGCCGGCGGTCGCCTCACGGGCAAAGTGGGCCGCTATGAACTTGGCTTGTTGGATATGTGGACGGATGAAAAGAACGGTGCGCCGCAATCGCACTTCTCCGTGGTGCGCGTGAATCGCGATGTGTCGCAGCGCTCCAAAGTCGGCGTGATCTTTACGAACCGCGTGGATCACGGCCAAAATCATCAGCAAGCTTACGGCGCAGACGCGAATCTGTGGTTGAGCAATCCGCTCGTGTTTCAATCGTTCTTTGCGCAAACGCACGATTCGCACGACGGCGCCACGAAGACCGCGTGGAAACTTGGACTCGATTTCACGAAAGATCATTGGGGTTGGTTCGCCTCGCACATGGCGATTGATCGAGGTTTCGACCCCGGCGTAGGCTTTGTGCTCCGCTCGAATATTCGCCGCTCGTTCGCCACGTTCCGCGTGAGTCCGCAGCCGAACGGAAGTTTTCTGCGGCGCACGAATATCTTTCAAAATTTTTCGCATCTCACGAACATCGACGGTGACTTGCAGGATTGGGATTATCGGCTTTCGTTTATCAATGAGCTGGCAAACGGCGACAATTTGGTTTTTGGCTATGGCCGTCTCTTCGAGCGCCTCGGAAGCTCTTTTCGATTTCCTTCGGGCTTGTTGGTCGAGGCCGGAGACTATTACAGCAATTTGTTTGAAGCCAACTATGAAAGCAGCGCCAAGCGCAAGTTCGTCGCCTTTGGCAGCGCTTATTGGCAGGAGTTTTACGGCGGCGAGTTGCGCTCATGGGCGGGCGGCTTTGGTTATACGCCGAACGCGCATTTGGCCCTGCGGCTGAACTATCGCCGCACGCTCGGCGAGTTGGAGACGGATTTGTTTGCGCTGCGCGTGAACTATGCCTATAACACGCGCCTCTTTCTCAACACGCTGGTGCAATACAACAGCGAGACGAACGAGTTGAGCACGAACCTGCGCCTCAATTTCATTCACAGCCTGGGCAGCGATTTGTTTATCGTGTATAACGAAAGCCGTGGCCGCGAAGGCGAAAATTTCTCCGACGGTTTGCCGAGCCGCAATCGCGAAGTGATTTTGAAATTCACGAGGTTGCTGCGGCTATAGCCAGAACGCGTTCGTTCACGGCTCAGCCGTGGCTTTGTTCTTTTGGTATCAAACTCAAAATCATGCTCAGTTTGAGGCCAAAAACAGAGTTTGATTCTGTGCTTGGTTTTCCATCGAAAAGAATTATCTTTGCCAATGCAATACACGAAACCGCCAAGGATATTGGAACTTTGAGGTGCTCTCATGACAATCACAAAGGTTCGTGCGAAGCGTCAAATCACCATTCCCAAGGAAATTTTTATTGCGCTACGGTTGGAAGTGGGTGACGATTTGGTGTTGAGCTTGAAGAATGGACAAGCTCTTCTCACGCCGCAACGGCTTGGCGCAAAAAAGGGCAGCCCTCTACTCAAGCCGCAACCTCAATTCACTGCGACTGAAGAAAAAACGTTGCGTTCGGCGAAAAGAAAGATTGCCGCGATTCAGAAAGATTTGCGTCATGCCAAAGGTTTGACGTTGAACGAAGCCGCAGTTGCCGTCAAGGCCGGACTCATTGCTCGCGATCAACGCTGGTGGTGGTTAGAAAAGTGGCAAGCCGGAGAGCGGAAAGCGCAAGCGGACCTGGATGAAGGACGAGTGGAAACCTACGAAAGCGCGGAAGCGTTTCTCGAATCTTTGAACTCATGATCATCATTAAATCTGAGCGCTTCAAGAAGGAGTTTGCAGCGCTTCCTCCGCCCATTCAGGAACGCGCGAAGAAACAACTCGCGCTTTTCTTGCAAAATCCGCGGCACCCTTCTTTGCAAGTGAAGAAGATGGAAGGAAACACCGGATATTGGGAAGGGAGAATCACGAAAGCATATCGGTTCACTTTCGAAGTGGCTGAGGATGCTTATAAAATGAGGCGAATCGGTCCGCACGATATTCTAAGAAATCCCTAACCCAATGGAGCGAGGAATGCGCAACAAAGGCGTGCTCTTTTACAAGCTCGGCAGCTACGGCTTCATCGCGTTCGCATTGATTCATGCGCTGAGCTTCTTCGGCGATCCGGCGCAAGCTTTGGCCAACGAAGACGATCGCCGTGTGTGGCAGCTCATCGTTTCGCATGTATTCACCGTCGAAGGTTTCTCCACCACTGCGTTCAAATTGCTCGCGGGTTATAATTTTTACCTCTCCGTTTTCACGCTCGGGTTGGGCTTGCTGAATGTCGTCGCGCTGAAAGCGCTCGCCACTGAACTCGCTGCACTCAAAAAGCTGGCGGCAATAAATTTGTTCACAACTGCGTTGCTCTTGCTTGTGACCGTGAGCTTCTTTCATCTCCCTCCGATTATATTGTTTGGCCTCATCGCCCTCGCCTTTGCGGTCTCCTTTTTTTTGCTCACGCCAGCTAAAGGTTTTTCTCCGAAGGTTTAATAGATTCATTGACTGTTCGCCAAATTCCAATTGCTTTTCGCGCAGCAAGTCTTTTATTGCACCCCCGGCGTGGAGCAAAGTATTCGCGTCCTTCCACGCCACTGAACTTCAACTTATTGAGAGAGGAAAACCTGATGAAAGCTTTGAAAATTGTACTCCTCGCCGTAGGAGCGCTCGCCGCGCTCTTCTTGGTGATTGCAGCGTTCTTGCCTTCGAACTATGCGGTCGAGCGCTCGATTGAAATCAGCAAAGCGCCCGAAGTCGTGTTCGGGCAAGTCGTGGATTTCAACAATTATTTGAAATGGAATCCGTGGTCGAAGATGGAGCCGAACGCCAAGAATACGATCAGCGGCGCGCAGGGAGAAGTGGGTGCGAGTTGGCATTGGGAAGGCGATACGGTGGGAACCGGCAGCTTGACGATCGCGAAGATTGAGCCGAACAAAATGATTCAGAGCAAGCTCGCATTCCTCGCGCCGTATCAATCCGAAGCGAGCGATAGTTGGACTTTCGAGTCCACGACCGCCGGCACGAAAGTGATCTGGCATAACACCGGCGAGTTGCCTTATCCCGTGATGCGTTACATGGGCTTGATGATGGAAGGCATGCTCGGCCCGCAATTCGAACAAGGCTTGCGCGATCTCAAAGCGCAGTGCGAAGCCTTGCCCGAGCCTGCGCCCATGAGCGAAGCCACCAGCGAAAAAATGTGAGCAAGGCGCATCATGTTTAAACATGGACATCGTCTCTTTGCTGCAGGCGCTCTCGGCTTGTTCGTCATCGCGCTCTTGCATTCGCTCGGACATTTCTCGCCGCCGCCCGAAGACGCGGCGCTCATTGCCGTGCTTGATGCCATGAGCGCATATCAACTCGACATGGGCCTCGCGCGGCCTTCGATCATGGCGATCTACAACAGCCTCAGCTTGGGCATGTCTTTCTTCTTACTCCTGCTCGGCAGCATTGATTTGATCGTGCTCCGCTGCGCGCGTGAGAACGCTGGGTTGATGCGCGCGATGAAAATCGCCAATGGCGTCGGCGTGGTTGCGCTCACTACCGTGTTTGGGTATTATCGCATTCCGCCGCCGTTCATCACGTTCGCCATTGTCGGGTTGCTCTTTCTGCTTTCGTTTTTGTTTGATAAAAGCCGAAGCCTTGCGCAATGAAATCAAATCTCACCCGCCGCGAATTTCTCGAGCACAGCTTTGGAACCGTGTGCAGCTATCTCCTGCTCGAAACGCTGTTCACACGCGAACTGATTGCGCGGCTGTTGCGGCCCTTGGTTCAGCACGCGTAGCGAGTATGCCTTCACCTTCGATGTAATCATGACCGACATTGATCTCAACTTTGGCAAGTCGTATGACATCGACAATCTCGACCCGCACCAAGCCGAGAAATTTTCTAACAATCGCCTGCGCGTGCGCAAACTCGGCGTGGAAGAAGCGCTGAAGAAGTATGGAAAGCAGATGCATCATTGAGGTGAGGGCGATTCCCTCTCGTTTCCCAACTCCGTTTGGGGAACGAGAAAATAACCCTGTGCCCTCTCGTTCCCAAACTCCGTTTGGGAACGCAATTGCTAATGAGACTCTGTCTCATCCATGACCACGTTGTTTAAGCGTGAGCAACAGAGCGGGAGTTGAAGGAAGAAAGCTCTTGGCGATTTGGAAACAGAGTTTCCAAATCAAGCGCGTTCCCAAACAGAGTCTGGGAACGAGAAAAGCTAGAGAAATGCGTCTGTTCGCGGTTTAGAACGCGGTCGATTTTTCGTCCTCTCGTTCGTCTATAAAACGAAAGCAAGCTTGCGGAGCAACATCACAGCGCGACGCATGTTTGCTTTCGCAATCACTCATTCTCAATCATCATTCAGGACTAAGGAGGTTGTTATGGCAGCAGCACCGGTTGTGCATTTCGAAATCATCGGCAAAGACGGCAAGAAGCTGCAAGATTTTTACAGCAAGCTGTTTGATTGGCAGATTGACGCGAACAATCCCATGAACTACGGCTTGGTGCAAGCCGCGGGCAACGGCACCGAAGTGGGCAAAGGCAGCATCGGCGGCGGCGTGAGCGCGGGCGAACCAGGCATGCCCGGTTACGTTACCGTGTACGCGCAAGTGTCCGATCTCGCCGCGACTTTGAAGAAGGCCGAGAGCTTGGGCGGCAAAACTGTGATGCCACCCACGGAAATTCCGAACATGGTCACGTTCGCGCTCTTCACCGATCCCGAAGGCCACATGGTCGGATTGGTGAAAGGCTGATTCGCTCTCGCTTCGTAGCCCCGCTCCCTTGTGGAGCGTTGTCATGCACATAAACTAATTGCTCGAAGCAATCGCCCACAAGGGGCGAAGGCTACGACAAGCTTTTAGGCAACGCAAAAGGATTCCATGAATGATGGAATCCTTTTGCGTTTTTATGCTCTCCGCAAAGTATCTTCCCACATGCGAACTTATCTTCCTCATCTCGTTTGCGCGATTGCGCTTCTCGCTTTTTCGATTTCCACACGCGCGCTCTTGCGCGCCTACTTGCATGCGTGGTGGCAAAAGCCGCTCGTCCAGCACGCGCAACGTTGGTTGCCGCGCCTCGGTTGGTTGTGTACGCTGCTGTGGATGCTCGGCACATCTTTGCAGAATTATGCGCTCATCGTGTTCGGCGCGAGTCTCGTGGTTGCCGTGTTGATTACGGCAGGAATGACGCTCGTTTCATTGCCCTGCGCGATTGGTTTGCACATGCTGCACGCGCGCGGTGCAGAGCGAGCACACCCCTCTGGCCAGCCTCAAGGGGGGAATATCGTGAGTCCCCCCTTGAGGGGGGATAAAGGAGGGTGTGCTTTTCCGCATGCGCAACGAAACATGAATCGCCGCGAATTTTTGCGCACTGCGGCCGCGGCTTTGCCGATCATTTCAACCGCGAGCGGCTTGGCCGGCATGGCAAAATCTTTCGATGAGGTGCGCCTCCCGATTTTTCATTTCAAATTCGCCGATCTCCCCGCTGCTTTGCACGGTTTGAAAATTTGCCAACTCTCGGACATGCACCTCGGCTATTTTCGCGGCGTGCGCGATATGGAAAAATTGTTCGAGCGCATTGCGGCGCAGCAACCCGACCTCGTGCTCGTCACCGGCGATATTGCCGATGATCTCACGCTCTTGCCCGCGACGTTGCGTTTGCTCGAAGCGCTCGCGCCGCGCCTCGGCGTGTATGCTGCGCTCGGCAATCATGAATATTATCGCGGCATCAACCTCGTGCGCCAACATTTTGCCGCGAGCACGGTTCCGCTCTTGTGCAACGCGGGCGTAAGCGTGCCGGTGCAAGATGCGATGCTCTTCATCGGCGCCACGGACGATCCCAGCCGCTCGCGCCGCACGGACATGAAAACATTTTTCCCGCAAACCACGGAGGCCACCTTGCGCGAGGCGCCGCGTGGCGCATTCAAAATTTTAATGAGCCATCGGCCGCAGAGTTTTTATACCGCGGCGGAACTTGGCGCGCAACTCACGCTCGCGGGCCACACGCACGGCATGCAAATCGGCTACAACAAGCGCAGCCTCTTCGAACTCGATGGCAGCGAAAAACTTTTGTGGGGGCATTATCAACGCAACGGCGCGCAACTCTACACCACCAGCGGCGTGGGCCACTGGTTTCCCTTTCGCCTCGGCTGCCCGCCCGAAGCGCCGCTGATGGTATTGGAGAGAAACTCGTAATCGTGTTTCTAAAACCTTCATTGCTTTTATTCTTGTGCGCTTTTATTTTAGCATCAATCAATCCAAGAGAAATTTTTATTTTCCTCAACTGAACCTTCATGAGGTTGGGCATGATCTCCGAAGTCTTTACCATCCAACAAGCCGCGCGCTATTTACAGCTTGATGCCGCGCTCGTCTTGAGCAAAGTGCGCACGGGCGAAATTCCGGCGGCGCGTATTGCCGGTGAGTGGAGGCTGCGGCGCGCGAGGCTCGATCGGTGGTTTGATGAAATCAGCGAGTTTTCCGATCCGGCTTTCTATAAACTCTTGCGCGATACCCGCCGCGCTGCCAAGCGCGCAGGCATTGTAACCGAGCGCGACCTTAATCGACTCGTGCAAGAAGTTCGTCGCAAACGCAGACCCGGCAAGGTTTCATGAATGACGACGCGCAGCCGAAAAAAAGAACGCCTGCTACATTGGCGTGTAGTTGTGGACACAAACGTGTTCTTGGGCGGCGTCGTGTGGCCCAAAAGCGTTCCGGGGAAAATCATTCGCCTTGGGAAGAACGGCAGCTTGCAGCTTTTTTTGAATGAAGACATGCGGCGCGAATATCTCGCGGTTTTGAGCAAATTTGTAAATCAGAACGTGCTCTCGCGCTGGGCAAAGTGGCTTTCGAATCCGAGCATGATCAGCGTCGTTCATACGCACTTGCCGCACGACCTCGAGCTTCGCGATCCCACCGACAATCCTTTTCTCGCCACCGTGGTTTTTGCCGAAGCCCGTTATTTGATCTCCCGTGACAAAGATTTACTGGTCTTAAAAAAATTCCATGACGTTGAAATCGTCAAGCCCGAAGAATTCATGAAGCGTTATCATGCGAGCCGAGGATAAATCACGATTCAAATTTGGGAAGATATGGAGGAACAAATAGACCCATGCCGCCCATGACTGACAAACTCTGTTTCGTGGTCATGCCGTTTCAAGACGACATGCGCGAGGTGTATTGGAGCGCGATCAAGCCCGCGTGCGAGCAGGCCGGCTTTCGCTCCCTGCGCGTGGACGAGTTGGAGGGCGTGTTCAACATCAATAAGAAGATCATTCAAAATCTTTTCCTGAGCGAGGCCATTATTGCGGACCTCACGCACTGGCGGCCCAACGTGTTTTATGAAATGGGCGTGGCCCACGCCATCGGCAACAAGACCATCATGATCATTCAAGAGGGCCACAAGCTGCCCTTTGACGTGAGCGACTATCGCTGCATTCTTTATAAGCAAACGCCCGAAGGCATGACCGCGCTCGTGGCGAAGCTGCTGGGCGCATTGAAATCGCTTGACCAATGGCGACAAGAGCCGAGCAATCCCGTGCAAGATTTCATGCCCACAGAGGCCGCTTTGCCTTTGCCTAAGCTCAATGCGTTGCAGCGTGAATTGGAAAAAGCGCAACAGCAGCTCAAAACCGTTGTGCCAAAAACTGAGTTTGAAAAATTGCAGCGCGAGCGCGAGACTTTACAGCGTGAATTGAAGAGCCTGTCAGAAAACACGATTACCAAAGCCGAATGGGAAGCTCTACAACAGCAATTGCAAGCCCAGCTTACCGAGAACGCCAAGCTGGAAAATGAAAACGCGCGCCTGCGCGCCGAAGCGAAGCCCAAACCGGAAATTCGCACCGCCAAAGTTGAGAAGCCGAAGCCCCTGCGTGCCCAGCCCTCGACACTTTCGGACGATGAGGTCAAAGCCATGCTTGCCACCAAAGGCTTTTATGATAGCAATTGGAATAAAGACGGCAACGGCCTCACGCATCAATACGAAGAGAAAACCATCAACGGAGAGAAAGTTGTGCTCGACCACGCCACGGGCTTGATGTGGCAACAAGGTGGCTCCTCCGAACATGTTTCCTTATTTGATGGCACACTGTGGCGGATTTGGACTGCGGATAAAGCGATCGCATCGTCGTGCTGGGTGGTCAATTTCTACAACGGGAGTTGTTATCTCCAGCATGTCAATAACTGCATCTATGTCCGTTTAGTGCGCTGAGGACAATCGACTCTTTGACCATTTGAGTTATTTGATCATTTTCTTTTGCTTTGGCTGTTGCTTTTAACAGAGCGAGCGCCTCGATTTTTTTTGAAACCTCATGTGAAGCCAGGCTTCCGCGCCAAGGCTTTCGGCGTCGAATGAAGCGCCGTTGCGCAAGTCGGGCGACGCGCGCGATCATTCCGAGGCGCGGCTTGCATTCCGAAACGGCTTTTATTATCTTGCCGCAACGAAGTGACGAATATTGCTATCTTTTCGATGAAAAGATTCGAGGCGAGAAACATTTTTAAGGAGATGGCGGTGAGGGATCATCACGTGTGGCTGGAAAAAGCGCGAGAGAACTTGACGGCAGCGCAATTGTGTTGCGACAACGCCCTATTCAATGCTTGTGCAAACCGCGCTTATTATGCGATGTTTCAAGCCGGCGCCGCGGTTTTGCTCAAACATGAGATAGCACCGTCGGGCGAGAAGATCGGGCATGAGTGGCTGCAATCCAGTTTTTCAGGATACCTCATTCACCGCCGGAAAATGTTTTCCGCTAAATTTCGATCCTATCTCAACGACGCATATTGGGTGCGCGTTCGGGCGGATTATAAGACGGAAGCCGTGCCTCGCAAGGTTGCGTTGCGGCAACTCGAGCGGGCGCGTGAATTTGTTCAAACGTTAGAATTGGAGTTGCCTCATGACGCTCAATCTTAAACAAGAAGAGCTTCTTCAAAATTTGGTGCAAGAGTTGGAAGGAAAATTTCCCGAGATGAAGTTTGTCAAAGCTTATCCCGGACTTGAAGGGGAGAATTCGTGGTGGCTTGATTTTACCGGGCCGGAAACGGACGAGCGTTTGATCGAAGTGGGTGAATATGCCAGCGAACGCACGACAGACATTTTGCTCGATTATGGGTATCATTTCGTGGTGTTGCCGGCAACTGCAAACGGCGTCTCGAACAGAGGCTAAAAGTTTGCCGATCAAATTCGGCAAACTTTTTTGTTCAACCACAGACACCCCGACGCTGAATATTTCTAAGCTTGATGAAAGCCGCTGCTACTCGCCGCCTTTCTTAAACTGCGTCTCAAACAAAAACGCATAGAGCCCTCCTTGCGCGAGCAGTTGCTCGTGCTTCCCTTCTTCCACAATCTCGCCTTTATCAAAAACTAAAATCCAATCTGCTTCAATCACCGTGGAGAGCCGGTGCGCGATGACTATTGACGTGCGGTTGCGTTTGAACTTTTGCAGCGCGTCTTGAATCAATGCCTCCGAAGCGGAGTCGAGCGAACTGGTGGCTTCGTCGAGAATGAGGATGGGCGGGTTGCGCAGAATCTCGCGCGCGATGGCGAGGCGTTGCTTCTGTCCCGTGGAAAGTCGAATGCCGCGCTCGCCGATTTTGCTGTCATAGCCTTCGGGCAATGCAGTGATGAACTCGTGCGCGTGCGCGGCTCTTGCGGCTTGCTCGATACTCTGCGGCTCGGCCACGTGATTGCCATATGCGATGTTCTCGCGAATGGTGCGATCAAACAAGAACACGTCTTGCGGCACAATGCCGATCAAGCGGCGCAATTCATACAGCGGCAAAGCCGAAAGCGCTTGCCCATTCAACAAAATGCGGCCCGTGTTCGGTTCATAAAAACGCGGAATGAGATGCGCGAACGTGGTTTTGCCCGCGCCGCTCGGCCCCACGAGCGCGACTTGCTTGCCCGCCGGAATTTTCACCGAGAGCTTTTTGAGCACGGCAATCTCGGGGATATATTGAAAGCTTACGTTTTGAAATTCGAGCGCGCATTGCGGTGGCGCACTCGCGCGCGTATGCGTGGTTGAAATTTCCGCGGGGGTGTCGAGCACTTCGTAAATGCGTTTGAGCGAACTGAGCGCGCGTTGCAAATTCGAATTGAGGCGCATGAGCGAGCCGGTCGCGCCGAAGAGATTGGAGAGGTACATGAAAAACGCGAAGAGATTGCCGAACGTGCTCGCGCCGTTCATGATGCGATAGGCGCCGACGAGCACGATGCTGTACACGCCCGCGGTCGCAGCCATGCCGATCAACTCTTCCGAAAAAATTTCGAGGCGGTCGCGATGAATCGTGGCGCGCACGTGCTCGCTCAAAGCCGTGACGTAACGCCGCAATTCGAACTTTTCGCGCGCCGTGGCTTTGATCAAACGAATGCCGGTCACGCCTTCGTGCAAGGCCGTGGAGGTTTTGGCCTCGGCTTCTTGCACAGCCTCGTTGCGTTTGCGCAGCGGCCGCGAGAAATGCAGATTCGCGCCGAAGAAGACAATCGTGAGCACGAGTCCCGTAAACGCGAGGCCGACGTCGAGATAAAAGAGTAGGCCGATGAAGAGCAGCGCGCGCAAAAGATTGATCGCCGCGCGCAGAAATGTGTCGGCCATCACGCCGCTGAGATTCTTGAGATCGTCGCGTTGCCGGCTCATCACGTAGCCCGTGTCGTGCTGCGTATAAAAATGAAACGGCAAATGCAGCAAGTGCGCGTACAAATGCCGGCGCAAGCGATTGAGCACGAGCAAATGAAAACGTTGATTGAGCAAGTTGTTCGCATAGCTCAAGACCTGCCCGAGAACCGTCAAGCCGAGCAAGCCCGCGCCCACGAGGAGCAAACGTTGCTGCTCGCCGCTCGGCACAACGTTGTCGATGAGATGTTTGATCAACAACGGCGTGGCAATGCTGATGGGCATGCCAAGCAGCATGAGCACAGCGACGAGCACGGCGAGTTTTTTATAAGGACGCATGAACGGCCAGAAGCGCTTGACGAGCGGCCAAGTCTCTTGCGGGCGCGACCAGGTTGCGGAGTATTTTATCGTGAAGCGGTGCATCGCGGTGGGTTGATGGATTGGTGGCGTTTAGGAGTTTTGGATTAATGGATTGATGGAGTTTTGGAGTGATGGAGCTCTAAAGTTGTAGAGTGATGAAAACCCAACACTCCAACAATCCATGACTCCAATAATCCAACACTCCACAACTCCAACACTCCATCACTTCAAGTGTGAGGCAATCGCGCGTTCCAATTCTTGCGGATCGACTTCGCCGGTCCATTGTTGCACGATTTGGCCTTTGCGGTCGATCAAGAAGAGCATGGGGAGCACTTTGACTTTGTATTTCTCCCACGCTGGTTCGTCGGTGGAATCTAAGAAGATGGGATACGAGATTTTATGTTTGGTGAGGAAGGGCGGAACGTGTTTCGCGCCGTTGGCGTCGGTGGAAATACCGAGCACGGAAAAGCCTTTCGGACTGAAGCGGTCGTGCAACTGTTGCAATGCGGGCATGCTCTTCACGCACGGCTTGCACCACGTGGCCCAAAAGTCGAGCAGCACGACTTGGCCACGAAATTTTTCCAGTGCGATAATTTCACCGGCGAGTTTTTTTACGACGAAGTTTGGCGCGGGCCGAGGCAATACGGGAGGAAGATAAGCTTCGGGATCGCCGTCGAAAATCTTCTTGCAATTCTTGGAGCAGAAATAATACGTCGCGCCGTTGTGCGTACTGCTCGCCACGACTTTTTCCAGTTTGTTGGAGCCTTCATTCACGTGGCAGACGGGGCAGACCGCGGTTTCAGGCTGTTGCGCGAAAGCAGGCCGTGCGAAAAGAAGCGCTGTGAAGATAAACAACGCGAGCGCGACAGCACGAGCAATGAACACCCGCTTGGCCCCCCTCAAGAGGGGAATTGTTGGACGCGTTCTATTTAAACCAATCTGCATTGTTTCATTTCTCCGTTGCGTGATGTGATGACATTTCAGTTTGAGTATCGTGCCGAGCACTAGAGATGCTTTTTCCGGAATGACACTTGAGCGGATTGCGTTGCGTCAATGGCACCCGAGTTCATCAAGTTGCTCACAAGTAATCCGTGTGCAAGCCGCCGTTGCGCGCGCTGACCAGAACTTTGCTTGCGACTTTATCCATGAAAGTTTCATATGCGGCGTGCTCCAGCGCATAGAGCAACTCCGCGTCTAACCCGCGTGCGCCAGTTTTGCGATGCTCGGCGTTTTTGATGACATGCGCGAGCGCTTCTTCCGTTACGACCAATTCCATGCCCTCTTCGCGAAATTCTTGTTGAAAGCGCGGCAGCAGATTCTCGCACAAAATCATGCGCAACGTTTCATGCGAAAGTTTTGCCAGACGCACAATGCGTGAGAAGCGCCCGATCAATTCCGGGATGAAGCCGTACTTTTGCAGCACGCCGACCTCCTCCGCATGGAAGCCGTTGCGCTGCTCGTGCGCATCGCCAAAGCCGAATTTTTTTTGATCAATGCGCTGCAATTCTTCAATGCCCGAAAATGCGCCGCACGCGATGAAAGGAATGTCTTGCGTGGAAAGCTCGACGCGCGGGCCATAGGCAGAGTAGCCGTAATCGAGCGGCACCACGAGGTTGCGGCCTTCAATCATCGCGAGCAGTTCGCGTTGCACGCCGTAGCCTGACACGTCTTTCGTCGTACCCTGTCCCGCAAAGCGCGCGTTGCTGCTCGCGGAGGCGAGTTTGTCAAATTCATCTAGACAAATCACGCCGCACGAAGCGAGAAAAAGATTGCCTTCTGCCGCGGCTACGAGACGGGTGAGCATGGTGCGCGCGTCGTCGCCGACATAGCCGCTCTCCGTCAAGCTCGTCACGTCAACGATTACCGTGGGCAATTTGAAAATGTGGTTGAAGAGCAACTCGACTAAGAAGGTTTTGCCGCAGCCGGTGGGGCCAAGCATGAGCACGTTTTGTTTGGCGGGAATGGCGCGGCGATCGGGATTTTCCAAATGCAGCCGTTTGATGCGGCGAATATGGCGATAGGCCATGAGCGCGAGCGCTTGGCGCTGTTGCTCCTGGCCGCGATAGCCGAGCGTTTGCAATTTGGCATTGATGGCTTTCGGCGAATGGAGCGGCAACTCTTGCACAAACACGCGAAATTTTGCTTTGGCTTCTTTTAACGCTTGTGCCACGCGCGCGACTTCGTCCGTCGCTTGCTGGGTTTGATCTAGCATGAGGTCTTTCGGGAAAGAGAATCGTAGGCCGGTGTCATGGGCAACGTGTTCTTGCAAGCACTTTTCACCTTACACGTTACGCGATCATCATAGAAACTTTTGCGCCGAGAGTCAACAGCTAATTCCGCGCTCTTGACTTTCAAAACAAAATTGCCTACATACGCCGCGCACAATCATTACATCTTTGAGCCAAGCATGCCGATTCTGCATTCCCCGCCGCTGCGAGACTGGTTGGTTTTGGGCGGTTTTATGGTTTTGATTCTTACGCTCTTGGTTGCCGCCGATGTCTTGCGCCGGAATCGCCTCGCGTCTCCGGAGGTCACCCGCAAAACGGTGCATCTACTCACCGGCATTTTGATTCTCGCCTGTCCTTTTATCTTCCAATCCGCTGTGCCTTTGCTGGTGCTCGCGATTTTGTTTGTCATCATCAATTATCTCGCATTGCGTTATAATCTTTTTCCCGGCATTCATGTCGATTCGCGGCCAACGCTCGGCACGGTGTTCTATCCGATTTCTTTTTTTATATTGTTGCTGCTCTATTGGGAACGCAATCCGCTCGCGCTGTTGGTAGGTATGAGCCTGCTGGCGATCGCGGATGTGTGCGCCGCCTTGGCCGGTGAAAATGCCCGAACGCCGATCTCGCTGCCCGTGCCCGGTGATCAAAAAACCGTGCAAGGCGCGCTCGCGATGTTGGGCAGTTCTACGCTTCTAACTTTCTCCGTTTTTTATTTGGTCGGACCGCAGCAAAATTTTACTCCGACTTGGCTTTGGCTGTTGCTTATCGCATTTACAATCGCGCTTCTGGCGACTGCGGCTGAGACGGTCTCATGGCGTGGCTCGGATAATTTATCGGTGCCGCTTTTGTGCGGCCCGGCCGCGGCTTTTTTCACACACGCTTCTCCGCTTGCGGCCAAACAATTTATGTATGGCGAGGTGTTCTCGTTGCTCGTGGCGGCGTTGTCAGTTCGATTTCGTTTTTTAGATGTCGGCGGCGCGCTCGTTGCGTTTATTTTGGGGACAGTCATCTTTGGCCTCGGCGGGTGGCCGTTTAGCTTGCCCCTGCTGGCTTTTTTTATATCATCAAGTCTGCTTTCAAAGTTCGGCGCATGGCGCAAACACGCCGTGCATGAAAAATTTCAGAAAGGCTCGCGTCGTGATTGGGGGCAGGTGCTTGCCAATGGCGGTGTCGCCGCGGTGCTCGTGGTGTTGTGGTATTTGCAGCCGGAGCCGCTGTATTACTTTTTATATCTCGGCGCTGTTGCCGCAGTTACCGCGGACACATGGGCGACGGAGATCGGTGTGCTCTCGACGCAGCCGCCGCGTTTGGTGACTTCCTGGCAAATGGTGAGCACCGGCACCTCGGGCGCAATCTCTTGGTTGGGCTTGCTCGGAGCCTTGTTGGGCGCGGCAAGTATTGCGTTGCTCGGTTGGGCCGTGCAAATGCGTGAGCCTTCGTATCAATTTGGCGTGGCCGGATTTGCCCTCATCACGCTTGGCGGTGTGTTGGCGCATTTGTGCGATAGCGTGCTGGGCGCGACGATTCAAGCGCAGCAGCGGTGCTCGGTTTGCGCGAAAGTGAGCGAGAAGAAAGGCGCGTGCTGCGGTGTGGAGCGCGAGCCGCACTCGGGCTGGCGCTGGGTGGATAATGACTTGGTCAATGTCATGTGCGGCGTGTGCGGCGTGCTCGTGGTGTTGTTGGGTAAAAGAATTTTGTGAAGTGTATTCCGCGCCCCTGTTTGAAAATATATTCTAGGCGGCGGGATGCCGTCGCTTTGAAGTCAGCTTGCTTGCAAAGGCCACCGCGGTAAACAAGCGGAGATGAACCCTCGGTGGAGCAGCGACAAGACATAAAAAAAATCATGAGACCACAAAAAAAATCCAAATCGCCGGTTTCGCGTTTTTCTTTTAATCAAAACGCAAACCCTCGTAAGCCGAAAAACAAAACCTGGCGCGGCCTCACGTGGCTGGCGTGCGCGATGCTTTTGTACGGCGCCTATTCCTATCTCGGCGGCAGCTCGGGCTTGATTCAATACGTGCGCCTGTTGCAGCGGCACAGTCAAACGGAAAAAGAAATTACGGCCTTGCAAGCGCGGCAGGATAGTTTGCAACACGTGATTCGTGCGCTGAAGGACGACACGTCTTACATCGAGAAAGTCGCGCGCGAGCGTTATTACATGGGCAAGCCCGGAGAAAAAATTTATACCATAGTCAAGCAGCCTAGGACGGACAATTCGAAAAAGTGATCATGACGAGCACACTGCTTCCCGATCCTCCCCAAAACTTCACGGCCAAACTCAAAGGCTATTTCCTCACCGGACTGTTGGTGTTGGTTCCCATCAGCTTGACGGTTTACATCATCTACGAATTGTTTTTGGCGATTGACGGCATTCTCAAACAGGTCGTGTTCGTCATCATTCGCGAGTCGTTCAATGCCATCAATTTGCATCCGATTCCCGGCGTCGGTTTCATCACGCTGCTGCTGTTGATTTTGGGCACGGGCATGGCCGCGCGCAGTTACTTCGGCAAGAAGCTCGTGGAGGTGGGTGACCGCGCGGTGACGCGCATTCCGATTATCAATCGCATTTACGGCACGGTGCAGCAACTCAGCCAAGCTTTTTTTGGCGAGCAGCGCGAGTTCTTCAAGAAAGTGGTGCTTGTGCCGTTTCCGGCGCAGGGCATGTGGCGCTTGGGATTTTATATGCAAGACATGCGCGGCGAAATTCCCGAGGCGTTGCAACAAGACGTCGTCGCTGTGTTTGTGCCGAGCACGCCGAATCCGACCGGCGGCTATCTCGTCATCTTTCCCAAGCGCGACGTGATCGAGTTGGAAATGTCGGTGGAGGACGCATTGCATCTCATCATTTCCGGCGGCACGGTCTCTTCGAAAAAGAAACGCCAACCGCCGATGATGTTGACGCGCGATCATTTGGAGAGTTTGCAGAAGAAGAGCGAATGAAGCTTGAGGAGCAAAAGCGTAAGCTGCTAGAGATTCCTCCCTTGTGTCGCCGAATAAAAGCTCTTTTCGGCGAAGCTCGGTGTCTTCGGCGCTTCTCGGCGAAGAAATCTTTGCTTTTGTTGCACGAAATTGGCTCTAGAAATCTTAAGGCGCGGCTTGAGGTAAATCGTCCTCAGTTTCAAGAACACCCCCCTGGCCCCCCTCAAGGGGGGAATTATATCAGTAAGCATCATCGGCTGACCACGACTTTCATTTATAGAAAAACTTGTGCGGCGTTCTTGCCGCTTGCCACGCTTCTGCTTTTTTGCACACACCTTTTCGCGCAAGACGCGATCACGCCCGTAATCTCTTCTCAAGACTCCATCTCACTTATTCGTTCGCAAACTCAATCTGCCGGCAACGCCGCGCCCGCGCTCCGCAACCGCACGGTGTTCGGGCACGACATCGAGATTTATAATTGGCAAACACAGTTTGAATATCAGAAAGAGCTGGTGCACGGGTGGCAGCTTGGCGCTTATGAAAATTTCAGCGCGGTATTGCAACAACAAGCGCGTGGCGAGGCGTGGAAAGATGACCATAGCGGCGGCCTCAGCCTCGCGCGCCAAATGACGCGCGCCTGGCGCATGGAAGCCTTGGCGCATTCCAAAATTTTTTTCGATGAGTTTACGGGCAGCGCACGCAATACGGCGAGCGAGTTTAGCAACAACGATTTTAGTCTGAATCGCTTTGACCTGCGCAGCACGCTGGAGTTGGCGCAGCGCCTGCGTCTCTCGCCGGGCGTGGGTTATCGCTGGGAAGATATACTCGGCCGCAAAGACTACGGCCCGCATTTAGAACTTGGCGTAGCGCTCGCTCCTACACGTTGGGCGGATTACGAACATCAATTCGACCTCACCGCGCAACTCGACGCTTTGCCCGAGCGGCGTAATGACGATCTCAATGTGACCTACGGCATCGCGCGGCAATTTGAGCGCAACGCCAGCGATTCGCTGTTTGTGCGTTTTAGCCATGCGCGCCGCGAGAATTATTTCACCGCGAGCTTTGTTGATGAGTTGAATCGCAATCGTCGTGGCTTGGAGAATCGTCTCAACTATCGCGTAGGCGAGGCGTGGCAGTTTCAACTTATTTCCGAACTGAGCGAGGCCGCAGTCGAAGTTGGCCGTCGTCAATATGGCGCGCAAGCGAGCAATCAACTCGTGAGCCGTTTTCGCCACGAAGATTTGGAGTCGCAACAACGCGCGCATATCTGGTGGCGGCGCGAAAAGCTTACGAGCGATTTGAATTTTGTTTATCGCTCGCGGCAGCGCAATTACGAGATTCCCGACTCGCTGCGCGTGTCGCCGTTGATTCGGCGATATGCCGGAGAAGGATATGATTCCGATGATTGGGATTTGGCGTTGAGCCATCGTTTGCAATGGCGCATCAACCGGCGCGATTCATTGCGCTGGTTTGGCCGCATTACGCGCTATGCGCACGACACCGCGAACTTGGACAATCCGAATGATTATGACCGGCTGCAAATGCAGGCCAATCTGCTTTATGAGCATCGCTTTCATGCGCATCTCCGCGTGCGTTGGGAAGCGCGCAGCTATTTGGAGCACCAGGTCTATTTAAAAAGCAATCTTTCGGGCGACAATCGTTGGACGCGCATCTGGCAATTGCTGCCGCAAGTGTTGCTGGGCGATCCCGCGGGTCTGGCGCTCAAACAAAGCTTTGGCGTGCGCGCGACGTTTATTGATTATGATTTCCCGCAGGCGGTTTCGAACCGCACGAGCATCGTGCTGCGCGATTTTTTTCTCGCGGATTCTTTAACCGTGCCGTTGAGCGCGCGCGCGACGTTGGATCTGCACTACAAACTAAGCCTCGAAGAACGCGGCTTGTTGAATTGGGAAGAATGGCTGCAAAGCCCGCAGGCTGACATTCGCCGCCATTTGTTCGTGGTGCAAGTGCGGCAAAGACTCTCGCGCCGCTGGGATTTCACGCCGGGCGTGAGTTATTATCATGAAAAGCATTGGAGCTATCAAACGCGGCCGCTGCAAAAGGCGCTGCGCTCTTTTAGTCGAGAACAATTTATTCTCAGCCCGCGCTTCGACGTAAGTTATTTTCGACCGCCGCACACGTTTTTGTATCTCACGGCGCGCCGGCAAATGAGCTTTCGTACTCTTGCTGGCAATACTCGTTTGCGCGATCGCAATATCGATACGTTTAGCTTAACGCTGCAATGGGCGTGGTAGCCGCGACGGTGGAATCGTGGGTTGTTGGATTGATGGATTGATGGATTGGTGGATTGGTGGAGCGACAAAGGCAAGCGACTCCAATCCCTCGATCCTTCCCGCCCTGCTCGCATCATGGCACTTGCATAAATAAGTTGGGAATGCTATGTTGTAGTGAGGAGATAAAGCTTCAGGTGTGATAATCGAGCGGACCGGAACGAAAGATTGAGGAAAGCAAAGTATGGCGCACAACAATGCCACCACTTTCTCTCTAGTAGCTCCCAGTAATCGCCCCAACCTGCTGCAAGAAATCGAAAGCATGGCCGAGCGCTCCGCGCAATTGGCGGGCTTATCGGAAGAAGAGCGCGATAGCCTTGCGATCGCCGTGACCGAAGTCGGCAACAACGCCATCATTCATGGCAACAAGCGCGACCCGAACAAGAATGTTCACATCAATGTCGACGTGCGCGACGGTGAAATTCGCGTCGTGATTCGCGATGAGGGCACGGGCTTCAACCCCGAAACTTTGAGCAATCCGCTCGACCCCGAAAATTTGTTGCGCGAAAGCGGTCGCGGTGTTTTCATCGTGCGCTCCTTGATGGACGAAGTGAATTTCGATTTTTCCAAAGGCGGAACTGAAATTACGCTGATTAAACGAAAGAAAAATTAACCCGCCCTCAACCTTCCCCCAGCTTTTCCGAGCATTGCTCCGGAAACGCTCCTGCCAACGTGTTGCTGCAAGATTGTAACTCGCAGCTAACAAAATCCGCATCTCTTCCGGTTCGTCTCTACTTTATATGAAACCGGTAGGATAGAGCCACACGCGCCTCCCCGGCGAGTTCTCATTCATGGCCTGCAATGCGGATGCGAAGCTTTCAAAAAAACCTTCTTTTGCTCTTCCTGTTGAGCGCGAGCCCCGCGGTTTGGCCGCAAAACGCCGATACGCCTTTTGCCGCAATGCGCTTGGCTTTTCAACAGCTCAATTACATTGCTGCGAAGGCTTCCGGTGAGCGCGCTTTGCTGGAATGGCGCACACTCTCTCCGCAAAACGTCGTTGAGATTCATCAAGTGCTCGGCATCATCGCGTACTCCGAGGGCAGCTTCTTCGAGGCGAAAGCGCAATTCGAAGCCGCGCTCTCGCTCGATCCCGGCTTGCGTTTGGATTCGCTTTATGTTTCGCCGAAGATTCAACAGTTTTTGCGTGAAGTGAAGGAAAACCTCGGAGCCAACAACGGCCACACGGTGAAGGATACGCGTTACCTCGTTGTGCCTGATCCGCGACCCAAAGCAGCTTTGCGCTCGCTGCTCTTTCCCGGCATGGGGCAAATGATGAAGCAGCAAAAAAGCAAAGGCCGGGTGTTGATGATTGCCGCGGGCGCAGGCGTGATTGCAACCGGCGCTTTGCATTTGCGCCGCGAAGCCGCGCGCGAAAATTACTTGGCCGCGCAAACAATTTCACGCGCGGTGTCTACTTATAGCCGCTACAACATGCTCAACCGCGCCCGCAACGGTACGGCGTTATTCACCACCGGCGTTTGGCTCTATTCTTTTTTCGATGCGCTCACCCTGACGCCGAATCAGCCGCAACCTCGTGTCAGTCTTTTGCCTGCCGCAGAAGGCACCCGCCTCGTTCCTGCAGTCAGTTGGCAAATCACATTCTGAGAAATTCGGTTACACTCGGTGAGAAAAATTTTCTCGGCGAACGCGAGGCGCGCGCCGGAAGAATTGGGCCGCGTGTGTGCGTGTGCCGTTGCAAAATTTTCTTATCTCCCTGCGCGAGCGCTTAAACACCGCACAGAGTTGCGTGCGCCAAAAGCGCGCGTGTAGATGCGCGTGCGCGTTTCGCGCAATGGCATCGCCTTTGCGAAAGAGACACACATCGCTTCTTAACTAGCGCGTTTACTCTCACATTCAAATATTTAAAAAAAGAGGTTCATCATGCGGGCTTGGCATCGTCTGCAAGCAATCGGTTTGGCTGTGGCAATGTGCGGGAATGTTTGGGCAAGTGGGCCGGAAATGGAATCACGTTTTGATACGAAAACCAAAGTACGTTTGGCCGAGGGCGGAATTTGGCTGGAAGCCGAAATCTCGCCGCGCGCGTTGTTGACCGCGATGCCAAGTTGCGATCGCAATGGCGATCAACGTCTCGATGAAGGCGAGCTTTCGCACAGTCGCAACGAAATCTTGGCTTACTTCGCCGCGAAGGTCAAGCTCCACGCCGCAGGCAAGACGCTGCACGCGGATAGCACTTATTTCGCATTTCGCTCGCCGGCCACGCCCTCCGCATTGCCGGATCGTTTCTACATTTATCACTGGTATGCCATGCTGCGCCAGCCGGAGCAGGTGCAAGTGAACAATGCGCTCTTCATGGAGTTGCAAGAAGACTGTCGCCACGAAGGCGCCTTTATCAACGGCGAGCAAAGACTCCCCTTTGAGTTTATCGCACAGAACGAAAATGGCGCGTTGGCCACAAGCACGCGTGCGTTTTACATCGCGAGCAACGGCGAAGTGAGCTTGAATGACGAGCAGTACGACACGCTGCATGCCGGATACGTTTGGGCCAGTTTAGGAATCTTTGGCTTTGTGTTCTTTCGCTTGGCCTCCGCGGCGCGCAACAAATGGGGCCGCAACACGGAAGAGGAAGACGACGACGAGGACGAAGAGGAGTTGAGCTTAACACAGAGCGCCGTGCTAAACTAAGCGAAAGCGCTTTGAGAATGATTCACAACCTATGGGTGGTTGTACGGTTGACGTTCCCGCATGCACGCGCGCAAGATTAGGATGGTTTTGCTCGCACGCGCGTTGGCCGAAGTTGAGAAAGGTTTGAGGTGGCGTTCCTCCACAGCAGAGCTCCAATCGTTCTCAGCACAGAACGCGTCGCACGCGGAAGCAGGTGCCAGAAACATACACCGACGTCAAACCGCAAACGGCGGAGAAGAAGCGCCGAACTCTTCTCCGCCGTTTTGTTTTAGTGGGCGTTTGAAAAATCCCCCCTTGAGGGGGGTTCGGGGGGTGTCACTCGATAACGTGACAATATCCAGTGCCGTTTTCAATACCCCTTCCGCCTTGCCTCTGCCGCGGCCTCAATGCCCTCAGCGACATTGCGCCACGCCGAATCTTTGTTCGTCCATAGCGTGACGGCTTTAGCGTTTTTCGGCAGCGCTTGCAAATGCGCAAACGGCGCTTTCTTCCAACTTACGTCGCGCACGATAATCGGAATGACCTCCGCCTCTTTGCTCGCGTGGCGTTCCAGCGCGCGCTTCATTTCGATCTCATAAGAATAATCCGAAGCCATAAAGTTGGGACTGATCAACAGCAACACGATCTCCGCGCGCTCCAAATTGTCGTCGATCTTTTTCTCCCACTCTTCTCCCGCATCGATCATTCGGCCATACCACGACGCAATCAACCCTTGCCGCTGCATGAGTTTCAAATGCACCAACAACTCATTGCAGAGCCGCTCATCTTTAAACGCATAGCTGATGAACACGCGCACGGCCTCGCGGTGCGTTGCAAAGCTCGTCGCCGGTTTGCGCGCGCCTTGCACGTCCACGCCATTCAACAACTCTGCGACGCTGAACGTGAGCACCTTGCCGTCAACCACTTTCTTAAATTCGCGCTCGCCTTGTTCTTCCAAAATACGCAACTCTTCATAAGGCATCACCACGTGCGGATAGCTGGGCAGCGGCACCATAGCCCGCGGCGGCTGCGATTTGAACACATCATAATGAATGCGCTCAAAGTCCGAGCGAATGATCGCCAGCAAACGCCCTCGCCCCGCGGGCGGTCCGGTCACGGTGATGAAAACTTTTTTCTCCTGCACGTCGGCTTTCACGAGGCCGCGATTGCCCTCGAATTGCAAAATCACGCCGCTGCGCCAACGCTCCGCTCCGCCGGCGCTCAACACATGCGTGCGCACAATGAAGCGCGGCAGCAAGCCCTCCGGCAAGATGGGATAGTGATATTCAAACCTCAAGCAGTCCTGTAGCGCAGGCATCCCTGGTTGCAGTCGAGACGACTGCGCTACGTTTGCCTCAAATTCGCTCGTGGCTTCCGGCTCTTGTTTGTCGAGCAATTCGGGAATGAGATAGCGGTCCTCTTCTTCGGGCAGGCTGAAGCACAACTCGAATTTCTTCATCAAATCAAACAGAAAACGATGCATGGCCCGCGGATACTTTTGCGCGTCGAGCAGTGTTGCCGCCTCCTTTACCTGCAACATGCCTTTTTGCTCGGCCAGCTTTTGTGCGTTCAGAATTTTGTAAATGCCGGTCGTGACCCAATGCGGATTGAGCACGTGCGTGTCTTGCAACCGCGGATCGTCTTTATAGTTCAGCGCAATGCCGAGACAGTGCAACACGAACGCGAGGCTTTCCTGCTCCGCAGCCTCTTTGACATTGTGCTCCTCGCAGATTTTGCGATACGCCTCAAAGCTGAGATAATTTTCTTCCAAGCTCGCCAGCCGATCTTTGAGGCTGAACCAGCTTGCGGGAAACGCATCGCGTAGATGTTCGAGTCGGTCGGTTTCGTGCGGGTTAGCTTTACGAAGCCTAATAAAATGCCCATTCTCGCATTCTTTTGAACCCCAACATTCTCACAAAATAAAAAACCTGGCAGGAGTCTTTTTTCCTGCCAGGTTTTGGCGATTGCAAAAGTTGTTTTGTTACCTTTTTATGAAACCGGCTTTTTCCCTAATTTCAGGAACCTGCTTTTGCACATGTTCTAAATCCTCTTTCGCAAGCATATCCCAGCCTCGCTGCATGGTTGTTTTATAAAACTTGGATAGCGAATTGGCAAGCGGATTATGAACTCCCGGGTCATCAATTGGAACACCTGTTGAGCCATATGGATGTTTTGATTCTCCCACTACTGCAATATCCTCTTGTGGTACAGGAACACTTTTAACCAGCAATTTTTGCCTTGTGAATGTTTCAATTATAGAGATAGTTATTTTGCCGCTAAGGTTTAAAGTGCCCTTAAATTTGGAATAATTACCACCAATACCGTATGCGCCAGGTGGTATGTTGGTCCATCCACCAGAGGTTTGCATGATATTCAACTCAATCTCAACATCTAAGCCTAATTCACACTCAGTTTTATCCGAGTACGTCATTAAATCATATGCTTCATAAGGACCTTTCAAAATATATCCCCGCCCTGATAGTATTTCTTCAAAATCCTTTCCCATGTTTCTGCGAAATTGCGTGAAAAGCGGTTTGCTTTGATAGGAAAAATTTCCAGAGTAGCTTGGTTCAATTAAAGCTATTTTAATTCCAGCACTGCCCGAAGCAACCGGGCTTGGTGGGGAAAAATCAAAATCTGGAACTACTAGCGACGTTGTTTTTTTTGATCCAGCACAAGCACAATACAGCAGTGCGAATGCAACGAGAGGTAGCACCCAAGAAATGTTTTTCGTTCTCATTTTTGTCTCCTTAAGACTTTTTGAGAATCAATGAGTGTGTGGTGTGTGGTGTGTGGTGTGTGGTGTGTGGTGTGTGGTGTGTGGTGTGTGGTGTGTGGTGTGTGGTGTGTGGTGTGTGGTGACAAGTAAATAGAAGTACTCAAAAAGTCAAGCCGTATTTTTTAATTTTTGATTTCACAAACGTCCAGCGTAGAAAGGGGCAATTCGCTTCACACCGAGTCCCGATAAATCCAATCTCGTCGCTTGCTGCTCGCGCACTTCTGCAATGCGGGCTTCGGCAATTGCAAGCGGATCGTCTTGTGTCTCATTCTGGCGTGTGGGCGTACGGTTCATGGGCAGGTTCCAAATGTTATTTCACCAGAGGGCTACGCTTAAACATAGCACTCTCATTTGAGTTTGGAAAGGTTTAATTGTTTGCAAGGTCCCAATTATTGCTGGAGGACATAGTGTTCTGCGAACTCTGCCTGTCAGTGAGCGGGGCGCTACTAAACGAAACTGAAGCCCTTCATTGTAGAAGAGATTGCACTTTGTTTTTTGCGCGAAGCTTTTATATTGGCCTAACGAAAAAATCAGGAACTCGCCTATGAAAGCCCTGGCGCAAAGCGACCTCAACGAAATCATCGCGCGCTTGACCCAAGAGTTCAATCCCGAGAAGATCATTCTTTTCGGATCGCACGTTTGGGGCAGGCCGAATGCCGACAGCGACGTCGATCTCCTGGTCATCGTCCCCTCTGCCAGCATTCCGCCCTCGCGTCGAGCGGCGCAAGCGTATCGTTGTTTGCAGGGGATCAAGATTCCAACGGAGATTATTGTGAGCACGTCTCAGGAACTGGAACGTTATCGTTCCGTGCCCTCGTCGTTGACGCGCCGAATCTTGGAGAAGGGAAGGGTCGTCTATGGATGAGGCCAAGCGAGAACTCGTGCGCTCGTGGCTCACCAAAGCAGAGCATGATCTCGGCTCGGCGGAGTTGCTGGCGAAGAGCGCCATCCCCTATCTTGATACCGCAATCTATCATTGCCAACAAGCCGCGGAAAAGGCCTTCAAAGCTTTTCTCGTTCATCACGATGTGGAGTTTGAAAAGAAGCACAACCTTTCCGTTTTGGTGGATCTCTGCAAAGCAATCGAGCCGAGGTTTGCAGATTTTCACAACGCAGCAATACTCCTCACGCCTTACGCCACCATTTACCGCTATCCCGGTGAATTTTTCGAAGTCATGCCCGACGTGGAGCAAGTTCAAGTCGCTCTGGAATTGGCGAAAAAGATTCTCGACTTTGTTGTAAAACTCCTCTACGAAGATCGCCTCCCTCCGCGCGCGAATGAATAGCCCCAAATGCGGAAGAGTCGCAACCTCCCAATTTTCTGCAAGCGGACTCCACGAAAATTGTGGATAAAGCTCTGCGCTTGATTTGCCACCAATATTTCGCCCAAAGTAATGACTTCATCCTCTCACATGCTCACCCGCGCGCAATCCATTCTCAAAGAAGTTTTCGGCTTCGACGCGTTCCGCCCGTTGCAGCGCGAGATCATTGCGAATGTTTTGCAGAAGCAAGACACGCTTGTGATCATGCCCACGGGCGGCGGCAAATCGCTGTGCTATCAATTGCCCGCATTGCTCTTCGAAGGCTTGACCGTGGTGGTGTCGCCGCTGATTTCGCTCATGCAAGATCAAGTCGCGCAATTGCAGCAACTCGGCGTGGCCGCGGTGTTTCTCAACAGCTCGCTCGCGCCGGAGGAGTATCAACGCAACAGCGAGGCCGTGCGGCGCGGAGAAGTGAAGCTGCTCTATGTCGCGCCCGAAACGTTGCTGAAACCGAAAACGCTCGCGCTGCTCGCCTCGCTCAAAGTGGATTGCATTACGATTGACGAGGCGCATTGCATTTCGGAATGGGGCCATGACTTCCGGCCGGAGTATCGGCAAATCGTGGCGTGCCGCGGCCGCTTTCCGAGCGCGGTGTGCGTGGCGCTCACGGCCACGGCCACGCAGCGCGTGCGCGAGGATATTAGCGCGACGCTCCATTTCACCGCGGCGCAGCAATTCATCGCGAGCTTTAATCGCGACAATCTCATGCTCCGCGTCGTGCCCAAGAAAGATCCCTTTACCCAAACGCTGGAATTTTTGCGGCAGCATGAACAGCAGTCGGGCATCATCTATTGCTTCTCGCGCCGGCAAGTGGATGAGCTGGCGGCCGCGCTCAAACGCAACGGCCTTGCGGTGAAGCCCTATCATGCCGGGCTTGCCGACGAGGAGCGCACGGAGAATCAACGCGCGTTCTTGCGCGACGACGTGCAGATCATCGTGGCTACGATTGCGTTTGGTATGGGCATCAACAAATCGAATGTGCGCTTCGTGGTGCATTATGATTTGCCGAAGAATCTCGAATCTTATTATCAAGAGATCGGCCGCGCGGGCCGCGACGGTTTGCGCGCGCATTGTTTGCTGCTGCTCGGCTATGGCGATCTCGCGAAGATTCGTTATATCATCGATCAAAAAGAGGGGCAAGAGCGGCAGGTGGCGAGCTATCATCTCAACATCATGCTCGGCTATGCGGAGAGCGAGCAATGCCGTCGCGTGCCGCTGCTCGCTTATTTCGGCGAAGATTTCACGCACACGCCGTGCGACATGTGCGACAATTGCCTCGCTGGCAAACAGGAGCAAAGCGACCTCACGATTCCGGCGCAGAAGTTTCTCTCCTGTGTGGCGCGCACCGGGCAGCTTTTCGGCGCGAGTCATATCATCGACGTGTTGCGCGGTTCGCAAGCGGAGAAAATTTTGAAACACGGGCACGGCAATCTTTCCACGTATGGCATCGGCAAAGATTTTTCGAAGGCGCAATGGCTGCATCTCTCGCGGCAATTTTTGCAGAAGGGTTTGCTCGAGCAGGATTTGGATTACGGCAGTTTGAAACTCACGTCCAAAGCGCAGGCTGTGTTGCGCGGGCAGGAAAAAGTTTTCGGCACGGTGCAAGAAGAGGCTGCGGATTTTGGCAGCGAGAAAGAGGAGCGCACGGATTATGATCGCGAGTTGTTTGAGATTTTGCGCAAGCTGCGCAAACGCTTGGCGGACGAGCAGAACGTGGCGCCGTTTGTAGTATTCGCGGATAAAACGTTGATCGAGATGGCGAGCGCATATCCGCAATCGCGCGAGAGTTTGCGGCGCATTACGGGCGTGGGCCATGCGAAGCTGGAGAAATACGGCACGGAGTTCATGCGCGAGATTGCGCGCTATTGCCGCGAGCGCGGTTTGAAGGAAAGGCTGCCCGCGAGCGCGCCGAGCATTGCTCCGAATTTGACGATGAAGACACCGCTGATTGCCGACGCATACAACGCGGGAAAATCGTTGGAGGCCGTGGCGGAAGAGTTTGCAATCAAACCGAGCACGGTGTTGGAGCATTTGTATAACTACCGGCTTGCCGGCCACGCGCTGCGGCCCGAGGGCTTTGCAGCGTATTCGAAACTGAATGAAGAAGAGCGCGAGGCCGCGCTGCAAGCGTTCGCGGAACACGGTGCGAATTATCTGCGGCCCGTGTTTGATGCGCTCGGAGGCAAAGTGAACTACGATGAATTAAAAGTGGTGCGGTTGGAATTTTTGAGTCGCAAGAACTAATGGCACTATTTCTACGAACGACACAGCGCGAGCGCAGCCTCCCATTGATGTGGAATGTAGTCGCAGAGTCATTTTAAAAGTTAGCAAAGCTCTTTGCTTTTAACCAGTCGCTTTGAAGTCACCTTGCTTGAAAAGATAAAAGTCAGGTAAACAAGCAGCGATGAGCCCTCGGTGAAGCAGCGACAGAACAAAAAAACAGAGAAGTGAGGCGGGAAGGCAATCATGCATGCGTGAGAGGTTGTGAGCTTGGATGCGAAAGCTTGGGGCTACACTCGGATGAAAAGCGCAAGCGGATGAAGTGGTTTCGCAGCGCGTGCTCTTGATCGGTGTGCTGCACATTATGGTAAGCAATTAGCCAAGTCGTTTTCCGAGAACGCTAAAACGGAACCGGCGCTAGGATTTTTTTAGTGCCGAGTTCCGTTTCTTTTTTTGATTAACGACTTGTTTATTTGGCGCTGCTCATAAACTTGAGCGCTCGATGGAAAATTTTTTCGAGAAAGAGGAAACTTTGTTTTGGGTGTTATCGTTGTATGATGCAACTATTGCAATAGTCAATTATGAGGATGTTGAATGGTAAACAAGAAACTCCTGCACGAACAAGCGGAGCGCATGCAACGGCTCACGCAAAATCTTTTGCGGCGCTATCAAATGCGCGACCGCAACGAGATGTGCTGCTATGACGTGACCGTGTCGCAATGCTATGCGCTCGATGTGTTGGGCGAGCAGGGCGAAATTTCGATGGTGCAACTCGCGCGGCATTTGTTTTTGGATAAAAGCACGGCGACGCGCACGGTCGATCCGCTCGTCAAACGCGGCTTGATTGAGCGCCGCTTCAGCGAGCAAGACCGCCGCGAAATTTTAGTGCGCCTCAGCAAAGACGGCGAGAGGCTGCACAAAGAAATTGTCAGCGGGCTGCGCGCGAGTCAGTTGCAAATTCTCGCGCAAATTCCCGAGGAAAAACGCGAGACAGTTTTAGAAGCTTTGGATTTGCTCTCCGGCGCGGTGCATCAGTGGCTCGCCGCGTGTTGCGCGCCGGGCAAAATTATCATCCCACTCAAAAAGAACGAAGAAAGGAATATCACATGACCGAAGTTTTGCATCAAACGAAGACCCTGCCGGTGGCGCCGTCGAATGGCGGCTGTTGCGGCGGAAGTGTGCCCAAGAAAAATGGCGGCGCGCAAGAAGACATCAAAGAAATGGTGAAAGAATATTACGGCAACGCGGTGCAGAAGAAGAGCGGATGCTGCACGAAATCTTCGACGGGCATCGGCGCGGCGGCGACCGTGACGGATCTTGCGGGCTATCAAAGCGACGTGCTCGCAGCGATTCCGCAAGCCGCGGCGGAGAGCAGTTTTGGCTGCGGCGATCCGCTAGCATTCGCGGGCGTGAAAGAAGGCGAGACCGTTTTGGATCTCGGCTCGGGCGCGGGCATTGATTGCTTCATCGCTTCGAAGAAAGTCGGGCCGCGCGGCAAAGTCATCGGCCTCGATATGACGCCAGCCATGCTCGAAGCCGCGCGCCGCAACGCGAAAGAAGGCAGCTATACCAATGTCGAGTTTCGCAAAGGCGATGCGGAGGATATGCCGATTGAAAGCGGCAGCGTGGATTGGGTGATTTCCAATTGCGTGATCAATCTCGCGCCCAACAAACAAAAAGTTTTTGCGGAGATCAATCGCGTGCTCAAACCCGGCGGCCGCATTTCGATCAGCGATATCGTTGCCGAAGGCCTGCCCGACTTTGTGCTCAGTGATGCGAGTTCGTATTGCGGCTGCGTGGGCGGCGCGTTGCCCGCGGCAGATTATTTCAGCGGCTTGACGCAAGCCGGTTTGGTCGAAGTCAAAGCCGAGTCACGTTTGGATTATTCGCCTGAAATGATTCGCGGCTTTTTGCTGGGCGATGAAAATCTAAACGCGCGTTATGGTGCGATTGTCGAAGCCAATCCTGCGTTGCTCGAAACCATGAAAATTTCGAGTCTCAAAATCGTTGGCCGCAAGCCGTTGCATGATGAACAAGTCGCGCTCAATGTTCGCGCGGCGCATGCGAATGATCGCGCCGCGATTGCGCAATTGCTCAACGCAAGCGGCTTGCCCGAGGCCGGTTTGGAGAAAGCAATCAGCGATGCGTTCGTGGCCGAGCACAATGGTTATCTCCTCGGCGTGATTGCGCTCGAGCGTTATGGCAGCGATGCACTCGTGCGCTCGTTTGCCGTGGCCGAAGGCTGGCGCAAGCGCAATATCGGCGCGCGGCTTTGGAGCGAGTTGCACCAACGCGCGAAGCAATCCGGCATTGCGACGTTCTATCTTTTGACCACAACCATTCCCGAGCTTGCGAAGCGCGCCGGTTTCGAAACCATCGCGCGCGAAGACGTGCCCGCCGTAGTGCGCAAATCCGCGGAGTTTGAGCTCGCCGGTTGCGCCACCGCGGCCACGATGCGCTTGAAGATCTAGAATAGAACATGCTCGAGAAAATAAAACTCCCACGAAAATGCATTCTTTCGTGGGAGTTCCTTTTTCGAGCGAAGAAGAACCCGCGTGCTCGCTTGCATTTCAAGCAATTCTTTATTACCATCTTCACATGAAATGTCAATCCTGTGGTCACACCGTTCTGCGTCGCGCGCAATATTGTGCGCATTGCGGCGCGCCCATCATCCCCCGCGTAAATGAGCAGAAGCATGCGGCCGCAAAACCGACTTGGCCGCTTTATGCTGCGCTGCTCGCCGCCGGCGTTCTGCTCGGCGCGCTCGTCGTTTATTTTGTTTTAAATAAAAAAGAGCCGGCCGCGGAGCACACGCACTTCGACGGCACGCTGCACGGCAAAGCGCTCGCGCAACAATACCCCGCGGTGTATGAAGTCGCGTCGCAATTCATTTGCCCATGCGGCACCTGCACCGACGGCTTGGAAGTCTGCGATTGCGGCATGCCCAAAGGCTCCACCGAAGTGCGCACGCTGATCTTTGATCTGCTCCAGCAACACCACGTGCCGCACGTTATCGAGATGATTGAGAAGCAATATGGCTATCGGAAAACGAAAGAGCCAAACGCTACGCCGTTTCTTTTGCCTTCCCAACCTCAATTTGAGTCAAAAACTTCGCTACCAAAAACCTCATCTAAATAGGCGCGAATGTTCGTAACCTTTTTAACTGTTTTGGGAGATGCCCCATGGCTAAAAAGAATATTGAAGATCATGCTCTGCCGAGTCTGGCCGTGATTTTCGGCTACATCGCGGTTAAGGAATTACCTCGCCTCGAAGATCGTATCGCCGTATTGGATCGCCTCGGCTATGGCAATGCCGAGATCGCAAAAATTTGCAATAGCTCGTTGGCAAAAGTTCGTGCGCTTCGCACGGCTAAGTCCGCAAAGGGGAAGGGCAAGCGTGTAAAACGTGATGAAGGCTTGTTTGCATGAACCCGATGACGCAAGATTTGTGTAAGCGCGTGTTCGGTTTTAAAACGACGTGATGGGAAAAGCAAGCTATGGCAAAAGCCAGAAAAAGCGCCATCCGGCGCATTATCCAAATTCCCAAGGAATACATTGAAGCGATTGAGTTCGGCAACATTCTCTTCCCGCTCTTGTTCCAGTTCGAAAACGGTCTGCGGCTCGCGTTGCATAAACATCAAACCATGTGTTATGGCGAAGATTGGTGGGAAGTCTCGCTCCGCCCCAGGCTTCCTAAAGTTTTTGAATATGCCGCGGAGCAATTGCGCAAACGCGAGTTGATGCCTTGGATTGGCTTTTCCTCGCGCGTGCAGGTTTTGCCGATTCACCTCGTCACGCTCGGACACCTCGAAGAGATCGTAAAAAAGTACCAATCCGATTGCATCCCCGAACTGTTCCCGACGCTGGAGTTTTTCTTAGGCCATATGGATGCGATCAAGCGCGTTCGCAATCTTTTTGCCCACATGTTCCCTTGCATCACCAAACTTGACTGTGAACTTGCCAAACGCGAGATTCTTACGCTGGCCGCACACCTCAATTCGAAACTCTAAAACGAAAGCCAACGCCACCTCATGTACCCCAACCTCTTTACCGTTGATCTTCCCCTCCTCGGCAAATTCACCCTGCACAGCTTCGGCGTTATGATGATGCTCGGCTTTCTCGTGCCCACCATTTTTATGCGCCGTGCTTTCAAAGAAGAAAATATCGAACCCGATCTCGCGAGCACCATCTCCGTTGCCGCCATCATCGGCGGCGTCATCGGCGCCAGGCTCTATTTCATCATCGAGCATTGGAGCGATTTTCTCCGCGCGCCAATCGATATGGTTTTCAGCGGCGCCGGCCTCGTGTGGTATGGCGGCCTCATCGGCGGCGTGCTCACCGTCGCGTGGACCGTCAAACATTATAACATGCCGTTTTGGAAAACCGCGGACATCGTTGCCACGCTCGTGCTGCTCGGACAAACGTTTGGTCGCATGGGCTGCCTGCTCGCCGCGGACGGCGACTACGGCCCGCCAACTGACGTGCCCTGGGCCATGTCGTTTCCCAACGGCGCCGTGCCCACAACTGATCTCGTTCATCCCACGCCGATCTATGACATGATCCTGTTGCTCACTGCGTTTTTTATTTTATGGCCCATGCGCCGCCGCAACCTCGTGCCCGGCACACTCTTCGGTTCATATTTCATCGCCGTCGGCATTGGCCGCTTCATCACCGAGTTTTGGCGCACCACGCCGAAAATTCTCTTCGGCTGGATGACGCTCGCGCAAATCATCAGCCTCGCCCTCATCGCACTCGGCCTCGCTCTCATTTATTATCGCCGCCGCGCAACAGCGCAAGCGCAGTGATGAACAACGCATGCTTTTGCGCAAAGCAGAAGGCTTTGCCTCCGGCAGCACACGGAGCAAGAGCACACACCGAAAGTTTTTTTCCGCGAATCTCGGTGACCTCGGCGTTGCTCGGCGAAAAAGTTTTTACCTTTTTTGCAACGACCACCCTTCACAGAAACTGCAAGACTTTCAGAATATTGTTTCGCACACATCAGCTTTTTTTTATGGCTTGTCGCTGCGCGTGATTGCTTTTCTTCTCCGCTTGTTTACCGAGGTGGCTAACTGACCTAGCTGACTTAAAGCGCTTCGCAGACTGGTAAAAGCAAAAGCGTGAGCCACCGATAACATATGACCAATTCGCTCCCACCATGGAAACATCCCAACTCACCCTCGAAATCGAAGGCATGCACTGCGCCGGCTGCGTTGCCAACGTCGAACGAAGTTTAAAAGCTCAACCCGGCGTTGCCAACGCCGTCGTCAATCTCGCCACGAAAAAAGCGAGTGTCGCACTCTCCGATAAACAACTCGATACCGCTCGCCTCGTGCAAGCCGTGCACAACGCCGGCTATGCCGCGAAACTTCCGGCAACACAAGTCACACTCAACATTTCCGGCATGACGTGCGCAGGCTGTGTGGCTTCGGTCGAGAAAGCATTGCGTAACGTAAGCGGCGTGCAAACGGCAAACGTGAGCCTGGCAACGAATCGCGCGCTCGTCGAAGCGCAAACGCAAGTGACGCCGCAAGATTTGATTGCAGCCGTGCAACGCGCGGGCTATCAAGCCACGCTCGCGCGCGCCGCCGAAGCCGCAGTTGTTGATGAAAAAAAAGATGAGTTGGAATTGCAACAAGCGCGTCGTCGCATGCAAATCGCATGGCTACTCTGCGCGCCAATGCTCTTGCTCATGCTTCCGGAAATATTTTTCGGCTTAATGTGGCCCTCACATTTCACGCACGCGCTGCTCATGTTTCTCACTTCGGCAGCAATTGTATTTTGGCCGGGAATCATGACTTTGCGCTCCGCGTGGAATGCCGCGCGGCACGGCAATGCCAACATGGACGTGCTCATCGCGCTCGGCGCTTTTGCCTCATTGGCAACGTGGTTGCTCGCCACAAGCTTCGCCGGCATTGCGGGCATGATCATGGCCATTCATCTCACCGGCCGTTTTATCGAAGCACGTGCGCGCGGTCGCGCCTCCGAGTCGATTAAAAAACTATTGCACCTCGGCGCGAAAACCGTGCGCGTGCTGCGCCCGAGCATGATCATGAATCGCGCGACCATGATCGAAGTTGAAATTCCATTGCAGCAATTGGCCGTCGGCGATCGCTTCGTCGTGCGCCCCGGCGAAAAAATTGCCACCGACGGCAACGTGCTCGAAGGCGAAAGCGCCGTGGATGAAGCCATGATCAGCGGCGAGTTTCTCCCCGCGCAGAAAAAAGCCGGTGATCGCGTCATCGGCGCGACGATCAACCAAAGCGGACGTTTGCTCGTCGAAGCCACACGCGTGGGCCGCGACACCTTTCTCGCGCAAATGGTTCACCTCGTCGAAGAGTTGCAAACTACCAAAGTGCCCATTCAAGCTTTTGCCGATAAAGTCACCGCGTACTTCGTGCCCGCGATTATAGCTCTCGCGCTCGCCACTTTCTTTGTTTGGTTTCTATTTGACCAACAACTGCGCGGTGTGCTCCTCGCTTTGCAAAATGTTTTTCCTTGGGCCAACGCTTCGAGCACGACACTCACGCTCGCAATTTCTGCGTTCGTGGCCGTGCTCGTCATCGCATGCCCCTGCGCATTGGGGCTTGCCACTCCGACCGCACTCATGGTGGGCAGCGGCCTCGGCGCGCAACGCGGTGTGCTCATTCGTCGCGGCGAAGCCATTCAAACTTTGAAAGACATTCGCGTCGTGGTGTTTGATAAAACCGGCACGCTCACGCTCGGGCAACCGCACGTGACGGAAGTTTTTGTTGTGCCTTACAACACCCCCCTAACCCCCCTCAAGGGGGGAATATCAGAAGCGATTCCCCCCTTGAGGGGGGCCAGGGGGGTGTCAGTGAATTCTTCCACCGAAGCCGAAAAAGAACTACTCTCCCTCGCCGCAAGCGTGGAGCACGCTTCCGAACATCCGCTCGCAAAGGCTATCGTCGCGCATGCACGCATGAATGAAACGCAACTACATACAATTGAAAATTTCTCCAACCTTCCCGGACAAGGCGCGCGCGCCAACCTCAACGGTCACGAAGTGCTCGTCGGTTCGCCGCAAGCGCTCGCGGCATACGGCGTTGACTTGCAAGCAATAAAAGAAAAAATTACCGCGCTGGAGCAAGAAGCCAAAACGCTCGTGCTCGTTGCGCGCAATCGTGTCTTGCTCGGCGGTTTCGCGCTCGCCGATACCATTCGCCCGGAAGCCCACACCATGCTTGCGCGTTTGCGCGAGTTGGGCATTGCGAGCGTCATGCTCACGGGCGACAATCGCCGCAGCGCGGAGGCCATTGCGCAAACACTCGGCATCACGCATGTGGTCGCAGAGGTTTTGCCGGAAGGAAAAGTGGGGGAGATTCAGAAACTACGCGAGCAATTTGGTTCGATTGCAATGGTGGGCGACGGCATCAATGATGCGCCGGCATTGACCGCGGCGAATGTCGGCCTCGCGTTGGGCACAGGCACGGACATCGCCATTGCCGCCGCGGATGTGACGCTCGTGCGCGGCAAACTAGGCGATGTGATCACTGCAATTCAGCTCTCTCGAGCGACCTTTCGCAAGATCAAACAAAATCTCTTTTGGGCGTTCTTCTATAACCTGCTCGCGATTCCGCTCGCCGTGCTCGGCTTGTTGCATCCCATCATCGCTGAAATTGCGATGGCTTCAAGTTCGATTACAGTGGTGGGCAATGCGAATTTGCTCAGGCGGGCGCGGTTGGAGTGATCGTAACCGAGCGTGTTGCTTGGCACAGGCAAAATTGGTATCTTGCCGGAAGCAAGTTGTTGCGAAGTTGCTCGCAATATTGTTGTCTGAAAATCTTAAATTCTTTCAAGATGATGCCCTATGATCGTCTCGCGTGTGAGCGTTAAAAACTGGCGTAACTTTCAAGCAGTGGACGTGCCGCTCGGAGAGCGCGTATTCCTCGCCGGCCCCAATGCTTCCGGCAAATCGAATTTTCTCGACGTCTTTCGCTTCCTGCGTGACATTGCGAAGCCGGGCGGCGGCCTGCAACAGGCGGTGAGCAATCGCGGCAGCATTTCGAAGATTCGTTGCCTTGCGGCGACGAGGTATCCCAATATTGAAATCGAAGTGCATCTTGCCGCCGCCGCGCGGCAAAAGCCGTTGTGGAAATATGCGATTGGAATCAAGCAGGACGTGCGAGGCTATCGCCTGCCGCTTTTGACTTATGAACGCGTATGGCGAGGGGAAGAGCAAATACTGGATCGTCCGGATAAAAGTGACAAAGACGATCTGCTGCGCCTAACCCAAACTCACCTTGAGCAAATCAACGCCAATGCAAAATTTCGGGAAATCGCAAAGTTCCTCGAGTCCGTGCTTTACTTGCATCTGGTTCCACAACTCGTGCGTTATTCCAATGCTTTTACCGGCCCAGGCCTATCTGGTGATCCGTTTGGCCGCAGCTTTTTGGAAAGAGTGGCTAAAACTCCGCAAAAAACGCGAAGATCCCGATTGCGAAGAATCGAAGCGGCTTTGCACAATGCCGTGCCGCAACTGACGCAACTCACAGACGCGAAAGATGAGACCGGCGCTCCACATTTGGAGGCGGTGTCTGAGCATTGGCGCTTCAAAGGCGCGAAACAGAGTGAAGAACAATTTTCCGACGGAACGTTGCGCCTCATTGGTTTGTTTTGGTCTCTGCTTGAAAGCGATTCGCTTCTGCTCTTAGAAGAGCCGGAACTGTCGTTGAATTCCGGTATCGTGAGCAAGTTGCCGGGACTGATGTATCGCCTGCAGCGGCAGCGGAAGCGCCAGATTCTTCTGAGCACGCATAGTTGGGATTTGCTTTCGGATAAAGGCATCGGCGGCGAAGAAGTCTTGCTGTTAACGCCCAGCGCCGGCGGCACTCAAGTCGAAGTGGCTTCCTCGCTCGCTGACGTGCGCGCATTGCTCGAAGGCGGTATGAGTATGGCCGATGCTGTTTTGCCTCGCACCGCGCCGCATGCGGTTGAGAAGATGGAGCTTTCAAAGTGAAGCCGCAGATTCCGTTAAATCTCGCGGTCGAAGATCGCCTGAGCGAGGCGGTCTTGCGCAAGATTCTCCGTCATACGAAAAGGCCTTTTATCGTGGGGACATGTTTTAGTAGAGGCGGGTACGGCTATCTCAAAAAGAACATGCCGAGCTTTAATAACGCAGCGAAGGTAATGCCGCATTTGGTGTTGACGGATCTCGACACCGCAAAGTGCCCGTCTGCGCTTTTGCAAGAATGGCTGCCCTACCCGAAGAATCCCAACCTTCTTTTTCGCGTCGCCGAGAGGGAAGTGGAGGCGTGGGTGCTTGGTCATCGCGAGGCCTTTGCGCGATTCTTGGGAATAGAGTTTCGCCTCGTTCCCTCTGAAGTCGACAAACTAAATGATCCTAAAAAAGTTTTGCTAGAGTTGGCGGCCAAATCAAAAAAACGCCAACTGCGCGAAGCGATTGTTCCTGCGCCGGAGAGCACGGCGAGAGTCGGCCCGGATTACAACGGCCGGTTGGTTTTCTTTGTGGAAACTTCGTGGGAGGTACGGCAGGCGATGGAAAACTCGCCGAGCTTGCGGCGCGCGGTAAAAGCGCTGATGAATTTTCAACCACAGTGGCGTCATAAATAGAAGCACTCTCCCTCAACGTTCGTCTAATTCTTCCTCACCGACTCCGCCGGCGGCATCAATTCCAAAGCTCGTCGATTTTCTTATTACGTAAACTCTTCTTCAGGCAATAAATGCGAAGCCTCTCGAGCAGTTGCGCGCCGGAAAGTGCATTGCGTTGTTCACGAAAGGTTTGCTTCATGCAAGCGCTTCGGCTTTGAGTCGTTTGGTTCGTATTTGCCTGCCGTGCTTTTCTTGGTCCGCTTTGCGAAAGACGTCGATCATTTTCATTGCTGCCGTATCAAAGAAATTGGCTTGACAAGCCGAACATTGAAAACGCTCCAATTTTGGAATAACCGTCCCGTCAAGTAGGTGACAGGTTCCGGTGACTCTGCGCATGGCCTGCTCACCGCATTCAGGGCAAGTCAAAATTGCGGGCAATTCTTCCCACCACTGACCTTTGCCAGAAGAGTTTGGGAGAAGCTTTTTTTTAATCAAAGGAAAGCGGAGGTGAAGTTGAGTTTGAACTTTCGGCTTGCGCTTCAAACGGTTTCTTTGCACTTTTTTCGCGGTCACATGCGGTTGCGGTCTTATCGGCATTCACGCTGCGCGCTGCAACGAAGCGCCGGCTTTGCTCACGCTGTTGTTTATTCGCATCATCACCTTTAACCCAACGGAGGAAGAGACATGAAGAAAATGAACGCTCCCAATCAAACGCTTTGGTTGATTGCTGTGCTCCTCGGCGTCGTCGGCATTCTCGGAAAGTTCAGCATCATCTCCGCCGCAGTCGTGGCGGGCAATGCGTTCTGGCTCGTCGGCGCCGGCTTTGTGATTCTCGCGGTTGCCACCGCGGTCAAAGGCATGTAAGCAACACGACGCGCACGAGACTCTCCGCAAGCTCTTCTCATCACCCAATACACGCAAACCGCCGGCGAGGAGAGTCTCGCTTTAGCCCTTTCTCGCCACGCAATAGATCGTAAAACGGGGCGCTCTAAACCGTGTGAAGCTTGCTTTGGGTTAATCTCGTATTTGATTTCCGGCGGCGAGCGATTATTGGCTTGCTTGATTGCGCTTGACGATGCACTTCAATTTGGCCCATCGCTGCGTCGTCGAAGAAATCCGCATGACATGAAAAACAGTGAAAACGTTCTAGCGCGGGAATGAATATGCCGTCCTCAAGTTTGCATGAACCGAGGGCTCGCCTCATCGCTCTCTTGCCGCACTCCGGGCAGCTTAATATTGCGGGCAAATCATCCCACCATTCCGACTTTCCTTTAGCCGCTTTTTTCAAATCGCGTGCAGGCTTAATCGGCTGATCGCTTGGATGAGATAAGGACATAAAACACCTCTCTGTTTTGTTCCGTCTTAATCTTGCCCTTCTTTCCGAACAAGCAAAAAAGAGAAGGTCGATAAAACTATCGACCTTCTCTTTTTTGTCTGCCTTTATTTTTACGCCATCTCCGCCCGCGCCAATTCTCTTGCACGATGCGCCTTGCCGTTCGTGGCTACAACTTTCCTCCGCTGCAATCTCACCCGCGCGCCTTCGATATACGAATAAACCACCGGCACTAGAACCAATGTGAGCACAGTCGAGCTGATCAACGCGCCGATCACCACGATGGCCATGCTCTGCCGCACTTCTGAACCCGCGCCGAGCGCGAACGCGAGCGGCGCCATGCCGAGCACCATCGTGAGTGTGGTCATGATAATCGGGCGCAACCGCGTAGGCCCGGCTTCGAGTAATGCGTCGCGCACAGAAAGGCCGCGTTGCCGCTGCTCGTTCGTGCGATCAATAAGCAAGATTGCATTCTTTGTCACCAAGCCCATCGAGAGCAAAACGCCGATCATCGAAAACATATTCAACGTTTGTCCGGTGAGCGCGAGCGCGCTGAGACCGCCCACGAGTGCGACCGGAATCGAGAACATGATTGTAAACGGGTGCGCGTAGCTTTCAAACAGCGCAACCATGATCATGTAGACAAACAGCGCGGCAAACGTGATCGCAATCATCATGTCGCGAAACATGTCTTCCATGTTTTGCACGTCGCCCGCATACGCGACCGTCACGCCCGGCGGCAGTTGCACGCCCGCGGCGTTCTTTTGAATCTCTTGCGTGATCTGGCCGAGCGGCACGGTGCCGTCGAGATTCGAGGTCACCGTGATCAAGCGCTCGCGGTCTTTGCGGCTGATCATGGTCGGGCCTTTGCCGTAATTCACCTCCGCGACTTGATTGAGAAACACGCGCTCGCCGCGATAATTCACGAGCGTCACTTTCTCCACGTCCGAAGGATTCGAGCGATTCGCTTTGGCGAGCACGACGCGCGTGTCAAACTCCGAGTTGCCGTCTTTGAACTTCGTAGCAATGTCGCCTTCGAGCGCGGTGCGCAACGCGAGGCCGATCTCGCCGAGTGTGAGGCCGAATTGCGCGGCGCGTTCGCGATTAACGGAAACGCGAATTTCCGGCTGGCCTTCCTCCCATGAGCTTTTCACATCGCGTGTGCCCGCGGCATTCGCCGTGATCGCGGTGATTTGCTCCGCCACTCCCGCCAACGTTTCTAAATCCGCGCCTTTCACTTCAATTTGCATCGGCGATTCTTGCGCCGTGCCGAACATGCCAATCGGGCTCATGCGCACTTGCAAGCCGGGAATCACCGCGGCTTGCCGCGCGATGTCGTTCATCACGAGATCCGTGCTGCGCTCACGTTGGCGTTTGTCTTTGAGCGTGACCGCAATCTGCGCAACGTTGGGCCGTGTTTGTCGCGACCATTCACTTTGCGATTGCCCGACCGTGGTGAGATATTGCTCCACTTCGGGCATGCTCGCTAAAATTCCTTCGACGCGGTTCGTTGCGGTATCGGTCAATTCCAACGCGGTGCCAATCGGCATTTCCAAATTCACTGCGAACTCGCCGCGATCAGCATGCGTCATGAACTCGCTTCCGACCAAGCCGAGCGGCACGAGCGAGATGCTGGCAAAAAGCAGAACAATACTCGTCACCAAAATGGTTTTGCGATGGCCCAAGCTCCACGCGAGCACGCGATGATAACGTTGATCCAAGCGCTCTTGCCAGGCTTCAAACTTTGCAATCAACGCGTGTAGCCATTTCCACCGCAAGGAAGTTTTGCCTGCGCGCGACCATTTCGACGCGAGCATGGGCGTGAGCGTAAATGAAACGAAGAGTGAGAGCAACGTGCTCACCACCACGGTCAAGCCGAACTCTTTGAAGATTTTGCCGACGAGGCCGCCGATCAAGGCAATGGGGAGGAAGACCACAACATCGACGAGCGTAATGGCAATGGCTGCAAATCCGATTTCATTGCGGCCTTTGAGCGCCGCGGCTTTGGGGTCTTCGCCTTTTTCTAAATGGCGATGGATGTTTTCGAGCACCACGATGGAATCGTCAACCAAAATGCCGATGACGAGCGCGAGCGCCATCAACGAAACTAAATTGATGGTGAAGTTGAACGCGTTCATCATGATGAACGTCGTAATCAAGCTCGTTGGAATGGAGAGCAGCACGATGAACGAATTGCGAAAGCTGTGCAGGAAGATGAACAGCACGATCGCAACCATCAACACGGCGAGGCCGAGATCGCGCTTCACTTCATCGACCGAGTGCAACGTGAAGCGCGTGATGTCTTGCGCCACTTCGAAATGAATGCGACCTTGCTCCTGTGCCTCGATCTTCTCCAACTCTTTGCGCGCGAGCGCCGCGACCTCCACGGAGTTGGAGCCGGATTGGCGCTGCAACATCAAGCCGACCGCGGACTCGCCATTGAGCCGCGTGTTAATCACATCTTCATTGAACGTATCCAGCACCTTCGCGACGTCGCGGAGATACACTTTGCTGTCGCCATTGGCATAGAGCACGATGTTGTTCATGGCCTCGGGCGAAGTGAATTTGCCGGCCACGCGCACGATGTGTTGGCTCTCAGCAGAATTGATTTTGCCCGTGGGGAAATCCAAGTTCTCGCGCTGCAACGCTTGGCTCACGTGCAGAATGGAAAGATTGTAAGCGCGCAAGCGGTCATTGTCCACTTCGATGCGAATCTCGCGTTGCCGGCCGCCGGTGATGTCCACGCTCGATACACCGGGCAGTTGTTCAAGGCGCGGCGCGATTTTTTCATCGGCAAAAGTATACAACTCGCGGCTATCCATGTTCGTGCCGCTCATGGCAATGCGCACGATGGGAAAATCATTGATGTCGGATTTCGCGACCGTGGGCGTGTGAATTTCCTTCGGCAAATCGGCGCGCACGCGATCGACTTTGCGTTGCACTTCGTTGACCGCGCTCTCCACGTCGGTCGTGAAAGAAAATTCCGCGAGCAATACGGACACGTTTTCATTGGAAAACGAGCGGATGTGCTTCAAGCCGTTCAAGCTCGAAAGCGCTTCTTCAATCGGCTTGGAAACTTCGGATTCGACTTCTTTCGGACCCGCGCCGGGATATACCGTGACGATGGAAACCATGGGCCAATCCATCTTCGGCAAAAGATCGACGCCCATTTGATTATAAGCAAATATGCCGAGCGCCGCGAGCGCGGTGAAAATCATCGTGATGAACGCGGGGCGCTTGATCGAAATTTCGGTGAGGGACATAGCAATCCTCTATGATAATGTCATTCAGAAGGAATCTTTTTGAGCATTGAGCACAGAGCTATGCCGCCAGCGCTTAAAAGGATTCCTTCTGAATGACAAATTAAAAGTTAGTTTTCACTTGTGACTTTCGCGCCGTCGCTAAGACGCTGTTGCCCTGAGACCACGAGGCGCGCGCCGGCATTGAGGCCGCTCACAACTTGCACTTGATTGCCTTGTTGCATACCGAGTTGCACGGCGACACGTTTCGCGGCGCCATTCTCTTCGACAAAAACATACGAGCTATTCTTCTCGGCCAACACCGCGGCCGCGGGAATAACCAATGCTGCTTGCGCGCTCGCCACTTGCACGGTCGCGCGACCGAACATGCCGCTCTTCAACGACTCAGCCTGATCGTTCTGCACGAGAATCTCGACCGGATACGTGCGCTCGTGATTTGCCTTTTGCGCCACGGAAATGACTTTACCCGTGAATTTGAATTGCGGCATCGCGTCGGCAATCACTTCCGCGGTTTGGCCGTTGCGCAACGCAGCGATTTCATTTTCCGCCACGCTGGTTTTGAGTTTCATGTTGCGGCTATTTACGACCACGCCGATCTTATCGCCGGGCATGACCATCTGCGCATCGTTCACGTAACGATCCGCGAGCCGGCCCGCGAGCGGCGCTTTGATGAACGTGTCATCATAATGCCGCTGCGCCAAACGCGCGCCCGCTTCCGCACTTTTGAGTTGCGCCTCCGCAGCTTGCGCTGCGAGTCGCGCGTTTTCAATCACACTCTGCGTGGTGATTTGTTGTTTGAACAACTCTTCGTAGCGCTCCAAATCTTTTTTCGCCTTTTCAAAATTCGTCTTCGCAGCGAGCGCTTGCGCTTTGGCTTGTTCGAGCGCGACTTGCTTCAAATCGTTTTCGACTTGCACGATGGTTTGGCCTTTATTGAGCCAATCGCCGACTTGCGCTTTGACGTGAACGATCTTGCCATTGGTTTCGGAAATCACCACAGCCTCATCTTCGCCAAGCAATGTGCCGGAGACAGTGAGCGTTTGCGTCAGCGCCGCGGGTTGCACGACTTGTATGTTCACGGCCAAAGGCAGAGCTACGGCTTTATCGCCTTGCGGCTCGGTTTTCAAACGGCTCCATGCCACGAAGCTGATGCCGACGGTGGCGAACAATATTCCAAAAATAATTTTCGATCTCATAGCGTCCTCAATTCTTACGGATTGGATTTATGGATTAGTGGAGTGATGGATTTCTGGATCGCTGAGAAAACAACACTCCAACAATCCACAACTCCAGCAATCCACGGTATTGCGTTACCGGCCGAGCACGCCCATCGCCCGTGCGAGTTGCGCCTTCGCGATGAAATAATCATAGCGCGCTTCGATGCGGCTGGCCTTCGCTTGAATGGAAGCAACTTCAGCATCAACCACATCCAAGCTCGAAAGCAAACCGACTTGATACGAGCTCTTCACGATGCGCAAGTTTTCGTTCGCCTCTTCCACGGCCTTTTCTGAAATGGCCATGCGCTTGTCCGCTGCAGTCAAATTCAACGAGGCTTGCTTCACTTGCAATTGCAGGCCGCGCATAAATTCATCTTCAAGTTTTCGCACCTGTCCGAGCGTTTCCTGCTCTCTGCGCAAGCCGGCGTAGTTTTGAAAACTGTTAAACACCGGAATGCTGGCCACAATCGCGAGGTTCCAAGTTTTATAGCTATCAAAAGCCCACGTGTCATTCGCTTCCCACGCATAGTTGTAAGCGAGACTCACTTTGGGCATGAAGCCGGACCGTGCGACGCCGACTGCGGCGTGCTGCATCGAAACCGTGGATTTCATCACTTGCAAGCCGGGATGACGGCGCAGCGCAATCTCGGTTTGCTCTTGCAGCGTGCGCGGCGCTTCCCAACTAAAATCTTCCACGGGCTTCAGCGTCATGGGGCGCTCAATGTCAACGCCCATCACGCGATTCAGTGCGGCTTTCAGTAACTCAAAATTATTTTGCGCGACCACGAGGTTGTTCTCGGCGTTGGCCAGCGCGACTTCGAAACGCAACACTTCGTTGCGCGCGCGCATGCCCACTTCCAACATCTTGCTTGTCGTCTGCAAATGCTCCTGCGCGGAACGATGCGCTTCTTGCGCGAGCGCGACCAACTCCATGGCTTTGAGCGTTTGCAAATAGGCGCTTTGCGTTTCAAAGATCACTTGCTGTCGCGTCTCTTCGAGATTGGCTTGGCTGCGCACATCCGTGGCTTGCGCAACACCAAGCTGCGAGCGAAGAATGCCGCCGGAATAAATCGGCTGCACCACGTTTACGGTCGGGCCGTAAGAATTTGCCCACGCGCCGGGGCGCACGTTGCGCGTCAACTCGTCGGGAAATGCGCCGGCATTCTCTTGCACGAAATTATAAAAAGCATTGGCGCGGCTGAGCGTGCCTTGATCCAATCGCACATATTGAAAACCGAAATTGACCTGCGGCAGATAATCCAAATACGCTTTCTTCACGCCCCATTGCGCGGACTTTGCGCCGAGGCCCGCGGCTTGGAGCGAGGGATTATTTTGCAGCGTGGTTTTGATCGCGTCGTCCAGCGTGAGATATTGGCCGCTGCTCTCTTGCGCGTGCGCAGTTGCAAGTGCAGCAACGATGTAAATGCTCAGTCCGATTTTTTTTGCCGTGGTCATAGGTTGCTCCGTGTTCTGGTATGAGGTAGTTGCGATTTTATTCTTTATGTGTTTGAGACCGATTCTTCGGCGGCGCAGTGCGGCAAAAGTTTGCCGTTGAGGTGCTCGCCGGCTGCGACCAGCTTGGCTTCATTGGGCATCTCCCAATGTGTCGCCGTTTGCACATATTGAATCAATTCTTCCAGCCATTGCATCTCAAGTTGCATTTGCTTGTGCGCGTTTTCAATGAGCATGTGCCAATTGAAGGGAATTTGTCCTTTCATTGTCGCCACGTGGTCATGCAAATCGCTGTGGCATTGTTGCAAACGCTCGCGGCGCAGTTGCAGCGCGGTGAGCACACGCTCTTGCGAAGCGCCATAGATGAATGCGACGCCCAAACCGAAGAGCCATTCGGGACGATCATCTTCCACCAAAAGTTTTTCGACCATATCGCCGAGGCGCGCTTGGCCTTTGGACGTGAGCGCATAAACCGTGCGTTCGGGCATGTTGCCGACTTTTTCTTTTTCGGATTTGATTAAGCTCTGCTCTTCCAAGCGCGTGAGCGTGGTGTAAATGGAAGCGAGCTTGATCTTGGCCCAAAAATCCATCTCGCGTTTTTTTATGTCTTGATGGATTTGATAGCCATGCTTTGGGCCTTCGGCAAGCAAACCGAGAATGGCGACTTCATTTTTTGACATCGAAACTCCATAAAAAAGTTCGAGCGGAATATACTATTCTAACTTGGAATAGTTTCGCCCAGAATAAAATTTTTTATCACTCTTTTTGCTCATAGTGTGGCTGTACGTTCAGTTTTGTAAATTTTTTGAAGATAAGAGGACATCTCGAAGGGATGGTGTGTCCAAAGGTGAGCCGAAATGAGGTCAAAAAGAAAATGTCACTCTACCGAAACCTCACTGTATTGGTGAAGTCTCGTTAGAATGACATTTCTTTTTGAAAGTGGAGCAGTTTGGCGTGCGCTCAGGGTTGCGCCGCGAGGCCTTCTTCTAACTCTTCGCTTTCATCGGTAGCGCCATTGGTTTCCCACAAGCGCTTCACGAGGTCAAAGTCGAAATTGGCAATGTCGGTGCGATCAACAACCGCGGCGCCGGCAATGGCGAGCGCGACGGCAATCGCTTCGCCGATTTCATCGCGCGTCGCGCCGTTGCGCGCGGCTTTGATCACATGGCCTTTGAAACAGCCGTGGCAGCCGGCATTCAGCGAAGCCGCGATGGCGATCAGCTCTTTCGTTTTGAGATCGAGCACACTGTGTTTCTCGTCGTACAACTCTTGATAGAAAGAAAAATATCTTTCTTTGAACCGTTCGGGTATCATCTCATATGATTGCATGCGCTTTTTCGGCATGTACTGCTCCTTTAAATTAAAACGTTCGTAGTAACGCCTTTAGGCGTTTGCAGTCGCTTCGTGTAAAATGCCTAAAGGCATCACTACGAACCGTGCGCGCGAAGATAGTTAATTCGCGGTCAACTGTGCAACCATCTTTTTCGCTTCTGGATACGCAAGCGCGCGCTCCATGTTGCTTGTAGAAAATTTCGCGATGTCGCGATAGATTTCGAGCGCATAGTCTTTCTTGCCCAATTTGAGATTGGCACGCGCGAGCAGCAGCTTATGAAACGGATCGGTTTGATCGGCTTGCTCTAAAAGCTCCGCCGCGGTTTTGTAGTCGCCGCTTTCGAGCTTGGCATAGCCGGCAACATAATAATATGATTGCCAATATTCCTCGCCTTCTTTGCCGCCGTTTTCAATCATCTGTTTGATCTGCTCCGCCATCTTCCACGCTTCGTCGTGTTTGCCCATGCGCGCGAGCGAGCGTGCTTTGCCGTGAAAGAGCCGGCCATACCATATGAGCTTTTGGGTGCTGTCTATCGAACTGCCGGGCACGGTTTTATAGCCTTCTTCGTAGAGCCGCATGGCTTCTGCCGTGTTGCCAAATTCGAGATTGATACGCGCCATGTTGTTGTAGATCCACACTGCGGGAAAGCCGTTCGGCCCAGTGGTGGATCCGTTGCGCAAGTAGCGGGCGAGAAATTCTTCCTCATTTTTCAATGCCGGCTCGGGTTTGCCTTCATAGAGATGAGAAAACGTGATGCCGAAGAAGGGTTGGAAGGGCGAAGCATCGGGGCCAACTTTGGAAATCGCGGCTTGATAATTTTCGCGCGCCTTTGCATAGTTTTCCTGCAACAATAGGCAATTGCCGAGCAAGGCATACGCGCGCGCGGTGCTGTTATCCAGCTTGAGCGCGGCTTCGAAATAAGGGACCGCATCGGCGAATTTCCCCGTGTTCAAATTGATTTGGCCGAGCATCATGCACACGCGGCGGTCGCCGGGGAATTCTTTGCGCAACGCTTCGAAAATCGGCAGAGCGTCTTGTGCTTTATTGCTAAACACCAATGCCATGGCTTCGAGATACTTTTGCTCGCCTGCGGAAGCGCCCTTGCTCTTCGCGACAAATTTTTCCGTCAAAGCTACGCGGCGAGCCTGTTGTTGCGTCGTGGCTGCGACCAGCATATAGCCGAACGCAAAATTCGAATCCGCTTTGACGATTTCTTGCGCGAGCTGTCCGGCTTTTTGCGGATCAAACGATTCGAGCGCGGTCGTGGCCTGTGTCAATAGCTCCAATGCTTGCTTTGATTTTGTGCTCATCTCGAGTTGCTTCGAACTCGCAAAGGCCGTCGCCGCAAGCGACAGGCAAAGAATTATGACCAAGAGGGAACGAAAACAGCGCATAGGGATTGCTCCTAGTTTGGTGATCAACAATTTTTTTTCTGAAAGACGCGAGCTTCATCGTTTTGTTCAAAAAATCCTAAACCCAAAATACGAAACCCGGTTTGCCCATGACAAACCGGGTTTTAAACGCCAGGCTCCAGGCCAGATCAAGCTTGCTGCGTTTTTCGTGTTGCGTGCCTCGTGTGTTGCTGCGCAATACTTTGCAAAGTATGCTGCATCATGTATTGGCCATAGGCGGCTTGCACTTCGGGCAGAAGGTGATCCGTGCCGCGCACGATATTGCGGCAGTTCGCTGCGCCGCAGCCGCAGGCCAGTATGAAATTTTCATCGATCTCGCTTGTGGCGTAATCATACGTTACTTCTTCGCCGGGCATGATGTCGCGCCGCGCCGTCATCGTGTGATCGTTCATGAACCAAGTATTGGCGTCACAGCTATGGTTGGTGTAATCCGCCGGATCCTCGGGCTTGTTATGCTTGCGCCCGGAATAAAGTTCGGGCCCGATTTGATATGCATAGCGTAAATATTCCTGTTGTTCAGCCTCGGGCAAACGACGCAACTCGTCGAACGTAACGAGATATTGGCGCTCACGTTCTTCCTCGGTTTCATGCCAAACAACCTCGCCGGCTTTGATAAAATTCTTCGCGAAAATTCCAGTGCCTTGAATTTTGCTGCGACGCACTTCGATACTCGGATGTAGCATAACGCTCCCTGTTATGAGGTGAATTGCAATAACACGATTTGCACTTGTGGATTTGTGGATTGCTGGATTGTTGGATTGTTGGATTGCTGGATTGCTTGTTTTTCCATCACTCCATCACTCCACCAATCCATTAATCCAGCAATCCATCAATCCATCTACGGTTTGGTCCAACTCTCTGCACCGAGCGTGAGCGTGCGTATCGGCACGCCTTTTAGGCCGAAGCTTTGCCAAGTGTGGCCATAATCTGTGCTGCGCAGCACGCCGTTTTCATGCGTGCCGACAAAGATCGTTTGGCGATCTTCGAGCGGCAAGATTGCGAGGACGCTGCCGAGTTGCTCGCTGCCTTCGAGCACCGCCCAATTTTCTCCCGGGGAAGAAGCGCGATAGAGGCCTTTCGCAAACAAACCCGCATATATGGGCGCTGTTGCGCCGCCGCCGGCAAGCGCATAAACGGAAACACTGTCGCTGCCCATATCCACGTTATCGAATTTCTCGCCGCCGTCAAAGCTTTCGAACAAACCGTGATACTCCGTGCCGACCCAATAAATGCCCGGCCACGATTCCGGCTCGCGCAACAGAGCACGAATCGAAATTCCGGCAAAGGCCACGAGCGTCCATTCTTTGCCTTTGTTGAAAGATTCGTACAAGCCTGCTTCGGTGCCAGCCCATATGCGATGATCCTGTTTCGGATCAAGCAATAAACAACTCACGAATAGATTCTGCAAACCTTGATTGCGCGCTTGCCAGGTTTTGCCAAAATCTTCCGAAACGAAAATGCCGCGCGCGGTTGCGGCGTAAATAGCGTGCCCGTTTTCCGTATCGACTTTGAGATCTAAAACCTCTCCCACCTGATCGGTCGTGAGCAATTGCCAACCGGTGGGATTGGTGAAAGGTCGCACAATGCCATGCGAACCGCCGAGCAAAAAGCGCGGCTCCCCGCTAGCGACGATGGTCGCAGCCGCGCGCACGGAAAAATTCGGCCACGCCACGTTTTTCCAATTGGGCGATTCGAGCGCGGTGACGTATAGCCCGGCATTGTTGCTGTTGTTGTCGAAAAGCGTCGCAACACCGGCGAATAATTTTTCATCGGTTTGCGCATGCGTTGTCGTTACATACAACAACACTGCGAGCACAGAAATACGATAAAGTTTCATGGTGTCTTCCTAACGGTTAAATGAAAGTCCTTTTTGAGTGCCGAATGTGTTCTGGGCCGTTACACATTACATGGCGCTTCGTGTAACGTGTAATGGGTAACGTGATAAAACCCTAGGGATTCGTCGGGCGAATATCGATCTCGCTGACCATGGCGCGTTGCGGAATTTGCAGCGCGGCGAGAATCGTTTCCGCCACGTCTTCGGGTTGAATGATGTTTGTTTGTGCGGCGCGAGAAGTGCGATCATGCCCCGCGCCAAAATCCGTGGCCACCGAGCCGGGGCAAATCGTCAACACGCGCACGCCGTGCTTGCGCTCTTCGAGCATGAGGCATTGCCCAAACGCGCGCAGGCCCCATTTGGTTGCCGCATAGCCGCCGCCGTTGACAAAAGCATTTTTGCCGGCGAGCGAAGCGACATTGACGATAAAACTCTCGCCCGCTTGGCGCAAATAGGGCAAGGCCTCGCGCGTGGCAATAAACACCGCGCGCAGATTGATTGCGAACATTTCATCCCACTGTACCGTGGTCATTTCCGCCACCGGGCGAAAATATCCCAACCCGGCATTGTTGATCAGAATATCGAGACGGCCAAATTTTTCATGCGCCTGCGCCACAAGTGTTTTGATCTGCGCCTCATCATGCAAATCAGCGATTCCGGTTGCGACTTCGACGTTGGCCTGGCGCGCTTGATCGGCGACGTGTTGCAGTCGAGCCGCGTCGCGCGCGGTCAAAAAAAGTTTCGCGCCGGCGTTGGCCAGAGAAATGGTAATGGCTTCGCCAATGCCTCGGCTCGCGCCGGTGACGAGGGCTACTTTGTTTTTGAGATTCATTGCGATCCTGCCTAAATGAAACGATGACGAACTTGGCAACGGCAGACTAAAACTCTTATCCGCCTTTCAGAAAAATACGAAGCGATGAGCGCTTTCGTAGATCATGACCGTTTGAAGAACATCAGCCTTGCACTTCCGCCAATACCATGACTGGCGTGTCCGGCGTAAATTTGCGCAATTCGATTTCGCCCAAAGAGAGCACTTGCGTCGCTTCTATGAGTCCGGAAAAATCAAGCAGCCGCGGGCCGATGGCCAAATGCACGTTTGGAATTTGCGCGCCGCTGTCGCCATAATACGAATGCGCTTCGAGAAAACGTTTCAGTTTGTCCGGCGTTTCGCCCGCGCTCATTTCTTCCACTGCGGCATGTTTAAACGTGAGCCGCACCACGCCATGCTGGTCGATGAGCACAACCGGCCGCGTTTTGTATTTTATGAGTCCCCAAAAACGCGACGTGCGTTTGAAAGTTGCATAGGCGCTGAAAAAGCCTGTGTCCGCCAACACGGTGATTTTGCGCTCTTGGGTTGCTAACGCGATCGCGGCGACGTCCGAGCGTTTGTGCGCCGACATGATTTTGCCGAAGTGATCCAAAAAGCGCACGTCGGTGGAGCCGATGGCAATCGCCACGACGCGATGGTGGCGCACATCCACTTCGAGCCGCACATCAACGGTTTCCGGCACTGCCCCCATCTTGATGACCACGGCCTCGGCCTCTTGCCGAATGCGCATGAGATCCTCCGCGGTGGGATTGACGATGCTACGCTCAATGGTTTCGCGCACCATAGCCAGCGCCACCCCAATCGCAGAAATGATCGCATTGTTTGGCACCAGTTCGATCGGCAGCCCGGTAATCTCCGCGAGGTAAGGCAGCAAGGTTGAAGCGCCGCCGCCGCCGCCAATGAGGCGCACGGTGTTGGGATTCAACTCGTAGCTCTCCACCAATTCATTGATCACACCGGCGAGGCGACTGCACGCCTTCTCCAACATGTTTTCAGCCAACTCACGCGGCGGCCGTTGCAACAGCTCGCCGAATTTATCAAACGCCCGCGCGATGTTTTGCTCGCCGCCGTGCGCGTAATCGTATTCGGGCACGCGTTTGAGATAATTCGCCGCGCCGGTGATGGTGAGCGCAAAATTGCGCTCGCGACTTTGTAGAAACACATAGTCATTCGGATCGCCGGGTTTGGGCGCGCCCAACACGGCCTCGGCTTTTTCCAAATCGTGAATTTGAGTAAAAGCTTCGTACGCCATGCCGGAAATGTGCGCACTGCGCGGGCCCAGATCGATGATTTGCCGATTCTGCACGCGCGGCATGCTGCCTCCGGCAACGCCGACGGTGCGCACGTCGAGCGTTTTCGCGTGCAACGTGTGCCGATCTACTTTCGCCGTGCGCATCATCACTTGCCCGCGCCGAATCACGCTGATATCCGTGCTCGTGCCGCCGACTTCGATAAAAATGCCGTCGGAAATTTTCGCATAGATCAACGCCGCGGCCACACCTGCTGCCGGGCCGGAAAGCATGGTTAGGATTGGGCGTTCGCGCATGCTGCGAATATCCATGATGCCGCCATCGGAGCGCATGACCATCAGCGGCGCCGTGATGCCGGTGGCGCGCATGCTGCGCTCCATCATTTCCGCGGTCGCAATCATCACCGGCAACATGCTGGCATTGATGACGGCCGTGCGCGTGCGCAAACGCAAGCCGTAAAGTTGGGAGACTTGTTGGGTGGAAGTTGCGGGCAGCCCCATGGCCTGTGCGAGCGCGACGACGCGTTGTTCGCGGCCGGGACGGTCAATCGAAAAAGCTTCCGCGGCAACGAGCGCGCGCGCACCTTCTTCTTGCAAAGATTCAATCGTGGCGCGGATCGTCTCATCCGTAAATTGGCGCGAGATGTTGAGAAAGCGATAACATGTGCGGAGCAATTTCCCGGGCGCGAGTTCGATATCTTCAATTTGAGTTTGGCGGCGAATACGAATGCTTTTGAGGCCGCTGCTCAAGCCGATAATGCCGACTTTCGCAACATCGCCTTCCAAGAGCGCGTTCGTTGCTTGCGTGGTGCTATAGCCCACGAGCACAACTTCTTCCGGCAAGATGCGGCCTTTTTGCAGCAGCTTGAGCAACGCATTTAAAATGCCTGCGGCCACGCCTTCTTCGTGATAATGCGTGGTGGAAGTTTTGGTTTGCGCGACCAAGCTGAAATCGTCGGTCTCAATCGCGACGGCATGCGTGAAAGTGCCGCCGACGTCGATGCCGATGCGAATTTTTCTCATCGTCGCCGTAATGCGTGCCTCATGGTCATCAGCAAATTTTCACGCTACACTGCGCGCATAACGTGTAAAGCGTCTTGTGAATTCAAATTTTTCTTTCCACCAGTTCGATCAACACACCTGCGGCGCTCTTGGGATGCAAAAACGCCACGCGGCTGCTTTCTGCTCCCGTTCCGCCCGCGCCGGGGAGAATCTCCATTCCCTCCGTTGCCAAACGCGCCAAAGCTTCGTCGAGATCGGCAACTTTGAAACAAACATGATGCATGCCCTCTCCGCGCTTCTCAAGAAATTTTGCAATCGGCGAATCTGCCGCAGTGGGCAACAACAACTCTACGCGCGATTCGCCGACTTCGAACATCGCTACTTTGACTTTTTGCGCGGCCACTTCTTCAATGTGTTGCGGCGGTCTGGAAGTCAATGCCGCATAGCGCGCGAGCGCTTGTTCCCAATCGCGCACGGCAATGCCAATGTGATCAATCTTCTCCAACATGCTCCGCTCCGTCAGCGCTTTAGTATCTAAACAGTGGAGTCTTTGCAATAAAAGCAAAAAATTTAGTAGGCGGATTTCATCGTAAGCGGATACAGCTTTTGCTTTATCCGCTTAAAATAAAATCCGATTACAAAGAGCTTTGGGGGTACGGCTCGCCCGCGCTGCGTTTGAAATAAACGGCGCAATAATACCAAAGGCGATTTCAAATTGCAAGCGTGCTGCGGGTTTGCATTGAAGATGTTAATGAACTGCCAAGGCAGTTGTTGACGATTCATTGAGGAGATTTGCTTTTCAAGCTAAAAAAGGGCTCTAAACAAGAGAACTCAAAAGCCTCTCCCACGAAAGTAGAACAGCCGCGAAAATGATTTCCCACTTTCGTGGCAGTTTCATTTTCGTGGGAAAATGGCGAGAGGCGTTTGGATAGCGGCCGGCTTTCTCTCATTTCACGTTGCACGCACGGTCGCCTCATGTTGCTTTCGCCAATTCTGCGTACCCGAAAAGTTTGTGGCTTGCGCGCGCATTTTGGTGCCGTGATGAATTGCGATCGTGCCCAGCATGAGCGTTTCGAAAGAAGCGTGGTTCAAACCCGCGTCTTCCATGCGCACGCGCAGTTCTTCGGGCGTGACGAAAATCGCGACGGAATGCGGCAAGTAACTATAGGCCTCTTTTTGCCCGCTAATGATGCGGCCCATAAACGGCACGACTCTCCCGAAATACCATGCAAAGAAATTGCGAAAACGCGGCGAGCGCGGCCGGGTGATTTCCAAACACGCGACTTTGCCGCCGGGCTTGGCGACGCGCGTCATTTCCCGGAGAAACTGATCGAGGTTGCCAACGTTGCGCAGCGAAAAGCCGGTGACCACTGCGTCGAACGTGTTGTCGGCGAAAGGCAAATTCAAACCGTCGGCCTCGGCGAGCACGATTGCATCATGCTTGCCATTGAGCACTTTCTGAATTTTATGCTCGGCATAAAAAAGCATTTCGCGGCTGAAATCCGCGGCTACGACTTGTTTGGCGCCCGCAGCGTGTGCGGCGAGTGCAATGTCCGCGGTGCCGGTCGCGATGTCGAGCACATAGCTGCCGGGCTTGATGCCCGCGCGCTGAATGAGGCGCTTGCGCCAGCTTTGATCTTGGCCGAGCGTCATGATGCGATTCATCAAATCATAGCGCGGCGCAATTTGATCGAACATCTCTTGCACATACGCGGCTTTGTGCTCCGCGGAGTCGAACTTGAAATTGGAATTGGGCATGTGGTAAGCGGGTGGAATTATTTTTTCGCAGTGACGGGCTTTCTCCGGATGCGCGCACGATGGGCTTTAGCCGGCGCATAATGGATAGACGTGACAGCCTCCGGCGCGATAATAACCGGAAAGCCCTTGTCGTCCGCTGCCATAATCACGACTTCCGTGATTATGATTTCCGGATGCTTGATGAGTTGTTTCGTGCCGTTGTCCAATTGAAAGAGTAACGGTTTGAATGGGCGTTGTTGCGCCAATCTGCGAATTTCGTTGACGTTCATCTGGCGCCTCCATGATTGGCGTGGGTGCTGCTCACGCGCTCTTTGCATATGAGTTGGTGCGCGTGCAGACGGCTTCGAGTTTGTGATCAGTCTCGCTCTTGGGGAAACTATGATGCAATGCAAGATAGCTTGCGGCACTCATGATTTCAACTCAAAAGTTTGGCAGCGGGAGCCCATCGCTTTGAAGTCAGCTCGCTTGCAAAGGCCACTGCGGTAAACAAGCGGAGATGAAAAGCAATAACGCGCAGCGACAAGACATGAGAATCAAATCGTAGTGTGTGCATGAACTCTTGCAACGGAGTTGCTGCAGCAAGTGCGTTCCCAAACGGAGTTTGGGAACGAGAGCATTGTAGTGTGTGCATGAACTCTTGCAACGGAGTTGCTGCAGCAAGTGCGTTCCCAAACGGAGTTTGGGAACGAGAGCATTGTAGTGTGTGCATGAATTCTTGCAACGGAGTTGCTGCAGCAAGTGCGTTCCCAAACGGAGTTTGAGAACGAGAGAGAGCGAATGAATAACTTGACATTCATGGCAACGTTGCTATCTTTGCGCTGCGATATGGCATCAAGCTCCCGCCTGCTTGTGCTCAATGTTTTTGTTTTCTCTTCTTTGGATAAGACCCCGCTCAACACCTCTCGGCATAAGCGGTTATTGTAGGTATATCCCCCAGATTGAACGCACGCATAACAATCGTAGCATTTGCGGAATCCACTTTTCGAGGACTCTATGAAAAGCCGTTGGCAATTTGTTTTAATCATCTTTGGTGCGTTTTTCCTGCTTGCCTTTGCGATACGTTGGCAAAAAGATTCCCGCGCAACGAGCGACGGGCCGGGTTTGCCGAATCGCAGTTATCCGCCGCAAGACGTGATGCGAGTGATTGCGACGATCGACGCGAGCAACAGCGCGCCGCGTGCGCACGGCACGGCTTCAATGCACAAAGGTTATCTCGTCATCATTTACTCCGACGACGGCGAGGCCAACGGCGGTTTTTCATTTTATGATTTCTCCGTGCCGAACACACCGGTGCTCGTGAGCCGCAAAGATGATGCGGAGACGCACGACATTCGCGAAGCGCACGGCTATGGCTATAGCTATAGCAGCAGCTCTGGCCGCGATCTTGTGGCTTTGCAAGCCGCGCTTGGCATTCAGATTTGGGATTGGACGGACGTGCGGAATCCCGAGCGTTTGAGCTATTTGCAATTGCCCGGCATCGAAGACAGTAATTATGCGCTCGGTGCGTGGTGGCTGTGTTGGCAAGCGCCGTTTATTTATGTCGGCGGTTCGGGCAATGGCATCTATATCGTCGATGCGACCGATCCGCGCAAACCGATGTTGGTGCATCGCGGGCCGGGCAAGCCGAACCCGATTCCGATTGCGCAGACTGGCGGTTTTCGCATTGGGCCGATCTTCGCGGTGGGCAATGTGCTCGCGGCTTCATCGATGGAAGAAGGCGGGTATGTGACGATGGACATCAGCGATCCCGTCAATCCGGTTTTGCTCGCAGCGCAAACGCACAATATGCCGCCGGTCTATAGCTCGCTGCTCAATGGCAATAAAATTCTCGGCGTGGATATTTATAACAACTTCACCGTGTTTGACATCAGCGATCCGACGCGCATCGTTTACGAGAACGGTATGTCGCTCGCCGGGCGCGGCGGCTACGTGACGTTTCAAGACGGCTTTGCGCATGCGGGGGCGTCGGAGCATTATATGAAGATCGACATGCGCGATCGTACGCATTATGAAAGTGCCGGACGCGCCAGCTCGGGCATTGCGGAGCGCGATGAAGATTTCGCCGTGGTGATGGGCAATCTCGTGCTTGTGAGCGACGATCACGGCAACGGCAGTTTTATTGTGCCACATCAAGCCGAGCCGGATCGCAATCCGCCGGCCGTGAATATGATTTCGCCTAAGAATGGTGCGCTGCATCAGGCCGTGACTTCGCGCATCGGCATGACGTTTACGGATCAAATAGATTTGCGCAGTGTGAATGAATCATCATTCATTGTGCGGCCCGTTGGCGGCGGCGCGGCGCTCGCGGGCAAATATAGTTCGCAAACCGGCATCGTGAATTTCGCGCCGAACGCTCCGCTTGCATCCAACACGGCTTATGAAGTTGTGCTGCCTGCGGGCGGCATTCGCGATCTCGCGGGCAACGCGCTCGCGACAACTTTTCGCAGTGTGTTTTCTACCGGTGCGTCATTGCAGCCGCCCATGCGTTGTGAAATTTTGCCGCTAGCACCCGCGCTCGTTGGCGCGAATGCTGTGTTCGCAGCGACAACGCAAAACGTTTCCGGCGTGGTGCGCTACTCGTGGGATTTTGGCGATGGTTCGCCGGCGACACCGTTTTCGACCAATGCTGACGCGGCTCATGTTTACACGCAGCCGGGGCATTACATTGTGCAAGTGACCGCGAAGGACAACGTGGCGACGACGCGCGCATCTTCGGTGCAAACCATTCATCATTTGGTCACGAGCACAGCGCCGACGGCGTCAAGCACGATTTTATTGGATGAAGCACGTCAACTCGTTTGGAATGTGAATACGGATAACGCAAGCGTCACGGCGAGCGATGCGCTGTTATTCAACAAAAAATTTGAAACACGCGTAGGCAAAGAGCCGCGCACGCTGGCGCAAGCGCCCGACGGTTCGATGTGGGTGGTGAATGAAGGCGACGCTTCGATCAGCATTTTAAATGGCGAGCATGGCGCGCACCTGCGCACGCTTGCGTTGCCCTATGCCTCGCGGCCATATGGCATTGCCTTCAGCCCACAGGGTGACGCGGCGTATGTGACTCTGCAAGCTACCGGGCGCTTGTTGAAGATTGCTCCGAACACACATCATATCATCGGCGATATTGCCGTCGGTGTGACACCGCGCGGTATTGCGATCACGCACGACGCGCAACGCATTTTCATCACGCGGTTTATTTCCTCGCAAACGCACGGCGAGGTCGTTGAAGTGAATGCAATGACTTTTGCTGTCGCGCGAACCTTTAACTTGGCAATGGATTCCGGACCGGACACGGAGAGCAGCGGGCGCGGTGTGCCGAATTATTTGAGCAGCGTGCGCCTTACGCCCGATGGACGACGCGCGTGGCTCCCTTCGAAAAAAGACAATGTGCAACGCGGCCTGCGCCGCGACGGTTTGCCGCTCACATTTGAAAGCACGGTGCGCACGATTGTTTCGCAGATCGATCTCACGAACAACGTGGAAGATTTGAGCGCGCGCCGTGATTTGAATGATCGTGATATGGCGAGCGCGGTGGCATTTAGCGCTTTGGGCGATTATGCTTTTATTGCCGTGCAAGGTTCGAATACCATTGATGTGCTCGATGCATACTCGCGCGCGTTGATTACTTCGATTGAGAATGTCGGCCTTGCGCCGCAAGGCTTGGCAATGAGCCGCGACGGCGCGAAGCTGTTTGTGCAAAATTTCATGTCGCGTTCGGTTGCGGTTTATGACGTGAGCGCAATTACGGCGAACGGCACCAAGCACGCGCACAAGCTTGCAGAGATTGCAACCGTGAGCCAAGAAGCGCTCGCACCGCTCGTGTTGCAAGGCAAGCAGATTTTTTATAATGCGAATGATCGCCGCATGAATCGCGACGGCTATTTGAGCTGCGCGAGTTGCCATCTCGAAGGCGAGCAAGACGGCCGCGTATGGGATTTCAGCGATCGCGGCGAAGGATGGCGCAATACGATTTCGCTGCGCGGCCGGCGCGGCACGGCCCAAGGCCGTTTGCATTGGTCGGCAAATTTCGATGAAGTCCAAGATTTCGAACATGACATTCGCAATGCGTTTGGCGGTTCCGGTTTCATGCACGACGGCGATTTTAATTCGGGCACGCGCAATCAACCGCTCGGCGAGCGCAAAGCCAGCGTCAGCGCTGAGCTTGATGCTCTCGCAGCATACGTCGAATCACTTGCTGCAACGCCAGCGAGTCCGTATCGCAACACCAACGGCATGCTTACGAGCGCGGCGCGTTTGGGTAGATTTATTTTTCAAAGGCAGAAATGCGCGAGTTGTCATGGCGGCAATGAGTTCACAGATAGTTTTTCGAATGTGCGGCATGATGTGGGCACGATCAAGCCGACCTCCGGAAATCGTTTGGGTGGGCCGTTGCGTGCGCTTGATACGCCGAGTTTGCGCGGCGTGTGGAGCACTGCGCCGTATTTGCACGATGGCTCCGCGGCGACTCTGCTCGACGTGCTCACGACGGCAAGCGCGCAGCACGGCAATCTCACGCAACTGAATGCGCAGGAGCGACAACAGCTCGCGGCGTATTTGGCACAAATTGACGATCTCGAACCTGCGATTGCAACACAGCCTTTGCCGCATGAAATTGCCGCGCCGCTCACGCTTTCGCATTCTGCGAGCGCGCAAAAAGTATCTTTGCGCGTGGATAACACAGCGTTTGAGGATGACATTGCCGCGGTTGCTTTTTATTTAAACGAAAACAAAATCGCGCAAGCGAGCGCGCCGCCATTTGAAGTCGCTTGGAACGAAACTGCGCGCGATCTGCGTGAAGTGACGGCGCGTGTGCAACATCGCAACGGCGCAGTGTCTTTCATTGCTCCGTCGGTGCTGAGTGCGAATCCCATGAACGAGCGCATCGTTTTGCGTGATTCGTTAGTGAATGGGACAAAAGGCCAGCGCACGGGCGGCATGTTTGTTGGCGGCGGTTGGCAAGTGACAGGCGCGAACGATATGCTCGTGTATGATCTCGGCACATATTTGAAACGCGGCTCGCTCGAATTTGAACTCAGAAATTTTCAACCGAGCCGGCAGAATGCGTTGCAGCGGCATCACTTCATGAGCATGTATCGCAATCCGTGGGGCAATCATCATCCCGCGGAAAATTTGGAGACCGTGTGGAATTTGCATTCGGGTTTTTATTACAACCCCGGCGTAAAGCTGCTCTCGTGGACGTATGATGAAAACGAGCAGAACACGATCAACAAAAATGATTGGAGCTTGGCCCAGACGTATCAAATCAAAGTGGAGTGGAGCGGGCGGCAAGTCAGCTATTATCGCAACGGCGAGTTGCAAGCCACGCACACGCATTCAGATGAAATGCAGTTGCGTTATCTCTTCGTCGGGCGCGATTTCACGGTGAGCGGCGATTTGTTGACCAACTATCAACACAACCAATACCCCGCAATGTCCGGCCCGATCTTCTCGAACCTCGTGATCAAAACGCCGGCGGCGTTAAGCGATGTTAGCCCGCCGTTCATCGTCAATAGCACGATCAGTGAAGTGTTTGCGAATGGCGTGCGTTTGCGGTGGAGCACGAACGAGTCTGCGACAAGTTTTGTGGAATTCGGTCTCACGACAAATTACGGGCAGCGAACGCCGGTATTGGGCGTGCCGGCTCAAGATTTCACCACGGCGATTGCGAGCTTACTCCCGAGTCAGGTTTATCATTATCGCATCGTTGTTAGTGACAGCGCAGGAAATGTGAGCACGAGTTCGGATCAAACTTTTACCACGAAAAGATCAGGCGCGTACATTTTTAAGCCGAGTGCAGATACGTTCGTTGAGCGCGCGGGATTGATTGGGAGCAAGCGCGACAATGCCAATTTCGGCTGGATGAGTTTGATTGCGAGCGCAGGCCGCGAATGCTATTTGCGTTTCGATGCCAATGATTTGCGCGGAACGATTACCAGCGCGAAGCTGCGTTTGCACGGCAGGCAAACGGGAGAGGGCGGCGCCGTGCGCGCACTGCACGAAAGTTGGAAAGAGCTTTCAACGACATGGTTGAACAAGCCTGTGGTAAATGGTAAAACTCTTGGCAGGATTGCGCGCGTCGAGGCCGGGCAATGGCACGAAGTTGTGGCTGATTCCGTGGTGACGCGCTCGGGCAGCTATGACTTTGCGTTTTGGGGAGAAGGCGAAGAGCTCGTTGCATTCGATGCGCGTGAATCAACCAATCATCAGCCGGAGTTGATCGTGCGAACGATTGAAAAGCCGTTGGCTTTGTATGAAGTTTATGAGATCGCGTTACACGCTTCGAACATTGGCGTGAATCCATATTTGAACGGGCCGGAAGTAACGGTCACGTTTACCGGTTTTTCCGGCAAGGCCGCGGGAAAGTCGATTGCGGTGAAAGGCTTTTGGGATGGCGATAGCACGTATCGCGTACGTTTTGCGCCAACGGCAATGGGAGGGTGGATTTGGAGTTCTACTTCAAACAATGTCGGTTTAAATAACAAAAGCGGCGGCTTCACGTGCGAAGGGATATTGCCGGAGCAACATGTCTCCTGGCATGGTCACGTCCATGAGTCGCAAGCGTTCCCTTATACTTTTGCGCATGACGACGGCACGCCGTTTTTCCTATTGGGCGATACGCAATGGTCGTTTGGCAACAGTGCGATTACATGGCCGGAGGAGTTTCAAGCTTATATCAACGCGCGCGCCGCGCAGGGATTCAATTATGTGCATGGCGTCGTGTATCAAACCTTTCCCACCGGGCGCTCACAAAACGAAGGCGGCGAAGCGTTTTTGAATAATGATGTCAATCAACTTGATCCCGGTTTTTGGCGCGCGTTGGATCGACGCATTGCTTATATGAACGAAAACGGCATCGTCGCCGGCATGATGCTCGCTTGGGCGAACAATGCGTGGCGTAATTTCTCCACAACCGCGCAAGTCGAGCGCTTCGTGCAATACTTGGTGAATCGTTATGCGGCGTATAATGTTTTTTGGATCACTGCGGGTGAGTATGAAGAAATGAGTCCGCCGGGAGGACATACCTATGTCGGCGAATTGCTTTTTGCGCGCGATCCTTATCGTCATCCGATAACAACGCACACGGTCAAAACGAGCGCGGATGATTTCGGCAATGCAACTTGGCACACGACGATTTATCAGCAAACGGATGATATTGCACTCGTTTCGCAGGATCGGATATACAACAAGCCAGTGATTAATTCCGAGTTCGGTTATGAGGGCGATCAGTCCTCGGAAGAGGTGCGGCGAGATGCCTGGGAAATCGTTATGCGCGGCGGCTTTTTGGTTTATGGCGATACAACGACTTTTCATTATAATGCGGTGATGTCGCCGAACAATCTTTACTCAAAGGGCGCGTCGTATATGACCGTACTCAAGAATTTTTGGAGGAAGAGCGGTATTAGATGGTGGCAATTGTCGCAGTTCCGCGCGCTGGGTAATCGCAGATGGATGGCATATCAACCCGGAGTTGAGAGTGTCGTCTATGTCGAGAGCGCCGGCAATTTCACTGTTGATTTGAGCCACATGAATGGTGAAATCCGCGGGCGTTGGTTTGACACAATTAATGGGCAATGGGGTAGCGTCATTTCCGGTGTTGCTAGCAATGCCTTTATTCTGTCGCCGCCCGGTGAAGGCTACGTCGCATATTTAAGTTCGCCCAATGACGCTGCCGCCCTGGAAATTTCGAACGTCTTGATTACGAATGTGACTTCACGCAGCGCGGAAGTCACGTGGAGCACAAATGAAGTTGCGGATTCACAAATTGAATACGGTCTAAGTGGACAATTTGATTTGAAGACGACGCTCGACTCCTCGCAAACATTATCTCATCGCATGGCGCTATCCGGCTTGAAGTCGAATAGCAGGTATTCGCTTCGTGTGCTTTCCCGAGATGTAAATGGAAATCTCGCAACCGGGCAGAATATGACCTTTCGCACCGACGGATTGAAGGGACGAAATGTCGCGAGTCTAGCATTGGCTACTGCGAGCAGTGAGAACACCATGGCTGGACAGACTGCGGAAAAAGCAATTGATGGCGTTGCGACGGGATTTCCGGTCAACCCGGTTTATGAATGGGCGACCTTGAGTGAAGTCAAGGATGTGTGGTTGCGGTTAAATTTTCCCGAGCCTATCACGGTTTCAGGGATTACGCTATATGATCGGCCGAACTTGAGTGACCACATTCTAAATGCAGAACTGCATCTGAGCGACGGCACAATTCAAAAAATTCCCGCTTTGCCGAATGATGGAAGGCCGCTCACGGTTGTGTTTTCGGATCGCGTTATTTCGTGGTTACGTTTTGTTGTTACAGAAGCA
>JAYRWE010000115.1:0-87171 GCA_041918175.1 bacterium
CCTCACGACGCGTCAATGGACTCTCATAGAGTTGTTACGCTGTCGCCGCTTGACGTCAAAACCAGAACACGCGGAGCAACCCTTGAAAACCTTTCCCCTGCTTCAAATAACATAGTCCACGATTAAGTGGAGAGCTACCACCTGCTCATATACGATCTTATTGCGAAATACTTCATACCACTGTATATCTTCCCCTTCGTACTTCCGAAAAATTCCCCACGCGAAAAGATCAACTGCTTGAATGGGCTTGTTGGTTTGCGAATCATCGTGGAAAATATCCAACGGAATTTGCGGCGGCAAGCGTGCTTCAAGTTGATTGAGCAAAAACTGATTGAACACGAGAATTTCCGGCTTGCTCTTGCTGCGATCCAAAACCAGAACGACGCGCTCGGGCGCGTGCTCAAGCGGCACTTCTTTTATGGCAAGATGCGCAACAAAATTGTAGACGCGATTCTCGCTAACTTGGAGGTGATTGACGAATCGTTTCTTGTCAAGGATCACAGCATAGAGCTTGAAAGGAACTTCGGCAACTTGTTCATAAAAATATTTCTTTATGGCATGAGACGTTTTTGCACCTTTAAGCTCGGTGATGAGATTTTGGTGTGATCGGCTCTTGCCGCGAATTTTATTCTTCATCGTTCGCTCAACGGCCTTTTCGATGGCCTTCTTCGCCGCGTTATCGGGCGCTTCCAAAATGGTGATGACAAAGTGCCGCGAAACGCCCGCGCTTTGAAAGCCGTGGCCGAGATTACCGGACTCATCGAGAAAGAGATAGAGCATAAGTGTGTGCTCGCAAGAGGGGGAGAAATCCTTTTCCATGATTGCTTCGTAAATCTAGCGACGCGCCTTGACCCAATCTTTCGAAGGCGGCGGTTGCATGACGGGCGGCGTTCGATTCGCAGGAAACCACCCCGCTTGCGTGAGGCGCAATTCTTTATAATGAAACACAAAATCGCTGACGTGCGGAATCGTGTCAGGTATGGACTGCGGTTCGAGCAAGCCTTCGCGCCACACGTCTTTTGTCACCGTGCCGCCGAAGAAGTACTTATTTCCAATCGCGCTGGGAATGGTGTGGCGAAACATGTCGGTTAGAATCTTTTCGATTTCGTGTTTGTGCGCGACGAGCAGGTCGCAAGTCGGGCAGAAGCGGCAGGTGTAGTTGAGGGCGATCATGGCCGCGGATTCAACGAGAATCAGCAAAGGCAGCTTGCGTTGGCGATTCGGTTGCTCGCAGAGCGGGCAACGTCGAATGCGCTTATCGGGATACGGATTGACCATGAACTTGTAGCGCGGCGGCAGAGCGCCGAATTGCTTTGTGGGATTCGCCATTTTCCACTCCTTATTTTTTTCGCAAAGTAAATCGCGCGCTGCACAAAGTCAATGCGCGCAGCCTGCGCGTTGCTGCCTGCCAGCTTTTCGCTTGACTTTAGAAGCGTGGTTTGACTTATTGAGCCACTTTTTTCTCATGATTCGTCAGCATTTTTCGGAAAGGAGCAACATGAAGCCGCATCTTGTGCTCTTCGCGTTGATGAGCAGCTTGGCTTTCGCGCAATCGAATGGCAATAAAAGCGAAACCCGCGTGCCCGGACCGCAATATCGCGCCGGAGCATTGCATAAATTTTTCTTCGGTCCCCATCATCGCAACCTCTGGACGATTCCCGTTGACGTGCCGATCTTAAATCTTGACACGTTTGCGGGCGGCCTCACGCCGACGAAGACCGGCGGCGGTTTTCAAACCAAATCGTTGCGCTTCAAATCCAACGACGGGCGCGAGTTTGCCTTTCGCTCGCTGGATAAAGATCCGAGTAAAGTGTTGCCGCCGGATTTGCGCGAGACCATTGCGGCGAGCATTGCGCGCGATCAAATCAGCAGCGCGCATCCCTATTCCGCGCTCGTCGTGCCGTTGCTCGCGGAGGCCATGGGCGTGTTGCATGCCGATCCGCAGCTCGTGATTATGCCCGACGATGCGCGCCTCGGCGCGTTTCGCAAAGACTTCGCGAATCTCTTGGGCTTCATCGAAGAGCGCCCAGCAGATGGCCCGGATGGCGAGCCGGGATTTGCTGGTTCGGATAAAATCATCGGCACAGATGATTTGTTTGCGGAATTGGAAAAAGACAATGACGATTTTGTTGATGAGAAGGCGTATTTAAAAGCGCGGCTGCTGGATATTCTCGTGGGCGATTGGGATCGCCATGCGGATCAATGGCGCTGGGCGCGTTTTAAACAAGACAAGAAGAATGTGTGGCTACCCATTCCGCGCGATCGCGACCAAGCCTTTGTGAAGCTTGATGGTTTTTTGCCCTCAATGGCGGAGAAACGATATTTCGTGCGACAGTTGGAAAATTATTATAAAGACCGGCCGGATGTTATCAGTCTTACTCATTCCGGGCGGCACATGGATCGCCGCTTTTTGAATCGTTTGTCATGGGAGGATTTTAAAGCCGTGGCGGAAGAGGCGACGACGAAGTTGACCGACGCGGTGATTGAGCAGGCGGTGAAGCAATTGCCGCAGCAGATTTACGCCGCGAACGGCGAAGATTTGGCGCGACGCATAAAAGCGCGGCGGCAATATTTGCCCAATGCCGCGAAGGAGTATTACAAACTGCTCGCGCAATATCCTGAAATCGTTGCGAGCAACAAGCCGGAGTATGTGGAGCTTGAGCGGCAGGCGGAGGGACGCGTGGCGCTGCGTATTTTTAAACGCGACGCGCAGACCGGCGAGAAGCGCGAAGAGCTGCTCTTTGCGCGAACCTTTCAGCGCAACGAGACAAACGAGATTCGCTTGTTCACGATGGGAGGAAAGGACAAAGTAGTGATTAGCGGGCCGGGCGAAAACAGTATTCTCGTGCGCGTCATCGGCGGCAAAGGCGAAGACGAGATTGTCGATCAAGGCCGTGGCCGCACCGCGGTGTATGATACGGAGGCAGGCAATCTCTTCACCAAAGGCGCGCGCACGAAACTTTACACCGGCAAAGTGGATTCGATCATCAATTTTCGCGAGAACAAGCCGCTGCGCCGCGATTATAGTTTCGACGCCAAAGCATTGCCCAATTTTGCTTTCACGCCGGACGACGGCATTTTCCTCGGCTTGAGTTATGTGCGCACGCAATATCGCTTCCGTCAGAAGCCGTTTGCCAATGTCATCGGCTTCTCCGGAAATTATGCTTTCAAAACCAGCGCGTTTCGCGCGCGCTATGGCCATTATTTTGTCGACGCCCTCGGCCTGCTCGACTGGAGTTTCACGGCACAAGCGACAGTGCCACGCGAGGTGCGAAATTTTTATGGTTTGGGCAACAATACAACGCGCATTGCGGCAGAGGAGAAAAACGATTTCTATCGCGTGCGCTCGAAGGAATATCTCGTGGGCACGGCGCTGCATTTTCACTTTTCACGGCGGTTGGTCGCTTCCGCGGGCGGCGCGTTCAAACATTTTGATACACAGTTTAATGAAGACTCGACTTTTGTATTCAAAGCGCAACCGTATGGCATTGCCACGCCTTCGGTGTTTGAAGTCAACGCTAATTTGAAATACGATAGTCGTGACCGCGCCGTGGCGAGCAGTAAAGGCGTTTATCTTGAAACCGGCTTTTCCCTTTTCCCGAAAGCGTTGGAGTCCGACAGCACGTTTCGCAAGGGCTTTGTGGATGCACGCCTTTATTTTTCGCCGACGAAGAAGATCACGTTGGCGTTTCGCGGTTGGGGCGCAAAGGCTTGGGGCACGTTCCCATATTATGAAGCGATCTACCTCGGCGGCAATCGTTCTCTGCGGGGCTATTTGCGTGAGCGCTTTGGCGGCGATCAAGCGGCGCTCGGCAGCGCGGAAGTTCGGATTGCGCTGTTTCGTGCAAATGTGCTCGTGCCCACGGACTTTGGCGTTTTCTCTTTTACCGATGCCGGTCGTGTGTGGTTGAATGATCAAAGTCCCGAGGGTTGGCACACCGTGGCAGGCGGCGGTATTTGGTTCGCGCCTATCATGCGCAGTTCGACCTTTTCGATAGGCGCGGCAAGCAGTTTGGAAGGCTTGAGAATTACCGCCGGGGCCGGATTTGGGTTTTGATTGCAAGATGAAGACAAGGACCGTTGTAAGTGCACCGTCAATTTCACGTCTTGAATGAGAACTATCGAGACGCAATAGAAGAAAAGTTAAAGCCATTCGCCATAAAACTGAAAGTTTGGAAAGACATGTCGGTTTTGGCTTACAGAGTATCAAAAAAAAACTTGACTCCGACTTCGATATTGCTATATTGCTGCCCATTGTTTTTGGCGCGCGATGATTTCGTAATTCAAGATGAACCTGTGCCGAGTTACGAAAATGTGAGTGTGGGCTGTTGTGAAGTCACGCCAAACTTCCCTCCTGTTTTCCGAAAAGTCAAACTAAATGAACGATGCCGCAGCCGCCGGGTAAAAATACCCAGTGGAACGGTTTTTTGTTTTTGTTAGAAACTGAAAACGCAGTTGCCCATGAGCGGCCGTGTTCCAGCATACTTTTGGGAGAAACGCTCTGGGAGCATTCTTTTGCGTTGAATGTGCCATTTCGCTAGGTAATAAAATATGTCCGCGTCGCGTATTCTCATGTATTGCACGTCTCAGCGAGGCTTGGGGCGTACCGCGCGGACAGTAGGTCTGGCGACGGCATTTTCACAAAAGCTACGCCATACCTCGATATTGTTGCTCACGGACTTTGCGATGATCGGGCGATTTAAATTGCCGGAGCGAGTGGATTATGTGCATTTGCCGGCGTTTAAGAACTCCATCAGCAATGCGCCCAAGTATGGCCTGCGCTCCGAACACAGCGACATTCCAAAGCTACGCCAAGACATTCTCTTGGGCACGCTTAAAACTTTTCGCCCCGAGCTTGTGTGGTTGGATGATAGTCTCCTGCATTTGCCGGGTGAAATGCACACGCTCCTGCAATGTCTTGCGGAGAATTTGCCCTCGACCAAAATTGCATGGGGCATCTCCGATACGCTTGGCCATCCCGAGTACGTATCGCGCGAGTGGGCAAATCGCAAGCTCTCAAACGTTTTTGGCCGTAGTGCGGATGCGCTTTTTGTTTTTGGCGCGCAATGCGTTTTTGATCTCGCCAAAGCCTATCGCTTCGACGAAGCGATTTCAAATAAAATGACTTATGCTGGTTATCTAACCAGCTCGGAAAAACCGCCACGGCATATTAGCACGAAACTGGCACAAGCCGGGAAACGCATTCCGTTCGTGTTCATGACGACCGAAGGCGGCGCCGAAGATTGGGCTTTGGTTGACGCCTACTTGCGCTTTTTGGAGAACACGCGCATGGAAGTTTACAGTTTGATCGTTGCTGGGCTTGGACTAAGCTCCGCAGACAAACGGAGTCTGCAACTGCGCGCGGAGGCCTTGCCGCGCGTCACGTTCAAGCGCTTTAGCAAGCATTTGCTCGCTTATGTGCAATGCGCCGACGCGGTGATTTGCACCGGCGAATACAATATTGCGAGTGAAGCGCTCGCGCATCGCAAACCGGCGTTGTTCGTTCCTCATGCGAATGAGCAACCCGACAACCTCCATCGCACCCAATGGCTACAAGAGCGCGGCTTGGTTGCCGTAAGCACGCGCGAAGATTTTCAGCCGCAAACTATTTCCGCGTTTTTGAACAAGAATCTGCGTCCGGAAACACGCGGCGCAGCTTTGAAGTGGTATGATGAAATCACATTTGACGGTTTCAATCAAATTGCGGAGAGCATTCAGGAACTCATCGGTTCTTCACCACAACTAGAGGCAATCGTCGCCTCCTAACGGGCCGAGCCGGATCGGCCCTTAGTCATTGCCTTCGTTTCATTTCTAGACGATGAAGCGAGGGTCGATCATTGCTTTTGGCTTGGCCGTGTCACTCAACTTAGCACTGGAATCTCGATGGCGCACGGAGCAGTCACTAAGTTTTTGATTTATTCCCAAGACGGATTGGGCTTGGGACATTTGCGGCGCAACGTGAATATTTGCTATCAAATCAAAAAACGTTGCCCGCAGGCCTCCTGCTTGATTATCGCAGACTCCCCGGTCGCACCTTTTTTTAAGCTCCCATCGCACTGCGACTTCATCAAAATTCCAACGCTAGTCAAAGTTGACACTGGTGTGTGGCGTGCCGAACGTCTCACCGTGCAGCAACATGAACTCATGTCGTTGCGCGCGGAGTTGATTCGGAACGTGCTCTCCGGTTTCCAACCCGACGTCTTTCTCGTGGATCATATGCCGCACGGCGCTTTGGGCGAATTGCTCGAGCCGCTGGCGGAGTTGCGGCGCTCGCGGCCGCAAACCAAAATCATTCTCGGCATTCGCGACATCCTCGGCGCGCCCGAGGTCATTCGGCGACAATGGGAAAGCGAGGGCGCGTTTGCCGCCATCGCGGAGTTTTACGACGCGGTTTGCATCTATGGCAGCAGCGATCTTTTTGATGCCGCGAGCGAGTATCAATTTCCGCACGCAGTGCGCAGCCGCGCGCAATATTGCGGCTATGTTTGCCGCGACGAAGCGCAGGTTAATCCCGAAGATAAAGCATTGCTGCCGAGCAACGGCCGCCGCGCAGAAAAGTTTGTGCTCATTACCGGCGGCGGCGGCGCGGATGCCGCCTACATGATGGATCGTTTCATTGATGCCGTACGCCGTTTGAAAAACGAAATTCCGTTTCAGGCCTTTATCGCCACTGGGCCGTTTGTGCATAAAGATCAACGCAAACTTTTGCGGCAAAAATCGCAGGGCTTGCCGATCACCGTGGGGCGCATGGAAGGAGACAGCATTCGTTATTTTCGCCGCGCCGATCTTGTGGTTTCCATGGCCGGTTATAACACCATCAGCGAGATTATGCTCTTTCGAAAAAATGCGCTCGTGGTGCCGCGCGCAGGTCCGAGCGCCGAGCAGACCATACGCACGCGCCTCATGTCGGAGCGCGGATTGTTTGCAACGATAGCGCCCCAAGCTCTAACCGGCGAAAACATGGCGGAACAACTCTTCGCCCAATTGCGCATGGAGCAAGCCATGCCGGAAGCGCGTTTGCCTGATCTAAACGGCGCGCGCCGGGTCGCGGATTTTCTTTTGCGGAGTTGAGAGTGCTAGTGGCTGTATAAATCTTTTGGCGTCAAATGAATCGGCGGAGTCGTTGGTATTGGGGCCTGATCTTGCTTTAGTTTTGCTTGCATGAGGAACGCTCGTCGCGCAGCGCCAAACATCATTGTGAGAGGAGAGCATCATGGCCGACAAAAAAGTCCCCACCGTATTTCACGACAAGCTCTACACGCTCGAAACCGCCCTCGATGCGAAAAGAATGCGACCCTACTTTGCCGTGTTGGCGCAGCGCTATCTCGGTGAAGAGTTGGAGGTGCGGCAGGTCAACGTTGAAGTGATCCGTCGGCGCAATCAACGTTGCGTCATTCGTTATATCGTCGAAACGTTTGATCCGCGCGAACAGCAGCGCTTGGACTGGCGCGTGATCGGCAAAGTCTACAAAGCGCAGCGCGGCGAACGCGTTTATGCTTTGATGCAACGCCTGTGGGATAACGGCTTCAGCCGCGAAACCGGCGATGATATTTATATCCCCGAGCCGCTGGATTTCTCCTCCGAACTGTGCATGCTCTTTCAAGAAGAGGTGCCGGGCCTGCCGCTCAAAGCTTTAACCAAACAAGCTCCCAACCCCTATCACTTTCGGCAATTGGCGCGCACGTTGGCCAAGCTGCATCAATGCCCCATTGTGCCCGACAAGCCGTTTTTGGTGCGCGAGCATTTTCTGCGTTGCCATCCCCGTTATCCCTTTCTCGTGCTCGCCTGCCCGGAATTGGAAACGAGAATCGACTACATCGCCACCGCGGCCAAACGCATCGAAGAGCAACTCATTGCCGAGTCCCTGCTCACGCCGATTCACGGCGATTTCCATCTAGGCCAAGTGCATCTTGAAAACGGCACGGCCTGGTTGATTGATTTCGATGCGCTCGCGTTTGGCGATCCTGCCTCTGACTTGGGCAATTTGCTCGTCTTTTTGCGCGGCAAAATAAAAAAGGTGCCGGAGTTTGCCCAACTCATCGAAGCCTTTCTCGAAGAATATTATGCAATCATGGGAACGGAAATCGGGCAGCGCGTTTTGCTTTATGAAGGCTTGACGCACTTGCGCCGCGCCTGCAAACTTTTGCGCTTGCAAGATGAAGGCTGGCGCCGTCGCGTCGCTAAAATGATCGACCAGGGCGTGGCTTGCATTGAAGAAATGGGCAAAGCCGTCCACGTCGTGCGCGATTTCCTCGCGCCGCTGGAAGATGAAGAAGAATTCGTGGAAGAAATGGCTTGAGCGCTTGGCTTCGGTATCATTGCAACCGCGCCCCTGCGGCAGTTAATACATTCTCAATTCCAACGCGCACCTTATGAACTCTACCATCTGTGAAAAACTACAAGTCGGCCAGGCCGTTTCGCTCACGGGCAAGTACCTTGTCGGCGAAGGCTTTCTTGCCGTGGAAATTTCTCCGGGTGAAACGGAAGCTGAAATCACTTGTCCGATTCACGCGTTTGATGCGCAGCATCGCCTTTTGCGCGTCTTCGATTATGCCTTCACGCTCTCGCCGCAGGTCGAAGTGAAAAATTTGGAGGGTGATCCCGCGGGCTTGGCAGCGTTGCAAGCCGGACGCATGGTCAAACTAAAAGGCCGGTTCGAACCCGCGCAAGGGTTCTTGCCGGAAAAGATCAAGCTGCGCGATACGCGCGAGTTTAATATCGAAGAAATGCAAGGCGTGATCACGCATATCGAGCGCGACGCACAACGCATCGTCATCAACGGCATCCCGGTTTTGATCAACGACCGCACGATTTTGGAAGATCTCAATGGTCATTTCGAATCATAAAACTAGAAAGGAGCGCGTATGAATGAAAGCTCGGGTTTGGGCAGTCTGAAAGTCGGCCAACGCGTAAAGGTCAAAGGCCGGCCCGATGCCCAGGGAAATTTTCAAGCGGTTGAAATCAACGTCAAGCCGCCGGATGAAAGCGTGGCAGTGGAAGGCAAAGTGCAAGCTGTGGATGCTGCGAAAAATTTGCTGCGCCTTTTGAACCGCGACTTCATTTTGCCGCAAGGCATTGAGTTGAAAAACATTCAACGCCAGAGTATTGCGTTGAGCGCGATCAAAGCCGGCGACTTGGTCAAGCTCAAAGGCGCGTATCACGCCGGCAATGGCGGCTTTGTGCCCTCCAAAGTAAAGATGCAAGAGAACAAAGGCTTCAACGTGGAAGAACTGCAAGGCGATATTGAAAGCGTCAATGCCAATGATCGCAGTTTGCAAGTGCTGGGCTTCAATGTTGTGACCTCGGCTAAAACCAAAACCGAGATTGAAACGCATGACCGTTCGCGGCGCGGCGAACGCGGTGAGCGCGGCGAGCGTGGTGATCGGCCGCGGCGCCTCAATCGCGAAGGTTGAGCGCGTTTGCAGCACGCCGATCGTAAGCTGCCGGGCCTCGCCGTGGCATTGGATGCCGCAGCGATGCGCAGTCGCCTCGCCCAGTTTGTTGCGCCGCAAATAGAGCGCAATGAACTTCGCATTGAGTTGCTCAAACATGCACCGGGCAAGCGCTGCGTTATTGAATACCGCTGGGTAGCCGAGCATGAAGCTTCGCCGCCAATCCGCCTCATCGGCAAGATGTATCGCAAAGAGCGCGGACAGGCGGTTTATGAAAACATGCAACAGCTTTGGCAAGCCGCAGCGCGCGCCAATTTCGCGATGACAGAGCCGCTCGGATATGTGCCCGAACTCGGCATGGTGTTGCAACGCTTCGTCCCCGGTCGCGGACTCGTCGATTTTTCGGCGAGCGATGATTTGCCGCGGGCCATTCATCTCACTGCGGTGAATTTGGCCGCGTTGCACAGCCTTGCGGATTCTCATGGCGAAAGCAGAGGGCTGGAAGATCATCTCCGCAAGTATTGCCACCCCGGCCCGGAAGTGTTGCTCGCCGCTTTCCCGGAGTCGGCGTCATTGGTGGAAAGCTTGCTCGCGGGACTGCATGCCGATAAAACGCTCGCGCATGCGCCGCTCGTGCCCGTGCATGGTGATCTGAATCTTGCGCAAATTTTTATTGCAGACGAGCGCGCGTGCTTCATTGATTTCGACGGCTATTGCCTTTCGCACGCGGCTTTGGATGTCGGCAATTTTCTCGTCACGCTGCAAGTGCATTTCCCGCGGCAATATGAAGCGTTGGCGCAAATGTTTTGGTCGGGCTATTTCAAAAGCCGTTCGCCACAAACGCTCGCGGGATTGCAAACCTATCAAGCCTTTGCCTATCTGCGCCGCGCCGTCATTTGCGCGCGCACACCGGAAGTTCCCGATTGGCGGCAACATGTGCGCACGCTGCTTGAGGCCGGCAATGCGAGGTTGGGTTAAGCAAAAACGAAGGTTCGTAGTAACGCCTTATGAAATTTGACGATCAAATTCGGTAGCGAGGCACACCACCGGTATTATGTCATTCAGAAGGAATCTTTTTGAGAACTGGAATGAGTCTCCAGCGAGTAAAAAGATTCCTTCTGAATGACAATTCGTGGAGGTGATTACCAAATTTGAAAATCAAATTTCATTATGCGTCGAAGGCCAATAAGCCCACATGCCTAATAAAATTTGACGATGAAATATTGCAGCGCATGCAGCGACCGTTTATCTACATTGCCGGCTTGCGCCGCAGCGGCTCAACGGTTTTGAGCGAGGCGCTGACGGCATTGCCATATTCGTTCATCTTCCGCGAGCCGCGCGTGGCGGAGAATCGCTTCTCCGTGCATGACAGCGACGCGGAGTTGTTTTTAAAATATGGCATCGATCTGCTCGACTTCGAGCGGCGCTGGTGGAGCAAACGCAAACTCATTCCGGAAGCATTTAAAAACGAATTGCTCCCGCAACTCTTTCCGCTCATCGGGCAAATCGGCATCAAAGAAATTCGCCATGACCGCTGGCGACGTTTGCAGCGCCTTTTTCCGGAGATGAAAATTTTATTGACGGCGCGCGATCCACGCGACATTTATTTGTCGCTGCACGATAAAGTCAAAAACGATCGCGTCACGTGGTCCGGCATCTTTTCTCCCGAAGGCGTTTTTTGCGCGGAAGCCGTTGCCGAGGGTTTGAATGCGGAGTTTCGCGAGCAGCTTGCGATGTTCGAAACCGGCGATTGTCTCAAAGTCAAATACGAAGACTTTTGCGCCCAGCCGGAGATTTTCGAGCAGGTCAAGGCTTTCGTCGGCAGCGCCATTGGCCGCGTCGGCGAAGTCGGAGCATTCAACGCCGCCAATCCCATGCGCGTCGGCGAATATGAGTTGCACGGCAACAACATCACGCCGAGGAGAATCAATCGGTGGAAAGATGAAGCGGACAAACAACTTCTCGCCGAGGCGCAACGCGCGTTTGATTTAATGCCCGACTACTGCCGCTTTTGGGAGTACGAAAGGTGAAGTTCGTAGTAACGCCTTCAGGCGTTGGAGATTTATCCGTTAGATTTGCAAAACCCGCTTACAGAAAAATCTTTGCCTTAAAAGCACAGATTTCATTTTTAATAAAGGACGTTCATGGCGACAGCCAACGGCAAACATCAGCTTGCGGAGCCGCAGCAAAACGCGCTGCGCGAGCGTCAGCTCAATCTCAAAGGCCTGTGGCGTATCTTCAAGACCTTTGGCCGGCATTATAAAAAGTACGCGAAGATTCTCGCCATTGCCGGCGTCTTTTTACTGATCACCATCGGCGTCAATGCGCTCTCGCCGTGGCCGCTCAAATTGATTTTGGATTACGTCATCCTGCAATTGCCGTTGCCGGAAGAATTCGCGTTCATGAATGCGTGGTTTGCCGAACGCCCCAAGCTGCTTTTGTTCATACTTGCGTTTTCGATGCTTGTCATTACCTGCTTGGATGCGATCTTTTCCTACTTCGCCAAGTTTTGGATGTCGAGCACGGGCGACCGCATCAACGCCGATATTCGCGAGCGCGTGTTTGCGCATCTCGGCCGGCTTTCGCTGTCGTTTCATGACACGGCGCGCACCGGCAATCTGATCTATCTGCTCACCTCCGACGTGAAGCAGATGAAAGACATTCTCGTCGATCTGCCGCAGGAGTTGGTCTCGCGCGTCGTCACGATTTTGGTTTATTCCGGCCTACTCCTGTGGCTGGATTGGCGCGTGGGATTGTTGGCGCTGGCCACTTTGCCGGTGGTGTATTGGTTCTCGAAAGTTTACGGCGTGGATTTGCGCGGCACCGTGAGACAGCGGCGCACGCGTGAAGGCGAGATCGCTTCGTTCATTTCCGAAAACGTGCATGCCATGGCCGTGGTGCAAGCCTACGGTCGCGAAGACAGCGTGCGCGAGCGCTTTCAGCAAGAAAACAAAGCCAGCCTCGGCGCGGCGTTGGAAGGCTTGCGCATTCGGCGCACCTATAGCCGCTTGACCGACATCATCATGCTCCTCGGCACGTGCGCTATTTTATACCTCGGCGGGCGCTTGGCCATGACGCGCGAAATTCTGCCCGGCACTTTGCTCGTCGTGCTCGCCTACGTGAGAGAAATTTACGACGCGCTCAACAAGTTCACGCGCCTTTATCTCAATCTTATCACGGCGCAAGTTTCCGGCGAGCGGTTGCTCGAGCTGGTGGAAAGCGACATGGTGATGGCGGACGATCCCGGCGCCGCGCCCGCGCCACCGCTCCGCGGGCAAATCGAATTTCGCAATGTGACCTTTGCCTACAAGCCCGGCCAGGAAGTTTTGAAGAACGTCAATTTCGCCGTTGCGCCCGGCGAGACCGTTGCGCTCGTGGGCCACAGCGGCGCAGGCAAAACCACGCTCATCAGCTTGCTCATGCGCTTTTATGATCCGCAGCACGGGCAGATTTTGATCGACGGGCAGGATATTCGATCTTTCACGCGGCAATCGCTGCGCGCGCAATTGACCATCTTGTTGCAGGAAGCAAAGCTCTTCCGGCGCAGTGTGTTGGAGAACCTTGCGTTTGGCCGGCCCGAGGCTACGGACCAAGAAATCCTAGAAGCCGCGCGCCAAGCCGAAGCGCACGAGTTTATCATGGGCATGCCGCACGATTACGATACGATGATCTATGAAGGCGGGGACAATCTTTCCGGCGGGCAGAAGCAGCGCCTCAACATTGCGCGCGCGCTCTTGCGCGACACGCCCATTCTGATTCTCGACGAGCCGGCAACCGGCCTCGATGCCCGCGCCGAGGCCGCAGTGCACCAGGCGCTGCGGCGCCTGATGACCGGCCGCACGACTTTCATTGTCGCGCACAAGATTGCTACCATTGCGCACGCCGACAAAATTTTGTTGTTGGAAGAAGGACAAATCGCGCACGCGGGCACGCACGAAGAGTTGTTGCGCACCAGCGCGCGCTATCGCGAGTTCTATGAATTGCAAGATCACACTCGCTTGCGCAAAGCTTTTGCGCGCGATTTTGCCGAACAAGAAAATTAAAAGCGGTTTAAAGACAGAAAGATGAAGGACGGAAAAATGTTTGACGCTTCCCTTCGCATGGCGACCTCAACTTCACTCGCCTGAACCCAGGTTTTATTTTTCTGCCCAACATTTTTCTGTCTTAAGCTTTTGCTTAAAAAGCAAAGAGTTCACCTTTAATAGAATCTCCTTCGTTATGCCCAAAAGAAAATCACGACATACCCGAGCCGGCGCGGACCGCCTGAGCTATCGCACCCTGTGGCGATTGTTTCGCACCTTTGCCGCGCATTATAAGAGCAATTGGAAATTGCTCGTCGGGGTCTATGCCAGTTTGCTCGGCTCCATTTTGCTTTCTCTGATAACGCCGTGGCCGCTCAAACTCATTATCGATCACGTCATTTTGAATATTCGCCTGCCTGAGCGCGCGGCGTGGCTGGACGCTTGGTTCGGCACGGACCGCTTGCTCTTGCTCGCGTTTCTCGTCGGCTCCTATTTTGTAATTCATCTTGTGCAAAGCTTGATTTCCTATCTGCACTCCATCGGCATTCTCATGATCGGCGAGCGCATCGTCACAGCGATTCGCGCGCAGCTCTTTGAAAAAATGCAGCGCCTTTCGCTCTCGTTTCACGGCGCGGCGCAATCGAGCGACATGGTGTATCGCCTCACGTCCGACGTGCGCGACATCATGGCTTTGCTCGTGCGCGTGCCCGAGAGCATAGTTCTTCGCCTCACTGCAATTTGCGTTTTCGGCAGCATCATGTTTATGATTCATTGGCGCCTCGCGTTGCTCGCCATCGGCATGATTCCCGTTATCATGTATTTTAATCGCCGGTTCAGCAAAGGCGTACAGAACGCGAGCCGAAGAAAGCGCGCGAAAGAAGGCGACGTGAGCATGGTCATTTCCGAAACCGTGAGTTCGATGGCGCTCGTGCAAGCCTATGGCCGCGAGGAGCAGCAACAAGAAAGATTTGAAAACGAAAACCAACAGAGTTTGGCCTCGGGCATTGCCGCGATGCAGCTTTCGAAAATTTTTAAACGGCTCAACGACGTGCTCGTGGCGTTCGGCACTTGTGCCGTGTTGTATTATGGCGGCACGTTGGTTCTGGACGGACGCTTGTTTCCCGGCACGCTCGTGTTGTTTGTGTCGTATCTCAAAAGCCTATACGGCCCGCTCGATAAATTCGTCGAGATGCTGCTCGAAGTGGCCGGCTCGCAAATCTCCGGCGAGCGCGTTCTTGAAGTGTTGGAAAACGATCAAGTGGTGCAAGAAGCGCCGCACGCGATTGCCGCGCCGGCGTTTCGCGGCCGCGTGGAATTTCGCGAGGTGGATTTTTCCTACAACGAACGCGGCCCGGCTTTGGAAGGCGTGAACTTCGCGATTGCGCCCGGCGAAACCGTTGCGCTCGTGGGCCACAGCGGCGCGGGCAAAACCACGCTCGTGCGTTTGCTTATGCGCTTTCATGATCCGCAACGCGGACAAGTTTTGATCGACGGGCAAGACGTGCGCGATTTCAAGCTCAAATCGCTGCGCGATCAAATCACCATTCTCATGCAGGAAGCCCGGCTTTTCAATCAAACCGTGCGCGAGAACATCGCGTTCGGCAAAGAGGGCGCAACGGAAGAGGACGTGTTGCGCGCGGCGCAGTTGGCGCAAGTGCATGACTTCATCGTGCAGCTGCCCGAAGGCTATGACACGATGATCTACGAAGGCGGCGAGAACCTTTCCGGCGGGCAGCAACAGCGCCTCAACATCGCACGCGCGCTCATTCGCAACACGCCGCTCATCATTCTCGATGAACCCGCCACTGCGCTTGATGCTGCCACGGAAGCGAAGATTCACGAAGCGCTGCACGCCTTGACGCGCGGCAAGACTACGTTCATCATCGCGCACAAGTTCGCAACGATTGCGCGCGCCGACAAAATTTTGGTGCTCAAAGAAGGCCGCCTCGTCGGCTTCGGCAAGCACGAAGATTTGCTCGTCACCTGCGACGAGTATCGCGACTTGTATGAGTTGCAATTCGGCACGCACACGGTGTATGCCGAAGCCGCGGCGTAATGTGGTTTGATCAAAAAAACAAGACAGAAAAATGTAGGGCAGAAATATCGGCTCATCACGGGTTGATTGCTAGCTCCCCTCAAATTGTCATTCTGGAAGAACCTACCCTCGCACTGGGTAGAGAGCCAAGTACGAGGGAAGGTCCTCTCAGGATGACATGAACTTCGTTTGTTTTTGATTCGAGTGTGACTCAAAAGAGTTTTATTCTGCGTTTGAAAAACTGATCGCCTTATGGATTTCAACTTCACCGACGAACAGCTTGCGCTCAAAAAAGAGATCGTGCAATTCGCGCAGAACGAATTGAACGCCGATCTCCTCAAGCGTGATAAAGAAGCGCACTTCTCGCACGACAATTGGAAGAAGTGCGCCGCGTTCGGCGTGCAGGGCTTGCCTTTCCCAAAAGAATATGGCGGCAACGAAGCCGACGTGATCACGACGATGCTCGCGATGGAAGGCCTCGGCTACGGCTGCCGCGACAATGGCCTCGTGTTCGGCATCAACGCGCAGATGTGGAGCGTGCAAATGCCGATTTGGGAGTTCGGTACTATTGAGCAAAAGCAAAAGTATTTGCCGCGCCTCATCAGCGGCGAGTTGATCGGCGGTCACGGCATGACCGAGCCTGACTCCGGCTCTGACGCGTTTAGTTTGAACAGCACCGCAACGCGCAAAGGCGAAAGCTATGTGCTCAACGGCTCGAAAGTTTTCGTTTCAAACGGCCCGGTCGCGGAAGTGTTCGTCGTGTTTGCGAGTGTGGATAAAACAAAGAGCTTCATGGGCGTCACCGCGTTTCTCGTCGAGCGCGGCGCCAAAGGTTTTCGCGTCGGCCCGAGCATGAGCAAGATGGGTTTGAAAACCTCGCCGATTTGCGAGTTGTTCTTCGATGATTGCGAAATTCCCGCGAGCGCGCGTCTCGGCAAAGAAGGCCAGGGCGCGAATATCTTCAGTGCCTCGATGGAATGGGAGCGCAGTTCCATTCTCGCGAACTACGTCGGCGCGATGGAATACCAGCTCGAACGCTGCACGCGCTACGCGCGCGAGCGCAAGCAATTCAACAAACCCATCGGCAAGTTTCAAGCGGTGTCGCATCGGTTGGTGGATATGAAACTGCGCCTCGAAACTTCGCGCTTGTTGCTCTATAAAGTCGCGTGGCTGAAAAAGACGCAAGGCAAATGTCCCATGGAAGCCGCGCTTGCGAAGCTTTATCTCAGCGAAGCGTGGGTCGCCTCGTGTTTGGACGCGGTGAAAATTCACGGCGGCTACGGCTTCATGACCGAGTACGAATTGGAGCGCGACCTGCGCGACTCTATTGGCGGCGTGCTCTATTCGGGCACCTCGGATATTCAGAAGAACATTGTTGCGAGGTATCTCGGGGTGTAAAAAGTACCGTGAAGTCGGACTTGCGCAAAAGGTTTTTTGTAGGCAACAAGATCTTTTTGCGCAAGTCCGACTTCGCCACGAATGTGAGATGATCCATGGCACACCTCCTCCCACAACTTTTGCGCGACACGGCTTCACGTTTGCCGGAGCAGATGGCCGTCGTGATGCTCGAGCAATCACTCTCGTATGCGCAGCTCGACGAGTTGAGCAATCGCCTCGCGCACGTGCTCCAGCAAAACGGTGTGCAGCGCGGCGATCGCGTGGGCATTTATCTCAACAAGTCCGTCGCTTCGATTGTGAGCATTTTCGGCATACTCAAAGCCGAGGCCGTGTATGTGCCGCTCGATCCCTATGCGCCCGCGAAGCGTTTGAGTTACATTATAAAAAATTGCGGCATTCAATGCCTCTTGAGCGCCGCGGATAAACGCGAAGGCCTCGCGCAGATGTTGAGCGAGGATTCGCCGCTGCGTTGCGTGATCGCAATGAACGACGCGGCGTTTAGCGAGCCGCTGCCGCGCATGAATTTGATCGCGTGGCAAACCGTGCTGCAAACGCCCGCTCTTTCGCCCGCGTTCTACGGCCTCGAAAACGATCTCGCATACATTCTCTATACCTCCGGCTCCACCGGCGAGCCTAAAGGCGTGATGATCTCGCATCGCAATGCGCTCACGTTTGTGGATTGGGCGTGCGATGCGATTGCGCTCACGCCTACGGATCGCGTGTCGAATCATGCGCCGCTGCATTTCGATCTTTCGATCTTCGACATTTTTGCGACGATCAAAGCCGGCGCGACGCTCTGTCTCGTTCCGCCCGAGGCCGCGAAGTTTCCGATGAAGCTGGCGCAGTTCATCGCCGCGCAGAAAATTTCGGTGTGGTATTCCGTGCCCTCGGCGTGGGTGCTCGTGTTGAGCCACGGCAAAATGGAGCAGCATGATTTCAGCGCGCTGCGCACGATCATCTTTGCCGGTGAAGTTTTTCCCACGAAGCATCTGCGCGATTTAATGGCGAAAATTCCGCGCGCGGAGTTTTTCAATTGGTACGGCCCAACGGAAACGAACGTCATCACTTCGTATCAAGTGCAAACGCTCGCGCCGGAGCAAACGCAGCCTGTGCCCATTGGCAAAGCCTGCGCGAACATGGAAGTTTTCGCGCTCGATGCCGAAGGCCGCGAAGTCACCGCGACCGGAGTCGAAGGCGAGTTGTATGGCAGAGGCCCCGGCGTGGCCCAAGGTTATTGGAACGATGCCGCGAAAACCGCGAGCCTGTTCGTGCGCAATCCGTTGCAGCCGCACTTTCATGATCGCTGCTATCGCACCGGCGATTTGGTGAAGCGCGATCACGAAGGCAATTATCATTATCTCGGCCGCCGCGATCATCAAGTGAAAGTGCAAGGCTATCGCATCGAGTTGGGCGAGATTGAAACGGCGTTGCTGCAACATAAAGAAGTGGAAGAAGCCGCGGTGGTTGCGTTGCAAAATGCCGAGCAAGTAACCTATCTCAAAGCGTTCGTCGTGCCCCGCAATGGCAACGGTTTGCAGCCAATGGAATTGAAACGGCACTGCGCGCAGTTCGTGCCCAAATATATGATTCCCGAAGTCGTCGAAGTGCGCGCAACGTTGCCGAAGACTTCCACGGGCAAGACGGATAAGAAGCTGTTGGCGATGGAAGAAAGTTCGTAGTAACGCCTTTAGGCGTCTGGCGTTTGAATCGAAGCCGAAGTGTTATATGCAATGAACAGTGGACGCCTGAAGGCGTTACTACAAACGAGGCGTCACGACAAACGATTACAAATGAAGGAGCGGTGTGATGAACATTCAAGAGCAAGTGCGCGATTATATCGTCTCGCAATTCATGTATGATCAGCCCAACGCGAAGCTTTCCCCGGAAGACGATCTGCTCAATCAAGGCATCGTGGATTCCATGGGCATTTTGCAGATCGTCAATTTTCTCGAAGAGAAATTCGGCGTGACGGTTTCCGATGAGGAAATCACGCCGGAGAATTTTCGCTCGCTCGGCACGTTGACGGATTTGATTATGCAAAAACGCGGCGCCAGCGTAGCGGCGTTCTCATAAGAATGTCATCTTGGAAAGACCTTCCCTCGTGCTGGAAGAATATCAAGCATGAGGGGAGGTTCTTCCAGAATGACAATCGCCGGGACCCGACAAACCAGCTCGTCGTGGGCCTGGTCGCTCCTACTCGCATGTGCAGCATGGTATTGCTCCTGAAGGAGCCACTACAAACAACATTGGAGATTCATCTCATGAACATTCCGAAAAAATGCGATGTCGTCGTTATCGGAGGCGGCCCGGGCGGAAGCTCGGTGAGCACCATGCTGGCGCGCATGGGCTACGACGTCGTTCTGTTTGATAAAGTCCGCCATCCGCGCTACGTGGTGGGCGAAAGTCTCATTCCGCATTTTTGGAAATACTGCGAGCACATGGGCGTGGATCAACGCATTGCCGACGACGGCTTCATTCAAAAAGCGGGCGGCACGGTGATTTGGAACGGCGTGATCCGCCAAATGCAGTTCAAAGATTTCGGCTATCCGCGCCCGGCGCTGCACGTGGAGCGCGATCGCTTCGACAACATCTTGCTCCGCTATGCGCAAGAGTGCGGCGTGCAAGTGTTTGAAGAAGTCACGGCGCTCAAAGTGAATTTTAAAGCGGACGATTCTGCCGTCGTTGTGTATCGCCCGAATGGCGAAAAGAGCGAAGCGGAGATTGCGTGCCGCTTCGTGGTCGATGCCAGCGGCCAGGGCGCAGTGCTCGCGCGGCAGCTTGATATTCGCGTGATCGACGAGGGCTTTCGCTTTATGAGCATTTGGGGCTATTTCAAAGACTCGAAGTATGTGGCCGCGGACGGGCGCGCATACAACTTCGAGCATCTGCGCCAAGTGCCGCCCACCACGTTCGTCACCAACATCGACGGCTGGGGTTGGGTGTGGCACATTCCGCAGCGCGACAGTACGAGCGTTGGCCTCATTTTGCCGCAAGAGCAAATGAAAGCGATCAAGGCTTCGGACGAAGCGCTCGAAAGTTATTTCGTGCGCCGCTGCCGTGAGATTCCTTATCTCAATCGCCTGCTCGAAAACGCGACGTATTGCGAGGGCAGCTTTCATGCGATTCGTGATTACTCGTATCGCCCGACGAAGCTCGCCGGCCCGGGTTTCTTCCTGCTCGGCGATGCCGCGGCGTTTATCGATCCCATCTTTTCCATCGGCATTGTGATCGCGATGTACTCGGCCTATCTCGCGAGCTGGGCGATTGACCGCTCGCTCAAGCGACCCGCGACCACGGCGAACAATCAAGCCATCTTCGCGCAGCAGTTTCAAATGCGCCTCGCGGCGAGCCGCGCGCTCGCGTTGCCGCGTTATGGCTATGGCGATGACGAGAGCCAAAAGGTGCAAACTTCGATTCAATTCGAAACTTCGTTCGAGCAGGAGTTGATGTACGTGGTTTCGACGCTCACCACGCGCTCGGAGAATTTCGTGCAAATGTCGCAGAGCAAGAACGGCGCGATGGTTACTTCGAACAAGTATCGCAAGATCGAGGACATCGTGTTTTGAGAGCGCGCTGAAAAATCCCCCCTTGAGGGGGGCCAGGGGGGTGTCGCTCGGTATTATCAAAATGAAACGCGCTTTTCGAAAAGCATGGCAAGGTCGCACAACGATTTTAAAATTCTCTTTGCTCACACGAACACCCCCCTAACCCCCCTCAAGGGGGGAATAGTGACGGACTTCTGCAAGTGAACTTCTTAGCTACGAGGACAACATGACCGCACCACGCAAGCAACACGACGTCGCCATCGTTGGCGCAGGGCCGGCGGAGCAGGCAGCGCGCTCTTTCTTTTGCAACACGGCCTCAAGCCGGTCATCATCGAAAAGGAAACGTTCCCGCGCTATCACATCGGCGAGTCGCTCACGGGCGAGTGCGGCATGAGTTTGCGCAAGCTCGGGCTGGAAGAGCATCTGCGCAAGCAACGCATTCCCATCAAATACGGCGTTACGGTTTACGGCACGGGCGGCAAAAATTCCTTTTGGGTGCCGGTGGCCGAGCGCACGCCGGACGATCAAATCAAAGAACAATGGACGTGGCAAGTGCGCCGCAGCGAGTTTGACAAACTCCTGCTCGATCTCGCGATTGCAAACGGCGCGGAGTATCGGCAATGCGAGGCCGTCGCGCCGCTGCAAGAAAACGGTCGCGTCACCGGGCTGCGCACGCGCACGCCCGGCGGTGCGTTGGAAGATTTGCACTCGGAAGTGTTGTTCGATGCTTCGGGCCAGGGCACGTTTCTCGCGAATCGCGGCGTGACCGGGCCGAAAGAGCGCGGCGCGTATGACAAGCAAGTGGCGATCTTTACGCAGGTGAAAAATGCGGTGCGCGATCCCGGGCCCGCGGGTGGCAACACGCTCATCTTTTATTTGAGAAAGAGCATCACTGGGCGTGGTTCATTCCGCTCGATGACGAGATTGTGAGCGTCGGCGTGGTTGTGCCTTCGGAGTATTTCAAAGCGCAAAAGCTTTCAAAGCACGACTTTTTGCAGCAAGAACTGCGCACGCTCAATCCGGAATTGACCAGGCGCGTGCCGGACATGGATTTTGTGGAAGAAGTGCGCTCGATTTCGAATTACTCCTATGAAGTGAAAAACTTCACGGGCCAGGGCTTTCTCTGTGTGGGCGACGCGCATCGCTTCATCGATCCCATCTTCTCCTTCGGGCTTTATTTCGCCATGAAAGAGGCGCAGTTTGCGAGCGACGCGGTGGCGAGCTATTTCCACGGCGCCGGGCGCGACGCGGCGAATCCGTTTGCCGAGTATGAGCACATGGTCAATGCCGGGCAAAACGTCGTGCAGGATTTGGTGGATTGTTTTTGGGATTTTCCCATGGCGTTCCTGTTGTTCGTGCATCAACGCTATACCAAAGACATCATCGATTGCTTTGCGGGCCGCATCTATGGCGAGTATGCGCAAAACTTGCCGGGCGTCAATGCGATGCGCAAGCTGTTATCCACCCAACGCGAAAAGAGCGCCGCGGTGAAACCGGCGCACGAAATCAGCTAACAGTTTTCATCCATAAGCAAAAGCATTTAAAATTTTCAATTGCAAATTTTCAATTTAAAATTTGCACTGCTTTGCATGCTTCAACCCATAAAGGAGGAGCCATGTCCAAAGGCACAAAAGCGCTTGTCGCGTTTGTCGGTGTCATTGCAACGTTGGGCGTCTTGCACGTGTGGCAAAACGTCGGATTCGAAAACATCGGTTTCGGGTCCAAGCCGGGCGCGGCCGAGAAAAAATTCCGCGTCGGGTTTTTGCCGGTCACTTGACATCTCACGTGCCCCGTCACCGACTGGATTAACAAGAACGTCGTGGGCGAAGGCTTTTATGAACCCGTGCGGTTCAGCGGCTGGCCGGAATTGAAAGAAGCGCATCTCTCCGGCAATCTTCCGGCAACGTTTATTCTAGCTCCGATGGCCATGGCCTTGCGGCAACAAGGCGTGAAGCTCAAGATCGTTTATCTCGGGCATCGCGACGGCACCGCGCTCATGGTGCATAAAGATTCCGACATCAAAACTTTCAAAGACCTCAAAGGCAAGCGCGTCGCCGTGCCCAATCGTTTTTCGAATCAACGCTTGATCATTTTTAAAGCGCTGAAGGATAACGGCATGACGCTCAAAGATATCGAGCTGCTCGAAATGCCGCCGCCCGATATGCCTGCGGCGCTGTATTCGAAATCGGTGGATGCCGTCACCTCGGGCGAGCCGTTCATGGCGCAAACGGAAATGGACGGCTATGGCCGCGTGCTTTATCAAGCCAAAGAATTGTGGCCGAATTTTATTTCATGCGTGCTCGCGGTGGAAGAGCGCGTCATCAACGAAAATCCCGAGTGGGTGCAGCAGCTCGTGGACGGCATCGCGAAGAGCGGCAAGTGGCTGGAAGCGGGCATGGAGCATCGCATGGATGCCGCGCAGGCCGTGGCGAAAAACTATTACAACCAAAATCCGAAGTTGCTCAGTTTTGTGTTGAGTAAGCCGCCGGATCGCGTGACGTATAGCAACCTCATGCTCGCTAAAAAAGATTTCGAAGAAATTGCGGCGCTCGCGCTGGAAGCCGGCGTGTTGCAAGGCCCGATTGCGTTTGAAGAATACACGGACACGCGCTTTTCGGAAAAGACGCACGGCGCGCAGGCTTATGATTGGAAAGGAACCGGAGCCGTTGCCCCATGAAATCTCGTTATGAAGCGATCCTCTTGCCGCTGCTCGTGGCCGTGGCGCTCGTCGCGCTCTGGCATCTCGCCGTGTTATGGTCGGGCAGCGACATGTTTCCCACGCCCGGCCAAGTGCTCACAGGTTTGATCGAGCTTGTGCAGCAAGGCTTGCTCGTGAAATACATCGTGGCCTCGCTCTTTCGCGTCACCGCCGGCTTTGGCTTGGCTCTGCTCATCGGCATACCGTTCGGGCTAGTGCTCGGCTGGTTTGGTCGCGCGTTCTTTGCGTTCAATCCCATGATTCAAGTGTTGCGGCCGATCTCGCCGATTGCGTGGATTCCCGTAGCGATTCTGTGGTTTGGCGTGAGCGATCTGGCGCCGATCTTTCTCATCTTTCTCGCGAGCCTGTTTCCCATCACCACTTCAGCGATTGCCGCGGTGCAAAACATTCAGCTCGTGTATCTGCGCGCGGCGCGCAACTTCGGCGTGAAAGGTTTGGCGTTGTTCAAGCAGATCGTGTTCCCCGCGGCGCTGCCGCAAATCATCACCGGCGTACGGCTCGCGCTTGGCGTGGCATGGCTCGTGGTTGTGGCGGCAGAGATGATTGCCGTCAACTCCGGCTTGGGCTATCTCATCATCGACGCGCGCAATGCGGGCAAGCGTTATGACCTCGTCGTCGCGGGCATGGTGCTCATCGGGTTGATTGGCTTGATTCTTGATCTGCTCGTGCGCAAGCTCCAAACGCTCGATGAAGTGCGCTGGGGATTTAGTAGGTAAGACAAGTTCGTCGTAATGCCTTCTGAAATTTGACAATCAAGTTTGGAAATCAAGCACGCGCTCCAGTATCCTGTCATTCAGAAGAATCCTTTTAAGCACTGGGCAGTATCGCCAGCGAGTAAAAAGATTCCTTCTGAATGACAAATCGTGGAGGAGATTACCGATTTTGAAAATCATTCATGTCAAGCATACACGCAACGCCTGAAGGCGTTACTACGAACACGCGTTACTACGAACCATCTTTAAAAAATCACCTCAAGCTTTTGGCGAAGGGAAAGAGCAAATGAAAACTTCTACGCATTTTTTTCTGAAAGCGATTGTAGCAGTGTGCTCCGTGTTGTGGTGTGCGGCGAATGTTTTTGCGCAACAGCCCGGTGGTCCGGTTTATAACAACGTGCGTTACGAAGACGATTACGGCGTATTGAAAGCCGGCGACCCGTTCAACGCGCTCAAAAAAATTCCGCTCGGCGGCAAATCGAATTTGAGTTTCGGCGGGAGCTATCGCTTCCGTTTCGAGAACGATTCGAATCGCCGTTTCGGCGCTTCAACTCCGCAGGCGCAGAGTTTTTATTTAAACCGGCTCTTTCTTTTTGCGGATGCGCAAATTGCGCAGCGCGTGCGCCTCTTCGGCGAGTTTAAAATCGCCGGCATCACGGGCAACGAACTCCCCGCGCCTGCGCCCGCGCACGACAAGCCCGACGTGCAAAATTTATTTGCGCACATTGACTTGATCAAACAACCCGCGCGCAAACTCGCGCTACGTTTTGGTCGGCAAGAAATGCAATTCGGCAAACAGCGCTTGATCTCGCCGTTGGATTGGCTCAATGCGCGGCGCACGTTCGACGGCGGCCGCGTGAGCGCGAGCGTTTCCGCATGGAAGTTCGATGCGTTCGTCACCCGGCTCGTCGAACAGGATCCTGAAGAAGTCAATCGAGCGGACGAATCGCAGCTTTTCTCCGGCGTCTATGCGCAGCGCACCGTGAAGGGCCGCAGTGTCGCGTTTTATTATTTGTCTTTAAATGAAGACGACGCGCTCGCTCGATCCGGCAACGGCGTGGCCGGCGATTTTCATTATCAAACCCTCGGCGCGGCATTCGACGGCTCGCACAAAAATTTCGATTGGACCACGGAAGCGGCGTATCAATTCGGCAGCTTCAGCAGCGACGACATCTCCGCGTACATGCTCGCGTTCGAAGGCGGCTATACGTTGCATCAAGCATGGGCCAAGCCGCGCTTCAGTCTCGGGTTGGATTTGGCTTCGGGCGATAAAGACCCCGCGGACAACAAGAAGCAAACGTTCCATCAACTTTTTCCGCTCGCGCATCCATACTTTGGCTGGGCCGATCAAGTGGCGCGACAAAACATTCGCGCCGCGACACTCTCGCTCACGCTTAGGCCGCATGCGCGTTTCTCCGTGAAAGCGCAGGCATTGGGCTTTAGTTTGGCGCAAGCAAAAGATGCGTTTTATAACGCCGCGGGCGCGGCCGTGCGACGCAGCACCACGGGCGCGGCCGGCAAAGAGCTCGGCTCCGAGATCGATGCAGAAGTGACTTTCAATTTCAACGTGCATCTGAGCGTCATGCTCGGCTACGCGCGCTTCATGCCCGGCGATTTCATCAAAAAGACCGGCTTGGCCGAAACGCACAATCTGTTTTATGTGATGGTGCCGGTGAGGTTCTAGCGAGCGAGTTTTGGAGTTGTGGAGTTGTGGAGTGATGGATTATTGGAGTGATGGAGTTATGGAGTGATGGAATACATGAATCCAACACTCCATCAATCCAAAACTCCATTACTCCAAGACTCCATCACTCCAAAGCTCCAACGCTTCGAGACGCCACTTTAACTTGAGGCAACTGCAATGAGTGTAAGCCCCGCGCCGAAAATTCTCATCCGCGATTTGTGGATGACTTTTCCCGGCAAGGAAAAGGACGCCACGATTCCGGTGCTTGAAAACATCAACCTCGAAGTGCGCGAAGGCGAGTTCGTGTGCATCGTCGGGCCTTCGGGCTGCGGCAAATCCACGTTGCTCAACATCGTCGGCGGATTTCTTTCCGCCACTTCGGGCACGGCGACGGTTGACGGAGAAATTGTTGCCGGCCCTGATCCGCGCCGCGTTTTCATCTTTCAAGAAAACGGCGTGTTCCCCTGGCTCACCGTGGAAGACAATATCGGTTTCGGCTTGCTCAAAAAAACGCCGGAAGAGCGGCAACGCATCGTCGCGCATTATACGGAGATGGTGAGCCTCACCGGTTTCGAGAAGGCTTATCCGCGCGAACTTTCCGGCGGCATGAAGCAGCGCGTGGAAATCGCGCGAGCGCTCGCTGCGAATCCCGATATTCTTTACATGGACGAGCCGTTCGGCGCGCTCGATTTTCTCACGCGCCTGCGCATGCGCGCGGAGCTTGTGCAGATTTGGCAACGTGAAAAAAAGACCGTGCTCTTCGTGACGCACGACGTCGAAGAATCCGTGCAGCTTGCAGATCGCGTGGTGGTGATGGGCCGCCGGCCCTCGACCATTCGCAGCATCGTCGAAGTGCCCATGCCGCGCCCGCGCGATTTGGATTCGCCTTCGTACCTCAGCATTCGCGACGAGATTTTTGAAATCATGGGTCTCGATCATTCGGGCATGACCACGGCGGAGCAAAACAAAACCGCGATCGCGATGAGCGCGCCCACTGCGGTGGTCAGCTCGCGCCGCGCGGGCAAACTCGATGCGGACGTGATCATCGTCGGCGGCGGCCCGGCCGGCTCCGTGCTTGGAACGTATCTCGCGCGCAGCGGCGTGGATCACATGATTATCGACAAAGCGCATCATCCGCGGCCGCACGTGGGCGAATCGCTCGTGTGCTCCACCACCGGCATTCTCGAAGAGATCGGCTTTCTGCCCATGATGCGCAAGAAGAATTTCATTGAGAAGCGCGGCGTAAGCTGGAGCACGTGGTTCGATGATCGTGAAATCGATTTGAGCTTTGCGGATTTCGGCTGTCATAATCATGCGTATCATGTCGATCGCGCGAAGTTTGACGATCTGTTGTTGCAACATGCGCGCAACCTCGGTTCGCGCGTGCTCACCGGCGTGCAAGTGGAGCGCGTTGATTTTGACCGCAAAGGCGCGGCGTGCGGCGTCACCGCAAAAGTCGGCAGCGCGCAAGTGGCGTTGAAAGCGCGGCTCGTGGTCGATGCTTCGGGCCGCAAAACTCTGCTCGGCCGACAACTCGATTTGTTGCAACCCGATCCGGAGTTTCGCCAGTTTGCGGTGCATGCGTGGTTTGGGAATGTGAATCGCGGCAAGGCCGAAACTGCGGACAACTTGTATATTCATTTGTTGCCGCTCGGTCGCGGATGGGTGTGGCAAATTCCGATTAATGCCGACGTCACTTCCATCGGCGTGGTCACGGATCGCGAAAATTATGTAAAAGCCGGCGAGGACGTGGAAAAGTTTTTTGCATGGACCACCGGCTTGAATCCGACGCTCGCCGCGCGTTTGAAAAATGCCAAGCGCGTGCGCGAGTTTCGTATGGAGGGCAATTACAGCTACATGCTTTCGCGATTCACCGGCGACGGCTGGCTGACCACGGGCGACGCAGCTTACTTCGTCGATCCCATTTTCTCTTCGGGCATGAGCATCGCGATGCACTCCGCGCGTTTCGCCGCGCCGGTGATTATCGAAGCGCTCGCGGAAAACGATGTGAGCGCGGAACAGCTTTCGCCCTATGAAGAAAAGATGCGCTCCGGCGCGCACGTGTGGCGCGACTTCGTGCGCTTGTTTTATGACAACGCCCCGATCTTCAGCCGCGTCGTTGCCGCGAGCGAACATCGTCTCCCCGCGATGCGATTGTGCGAAGGCGAAGTATATGAAGAGTCCGCGCAACAAACGTTGACGCAACTGCGCGCGAGTTTCGCGGACATTCGCGAAACGCCCGCGCATCCGCTGCGCCAGTATTTGAGCGTGTAATGGCGGGTTTGTAGTAACACCTTATGAGTTTTGACTTTCAAAATCGGTAATCCCCTCCACGGCCCTGTCATTCAGAAGGAATCTTTTTACTCGCTGGCGATACTGCCCAGTGCTTAAAAAGATTCCTTCTGAATGACACGATCTGGGAGGTTTGCGCGATTACCGATTTTGATCGTCAAAATTCATTAGGCGTGAAGAGCAAAGGGATGAGTTAAGTTGGTCATTACCGCGTTTACGCTTCAAACTTGATTAGAATGGTTAATGATGAATAGTCGAGTGGTCATTAAAAAAACTTCGCAGGTGAGAGGTTTTTCAATTTCATTGGTTATTGGCCAGCCGGAGGATTGCTTTCATTTCAAATTAGGAGAACACGTATGTGCGCAAAACTGATGTCTCGTACGCTGGTCGTGGCAATGTGGTGCAGTATGTGGGCGACAAGTTGCCGCTCGCAAAATACCGAATGCCAGAAAGCAGATACTACGCCCACGGCGCTGAAATGCGTCGCCAATTCCAGCCCGCTCACGCCGCCGGCATTGACGAGCGGCGCACAGTATGTCGCGCTTACGGATCCGGCCCGCACGCCCTATGCGACCTTTCTGTATCGCGACTCTTCGAATCAAATGCCGACCGCGCATCGCATCAAAGGCGAAGCCATTGCCAAAGCGCTGCAGCCGTTGAACGCGAGCGGCAATGTCGATTTGGCCAACGGCAAGTTCGCCGCGATTGCCGAAGGCATGTCCAACACGCGCGATGAGATGAACGCATTCAACACCTTGCTCACCAGCCGCAAAAGCGAGCTGCACACCGCATTCACGTTTGCGAATCTTTCACAAGGCGGCTGCGATTTGTTGTGTTGGGTGGATAAAGGCGTAGGGTCGATCAATCGGCAAGTGCAAATCGCGTTCGTGAAGCACAGCAACAATCGCCCGCAAAAAGCCGACGGCACGCCGGAAGATCCCAATAGCGCGTTTCCGAACAAAGCGAGCAAAAATTTTCCGACGCACGCGCAGATCACCAAAGCGCATTTGAAGACGCGCTTGCTGAATATGAAGAAGCAATATCCGAATTTGAAAATGGTGTTCTTCACCAGTCGCGCATTCGGCGGTTGGACCTGCGCGCCCGCGGCGAGTGATTATCGCGAGCCGGTGGCCTATGAAGAAGGCTTCGCGGTGAAATGGCTGATCGACGATCAAATCACCGGCCGCGATCCCGAGTTGCGTTTCGACGGCGCGAACGCGCCCGCGCCGTGGATTGCTTGGGGCCCGTATTTGTGGGACGCGCAAAAGTGGACGCAAGATTTGTTCAAATCCGACGGGGCGCACATGTGTGAAAAGGGAACGGCTATCGTCGCGCAAATGTGGTTTGATTTTTTTATGGCCGATAACACGGCGCGGCCGTGGTTTGCCAAAGGCGGAGCAACACGCGTGGAAGAGCGCGAAGCGGACGATGCGCCGCATGCGCTCGAGTTCGCGCTGTGGCAAAATTATCCCAACCCTTTCAACGCGCAAACCGAGATTCAATTTTCGCTGCCCGCACCGAACGCGATGCGGCTTGCAATTTACAATCTGCAAGGCCAGCTCGTGCGCACGTTATGGCATGATTTCGCGCAAGCGGGCGTGCATAAACTCGCGTGGGACGGTTTAAATGATTTCGGCCAAAGCGCGCCGAGCGGCGCTTACGTTTACAAACTCGAAGCCGGCGCCGACGTTTTCATGCGCACGCTCACGTTGTTGAAGTGAAGCGCCGTTTCGACTCATTGAAAATTGATGATTGAAAATTTTCAATCGTCAATTTTCAATTGTCGCGAGCAATCATGTAAAGATGTGAATGTGACACCGGAAAAAAGTGAGTGGTGGAGCCACCCCGCCGAGCTAATGAGTTTTGATTTTCAATATCGGTAATCACCTCTAAACGTTGTCATTCAGTAGGAATCTTTTTACTCGCTGGAGATGGTGCCCAGTGCTTAAAAGGATTCCTTCTGAATGACACGCTTTGTGAGACGCGTTCGATTACCGGTTTTGATCGTCAAAACTCATCAGGAAAAGCTCGCACCTTCTTTCCTTATAGAAAAATCCAACGGATTGAGAAACCCAACTGCTCCAATCCGCTTGCGTAGAAGCTAGCATAGAGCTTTACTAAACTCGAAAAGTTTAATAAAGCTTTTGGTTGCGGCCGCGCTACCTTGTTCTCGTTTCGCATGTTCTTCTCACGTCCCGTTCTTGCGAACCATGCTCAGATTGCCCAAAGCCGTTTATGACGAACATTTGCCCGCATTGCTGCAAGCGGCAAATACCGAGGCCGTGCGCGAAATCTTTCAGCGCGAGTTGCCGGTGTTTGCCGCGGGCCGCTATCGCATCTTTAACGTTGCCCTCAAACAATTTCAGCATCGTCCCGGCAGAAAGGCCGAGTTGATTTACTCCGTGCAATATGAAGACACGCAAGCCCAGCTCGTCCGTCGGGAGTTTGCCTGCGCGATGGTTTTGCCGGCAGATGAAGCGGAAGCGCAATATCACGCCGCGCAGCAACGGCCCTACGTGCAGATCGGCATCGTGCCGGCGCTGCATTTTTTTCCGTCGTTAAGCATGATACTGTGGTGCTTTCCGAACGACCCGAAAATGAAGCACCTGCATCGCGTCGTAGATGAAGCCTCGTGCGCGGAACTCGTGCGAAAGCATTGGGAGCGCTTGCAGCTTGAGCCGGCGTGGCAACTGCAAAGTGTGGAAACCGAGATCGGCAAATACGCGCCGCAAGACCGTTGCACATGCAAGCACACGCTCACGTTGACGCAGAACGGCAACACGAAAGAGCAGGTGCTCTACAGCAAAACGTATAGCCCCAAAACTTCCGGCGCCCCAATTTATGAAGTGATGCAAGCGCTATGGCAAGCGCCGGTGTGCCAGAGCGGTGCTTTGATTGCGCCCGAGCCGCTGTTCTTCGAGCCTGAAATGAACACGATCTTTTGTCGCGGCGTGCCCGGCGTGCATGCGCTTGACGTGCTCGCGGAAGTTGATTTGAACGACGTGGCTGCTAAAAGCGGCGTTGCGCTCGCGGGTTTGCAGCAAAGCCATTTGCCGTTGGGCAGCTTCCGCGCGCGACAAGGCGAAATGCACGAGTTCGAAGAGGGCATGAACGTGCTCGTGCGTTATAATGCAGACTATGATTCGCGTCTCGAACAGATGCATGAAGAGCTTTGGCAGCGTTTGCCGGAATTGCCTACGCTCGAAATGGTTCCGGCGCACGGCGCGTTTCGTTTGCCGCAACTGCTGCTCGTGGAAAATAAAATCGCGCTGCTCGATTTCGACGGCTTTCTCATGAGCGATCCCATGATGGATGTGAGCAGCTATCTCGCGCATTTGGTTTATTTGGAAGTCAAAGGCGAGTTGACGCACGCGCAATGCCGCACGGCGATGGCGCATTTTACGCGCGCATATGCCGACGCCGCGCCGTTGGGTTTGCCTGCGGAGGTGCTGCAGTGGTATCTCGCGCTCACGCTCATTGCCAAACAAGCGAAGAAGTGCATTCGCTTGGCAAGAGAGAATCATGAAGTGAGCGTCGGGCAGCTAGTGGACATTGCCGAAGCGGTTTGGCGCGGCGAAGAGAAGTTGGTTGTTTAGGCAAAGCGCTTTCCGTTTGCTAAACCATGAATAAGCGCGAATCAAAAAGAACCAGCATAACAACACCTCGGCGCCAAAGCTTTTCGCCAAATTCGGCGAAGAAAGGCTTTTTCGGTGTCACTCAGTGGCAAGCTTTTCCTCCGAAAGGCGCCGAAGTCACCGAGTGTCGCCGAAAAAAAACTTTGGCAGAATAATTTGTTGGCAAAGTGATTTGAAATAATTCTGCCGACAAATCACTCTGCCATAAACTTTCAGAATTTTATTCTGCGTTTGAAAAGCTCATACGCACACTTGCAACCTGTGAACAAGCCGTGGACACAACGAGCCTCTTACACGACTCTTTGCTGCCGCATCTCGAACGCGTGACCAATGCCGCAGCGATGGCGGAAGTGTTTGCGCGCAAGCTGCACGACACGTATGCGTCGCTGCACTTCAACTTGGAAGAGTGCGGCCTCGAACGCGTGCAGCATCGTCGCGGCCGGCGTTGTCGCGTGCTCTATCGTGTGCACGTGCGTGATGAACATGGCCGGTTGCAAGAGCAATGGTTTTACGGCAAACTCGTTCGCCCCGGACAAGCGCAGCGCCAATTCGAAGAAGCACTCCATGCGCACGAACTCAAGAACGGTTTGTGGAAAGCCGTGGAGTTTTGGCCCGAGTTAAATTTGATCGTGTGGGCGTTTCCCAATGATCCGGACATGCCCGGCCTGTTGTGGGCGAGCGACGCGGAGCAAGTGCGCTCACACCTGAATGCTCATCTCGCGCATTTTGATATTGCTCCGGCTTGGCGTTGTGCGCGCATACATTGCGTGCGCGTGAAATACATGCCCGGCAAACGTTGCGTGTTGCGTTACGAGGCGGAGCTGGCGCATCCGAGTGGCGCAACGCGAAGCTTCTCTTTTTATAGCAAAACTTACAGCGACGGCATGAGCCGGTTTCATTTTCAAAATTTGCGCGCCGCGCATGAACAGATGCCGAAGATCAATATTCCGCGGCCGATTTTGCATTGGGAAGAGGCGAATACGTTTTGGCAGGAGCCGTGGGAGGGAACGCCGATCGTTGACACATTGCTGGCGCGCGATTGGGAAAAAACTTTCACGCAGCTAGCGCGCGTGCTCGCGGACTTTCATCAAAGCCGCTGCGAAGCTTTCTCGACCGCGGACACGCTCGATCTCGCGCTCGACTCCGCGGAAGAAGACGCGCCGCGCATTGGCGCCCTTTTGCCGCAGTATGAAGCAAGGCTGCACGAAATTTTTCAAGTATTGCAGCTCGCGCGCGAGCCGTTGGCCCGTGCTGGCGCGCCGCTCGTGCCCATTCACGGCACGCTGCGCATTGAGCAATTCCTCGCGCGAGGGGAAGAATATGCGCTCATCGATTTTGACATGGCCTGCTTGGGCGATCCGCACTATGATCTCGCGGAGTTTTTGACCTCGCTGCAGTATTTGCAATTCTCCTGCGGTTGGGAGCGCTCGCGTTTGGAGCAAGCCATGCAATGCTTTCAAACTGCCTATGCGGAAAATGTTTCGTGGCCGCTTGAGCCGGAGCGCATCGCATGGTATGCCGTGGTGTCGATACTAGACAAGCTGCACGACTCGCTTAAGGGTTTGGATCGCCCCGCGCTCGCGCGTATTGATGACATCGTCGCGTGCATGAATGAATGGCTGCTCATGGTAACGCCGCACTCGTAGTGCGTTCGCAGTAACGCCTTCAGGCGTATGCGACCGCGAGGGTAAAGCTACTACGAACATAAAACGCCTAAAGGCGTTACTACGAGCATAAGGCGCCCAAAGGTGTTACTACTACCTGAATTTTGCACTCGTAATGCCGCCAACCTCCGCCTGATGCTGTAAGCATCAGGCTAAAAGGTGGAAACCCCGAAAGCGGGGTTCATACCAATTGGGTGGCAGCCCCGTTCACGGGGCTTGCACCTCCTAGCCTGATGCTTCAGCATCAGGCGAAGGCCGGCGCAAGCACGATGCAAAATTCAGGTACTAACTTCATAACGAACCCATGAACCTCGTCTTCATTCGCACCAAAACCGAGAGTACGGTCTTCGCGCGCGGTGAATTAACCAACGGCGCGTTGGACTCTGCCGCGCTGCAGCACATGAAAATTTGGGCCAAGTCCGGCAGCAGCTCGAAGAACATCATTTACGGCCTCAAACATTACGAGCTCGTGTCGCGTTTTGAAGAGTGGAAATTTTGGGACGGGCCGTTCAAAGCATTGGCGAGCGAAGGCACGTGGCCGGTAAAATTATTTCCCTGTGCGGAAGAGCTGACTTCCGATGCCGTGACGCAATATATCTATGAACACGGCCAGCCCGATATTTTGTGGGTCGAAGGCCCGGACTTTCCCGCGTACCTCGAACAGATTTTCGACCTCTGCCCGGACAGTTTTAAAATCGTTTATTCGAAAGATTGGCGGCCGTGGCGCATCGAGCAACTCGACGAATACGATCTCTGCCTCGTAGATGAAGAGTGGGAAGTTGCGGAAGTCGCGAAGTATCATCCGCACGTACAATGCGCGATTTGGGACAAGCTCATCGATTATGAGCAAACGCACTTTCCCATTCCGTGCGAGAAAATTTATGACGTGTGTTACGTGGCTTACTTGCGGCCGCGCAAAAATCATGAGTTGCTCTTTCACGCTTTGAGCAAAGTGTCGGGCCGCAAACTTTCGTGCGTGTGCATCGGCGACGACCGCAAAGGCAATCGCGCGGAATTGGAGAAGCTCGCCGCGGAGTTAGAGCTCAATGTGCATTTCACCGGCGAAGTGTCGAAAGCGGAAGTGAATCGCATCGTCAATCAATCCAAAGTCGGCGTGATGTGTACGGTGCTCGATGCTGCGCCGCGCGCGATTTTGGAATACATGGCCGCGGACGTGCCCGTGCTCGTGAACAGCGAGCTCTGGGCCGGCGCGCGCTACGTCGGCCCGCAAGCCGGCTTGGTGAAATCGCCGGACGAGTTTCATCTCGGCCTGGCGGAGTTGGTGGAGAATCATAAGAGCTATGCGCCGCGTGTTTATTTGCTGGAGCATTTTTCATTCGAAAAAGTAATGCAAAAATTTCTGCACCTCTTGCGGCAAGCCGGTCAGGAAATGAATCCATTAAGCAGAAAAGTTTCGTTTTAAAAGCGGTTAGAAGACAGAAAGATGCTGGTTGTTTTCTTTCATGAGGCGACGCCGACTGCGCTCGTTCGAATGCAAGCATTATTTTTCTGCCCTACATTTTTCTGTCTTAAGCTTTTGCTGCAAGGCTTTCGAGACGGAGCAATCAGATCTTAGCGTTATCGTTCAGATATTCACATTCATTCGATCGGTGCGAAAGCGCCATGAAAAAAAATCTGTTTAAACTAAGCGACCTCTATCACGTCTGCGTCTGGCTGTTGGCCCGACTCGGCTATTCGCTCTTTTCCATTCCGCTGTTGAATCGGTTTGCGATTTTGCTCGGCCGCTATCAGGCTTTGACTTCGGAAGAGCGCTTTGCCATCAAGAAAAATCTCGTCGCCACTTTCGGCGATACGCGCAGCGAAAAAGAGCTCAATGCCAGTGTGCGGCAGTACTTCGAATTTACCGCAAAGTTTGAAGTGCTTTTGCGCGCGCTATCTTTGAAAGGCTTTGGCGCGCTCAAGCGTTGGCCGGTGGAAGGCATGCCTCATTTGGAAGCGGCATTGGCGCAAGGCAAAGGCGTGATTCTCACCTCGGCGCATTTCGGCTATGCACGTTTGATCAAATATATTTTGGAAACCGGCGGCCGCAAAGTGTATGTGGTCGGCACCCAATCTGAGCGCGGCAGCAAGTCCGAGCGCAGGAACAAAGAACAATTCGACCGCCTCACGGAGTTTGGCAAGAAGATGTTCAAACGCTTGCAAGTTCCGCTCGCCGATTTCGGTTTCAAAGATTTGTCCGCGGATTTCAACATTCGGCCGCTGTTGGACGTGCTCAAAGCGAACGGCATTCTGTTGATTATGAGCGACGGCACGCGCTCTTCGAATTTGGTGCCGCTGGAGTTCTTAGGACGCACGCTGCCTTTTCCCGCAGGCACGCCGCGCATTGCCTTGCTCACGGGCGCAACCGTGTTGCCGACTTTTGCCGTGGATACGTCGAAAGGCAATGGCGTAAAGGTTATCATTGAGCCGCCGTTGGTGTTTGAAAAAAGCAAAGCCGCCTCGCCTGAAGTGATTGCGCACAATGTGTCGCGCTTTGTGCACGTGTTGGAAACTTACGTCAAACGTTACCCGCATCTTTACAAAGTGGTTTATAAAGAAAACCGCTTTGAGCGCAAACTGGCGCGCAGCCAACGCGACGCCGCGGAGCGCTACGTTCCGTTCGGAAGCCAGAGTGTTGCCGAATAAAAATTTGAACTATCCTCAACCATTAGCGAGGCAATCACATGGATATCAAAAACCAGCTTCGAGATTTTATCCTCACCGAATTTGGCCAGGAGCATGAGATTACGTCGCTCGCGCATGATGACGATCTCATTCGCCAAGGCCTCGTCGATTCCGTCGGCGTGCTGCAGATCATCAGCTTCGTCGAGCAGAAATTTCACAAGCGCATTGCCGACGATGCGATCACGGTGGAGAACTTTCGCTCGATTAACGCCATTGCGAATCTCGTCGCGCGCCAGCCGGAAATGGCCGCGTAGAAGCATTTGAAAATTCCCCCCTTGAGGGGGGTAGGGGGGTGTTTTCCAGGCCGCCGATACGATTCAAATTCATCGTCACGTATTTTAGTGCTTTGCATTTGCTTCACGATACCAAACGACACCCCCCTAACCCCCCTCAAGGGGGGAATTGTTGGGTGCTCGAATTTTTCAAATGCCCTCTTAGATTTGTCGCGGGCAATGGTCAAGTGCGAATGGTGAATGATCAATTGCCAATTTAGATTTTTGGTGATCGTGCGCATTCCTCCGGAATCATACTAAAGCTTGGAGCAACTATGACACACTCCCTACAGGCTCGACTTTATGCCAAGCTCGAAGAAGCGCCGGAACGCAGGGCGTTGGCTTTCATTGACGCGGACGGCGCGTTCACGTGGCAAACGCGCGCGCAGATTTATCGTCGCGCCGCGGGATATGGCGAACGGCTCGCACAGCTTGGATTCAAAGCCGGCGAGATTTGCTTGCTGGTTTTGCCAAGCAACGAGTTTAGCGCCACGGCGTTGCTCGCGGTGTTGTTGCGCGGCGGCATTCCGCTGCTCATTGCCCCGCCGGTTTTGCAGGAAGGCTCCAACTCGAATTTGCTCGGCATCGTGCAAGGCATTCTCGCGCGCACAAATGCCAAGCTCGTGATTGCGCATGAATCGCTCGCGAAGCAGCGCGGCGAGCTTGAGCATGCAAATGCCAAAGCACTTTTTCTTTTTGGCGAAAAGGAATTTGAGCATGCGACCGAGACCTCGGGCGCGCCGTTCTTGCCTGCGGCCGAAGATACGGCTGCGTTGCAATTGACTTCCGGCACCACGGGCTTTCCGCGCATTTGCCGTTGGCAACATAAAAACGTTCTCGCCGCGCTCGAAGGCATGACGCTCGCGATGGATTTAGGCGCCGAGGATGTTTGTTTGAATTGGACGCCGCTGTATCATGACATGGGCTTGGTCAATAATTTTTTTCTCTGCCTCACGCAAGGCGTGCCGCTCGTCATGCTCAGTCCCATCGATTTCGTGAAGCAACCTTCGCGTTGGCTCACCGGTTTACACAACACTGGCGCGACGATTACGTGGTCACCGAACTTCGGTTATGCGCTCGCCGCGCAACGCGTGAAAGAAGCCGAGCTTGCCGGCGTGCGTTTGGAGCACGTCAAACAATTTTGGAACGCCGCGGAGCGGATTCATTTGGAAACCGTGCTCGCTTTTCATGAACGTTTCGCGCCGTTCGGCGTGCGGCGTGAAGCATTGAAAATGAATTTCGGCTGCGCGGAAAACGTCGGCGGCGCAACTTTCACGGCGCTCGATCAAACGTTTGTGTATGAGCGCGTCGAGGCGGAGAAGTTGCAGGAAGAGCGCATTGCCGAACTTGTGCCTGACTCCGTAACCGACAAGCCGACGCTCACGTTCGTGGGCGCGGGGCGGCCGCATCCGCATTTGCAAATCAAAATTGCCGCAGAAGACGGCAGCTTTCTTCCCGACGGGCATGTGGGCGAAGTCATGCTCGATACGCCCTCGCGTCTGGTGGAATATTTCGGCGATGCGGAAGAGACCGCGTGGGCCATTCGCGGAAATTATGTGCGCACGGGCGACCTCGGTTATCTGCGCAACGGCGAATTGTTTTGGACCGGCCGCGTGCGCGAGCGCATCACGATTCGCGGACGCAAAATTGATCCGAGCGAGTTTGAAGGCATTCTCTTGCGCATCGCCGAATTGCGGCCCGGATGTTTCGCCGCGTTTGGCGTGGCCGAAAGCCGCTTGGGCACGGAGCGCCTCGTTGTGGTTTCGGAGGTGCAAGAGCCGCTCGCAAAAACGTACGATGAGATCGCCGCGGAAATGCACGAGCGCATCAGCCAGGATTTGGGCGTGCCCGTGAGCGACATTATGTTGGTGCGCAAAGGCGTGTTGACCAAAACTTCGAGCGGCAAACGGCGCCATCGCTATTTTCGCGATCTGTATCTCGCCAACAAAATCGATCATCTTTATAAAAGCCGAAAATGAACGAGAAACTCTTCCGCCTCGGCGATCTGCTCCAAGTCGGGGCTTGGCTGTGCGGCAAAATTTTTTATACAGTCGCGCCCGTGCCGGTTTTGTTCCTGTGGGCCAATCTCAAAGGCTGGTACAAGTCGCGCGCGGCGTCGCAACACACTGCGGCCTACAAAAATCTCGTCGCGGTCTTCGGAGATAGCAAAAGCGAGCGTGAGATTCGCGCGATCGTGCGCCGGCATTTGCAATATGGCGAGAAGAATGAATTGACGTACCTCTTGCCGCGGTTGCCCGGTTTCGAGAATCCCGCGCGCTGGCCCGTGGAAGGCCTCGAAAATTTGGAGGCCGCGCTCGCCGCAGGCAAAGGCGCGATTCTGCTCTCGGCGCATTACGGTTATGCGCGCATGATCAAACCGGTGCTCAGCATGCGCGGCTAAAAAATTTCCATTGTCGGGCCCAAAGCCGGTTTTCGCTATAGCCGCAGATATAAACAAGAGCGCGAGCAAAAACGCTCGGAGTTTACGCGCTTCGGCAAGTTCATGTATCAACGCTTGCAAGTGGCGCGCGACTCTTACGACGTCATCGACTTGGCGGCCACGCTCAATATCCGGCCGCTCGTGCAGGTGTTGCAGCGCAACGAGATTTTGTTCATTCAAGGCGACGGCTTGCACGCGGCAAATTTGATTAACGTCGAAATTTTAGGACAGCAAATACCTTTTCCCCAAGGCCTCATGAGCATTGCGCAAGGCACCGGTGCCGCGGTCGTGCCCGTGTTTGCGATTGACACGCCGAACGGCCTGGGTTTGCGAATCGTGATTGAAACACCGTTGCGCTTCAAAAAGATCGAGACCTCACCGCGCGGCGAGACTGCGCCGAGCATCGAAGATTTTGCGCGCGTGTTTGAATCGTTCGTCAAACGGTATCCGCACCTTTATCGCTGGTCGCGCGAAAAGTGGCTGGAGAAACGTCGCGAGCGCGGCAGCAGAACAGTGGCGGAGCGATACAGCTAGAATCTGAATTTTGCACTCGTGATGTCGCCGACCTCCGCCTGATGCTGTAAGCATCAGGCTAAAAGTTGAAAGCGATCTAAAGATCGCTAAACGCCAATTGGGTGACAGCCCTGTTCACGGGGCTTGCACCTCCTAGCTTGATGCTTCAGCATCAAGCGAAGGCCGGCGCGAGCACGGTGCAAAATTCAGGTAGCAACTTCTTAGATACTAAAGCAAAAGCGTAGGCAGAAAAATAGAGCTTTGGGTTCAGACGAGAGCAGTAGCAGCGACATAAAAAAACAGTTTATATTTTTCTGTCCTTCATCTTTCTGTCATCTAAACGCTTTTAGCAACGCGGAGATTGCAACATGGCAGCACCAACTTATGACGTGGCGATTTGCGGCGGCGGCTTGGCCGGACTCACTTTGGCGAGGCAACTCAAGCTGCAAATGCCCGAGATGTCCATCGCCCTGATCGACAAACTGAAACGACCCATTCCGCCCGCGGCTTTCAAAGTCGGTGAATCGACTACGGAAGCGGGCGCATACTATCTCGCGGAAACGCTTGGGCTACGCGAATACTTGAGCCAAAAACATTTTTACAAACTCGGCTTTCGCTTTTTCCTGGGCGATGCCACTGGCCCGTTTGAAGACCGCCCAGAGTTTGGCCTCACGCGCTTTCCTGTGGTTCCTTCTTTCAATGTTGATCGCGGCATTTTGGAAGAAGACCTGCGCCGCTTGAATGAAGAAGCCGGTGTCACCATGCTCGAAGGTTTCGCCGTGCAAGACATCGAATTGGCGAACGGCAACGGCGGCCACGAAGTCTATTATAAAAATTATGAAAGCGGCAGCGCGGATAAAATCAAATCGCGCTGGGTGGTCGATGCCACAGGCCGCCGCCGTTTGCTGCAGAAGAAGCTGAAGCTGCACAAAAGCTTCGGCAAAAAGTGCAGCGCCGTGTGGTTTCGTTTGCAAGGCCGCATCGACGTGGAAAATTTTGTCCCGGAAAATGTGGAGCGTTGGCATCGTCGCGTGCCCGACAATATTCGCTACTTCTCCACCAATCATTTGATGGGCCGCGGCTATTGGGTGTGGATCATTCCGCTGCCTTCGGATAGCACGAGCATCGGCATTGTCGCGTTGGAAGACATTCATCCGTTCAGCACATATAACACGCACAGCCAGGCGCAGAAGTGGCTCGATAAGTATGAGCCGGCGTTGGGAAAATACATCGCGGATCGTGAGCCGATGGATTTCATGTGCATGCGCGAATACAGCTATTCTTCGCATCGTGTTTTCTCCGAGGGGCGTTGGGCGTGCGTGGGCGAAGCGGGCGTGTTCGGCGATCCGCTGTATGCGCCGGCCACGGACATCATCGGCATTTCCAATTCCATGACCGCGGACATGATTCGGCTCGATCGCGAAGGCAAACTCACGCCCAGCGTGGTGACGAATTATAATTGGTCTATTATCGGTTTGAACGAAGCGCTCACGCGCAATATTCAAGTCGGTTATCCGCTCTTCGCCAATCCCGTGGTGATGGCTGCGAAAATCATTTGGGACACAGCCGCGGGCTGGGCGCTCTTGGCCCCGCAGATTTATAATTCGATCTTCGTAGATCACGAAAAGAGCATGAAGATTCGCAAAGCCAAAGCCAGCTACTTTATGCTCGCGCAAAGTATGCATCGCTTGTTCGTCGATTGGCAGGCGCAGTCTCACGGGCGCAGCACTTTCGAGTTTATCGACTTCCTCAAAATTCAACTGTTGTTGGATTTGCGCAATCGCAATTTGAGCGGCGGCAAGAGCGCGCAAGAGCTGGTTGACGATCATCTCTTCAACATGGAACGCATCGAAGAAATGGCGCAGGTCATCTTCCTGCTCGCCGTGGAAGACGCGATGCCCGAGCGTCTGCGCGATTTCCCCGAGCCGATTTGGTTGAATGCCTGGGCCATCAGCATGCACCCGGAGAAATGGCAAGCCGAGGGTTTGTTTCAACCCGCAACGCCGCCGCGCGATTTGAGCTGCATTCGCCAACAATTGCGGCCGTTGATTCGCTTCAACGCATAAGCCGGCGCGCCGGAGCTAAACAAGAAAAGCTCGTTTGCCGAAAGGCTGCTTTCGGTGAAACTCGGTGACTTCGGCGTTGTTCGGCGGAAAGGCTTTGCCACCGAAGTCGCCGAGAAAAACTTTCAGAATTTTATTCTGCGTTTAAGAGCGCGGTGCGAATAAAGGTCATTGCAAGAGGTGCTTCATGATCATCGTCATGAAAGAAGGCGCCGCGGAAAACGATGTTGATTACGTCGTGTGCCGCGCCGGAAGTTTGGGTTTGAAAACGCACGTCACGCAGAGCGCGGGACAAACGCTCATCGGCTTGCAAGGCAATCTGCAAGCGCTCAATCCCGCGGCGCTCTCCGGCTTGCGCGGCGTGGAGCGCGTCGTGCCCATGCGCCGACCGTTTCGGCTTGCGAGCCGCGATTTCAAAGCGGAGAAAACCGTCATCCCGATTTATAACTGCGCAGTCGGCGGCAATGAAATCGTGACGATTGCGGGACCGTGTTCGGTTGAAAGCAGAAACCAATTGCTCGATACTGCGTGGGCCGTGAAAAAAGCCGGAGCGCGCCTGTTGCGCGGCGGCGCTTTTAAACCGCGCACTTCGCCGTATAGTTTTCAAGGCATGGGCGAGGAAGGTTTGAAGCTGTTGGCGCTCGCGCGAGAAGAAACCGGCCTCGGCATCGTCACCGAGGTGATGTCGCCCGAGCAAGTTGCGCTCGTGAGCAAATATGCGGACGTGCTGCAAATCGGTACGCGCAACATGCAGAACTATGCGTTGCTGCACGCCGTGGGCGAATGCGGCATGCCCGTGTTGCTCAAGCGCGGCATGACGTCGACGATTGAAGAGTTGCTCATGAGCGCAGAATACATTCTCTCGCATGGCAATCACAACGTTATGCTCTGCGAGCGCGGCATTCGCACATTCGAAACCTATACGCGCAACACGTTCGCCGTCGAGGCCGTGCCTTTGCTGAACGAGTTGTCGCATCTGCCCGTGCTCGTGGACCCGAGCCACGCCACGGGCAAAGCCAGTTTGGTGAAACCCGTGAGCAAAGCCGGCGTAGCCGCGGGCGCGGACGGTTTGATCATTGAAGTGCATCCCGACCCTTTGACCGCGCTCTCGGACGGCGAGCAATCGCTCACGCCGCCGCAGTTCGCGCAGTTGCTGGCGGAAGTAAAGTTGGTCGCGCACGCGGTCGGTCGCACCATGGCGGCTCCGGCGCAAGCGTGATTGCATGCGCAAGAGCAATAAAAATTTTCCAACGGATAGAAATCACCCAGCCGCTAAAAGCGCTTTCATCTGTTGGCGATGAGTTTTGAGTTACAGCTTATCCGCAGGAGGCAAGCATGAACCCGAGCACACACACCTTTGAAGCAATGCCTGCAAAGAAAGAGCGGACGTTCGATCCTTTGCGCGAGTTGTTTGTGGCGCAAGCCTCGCGGCCGGAGCAACTCGGCGAAGTCAATCTGCGCGCGCTCACGCCCTATCAACGCGCGTTGCTCATGATCGACGGCACCGTGACGAAATTCATCGAAGCTTACACGCTGGAGCCGGTGGAAATTATTCGCCTCAGCCAAATGACGCAAACGCTCACGGAAGAGCATCACTGGCTTGAAGCTGCCGCGGGCACGGGTGTCATTGCGCGCGAAGTATTGTTGCGCAGCCGTTACGGACAAGCGCCGTTGGCATACGCCGCTTCGCTCGTGGTGCCCGAACGATTGCCGCATGCCGTGCGCGAAAGTTTGGAAGTCCACGGCCAAGGCTTGGGAAAAATTTTGCTCAACACTCAAGTTGAAACGCGGCGAGAATTATTGTGGTACGGCATGGAGCGCCCCAAACGTTTGCCCGAAGATTTTCGGCATTTGGCCGGCCGCGAGTTTCTCAGCCGCACCTATCGTATCGTTGCCGGCGGGCAGCCGATCATGCTGATCACGGAAAAGTTCGCGCCGGTTGCAGATCGCTTGCCGTCTCATCATTAAGGACGAGCACCATGCAGAACAACTATCTCGACCCATTCATCGAAACCATTGGCCGCGAAGCGCTCACGCAAATTCAGTTGAAAAAATTTCAACTGCTGCTCGAACCGGTGTTGAACGGCAATGCGTTTTATCGCCGCAAGCTCGGTCAAGCCGGCGTGCGCCAGCCGGAAGACATTCAAACGCTCGACGATTTGCGGCGGCTGCCGTTTACCACGAAGCTCGAATTGACCAATGACCAGGCCGAGCATCCGCCGTACGGCACGAACCTCACGTACACGCGCGAACGCTACACGCGCATTCATCAAACCTCGGGCACCACGGGCGAGCCGCTGCGCTGCTTGGACACGGATGAAAGCTGGCAGTGGTGGGCGCGCTGTTGGGCCGCGGTGTATAAGGCCGCGAGCGTCACTGCGATGGACCGCATCTTCTTCGCGTTTTCCTTCGGCCCGTTCATCGGCTTTTGGAGCGCCTACGAAGGCGCGCGCCTCATCGGAGCGCTCTCGTTTCCCGGCGGCGGCATGTCTTCGCATCAACGCGTGCGCGCCATCGTGGTGAATGACGTTTCGGTGTTGGTGTGCACGCCGACATATGCGATGCACCTCGTGGAAGTCGCGGAGCAAGAGGGGCTTGACATTAAAAACTCCAACGTGCGCATCACCATTCACGCGGGCGAGCCCGGCGCGAGTTTGCCGGCAACGAAGCAGCGCATCGAATCCGCTTGGGGCGCGCGTTGTTACGATCACGCCGGCGCCACCGAAGTCGGCGCGTGGGGTTATGAATGTATGGCGCAAGCCGGCGTGCATTTGAACGAAGGCGAATTTATTTGCGAAGTGATCGATCCCATCACCGGCAACGCCGCGCATGAAGGCGAGTTGGTCGTCACGAATCTTGGTCGCACGGGCATGCCGGTGATTCGCTATCGCACCGGCGATCATGTGCGCTTGCAAACCGCGGCGTGTGAATGCGGGCGCTCGTTTCATCGTCTCGATGGCGGCGTCATCGGCAGAGTGGATGATACGCTCATCGTGCGCGGCATCAACGTTTTTCCCAGCGCGGTGGAAAACATCGTGCGCGGTTTTGCCGACGTGGGCGAATTTACCGTGGATGTTTATCGGCAAGGCGAGTTAGATGAAATGGAGATTCGCGTCGAAGCCAACTCGAGCGAACCCGAGTCGGTGGCGAATGCGGTCGGCAACGCGATTCGCAACGGCCTCGGCCTGCGCGTGTCGGTGAAGCCCGTGCCGCTGGGCACGCTTCCGCGTTTTGATTTAAAAGCAAAGCGTTTTATCGATCATCGTAAAAAAGCATAAGGCGGCGTTGCGATGCACCCCAAGGTATTCAGCGCAGCTCTGTGCTTTCGGTGTCGCTCGGCGGCAAAGCTTTCCCGCCGAAATGCGCAGAGGGCACTGCGCGTCATCGAAAAAAACTTCTTAGAATTTGTTCTGAGCCATCGCCTGATGATGAATCATCAGGCTAGGAGATGCAAGCCAACTAAAGTTGGCTACCACCCTACGGGTGATTAGCGATCTTTAGATCGCTTCCACCTTTTAGCCTGATGCTTCAGCATCAGGCGGAGGTTGGCGATTTCACCAATGCAAAATTCAGACTCTATAATTCGCATAACCCGAACGAGCCGGAGCTAAACAAGAAATGCTTTTTTCGGCAACACTCGGTGACTTCGGAGTCGCTCGGCGGAAAGTTTTGTTTAAAAGCAGCGATCAAATTTAATCGGTGTGAGGAAGCACAAGCATCATGAGTCAAAATTTTAGAGTGAGTGATCTCTCTCGGGCGATCGCTTGGCTGGCGCTGAAGATCGTTTATCTCCTCGTGCCTGTGCCGCTTTTGTTTTTGTTTGCGCGCATGAAAGGCTTTGTGCTCTCGTTCGTTTCCCGCGAGCGTTCCGAAGTCATAAAAAATCTCACCAACGTTTTCGGCGAGGAAAAGAGCGCGCAGGAAATTCGCACGATCGCGCGGCAACATTTCATGCATTTGGAGCGGCTGCAATTCAGCAAAATCTGGCGCAAGATTCAGGGCTTTGCTTTTGCGAAAAGTTGCCCGCTCGAAGGCTTGCAACATTTGGACGCGGCGCTCGCCGAAGGCAAAGGCGCGATCTTGCTCACTGCGCATTACGGCTATAGCCGGCAGATCAGACACTTTCTTCGTTTGCACAATTATCCCGCATGGATCGTCGGCTCGCAGCTTCCCAAAGACAAGCCCGACCCGCTCTCGAAGTTTGGCCGCTTCCTGCACGATCGTTTGTTCAAGATCCCGGAGTTTAAAGTTGAAGAAGAAAACGATCTGCCGACCGGCTTGAACATTCGGCCGCTCGTGCAAAAGCTGCAAAAGAATGAAATCGTCATTCTCACCGCGGACGGTTTGCGCGCGAGCAATGTCGTCGAAGGCAAGTTGCTCGGCGTGCGCACGGCGTTCGCCACCGGCTCGGTGAGCCTCGCGCGTGGCACCGGCGCGAAAGTCTTGCCCGCGTTCATCGTCGATTCCGGCTCCGGCTTGATCGGCCTCAAGCTTTGCATCGAACCGAGTTTGCCGTTGCAATACAGCGACAATCCGAAGGAAGATTTCAAAGCGAATCTCGAACAGTTCGCGCGCGTGTTTGAAAATTATATTATGCACTATCCGCATCTTGCGCGCTGGACCAAACGCGAGTTCTTTGGCAAACGTTATAAAGCGCTCAAAGCCGTGGTCACGGATCGCTACAGCGGCCACTTCAAAGCGCGCAAAGCGGAGTTAGGGCTGGCGCAGTAACAATCTAAAAGAACTGGCATCACACAGATTAAAAGCGCACGCGGAAAACTCTTCGCTTCTCAGTGCGCGCTATTGATCCTTGTGTAGCACTAAAAAATTTTCGGTTCTATGCTGTTTCATGTGGGCAGGTGCGCTTACGAAAACGCCAAAGGCGTTGAATGATAAAGCCCAGGGTAGCGCGAAGCGCACCCTGGGATCAGGGTCACAATCTCCAAGAACCCTGAAAGGGTTCAATACCTGATTCCTCAATATCTTTTGTAACGGATTCACATGCCTTAATGCAAAGTTATTGAACCCCGTTGGGGTTCTTAGAGACTGACGGCTTGTTACCCAGGGTGCCCAGAAGCTGGGCACCCTGGGCTTTCCTCTGCAACGCCTTCGGCGTTGGGAAAAGCACGATAAAGAGGGTTTTAGGATTTTAGCCTTCGTTACCCATACTAATCAACACAGAACCAAACTTTCTGAACTTCATCAAAGCCATATGACCCTCGACATCGTCTTCGTGTGCCAACAAGGCGAGTTGGAAGTGATGAGCGCGATGCTCGCGGCCTCGCTGCGCCGCGTTTGCGGCAACGCAGTGCATCTGCACGCACTGGAGCCGAGTCCGCGCGAGGTCTATGGCTCCGTTTCTCCCGCGGCGCGAAAATTTTTAGACGGCCTCGGCGTGAGTTGGTATTCGTTTGCAAATCCGATTTCCGACGATTATAAAATTTTCAACAAGCTCAACGCTTTCAACATAGAGCCGCGCGGCGACCGCATTCTTTTTTTGGATAGCGACATTATCATTCGGCGTTCGCTTGCGCCGTTGGAATCGTACTTCTCGCGACCGTTTGCGGCGAAGAGCGGCAACAAGCAACGCTTCTCTTGCCGCGCGGAAGATTGGCAACCGGCATATGGGCTGTTTGATTTGCCCGTGCCGGAAATGCGCTGGCCCGGCTCGGATAGTCACGAATGGGCGCCGCCCTATTTCAATGCCGGCGTGATCCTCGTCGATCCTGCTTTGAATTTTTCCGAGTTGTGGATTGACACGTGTCGCCGCATTCATTTTGAAGAACGTGTGCAAATGGCAAATCGCGGCACCGTGCAAGTGGGTTTGCCCGTCGCGCTTTATCGCCGCAATATTTCATACGCGCTCTTGGATCAGCGCTTCAATTTTGGTTTGAGCAAAGGTTGGCTGCAAACGCGCCGCGCTTGGGCCGAGGAAGAAGCGCACGTCGTGCATTATTTCAATCCCAAAAATTTGACGGTCGATCCCGTCATTCATCGCGAAGTGTGGCAGCTCGTCAAAGATTTTCAGTTGGAAGAGATTCTGGCTTTGTCGGAAGGCGGGCAGAAAGTGCTCAAGTCGTTCAAGCGCGAACCGATGGAGATGAAGCCTCATTCGTTGTTGTTTATTGTGACAACGCAACATGAGCAAGAGGTGACGTCAAACGCTCCCTCTCCTTCGCCCTCAGCCCACAGCCCTCAGCCCTCGAACCGCGCTGCCTTCATCACCGGCATTCCCGGCAGCGGCGCAAGCCGGCTCGCTGCGCTGCTCGCGGAGTTGCCGAACATTGCAGTGCTGCATGAGCCGAAAATCAAAGCAGAGCTTTTTCATTCTGAGAATTTTGAAGCTTTCGAAAGCGCATGGAAGAAATGGCGAGAGGAGTGCTGTGGAGCGCAAACATCATCAGATGTTATTTTCGCCACCAAGCACACGCTCGGCTATCTCTCGCACCTCGAACGCATGCTCGACGCGTTTCCGCACGCAACGTTTTTTGTGATGGTGCGCCATCCGTTTGACACGATTTCGCATTGGTTGAATCAACCCGCATATGGCGAGGCACGATTCATTGAAGAAGATGAGTTGGCTGGTGTGGCCGTATCAAGTCTTCGCGCAGCGCAGCGCGAAAGCCTCGCGGAGTTGCAGCGTTTGCAAGATGTTGCCATGAAGCGCGCGGGATTGTGGGATTATTTCTCCGATCTCGCACGATTGCACGATCCTGCGGTTCACATTTTTCGCTATGAAGATTTGCAAAAAAATACTTCTGCAATTTTGCGACATGCTTATGGCTGCCTCTTTCCCAAACGCGAGTTGAATTTGCCGCAAACGAATTTTCAACGCAACGAGCATGCAGTAGCCGGCTCTTTAAGCGCGTGGGACAAAGAATGCATTCGCTCGATCTGCAGCAACAACGCCGGCGCGTTTGGGTATCATCTTTATAAAGATTGACGTTCGTAAAGTTCGTAGTAACGCCTTCAGGCGTCAAACGTTGGAATTTTACTCGCTTCAAACTTTCGGGTCAATATCAACGCATTACGCCTAAAGGCGTTACTACGAGCGTAAGGCGTTACGACAAGCGCAACTCGGAACCTCAACTTCGAGCACCTCATGAAACTGGACGTCGTTTTCGTTTGCCAAGCGGGCGATTTAGAAGCGCAGGCCGCATTGCTCGCGGCCTCGGTGCGCAATCATTGCGGCGAGCAAGCCTATCTCCACGTTATCGAGCCGATCCCGCATGAAGAGTACGGCACGATCTCGCCGGCCACGCGGCGCTTTCTCGACGATCTCGGCGCGAAATGGTATCAATTTCGAAATCCAATTTCCGACGAGTATAAAGTTTTCAACAAGCTCAACGCTTTCAACATTCACCCCCAAGGCGACCGCATTCTTTTTTTAGACAGCGACATCATTGTGCGGCGCTCGCTCGAAGGTTTGCAATCCTATCGCAATCGCCCCTTCGCCGCCAAATGCGGATTCCAACAAGCCTTCTCCGCTGATCCCGAAGATTGGAAACCGATTTATCGTTTGTTCGACATGCCCGTTCCCCGCATGCGCTGGCCGGCTTCGGATAGCCACGAATGGGGCCCGCCCTATTTCAGCGCCGCGGTGATTCTCGTCGATCCCGCGCTGGATTTTTCAAAATGTTTGATCGACACGTGTTTGACCATTCATCAAAACGCCGAGGCGTTGCGGCTCAAAAAGTTGGGCACGGCGCAGATCGGACTTTCCGTTGCGCCCTATCGTTTGCAGGCCCAGTGCGCGCTGCTCGATAGTCGTTTCAACTTCGCGCTTACGGGCCGGCGGTTGAAAAATTTTAATGGCAATTGCGGCTATATGGTCGGCCACCTCTTTCATTATGGCAATGCCTCGCGTTTAATGAAAACGCCATACCTGCTCTATGAAGTTTATCAACTCTACAAACGTTTTAACCTGAATGAGATTTTTGAGCAAGAATCTTCGTGGCATAAATTGCTCTTTGCGCTCGAAGGATTGGATGAAACGCCTTCGGAAGTGGAGCGCCTCAAACCGCAATCGTCTTTCTGGGAAAACAATCAAAGCGCAAAGCATTTTTTGGTTAAAGGGGAGAGCACGTCGGAAACCCGGCGCCGGCCGGTTTTTATAACTGAGATTCCGCATAGCGGCGCGTCTCTCTTTGCGGCTTTGCTCGCGAAATTGCCGCACGTCACCGTGAAGCCGGAACCAAAGCCGGCGAGCGAGTTTGCCTCATTCGAAGAGTGGGCCGCAGCGGTCAAAAATTGGCGCGCGCAGAACGAGGTCGAGCGTGCGCGCGACACGAATGCCATTCTCGCCACGCAGCACGCGGCGAGTTGTTTGGCGCATGTGGATGCGCTCTTAAAAACTTTTCCGGATGCGCTGCTGTTTATCCTCGTGCGCAATCCGCTCACCACGCTCGCGCAGTGGAGCACTTCGCCTTCGTTGAAAGAGGCCGGCATGCTCGAAACGGACCGTCTCGCGGGCGTGCATGCGCCCAATCTCGCGGAGCATCGACAGCAGCAATTGGCCGAGTTGCAAAAGCTCATGGAGCCGATGATGCAGCGCGCGGGCTTGTGGAATTACTTCGCGGGCCTTGCGGATACGCACGACGAGCGCATTCAAATCATGCGCTATGAAGACGTGCTCGAACATCCCGCGGCCGTGCTTGCGCATCTTGGCGCGACGTTGTTCGTCGAGCAAAATGTGGAATTGCCCAACGTCGCGTCGCACTTGCAAGCGCTGGAAGATGCAAGTGCTGCACTAACGGAGCAAGAACGCGAGTGCCTCCGAGCCGCGTGCTCATATAGCGCGGGCGCGTTTGGCTATAATCTTTATGCGGATTAGAGAATCAAACTCAGGATAATATTTTGAAAGTTTTTCTCGGCGACACTCGGTGACTTCGGCGCATTTCGGTGGAAAAGCTTTGCCGCTGAGTGGCACCGATTAAAATTTGCACCACCTCGAACTTCACAAGAGGCGACGATCATGAAAGGTCCTTTTCCCATTATCTGTCGCGGCCACTCCGGCGGCCGTTTGCTCGCGGAAGCATTTTTCCAAAACGGCTTTTGGATGGGCGTGACCAACGAAAAAACCAAAGACGACATGGAATTTTCGCAACGCATTCCGGCTGTGCGCGAGTTGGCGTATGCCGGATTTCATTATCCGAACATGACGTCGGCGCAGCAAGAGAACGTGCGAGAAAAGATGCGCGCGTTGGTCGAGGCATCAAAGAATCACTGCCCCAATCCGGCGGAGCACGTCGCCTTTGGTTGGAAGCGCGCGGTCACGACTTTCATGGTGGAAATTACGATGGACGCCTATCCCGAAGCGAAAGTCGTGCATTTGATTCGCGACGGCCGCGACACCATGCTCTCGCGCCTTGACTCGCGCATGCGCAAACTCGATGATCCGTATAATCGCTTGATGGTGTTTGGCGATGAGCATCTTTCGCATTATCGCGGCCAGCCGCTTTCGCACGAATTGATTGAAGAGTATCGCAACGAAATCGAGATGCAGCATTGGGTCACGGCCGTGCGTTTCGGCATGCGCGGGCGAAAGTATGTGGGACGTTATTTGGAGGTGAAGTATGAAGACTTGTGCTCGCGCCCCGCTGAGACTTTGGGAACAGTCTTCGAGTTTTTGGAAGTGCCCTATCGCCCGCAAGCGCGCGAGTGGGTAATGGCAAACGCCTCCGCGGCGCGCATGGGAAAATGGAAACAAAATCACGAGGAGTTAAAAGAAGCGATTGCGATCGGCGCACCGCTGCTGCAAGAGTTGGGTTACGTCTAGTCTCTTCGGAATCGAAAAGAGCAATGACCTTTCCGCCGAGAAGCACCGAAGCCACCGAGCGTCACCGAAAAAAGCTTTCACTCGGCGACCATCGGTGACTTCGGCGAAATTCGGAGGGAGATGCTTTTCCAATTTGGCCGCGGCTTGTCTGCGTCGATTCGCGATTCAAAGAATAGGAAGGCTTTTAATTGTTATTTCAAAGCAACCGGCAAGAGATTTTCTCTTTATGAGTGCAATGCCCAAAACCGTAGTCTTCATTCTCTCGCACAACTACAGCGGCTCGACGTGGCTTTCGCTCGTGCTTGGCAGCCACTCGCAGGCGTTTTATCTCGGCGAGTTGAATAAGATTTATTCGAAGAAAGATTTTCGGCCATGCGCGTTGTGTACGAACCAAGGGCGTGCCTGCCCCTATTTGCATGACGCGCGGCAAATTCATCCTTCAGAGATTCATGGCTACTTGCTCGAACGCGTCGGCAAGCCGGTGCTCGTGGATAATTCCAAGCGCGTGAAGTGGAACGCGCGCATGCTCAACGATGCGAGCTTTCAACACAAGTATGTGCATTTGATCAAAGACCCGCGCGCGATTTATTACTCGCTCGCGATTCGTAATCGCGCGGAGGAGTTTGACAAGTGGATCGACCGCAACGCGGAGATCGCGACGTTCATTGCCGAAAACAATTTGGACGCGTATCGCGTGAGCTATAACGAACTCGCCGAAAACACCGATGAAGCGCTCATTAAGTTGAACACGTGGCTCGGCTTGATTTATGAGCCGGAGCAGAAGGAGTATTGGCGTTTCGAACATCACGGTCCCGGCGAAAACGGCGCGACCTCTGCGTTCTTGCAAGGCTCGCGCGCGTCGGAGCAAAATTTTTACGCGGCTCATCGTCAAACGAATTTTGTCGATCGGCGCTGGCAGGAAAATTTGGACACCGCAACTTTGCGTTCCATCACGGAGCATGACGACGTGCGCAACGTGCTCGCAGAGTTGCGCATGCAATTCACGGAAGCCGGCCTGCGGCGCGTTTAGTCTGTTCGTAGTAACGCCTTCAGGCGTCCTCTTCAAGCAACTGTAAGCGATTTGAGATCCATCGTATAAAGCAAGGCCCCGTTGCTTCATGCGTTTATTAAAAGCCTAAGCACGATGCTCAACGGCTTCGACGTTCTGCAATGAGAATGCCTAAAGGCATCACTACGAGCACGCGCAATTCAGTAATCACTTCGGAAGCAAATTTCCATGTTCATCGAAAACGGCAAACCCGATTCGCGTTTGGCGCGCGCGCTTGATCCCGCGTGGTTGCGCGAGCATTTGCAATCGACATTGTGGCGCGAGCACGAGTCGGAAGGAAAAGTCGAAGAAGTGCTCGTGGAGCAAGTGCGCGAAACGAAAAAGGGCGTGACCATGCTCTATTCCGTTGCGCTCAACGGCATTGCTGCGCCGCGCGAGCAATTGTATGTCGGCTATTTGGTGCGCATGGATGATCTCGCCGAGGAATACAAATCCTTTGCGAAGAAGGCGAAGCTGCAACCCGCAATCGGCCGCAGCGTGGTGCTCCTTCCGGAAGTCGGTTTGATTCTCGCCGCGTTTCCGAATGATCGCAAGCTCGCGTTGCTCTCTGCCGAAGAGATGCAAGCCTGGTTGCCGGAACATTTACACGAAGTTTCGTTCGGCGCATTACACGGAAAAGATTGGCGCGTGCAAGCCGTTGCGCTCGAACCGTTGCGCTACGTGCCCGAGCGTCGTTTCACCGCGCTGTGCCGCGCACAGTTGTGCAATGCCGCCGGCGAGCAAAAAGAATTTTGCTTCGTTGCCAAGCAAGTGGGCGACGGCACGAAGGCAAAGCGTCTTTATCGCAATCTGCTTTCGTTGGAGCACGCGTTGGCGCAATTGGAACACGTGCCGTTTCGCGTGCCGCGCGCGCTCGGTTGGATTGAAGCGCGTGCGATGGTGTTTATTGAATATCTTCCGGGCAACAATCTCAAACAATTGCTTCCGGAATTGGAGATCGCGCGCATGATGCCGCGCGTGGGCGAGTTGCTCGCGGTGTTGCATCGCGCGGAGAAGCGCGTGCGCAAACGCGTCTCCTATAGCAGCGAGCTGCGCGAAAATCGCGAGGCCATGCGCGACATTGCGCAAGTGTTGCCGCACATGCGTCCGCGTTTGCGCAGCCTGTTTGCTGCGCTCGAAAAGCAGCGTTGGGCGAGTACGTGCGCACCGGCGTTGTTGCACGGCACCTATCGTTTGAATCACATTTTCTTGCGCCATGACGAACTCGTGTTGCTCGATCTCGACAGCATGCGGCTCGGCGATCCGGCCTATGACATCGCGAATTTTTTAACTTCGCTCTATTATCTCGAAGCGCAAGAGCGCATCGCGCCGGAGTTGCGCCGCGAGATTGCGCACGGTTTTCTTGCAGGCTATGCGCGCGCCTCGCGTGCTGCGGTGTCGCCGGTCATTGTGCTCTGGTTCTTTGCGAGTTTGATGATCAACAAGCAAGCGAGCAAATACGTCGGTCACTTTCACGATGACTGCGAAGAGAAAGCCGCGCGCATGCTCACGCTTGCAGAAGCAGGGCTCGCTCTCACGCAGGATCTACCGGAGGGCTTTGCGTTGGATGAGCTTGCGGCCGCGTTGCCGTGAGAGAAGTTTGTAGTAGCGCCTTATGAAATTTGACGATCAAAATCGGCAACGAGGTACACTACGCGTATCCTGTCATTCAGAAGGAATCTTTTTGAGTACTGGAAAGAATCTCCAGCGAGTAAAAAGATTCCTTCTGAATGACAGTTTTTGAGGGTGACTATCGATTTTGAGAATCAAAACTCATAAGGCGTCACGACAAACGTCCCTTCGCTTGAAAATACACTTGCAATAGGCTCAAACATTTGTCTGAACGAAGAACATCTGACGCCTGAAGGCGTTTCTACGAACACAAAGCAAACGGTGTGACGGGATGAACGGGTTTGTGGTGTGGTTGAACAAAGTGCGCCAACGCCGCACGGAAATGCGAATGGTGCTGATCTTTCTCGGATTGATTTTAGTGCCGAGCGGATTGTTGGCCTATCTGAGTTGGCGCGCGTTGGAAAATGAAAAGGCGCTTTCCTCCGAGCGTTTGCAGGAAAGCTATCGCCAATTTGCCGAGTTGGCCGCGCGCAGTTTGGATGAAGACCTACGCGGCTTAGAGCGGCAATGGTCCGCGACGATTCACGATTTGATTAAGAGCGATGCGCGCGACCGCATTGCAGCGACATTGGCGAAAGACTCGCTCATTGCTTCCGTTTTTACGCTCGCTACGCCTGGGCGAAATGCTGCGGCGCCGCTCGCGAAGGATGAAAATTTTCTGCGCGAACATCGCGCGTTTCGCGAACTCGTCGAATACGGCGATGATTTAGAATACAATGCCGGTGATTTGAACGGCGCGCTGAAGGCATATCGCGAAATTTTGCAACGCGTCACGCAACCGCAACTGCGCGGCATGGCGGAAGGCTTCATCGGGCGCGTGCAACAAAAGCGCGGCGAGTGGGAAGATGCGCTCGCTACTTTTCAATACGTGCTTGCCACCTATGCGGAAGTGCGCGATCTCGACAATATGTATTTGCGTTTTCTCGCGCAATTTCAAATCGCAACGTGCGAGGAAAATTTGGGGCGCGATCGCCAAGCGCTGGAAACGTTGCTGCGTTTGCAAGAAGAGTTGTGGGAACGCAGCGATGCGATCAGCATGCAGCAGTATTCTTACTTTCACGATCAGATTCAGCTTTTGGCCAAACGCCTGCTCGTGGCGCCGCAGCTTGAAAACGCCGCGGCTTTGCAGGAAAAATTTGCAGCGTGGGCCGAGCGCGCGAAGAAGCACGTGGGCCGGCAATACTTCGTGCAATTGCTCGAAGGCGAGCTGAACAAGTTCATGCTCGAACGCAGCCGCTATCGTGCGCGATTTCGTTATATCTCCGACGCCACCGCGGAGGAGCAGTTTCTGCTGGCATATCATTACTTGCCCGATGCGAGCGGCGCTTTTATCAACGGCTTGGTTGGGTTCGAAATTAATTTGGCGCACTTGCGCGCCCGGCTCTTGCCCAAGCTCACGCGCGATTTGAAAGGCAGCGAGCGCGTGAATATTGCGTTGATCAATGAGCGCAGCGAAACCGTACTGGGCGCACCGCGCCCGCTTTCCGAGGTGATTGCGCAACAAACGCTCGCGCCGCCGTTTGATTTTTGGCAAGTCGCGGTTTATCTCAACAATGCCGCGCGTTGGGAGCGGCGCTGGGACTTTCGCACGACGCTGGGATTGTGGTTCATCGCGCTCTTGCTGTTGAGCATTTTGTTCGGCGCGTTTTGGTTCATTCGCCGCGCCGCGCACGAGGCTTATCTCTCGCGCATGAAATCCGGCTTTGTTTCGAACGTTTCGCACGAGTTCCGCACGCCGCTCGCTTCAATCAAAATGCTGGCCGAGCTGTTGGAGATGCAACTCGTCGCACCCGCGAAGCTCGAGCGCGACAAAGCGCAGCAATATATTGGCGTGATTCGCCGCGAAAGCGATCGCCTCACGCGCTTGATCGAGAATGCTTTGGACTTCGCCCAAATCGAGCGCGGGGTAAAGCAATATCGTTTTGAATATGAAGAGCCAAGCGCCGTGCTGCGCGCGGCCTGCGAAGCGTTTCGCCCGCATGCGGAAGCGCAAGGCTTTCGGTTTGAAATTGATTTGCCGGACGATTTGCCGGAAATGCGTTTGGATGCGGATGCGATCACGCAAGCGCTGCTCAATCTTTTGAGCAATGCGGTGAAGTATAGCGAAGAGAACAAAGAGATTCGCGTGCGCGCGTATTGCGAGGCGACGCAACTTTTGGTCGAAGTGCAAGATCGCGGCCTCGGCATTGCGCCCGAAGAGTTGCCGAAAATTTTTGAAGATTTTTATCGCGTGGATCAGCGCCTCAGCACGAACCAACAGGGCGGCATGGGCCTCGGCCTAACGCTGGCGCGGCACATCGTGCGCGCGCACGGCGGCGATATTGCTGTGCAGAGCGTATTGGGCGAAGGCTCGACGTTTACGCTGCGTTTGCCGTTGCTCTCTCCGCAGGAAGAGCGCGCCGCTTGAGACGTCGACGGCTGGAATATGAAAGGCAGCGGCGTCGGAATCAAACAAGAAAAGCGCATCCGCCGAAATGCACCGAAGTCACGGAGTGTCGCCGAATAAAAGTTTTTTTCGGTGAAGCTCGGTGTCTTCGGCGTCGCTCGGCGGCAGAGCTTTTCTTTGGACTCTCTTTGCTAGATTTAAAAAACGAATCGCAGAACATGACGACCAACTCTCCTCTCGGCGTGTGCATGCACGGCGTGCATCTGACGCTCGATTCGAATCATGCGCCATTGCTCGCATATGCGCGCGAGCATTTGCACGACCAAACTGAAGCGCCCTCGTTCGCCGCCAAAGTGCGCGTGTATTGCGATTGGACCCAGGGCGAATGGAATGAAGAAGCCAATCCGTTTGCCAGTACGCAACCGCTCGCCGTAATCGGCAAGCGCATGCTCGGCAACGCGGATGAGTTGATTTGGCTCGACACGCTGCGCATGAAGGGTTTGCAATTGCGCTTTCGTCGTGAAACGGATTATTGGCGCTTTGACGTGGCGTATTGTTTTCATCCCAAAAAAGAAAAGCTCGAAAGCCTGCCGGAATATGAGTATAAAAGATACTTCAGCTTGATGAGCTATTTGGTTTACTATCCGATCATGTGGTATTTGGAATCGCTGCGCGGCTGGACGATTCTGCACGCTTCGGCATTGGCCGGCGCGCACGGCGGCGTGATGATTGGCGGGCTTGGCGGCGTGGGCAAAACGACGACGTGCGTCGCGCTCATGCAACGCGCCGGGCTTGCGCTCGTTTCGGAGAATATCATTTTCACCGACGGCGATTTCATCTATCCTTGCGTGGAGCCGATTCGCATGGATGAAGGCAGTCTCGCGATGTTGGGTGCGAATCCGTCGGGCTTGGTGCGCATGAAATTTCCCGAGGGCTTGAAGGATAAAGATATGTTTCATGTCGCGCAGACGAGCGCCGGCGCGAAAGTAATTCCGAGCGCATTGTTTCTTCCGCAATTCACGGCGCAGCGTTATGTGCGGCCTTTGCCGCCGGGCTTGGCCGCGGAAAAGATGATTGCCATGAATCGCCTCACGCGCGAGTTGGATGATTTCGCGTGGTATGCTGCCGCGCTCGAGATGCATTGGCCACAAGCCGGTCGCGCCGCGCAACGTGTGGAAGTCATGCGCAAACTCACGCAGCGCGCACGTTGCTTCGAGCTTGGCATTGATCGCAATGCGGGCGTGCAAGCCGTGGTGGAGGATATTCTGCAAACCTGTTCGTAAAGGCATCACATCGAACACAAGCGCTTCTTGAACTTTCATCTTGGAACCACAGCAATGGCCGTCCCTCTCGAATCTCTTGTCACAAACCACAGTGTTCCCCTCAAATTTTTCCTCACGCCTGAACTCATGCCGGAGGACGACACGGTTGCGCAGTTGCATGATCTCGCGCAAGCGCGCGGCCTCGTGCATCACGTTGCCGTGTTGCCAGATGTGCATCGCAAGAGCCGCAATCTCAGCCCGACCGGAACCGTGGTCGCGGCCAAAGATATGATCATTCCGCGCGCGGTGGACACGGGCATTTGCTGCGGCATGCGCATGGTCAAAACTGAACTCAATGCGCGCGAGTTGACCGCGCCAATGTTGGATGAACTCTTTGCCGAGTTGCAGCGCACGATTCCCGTGATGGAGCATGAGCAAGAGCCGATTAGCAAAGAAGACGCGGCAGAAATTCTCGTGCAGGGCGGCGCGTGGAGCCAAAGGCGTTTTGAGTTGAATGAAGAGGAAATGAACGCGCACGAAGAGCGCGCGACCATGCCCACGGATATTGCTGACCCCGAAACCATTCTTGCCGCGCTGCCGGACAAGACGATCAAAAAAGCGCGTCGCAGCTTCGGCACGTTGGGCGACGGCAATCATTTTCTTGAATTGCAGGAGATCGTGGAAGTGTTGGAGCCGGAGATTGCGCAGCGGCTTGGTTTGCGCATGGGCCAGGCAATGTTCATGTTGCACACCGGCTCCAGAAGCGTGGGCAGCAAAATGATGAAAGGTTTTTTAGAAGAGCACGAGGAGCGTTTTCTCGCGGAGAACAATGGCGCGGCAATATGGTCGATGCCGAGCGCTTCGCCGCTCGGACAAAGTTATGCGCGCGCGGTGGCCGCGGCTTCGAATTTCGGCTTTGCGAATCGCATTGCCATCACCGCGCAGGTGCGCGCGGCGATGCGAAAGATTTTGCGCGAGGCTTCGCTGCGTTTGCCGCTGCTGTATGATTGCGCGCATGTGAGCATCAAGCTGGAAGAATGGCGCGGCGAAAAGTTGTGGCTGCACCGCCACGGCGCGAGCCGCGCGTTGCCGCCTTCGTTGTGCGGCTCGCATCCCCTCTTCGCGCACACGGGCCAGCCCGTGCCGATTCCGGGTTCGATGGGGCATGCGTCATTTATTGGCGTGGCGGATGAGGGCGCAATCGAAAGCTTTTGTTCGGTGAATCACGGCGCGGGGCGGGTTTTGGATAAGCCGGAGGCCGAGGCGCAATTCACCGCGACCGAGGTTGAAGCGGAGATGCGCGCGAAAAATATTCGGCTCTATCGTTATGGCTCGGATAATATCGCGGAGCAAGCGCCGAGTTCGTTCAAAGATATTTCGCAAGTCATTCGCGCGATGCAGGCATTGCGCTTGGCCAAGCCGGTGGTGCGGTTGCGTCCGGTGGCGGTGTTGAAAGGCTGAGGCAAAAGTTCGATTGAAAATATACTTTTACCGGCATTTTACAAACTCTCCACGCGCTCATGACAACGGCGGTTTGCAGATTGCGTATATTGCGCTCGTGTTGAAAACAAACTTTGGATGTGAGCACGGAGGCTATGATGCGATACGTTTTTACCCGCTACTTTCTCGCCGCGATTTTTTTCTGTTTGCTCGCCGCGAATGCCGAGGCGCAAGATACTTTTATCGAGCCCGGCTCCATGAAAACTTTCCCCAAGCAAGTGACGTTCGAATACGCCGGCAAAACCTACACGCTTAAAGCCACGGGCGCCGCGGAACAAAAGCGCTCGCGCGGCGATCGCGTGCGGCAATCCATGACATTGGCGCACTACATGGCAAATCCGCCGACTGCGGATGATTTGGACGCGACCGCGACTGTGCGCAATGACAAAGGCGCGAAGCAATTCACTTTTATCTTTGCCAATGCTAATGACGACGGACGTTTTGCCCAGCGCTTGGAGCGTTCGCTGCAAAGCAGCATCACGCCGCAAACCTCGGCGAAGCTGAAAAATAGCATTGCAGAATTCGTGGCGTGTTTTAAAGGAAGCTTCAAGGCCAATGATCAATACACCGTGCGTTGGTTGCCGGATGGCAAAACGGAAGTTGCGGTTGCGGGACAGCCGCCGAAAATCATTGCCAACCCCGAGTTCGCGCCGTTTTATTGGGGCATCTGGTTCAATTTGGATTCGCCGGTGAGCACATATGATTTGCTCAGTTTGATCACCGCGTTTTAGAAAAGCCAGGTCTGCACCTTGCTAAATTCGAATAGCTGGGTAAAGGCCTTTCATGCAAAACAATGACACCTTTCGCAGGAGTTTAAAATGAAAAACAAATTCGGGAATATCATGCTCGCGTTGTGCCTGCTTGCCGTTGCGCTGGCGTTGCCACTGCAGGCGCAGCCGCGCGCGACGGGCGCAGCAATCGTGAACTCGCTCAAAGTCGGGCAGTGGGTGAAGTTTCAAGGCACGCCGCGGCCGGATCAGAGCGTGACCGCCACCAAAATCAAACTTGTCACCGGAGATTTTAAAGACGACGCTTGGCAGGCGTTTGGGCCGGCGCGCGCGCTCGACCCGCAGAAGAAAGAGTTCATGCTTCTTTCATTGCGCGTCAAAGTCGCGGATGATGCGGAATTCAGCACGGATGCGATTGACAAAGAAGTGAAGAGTTTTACCGATCTCAGATCCGGCATGCTGCTCGAAGTGGAAGGCACGTTTTTAAAAGACGGGACTTTTTTGGCGTCGGACATAAAAGATCAAACTGCCTCCACGGACGCGGAAGATGCGAATGAGGTCGAGTTTTTCGGCAAAATTGATAAGCTCGACGCGGTGAAACGCACGGTGACAATGTTAGGCGTGACGTTTTACATCACCGACGCGACAAAGCTGAAATCCGCGGTGAAGTAATTTCGGAGCGCCGAATGATGAATCCTCAGGCTAGAAGATGCAGGCCTCGCAAACGGGGCCGGTGCCATTGAGCGGGCAGTCGCTCTTGAGTTTTGATTTTCAAAAGCGGTAATCCCCTCCAGGAGTTGTCATTCAGCAGGAATCTTTTTACTCGTCGGCGATACTGCCCAGAGCTTAAAAAGACTCCTCCTGAATGACAGGTACTGGGGGCGTGTGCGATTGCCGATCTCGAGCGGCAAATTTCATTCGCAGGCTGCGGCTTTTCACAAATCGTTTGCGGTGTGTTTGCAAGTTAGGCTGTGATTTTTTTAATGAAAAAGGAAGCGCCATGACCTACATGATGACCTCACGAGTGCGGCGCTGCGCCGGCGTTGTCGGGCTGATTGCGTTGCTGCCGGCATTCCGTGGGCAGGCACAAACCTCCGCGCCTGCCGAAGTGCACGGCGCGATTGTGCTCACCTATAAACCTTACAGCGAAACGGAAATCGCCGCGGCCGTGCAGCGTCCGCTTACGCTCGATGATTGCATCGGCATCACGCTGCGCAAGAACATCAGCCTGCGTTTGGCGGAAGGCGATTTGAACAAAGCCGAGGCCGCGCATTCGGGCAGTCATGGCGCGTTCTTGCCGGTGTTTTCAATCACGGGAAGCCGGCAAAATACTTTGAATCAAAAGTTGCAAGACGATTCCACGGAGGTGAGTTTTGGTCAGCTCATTGACGATGAATTTGTCAACCCCACGAACATCACCGGGAAAGTGCAATGGTTTGTTCCTACCGGCGCGACACTTGAGCTGAGCAATGATTTTCTGCGGCAAACGACGGAGTTTCGCAGCCCGTTGTTGAAACCTGATGATGCCAAGCTGGAAAAGAACGACAATCGTGTCTACTCGGTGAGTCTCACGCAACCGCTGCTTCGCGGCGCGGGGCCGAAGATCGCACGCAGCCGAGTGACAAGCACGAGCTACGAAGAGCAGATGCAAAAAACGACGCTGCAACAACAGCGTTTGCAGGCCGTGTTCATCGTCAAGCGCGCCTATTACGATGCGCTTGCCAAACGCGAGTTATTGAAGGTCAACGAAGCCGCGGTGTTGAGCGACTCGGTGTTGGTGCGCGCTTCGGAGGCGTTGATTTTGGCTAAACTCGCTTCGCGACGCGATGTGTTGAGCGCGCAAATTCGATATAGCGAGGACAAGTCCGCGCTCATCAAAGCGCAAAACGATTTCGAGCTTGCGCTTGATGCGCTCAAAGATGTTATGGGGCTTCCCATCGAAGCGCCGATTCGCCTCGACAGTGTGGGTTTGAGTTATAAGCCGGTCACTTTCGAAGAGCGCGCGTTGCTCGATGCGGCGCTGAAAAATAGCCCGCAGCTTCAAGCCGCGAATATTGCCGTGCAGCGCAATCGTCTCGAACGCTCCGTGGCTAAAAACGCGGTGCTGCCGCAACTCGATCTCGTGGCCTCCTACACTTCCGACCGCACGAAAGACGCGCTCTTGAACCAAAACTTGAGCAACAGCGGCGGTTGGCAAGCGAGCGTGAATTTGAGCTATGCGTTTTTAAGTCGCGAAGCCGCGGCCGAGGCCGAGAACGCGGAGATCAGCGTGCGGCAACAGGAAGATCGCGTGCTCGCTTTGCAGCGGCAAATCATCGTTGACATTCGCGACATCATGCGCGGCGTGTACACCGCGCGCGGCGAAATCGGCGCTATCGAGCAGAGCATTCAAGCCGCGCAAGACAAGTTTGCCTTCTCGCAAACGATGTTCAATTTGGGCCGCGCCTCGAACTTCGACGTGACGGACGCGCAGGAATTTTTGCTCAAAGCGCAGACGCAATATTTCCGCAAGCTCGCCGAGTATCAAACGCAACTCGCATTGTTAGAGAGCCTCACCGGCCAGCCGATATTGCCCTAGCCAAGCTTTTCAAAACTTGCCAAGTGTTAGCTCGGCTCGTCCGAATTGGGAAAGTTTTTAAACTAACTGCATGAGGTGATGCAATGAATACTCAAATCATACAAACGTGGCTGAAAAAAATGTGGGCCGGGCCCAATCGCAAGCAAACGCTTTTATTGCTCGGGCTCGTGGTGGTGGCGCTGTTCTTCTTAGGCAATACTTTTTTGAGTTCTGAAGCCGGAGACGAAAGTATTCCCACGACGAGAGTAAAGCGCGGTCCGGTGACGATTAAGATTACGGAGTCGGGCGAGTTGCGCGCGCAAGATCAAATCACCATCAGCGCGGTGACGGACAAACAAATTTTGTGGCTCGCGCAGGAAGGCGCGTGGGTGAAGGAAGGCGACACGTTGATCGTGTACGAGTCGGAAAAATATATTATCTCCAAAGGCGACGCGGAATCGGGCCTGCTCGTGGCAAAGGCGGATTTGGTGCGCGCGCAAAGCGATTTGGAAGCGCAACGCGCAAAGGAAGAGGCGGGCAAGAGGAGTTTCGAAGCTCTGCCCGAACTGGCGAAAAAAGGTTTCGTGCAGGAAAACGAAGTGGAGCAGGCGCGCTTGACGTATTTGGAACTGCGCTCGAAATCGCGTTCGATGGGCGCCTCGGTCGATGCCGCGCGCGCGAACGTCGACCGTGCGGAACGTGCCGTGGCGCAACAAGATCGCAAGCTGCGTCAAGGCGTGGTGCTCGCGCCGCGTGCGGGTTTGGTGGTTTATGCGATGACGGGCGACGCGGAAGCGCCGAAAAAAATCGCCGTGGGCATGACGCCGTTTGAAGGCATGGACTTGATGTATCTGCCCAATGTCTCCACGATGATGGTCGATACCGAAATCAGCGAAGTCGATCTTGCCAAATTGAAAATCGGTTTGCCCGTGGAAATTCGCCTCGATGCCTATCCGGAAGACGTGTTCAAAGGCGAGTTGGTTTTCATTGCGGATTTGGCCAAGCGGAAAATCAGCCGCATCACGGGCAAAGCCACGGGCGCGAAAGTTTTTGATGTCACGGTCAAAGTTACTGGAGAAGACAAACGCTTGAAACCAGGTTTGACGGCTACGTTGGATTTGATCGTCAATGAATACGCGAACGAGTTGTTTATTCCGCTCGAAGCCGTGTTTGTGAATGAGGAAGATCAAACCGTGGTCTATGTGAAAAACAAGAATGACATTTCCACCCGCATCGTAGAAGTGCTCGAATCAAACGATCGCGTTGCCGTGGTGAAAGAAGGCTTGCAAGACGGCGATGAAGTGTTGCTCAATCGCCCGAGTGCGCTTTAAAAAGATGTTCGTAGTAACGCCTTCAGGTGTTTTTCATTCATGAACATGCGACGCCTAAAGGCGTTACTCCGTGCAACGAGCAAAACGAACCCACTCACTTGGAAATACCTCATGCTATTCGAAGTGAAAGACTTGCAGCGCACCTATAAAATGGGCGACACGCTCGTGCATGCGTTGCGCGGCGTTTCGTTTGAAGTGGATCGCGGCGAGTTCGTGGCGATCATGGGGCCTTCCGGCTCCGGCAAATCTACGCTCATGCACTTGCTCGGGTGTTTGGATCGGCCCTCGGTCGGATCGTATGCGCTCGACGGCACGCTCGTGGAAAATTTGGATGACGTGGAGCTTTCGCGTTTGCGCAATCGCAAAGTCGGTTTCGTGTTTCAAGCTTTCAATCTTATCGCGCAATTGACCGTGCTCGAAAATATCGAGGTGCCGCTGATCTACATGGGCATCGAGCGCGCGGAACGCCATGAGCGGAGTCAAGCCGTGCTCGAAGCCGTGGGCTTGGGCCATCGCGGGAATCATCGGCCCAACGAACTTTCAGGCGGCGAGAATCAACGCGTGGCCATTGCACGCGCGCTCGTCACCAAGCCCGACGTGATTTTCGCGGACGAACCCACGGGCAATCTCGACACGAAGACGGGCCGCGAGATTATGCAAATTTTAAAAGACCTCAATGAGCGCGGCACAACTATTATTCTCGTCACGCATGAGTTGGACAAAGCCAAATGGGCGCGCAGATTGATTCACATGCAGGACGGAAAAGTTTTGCGCGAATTAAACGGCGAAGAGATTTTGCAACTGCGCGACTTGTTTCAAGGATTGAATTAGAATGATCGTTCGTCGTACCTGAATTTTGCACTAACAATTTCGCCCGCCATCGCCTGATGATGAATCATCAGGCTAGGAGATGCAAGCCCCGTGAACGGGGCTACCACCCTACGGGTGATCAGCGATCTTTAGATCGCTTCCACCTTTTAGCCTGATGCTTCAGCATCAGGCGGAGGTTGGCGATTTCACCAATGCAAAAGTCAGGTAGTAATTGCCTTTAAGCATTTTACTTCAAGTCAACGTGACTTCACTTTCGGCTCCTAAAGGAGCTACTACAAACAAACTACTCCTCCATGCAATACTCTGAAAGTTTGCGCATCGGCCTCAAGAGCATTTGGGTGCATAAGCTGCGCTCGTTGCTCACCACGCTCGGCGTGATCTTCGGCGTGGCCGCGGTGATTTCCATGCTCTCCATCGGCGAGGGCGCGAAGCGCGCGGCTATCGAGCAGATCAAGCTACTGGGCACGAACAACATTCGAGTGAATTACCTGAAGCTCACCGGCGAGCAAGCCGAGGCCGCGGAAGCAAAGCTCTCGCGCGGCCTCACGTATCGCGACGGGCAATTGTTGCGTGCGAATCTGCCCACGCTCAACGGCATCACGCCGCTGCGCTTTGTCGAAGTCGAAGCGCTCTTGCGCAACAAAGAATCGACGGGCCGCGTGATCGGCACAGATCCTGCGTATGAATACGTCACGAATTTTCATCCGCAAGAAGGCCGCTTTCTTTCGCATTTGGACGTGGCCGGAGCCAAGCGCGTGTGCGTTATCGGCAGCGAAGTGCGCACGGAGTTGTTCGGCTATCGCAACCCCATCGGCCGCCGCATCAAAATTGGCGACACGTGGTTCACGGTGATCGGCATCATGGAAACGAAGTCGATCAAAGACGGCAAAGCCTCGGTGATCAAGCTGCGCAATCTCAACAAGGATATTTACATTCCCATCACCACCGCGCTGAAGCGCTTTACGGACGATGACCGCCCCGATGCCATCGAGGAAATTGCGCTGCAAGTCGGCTCCGAAGATCAGGTCGTGCCCACTGCGGAAGTCGTGAAGCGTTTGCTCAATCGCACGCACAACGGCGTGAATGATTATGAGATCATCATCCCCGCGGAATTGATCGCACAGAGCCAACGCACACAGCGCGTGTTCAACATCGTCATGGGCTCCATCGCCGCGATCTCGCTGCTCGTGGGCGGCATCGGCATTATGAACATCATGCTCGCGAGCGTGACCGAACGCACGAAAGAGATCGGCACGCGGCGCGCGCTCGGCGCAACCGAGAAAGACATCATGGGCCAGTTCTTGAACGAGACCGTGCTCGTGAGCGTGACGGGCGGCGTGATCGGCATCATCGTCGGCGTGATCATGGCGAAGGCGATCAACGTGTTCGCAGGCTGGGACACAGTGATTTCGTTGTATAGCGTCGTGCTCTCGTTCGGCATTTCCGCGATGGTCGGCATCGTGTTCGGCCTTTATCCCGCACGCAAAGCCGCGAAGATGGATCCGATTACGGCGTTGCGGTTTGAATAAAGCGTCTGGGTGATTCTTAAAACAACGCGCTTTTCTTTTTAACCCACGGTTTGAACTTTTTTTGCCATAGCGGCGAAGAGTTCAAACCGTGGGTTGTCGCGTTTGGAGGGAAATGAATCCCAAGCGCTCGTAGTGGCGCCTTCAGGCGTTATATGTCTGCTAGCTGAAAATGCCTAAAGGCATTACTACAAACTTCTTCAAACTTCTTCATCCATGCAGTATCAACCTCAGGAGGTGCGAAATGCATCAACTTCGTGTAACGGAACAGGACGGGAAGCGAGTGTGGTTGCGGCGATTTCTTGTAATAACGTTGAGTCTAGTGAGTGCGTTCGGTGGGTTCATTGAGCCAGCGCAAGCGCAAACCTGCACTTCAACGCCGATCACCGCGGGCTATCGCGATTTTAACTTTGGCAACACGGTTTATTTTCAACCCACCGCGGAAAAGCCGGAGCACAAACTGTGGTGGCATGACGGCTCATGGTGGGGCGTGCTCTGGTCCACCGGCTCGAATCGCTATCGCATTCACAAATTCAATCTCGCTTCGCAATGCTGGACCGAGGTCGGGCCGGACGTGGATGATCGCTCGCAAACGTTGAGCGACGTTTTGTGGGACGGCACGAAGTTGTACATCGCTTCGCACGTGATGGAGAGCACAAGCGCGACGGGCAACGGTCGTCTCTATCGCTATAGCTATGACACGGGCACGGACACCTACACGCTCGACGCGGGCTTTCCCGTTGACGTGAATGGCGAGAAATCGGAAACGCTGACGATTGCGAAAGACACTGCGGGCAAACTGTGGGTGACGTGGGCTTCGAACACGGCGATCATGGTGAATCGCAGCACGACCGACGATCTCACGTGGGGCACGGCGTTTCAAGTTCCGGTGCAAGGCTCCAACGTGAATGCGGACGACATCTCCGCCATCGTGGCGTTCGGCAATCGCATCGGCGTGTTGTGGAGCAATCAAAACGATGAGAAGATGTATTTCGCCACGCACGTTGACGGCGATGCGGACCTGACATGGCAAGCGCGCGAGACTTCGTTGGAAGTCAGCAGCAAGCCCGTGGCCGACGATCACATCAACATCAAAATGACTTCGGACGACGGCGGCAATGTGTATGTCGCCACGAAATCAAGTTCCGAAGTTTCGAGCGAGACGCTGATCTATTTGCTCAAACGCAACGGCAGCAACGGTGTTTGGTCCGCGCATGAGGTCGGCAAAGTTTCGGATGATCACACGCGTCCGATTCTCGCGGTGGACACGGAGAATCGCAACATCTATGTGTTCATGGCGCGCCTCACCGGCACGCCGCGCAGCATCTACATGAAAAGCTCGAACCTCGATAACATCTCTTTCCCGCTCGGCGTGGGCACGGAGTTTATTCGCAGCGAGACCGACGATCTCACGAACAATCCCACGGGCACACGGCAGAACGTGAACAGTACGACCGGCGTTCTCGTGCTCGCCAGCGACGAAGGCACGAACAACTATCTCCACAACTATCTTTCGCTCGCGCCGGCAACGCCACCCGCAGCGCCGAGCGGTTTGAGCGCGACTGCAATCAGCGCGAGCCAAATCAATCTCGCGTGGACGGACAATTCCAACAATGAAAACGGTTTTAAGATCGAACGCAAAACCGGCGCAGGCGGAACGTATGCCGAGGTCGGTTCTGTGGGCGCGGGTGTGACCTCGTTTTCGAACACGGGACTCGCGGCGAGCACGGAATATTTTTATCGCGTCTTCGCGCATAACGGCTCCGGCAATTCGACATATTCTAACGAAGCGAACGCGACCACGCAAAACCCGCCCACGCCGCCCGCGGCGCCAACGAGTTTGAGCGCGACCGCGATCAGCAACAGTCAAATCAATCTCACGTGGACCGACAACGCGAGCAACGAAGACGGTTTTAAGATTGAACGCAAAACCGGAGCGGGCGGAACGTATGCCGAGGTCGGCTCTGTCGGCGCGAACGTGACTTCGTTTTCGAACACTGGCCTTGCCGCGAGCACGGAATATTTTTATCGCGTCTATGCGCACAACACCGGCGGCAACTCCACGTTTTCAAATGAAGCTAACGCGACCACCACGGGCACGGTGACGATTCCCGCAGTGCCGACGAATCTGGTCGCGACCGCGGTGAGCAGCAGCCAAATAAATCTCACGTGGACGGACGCGTCGAGCAACGAAGACGGATTCAAAATCGAGCGCCGCAATCCCGGCACAACGGTGTATGTGGAGATTGCCAGCGTCGGCCCGAACGTCACCTCGTTTGCCAACAGCGGGCTTGCGGCAAGCACCAAGTACGGCTATCGCATTCGTTCCCATAACAGCGCGGGCAATTCGGCGTATTCGAATCTCGTGAGCGCGACCACGCTTGCGGGCACAACACCGCCGAGCGCGCCGAGCAATCTGGTTGCGACTGCCATCAGCAGCAGCCAAATCAATCTCACGTGGACGGATAATGCGAGCAATGAAGACGGTTTTAAAATTGAGCGCAAGACCGGCGCGGCGGGCACATATGCAGAGATCGGGGCCGTCGGTGCGAATGTGACTTCGTTTGCAAACACGGGCTTGGCCGCGAGCACGCAATATTTCTATCGCGTGTTGGCGCACAATGCCGGCGGCAATTCCGTTTATTCCAATGAAGCGAATGCCACCACGCAAAGCCCGCCCACGCCGCCCAATGCGCCGACGAGTTTGAGCGCGACTGCGGTGAGCGCGAGCCAAATCAATCTTGCGTGGACGGACAATGCGAGCAATGAAGACGGTTTTAAGATTGAACGCAAAACCGGAGCGGGAGGAACGTATGCGGAAGTGGGCTCCGTCGGCGCGAATGTGACTTCGTTTTCGAACACGGGCCTCGCAGCGAGCACACAGTATTTCTATCGCGTCTTCGCGCACAATGCCGGCGGCAATTCTACGTATTCGAATGAAGCAAACGCGACGACCTCTGCGGCAAGCGGTTCCAATCTCGCGTTGAACAAACCCGCCACCGCGTTCAGCACGAGCGGCACCAACGTTGCGAGCCGCGCGTTTGACGGCAGCACGAGCACTTATTGGCGCAGCGGCAGTTTGACCAGCAATCCCGTTAATTGGCTCCGTGTGGATTTGCAAACCGCGCAAACCGTGTCGCGCGTCGTGATCAAGTGGCGCAGCTCTTATTACGCGAAGAATTATCAAATTCAAATTTCGAACGACGACGTGAATTGGACCACCGTGCTCACGGACAACGCGGGCAACGGCGGCACGGATGACGTTTCGTTTGCCGCGGTGAGTGCGCGTTATGTGCGGCTTTACATGACCACGGCGAACAATTCGAGCTATCGTGTGAATGATATGGAGGTTTATTCCGGTTTGGCCAAAAACGTGGCGAGCGTGGAAGAAGAAAATGCGAGCGCGCCGCAAGCGTTTGCGCTCGCGCAGAATTATCCGAATCCGTTCAATCCGAGCACGAGCATTACGTTCGCCGTGCCTCATGCCGCGCACGTGACGCTCAAAATTTATAACGTGATTGGTGCGGAAGTCGCAGAGTTGGTGGAAGGCACATTGGAGGCGGGTTCGCACACCGTCACGTTTGACGCGCAGCATCTGCCGAGCGGCATTTATTATTACGTGCTCGCGAGCGAGGAAGCGCGGCTGGTGCGCAAGCTTTTGTTCGTGAAGTAAAGCTACACGTTCGTAGTATCGCCTTTAGGCGTTGAACGATAATTAACGGTAAACGCCTGAAGGCGTTACTACGAACGATCTTATCTCACATCATATTTTATGAACGCCGCGAACGCGCCTGCCAACGCGAGCATCGTATACACCGCGAGCAAGCCGAAATCTAAAACCGTCGGCGCGAACGCCTGCGCAAAAGCAACCTCCGGCGCAGTGAAGCGCGGCAGATCGGAAACCTCGAGCGCGCCGCCTTCGCGCCCCATGGAAATCTTCATGCCCGTATCGCTATCCCAACGCATTTGAATCCCGCCGTGGCCGCCGTCGGCTTGCTGCTTTTTTTCCACGGCTTCGTTGAATGCCGTGCGATAGACGAGCATCGCGTCTTCATAGCGCGTCTTTATCGCGATGTCCGTGCCCGCCAAATTCATTGCCGCAAGTTGATAGGCCGAAGCCGGCGAAAAGCGCGAGAGTGAAAACGCCAACCGCTCTTGGTTGATCTTGCGATTGCGCAGTTCTTCGCGCAGCTTGAGCGAAAACGCTTCGATATCTTTTTGCACGCCCTTGCGATATTTGTCTTCCTCTTCCATCCATTCCCATTCATGATCATCGCGATACGCCGTGCGCTCTTGCGGCGTCATGCCCTCGGTCACCGCCTCGCGTTTTTGCCAACGCTCTTGCATGCCTTTCGTCAACTCCTGCCATTTCTCTTTTTCAAAGCCGTCTTGCTGCGCTTCGATTTCCGCCACGCTCGGCACAGGCACAAGTTGCCCTGCGGCCATCACCGCGCTGCGCGGAATGATCAACACAAAGAGCACCCACGCCACGAGCGCGACGAGAAACGAAATCGACGAGCGTTTCGTGAGCGCGGAAATGAGCAAGCCGAGCGCGACGAAGCACGTGAAGAAGAGCACTGAAATGCCGAGCAGCGTCGCCAGCTTTGTCCATTGCAACGCCGTGAGTTCGACTTGCAAGAACATCACGAGCAACACGCCGAGCAGGATGGGAATGAGCAATGGCACCACCAAGCCGAGCAATGCGCCGATAAATTTGCCGAGCAAGTATTGCGGCCGCGGAATTGCATTCGCAAAACTCAATTGCAATGTTCCGTTTTCGCGCTCGCCGTTGATCGCGTCATAGGTGAAAAGAATCGCAAAGAGCGAGAGCACGACTTGAAAGATGAAGGTAAGATCGATGAAGCGAAACACCGCGAAGATGGGATCGTCGGAATAAATGCTGTTGCGCAAGCGCACGCCTTCGAAACTGCTGATCGTTGAAAGCCGGCCCACGTCGTTGTGTACGCCGGAAACGAAAATCTGCATCGGATCGGGCTTGCGATACGCCGAGTTGGAAATGCCCATCCAGCCCGAGGCCTCACGCAATTGCTGCTCCGCAAGCTGCGTCGCGGTTTCATATTGCCGCGCCAACGCGCGATACTCCTGCACGCCGACGAACACGCTGAGTATGATGAGCAGCGAGCACGCCGCAAACGTGACCACGAATTTCGGGCTGAGCAGAATGGCTTTGAGTTCTTTTTCAATGATCGTGCGCAGCATGGTTGTCTCCAATCTTGACTTTGGCGAGTCAATGTTTATCTTTGCCGTGAATTGCTAAACTGAATGTCGCTTTTACTCGGAATGACGCGCATCCCACTGTCATCCTGGATGGAACCTCCCTCGTGCTCGGCACTCTTTCCAATACGAGTGAAGATTCTTTCAGCATGACAACGCCCTGAAGTCGGACTTGCGCAAAACGAGCCGAGATCGATTCAACGACTTTCACGCGCAAGTCCGACTTCGCCCATCACTTCTTTACTCCCTGCCCCATGCTCCTTGCCCCTTGCATTCTCACCTCAAATCATACCGCAAAAACGCGACGAACGCGCCGGCGAAGAACAGCAGATTGAATCCCGCGAGCAAACCGAAATCGAATAACGACGCTTGCAGCACACGCGTGCGCTCTTGCTGATGATATGTGAATTCCGGCAATTCGAGCGGGTCAATCGCCTTCTTCTCTTTTTCATCGCCCGTGGTCACGCGCATCACAATAAATCCGCCGCCGAGATTCATGCCCGTTTTCTCTTTGATGAAACTCGCATAGGATTGCTGATACGCCGTGGCTTCATTCACAAAATGCTCTTTAAGATCAAGCCCCGTGCTCGCCAATGTGGTGGAAGCGAGCGAGAACACTGCGCTCGGCGAGACGCGCGCCAGACTGAACGCCACACGCTCTTGTACAAGTTGGCGATTGCGGCGCTCCTCATTCAAACGCGAAGTTAGCTCGCGCATTTTCTTGTCGCGCTCTTCCGCGTTCTTTTGCATGAACTCGTTGAACTCTTTCATCATGTCGCCAGGGTCAGTGCTCGCCGTCGGTTTAAACTCGCTCATGCGTTTGCGATCTTCCTCCCACAGTTGCGAGCGCAAACGGTTTTTCTGCGCCGCAAGTTGATCGACCGAAGGCACATCCACGGCGCGGCCTGCAATCAACACGGAGGCGCGCGGAATGATGAGCACCGTGAAGACCCACGTCACGAGTAACATGAGAAACGAATGCGACGAGCGTTGCGTGAGCGCGGACATAAAAACCGAGAGCGTGAGAAACACGCCGAAGTACAACATGCCCGCAAGCACGACCAAGCCGAGCTTGATCCAGTCATCGCTCAACATGGGCGCGCCCAGAAGTGGCAACAACAAACAGCCGAGTAGGATCGGAACGAGCAGCGGCACGGCCAGCGCGATGAATGAACCGAAAATTTTGCCGAGAATGAACGTGCCGCGCGGAAGATTGTTCGCGAATGACAAGCGCAGCGTGCCGCGCTCTTTCTCGCCGTTGATCGCATCATAAGCAAAGAGAATGGCGAAGAGCGAGAGCACGATTTGAAAGATGAAATCCAAATCCAAAAAGCGGAACACGGCGAAGATGGGATCCTCGTTGAAGCGGCTCTCTTGCGCGCTTAATTCGCCTCGGCCTGCGACTTCAATCGTGCGGCCCACGTCGTTCGAAACGCCGGTGACGAGAATCGCGAGCGGTTGCGGCGGGAGAAAAATCCGATGATGGCGCACCATGAGCCAATCGGTTTGGCCTTCCATCTTGCGCAGATTCTCTTTCTTCGCAGCCTCGTATTGCGCGCGACTGATTTGATAATTCTTCGCGCCGACATAAAACGTGAGCAGTATGAGCACTGCGGCCACGCCGAACGTCACTGCAAACTTGGTCGAGCCGATAATCTCGCGCAGCTCTTTTTCAACGATTAGCTTGAACATGATGACCTCATGAGGTTATACACTTGTCTAAAATCGTTGTCATTCAGGAGGAATCTTTTTACTCGCCGGAGATACTTCCGAGTGCTTAAAAAGATTCCTTCTGAATGACAGCACGAGAGGTGGAGTCTTACTTTTTCTCCGCTGACTCACTCGGCGCGCTCGCGGGCCGCACGCGAATATCATCGATGCCGTGCGGTTCGCTTTGCGTCACCGTGATACCGAAATTCAACCAGCGTTGATCGTTCTTCGCCTGCACGCGCGTTTCGATTTCATATTCGCTCGAACGAGTCACGCTGTGCAGCTTCAGCCCGCTGCTTTGGCGATAGAAATCCAAATCCATCTGCGCGTTGTTGGGATTGCCGCCGTACTCTTCATGGAAGCGGCGCAGCGCGGCCAGCTCGCCCGTGTTCAAGGCCGCGAGAAATTTACTCAGAGTTTTTGCGGCAGGCGTATTCGGCAGTTGCACGCCCGTAATGTCGGCCGCGGCGGAAGTCGTTTGCGCCGGAGCTTGCTGCTCTTCCAATTCGCGCTGCAATGAAGCGATCGTGCTCTGCAATGGCTCGCGGCGTTGCAGGTCCGTTGTGTTCGGCAAAATACTTTTGAGCGCGGCAATGTGCGCGACGAGCAGTGCGTGCGGCGCAGGCACGGCAACGTCAGGCTGCACGCCCGTGCCTTCCCAATTGGTTTTGGTGATGGGATTGATCGCGCGCGCGAACGGAACGCCGAGGGAGAAATGATCATGAATGCGATGCGGCCTCGTGGGATGCGCGCCGCCGCCGGTGATTTCGCCGACGATGGTCGCGCGTTTTAGATTTTTGAGATTGTAGGTGAACTCTTCGCCTGCGGAGAAAGTGTAGCGACTCGTGAGTACATAAACTTCTTTGTTGAGATAACGCGCGCCGCTCACGTGGGCGTGTGTCCAAAATTCGCGCGTGCGATTATCGAAGCGCGAATAAAGATCGTTGAGATGCGTGGGCTGCTCGAAGAGATAACTCGAAATGAGCGCGACCATCTCGGGTTGGCCGCCGCCATTTTGCCGCAGATCGAAAATCAGCGCATCCGTGTTGGCGAGAAAATTCATCGCCGCGGCCACGGTTGCGCTGCCGGCTTCGGCGCTCATGAAGCCGCGCAAATCAATGTAGCCGACATTGCCGCGCAAACGCTCGATCTTTTCGAAACCGAAATTGACTTGGCGTTGAAAACTCTGGCGGCGCTCGCGCTCTTGCGGCGATTCGTTTTCAGGCGTAAACGCCGGCAGTTTCTCGAAAGAATAGCTCACGCGCAGGTGTTTGTCGCGACTCACTTCTTGCAAGTGTTGCGTGAGCGTGTTCGCAAACGTGCGCGCGCTCGTGATCGCGTCGTACTCTTTGCGTTGCATGCGGCCGCGCAGGGCTTGCTCCATTTGCTGCGCCGTTTCGAGAAAAATATAGTTCTCGTTAAGCGCCCGCATCGCGCTTTCGAGCACGGCGGTGCGCGTCTTCGCGTCGATGGTCAGGTCTTGCTGCGCGCCGAGGTCTTGGGCTAAAATGTTGTTGGTTAATAAAAGAAGCGCGCAGTATGCGGCGAGTGCAAAGCGTTTGAGTTGGGAAGTTACAAGGTTCATTATTGATGCTCTAACGATGGAAGTTTGTAGTAGCTCTTTATGAAATTTGATGATGCTCAACCACGGCTTGACCGTGGTTTGCATTTGATTGCGATTGCAAGGCATGCCACGGCCAAGCCGTGGCGGAGCATGAGCGAATGCGATTGGCAAAAATTTATTTGAAGCCGGTTGTTCTGTGAAGTCTGCGCCTGAAGGCGCTACTACGAGCGATAGTTTTTGAAACACACTTCGTTTGAAAATATCAGCTAGGCGGCGGGATGCAGTCGCTTTGAAGTCACCTAGCTTGCAAAGGCCACCTAGAGAAACAAGCGGAGATGAAAAGCAATCACGCGCAGCGACAAGCCATAAAAAGCGGTTGATTCTAAGCGCCAATCCAGTGCTCAAAAAGATTCCTGCTGAATGACAGCACGGTTTCTTCTCACGCTCAACGATCCACAATCAACGATCTACGCGGCTTCTACATGCCCGGCCATATAGTGCATGTACAGCTCTTCGAGACTTTCGCCGGCGAGTTCTGCGTGCGTACGTTGCATGACGAGTTGGCCTTGCTTCATGATGCCGACGGTGTCGGCGACTTCCTTCGCGCGGAAGATGTCGTGCGTGGACATGAGAATGGCTTTGCCTTCTTCGCGCAGCGAGTGCAGCAATTGCATGAACTCGAAGCCGGCTTTGGGATCGAGGCCGGAAGTGGGTTCGTCGAGCAGAATCGCGGGCGCGTCTTTGAGTATGGCGATGGCGATGCCGCACTTTTGGCGCATGCCTTTGGAGAAGCCTTTGAGCCGCTTGTTGTGCGCCTCTTCTTGCAAGCCCACGCGCAGGAGCACGCGACGATAATCGTCTTTGGTGTATTCGGTTTTGCCGCCGAGGCGCGCGAAGTAATCGACGTTTTGCAGTGCGGTGAATTGCGGATAGAGCATGACGTTTTCCGAGACGAACGCGACGCGCGCTTTGGCTTCGAGCGGATCGCGATGGGTCACGAAACCGGCAATGCTCGCTTCGCCTTCGGTCGGCTCGATGAAGTTGAGGAAGAGATTGATGGTCGTGGTTTTGCCCGCGCCGTTCGCGCCGAGCATGGCATAAACTTGTCCCGCGGGCACGGCGAACGAAACGTGATCCAAACCGAGCACGCCGTCTTCATAGCGTTTGGTGAGCGCGCGCGCTTCGAGCATGACGCTGCCATTGGTGGAAGCTGATTGGTACATGGCGTTCCTTTATGTTGGTTGAAGGCTTGAAGATCGTAGATCGTAGATCGTGGATAGTAGATCGTGGTTCGTAAGAGCAATCGACTAGCACCGATCTACGAAATTTGCCTTGCATTTTGGGGTTTAAATCACGAATTAGCCGTTGAACAAAACAGGAGTCGTATATGCTGCAAGTCAATCTGCAAGAAGCCGCCGGCAATCTTTCGGTGTTGATGCAAAAAGCCATTGCCGGTGAAGAGGTGACGATCACGGATGAGAACCGCGTGGTTAAATTGGTTCCGCTGCATCTACCAGTAGGCAAACGCAAACGGCAGATCGGGCTGGCCAAAGGCCGAATCGAAATGGCTCCGGATTTTGACGAGCCGCTGGAAGAGTTCAAAGAGTACATGTAGTGAGGTATTTTCTCAACAGGTATTTCTCATTGATTTCATAACCCACCAATCCATCAATCCAAAACTCCATCACTCCAAGCCATCTATCTCCGCGACAACTTCACGCCGAACACCACAATTCCCACCACCAAGCCGAGCACGAGCAGCGTAATCAGCGAGACACCTAACAAGTTTGTTTCCGATTGAATTTCCACCGTGAACGTTTTGTCTTCAGCAATCACGGGTTGATTGTCGGAGAGCGCCGTGGTGCGCACGCGAATCTCATAGCGGCCCGCGGAAACGTTTTGCGGCGGTTGGAGGTTGAGCGCAACGCGTTTTTCTTCGGCAATATTCAAAGTCGAAATCACCAGCGGCTCGACGCTCTTCTCCCAGTTCATGGGCGGATCGACTTGCACCAACACATTGTCAAGGCGGCGCGTGCCCTCATTCACTACATCCATGTTGAATGAAATCGCCTCCTCCGCTTTGCTCGTGTGAAAGAGTTGCGGCGCGCGCACGAGCAGCTTGCCTTTGCCGCGCGGCACCAATTCCAAACGAATGAAACCGGCGTTGAGCCGCTCGATCTCTTCTTGCGTCCACACTTTGCCATTGCCGCTTTCGAGATGGAGCGCTTGCTCCTGCGGCAACACGAGCACATAAAACGGAATCGACTTATCCATCGCGACTTCATCCGAAGGGCGATCGGGCAAAAATATTTGCAGCGCGGCGCGGCGCGTGTTCGAGCTTTCCGTGAATTTGAATTGGCTGAGGCGCGCTTGACTCGCGGGATCGGTGAAGTAGCGCGTGATCTGTTGCGGCAGATTGACGACTTCGAGTTTGAAGGTGTTATTCACGCCGCTGAACAATTCCAAACTTATCGTGAACGTTGCCGAGCCGCCGAGTTCTGCCTCTTGCGAGAATTGCTCGGATTGCAACAGCACTTTGTTGACGCTGCTATCTTTTTGCAAAAAGATTTTCGGCGTGCGTTGCGTGCCGCTGCCGTACGTGATGCTCACGGTCACGGCATCCAAATCTTGCAGCAGTTCGAACTCGACTTCGACGGGCTTGCCAAATTCCAGTTCTTCGATCTTGCGCTCGTAGGGATTGCTGATGATCGTGTTTTGATCATTCAGCAAAGAAACGTAAACGTCGTTGATCATATCCGGCTGCAGCGAGCGGAACAACTCGTCGTCGAGATTGACGAGCTTGCGAAACTCCGCGGACCCGCCGGACGTGTTGGCGAGTTGCACGCGCACGCGCTTGCGCCCGTCTTTGGTTTGATATTTTACTGCGCGATTGACCGAGACATATTGCTTCTCAAAGAGCACGGCGAGCAGCGATTGCTGATAATTCACTTCGGCATCAGCAAAGCGATTGCGCATGCCGCTTAATTCCACTTGCGAGATCAAGCCTTTTTCGAACAAACTCTTTTGCCGTTCATATTCCGAGCGCGCGACTTCATACGCTTCCTTCGCGCGCTTGAGCCCGAGCAAACGATATTGATCATCGCGCTGATTGTAATTCACCTGCGCGGAGGAAGTTACGGAGAGCACGAAGAGAATGCAGCACACAACTAGACCACGTACCCGAATCATTCCCCCCTTGAGGGGGGTATTCTTGGTGACGACCGCAGTGATCGATTTTGTCAACACCCCCCTGGCCCCCCTCAAGGGGGGAATGTGTGAGAAAATTTTTATCATCATTCACTCAATTCTTCACGTTTCGTGCCCACGACACAAGCTTGCGCGCGACATTGCCGGCGCTAGGCGGATCATAGTTTGACAACACGACAATCGTATAGCCGCTTTCGAAATCAATTTCCAAAAACGCATTCATGCCCGGCGCGCCGCCCGCGATGCCATAGCCGCCTTCGCGACGCGCATTGCCCGCTTGCAAGGGCTGCGGCGTTTCCATTCCGTTCAATAGCCAATCAGTGTATTTGCTATCGAGCAGTTTGTTGTTGAGCAGAGCAAGGCTGAAATTATACATATCGCCAAGCGTCGCATAGCCGCCGCCGGCAGAGCTGCCGCGTGCAGGTTTCGTGTAAATGTTTTTTGAGCGCTCACCGTTGGGAAGTTGTCGCGCATTGCGTGTGTAGCCTGTGGCCAAATTGGGAACGACTTCATCCATCTCGTATGCCGCCGCAGTCGTCATGCCCGCGGGTTGATAGATGTGGTCGCGCACATAGTCAAAATAATTTTGGCCGCTCACTTTTTCGATGAGCAAGCCGAGCACAATATAGCCGCCGTTCGAATAGCGCTCCTGCGAACCAGGCGCGAATGCGAGCGGCTCACTCGCAAAGAGAGCGAGATAATCCTGCAGCGTGCGCACTTTGTCTTTCGGCGTGTTTTCGTATTTTTCATTGAAGAAATCGCCGATACCGGAGCGATGCGTGAGCAAATGATGAATCGTCACTTTGCTCGCGGCTTCGCGATTGGGATAGTCGGGCAGATGTTTTCCCAGTAGATCATTCGGCGCGAGCTTGCCTTGTTGCATGAGCTGGCAAATCGCAATCTGCGTGAAAGTCTTGTTGATGGAACCGAGACTGAACTTCGTGTCGAGGCGATTGCGATACTCATACTCTTTGCTCGCAAAGCCATGGGCTTCTTGCAAAAGAATTTTGCCGTTGCGCGCCAGCAGCACCGCGCCGGAAAATTCGTCGTCACGCGTTTGCTCAACGAGATGATTTTTAATCTGTGCGAGCAACTCCGCTTCGGTCGTGGGCGCGCTTGTTTCTGGCTTCTCCTGCAACGCTTCCGCAGGCATAAGCTCCAAACGAATACCGGCGAGTTTGTGCGGCGGCTGCGGCTCAAACTCGAAACGAAACTCGGCAGCTTCGCCGGTTTTACCGCGCGCTTGCAGAGCAATCGCGAGCGCGCTGACCTCAAGCACGCGATGCAACTGCAGCGCGCGCAAGTCACCATACACGCGCTCGTACATTTGCCGGCGCTCCGTTTCCGCGCGGCGCTGCAATATCGCCGGGGCAAAGTGCTCCGTTTGAAATGCGAGCATGTTCTCGGCTTTGCCTGTGTTGAACGCGGCAAGATAGGCCGCGACGATTTTGCCCTGCGGCGTGTCGGGCAGCTTATTCTCTTTTGCGGCAGAAAAGGAAAATGTGAAAAGAATACCGCATAGAACTTGTGCAAGTGATTTTTTCATGACAGCTTTTTCTCAATAAGGCTTTGAGGTTGCTCAGCCGCGGCTTGGCCGTGGTTTGCATTTAAACATGGCGGCATCTAAAGCCTCGACTCCGCCGAGCGTGGTACATCTTTTATTGATTCGTTCTGATCATCATGCGCGCTTTTGATTCCGGCTTGTTGAACGAAGCCGTCATCGTTTTATCTTTACGAAGATATTGCAACTCGACCTTCGTGCCAACGGCGATTTTTTCAAAAGTAGTGTTAAAAGCGGAAACGCTCGCGACCGCGCCGCCATTCAACGTTTGCAGCACGTCGCCGGCTTGCAGATCGACACTCTCCAACTCTTTGATCGGGATCGGCAGTTTGTTGATGACCTTGACTTTGCCCTCTTCGCTGCCGAGAATCACGCCGAGTCCGGGAACGGGCGTAATGTCCGAAGCGTTGCTATTGCTCTTGAGCGACATCGAAAACGTTTTGCCGCCGTCCGTAGATTTCTCTTGCGTGATGTCTCCGCCCTCGCCGATCATCACGCGATGCGCGACTTGCTGCGGCAAATCTTTCGGATCGACCTTTGCGAACGTGGCGATCATGCGCTCTTCTTTGCGGCGCAAACCGAGCTTGATCGTGTCGCCAATCGCGAGCGCGTTATAGTTTTGCTCAAATTCTTTGAGCGCTTTGATGCGCTTGCCGTTCAAAAAAAGAATGAGATCGCCTTCGGCGATGTCGAGGCTTTGATATGCTTTCGGCCGCATGTCTTTGGGCATCGCGACCATAACTTTCACTTGCTCGGCTTCTTGTCCGAGTATTGCTCCCAGCTCGCGAAATTCAAAAATTTCTCCGGCAGGCAGCATACGCATTTGTTGCGAGAATGCAGGTACAGCGCAGAGTATGAGCAGGGCGAGAGCTTTGTTCATTGCACGCATGAGTGATCTCCTTACGTTCGAGCGAAGTCGAACTTGCGCGAAAGTTTCTTGATACCAAAGAGAGCCGTTTGGCGCAAGTTCGACTTCCCAGTTCTTGTGTGCTTGGTTTCGTGAGTTTCAAGACGGCGCAAGATAAGCAAAGGATTCAAAGCGGCCTAGCCAAATAGTGTTAGCGAGTGTTAAAGAGTGTTAAATGACGGGCTTTTTCGCGCGGACGTGCGTATATTTGAGCATGGAACGCAAACAAAGAACCATCACGACCATCATCGCTTTGATCACCTCCGCATTGCTCGGCATGGTGTGGGTACAAATTATTTTGCTCCAAAAAGCATTTGAGCTTGCGAAGCAAGCGCACGCACAAAACGTCAACGCGGCGTTGAATCGCATTGTGAGCAAATTGGAAGACCGCGAAACAGTAACACATACCTTTAAGGCGATTACGAATCCGCTCGCTTCGAGCCAGATTCTCGCGGTGCATGCACGCATCGAGGACGACTCGATTAAAACCGGCGACCATATTGCTTTCGTGGATTCCGCTCTCGAATGGGCGCACATGCCTAGTTCGCGGCCGTTCGATTTCAATCCTAAAAGCGGGAGCTTTTCTTTTACATTAAGCTCGCCGCAACACGTGCGCTTGCGCATGTTGGATAGTTTGGGCAAGCCGGCTTTTATTGTGCTTGATGAAGAAAAGCCCGCGGGAACTTATAATCTCCAACTCGACAGCACGCGAACGCAGAGCAACGGCTACTATTTTAATTTTAATGTCGGCACGGACAGCGCAACGTATGACGTTATGATCGGCGATGCGCACCGGCGCGAAGGCGCGAAATGGTTTTCGCAGGAAAGGAGAAAAAAGATCGTCGCGCAAGTATTGGACGATCTTTCGCTGCCGCAGCGCATTCCCATCGAAGCGCGCGTGCAGGCGGCAGTGTTGGATTCCATTGTGCGCACGGTTTTGCAGGAGCAGGGCGTGGATATGCGCTATGCTTACGGCATTCAGAAACATGCAACCAAAGATTCGCTGAAGTTCGTCACGCCCGCGGGTTTTGCCGAGGCACTGCGCCGCTCGTCTTTCACCGCGCGACTCTTTCCGAGCGATCCTTTTTATCCGCAACACGAGTTGCTGCTTTATTTCCCGGAGCAGCAGCTTTATTTGTTGAAGAAAAACGGCGCGGTGTTACTCTCGGTGTTCGGGTTGTTGGCGATCATTGTTTTCTGTTTCGTTTATACGCTACGCACGCTCTTCAAGCAAAAACAATTCGGGCAATTGCTCACGCAATTCATCAACAACATGACGCACGAGTTCAAAACGCCAATCTCTACGATCGCGTTGGCGAGTGAGGCGTTCAAGAATCCGCAAGTGCTGCACGATCGCGAAAAGGTGCAGCGCTACAGCGGCATCATTCTCGACGAATCTCAGCGCATGCGCAGTCAAGTCGAGAAGATTTTGCAAATGGCGGTGTTGGAAGAAGGGGATTATGAGTTGAACCCGTCAAGAATCGACATTCACGAAATGCTCGCGGAAACGCTGCACAACTTTGCTGTGCAGGTGGAAAAAAGAAAAGGCGAAATCGTGCGACGCTTTCAGGCCACCAAAACGTTGATTGAAGCTGATGCCGTGCATGTTTCAAACATGATTTACAACTTGCTCGACAATGCCAACAAGTATACGCCGACAGCGCCGCGCATCATGGTGAGCACGGCCAGCGATGAGCGCGGCGTACATATTGAAGTCGCGGACAATGGCATCGGTCTGCGCGCTGAAGAGCAGAAGCTGATTTTCGATAAGTATTATCGCGTACCCACGGGCAACGTACATGACGTGAAAGGTTTCGGCCTGGGCTTGAGTTATGTGAAACTCATGGCCGAAGCGCACGGCGGCGCGGTCGAAGTGCAGAGCGAATATCAAAATGGGAGCGTGTTTCATTTGTTTCTGCCGCACGTTTGTGTGCAAACGTCTCGTGCACGGCTGTGAGAGCTTCAAAAGGAATGTTAGTTTCGAAAACTAACTCCTCTGTCATTCTGGAAAAACTTTCCCTGGTGCTCGGTACACTTCCTGTTTTTAAGATGTGTATCAAGTGCGAGGGAAGTTTCTTGCGGAATGACAATAGAGGGGCACACGTTCGACTTAATGTTGTGGTGTTGGATAGAAATCGTGAAAGTATTTATGGCGCATGCAAACATCCTACTCATCGAAGATGATCCCAACCTCGGGTTCATTTTGCAAGAGAACCTCGAACTGCAAGGCTACGTGGTGGAGCGTTGCGCCGATGGCGAGGCGGGATTGCAAGCTTTTCTCAAACAAAAATTCGACCTTTGCCTGCTGGATGTGATGTTGCCGAAGAAAGACGGCTTCACTCTCGCGCGCGAGTTGCGCAAAACTTCGCAAGAGGTGCCGATTATTTTTCTCACCGCGAAATCATTAAAGGAAGATCGCATCGAGGGGTTGAAGCTCGGCGGGGATGATTATATCACGAAGCCGTTCAGCATGGAAGAGTTGGTGCTCCGCATTCAAGCCGTGCTGCGAAGGAGCAAAGCTTTGCCCAATGAAAAAACCGCTGCGAATGTTTTTCAAGTTGGGAGCTATACTTTCAATGTCGAACAACAAGTTCTGCTGCGCGGGGAGGAAAGCCAGAAGCTCACGGCCAAAGAAGCGGAGTTGCTGCGCTTGTTGTGCTTACATATGAATGAAGTGTTGGAACGCGAAGTGGCGTTGAAGATGATTTGGGGGGAGGATAATTATTTCAACGCGCGCAGCATGGATGTTTTTATTTCGAAATTGCGAAAGTATCTCGCTGCGGATGAGCGCATCGAGATTCGTAATGTGCATGGAAAGGGGTTTCGGTTGCGCCTCAATGAAGTGAAATGAGCGAGAGACCGATGCGCTGGCTTTAGAATGAAGCCACGCTCCAACGCAGTCGCATGTTTCGTTTGATGACGACTTCGGCAATGCCGACTTGCGCCTCCGCGCCATCAATCTCCAATTTCCAAAATTGTTTCTCCCTCGGCGAGACTTTGAAGCCTGCGATACCAACCACAAAACGTTTCGTGAAATCCATATACTCCATTTTGAATAAGCGCTCCATCAAGTCGCGGCCATTGGTATTCGGCTCGACTTGCACGCGCGCCGAGAGATGATTGCTGGAGTCGGCGAAGATTTCGATTTGCGCTGTGAAGGAAGAAGAAGTTTGCGGCAGGGCGACCAGAGGAAAGAGCAGAAGCAGGAGCAGAAAAATTTTGGACATGGGTTTGATCTCGCGAAAAATTTTGATAGAACCTGAATTTTGCACTCGTGATGCCGCCAACCTCCGCCTGATGCTGTAAGCATCAGGCTAAAAGGTGGAAACCCCGCAAGCGGGGTTCATACCAATTGGGTGGTAGCCCCGTTCACGGGGCTTGCATCTCTTAGCCCGATGCTTCAGCATCGGGCGATGGTGAGCGCGATTAGCAGTGCAAAATTCAGGTAGAAAAAGAAAAGGGTTGCGAGCATTTGCATGCTGCAACCCTTTTCTGCTTGGCGGGGCCGACGGGACTTGAACCCGCGATCTCCGGCTTGACAGGCCAGCGTGTTAACCAAGCTACACCACGACCCCTTAAATTTTTAGCGTGGGCGATAGTGGGCTCGAACCACTGACTTCCTGCTTGTAAGGCAGGTGCTCTGACCAACTGAGCTAATCGCCCCCGATAATTTCAAAGTGCTGTTATTCTTTTCCGTTCTGAGCGGAAGCCGAATCTTTCTTTTGATACATGATGGCGAATGGAATCACCACGCAATAACCGAGAATCAACAAAATCGGAGCGACCGTGAGCGACATGAAACTGTTGGCCGGCGGTTGCGCTAAAGCTATATACCCAAGAATTATCAGCAAAAGTCCAGCGCCGAAAATTTGGTAGTTCAAACTCGTAAAGGGCAAGGCTTCTAGCTTAAAATTGGTCTTGCGCGCTTGACGGCGTATGTCTTTCGTTTTGACTTCTTTCATTCATTCCTTTGCAAAAATCACGGGCGGCAATATAATTAACGAGCTTATATTTGTCAATTAAAATATCGGCCAAGTTTTACTCCCACACTTTTCCGGCAACTGATCACGATTCTGCTGCATGACACGCGTGAGCAACCGCGAGAGTTGACTCATCTTGTGGGGAACTGAAATTCGCGGACGCTTTGCGATCGGAGTTAAAATCTATGAGGCGCAAACGCACGGTGATTTTTTTTTTGCGCGAGGTGAATGTGTTTGCCCGGCGGATCGTATGCGGCCATGGCTTCATAAGCCGCTTCGTCTCAGATTTTGCAATAGACTAAAAAAAGCATTCCCACGAACACGGCAATCCGGCTTTTTATGAGTGTGAAGATGCTTGTTCAACGGCGGTGACAATGGTTGAATCGTGGAATCGATACCTGGGGAAAGAATTGCAGAACGTGCGTGCCCTCCTGGCGTGTTGAAGGGGATGGTGGAAATTTCTTTTGCGAAGCGGATTGCGTACCGCATTGCTGCGAACTTATTACTGCACCGGTGTCGGCTCCCACCACGGCAACAAAATTTCACGCAGCTTTAGTAGCGTTTTGCCGCGGCCTTCGTGCAAGCGCATCGAATTGCCAATCACCGACAAACTGCTGCTCAACATGGCCGCCGCGGCCATGAGCGGATTCAACCAGCCCGCCATTGCGATGGCGATGCCGATCGCGTTATAAAAAAATGCCCACGTGAGATTCTGCTTGATCGTGCGCACCGTGCGTCGTGAAAGTTCGAGAGCCTCGGGCACGAGCCGCAAATCTTCGCGCATCATGATGAGCGGCGCGGATTCGCGCGCGATTTCGGTGCCGTTGCCCATGGCCATGCCCACCTCTGCTTGCGCCAATGCCGGCGCATCGTTCACGCCGTCGCCCACCATCGCCACGACCTTGCCCTCCGCTTGCAACGCGCGTATCGTTTTAATTTTATCTTCCGGCAAAGCTTGCGCGATGAAATCGTCAATGCCCGCTTGGCGCGCCACTGCCGCCGTGGTCTTTGCGCCATCCCCGGAAAGCAGGCCCACGGCCACGCCGAGTTGTTTAAGTTGCGTGACGACTTCAACGACGCCGCTCTTCAACGAATCGCCGAGCACGAGATAACCCGCATGCGCATTGTCTGCAATGCCGAAGAACACAATCGTGCGCCCAACTTCGGCTTCACGTTCGACCAATTCACGTTGCTCGCGCGGCAACGAGAAATTGTTTTCGCGCACGAATGCTTCGTTGCCGATAACGACGCGAATGGGTTGCGCACGCAACACCATCCCTGAAAGACCGCGACCTTCCACGATTTGCACTTCGTCTACGGCATAGCGCGCCAAACGTTTTTCGGCGCACGCTTCGACAATCGCTGCCGCGAGCGGATGATTTGAAGCCTGCTCCAATGACGCTAAAAGCGAGAGCGCTTCATCTGCGTGCAAGCCTGCCCCATGCACACCGAGCAATGCGAACTTGCCTTCCGTGAGCGTGCCGGTTTTATCAAACACGACGTGCGAAGTTTTGCCCGCGAGCTGCAATGCTGCGCCGTCGCGAATGAGAATGCCGCGTTTTGCTGCGAAGCCAATGCCCGCGGCCAAAGCCAGCGGCGTGGCCATGCCGAGCGCGCATGGGCATGCGATGACCAACACCGTAATCGCGCGCAAGATTGCCGCTTCTACACTCGCGCCGGTGAAAACGAGTACGAGCACTGTTCCTAACGCCAGCGTCAGCACCAACGGTATAAACACGCGCGCGAGGCGATCCACCAAGCGCTCGAGCGGCGATTTCGAGACGAGCGCGCTCTCCACCATTTTGATGAGCTGCGAAAGAAACGTATCCTCGCCCACGCGCAGCGCTTCAACTACGATGTGCCCATTCAACAGCATGGCCGAGCCGGTGACGTGATCGTCGGCGCGTTTGTCGATGGGCCGCGATTCGCCCGTGAGCAAAGATTCGTCGAGCACTGCGGCGCCGCTCACAATGCGGCCGTCCGCGGGAATTTTTTCGCCGGATTTTACGATGAACTGATCGCCAACTTGGAGCTTCTCAATTGCAACGAGGCGCTGCCCCTCGGGCGCTTGCAGCCGCACTTTCTTTGGCAACATTTGATAGAGTCGATTGATGTTGGCCGAGGCTTTGTGTTTCGCGGTCACTTCGATAAACTTGCCGAGCAACACGAGGGCGACGAGGTTGGCCGCGGTGTCAAAATAAAAATGATCGTCCCCGCGCATGATCGCATACACGCTATAAAAAAACGCGGCAAAAATGCCGAGCGAGAGCAGCAGCTCCATAGTCGGCGCCAGTGCGCGCAAACTACGCCAGGCCTTTTGATGAATCGGTTGGCCGCACCAAAAGACCGCAGGCGCGGTGAGCACGAGCAACACCAACGGAATGAGGCGCTGAATCTCCGGCGCAAGCTCTTGAAAGTAACCGACGTAAATCACATACGTGAAGAACGCGACGTTCATCATCAAAAAGAACGCGACGCCCATTCTCAATAGCAACGCTTTGCGTTCGGCATAATGCGCTTCGCTTGCCGCAGCGCGCGGCGTGACGCCATAGCCCAATCTGTTGATCGCAGCCGCGATGCGCTCCGACGAAGTCTGCTCCGGTTTGTAATGCACCTTCGCGGTGTCCGCGGCATAAATAACGCGCGCTTGCACCACGCCCGGTTCTTTGGCCACGACTTTTTCAATGAGCCAAGAACAGGCCGAGCACCACATGCCTTCGATGTGCAAGACCAACTCTTGGGCATGTTTTAATTCTTCGCTGGAGATACTTTCGTTTGAAATCGTATCGGCAGGCGGCTCTTCTTCTGGGCGCGAAATGATGCCGAGGCGCAAGCTGGTTTGATACAACTCCGAGCTTTTGAAATCGCTTGCAATCACGCCGCTTTCGCAGAGCAGGAGAAAAACTTGACGACAACCGGCGCAACAGAAGTGCTGCTCGGTTGCTTGAAATTCCGTCGTGTAGAATCGTTTGGGAAGGCGTAGGCCGCACAGATCGCACGTGCTCGTCGCACGCGCGTCCGCGGCCGAGGAAAGTTGCGGAGAAGTTGAGGCACTCATTTCTTAGTCTCAACCACGGCGCCGTTTTGATATTTCACGAGGCGCACGGGATGTTGTTCGGCGACGATGATGACGATGATCATGATCAACACGAACAGCGCGATGGTGGCATACATGGCTTTTTTCATGGGAGTTGTTTTTTCTTGTGAGATAAACTGCAGTGGTAGCTCTGCATTCAATCGTGGAGTCCTGATTTACTTTGCGCTCCTGCGATTTCTTGTGCATTTTTAGGGAAAGAACGCGACACTCTTTTCAGGAGCACAAGTCATGGATTCTGCGCTTCACTTTTGTCCCAATC
>JAYRWE010000116.1:0-5060 GCA_041918175.1 bacterium
AAATGATCCGCGCCGCCGTTTTTGACGTGAACGAGAACTTCGTCTTGCGTGTGGTCTGCGTTCAGTCGTTGATAGATTAAACACCAGAGCAAAACCAGAGGCGTAAAAATGCGCTGATAAAACTTTTTTTCGCCTTTGTCGATTACTTGCTGAATGTAGGAGCAGGGCAACAGCTTGCCAAAAATCGGCAGCAGCGTTGCGGCATCATAAGGATGCTTGGCGGGAGCATGAGTGGTTGTCATGCTCCTTTGATAAAAAGATCACGGTAAAATTCAAGAGGGCTGTTTGTCCTCTGGGGTGAATTTGTCCTCTAGTGCGAGAATTTCACTTAGACATTCGACGAAAGACACCGACTTGAAAAGTTAGTGACATTGGGCAAAGATGCCTGCGCTACAGACGAATTTTTATAAAAACAGAACTCCCGGAGATCGTTCCATGAAACCGAAACCTCTTTTTCTGCTGCTCATCTTAATTCGTCTCGCCTCGGCGCAAGCTTGGTTTCAAACCGGCCAGAGCGCGGACCTCATGCTTTCCGGCGTGGATTTCAACAACACCGGCGGGCCTTTGCTGTTCAATCACCCGACCGGCATTGCGAGCGACGGCACGCGCTTTTTGTTGTGCGACCGTTTCAACAATCGCGTGCTGATTTGGAATACGCTGCCGGCGAAGTGGGAGGCGCAGCCCGACCTTGTGCTCGGCCAAAGTGATTTCTTCGCCAACAATCCCGGCGCGACGAAGAATGGAATGAATTGGCCGGGCAATGTCTCGGTGGGCAGCAACGGCCTCGTCGCGGTGGCGGATACGGAGAATGATCGTCTGCTCATTTGGAAAAATTTTCCGACACAAAACGCGCAAGCCGCGGACGTTGCGATTTCACTGCCTGCCATCACCCCGGCGGGCAATACGTTTCCGTATGGCTGGCCGTGGGGCGTGTGGACCGATGGCACGCGCCTGGCCGGTGTTGCCACGAATGGCGGCACTTTTCTATTTTGGAATACGATGCCTACGCGCGATGATCAGCCCGCGGATTATACCGTGAGCCTCGCGCAGTTCGGCACGATTCGAAATATTTCCACGGACGGCGCGACTTACTTTTTCACCGGCGATCACAACGCGAAAGTGAACGGCGGCGCCGGAACTTTTTTCTGGAATTCTTTTCCAACACAAACCAATCAGCCGTATGATTTTTTCCGCGAAGAATGGATCAAAGGCGCGAAGCTGCCCGACGGCAAGCTCGTCGCGGGCGGATTGAGCGCGGTTTATGTTTGGAGCGCGACGCCGACGACGGCCGCGCAAAATCCGGCGCTCACGGTGCGCAATAATTTTTACAAAAACGGCGACGGCCCGGACGTGATCTCTGCCGGCGGGCGGCTTTACATTAACAACTACAACGGCAACAACATTCACGTTTATAATTCCGTTCCCACGCAGCCGAATCAAGCGCCTGACTTCGCGCTCGGCAGCCCGACGGTCACCGCGAACACGCTCGACTCGATCAATTACATACAAAACCCGGTCATTGCCACGGAGGGCAACGTGCTCGTCACCACTTCGGACTTCGATGCGAGCTTGTGGCTGTGGAAAACGCCGCCGCAAAGCAGCGGCCTCGGCCCGGACGTGAAAATTTCGCTGCGCCGTTTCGATCTCGCGCCGTGGGACAATGCCTTGCACAATGGCCGCCTCGTGCTCGCGGGCAAGCAGCGCGTCGCGGTGTGGAATGCGTTGCCGCTCAATGGCGAAGCGCCTGCGTATGTGTTATCGAACAAGATCGGCAGCATGCAGTTTCAAGATTTGCGCGGCGTGGCGTTGGATGCAAAATATTTTTATCTCGCCGACGCCAACGGCACGCTGGCAATTTGGAACGGTTTGCCGGCAACGGGCAACGAAGAGCCGATCGTGAAAATCGCGATCGCCAACACGCCGCTCAATCATCTTCACAGCGACGGCACTTATCTTTGTGTGGCGGCGCAATCGGCGCAATCCGCGGTTTATGTGTATCGCGTGGCCGACATTGTCGCGGGCGGCAATTTGCAGCCCTTCAAAACGATTGATCGCAACTCCGGCTTGCCGATCAATCAAGCGGCGAGCGCGATCACGTTCAACGGTAGTTTGGCGATTGCCAATCGCGGCAATCATTCCGTCTTGTTGTGGAAAGAGATTGTGACTGCGGGCGACCCCGGCAAAGTCATTGTGCTCGGCCAGCCCGCGCTGACGAGCACGACGCCCGCGATCGGCGCGAATCGTTTGTTCATGCCCTCCGCCGTGGCCGCGCAAGGGAATTTTTTGTGGGTGGGAGAAGGAAAATTTTCCTCGCGGTTGTTGCGTTATAGCGTTGGCAATGTTACGAATGTTGATCATGAGCAGGCTTCACCGGCCGACTATGAGTTGATGCAGAATTATCCGAACCCGTTCAATCCGTCAACCGTAATCAACTTTCAGTTGCCCGCGAATAGTCACGTAACGCTGCAAGTGTTCGACGTGAATGGAAGAGAAGTGGCAACGTTGGTGGAACGCGAGATGAATGCCGGCGCGCATCAGGTCGCGTTTGACGCTTCCGGCTTGTCGAGCGGCGTTTATTTTTATCAAATCAAAACCGCTTCGTTTATAAAAACGCGAAAGACTTTGTTGACGCGATAAAGACAGGTGCGCGCATGAAAAGTGATGATAAAAACGCGGTCGAAGCTAAAATGAAATCCGACTCCGCGCAGGAGAGTTGGCAATCCCGCATGCTGCGCTGGCGTTTCAACTTGTTTCCGGCCTATCGCCGCACCGGCGCGCGCATCACATTCATTGCGGACGATCTGCATCGCATCCGCGTCCGTCTCCCGCTGAACTGGAAGACGCGCAACTATGTCGGCACTCTTTTCGGCGGCAGCATGTACGGCGCGGTGGATCCAATCTACATGGTGATGTTCATTCGCTTGCTCGGCCCCGGCTATATCGTTTGGGATAAAGCGGCCAATATCGAATACAAAAAACCGGGGCGCTCGACTTTAACCGCCGAGTTTGAGGTGACGAACGCAGAGTTGCAGTCGATCAAAGACGCATTAGAACGCGCCGAGAAAATCGAGCGCACGTATGAGATTGAGTTGCGCGATGCGGAGGGTGCTCAATGCGCCGTGGTGAAAAAGCTCTTGTATTTTCGCCGAAAATAAGCGAATCGTAGTTTTGATAAACAAATGAAAGGCCTCATGCAAAACCTAGCAACGGCATTATCCGCTTCTTTGTTCTTCCACGTAGCACTTTGGGCGCAAACACCGCCGACGGCATTGCCGCGGCTCACACCAGCAATGATGCATTATGAAGGCGCGTTCCGTTTGCCCGCGAATGACTTCGGCGTGTCGTCGCTGAATTATTCCGAAGGGCCGTTGGTGTATAATCCGGCGCGTCATTCAATCTTTATCGTCGGGCATAATCATCAGCAAGCGCTTGCCGAGTTTGCCGTGCCGCCGCTGGTCAAGAGCACCAAGTTGGCGGATTTGAACATTGCTGTTGCACCGCTTCAAAATTTTGTCACCGTGTTGGATCGCGTGGCCGGCGGCAATCCGCAAGCGCTGGATGTGATCGGCGGCTTGGGTTTGATCGACGGCCAACTCATCGTCAACGCTTACGAGTATTACGACGCGGCCACGGACAACACACACACAACGCTCATTGTGCGCAACAGCAATGATCTCGCGCGTTCGCCGGTGGAAGGTTTTTTCCAATTCAAAGGCGGAGCGGGCCACACCTCGGGCTGGCTTTCGCCGATACCGGAAGCGTGGCAAAGTTTGCTCGGCGGCACGCATCTCACCGGACAATCGAGCGGCATGCCCATCATCAGCCGCTTGAGTGTCGGGCCTTCGGCGTTTGCGTTCAATGCGCGCGATCTCACGAATGCGAACGTGCCCAATCCTGTCCCAACGACAACATTGCTCGACTTCAGCCTCGAGCATCCGCTGCACGCTGATCTCGAAAACAATTCGCGGAGCAACGATTTGTGGACGCATCTTTCGCGCGCGACGTTTGGCGTGATCGTCCCGGGCACGCGCACGTATGCAACGTTCGGCTATTCCGGCGGGCACAAAAGCGGCGTGTGCTATAAATGCACGCAGAGCAACGGCTATGCGTGCGGCGGCTATTGCGCGCCCGAGGCGAACGATTATCAGCAATCGTATTGGTTGTGGGAGGTGAATGATTTATTGCAAGTGAAGAATGGACAACTCGCGCCGCATGCGGTGCGGCCCTATGCTTACGGCGCACTGTCCACGCCGTTTGAAAACCGCGAGCATCAAATCGGCGGCGGCAGCTTTGATCCCAACACGGGCAGGCTTTTTCTCACGGTGCAAAAAGCGGATACGGCACAGGGCGAGTATGCGAATCCCCCGGTGGTGGTGGTTTATCGTTTGGTCGTGGACAGCACAAATACAATCCGCGCCGCGCGCACCGAAAGGCCGCAAGGATTGCAGTTGCAGCAGAGTTTTCCGAATCCACTCCCGCGCAACGCGACTGCAGGCATGAGCATTAGTTTCGAATTGCCCACCACCAGCCACGTGCAGCTCATTATATTTGATGTAAGCGGTCGCGAAGTAGCGATTTTGGTGAATGAAAAAATGTCGGCGGGCAAACACGCAGTCAAGTTTGCGCCGCGTGATTGGGTCGGCGGGATTTATTTCTACCAACTCCGTGCGGGCAACTTCTCGCAAAGCGGCAAGGCGGTCTTGCTGCACTGAGCAGTTGCGCCTATACTCGTTGCGGTTAGTTTTATAAGTCATGCTCGCGAAAGCGGGCATCCATAAGCTTCTAAAAAAAATACGAAGACTAGCTACCTGACACTTTAGAAATTCATGGATGATCGACAAGTTTGGGGTGAGTAAATTAGCCCTCAACCAGAAAGGAGCACGCTACGTCGATCAGCCAAGTTTTTGCGCAATGGCTTCTTACAGCGTTTTTCATTTGCGTGTTCAGGGTAAGACATAACCGCTATGTTGGAACCAACCGCGAATATCTTGCAGCGTAACTTGATCGAAGGCGTATTTCAAGGCTCGCCATAACGCCGGGATGGTTTCAGCTTTGAGCGT
>JAYRWE010000117.1:0-14486 GCA_041918175.1 bacterium
CCTCGCGGGTCAAGCTAAGTAAGATCGCAGAGAATTGGCCTGGGCGACTGTTTACTAAAAACACAGGTCTTTGCTAAGTCGTAAAGACGATGTATAAGGACTGACACCTGCCCGGTGCTGGAAGGTTAAGAGGAGAGGTCATCCTGAGCAATCGGGAGAAGCTTTGAATCGAAGCCCCAGTAAACGGCGGCCGTAACTATAACGGTCCTAAGGTAGCGAAATTCCTTGTCGGGTAAGTTCCGACCTGCACGAATGGTGTAACGACTTGGGCGCTGTCTCAACCAGAGTCTCGGCGAAATTGTAGTACCGGTGAAGATGCCGGTTGCCCGCAACGGGACGGAAAGACCCCGTGAACCTTTACTATATCTTAGCACTGTGTTTCGGTGTTTCATGTGTAGGATAGGTGGGAGACGTTGATCCGGCGGCGCTAGTCGTCGGGGAGTCAACCTTGAAATACCACCCTTGTGATATTGAAGCACTAACCTCGCACCCTTTACAGGTGTAGGGACACTGCTAGGTGGGTAGTTTGACTGGGGCGGTCGCCTCCCAAAATGTAACGGAGGCGCCCAAAGGTTCCCTCAGCATGGTCGGTAATCATGCGTAGAGTGTAAGCGCATAAGGGAGCTTAACTGCGAGACAAACAAGTCGAGCAGGTGCGAAAGCAGGGGCTAGTGATCCGGCGGTAGTGTATGGAAATGCCGTCGCTCAAAGGATAAAAGGTACTCCGGGGATAACAGGCTTATCTCCCCCAAGAGTTCACATCGACGGGGAGGTTTGGCACCTCGATGTCGGCTCATCGCATCCTGGGGCTGGAGAAGGTCCCAAGGGTTAGGCTGTTCGCCTATTAAAGCGGTACGTGAGCTGGGTTTAGAACGTCGTGAGACAGTTCGGTCCCTATCTGTTGTGGGCGTAGGAAATTTGAGAGATGCTGCTCCTAGTACGAGAGGACCGGAGTGGACGAGCCTCCAGTATACCAGTTGTCACGCCAGTGGCATCGCTGGGTAGCTGTGCTCGGATGGGATAAGCGCTGAAGGCATCTAAGTGCGAAACCCTTCTCAAGATTAGATTTCCCCCTCCTTCGGGAGCTAAAGGTTCCTTGTAGACGACGAGGTTGATAGGTCACAAGTGTAAGAACAGTAATGTTTTTAGCTGAGTGATACTAATAAACCGTGCGACTTAACCAATTTTTTATTTCACAGTAGATTGTTATTGGCTCGCATACGATACAGTTAAGAAATTAGAAAATTCCGGTGGTTATAGCGAAGGGGTTCCACCTCTTCCCATTCCGAACAGAGTCGTTAAGCCCTTCAGCGCCGATGGTACTGCCTTGGTAACGAGGTGGGAGAGTAGGTCATCACCGGATTTAATCTTAAAGGCTACTTTGCTTGCAAAGTAGCCTTTTTATTTTTGCGGGAACCCGAATGTAACTTTACAAGTTGTGTGAGGTAGAATGCTTGGCTTGATCGCTCCTTATTCTGCTACCTCACCATGAAAGGCTGAAAATGTATCGCCATGTCGAAGCTAAACTAATTTCTTCTCTCGCGTTCTTTTTGAGCTTGATACTCGGATGCTCGCATCAGATTACGCCTCCAGAGCCTTCTGTGGATGAAATAGACTACGACAAGATCACTTCCATAGTTTTTTCTCAACACATTCAACCCATTTTCAATCAAAAATGCATGTCCGCAGGCTGTCACAATTCCATAGACCGTGCTGCAGGATTGCAATTAACCTCATGGGATGATCTAATCAAGGGGTCGAATTTTGGAGAGGTGCTAATCTCAGGCAGTGCCAAGCATAGTCACATGGTGGAACATATAAAGGGAACAGCTAAACCGCGGATGCCGTTAGGTCGCGATCCATTGCCGGAAAAAGCTGCAAACTTTATTGCGCGTTGGATTGATGAAGGTGCGAAGAATGATGCCGGTAAGCGTCCGTTCGAGGGAATAACGCTAAAGGCATATGTCACGAATCAAGGGGATGATTTAGTATCGGTAATTTCCACTGAGCACAATCTCGTTACGCGTCTTATTCCGGTTGGTGACTCACCCACGTTAGATGTGCCGCATAACCTTTGGGTAGATAAACAAAATAAGTATTGGTACGTCTCGCTCATTGCAGCGGGCGAAGTGTGGAAGTTTGATGTTGCGACCGACACATTTCAGGGGAAGATTAAAGCCGGGAAGTCTCCGGCGAATATTGTGGCGAGTCCCGATGGCTCAAAAATTCTCGCAACAGATTGGGATGTATTCAACGATGGCAAAAAGGTTCGCGTGATTGATGCCGCTGGTTTGACCGTGATCAAAGAACTCGAAGTCGGCATTGCTCCGCATGGAATAAACTTTAGCCATGATGGCCAATTGATCTATGTTACCAATTACCTCTCCGATAGCATTTCAATTCTGCGCGCAAGTGATTACGAAGAAATTGAACGCGTCTTGCTTGCGCCGGACGTTAATCCGATCAAGTCTTCTCTTTATCAACCATTGCAGGTAGTTTTGACGCCCGACGACCGTCTGGCCTATATCAGTTGTTTCAATTCAAATGAAGTGCGCGTTGTTGATACCGCGCTGAGAGCGGTTGTCGCCGTTGTTCCAGTTGGTCGCCGGCCCTTTTTATTAGAAGTCACTCCGAATGGGCAATTCGTGTATGTCGCGAATCAAGGTTCGCATGATGTGAGCGTTATTCGTGTGTCGGACAATCAAGTTGTAACTACAATCAAAAGTTCCTCTTTTGCGAATCCTCACGGCGTCGCTTTCACCGCGGATGGCCGTTATGCATATGTCACTAACGAAAATCTCAGCGGTACCGTGCCCTCACATCATCCCACCGAGGGCGGCGGCAACATCGGCAATGTGCAAATCATTGACACGCAAACTTTCCAGGTGATCAAAACGATTGAAGTTGAAGTTGATCCCACCGGTATCGCCGTGTTGCCGCGCTGATTGATCGCCAATCGTTTGCGTCACCCTCTCTTCGTTTCATGATACTCATACACGCCTTTCCCGGTTTTTCGCCCAAGCCTTCCCGCCTTCACATATTTCACCATCAATGGGCAAGGGCGAAATTTTTCACCAAGCGTCTTATGTAGGAAATTAAGAATGTTGAGACGCGTATCCAATCCCACCAGATCGACCAATTCAAATGGCCCCATGGGGTGATTTAAACCAAGCTTGAGTGCTTTATCTATCTCCGCCGCACTCGCTACCCCCTCTTGCAGCATGTAAAACGCCTCATTGCCGATCATCGCATTGATGCGCGTGGTGATAAAGCCCGGCGACTCGTTGATGAGCACGGTTTCTTTCTGCATCGCCAGCGCCGCTTGCTTTGTGGTTTCAATCGTTCCCTCCGAAGTCTCCAGCCCACGAATAATTTCCACGAGCTTCATTACCGGCACGGGATTGAAGAAGTGCATGCCGATCACTTGCGCCGGTCGCTGCGTTGCGCCCGCCATCTCGGTCACGGAAAGCGAAGACGTGTTCGTCGCAAAAATTGTGTGACTCGGCGTTAGTTTATCAAGCTGCGTGAAAAGTTCGATCTTCATCTCGATCTTTTCGGGAATGGCTTCGATTACAAAATCCGCATGTGCCGCAGCGGCTTGCAGCTCGGTCGTGGTTTGCAAACGCGAATAACCCCTCGCCGCGTGCTCTTCGGTGATCAATCCTTTGCCCGTGGCTTTTTGAAAACTGGTGAGTATGTAACTGCTCGCTTGCTGCAAAATTTCGTGGCTCACATCATAGAGCTTGGTTTGATACCCGGCGAGGCACGAGGCGTAAGCAATGCCGCGCCCCATTGTGCCGCCGCCAATTACTGCTACCGTGTTGAGAGATTGGTTCATAGAATCCTAGCTCGGCTTAGTCGTACAAAAGTGTTAGTTTGATGGGAAGATCAATCTCGATTCGCGAATCAAATAGCAACTACTTTAAAGTGATACTCATCGCCTGCCGCACAAATTCGCCGTACTTGCCCGCAGCAAATTGAATCTGCAATGTGCCGCGCGCTTGTTGTGCTCCGTCGACCGCTGCAATCTTTTCTTCATTCAAGATTTTTAACTTATAAATCTCTCCCGCAAGCCCTTCCACCACGAGCTTCATTTTATTGCCTTCCAACGCGGTTGAAATAATCTTCAAGCCTTTGTTCGTGTCGCCGGTTTTGCTTTCCACAACGGGCGGCAACAACTCTACCGTCGGCTCGAAAATTATTTTGATCGTAGCCGCGCCGGCAATAGTGCATGCAATCATCGGCTGCACGGTTTGCGTGGAAAGCTTGGTTTCAAATTTCACCGGCTTGCCGTTCACGTGTACGCTCTTCACTTCACTGCCGAGCGCCAATGCCGGCGCGAAGTACAGCGAGTACGGTTCGATATTTTTGCTCTGCACTTCCACCAGCACTTCGCCTTTTGTTTTTTGATAAACAAAAGCAAAAGCCTCTTTGCCGATTTGAAAATTTTTGAGCGTCACCTTTTCCCAATCCGCGGGAAAGTGCGGCGCGAACGTGATGGTCTTGTTGATCGCATCGCCCTCGAGACCGAGCAAGCCGCGCACGAACGGGAGCACGACGCCCGCGGAGCAAAAGCCTTGATGCGCCACGGCCTCTTGCGGCCAGGTATTTTCATAGCCCGAAAAAACTTCTGTTACAAAACCAAGTCCGTTGTCAAACGTGTGCCGCGCGCTCGCTTTGAGCGAGATGAAGCCTTGCAGCGCAAGATGATGCTTGTATTGCGCGGTCGCCACCCAACTCGTGATGAACGGCCACACCGCACCGTAGTTATAATTCAATGCTTCGAAGCGGTTGCTCTTAATCGAAATGCTGCGCGTGCCCCAGTCCGTCGCAAGCTCCGAGGAGTTGAGCTTCTCCAACGAACGCACGCTGCGCTCCGGCTCACCCAATTCCCACATCATGCCGACGGCGCTCCACGGCGTAATCTCTTGCACATGCTCGCCTTTCGCATTGAAGGCATAGGTGTAATGCTGATTTGCTTCATCCCAAAATTTTTGTTGAAATGCGGCGCGCGCGCGTTCGAACTGTTGTTGCGCTTTCTCCGCCATTGCTTTTTCTCCCATTGCGAGCGCGAGTTGCTGCATGCAATACGCGGCGCGCACCCACACGGCTCCGAGATAAACGTCGGTTTGAATATCGATCAAAGAGCCAAACTCCAGCGCGCCGAGACCGGCTTTGCTATTGTCCATCAAACCGTCGCTATCAGCATCCGTGGTCAAACACCAATCATACGCGCGTTGCAGCGAAGCCCAACTGCTGCGGATGAAATCGAGGTCGCCGGTCATTTTGTAATAATCAAACATCGCGGTGAGATAAAACGGACTCGTGTCGCCGTGAATATAGCCATACGGATAATCTTTGAACCAATTGATGTAGCCCTCAGCTTGCGAAAGCTCGTGCGCCATCTTGCCGTCTGCGCGTTGCCATTTTTGTGTAAACGCGAGCGTTTGCTTCGCGGTCGCATAAGCATTCATGCTGTTCAAGCTGAACGTGTTGATAAACGCATCGCCGCCAAAGAACCAACCAAAGCCCGGCCGCCCTCCGGTTCCCGATGGCCCAAGCCCCGCAATGAGTCCCGTGCCGAGATCGGGATTCTCGACGAGCAAATTATCATACGCGACTTTCGCCCACTCAAATGCGAGATTGAGTTCGCGATCCGGCGTTTCGACTTGCAGTGTGTTGTCGCGCAGCGCGCGATAGTGCGCAACGTTCTCGCGATAGAATTGCTCAGGATTCGCAACGAGCTTTTTAAAAACCGCTTTCACGTCCTCGCGTTTGCCTTTGCCGCCGGCGAGAATGATGGGAATGAATTTTCCAACCGTGCTCTTCGGCTCTTTGATTTCAATACGAAATTGATTGGGCACGTCGGAGAGCATGTGCGCGGGCGTGTAGGAAATGCCGACCGCCGCGGGCGAGCCGATATAGCCGTGATTTTTGCGCGAGGATTCGGAGATGAGATACGCCTTCATCTCGTTGTCCCACCATGCGTATTGTCCGCCCAAACCCGCGGGCCACATCGGTTGCATCACGGGTAGAAAGCTGCACACGATACCCAACGGTTCGGTGGTATTCACTTCGAGCAAGATGAGTGCACCAGCTTCATTGATCGGCGCGATATAATGCGCGCGTACCGTGAAAGATTGAAACGTGTACGTGAGCGTCGTGGCCTCGGGCGTGGCGGAAATATAGCGCACAATGTCGCGACCCCGAATCGGCTCGGTGGAGCTGCCGATGAAAAATGAAAATTCAAAATTGCGCAGCAGCTTGAGCGGATAGGCCCACGCTTCAAACGCGCCGCTCTCCGCGCCGAGCACGGCAAACTTGCGTCCGACTTTGTCGAAGTAAGTTGCGGGTTGCGCGCGGCGTTGCAACTCAATCTCGTTTGATTGCAGTTTGAACGCAGGCATCAAACCGTCTTGCGCAAGCACACGCAGCGCTGAACACGTTATAATAAGCAGCAGGAGTGAGTGAGATTTGTTTTGCATGACGGCTCCGGCGTTTTTTTCATTGAAAAAATCAGAAGACAGAAAATGGAAGACCTAAAATAAAGCACGGGAACACCTCGGCAGTTTGAATCCGCCGCAGCAATATGCGCAAACGCATCGACTTGTGCAAATGTGCGCGGCATCTTTGCCGCAAACTTTCCGTATGCAATCCGGCCTTTGTTCAGAAAATGTTTTCTGCGATAAGGCGAAAGCAAGGTTCGAGTCGTCATAATAGAAAATAATCGTCATCAGCAAAAGTTCGTGGTTGCGGCCGGTGCGACGGCCTATAAAGCATCGGCTCCTGCAGGAGCTACTACGAACGTTTGAATTTCATTCTCAGGAGCGTTCCCATGTTCAAGCAATCCCGTTTTTCCGGTTTCATTTTGCTGGCGCTGGGCATCGTGATCGGCGCATTGGCGTTTTCACATTTTAATGAAAGCACACAGCCGAAACTTTTCAGCGCGCCCGCGGAAAATAACGCGTCGGCGCAGATCACGCCCGCGCACGAACGCCCGGTTACTTCGCTGCGTGATATTAACAATGCATTCGTGGATATTGCCGGAGCCACGACCCCCTCGGTGGTGACGGTATTCACCGAGAAAGTGACGCGCATGCGGCAAGGCCCGTTTTCGTTTTTCGGCGATCCGTTTCGCGATTTCTTTGGCGATGAGTTCGGCAATCGCGGCCGGCAACGCAACACGCCCGAGCGCGAATTTCGCCAGCAAGGCTTGGGCTCCGGCGTGATCGTGCGCGGCGATGGGTATATTCTCACGAACAACCACGTCGTTGATGAGGCCGATAGCATTTACATTCGCACGCTTGATGAGCGCACGATTCCTGCGAAAGTGATCGGCACTGATCCGCGCACGGATCTCGCCGTGATCAAAGTTGACGCGAGCAACCTCACGCCGATTCGCATGGGCAACAGCGACGAGTTGCGCGTGGGCGAATGGGTGCTCGCCATCGGCAGCCCGTTGAGCGCTGATCTCGCGCACACGGTGACGCAAGGTATTGTGAGCGCAAAAGGCCGCTCCGAAGTTGGGCTTGCGGTGTATGAAGATTTTATTCAAACCGATGCAGCGATCAATCCCGGCAACTCCGGCGGCGCGTTGGTGAATCTCGACGGCGAGCTGGTTGGCATCAACACTGCGATTGCGAGTCGCAACGGCGGCTTTCAAGGCATCGGCTTCGCGGTGCCGATCAATATGGCGCGCAGCGTGACGGACGCGCTCATTAAAAACGGAAAAGTTGTGCGTGGCTATTTGGGCGTTGCGCCGCAAGACATTGACGAAAAGATTGCGAAGTCCATGGGGTTGGAGGGAACCGCCGGAGCGTTGGTTGCGAATGTTTATCGCAATGCACCTGCAGATAAAGCCGGCATTGAGGAAGGAGATGTCATCCTTTCTGTTGATGGGCAAAAGCTAAAAAACAGCGCGCAACTGCGCAGCGAGATCGCGGCAAAAGCGCCCGGCACGAAAGTGGATTTGCGCCTCGTGCGTGACGGCAAACAGAAAAACGTGACCGTGACTCTCGGCGAGTTGCCGAGCGATGATGCACGGCCGGAAGTGCGCGAGGGTCGCGAGCAGGAAGAGGAAGCGCAAGACCTCGGTTTTACCGTTGCGACCTTAACGCGGCAAATGGCAGAGCGTTATCAAATCGAATCGGATTTGCAAGGCGTGGTAGTCACGGACATTGATCAAACCAGCTCGGCGTATCGTGCGGGCCTGCGCGAAGGCGATTTGATTCGCTCTGTCAATCGCCAACGTTTACAAAACGTCAGCGAGTTCAAACAACTCACGCGCGATTTGAAGCGCGGCGATAGCGTGCTGCTGCAAGTGGTGCGCAGAACCGGCAGCTCGTTCCTCGCGTTTGAGCTGTAATAATTTTCCGCAAGCGTATTGGCGCGTGCGTACATGAAAGCCTGTGTTTCGCCGCGCTCGAATGGGAATTCCCATGCACGTGCTCGCTTGCGGCGGACAAGTTGATTCAAGTTTGGCGTATCGCAGTAAATTCCCAACCACCTCCGGTAGCTTTTGCGGAGGTGGTTTTGTTTTTGGGGTAGCGTTGCTGGGGCAGTGAGAGCCAGGCGGTTCATACCTCCAAGCGACCTTCCGGCAATTGCCGGTTTTACAAATTCATTGCGGCAATGTCCCTCAAAGCGCGAAAGCATTGTCGCAGTTTAGCCGCGGATGCGGTCAAGTTCCCGCCTCGACCTTGCGAGAGAATAAGCTCGCAACGTCTTCAAAATACCTCTTATTGTTTTGCAAGCCGAGGCTTGCAAAACTGTTATCACCACTTTATGCACGAAGTGAGCGTGTGCCCATGCTGGGATGCAAACCCTGTCGAAGGATTAGAGAGGAGTTTTATCCATGTCCAGACGGCCATTCGACGACGCTCAGAATTTTACGGTTGATTTCCACGCACGCGCCAGTCGCGAGACTCAGGCGTTGCAAGATTTGGCGACAATGATTTCCAAACAGCATCGCCAACGGTTTGTGAAAAAACTTTTCGGAGGGAATCACGGCGAGTTCGACGAATTTATTGCTGCGCTTGATGCGATTTCCGAGTGGGGTGAAGCGCACCAAACCATGAAATACTTCTTTAGCGAACGCTACATCAATCCTTATCAGGAAGAAGCGATTTGTCTTACGGACATTGTCTACAAACGTTACTTCCCTTTGGATGCCTACATCCAACCCCAGTTTTAAACCTGTGTCTCGCCCGGCTCTCAGCAGCTTGCGTTTAAAGTTACTGAGAGCCGCTTTTTCTTTTTCCCCACCAAAACAGCAACACGGCCAGCGCCACGGCGCCGGTGTTGATTAACCAGACATTTTCGATTGTGAACGCCGCGTTTTGCCCGAGCAAACGCCGGCTCGCCCAACCCGTCCATCCTGAAATGCTCGTCGGAAAAAATGCGCCGCCTTTCACTTGATAGCTCGCGCCTTTCGTGATCAACACGATGAGCGGATTGCACAACGGTATGAGCACATAGAACAACGTGTCTTCCACGTAGCCCACGAAGAGCGCGCCCAGGGCGAGAATATGCGTCCAATGCCGCGTGAGCCAATAGAGCCAAGCCAGCGTCGCTGCGATCACGAGCGCATAACCGAGCTGATACACTTCATTGATGCGTTGATCTATCGCAGTGAAGCCTTCGAGTTGGAGCAGCGCGGCGACAGCGCCGCCAATGAGCACATCAAACAGCACGAGCGCAACAAACGTGAGCAACGGCGCGCTCCAGTAGCGCCAATTAACTTGTGTACTCGTCGGAGTTACGGCAGTGTAGCGAATGCGTTTCGGCATAAACCCTCTTCATAATTTTTTCCAAGATACTCTCACATGCGTTATGAAGCAAGCTTGCTTCTTCGCGGGTGATTTGGTATGTTCGCTTTGTTCGTAGTAGCGCCTTCAGGCGCAAGCCTTCATGAGTAGGCCGTTTCAAAGAGAACGGCATGACCACAATTTTTAGCGAAAGGCGATTCATGTCATTAAAAGATAAAACCGCGATCATCACCGGCGCGTCGAGCGGCATTGGCAGAGCCACGGCATTGCTGTTTGCGCGTGAAAAGGCGCGTACGGTTTTGGTGGGAAGAAAGCACGAAGCGCTGTTGGAAATAAAAAATGAAACTGCGCAACACGGCGGCGAGAGTTTGATCGTGCTCGCCGATGTGGCACAGCCGGAGGCGTGTCGCCAAGCCGTCGAGCAGGCCGTTGCGCAATTCGGTGGGGTGGATATTCTCGTGAATGCTGCGGGCATCATCGGCACCGGCTCGATTGTGAATACAACGCCCGAGGCCTGGCATGAAATGATGACTGTGAATCTGCATTCTGTTTTTCATATGATGCAGTTTGCCGTGCCGCATTTGCAAAGGAGCAAGGGCAATATCATAAACCTTTCGAGTGTGACCGGCACGCGCGCGTTTCCCAACGTGCTCACGTATTGTGTGAGCAAGGCCGGCGTGGATCAACTCACACGCTGCGCCGCGCTCGACCTGGCCGCGAGCGGCGTGCGCGTGAATGCCGTGAATCCCGGAGTGGTCGTGACCAACTTGCATCGCCGCAGCGGCATGGACGAAACCAAGTACGCGGCGTTTTTGGAGCACAGCAAAACCACGCATCCCATGGGCCGCGTTGGCACAGCCGAAGAAGTTGCCGAAGCCATTCTCTTTCTCGCCTCGGAGCGCGCAGGGTGGATTACGGGCGTGACGTTGAATGTGGATGGCGGTCGGCAGCTTACGTGTGCGAGGTAAAACGCTGGCATTGTCGATTGATGGAGTTTTGGATTGATGGAGTTTTGGAAAAGCGAAGGAACGATTGCGCGCGGGAAGCCCGCGGATTATGGGCAGGAGATTGTGCGGCGGCGGTTTCGTCTCGCGCAGCAGTTCGTTTCGTTTGCAGATAAAACCGTGCTCGATTTCGGGTGCGGCAACGGTGCGCAGACGGTGCTGTTTGCGCAATTAGGTTGCAAGATTCTCGCGGTGGATGTTGAGGAAGAAGATCTGAAAACGCTGCGGCGCGTTGTTGAAAAAGAAAAACTCCGCGCGTTGCAACCGCTGCGTTATGACGGCGCACACCTGCCGCTAGCTGAAGCGAGTATGGATCTCGCGCTTAGCTTCGAAGTGCTCGAACATGTGCCCGATGAAGCTCGTGCGTTGCGCGAGATGTGGCGTGTGCTCAAACCGCAGGGCGAAATCATTTTTTCCGTGCCGAACAAGGGCTGGGTTTTTGAAACGCACGGCGCGTATTTGCCGTTGCTGCGTTGGAATCGCGTGCCGTTCTTCTCCTGGCTGCCGCATTTCCTGCATCGTCGCTGGGCAAAGGCGCGTATCTATCGCAAGCGCGACATTGTGCGTTTGCTGCAACGTCACGGCTTTGAAATTTTAAGCACGCAATACATCACAGCGCCGATGGATGTCATCAAATCGCCGTGGCTCAAGCAACTGGTGCGGCGGTGGATTTTTCGCGGGGATACGACGCGCTGGAGTTTTTTGGCAACGGCGATTCTCGTTCATGGAAGGAAGCGCGCGCAATGAATGACTCGTCTTTAAGTCAGCTCGCTTGCAAAGGCCACCTCGGTAAACAAGCGGAGAAGACACGCAACAACGCGCAGCGACAAAACAAAAAAAGAAAACCGAGGCGGAGCACTTCACGTGGGATCGATTTCGCGAAGCTCGATGACGCCGCCGTATTTGAGATGTGGGCATTCTTCTGCGATCTTAAGCGCTTCTTCATAATTCGCGGCGGCAATGATAAAATATCCGCCGAGCGCGCCAACGTTTTGCGGCAAGGGCGTGGCGAGCCGCTGCGTAGCTCCGGAAATTTTTTGCAACACCCGCCCGCTGTCTTTTAGTTTCTCTCCCTGTGCCAGCCTGCCCGTTTCCGCGAGATGATGAATCCAGATGCCATATTCGCGCACTTGATTGTCGGCCTGCGCCGGATCAGTGTCGCCGCCATAAAGAAAGAGCACAAAGCGCGGCTGCGTTGCATGCGAAGCGTGCGGCTCATTGCGCCATGAACCCAGCACGAAGCCAATGAGCACGCACACCGTTGCTGCGCTCGCGAGCAAAAGATTACGCGACCAACGCGGCGCAATTGCGCTCGACTCCAATTGCAACAAGCCCTGCGCTTTGAGCGCTTGCACGATTTTGTTTTCCAATGAAGCCGCGGGCATGCGCTCACGCGGCAAGGCATTGAGTGCGGCCCGTTCTTCGGGAGAAAGGGGCGAATCGTTTTCTGCGGTTTTCATCTGGACTCTGCTTTCCGAAAGTCGTCTTACTTCACCACACTAAAATCGCGCAACATGGCGCGCAACGCTTGACGCGCATGAAAGAGCTGGCTCTTGCTCGTGCCGGCATGCAGCCCGAGCATGGCGCCGATTTCTTCATGCGTGTAGCCGGAAATATCGTGCAACACGAGCACTTCGCGATAACCCTCGGGCAGTGCGGCGAGCGCGCGTTCAAGATCGATTTGCGCGTGTGCGTCGAAGCTGCGCGCAGGCAGGCTCTCGGCGAATGCTTCGGCCGCATATACCTTGCTCTGCTTTTGGCGTTCGCGAAACAGCTCGCGACAACGATTGACCGCGATGCCCGCCAACCAGGTTTGCAATTGCGCTTCCCAGCGAAATTGCGGCAACCGTTCCACCGCGCGCACCCACGTATCCTGCACCACTTCCTCCGCGTCACGTTCTTGATAGTTTAACAAACGCAGGACGAGTTGATGCAGACGCGGCGTGTGCGCGCGATAGAGCCGGCGAAACGCATGCTCGTCGCGCTGTTTTAAAAAATCGGCAACGAGCCTCCGGTCTTCCCACTGCGAAAGAAGTTTTGCAAAAATCGCCATGCGTTACGGCACTCTTTCCAAACGTATTTCTTCCATCCAATTTTCTTTGCCGTCTTGATACCAGGTCCACTGCGAAGTGAGATGGGCCTCGTCGAGAAAATGAAACACGGCTTTGTCCATGTGGCCTTTGTCGCGCGAAGGGAGGTTGGTGGCATCGACAAAAGTGAACGTAATCTTGCGGCCGTCTTCTTCAAACACAGTGGCTGCAAGTCGCGGCTGATTGCCGGCAACGCAATAATGCGAGAGCACGAGACGATCGTTGTCCATGTGGAACATGGTCATCATGGTTTCGTTGGGATGCGCATCAAAAGAGTTTTCGACGACGACCGAGCCTTGCGCAATGGTTTTGAAATGCACGGCTTCTTCCCAGCCTTTGGTGCTCTTGCCGTGCCATTTGCCCTCAAGCTTTTTGAAGCGTTCGAATGCAGCTTTGGCCATATCCGCAGAGACGCTCGCTTTTCCGTTGGTTGCGCTCGCGCTTTTTTCTTTGGGCAAGTTTGCGACGAGTTTCAGTTCAGTGCCAGCGGGATCAACAAGCGTGGCCCAGTTCTTTTTTTGATCGAGCTTGGTTGCGACGCCACGCGCTTGTAACGCCTGTGTTGCGGCTTGCAAGTCATCAACCGCGAGCACCAGCGTGCCGTTGCGTGTGCCGCGTTTGATCGGCTGTGTTGCGTCGCCGTGCATGACAAGCGCGATGGCGCCGTGTTTTTGAAAGGGCAAATCGGGAAGGTATTCGCGACTATAAACCTGAAAGCCGAGATTCGTATAAAATTTTTCTCCCGCTTCGAGGCTTTGCAATTGCACGCCGAGATTGAACACAACGGGTTTGCTTTCCGCGGTCATATTATCGTTCGCAATATCGAGCAGATGAATGGGATTGCCGAAAGGATCCCGAATCTGAACGTGCATGCCGAGCGCAAACGGTTGCGGCGTCGGATCATCGATTTGCGCGCCGTGTTGCCGAACCGCAGCCACCGCGTTGGGCAAATCGCCGACGCGCATGTTTAAAGTAATGCCCGCAGCACCGGCCGGACGAGGCTCGGCTTTGGTTTCACGCAAGAGCAGACGCATACCGCGACTTTTTAGAACAAGAGCCGGCGCGCAACAAGGGTTTTCCTCGCGCTCAAACGCGAGTGCGTTCGTGTAAAACTCGGCGCCGCGTTTGAGATCGGAGACGCCCAATTCCAGCGCCCAAACATAGGGGGAAAATTCTGCGGGTGAAGCGGCGTGATGCTCATGCGCGTTCTGCGCGAAAACCGCGGCGGTGAGAGCGAGAGTCGTCACAAACGTTTTCCATCTGCAAATCAACATCGCAACCTCCGAGAAAATGTGAACGGCGAATCGTTTTGCAGATGAGTGACTCAAAAGGCGGGAAAGGTTGTATGGGAAATAACCCAAGGAAGATTTTTTACAACAAACTGTCATGCAGAAGGAATTTTTTTACTTCCTGAATCTTGCATTCGTGATACTGCCAACCTCCGCCTGATGCTGTAAGCATCAGGCCAAAAGATGAAAACCCCGCAAGCGGGGTTCGTATCAATTGGGTGGCAGCCCCGTTCACGGGGCTTGCATCTCCTAGCCTGATGCTTCAGCATCAGGCGAAAGCCGGCGCGAGCACCGTGAAAAATTCAGGGAGTACGCTGGGAGAATTTGAGCGAGAGG
>JAYRWE010000118.1:0-3901 GCA_041918175.1 bacterium
TCGGATTGGGACAAAAGTGAAGCGCAGAATCCATGACTTGTGCTCCTGAAAAGAGTGTCGCGTTCTTTCCCTAAAAATGCACAAGAAATCGCAGGAGCGCAAAGTAAATCAGGACTCCACGATTGAATGCAGAGCTACCAGCAGGTCTACCCCAAATAAAAAAAGAGAGCGATCCCTATACGGCGCTTCCTCAAAGCTTTGGCCAACCTATGGAAGGGAACGCCATGAGAACCGTATAGGACTTACTCACTCTCTCTGCCTTATGATACCATTGCGCGTGCAAAAAGTCAAGCTTCGCTTTTGAATGGAGTCTTCTCCCCATGCTCTATCTCTACCTCGATGAATCCGGCAATCTCGGCCACGGCTTTCAAAGCGCGGGCGTTTCGCGGCACTTTGTCATCACCATTTTGGAAGCGCCCGATAACGCGGCGAAGAAGGCAATTGAGAAAGCCGTCACGCGCACGCTTCGCCATAAAATTTACGGCAAGAACGTCAACGATCTCATTACCGAACTGAAGGGCGCGAAAACTTCGCTTGCCGTCAAAAAATATTTCTATCGTCACGTCGCAGATATTCCTTTCAGCCTTTCCACCGTGGTGTTGGACAAGAAACGTTTCGTCAATCATCTTCAACTCAACCCGAGCCGCGTGTACAATTTTGTCGCGCAGCTTGTGCTTAAAAACATGCCGCTCGAGCAGGCGCAAGAATATGTCATGCTCATTGTGGATCGTAGCAAAAGCAAGGAAGAAATCCGTGAGTTCGACGTTTCTTTATTCAATCAAATAGAAGGGCGCATTCCGCCGCAGGTGCCGTTGGTCATCAAGCACAACTACTCACATGAGAACAAGCCGCTGCAGGCGGTCGATCTGTTTGCGTGGGGAGTTTATCGGAAATACGAGATGGGAGACACGGAATGGTATGGCCTGTTTCGCGAGAAGATTGTACACGAGCAGAAGTATCCCCTAAAATAAAAAGAGAGTGACCCCTGAACAGCAGTTTGTCCCAAGGCTCTGGCCAACCATACGGAAGGGAACACCTTGGCGAACTGTCCAGGAATTACTCACTCTCTCTGCCCTATGATACCATCGCTCTCTCAAAAAGTCAAGCTTCGCTTTTAATCGTTTTGCCTTTTGGGATAAATCAAACCGGACTCGTTTTATGAAAGACTTCTTTATCAGTTACAACTCCGCGGACCGCGCGTGGGCAGTGTGGATCGATTGGCTGCTGCGCGACAGCGGCTACTCCACCATTATTCAAGCCAACGACTTTCGCCCCGGCGAAAATTTTGTGCTCGGCATGCACCAAGCTTTGAGCGCCGCCCGGCAAACGCTGCTCGTGCTCTCCCAGAATTTTCTCGACGCGGAATTTACCCAACCGGAGTGGGCCGCGACGTTTGTGCATGACCCGACGGGCAAGCAGCGCAAGCTCATTCCCGTGCGCGTAAAAGAATGCGCGCCGCCCGGCTTGTTCGCCGCGATTGTTTATATCGATCTCGTGGGCAAAGATGAAGACGCGGCGCGAAGCCTTCTGCTCGAAGGCGTGAAAGAACGCACTGAGCTCACTCTGCAAGCAACGCCGGCTTTTCCCGGAACTGCGACCAGTAGCTTTACTAAACCTGAAAAATTTAGCAAAGCTCTTGAGGCACCGCCGCAATTCCCCGGCAGCCTCGCGCGCATTTGGAATATCACGCACCATCGCAATCCACACTTCACCGGACGCGAAGAGTTGCTGGCCGATTTGCACGCCGCGCTCACAACACAAAACTCTGCGGCGCTCACGCAAGCCCTTGCCGGCCTCGGGGGCGTGGGCAAAACCCAGCTTGCGCTCGAATATGCGTATCGCCATGCGAGCGCGTACGACATCGTGTGGTGGCTGCGCGCCGAAGAAACCGCCACACTCGCCGCGGATTTTGCCGCGCTCAGCCAGCCGCTCGCTTTGCCGGAAAAAGACGCGGCCGATCAAAACCTCATCGTGCAAAGCGTGCTGCACTGGCTCAATCAGCACCCCAACTGGCTTTTGATTTTTGACAATGCGCAAGACGCGCGCGACCTGCGCCCCTATTTGCCGCACAGCCGCCTCGGGCGCGTGCTCATCACTTCGCGCAATGCCAATTGGAGCGGCACGGCGCATGCGTTCGGCGTGAAAACTTTTTCGCCCGAGGAAGCCGCTGCCTTTCTTTGCGCGCGCACGGGACAGAGCGACGCAGCCACGGCAACGGCATTGGCGCATGAACTCGGCTATTTGCCGCTCGCCCTCGAACAAGCCGCGGCGTACATGACTGCCGCGCAAAAGTCGCTCGCGGATTATGTCGCGCTCTTTCGCCAACACCAACAGAAAATCTTGGAACGCGGCAAGCCGGCGACCGATTATCCGTTTACCGTTGCCACGACGTGGGAACTGGCCTTTGAGCGCGTGGCCGTACAGTGCCCGGCCGCAGTCGAGCTTTTAAATCTGTGCAGCTTTCTCGCGCCCGAAGCCATTCCGCGCGGGTTGTTGTCGCAAGGTTTGCGTGAAGTTGCCGCAGAGACGCAGCTTGAGGGTTTGGCGGAGGAATTAACCTTTGACGACGCGATCATGGCGTTGCGCAATTATTCTTTGATTGAAGCGCAAAGCGAAACGCTCGCGCTGCATCGTTTGGTGCAAGCGGTCACGCGGGAAAAGCTTTCTGTGGAGGAAAAGAAGCGCTGGGCCGAGGCTGCTCTTTTGACGATTGATCGCGCGTGGCCGAGTGGGACTTTCGATATTCGTGCCTGGCCCGACTGTGCGCGTTTGTTGCCGCATGCCTACGCAGTGGATGAGCATTGTGCAAGATTTGGAATCGCGTCAGAAGATTTGGCTGCATTGCTTAATCGCATGGGCTTCTATTTGTATGGACGCGCAAATTATAGCGAGGCGGAACCGCTCTTTTGCCGCAGCCTCGCGATTCGTGAGCAGCAATTGGGCCCGCTGCATCCTGATGTTGCGCAGAGCTTGAACAACCTGGCGGAATTGCTGCGCGCGCAAGGCAAGTATGACGAGGCGGACCCGCTCTCTCGCCGCAGCCTCGCGATTCGCGAGCAGCAATTGGGCCCGGAGCATCCCGATGTCGCATTGAGCTTGAACAACCTGGCGGAATTGCTGCGCACGCAAGGCAAGTATATCGAGGCGGAGCCGCTCTATCGCCGCAGCCTCGCGATTCGCGAGCAGCAATTGGGCCCAGAGCATCCCGATGTTGCAACGAGCTTGAATAATCTGGCGGCATTGCTCGAGTCACAAGGCAAGTATAGCGAGGCAGACCCGCTCTATCGCCGCAGCCTCGCGATTTGGGAAAAGCAATTGGGTCCGGAGCATCCCGATGTCGCAACGAGCTTGAACAACCTGGCGGGATTGCTGAAGTCACAAGGCAAGTATAGCGAGGCGGACCCGTTCTATCGCCGCAGCCTCGCGATTCGCGAGCAGCAATTGGGCCCGGAGCATCCTGATGTTGCACAAAGCTTGAACAACCTGGCGGCATTGCTGGAGTCACAAGGTAAGTATAGCGAGGCAGAGCCGCTCTCTCGCCGCAGCCTCGCGATTCGCGAGCAGCAATTGGGCCCGGAGCATCCCCATGTCGCAACGAGCTTGAATAACCTGGCGGGATTGCTGGAGTCACAAGGCAAGTATAGCGAGGCGGAGCCGCTCTTTCGCCGCGCGGTGGAGATATGCGAAAAGTCTTTAGGCGCGGATCATCCCAACACGCAAACCGTGCGAGAGAATTACGCACAGCTATCTCTCAAGAAGTTGCTGGCGGAGATGAAGCCCTCGGCTTGATAAACTTGGTTCTATGTTGTTCTGTGTGGGCAGCATGAATACGCCGAAGGCGTTCAACAGCAAAGCCGAGGGTCGCGCAGCGCACCCTCGGGAAACAGCCATGCTCAGAAGA
>JAYRWE010000119.1:0-24634 GCA_041918175.1 bacterium
AACGGAGTTTTGGGAACAAGAAGGGTTTCACTCTCGTTCCCAAACTCCGTTTGGGAACGCCATTGCGTTTGAAACTCTGTTTCAAATACACGTGGAGCGGCCACGTACCCTCGCATCGCATGAGCTGCATCGGAAACAGAGTTTCTTCAACAAGTGTGTTCCCAAACGGAGTTTTGGGAACAAGAAGGGTTTCACTCTCGTTCCCAAACTCCGTTTGGGAACGCCATTGCGTTTGAAACTCTGTTTCAAATACACGTGGAGCGCAACGTACTCTCGTTCGTATGAGTTGCATCGGAGACAGAGTTTCCTCAACAAGTATGTTCCCAAACGGAGCTTGGGAACAAGAAGGAGGCAGCACGACGCCGCGGAATTGCAACGGCTGCTGGAGTGGCAACTTTTCAAATGTCCGCTAAAAATCGCAAAATCTCTTGCAGCACGCGCTCGCCTTCTGCGCTTGCCAATAGCGCTTGCGCGTGCGCATAGCCGGGGACGACCATCCATTCTTTCGGCTCCGGTGCTTGTTCAAATTGCTCGCGAATTTTTATCAGCCGAGGTTTGCCGCTGGCCGTGGTATCGTTCGCCGCGGTGATAAACAACTTCCGGCCGCGCATGCGCTCCGGATGCGCGACTGCCATCGGCGCGAGCAAAACGAGACCATCCACTTCACCGGTTTGCGCAGCATTCGCCGCCGCGCCTCCGCCCATGCTCCCGCCAATCACGGCAACGCGCTGCGCTCCCTCCATTTTCAAAAAACGAACCGCGGCCAATACGTCGAGATGAAGCGGCGCGCTCAATGGATCGTCTTGGCCTGGCCCGCGCGAGGCGCCATAGCCGCGAAAATCCAGCGCGAGCACGCGATAACCGGCCGCGGCCAACGCTTGCGCCGGTTGCGACCAACTCTCTTTGTTGAACCGCCCGCCATGTGCGAGCACCACGCCATATTTCCCTTTGCCATACAAGTCCGCATAAACCATCGCGCTGTCCACGGCTACAAATGCAACGCGCTGCTGTGCCCGCAAACCAAGGTTGGGCACAAACAGCGCGATCATTAACGCGGCGTGCAGCGCATACAAAAATCGAGCAGTCGATGCCGTGCTGCGCATACGCTTTCTCATTTTAAAAATGCTTTGGACGCGAACGGTGAGGATACGTTGTTCCACACACGCTCAGGGTTGCGGCGCTTACTTCGCGGGCGTGCCGTGTACTTCAACCTCGACGTAGTGATTGAGGTCGTTGTTGTTGTTGCCCTTGCTGTAAAAGCGGACGTAGCGCGCAACCACGCCTTTCGCGTCGATCAAGCGGCCTTCGGAAGTTTCGATGTAGTTTTTGTCTTTGCCCACCCCGAGGCCCGAAGTGTTGTCGTGATCGTTGTTATAAATCGTGCGCACGTTTTTAACGAAGTCTTTGTCGTCGGCAACTTGCACCACGACATCGAAATATACGCGCGCTTGTTTATGAAAATGCCAAACCACAACCGCATAGATGTTATGCGGCGCCTTCAAATCAACCGTCACGTGTTGCTTGAACGGCCCAAGCTCCACATAATGACCATCGGGCGCTTCTTTGTCGCCGTCGGTGATCATCGCAATTTCGCCGATGATCGGCTCCTCGTCCGTGCTCGCTACGGGCTTGTTGAACGCCACGTTCTTCGTGCCTTCCGGCGCGAGAAACGGCGGGCGCGGCTTGCCCAGCGGCTTTTCGAGGTTCGGCACTTGCATATTCTCCGGCGTGCCGATGAACATCGGTTTGGGAAGTTTCAAATCCAACGGCTTTAAATTCTGCGCATGGGCCGATTCATTCAGCCAACAAACCAGGCCGACCATGAACAACACGATCTTCCCGGTTACGACGAACTGCTGCTTCATTGCACTGCCTCCGAAATAGTGAAGTGATTGAGAGTTTGATTGCGAGGGAATGCGAATTAAAAACCTCGATTAAATTGTCTAACCGGTTTTCGAACCGCGAATCAGCGCGAATGTTTTTCATTCGCGCCTATTCGCGGTTTAAAATTAGCTTTTTTTTGTCTTGTCGCTGCTTCACCGAGGGTTCATCTCCGCTTGTTTACCGAGGTGATCTTTTCAAAGCAGAGTGGCTTCAAAGCGACGGCATCCCACTGCCGCTCGATCTGCCCCTTCAGTAGTCCCTCTCTTGTGGGTGTTGCATCATGCGCTATCCTACATGCCACGGACTGCGCAGCGGCCGTTGCAACAGACGATTCGCTTCTTCATCGTTATGAAAGCACTCGCGTGCGGCATCCCAGCGCAACTCGCGGCTCAAGCGCATGGCAATATCGCCGAGATTGCAGAGCGTGTTGGAGCGATGTCCGAGAGCAATTGGCGTAATCGTTTGCGCGCGCGACTTGATGCATTCGAGAAAATTTTGTTTGTGATTATTGCTCTGATAGAGATGCGTTTCGTTCGGCCCAATCACTGCGTGCAGCAAGTTGCTCGGCTGTGTTGCCAGCGCGCCGCGATCCACATGCACCCAACCCGCAGTACCTTCGAAAACGACCCCGGGTTTGTGCTCCGTTGTGCTTGCGCAAATTAATTTCACGCCGTGCGCATACTCATATTCCACGCGAAATGCGCCATGCACTTCCCACATGCCGTCTGGTGGAAAAGTCGTGTGCGCTTTCACGGTCGTCGGGCCGCTCCACTCCGTGCCCATACCCCATTGCGCAATGTCAAGATGATGCGCGCCCCAATTTGAAATCATGCCGTGACAATAATCCGTGCAACACATCCAGCCGGGGCGGCCATAATCTGCGCGCGGATGCACGCGCATTTCCGCGTACGGTTTCCACGGTGCCGGGCCGAGCCACAGGTCATAATCCAACTCCGCGGGAATAGACCCGATTTCCAACGCGCGCGTGGTCGGATCAAGCGTCAAGCCGACGCGCACCGTGTGCAACTCGCCGATGCGCCCATTGCGCACCAATTCACAAGCGAAGCGAAAGTTTGCTTCTGAGCGCTGCTGGCTGCCGATTTGCGATACACAACCATGACGCGCTACCGCTTCGCGCAGCAAGCAGCCTTCATGAATCGTAAACGTGAGCGGCTTCTCAACGAAAATATCTTTGCCGGCCTGCGCCGCAGCGATTGCAATCAAACCATGCCAATGATCCGGCGTAACGATGGCGACGGCGTCAATATCGGTTCGCGCCAACACTTCGCGAAAGTCGCGATAGATCGCGCAGCCTTTGTAGCTGCCGTTCGTGGCGCGGGCGCCATAATGCGCTTCCACGAGTTGCTGCGCGTCGTGCGCGCGTTTGCTATCAACATCACACACGGCGAGCACTTGCACTTCGTCGAAACCGAGGAAATCGCGCAAATCCGCTTGGCCCATGCGGCCAACGCCGATGCAGCCGAGCGTAATGCGCTCGCTCGGCGCCGGCTTGCTCCATGCCGCGGCGGGAATGAAATTCGGAAAAGCGAGCGCGCCCGTGGCTGCAAATGCTCGCCGAATAAACTCGCGCCGAGAGTGGGGCGCTGCAAATGTTTTTTCATTCATCGCATTCATCGCTGCTTGCACCACGCCGTCGCGGCTACGCATTGCGAAATTTATTTCGTCTGGCCCGCGCGATAATGTTCGAGCGTGATCAAATACAAATGCAAAAACAAAACGAGCGTCATGAAGAAAGCGCTGTAGCGATGCCATTGCAACAGCGCGTGCTGGCCGTGCGTGCCGAACCACGGATACATCATAAGCACGACCGAGGCGAACAAGGGCACGGTGAGCACGAGCAGCAACCAAAAAGTGGCCTTCTTCCAAAACGATAAGCCCGCAGCGAAAATATTTTTATTGGTGAGCTTGCGCCGCACGAGTTGCCGTAAATAATCCCAATCGGTTTGGTTGAAAGTTTGGCGTTGCGCATACAACAAAGTTAGCGCAACTGCGCCGAGCGCAAACAACGGCGCAACCGTGACGTGAAGTATCAGCGGGAAACCGGAAAGCGTTTGTCCGAAAAGTAAAAGCGGGAGGAAGCCGGTGAGCGCGAGCAGAACGAACAGCAGCAAGGTCAAACGATACGCCGCGCTTTTGAAATGTGCCCAGGTGGCCCAACGCCGCAAACCGTCACGCAGGTTTTTGATTTGCGCGCGCCACCATTGCGTCATATCGCGAAATTCTTCGGGCTGGGCGCGATAAGCCCAGGCGATTGTTGCGAACGCCAAGACAAATCCCGTCAGCGAAATATAACGAAACATGCGTGCTCCTCTCCTCAGGTTCTCCAAAAGCATTGGGTTCATCAAACCGGAAAGGCATTTTAATAATCTTTGGCAGAATTTCAAGTGGAAAAACATGCGCCGGGCAATGCCTCAGCTATGTGCAGAAAGCGCCGATCATCGATCCGTTGTTCCAACATGCGGATCAGCCACGCATGGTCGATGTTGTCGAAGAAGCTTTTGAGGTCGGCTTCAACTACGAACCGATAGCGGCCGAAACGAAGCTCATGACGAAGCGCTTTGATCGCATCGCGTGCTCCAACTTTGGGGCGATAGCCATAGCTGCACGGCAAGAAGTCTTCATCGACGATCGTGCGCAGAATCAATGCGGCTGCAATCTAATGAATTTTGACGATCAAAATCGGTAATGGGTTACTTTGAACTCATCCCCGCCCCTTCTCTTAAAAAGCTGACCATGTCCCACAACTTCGGTACTGGATACAGGAGGCGGCATTCACATGTCACCCCTAACGGGGTTCGAAGACGCTGATAAGGGGCATGCTTGCTATAAACATATCACCGCTACGCGGTTTTTGATGGCTCAATTGCTTCGGATGGTTTATCAAGCACCCCGCTAGGGGTGCCATGTTTATAGAGAATCACCCACAAGCTGTGATTAAACTCCTTTAGGAGTGGCATGTTATGATTTCCATCTGTGTCCAGCATTCAAAACGTGGGTAAAGATCAGCTTCCCAAGAAAAGGGGCCGGGGGGATGAGTTTGAAAGCGTGATGATTACCGAACTTGATTCGCAAATTTCATGAGCAGCTTGTCTTCCAGCGCCAGCATCTTGCCTGCTGCAGGGAAGCCTGCGCTACTACACGTAACTGAGGCGTTGCTCATCTTCGTTCTTTCCTCTGGATTTTCAACATCGATTTGCACACCTTCTTTCGCAAACTTGTGCGCAGCAAACTCACAAATCGGAGAGGAGCAAGGCCATGCGAAAGCTTGGTGCTGTGTTGTTCATGTCTGCAATGCTTATCCTACCTGCCTGTTCAAAATCCCCTTTGCCGAAACTCGTTGTGCTCATTTCCATCGACCAAATGCGCGCGGATTATGTCGAACGTTACAGCGCGCAATTCACCGGCGGGCTGGGGCGGCTCTATCGCGAAGGCCTCGTTTATACCAATGCCGATCTCAACTATGCTTCAAGCGAAACCGGGCCGGGGCATGCGACGCTTTCGACCGGCTCTTATCCCAATGTGAACGGCATTCTCGCGAATGAATGGATTGATCCCAACACGCGTAAGAAAGTTTATTGCGTCGGCGATTCCACCGCAGCGCAAGTGGAAGGCGAAGGCGGAAATTTTTCTCCAAAAAATCTCGCGGTCACCGGTCTCGGCGATTGGATCAAAACGCATTCGCTCGACTCGAAAGTGATTTCCGTTTCGGCCAAAGATCGCGCGGCAATCTTAATGGGCGGCAAGCTACCCAACTGCGCGTATTGGTATGACAGCAAAACCGGGCGCATGGTGACCTCGGCCTATTACGCGCAAGCGCTGCCGGAGTGGGTTAAAAATTTTAACGCGGCCAATTGGCTCGATCACAATTTGCCCGCGGCTTGGGAGAAGTTGAAGAGTGAAGAGGCTTATGCGACGCATGGCCCGGATGAAATGGCGGGCGAGTATAAGTGGGGCGAGGATTCCTCTTTTCCGCACGCGTTCAGCGCAGATAAAAAAGCAAGTGAAGCGCTGCGCAGTCCGTGGGGCGATATGCTTGTGCTCGACTTTGCGCGCGCGGCAATTCAAGGCGAACAACTTGGGCAACGCAAAGTGGTTGACATGCTCGCAATCGGTCTTTCGTGCACGGATTACGTTGGCCATGCTTTTGGCCCGGATAGCCATGAAATGCACGATCATCTGTTGCGCCTTGATGTCGCGCTCGGAAAATTTTTGAAGGACTTGGAAGAAGAGTTGGGCGAGGGCGAAGTGCTCCTCGCATTGAGCGCGGATCACGCGGTCATGCCGCTGCCGGAATATTTGACGCAGATCAAACATGAAAACGCCAAGCGCGTTTTTTGGAATGATGCGTTAAAACCAAAGCTCGCGGCGCTCGATCAAAAGCTGCAACACGAGTCCGGGAGCAAAGAGACAATCATCAGCGAAAATGCTTTCTTGAATTATGCCGCGACCGCGCGACGTGGTGTGGATAGCCTCGCGCTCGAAAACAAAGTGCGCGCGGAGCTGCTCAAGATCGACGCGATTGCGGACGTTTACTTTCGCCGCGAACTGCTCGATCAAAAACCAAGTGACCGCGCCTTTATCGATTATTTCCGCCGCAGTTATTTTCCTCCGCGCGGCGAAGATTACCAAATTCGTTTCTGCGAAAATTGCCTCATCACCTCCTACCCCACCGGCACCACGCACGGCTCAACGTATCGCTACGACACGCATGTGCCGCTGATTTTTTTCGGCGCGGGCATTCAGCCAGCAAAGATCGAACGCGAAGTTTATACCGTTGATGTCGCGCCGACGCTCGCAAAGTTTTTGAGCTATGATTATCCCGAGCGCGTCGATGGCGCGCGCTTGGAGGAAGTGCTCAAGTTCAAGCCGATAATTCCGAAGGTCGAAGAATAAAATCAGTGCAGTCGGACTTTGCCAAAAAGCTGTGTGCGTTTTAAAACCCGTTTGGCAAAGTCCGACTTCGCACGCAGGAGGAACATACATGCACGGCGGTGATCGCATCGCTTCAGTCTTGCAAGCACAAGGCGTGAAATTTTTATTCACACTTTGCGGCGGGCACATCTCGCCCATACTCGTTGGCTGCAAACGTCTCGGCATTCGCGTGATCGACGTGCGGCATGAAGTCAATGCCGTGTTCGCCGCGGATGCGGTCGCGCGCCTCACCGGCATTCCCGGCGTCGCCGCAGTCACCGCCGGCCCCGGCGTGACGAATACGATCACGGCAATAAAAAACGCGCAGCTCGCGCAATCGCCGATTGTGCTGCTCGGCGGCGCAACTGCCACTGCGCTCAAAGGCCGAGGCGCGCTGCAAGACATCGATCAAATGGCCCTCATCAAGCCGCATGTGAAATGGGCCAAAGCCGTGCGCACCGTGAAAGATTTGGCTCCTTCAATCGCGCGCGCGTTCGAAGTCGCGAAGAGCGGCGTGCCCGGTCCGGTGTTTGTCGAATGCCCGGTTGATTTGTTGTATGAAGAAGCCACGGTGCGCGAATGGTATGGCCTCAAATCGCAAAGCGGGCGCACGCTCGCCGAACGCGCGATTAAATTTTATTTGGATCGTCATGTCAATCATCTCTTCGCGGGTTTGCATGCACCACAAAATTTTTCTCGGGCAGAAGTAAAGCCGCCATTGCCAAACGCGAACGAGGTGCGCTCTGCAGCAGCGCGTTTGATAAAAGCCGAGCGTCCGGTAATGCTCGTGGGAAGCCAAGCTGTGCTCGAAGCGAGTGAAGTTGCGCACGTCGCGGATGCGATAGAGCAACTTGGCATTCCGGTTTTTCTCTCCGGCATGGCGCGAGGTTTATTAGGCAAACAACATGCGCTGCAAATGCGCCACAAACGCCGCGAAGCTTTGAAAGAGGCTGATCTCGTCATTCTCGCCGGCGTGCCGTGCGACTTTCGTTTGGATTATGGCCAACACATTCGCCGCAGCACATATCTCATCTCCGCCAATCGCAGTTCAATTGATCTCAAAAAAAATCGCAAGCCCAATCTCGGCGTGCTCGGCGACGCGGGTTACTTTCTGCGCGGCCTAGCGGAAAATCTTCCGAGCGCGCAGCGTTGGCAAACATGGCGCGAGCACTTGCGTGAGCGTGATGAAACCCGCGAGCAGGAAATTACGCAACAAGCCGCTGCGCCGAACGCCATGCTCAATCCCGTGCAGCTTTGCCGCGAGATTGAAGCGGCGATGCCGGAGCAAAGCATCATCATTGCCGACGGCGGCGATTTCGTGGCGACCGCTTCGTATATCGTGAGTCCGCGCGCGCCGCTTTCGTGGCTCGACCCTGGTGTGTTCGGCACGCTCGGCGTAGGCGCAGGCTTCGCGCTCGGCGCAAAGCTGTGTCATCCCGAAAAAGAAGTGTGGCTCATTTATGGCGATGGCTCCGCGGGTTATAGCTTGTCGGAGTTCGATACCTTTGTGCGTCATCAAATTCCGATTATCGCAGTGGTGGGCAACGATGCGTGCTGGTCGCAAATCGCGCGCGAGCAAGTGGAGATGTTGCAAGATGAAGTGGGAACCGTGTTGGCGCACACGGATTATCATCGCGTCGTGGAGGGTTTTGGCGGGAAAGGTTTGTTGTTGAATGAAGCGAAGGAGATTGGAGCCGTACTCTCACAAGCCCGCCAACTCGCCGCGGAGGGCCATCCGGTTTTGATCAACGCCCATCTCGGCAAAACGGATTTTCGGAAGGGGTCGTTGTCGATGTGAGGCGTTCGATCAAACACTTAAATGAATCTCTTGCCCCACGATTTGTTTGGAGTAGAGATCTTGCGCATAGAAGTTGGCAGCAATGAGTTGCAGCATGATTTCAAGATTGACGGGCGGGGCGTTGAAGTGGGGCAGGTTCAAAACCGCGTGCATGTGATACTCAGGCTTGCGGATGGGGTCATCGGATTCCTCACGCTCATAGCGGAAGAAGTAGCCGCCGGGGCGTTCGTAGTGGTAGGAATAATTTAGCCGATGGATTTCATTCTTTATAACGTGAACCCTTTCGTAGACCTTCAGGCTCGCACCATCACGAAAAATCAACTCAGGCTCTCGTGCTCGTATAATGCCGCCTTCGTTGGGTGGAATTCCTGCTGCCGCAAAAAATTTTAACGACGTATCACCCTTCAAAAGTCCTCGCCGTCCATAGTTCGCGACGAGCGCTCTGATGCGGCTTTTGTAATCGGCATAATTCATGAGCGCAGCCTATTTTCGGTTTCTTTCGCCGGCATGTCCATTTAACGAGCGATAAGCCGCATACAAGCCACTCCAATCGACGGAATCCGCGACCCAGTACGTTTCTCCTTTTTTCCATTTCACATAAAATTCTTCTGAAGTCATACCATATTGTCGTTCATAATTCTCCAAAACGGCTTTGACTTCTTCGAGCGTCATCTCGTGCTCTGAAACGTAAAAATCGTTTTCAATCATGGCGTTCTTCTCCTTGAGCAAAAATAGTCTTCAGCTATTGCTCAAAAGTACGCTGGAACAATCCGAAAAGCAAGTATTGATTCCTCACTTTTATTCATACCGCAACGCCTCCACCGGGTCAATCATCGCCGCTTTGCGCGCCGGAAAGAAGCCGGCGAGCAAGCCGATGACCGAAAGAATGCCGGCGGTCAAAAGCATAATCGTTTGTGAAAGAATCGGCTTGCCGAGAAATTGCATCGGGCCGTCTTCGGAAGGGATGAGGCGCACGCCGCCGATGATGGCGCCGGAAATTAGAATGCCAATTGCGCCGCCGATGAACGCGATGAGCAGCGCTTCGAAAATAAACTGCGCGAGAATGTAGCGCCGCGGCGCACCCACCGCGCGTTTGATGCCGATCTCGCGCGTGCGCTCTTTCACCACGATGTACATGATGTTCGCCACGCCCACGCCCGCGATGAGCAACGTGAGAAACCCGACGCTGCCAAGAAAGATCGAAATGCCGATTGAAATTTTCTCGCCCATTTTTTCATTCTCGATGAAATCCCACACGCCCAGCGCGCGCTCGTCTTCGGGATCGAAGTCATACTTGCGACCAAGCACGCGATACATTTCCGCCTTCAACGCTTCTTGTTGATTCGGATCTTTCGGGCGAATGACGATGGAGTTCACGTAGCGATAGCCATACTTCGTGCGAAACGTGCTGTATGGAATCACGGCGCGGCGCGTGTCCGGCCCGTTGTTCATGCTCGTTTGAATTTTTTTCTGCATAACGCCCACCACCGTGAACGGCACTTGATCCACCATCACGGTTTTGCCAATCGGCTCTTCTTGCCCAAACATTTCTTCCGCGACTTTCGAACCGAGAAAGAGCACGCGGCGTTGTTCATCGACGTCAACGGTATTGAAGAACCTCCCGCCCGCGAGCGGATACATGCGCCGCATCTCTTCGAAGTACGGATTCACACCTTCGCACTCTTCGCGCACGGTGAATTTTTTATAGGTGAGCGAAACCGTCTCGCGATATTGCGGACTGATCATGTCGATTTGCGGCAATGCGCGGCGAAGCAAGTCCACGTCTTCTTCACTCAAACGAATGCGCCGGCCTTTGGGCAGGCCTTCGAACACTTTCGAAGTTTCGCCGCCATAAACAATCATGATGCGATTGCCGGCATTGAGCAAGCCGTTTTGCATTTGCGTGCTCAAGCCCGCGCCAAACGCGAGCAGGAGCACGACGGAAACCGTGCCCCATGCAATGGCAACAATGGTCAAAATCGCGCGCGTGCGCTGCGCTTTCAAATCTTGCAAAAATTCTTTGAGCAGTTCAAGCCACATGGTCGGGGTTGAATTGGATTGATGAATAGTTGGATTTATGGATTGTTGGAGTAATGGTTACTGGAGTAGTGGAGTGATGGAGCCATGGAGTTTTGTTTTTCCATCAATCCACCAATCCAAAACTCCATTACTCCAATTTCACGCATGGCTCACGAGCATGCTGTGCTCACGGTTCGCCGCATAACTTAGGCATGCTAGAATATCCTCGCGCGTGAGATATGGAAAGTCTGCGAGGATTTCATCATAGCTCATGCCTGAAGCCAAATACTCGAGCACGTCATAGACAGTAATTCTCATGCCACGAATGCAAGGCTTGCCGCCGCGCTTGCCTGGCTCAATGGTGATGATGTCTTTGTAGTTCATCGGTTGAAGCTCTTAGAATTTTACTTTGAAGTGGATTTGAGTGCCGATAGTATAAACCAATTCAAAGTATCCAACAAGCAATTTTTCTTTGGCCCTTGAAACGCTGCTTACTGGGAGGGCTGCTTGCTCAATCAGAAAGGTCAAGCCCAACACTCCATCAATCCAACAGTCCCAAACTCCATCACTCCAAGAGAAGCGTGTCACGTCTTCAAACATTCAACGACGTTGAGATTTGCGGCGCGGCGCGCGGGCATGAGGCCCGCGGCGAGGCCGATCAACGCGAGCACGAGCATCGTAATGCCCGCGACGAGCGGCGAAAGCTCGGGCGTGCCCACGAACTCTTTGATCGGAATGAATTGCAAAAGCTGAATGATGCCGAACGCAATCGCAAAGCCGATGCTCGCGCCGAGCGCGATGATGAAAAACGTTTCCATGAAAAATTGAAACATGATGTGCGACTTCTTCGCGCCCACGGAGCGTTTGATGCCGATTTCTTTCACGCGCTCCTGCACGACCACATACATGATGTTCGCCACGCCGATGCCGCCCACTGCGAGCGTGAAGCTGCCGATCAATCCCAAAAAAATGTTGAACGCGAGAAAGAAATAGAACATAAATTTGTCCGCTTCCGCGGTGTCCCAAATCCAAATTGCGTCGTTGTCCGTGGGATCGAACTTGTAGCGTTTGGCCATCACTTCGCGCACGCGCTTCTCTACTTCCTCAGATTGTGTGGGATTGTGCGGCACGTAAATCATGTTGCTCAACTTGATCACGCCGAACACGGAAGAAAACGTCGAAGCAGGAATGAAGATGCGGTCTTGATCGCGCGTGTTGTAAGAAGAATTCTGCGTTTTCTTTTGCATCACGCCGATGACGGTGAAAGGCGTTTGGCCGACGTAGATAATTTTGCCGATCGCGTCGCTCTCGCCGAAGAGCAGCTCTTTCACCTTGTTGCCGATCACCGCCACACGCCGGCGATGCTGCATATCCGGCTCGTTGATAAAGCGCCCGCCTTGCTCGGGAATGATGTTCCGCATGTCGCCATAGATCGGATAGATGCCGGTGATGAGCGGATTGGTAATGTTCTCAGCCACACGCACGGGCGCGCCGCGACGACTGAATTCCGGGCTGATCGCGCGAATCTCTGGAATCTGCGAAGCGAGCAGGCGCGCATCGTCCTCCAAAAAGGAAAGGCCGCGGCCCGTGCCGAAGCCGGCAAACGCTTTCGTGGTGCTGCCGGGAAACATGATCGCAATGCTCTCGCCCAGTCCGTGCATGTTGATTGCAAGTTGCTTCTTGAAGCCCATGCCGAACGCGAGCAGCACGATGATGGCGACCGTGCCCCAGATGATGCCGAACACGGTGAGAAATGTGCGCAGCTTTTGTGCGCGCAAGTCGCTCCAAAACTCCGCGAGGGTGGAGAAGAAATGGTTCATTGGATTTTCTTCACGGGTTTCTCAAACACTTCCGCGCCTTCGGCGAGGCCGGAGATCACTTCCACGTTGATCGCATCGCTCAAGCCGGTGACGATCAACTGCTCTTGCTCTTTTTTATCCGCGCCTTCAATCTTCACAAAAGCGGAATCGTTGCGAAACGTCACGACGCGCTCGGGCACGGTGAGCACGCTGTCTTTTTTCTGAATGATGATATTGGCATTCGCCGAATAGCCCGCGCGCAACGTCGAACCGTTCGCGGCTTCAATCGTAATCTCAATGGGGAACACCGTGGCGTTTTCTTTCTTCTCGGCTTTGAGTGAAATCAAACGCAGCAGGCCTTTGATTTTATCATTGGGCAGCGCGCCGATTTTGATTTCAACCTCCATGCCTTCGCGCAAACGGCCCACGTCGATTTCATCCACCGTGCCTTTGAAGATGAGGCGCTCCATGCTCGCCATGCGCATGAGCACGGTGCCTTCTTGAAACGAAGTGAGCGGCGTCACCGGATCGCCGACCTCCACGGTTTTGCTCAACACATAGCCTTCAATCGGCGCTTTGATCACGGTTTCAATTTCCGTCTTGCCGATTTTAATTTTGCCGGATTCAATCAACGCCAACTTTTCGCGCGCGATCTTGAGTTTGAGTTCCGACTCTTGAAAGCGGCGCTGCGAGGCTTCGAACTCTTGCGTGGAAATTAGTTTGTTGGTGAGGAGAGATTGCTGGCGCGCGTTTTCTTTGGCGAGATTATCAAGCTCCACTTGCGCCAGTTCGAGGTTGCGCTTGGCTTCGGCCAATTCGAGTGGAGTTGGATCCGGGCGCACTTCGAGCAGCGGGTCGCCGACTTTAACATACGCGCCCACGTCCGCATAAATTTTCTGCACCACGCCCGTGACTTTGGACTTGACGGAGATTTCATTCTCCGGCTCGATGGTACCCACGGCGAGCGCTTTGTCAACAAGATTGGCGCGCGCGGCTTTCACTTTGGGCAATGCGTTTTCCGCTTCGTTATCGGAATTGCCCAAAAAGAAAAAGCCCGCAGCCGCAAGAGCTACGAGCACCAAGGATGAAACAATAACCTTCTTTTTCATACTCTGCCTTCCTCTTATTGAACCACGGAACTTGCGTACTAGATAAAAGCGGCTCCCAATACGGGAGGCGCCACATGATTGTTTCACGCTTCTCTTCCGCACCAGCCGAACGCGCGAAGCGGGGGAGACAAAACTGACTTGTATGCAAATCAGAGCACAAAACGCGGCAAACAATCGCTTGCCTTTCCATAAAAATTTTCTAATTTGACGCACCATCCGCGCAAACCTTTCACACTCTTCACGAGCTTGAATATGTATCGCGATACCGAATTGACCACAACGCGCTCGCGCACCGAGACGATCGTCGGCACAAGCATGCCGCGCAAAGAGGGCCTTGCTAAAGTGCAAGGCGAAGCGCAATACGTGGACGATCTCTCCTTCCCCGACATGCTCTTCGGCAAAACCGTGCGCAGCACCATTGCGCGCGGCACGATCACGGAAATTAAATTCGACCCCGCGTTTGATTGGAGCCGAGTCATTGTTGCCGACTATCGCGACATCCCCGGCCGCAATGTGGTCACGTTGATTGAAGACGATCAACCGTTGCTCGTGGAAAAAGAAGTGCGGCATCATGACGAGCCGATACTCCTGCTCGCTTGCAAAGAACGCGAGGCGTTGGAAGAAGCGCTCAAACACATTCAGATTTTTTATCAAGAAAAGCCCGCGCTTCTTTCCGCCGAACAAGCCATTGCCGCGGGTGAGCAATGCGATGCGGGCATGATCATTCACAAAAACGACAACGTCATCAAACATATTCTCATCGCGCGCGGCGAGTTGGAGGCCGGCTTTGCGCAAGCGGATGCGATTGTCGAAGACACATATCGCACGGGCTTGCAGGAGCATGTTTATATCGAGCCGCAGGGCATAGTTGCGATTCCAGGCAGCGATGGTTCGATCACGGTGCAAGGCTCGATGCAATGTCCGTATTATGTGCATAAAGCGCTCAAAGTTTTGTTCGATCTGCCGGACGATAAAGTGATTGTGATTCAAACTGTGACCGGCGGCGGTTTTGGCGGGAAGGAAGAATATCCGAGCATGATTGCAGGCCACGCGGCATTGCTCGCGCGCAAAGCAGGAAAGCCGGTGAAGTTGGTTTATGATCGCAGCGAGGATATTGCGGCCACGACGAAACGTCACGCCGCGATTGTGCATCACAAAACCGGCGTGAACCATGAGGGCAAGCTCGTCGCAGCGGACATTGACGTGATCATGGACGGCGGCGCGTATGCCACGTTGAGTGCGGTCGTGCTCTCGCGCGGCGCGATTCACGGCCTGGGGCCATACAACTGTCCCAACGTTCGCATTCGCGCTCGCGTTGTTGCGACCAACACGCCACCCGCGGGCGCGTTTCGCGGATTTGGTGCGCCGCAAACTTGCTTCGCTTATGAAATGCAAATGAACAAAATCGCGCACGCGCTCGGCATTTCGCCGTTGGAAATTCGGCGCAAAAATCTCGTGCGCGAAGGCGACATTACCGCGACGGGACAAACACTCAAGCTCAGCGTGAGCGCGGAGCAAGTGCTCGAAGCCGCGGTCAACGCCTCAAATTATATCGCCGAGTTTGAGCGCGCTCAACAACCGAATCATTCGCACAAACGTTTCGGCATTGGCCTTTCACTCTTCTTTCATGGCGCGGGCTTCACGGGCAGCGGCGAGCGGCGTTTGCCCACGCGCGCAGGAATCGAATTGACACGCGCAGGCAAAGCGCGCGTGCTCACCAGTTCCACGGAAATGGGGCAAGGCACAGAAACGATTTTTTCGCAACTCACCGCCGATGCGCTCGGCGTGAATTATGATGATGTCGAGTTCGCGCAGCCGAACACCGCGCATGTTCCCGACAGCGGGCCGACCGTGGCCTCGCGCACGTGCATGGTGGTCGGTAAAGCTTTGCAAGATGCCGTGCGCGCAATGAAACGCAAGCTCGAAACGTTTGCGCGCGAAAAATGGTTCGCGAACGACGCCGAGATTCGTTTTGGAAAATTGTGGGCGAATGGTCGCTGGACCGCGAGCTTCGCAGAGTTGGCGCAAGCTTATCTTGCAGAGCACGGCAGTGCAAAAGAGTTGCACGGCTACAAATTGCCCGACGAAATTCAATGGGATGACAACACGTATCAAGGCGATGCGTATCCCGTGTTCGGCTGGGCCGCGGACGTCGCGAAGGTCGAAGTCGATATGGACACGTTCGAAGTGAAAGTGCTCGAATGCGTCGCGGCAGTGGATTGCGGCAAGGCGCTCAATCCGGTTTTAATCGAAGGCCAAATCGAAGGCGGAACATTACAAGCCGTAGGGCACGCCACGATTGAAGAAGTCGTGATGCAAAACGGGAAGGTGATGAACAATCGCATGACCAATTGCATCATTCCCACTTCGCTCGATACGCCGGAGCTGCGCGTGGTGTTGATCGAGAATCCGTATCCCTATGGTCCGCACGGCGCGAAGGGCATCGGCGAATTGCCGATGGACGGCGGCGCTGCTGCGATTGCCGCCGCGGTGTGGAATGCGACAGGCGTCTTTCCGAACGAAGTGCCGCTCACGCCGGAGAAGTTGCAAATCGCGAGTTGCAAACGTTAGGTGCGAGATGCCGGCTATTCAAAATATTTATGGCCCATATCGGCTCTTTTTTTATAGTTTCGATTGCAATGAACGAATGCACGTTCATGTTCGGCGAGAGAAGATGACTTGCAAATTCTGGCTTGAGCCGATTGCACTCAGCGAAAATCATGGTTTTTCATCCAATGAACTGAATCGTATTCGTCGCGTGATTCAATCTAACAAAGACAAAATCATTGAGGCTTGGTATGAACACTGCGGTTAGCTATCTCGAACCCCGCATAAAACACGTTGAGGTTACCGAAGACGCGATCACAGCGCATCTCCTTGACGGCCGGATAATCAGTGTGCCGTTGGCATGGTCCTGGCGTTTATCAGACGGAACGCCTGCGCAACGCAATAATTGGGAACTCATTGGTGACGGTCAAGGAATTCATTGGCCCGATGTTGACGAAGACCTCAGCGCCAACGGGCTGCTGCATGGGATTCCTGCAAGACGTCCGACACACGAGTTGGTTTGAAAAATGGAACAAGACAGCCCATGGAAAGAAGTGCTCGAAGATCTATTCGAAGAGTTTCTCGAATTTTTCTTCCCGGAAGTGCACCGTGATCTCGATTTCAGCAAGGGTTATGAGTTCTTGGATAAAGAACTGCAGCAGATCCTCGTCGAGAGTGAGACCGGCGCGCGTGTCGTCGATAAGCTCGTCAAAGTCTATCTGCGCAACGGCGGCGAAAGTTGGCTGTTGATTCACATCGAGATTCAAGGTTATGCGCAAGCCGAATTTCCGAAGCGCATGTACGTTTATAACTATCGCATCTTTGATAAATTCGATCGGGACGTAGTCAGTTTAGCGCTGCTGACCGACGATGATCCCGGCTTTCGCCCGCAGGAGTATCGTCGCGAGCGATGGAATTTTGCCGTTACGTGTAAATATCCGTTTGTAAAAATTCTCGACTATAACAAACGTTTGCCGGAGTTGGAAGCGAGCGCGCACCCCTTTGCCCTCATCGTTAGAGCCTTTTTGAAAACTTTAGAAGCAGAAGGGAACGCGCAAGCAACGTATCGTTGGAAGAAAACTTTTCTGCTCGAACTTTATCGCCTCGGCCTCTCGCGTGAAACCGTGCGCAAGCTTTACAAGTTTATTGATTGGATCATGCGGCTGCCGCAAGAAATGAACGAAGCGCTTTATTATGAACTCAAAACCATCGAGGAGAACAAGGCCATGCCGTACATAACCACTGCTGAACGCATCGGAATGGAGAAGGGAATGGAGAAGGGAGTGGAGAAAGGAATGAAAACCGTCATCACCAAGATGCTTAAAACCAAATTCGGTGAAGACGGACGATCTTTAGCCGAGCGCGCTGCACAAGTGCAAAACTTGTCGACTTTGGAAGAACTGTCGGAGAAAATCCTGCTCGCCCAAAGCATTTCGGAAGCCGAAAGCTTTTTTCAAGAAATCGAACTGCGCCTGAGCTAATCTAAGCCTGTTATGACAATTCCATTCCAAACCAACGGCAAACATTACGAACTCGACGCGCCGCCGATGAAGCGGCTGCTCGACGTGTTGCGCGAAGATTTGCACTTGACCGGCACGAAAGAAGGCTGCGGTGAAGGCGAATGCGGCTCGTGCTCCGTATTGCTCAATGGCGAGGTCGTCAACTCTTGCCTTGTGCCCATTTGCCAAGTCGAGGGCGCGTGCATTGTCACGGTCGAAGGCTTGGCGAATGATACACGCTTGAGCGCGGTGCAGCAAGCCTTCATCGAGCACGGCGGCGCGCAATGTGGCATTTGCACGCCGGGCATGTTGATCGCTGCCACGGCTTTGCTCAATGACAAACCGCAACCCACGCGCGCTGAAATCAAAGAAGCGATTGCAGGCAATCTCTGTCGCTGCACGGGCTACATGAAAATTTTTGAAGCCATTGCTGCGGCGAGTAAATTGGATTGATGGAGTCATGGATTGTTGGAGTGATGAACAGCAAGCGGCTTCGCGCCTCACCGCGGTTTTTTCTCCGAAAGTTTTTTCTATGATCTCAACCCTCACCGTTCAAACGCCGCGCACGCTCGCGGAGGCATATCAACTCTTACAAGCTCACGCCGGTCACATCAAAATTTTGGCGGGCGGCACGGATTTGATGGTGACGCTCAACGCGCGCGTGGAAATGCATCCTGAATATTTGAATATCTGGCCGCTGCACGAGTTGCGCGGCATCACGGAGACCGGCGACACGATTCGCATCGGCGCGTTGACGACGTACACGCAGATCATTCGCTCGACTCTTGTGCAGCAGCATGCGCGCATACTCATCGAAGCCGCGAAATCCGTAGGCGCGGCGCAGATTCAAAATCGCGGCACGCTTGGCGGCAATGTGGTGAATGCCTCGCCTGCGGGAGATACGCTGCCCGTGCTCGCCGTGCTCGAAGCGGAACTCGAAGTCGGCAGCGCGCGCGGCGTTCGCAAAATTCCCTTCAAGCAATTTTATACGGGCTATCGCAAAACCGTGCTCGCCTCGGATGAGCTACTGCTCGCCGTTCATCTTCCCAAACAAAACGCGGGCGCTTGGCAATACTATCGCAAAGTCGGCACGCGGCAAGCGCAAGCCATTTCCAAAGTGGTCGTGGCGTTGTTCGCGCGCGTGGATGAAGCGCAACGCATTGCAGCCATGCGCATCGCTTACGGCAGCGTTGCTCCCACTGTGATTCGCGCGCCGCAGACAGAGAACCTGCTCACCGGAAAGATTCTCTCCGAAGAATTGCTCCAACAAGCGCAGCAGCAAGTGATGAGCGAAGTCCATCCCATCTCCGACGTGCGCTCCACCGCGGATTATCGCCGCCTCGTGTCCGGGAATATTTTGTACCGTGCTTTACAGGAATTACGTGCGTCGCATTGAGGCCGCGCGGCTTTTTCCTCCCTCCTACTAAAAGTTTTCGTAGCGAGCTCGCACAACGAGGACGAGCCGCGCCCAAAAAAATTCCAACAGATAAAAGCTGCCAACGGATTTTGTTCGCTATCAGTTGGCCGCCTTTATCCGTTGGAAGAAAATCTCTCGACACGTCAAATTTTAAAAACTCGGCTTTGCGATTGGGGTTGAGATTTTTATATTGCCGCAAGTCGAAACCATTCCCACATTATGAACAAAACCGATCTGCTCGAACTCATCGCTCAAGGCGAGTCTTCTTTTGTCGAGTTCAAACGCGACGCGGAAGATTTAAAAGCCGAGACCATTGCCGAATACGTCGTCTGCTTCAGCAATGCGAAAGGCGGACGCATTCTGCTCGGCGTGGAAGACGATGGCGGCGTCAGCGGCTTGCAAAATCGTTTTGCCGATTACGGCCATTGGATTTCGCAAGCGGTGCAAGGCTACGTGCATCCCCACGTGATTGTGGAGCACGAGGAAGCGCTGATTGACGACAAGCGCGTGGCCGTAATCACCGTGCCCATGAGCGTGGCCAAGCCGTATTGCAAACGCAAAGGCAAAGAAGCCGCGGAGCGTTATTACATCCGCGACGTGACACGCTGCCGGGAAACCAACCGCGAAGAGTTACGGCAACTTTTTCAAGTTTCCGGCTTGCTGCACTTTGAAGTGACGCCCGTGCCGCGCACTTCGCTGCGCGATCTTTCTGAGACGCGGTTGTTCGATCACTTCCGCAAGATTCACGATCTCGACTTGGAAGAGCTTGCCGCAGCCGCGCGTTTGGCTTTGTTGATTGACAATCAGCTTTTGACCACGGCGTTAGGCGAAACGACTTGCACGCTAGCCGGGCTTTTGTTGTTTGGATTAAAAGATCGGGTTAAGCGCCTCGTTCCGCAAAGCGGCGTCACTGCTGTGGAGTTCGATAGCGTCGAAGCCGAGGTTGCCGGCAAATATCGCAAAGAGATCAATGGCGCGTTGCCGAGCTTGCGCGGCAGTTCCGGGGAGATTGTCGAAGCCGGCGTGATTGACGGGGCGGTTGAGTTTGTTCTGCGCGTCACGTCTTCGGAAACGATCAACGGCACGCAGCGCACGACGCATTATGTTTATCCTCCCGAAGTTTTGCGCGAAGTTATCGTGAACGCCGTGGCGCATCGCGATTACACGCTCGGCGGCGCGAATATCAGTCTGGCGTTGTTTCCCGATCGTTTGGAAGTCGATAGCCCGGGCAAGTTGCCCAACACTATGACGCTCGAAGGCATGAAACGCGGGGCGCGTTATCATCGCAATCCCATGCTCGCGGATTATCTGCGCGACTACAATTATCTCGACAAAACCGGACGCGGCATTCCGCGCAAAATCATCAAAGGCATGCTGGCGCACAACGGCAAAGAGCCGAGCTTCGAGCTGCGCGGCGAGAGTTTGCGCGTGACGTTGTGGGCGTGAGACCTTTAATCGTTCAACCACGGTTTGACCGTGCTTGTATTCAATTCTTCACTCTTCAGTTTAACACGAGCGCCGTTAAAAAAGCAAACCACGGCCAAGCCGTGGTTGAACTTTATACACGCGATTTATTTCTTGCGTCATACAACCCGCACTTCACCTTTGAGCTTGATTCACGCAAGGAGGCTGTGAGATGAACCAAAGCAGGCAAGGTTACTACCACCACCCGACTGTGCAGGGCGAGCACGTGGTGTTTGTCAGCGAAGATGATTTGTGGAGCGTTGCACTCGAGGGCGGCATTCCACGCCGGCTCACGAGCAATCTCGGTATCGTCAGCTCGCCGCGACTCTCGCCCGACGGCCGTTGGCTCGCGTTCTGTGGCCGCGAAGAAGGTCAGCCCGACGTGTACGTGATGCCTGCAGAAGGCGGCGAAATGCGGCGGCTCACGTATCTCGGCAGTGTGTTGAAAGTCGCCGCGTGGCTGCCCGATAGTCAATCCCTTCTCTTTCTCAGCTCGCATTGCAATTCCATTCCGCTCGATCAACCTCTCGTGTATCGCGTCTCGCTCGAAGGCGAATATCCGCAGAGCTTTCTCAAATGCCCCACGCGCAATTTTGCGCTCGAACCCAACGGCGCGGGCTTGGTGCTCGGTCGCAACAACGATGACAACGCGCGCTGGAAACGTTATCGCGGCGGCCGCGCCGGCGAAATTTGGATTGACCGCACCGGCGAACGCAACTTTCAAAAGCTTCATCTCCCCCAAGGCAATCCCAACGGCCCGATGTGGATCGGCAATCGCATCTACTTCGTTTCAGATCACGACGGCATCGGCAATATTCATTCGTGCAAGCTCAGCGGCGAAGACTTGCGCGCTGAAACCAAACATCGCGAGTTTTATGCGCGCCATGCGAGCACGGACGGCAACACGATTGTGTATCAAATGGGCGGCGACATTTGCGCGCTCGAGGTTGCGAGCGGACGTGATCGCCGCATTGCTTTGCAATGGCGCAGCCCGCTCGTGCAAACGCAGAGAAAATTTTCCACGGCCACGCGCCATTTGGAATTTTATCATCTTCATCCCAAAGGCCATGCGGTTGCGCTCACTTCGCGCGGCAAAGTTTTCAGCATGGCGCATTGGGAGAGCGCGGTGGTGCAACACGGCGTGCGCGAGGGCGCGCGTCATCGCCTCGCGCATTGGCTCAACGACGGCAAGCGCCTCGTGGCCGTGAGCGATCAAGACGATGGCGAAGAAAAATTCGTCGTGTTCAGCGGCGAGCCGGAAACCGAACCGGAGCGCGTTTTTGCCACGCCCCCAGGCCGCATTCAAACGTTGTTGCCCTCGCCCGTTGCGCCGCTCGTGGTGTGGGCCACGAGCCGCCTTGAATTGTGGAGCATGAATTTGGAAAACGGCGAGACGCGCTTGCTCGATAAAAACGAATTTGCGGAAATCACCAATCTTGCGTTTTCGCCCGACGGCCAATGGCTCGCGTATCGCAAACGCAATGCGCCCATGCAAAGCGCGATTTATCTTTGCCAACTCCAAAGCGGCGCGGTGCATCGCGTCACTGCGCCGGTGCTTTATGATATGGCGCCCAGCTTCGACCCCGAGGGTCGTTATCTTTATTTCATCTCCACGCGCGTGCTCAATCCGTTTGACGATACGATTCAATATGCCGTGGGTTTTCCGGGCGCGATGAAACCATATCTCGTCACGCTGCGCCGCGATTTGCCGAATCCCTTCATCCCACTGCCCGCGGCGCCGGGTGAAGAAAGCGCCGCGACCAAGAACGGCCACGCGAATGGTTCTGCTGCAACCGAAAAAACTTCAACGAGCACAGACGCTGAAAAAACGAGCGAGAGCAAAACAAGCGAGCCGTTGCGCATTGATCTCGAAGGCATCGAACATCGCATGGTCGAGTTTCCGGTGAAGGAAGGCGTTTATCGCCAAGTGCTCGGCATCAAAGACAAAGTGGTTTTCACTTCTTTTCCCATTCTCGGACGCGTGGACTTGGGCGACACTTCGGCATGGCATGAAGAAGAGCCGCGCGGCACGCTGTGGGTTTATGATTTCATCAATCAAAAATTGGAAACGCTCGTGAGCGACGTGAGCGCCATGCAAGTCAATCCCGTGGGAAAAATTTTGAGCTATCGCAGCAGCCGCCGTATTCGCGTGTTGAAAGCGGGCGAGAAACCCGGCGAGTCGAGCGAGGCCACGACGCGCAAAACCGGCTGGCTCGATCTCGGCCGCGTGAAGTATGCACTCGATCCGCGCGCGGAGTGGCGGCAAATGTTTCGCGAAGCGTGGCGCTTGCAGCGCGAATTTTTTTGGAATGAAAACATGTCCGGCGTGGATTGGCAACGCGTGTATGACCGCTATTATCCCCTACTCGAACGTCTCGCCACGCGCTCGGAGTTTTCCGATTTGATTTGGGAAATGCAGGGCGAATTGGGCACTTCGCACGCATACGAAGAGGGCGGCGACTATCGCTCTTCGCCTTATCATTACATCGGTCGCCTCGGTGCGGACTTTGAGTTTGACGCGAAGCAGCAACGCTATCGCTTCACGAAAATTTATCGCGGGGACGTGTGGATGAAAGATTGTTCTTCGCCGCTCTGCGCGCCGGGGCTGAATCTCAGTGAAGGCGACGCCTTGCTCGCCATCGGCGGCGTGCCGTTGCGCGCCACGCTCACGCCCGGACAAGTGCTCGCCAATCAAGCCGGGCAAGAGGTCGTGCTCACCGTGCAAGCGCCGCATGAAACTGCGCCGCGTCACGTGACGGTGCGCACGCTATATAACGAATACTGGCTGCGCTATCGCGAATGGGTCGAGCGCAATCACGCGCGCGTCGAACAAGCCACTGCCGGACGCGTAGGTTATTTGCACGTGCCCGATATGAGCACACGCGGTTTGATCGAATTTCATCGCTATTTCCTCGCGCAAACGAGCAAACACGCTTTGATCGTTGACGTGCGCTACAACGGCGGCGGCAATGTCTCGTTCATGTTGATGGAGAAGCTCATGCGCCGCCCCCTCGGATTCGGCGTGAAACGATGGGGCGCGCCCTTGCCCCGGCCGCAACATTCCGTGTGCGGCCCGGTCGTCGCGCTCACCAATGAGTTTGCCGCTTCCGACGGCGACATCTTTTGCCACAGTTTTAAATTTCTAAAAGTCGGGCCGCTCATTGGTAAACGCACGTGGGGCGGCGTGATCGGCATCGATCATCGCTACACGCTCGCGGACGGCGGCCGCACCACGCAGCCGCAATTTTCGTTTTGGTTTTCAGACGTGCAATGGCAGGTGGAAAATTACGGCGTGGATCCCGATATCGAAGTGGACTTCGACCCCGGCGCGCACTTGCGCGGCGAAGATCCGCAACTCGAACGCGGCATTGTTGAAGCCTTGCGTTTGTTGGAAGAACAAGGCGCGCGTCTTCCGGCATTTGCAGATTTGCCTCACTTGCCGCTGCCGAGTTGAGGCGCATGGCGAGAGTACTTGTGAAAATAAAAAGAGCGCAGATCGAAGATGGTCTGCGCTCTTTGTTCAAGCGAAGAATATTTTGAGCGGTATTAACGGCACCAAAGTGTAAACGAAGTGGGGACGTGATCTCGAAGCTGCCCAAACAATTAGTCTTTGAGTCAAAAAATCTTAGTTTCGCCTATCCCGTATGCCGATAAAATCACCTCTCCGTCATTCTAAAATAGCCTTATGTGGTTCTGCTTTCTGCTTGGCATTGCTGTTCATGCCATCGGGCCCATTCATTCTTTTCATGGGAAAAAGCTTCGGGATTGATTTCACGAGGCCGTAGTTTATCGATGATAGCGATACGCCTCAGTGCGAAAAGCCATCTATGCGCTCGTTCAGCAATAAAACGTTGAATTTTTCTAGTCAGTTCTGAACTCATGTGAAAACAATCTGGAGAATCATGTCCTATTTGTGTAAATAGCAAATATCTTGGGGAGATTGGCATGAATATATTACCTCCCTTTTTGCCCCACCCCCCTTTTAAATCATATGTTCCACCTGAATTTTGCGCTAACAATTTCGCCCGCCATCGCCTGACGCTGCAAGCATCAGGCTAGAAGATGCAAGCCCCGTGAACGGGGCTGCCACCCAATTGGTGTTTAGCGATCTTTAGATCGCTTTCACCTTTTAGCCTGATGCTTACAGCATCAGGCGGAGATTGACG
>JAYRWE010000120.1:0-70247 GCA_041918175.1 bacterium
CAACAACGCCCAACCCAATGAACACCGAAGGTGTTCAACAAAAATGGCCTTGTAGACAGAAATGCGTGGCGACAATGGACGATTGGCTGGCGGACGCGCCCTCTTTTGTTGAACTCTTTCAGAGTTCTTCTGAGCATGGTTGTTTCCCGAGGGTGCGCTGCGCGACCCTCGGCTTTGCTGTTGAACGCCTTCGGCGTATTCATGCTGCCCACACAGAACAACATAGAACCAAATATTTCTTCAGCCTTTTTCGAGCTTAACAGATTTTTCTGCCCACGAAACACGCGAAAGCTCTTTCTCGCGTCAACTGCATGTTGGGCGAGCAAAATCAAAAAGGCTTTTGCTCTTTCCTCGTGTGCTTTTGATCTGAGTGTAGCTTGAATTTTTTTCGCGTCGTTCGCATGTTTTGCGGGCAAAAATTAAAAGGCTTTTGCTTTTACGGTATCACGAAATCATTATTCTCATTCGGCCAGCGCGCGCGCACTTTGATCGTATCGGGCCAAGCCCAATAACGCTCCGCGGGCACGAAGGGCAAGCCGCGACCGTAATCAAAACGGTGATTGTTGTTCGCATCGCGAAAGGCGTTGAGTTGATAAAGGCCGGGCAAAACTTCTTTAAAAAGATAATCGCCGCTCGGCTCCACACGCGTGCGATATTCCACCTTGCCTCCCGCTTGTACGGCAGAAAGAAAAACACCCGCAGCCGCGCTTGAATCTGCATGTGTGAGCTTGCCGCTGATGGAGGCGAACGTGTCGACATTCACGGTCCAAAACGTGATTTGCCCGGTCGTGTCGAAGAGCGCGTTGCCGTTCCAATCAAAAAACTTTTCGGGTTGAATGCTTACCGTGTATTGCGTGCGGCTCTTCCATTTTTGCGCGGGCTGAAAGCGCAAGTGAAACGGATTGCGCCATTGCAGCACGCCGGCGATTTCGGCCTTCGCCGTATCGCGCACCAGCAATCCAACCTGCGCGGAATCGCTGCGCATCAACTCCGAGAAGAAGAAATCCAGCGGCGCATCGGGCAAAATATTGCGCGCGCTGTCGGCCAGTGAAATTTTCACGAGACGCGGGCGGAGCGTATCGGCTTGCGTTGGCGCGAAGAACTCCGTGCGCACGCCGATGGAATCGAGCACATTGCCGGCTTCGTCAAAAAGAGAATCCATCGTCGCGAAATGTTTTCCGCTCGACCTCGGCGCAATGATCGCTTGCACGAGCACGCGATTGAGCGGATGTTGCGCGGCCAGTAATACGCGCACGGTGTCGCCGTTTTCTGCGCGAACATGCAACGCTTTGCTCCACAGCGAATCGCGCGGCGCCACGACTTCTTCGAAACGCCATTCGAGTTGATTGCGCGCGAGCGCACTCACCGAAGCCAGCATCGGCCGCAGCGTGTCTTCGAGCGTAAGCCGAAAACTCAACGGAGCATTTGTCGCGGAGCTTAGCGCGTGGCGCAATTCAATATCCTGCGTGGGCACGCCCAATGTTTCTTCGCCGCGCAAGTAGAGGCGATCACCATCGCGGTCGCCCAATGCAAACACGCGATACTTGCCGGGCGCAAGCGCAGAGAGTTTGAACTCGCCGCTTTCACCGACCTGCGTGAAATAATCCGCAAAGTCTTTCGCCGGATTCGGCTCGCGGCCGTCTTCTAAAATATACGCCAAAAGCAAAATGCCCGCAGGCTTCGCAGCAAACACGCGTCCCGCAATTTCGCCGCGATCCAAACTATCGCCCGTGGCAAATGCAAAAGTGAATGCGCTGGCCAAACGATTGTTGCGCAGGTCGCGCACGTCCGTGCCGAGCGTGACAACATACGTGCGTTGCGCGCGCAAGCTGTCGCTGAAACTCACTTCCACTTGGCGAGCACGCCATTTAAAACGAAACGCTTCTTCTGCGGGAGAGGAAAGACTGGGGCTGGGAGAAATGAACAGCGCGTCTTGAAAACTTTTGCGATCGACCTTCTCGCTAAACGTGAAGATCAAACGCGTATCGCGCCCCACGCGCGTGGAATCGGGTCGCGGCGAAACCGAAAGAATGCGCGGCGGCGTTTTATCTTCCGGCCCGCCGGGAGGAGCGACTTGCCGCGCGCAATGCAAGAGGAAGATTGCAAGCAGGATAGAGAAAAAAATTCCCCCCTTGAGGGGGGCTAGGGGGGTGTTGGTGAGCACTACTATTTTGCGCAATCCATCATTCCTCGCTTCATCTTTCGGAACGACATTTTTTTCTTCGGCAAAGTGCAGAAAGCGTGACACCCCCCTGGCCCCCCTCAAGGGGGGAATATCAGGCAACGCGCTCATCTCGCAAACAACATCCGCGCTTCGTTCACAACTTCGGACACAACGTTTGCCATCGTATCTTCCACCACTGCGCCCGCGGCGAATTGATGCCCGCCGCCGCCAAAGCGACCCGCAAGTCCGTTGATGACATGTTTGCCCTTTGAGCGGAAACTGATTTTCACTTTGCCGTCTTTGGTTTCGAGAAACATCAAGCAGAGTTGCACGCCGTCAATGCTGCGCGGGAAATCGGCAAAGCCCTCGGTGTCGTGCGGTTGCGTGCCCGTGGTTTCGAGCATGGCGCGCGTGACGATGAACCACACCAATTGCCCGTTCTCTTCGAAATGCAAGTCCGCGAGAATTTGCGCCAGCAGTTTCATGCGTTGCGGCGGCTGCGTTTCAAAAATCTTTTGATAGATTTGATGCGGCTGCACGCCGCCCGCGCCGATAAGCGCTGCTGCGACTTGATGCGCATTCGGCGTCGTATTGGAAAAACGAAAACCGCCGGTGTCGGTCATCACCGCGGTATAAAGCGCTTGCGCGATGCGACCGTCAATGCGGGCGCCAAGACGAGAGAGCAATTCATAAATCATCTCGCCGGTGGAAGAAGCTTTGGGATAGATGACGTCAAGATCGACGAACGGGTGGTCGAGCGGATGATGGTCGATGCAAATTTTCGGAATCGCCAACGGCTGGATGAACTCGCCGAACTCGCGCAAACGTTTCCAGTCGCTGATGTCCATAATGAAAATGGCGTCGGCCTGCTCGACTTCGTGCGCATCGCGCTGTTTGTCGAAAATTAAAATGTCGCGATAGGGATCGAGAAACTCGTAATTCGGCGGCGTGAGGCTGTGATTGAAAATCTGCACCCGCTTGCCGAGTTGCCGCAAGTACGTGGCAAGCGCGATCTCCGAGCCGAGGCCGTCGCCGTCGGGGTTGACGTGTGTCGATAGAATAAAATTTTTGCCGTCATTGATTTGTTTTTGAATCTGCTTGAATGCTGCCTCTGAAATCATCATGCCTGCGCCCTCATTGCGTCACTTTGATTGTGCGAAAACCGATATTGCCATTTACATCCACAATTTTAATTGCGAGCACTTGATTGCGACTGCTCTCCGGCAGCGCCAAACGATAGCTCTCGCTCTTTTGATCCGCAACGCCGTCCACGGGGTAGAGCAATTCCCACGCGCCGGCGCTGACCGCATAGCGTGCTTCTTTCACGCGGGAGTATTGATCTTTGGCCTCAAACTCCGCCACGACTTTCTGATTTTCATTTTTAAAACGCACCGGCGTAATCTCCGGCGCAGAGTTGTCGATGATGAAAACTTCGCTCGTCTTTTCCGCTTGTAAAGCTTGCCCGGCGGGGTTGCTCAAACGATCTGAAACTGAAACGCGGCATTGATATTCGCCGTCGGGCAAAGCCTGGCTATCGAGCGTGTATACTTGGCCGCGATATTCTTTTGCGAGCTCACGCCATGCGTCTTCGCCCACCGCGCGAATCTCCACGCGAAATTCGAGCGCATCGTTGTTGTCGTCGCGCGCGATCCAACCCAGAGACTGCGCGCCTTTTTGATTCACCTTGCCGCCCGCGGGCGCCGGCTGGTTCGGAAAGCTGTCCATGCCTTCCTCCTCGCCGCCATTCGCATGTTGCGCCGCGTTGCTCTTCGCGTCGGGGAATGCTTCGTTTGGCTCATAGGCCTTGATCTGCACAATCTCCGGCGCAATATTTTTTTGAATAAAAGCTAGCTGCACACGTTTCACGAGCGCGCCTGCGCCTTCGAGTTTGACTTTCCATTGCAAGAAACGCGCAGACGGGCTTGCAATCGCGCCGCTGTTTGAAGTCGCCGGCACTGCGGCCCATGCGCTCCATGTTTTGTCGGGTTTGCCGGTGTTGCCGCTGCGCGTGAAAAATTGCGCACTCCCTTTCGCTTCCCAACTCACGGCGCCCCATTGTGAGGGCACATTCGCATCGAGCGGCTCGGATTCATATTCGCCGCTTGCGCGCTCGCTTGCGCTCAAAATTTTTATTGTGCCGGGATTCGCCGTGGTCATGATGATCTGCCCCGCGCTCGTCGGCGTGAGCGAAGTGATTTGGCTCGGCTCGGATTGCAACAGTCGCGTTGCGGTTTCATCGGCCTCGATACGATAAACTTTGCCTTGATCGCCCGTGCCCACCAGCATTGCGCTTTTGTCTGATGAATTGGCGGCGAGCGCGAAAGCGTGCACGCGTTCGTTGCGCGAATTCCACACGAGGCGCGCCATCCCCGGTCCGGTAATTTTGTAGATCGCGCCCACGCCGCCGTTGGCGTTTGCCGGCGGCGAGACTTGTTCGCTATCTGGCCCGGAAGGCTCTTCTTCCGCTTCGATCACGATCGCGCCTTCGTCTACTTCTTCCGCGTTGGGCGAGGCCACGCCCGGCGGCGCCGCGCCGCCGGGCAATAACATGCCAGGCATGAAAAATCCCGCGCTGGCAGCGGCGATATAAACATTGTTCTGCTGCAATGCAATACGATGAATCTCATCCATCGGCGCATCGAACAGCACTTCCGCGGCGCCGTCGAGTTTGAGGCGATAAAGATAGCCATTGCCGCTCGAACCGGCATAGAGTGAGTTGCTGCGCTCATCCCAACACAACGAACGAATATGCGCTTCTTCACTTTCAAACAACGTGCGCGCCGCGCCGGTTGGCGGCACGACAAAGATGCGCGCCGGTTGGCCCGTGGCTACGAGCAGGGAGCCGTCCTTCAAAGCTTCGAGTGCCCAAATGTATTTCGCTTCGGGCTTGAACAGGGGCTTGGCTTTTCCCGCCTTGTCGAGTTGATACACTTGTCCCTCCGGCGCAGTGGCAAAATAGAAATTGCCTTGGGCCTGCGCGAGCGCGAACACGGCGACTTCTTCGCTTTTATAAAGCGTGTCAATGCCGCGCTTGCCATTGAGGCGAATCACCAGCGCCGGGTTGCCGCCGCCCGCGTAGATCGCGCCTTGGGGATCCACCATGGCGCACCAAAAGTACGGCACGGTCGCACGATAGGCTTCTTCCAATGCCGGCGCAAGTTTGAGCTGGCCGAGGCCGTCGATCGCCACACCGGTGGCTTTGCCTTTTTCCAATTGCTCCGGCGTGAAGTAGTTTTTGAATTGCGGCGTCGCGGCAATAAAGGTCGCGGCGCAAATGAAGAGCAGGAAAAGCAAAAAAGATTTTTTGTGCATGGAGGTTCTCATAGTCACAGTACGAATGCAGTTGCTTTACAAGCTTGCCCACGAAAATGGAACTCCCACGAAAGAGCCAGTCGTTTTCGTGGGAGTTCTACTTTCGCGGAAGAATTTTTTCTGTTTGACTTCAGCGCGCCCGAGTTCTGTTAGAGGGGATGCAGATTTAGCGCAAAAGCAAACGCATCGTCTTCGAACCCGAAAGCGCATATGGCATGCGCTCGGCTTGGTTGGGCTTCGACGCATTGACAAGCTCATGCCGCGCTTCCACGAGCATGCGCTCGCGCGCAAACGAAGCATTGCCTTTCAAGCTCTGCGCTTGCAACACGGCAAACACCGTGGGCGGAAGCGAAGACAGTTGCTCGCCTTCGACAACCAAACCGCGATCGGGCACGCGGATTTGATAATACAAAAGATCATTACGACGGCGGCTGTTGAGCAAACTCAAAAGCTGCTCGAAATTTTGCACGGCGAATTTGCCGGGCGCGCTGCGTTGCTCGAGCATCGTCATCTCGCGACCGCTGCCTACAACGACATTGAGAAACGGGCCGGAAGCATTCTTCGGAACCACCAAGCTCTTGCGCACCAACACTTCCGCGCCGCGGTGAATTTGCACGCGCGTAAAAACATTCACGGTATCGCCGGGCGATACTTCGTTGCGATCGAGCCACACGTGATCGATGCTCGCGCTGCGCCGGCCGGGGAGCGAAGTAAAATTCAAATCAATGCGCGCGACATTTGAAGGTTGAAAGTTATTCGCCATCACCGCGCCGAGCACGGAAGCAATCTCGCCGGTTGATTGCAAGATTCCGTTCAACGCGCCGAAGCCGGGAATCTGCGTGAGGCCGGGATAAAAATTATCGAGCGCAACTTTTTGCCCGTTATTGAGCGTCACTTCGCCGCGCAGTTGCAAACTGTTTTCGCCCACGGCAAGGCGGCCGGCTTGCAACGTATTCACCAGCACGAAGCGCAAAATGAGCGGCATAAGCGTGCTCAAGGAGCGTTCGTCCGTGAATTGAAATTCGTAACTCGAAACTTTGCCGGCCTCATCGATATACCGCACATGCAGCGGCAACAGCTTGGGCACGTCGCCCAACTCGCCATAAATTCCGGTTGTGCGATCTTGCCGGAGCGCGCCGAGCATGCGCGCGCTCACGCCGATTTTAAATGCGCTCAACTCGCTCGGCACCACGGTCAAAACTTTCGCCAATGCAATCGGCAACTCCACCGGGCCGCTATTGAAAAAGGGATGGCCAAACGCGAGCATCTTGTTGCCTTCGCGATAGGTCACCGTGCCGAGCGCTTCAATATCTGTCGCGCCGGTCACGAGCACCGCGGTGACCGAAGCGCCGGGCACAAAGTCCGCACTCGATACGTTTTCGTTTTGCGCGGCGCCGCCGCTCATCGCCATGAAGCCCGAAGGCTTAAACAGCTCTTGTGCTTGTGCAAGCAAATCAGATTGCAGGCCGGAAAAGTTGAGCGGAACGAGAAGGGGTTGGAAGGGTTGCGCGGAAAGCGCGCGTTGTTGCAGGAGATTGGTCGGCCTGAAATTTTCCCAAGTTAGTTCGGCGAGGCCGAGGGCCATTTCGAGGAATTTGTTTTCTCCGCTTTCGCGCGTTGCGGCAAGTTCGCTGCTGCGGCTCGCTTCGCGGTCGATAATTTCGAGCATCTCGCGAATCGGCGTCACACCTGCGAGCGGCTCTTTCACAAAAGCGGAGAGCGAATAGGAGAGCGCGCCGGCGAGTTTGCCTTCAAAATAAATCGGGCTGCCGCTCATGCCCGCGGCCACGCCGGTAAACTCGGGCTTCGGTCCTTTCAAGCGGACGAGTATGAGATTGCGATTCGGATGGAAATTGCGCAACACCTCCACCACCTCCACTTGAAACTCTTCGGGCTTGAGGCCGGCAAACACGGTGAGGCCGGTGCCGGTCATGCCGATTTTGATTTGTTCGAGGGGGAAGAAGTTTTGCGCGAAGAGCGGCGCTGCGAGGAGCAGTACTGCGAGCAATGTATATCGGTGTTTCATTCGCCTCTTTCGTTTTTTAATGGCGGCCAAAGTAAGCCATTCACTTTCGAATTGCAATGGAAATGTTGGAACACGAAATAACAAAGTCGGCATTTGCAAAAAATCTTAGGACGAAATAAAGAAAACTCCGTAGGCTCGCAGGCAAAACGCCGTTCGCGTGGCCGCCGAAGAGGTAGTTGGGAAAGAGGGATAAATTGTTGTTGAAAACCGAAAGCGAAATTTCTATTATGAGGAAACGCTTTGACGAACCATGCTCGTTATGAACAAGAAGGCGAGGTTTCCCATGACAAAAACTAAAGCACGGACTCGTAGTAAAATCACGGTTCCGGTTGCGAAGACTGTGATTACGCGACATGATTTGAAAATAGGCGATATCCTCACAGTCGCAAAGGTTACAAATAACAGTTTGGTGCTCGCGCACGGAAACGGTCGCTCACAAAGCTTGAAGCAGCAAAGCGGAGCTCATGCCGACGAAGCCAATAAAGATCGCGAAGAGTGGATGCGTTTCGCGCTCGCTGCTTGGGATAGCGGGTTCGCAGAAGGCGAGCCTGAGTACACCTCTGACATGATCAAAAAGCTGAACCCCGCCTATGAAAGAAGGTAGTGTCGTACTCGCAGTCATCCCGCAAGCAGATGGCGAGTTGAAACGGCGTCCGGCCCTCGTCTTGCGCGTGTTGCCAGGGTATCATGACCTGCTGATTTGCGGCGTGAGCACGCGCTTATATCAGGAGATCAAAGGATTCGATGAAGTCGTCTCCCGTCTCGATGCCGATTTTGCTTCGAGTGGATTGCAAACGGATTCAGTGATTCGACTCGGCCATCTTATAGCACTACCCGAAAACCGCATTGAAGGCGAAATCGGCTCAATCTCTTCCAAACGGCACAAACGGTTATTGAAAAACCTCAGCAATTATCTCGCTCCCAAGTCCCAACGTGGCCGAGCTGCAACCAAATAAACACAGTGCACATCATCAAATCCCAACAAGAATATCCCAGTGCCAGCAACGCAGCTTGAAGCAACCATTCAGAAACTTCCGCTCCGTTTATGGAAGACGACGGCGAGTGGTTCCGCTTTGAAACGCCGAACAAGCGCGCGATTCGCGTGGCGATTCTGTCCGATCTTGCAACGGAACTCTCCCAACGCGCGCAGGCGCAAGGCGTTTCGATAGAAACGTTGGTTAATGCGCTTTTGATCGAAAGCACGCGGGAATCAGCAGCCACGAGTTGATGAAGGCCTTCTTTGCCCACGAAAATTCGAATGCAAAAGCAGCAGAGCGTAGCTCTAATGAATGAGACGCAGGTAGTGACAATTGTATGCGGATCGTGCTCGCTACAGGTGGGAAATTTACAGACAATGCTCCGAAGTATCCCTGGGATATGAGATCCAACTCCTCCTGCACAAATAAGGATTGTCGAAAAACTTCGCAATCATCATCTCTCCTCTAAAAACCTTCAGTTCCTTTCATGAAAAGCCGCGCCACATCATAAGCAACACACTGCTCGCAGCTCTCGTGTTTGTCCGGCTCCAACGAACTCCATCTTGCTTTTCAAAACAAACTTTTTCAGATTATTCGTGTGTGTTGTGCGTTGCATTCAAAACACGGAGGTTTTTATGAAAAGCAAACTGCCCGCAGTTGTGGTGTTCATCTTCATTCTCATTGTCATTTTCTTTCTCTTCCCGCGCGGGTGCAGTGAGGCGACGCCCGCGACGATGAACGACGCGCCGCAATCGGCAAACATGAAAGGAGCAGTATGGATTTAGGCTTGCGCGATAAAGTTGCGATTATCACCGGGAGCAGTCGCGGCTTGGGCAAAGCGATGGCCGTGCAACTCGCAGAGGAAGGTTGCCGCGTGGTGATTTGCGCGCGACAGGAAGCAGCGCTGCAAGAAACCGCGCGGGAGCTGCAACAACACGGCGCGGAAGTGCTCGCGCTTACGCTGGACATCACCAAGCCGGAGCATGCGCTATTGCTCGCGCGCGAGAGCATGGCGCGGTTTGGCCGTATCGATATTTTGATCAACAACGCGGGCGGCAATCGTCGCGGCGCGTTTGTGGAGCGCACGGATGCCGAGTGGGAAGAAGTGCTCGCGCTGAATTTGACCGCGCATGTGCGCGTGAGCCGCGCCGTGATTCCGCATATGCAAGCTCAACGCAGCGGCGCGATTATCTTCATTTCTTCCATCTTTGGCAGAGAATCCGGCGGCGAGGGTTTGGCGCTTTATAACACGACGAAGTCCGGCGTGATTAGCTTGGCGAAGATCATGGCAGCCGAGTTGGCGCGCGATAATATTCGTGTGAATAGCGTCGCTCCGGGTTCGATTCGTTTTCCGGGCGGGAGTTGGGACAAGCGATGTTTGCAAGATCCGCAGGGCATGGCGGAATTTGTGAAGCGCGAGATTCCGCTCGGACGCTTCGGCACCGCGGAAGAAGTGGCGAATGTCGTCGCCTTTCTCGCTTCCGAACGCGCGAGTTGGGTGAGCGGCGCGTGCATCACGGTCGACGGTTGCCAATCGCGTTCATTGATTTGAGCAAAAGACAAATGCAAAACCATTTTTGGCAAAACGATTTTTAAAATAGTTTTGCCGGAAATGGTTTTGCTTTATTACGGAGAAAACATGTTGAAGATTGATCGCCTGACGTTGCGTGAAATTCGCATGCCTTTGCGCGAACCGTTTGCAATTTCTTCCGGCATGGTGCACGAGCGGCGCATTTGCCTTTTGCAATTGCGTCAAGTTGACGGGCTAACGGCGTGGGCCGAATGTGTTGCGGATGAAATGCCGAATTATTCGCCGGAAACCATTGACACGGCGTGGCATGCGATCAAAGAATGGCTCGCGCCGCGCGTGCTCGGAAAAACTTTTGACGGTCCGCAAGACGTTTTCGCGTTGTTGGAAGAAAACGTGCGCGGGCATCGCATGGCCAAAGCCGCGGTGGAAATGGGCATGTGGGAATTGGCAGCACAGCTCGCGGGTGTGCCGCTCGCGCACCTGCTCGGCGGCACACGCACAAGAATCGCGACGGGCATTTCGTTGGGCATTCAAAAAAATCCCGAAACGTTGGTCGCGAAGGCGCGCGCGGCGCAGGAGCAGGGATATCGCAAAATTAAAATTAAAATCAAGCCGGGCGCGGACGTGGCATATGTGGCCGCGGTGCGCGAAGCTTTGGGCGAGAGTGCACATTTGATGGCGGATGCGAACAATGCGTATACGTTGAGCGATCTCGCCGTGCTCAAACAACTCGACGCGTTTCATTTGATCATGATCGAACAGCCGCTAGCGTGGGATGACGTGGTGCAGCATGCGACGCTGCAACGCGAACTGCAAACGCCGATTTGTTTGGATGAATCGATTACGGGTTTGGACAAAGCTGAGGATATGGTTGCACTCAAAAGCGGGCGCATCATCAACATCAAGCCGGGGCGCGTGGGTGGTTTTGCCGCTTCGAAAGCGATACATGATTATTGTATGCAGCAGCAGATTCCGGTATGGTGCGGCGGCATGTTGGAAAGCGGCGTGGGGCGCGCATATAATGTCGCGCTCGCTTCGTTGCCAAATTTTGTTTTGCCGGGCGATCTCTCGCCGAGCGCGCGTTATTGGGAGCAGGATATTGTCACGCCGGAGTGGACGATGGATGCGCAGGGCATGGTGCAAGTGCCACGCACGCAGCCGGGCATGGGCGTGGCGGTGAATTTGGATCGGGTGGATAATCTCACGGTGCGCGCGGAGACGTTGGTTGCGCGCGCGTAAGCAAAACGCGCGACAATGACTTTCGACTGAAGAACTTACCCCGCCGCTAAATCCTTCCTCGCGGCAGGCAAACCGCACTCACGACATAAAAATTTTCACACCCGAATCCATACGCACACTCATTTCGTAGAGAAAGGTGTGTCGCCGCCCTTTTCGGCGTTGAATTTTCACTTGGAAGGCAGCAAAAAAATCTCGATCTTTGCGACGCTTTGGCCAAAGCAATATTGCGAGTGGCCGTATGATACCTGATTCATCTAAACATAAAGCAAGGCTTGTGAGGAAAATATGAAACGCTATGTCTCCAACAAAGATGAAACTGTGCGCATGTTTAAGCGCGACTGGATGGAGTTTTTCACGCACATTCCGCCGATTGTTCCCGTTGCCATATATGTTCCGGTCATCGCTTACTTTCTCTATCGCGCTGCGATAGTGCAGCCGGTCGCGTTCGTGCTCGCGCTCGGCTTGTTTGCGCTCGGCGTGCTCGTGTGGACGTTTACGGAATATGTACTGCACCGTTTTGCGTTTCATTATCACCCGACTTCAAGGTGGGGCAAGTCGCTGCACTTCATCTTTCATGGCGTACATCATGATTTTCCGCGGGATTCGAAGCGCTTGGTGATGGCGCCGGTGGTGAGCATTCCCTTGGCGATCATTTTCTACGCGGGCTTTTATTTAATGCTCGGCCCGGCGCAGGTTGCGCCGTTTTTCGCGGGCTTTATCTTCGGCTATCTGAGCTATGATATGATTCATTACGCCACGCATCATTTCTCGATCAAGGGCCGTTTGGGACTTTGGCTCAAACATCATCACATGCTGCATCATTATCAAGACGAAGAGAAGCGTTACGGCGTGAGCACGCCCATTTGGGATTACGTGTTTCGCACGATGCCCGACGAGGAAAAACGTGCGCCCCAATTTGAAACTCATTCCGAAACCGCGGCGTGAAAGCGAGCCTCATGGGCAATAGACTTTTTGATATTCTCACCACTCCGATGCGTTTTATCGGAAAGTTCATCTTGAACTTTCTCTATCATGTCGGCAGCTTCGGAAAACTGCTTTACAAAACCGTGCGCGCGCTTGCAGACGTGCGCACGTATGCCGGTTTGATTGTCGAGCAAATGATGATCATCGGTATTCGCTCGCTGCCGGTTGTGGCCTATATCTCCGTGTTTGCGGGGATGGTCACCGCGTTGCAAGCCGTCAAACAATTCACGCAGACCGTGCCGCTTTATATCGCGGGCACGGTGGTGGAAAAATCCGTTTTGCAAGAGCTTTCTTCCGTGATCACGGCGTTGGTGCTCTCGGGCCGTGTGGGCGCGGCGATCGCGGCGGAAATCGGGACGATGAAAGTGACCGAGCAAATCGATGCGCTCGAAGCCATGGCCTTTAGTCCGATCTCGTATTTGGTTGTGCCGCGCTTGCTCGCAGGTATGGTGATGCTGCCGATGCTCACGGTGTTCTCCGCGGGCATTAGTTTTTGCGCCGGCTGGCTTACAGCCACAGGCCTTTCCGAATTAACCACAACGGAGTTTTTCAAGGGCGCGAAGATGTTTGTCACGTGGCGCGATTTTGCGCTGCCCATTTCCAAAGCGATTTTGTTTGGCATGTCAATAACGCTCGTCGCGTGTTATCAAGGTTTCAATGCGGAACAAGGCGCGGAAGGCGTTGGCGCAGCGGCAACGAAAGCCGCGGTAAGCGCATGTTTGATGATCTTGACGCTTGACTTCGTCATGGCAACCGTGATTTTAGCTTGATGTGGTCCGCGCATTAATTCAATTGAGATTTTTTTGAGTCGGGCACGGAGCACATGCGCGTGCAACTCTAGCCGCGTGTGTTTGATCCGTGTGCGGCACCAGTTTGTTAAGAAAGACCTTTCAATAGATGATCGAATTTAAAAACGTTTTCAAAAACTTCGGCGAAGCGCCGGTGCTCGCCGGGTTGAACCTAACCATTGAAGACGGCCTCACCACTGCGATTATCGGCGGCAGCGGTTGCGGCAAATCGGTGACGCTCAAACATGTCATTGGTTTGCTCAAACCGGATCGCGGCGCAGTCTTCATCGATGGTTTGGAAATCGCAAAGCTTTCGTATCAAGCGCTCGTGCAAGTGCGAAAGAAAATCGGGATGGTGTTTCAAGGCTCCGCCCTTTTCGATTCAATGACCATCGGCGAAAATATGGCGATGGGGTTGAAGCGACATTTTCATTTTACCGAGCGCGAGGTTCGTTCGAAAGTTGCAGAAGCTTTAACCATGGTCGGCCTCGCAGGAGTGGAGCCGAAGTTTCCCTCAGAGTTGAGCGGCGGCATGAAAAAACGCGCCGCCATTGCGCGCGCCTTGGTGATGAAGCCTGAGGTGCTGCTTTATGATGAGCCAACCACGGGCCTCGACCCACCGCGCGCGGACTCGATCAATCAATTGATCTTTGATCTCAATCAACAGCTCGGCGTGACTTCCGTGGTGGTGACGCACGATATGCACAGCGTGTATCGTGTCGCCCACAAAGTTGCGATGTTGGAAAGCGGCGAGATTCGTTTTTTCGGAACCCCGCAAGAGTTGTCCCGCTGCACCGAGCCGGCAGTGGAAAAATTTCTAGAAAGTGCGCGCGGTCACGAGTGGCTGGATCGCGACAAAAGCAATTAAGCGGGAGCGTTATACATGCGACGTTGGACTAATGAAATCATCGTAGGCACCGGCATCATGTTGGCAGTCGCCATCGGCATTTATGGCTACGTTTTTCTACGCGATTTGCCGGTGCGACAACAAGGCTATAAAATCACAATTGTGTTTCCAAACGTCACGGGACTGCAATCCGGTGACGGCGTCACCGTTTCGGGCTTGAAAGTCGGCCGCATCTTGGCGATGAACTTGACCGAGCGCGGCGTTGAGGTGCGCGTGTGGATGAACGGCCAAGTGCCGTTTCCCAAAGATTCGCGCGCCGCAATTCGCAGCATCGGCATGATCGGTGAAAAATATATCGCGCTTATTCCCGGCAAGAGCGCCGAGCATTTGCAGGAAGACGATACAGTGCTCGGAGTCTATGAAAGCGACCTCGCAGATGCCGGCGGCTCGCTCACGGAGATGATCGATCAAACCAAAGCGTTGCTTGCCAAAATCAACACGGCAGTGGACACGGTGTTGAGCCATCGTGCGCAAAAAGATTTGGCGGCCACGATCAGCAATACGCAGAGCCTCACGCAGTATGCGGACGCCAACAAGGAAAGCCTCACGCGCCGCCTGCGCAGCACGTTGACGCAGATGGATTCGCTCACCACGGGCTTGCACGATTTTTGGCAACTGCGCCGCGCGAGTGTGGATAGCATCACGCAGAATCTATCGACCACGACAGCGCAATTGCCGGCAACCATGGCGAGAGTTGATAGCACTTTAAATGAAACCCGCAAACTGCTTGCTGCCATCGAGCAGCGCAAGGGCACCGCGGGCAAGGCGCTCTATGACGACGAGCTTTATAACAAGGCCAATCAATCTTTGACGCAGATGCAAGAATTGCTAGAGGACATGAAGAAGAACCCCTCGAAGTATTTGCAGATTAGCATGATTCACCTGTTCTAGACCGCTTCACTTTTTTCTATGGGAGGGCTTATGCAGCCCAGTAGTTTCACGATCACACCTTCAATCAAGAGAGAAATCGTCAAAATTATTGATGCGCGCATCGCCGAGGCGCACGTCACCAAAGAAGATTTCTCCGAACTGAAGAGCATTGTTAAAGATCTTGCAACGGAGCAAAGGCAGCTCGCCGCCTCGGTGAAAGATCTTACGGAAGCGCAAAAGCGTACCGAGATTAAAGTCGAAGCGCTCGCCGTTACCGTCAACGAACTCATTGTTTCGCAGAAGGAGATGCAAAACGCGATCGCCAAGCTCGCCACAGGCTTGAACGAGACCCGCGCAGAAGTGGGCGGATTATCGCGCAGCATGAGTTATGCTTTCGAAAACGAGACGTATAGATTTCTCCCCGCCCTCTTGCAAGAAAAATACGGCTTGAAAGTTCACAAGAAAATTGTCCGCGCGGAAATTGGCGGCAAAGAAGTCAATCTCTTTTGCCGCGCCGAGCGGAACGGCGAACAAGTTTTGATCGTCGGCGAATCCAAGCTGCGGCTCGATGAAAATCGTTTGTCGAAAAAGCAGGATGTGTTTGTGGAATTGGAAGAAAAAATTGAGGCCGTGCGCAGCGAATACGGCGAGGCGGAGATCGTAAAAGTTTTGGTCACGCATTTCGCAACCAAAGGTTTTATCTACAAAGCAGAGGAGAAGGGCGTCATCGTTGTGCAAAGCCATGAATGGTGAAGCCCTCGGCTATGAGCCATTGATTCATTTCATAAAAGGATTGTTGCATGTTGGATTTGAAATTCATTCGCGAAAACTTGGCCGAGGTGGAGGAAGGCATTCGCAAGAAGAATGCTCAGCTTGATCTTTCGCAATTCCGCGCGCTTGACGAACAACGCCGCCGCATTCTCACGCAAGCCGAAGAGTTGAAGGCGCTGCGCAATCGCGTGTCCGAAGAAATCGCGCAAACGAGAAAGTCCGGCGGCAATGCGGATGAAAAGATTGCGGAGATGAAGCGCGTCGGCGACGAGATTAAAAATTTAGATAATGAGTTGAAGAGCGTCGAAGATCAACTCTATCAATTGCAGATTCGCATTCCCAACCTGCCGCATGCGAGCGTGCCGGTCGGCAAAAGTTCGGCGGACAACGTCGTCGTGAAGCAATGGGGTGAAATTCCGAAATTTGATTTCGCGCCCAAGACGCATTGGGAATTAAATGAAAAGCTCGGCCTTGTTGACTTCGAAGGCGGCGCGAAGATTTCCGGCTCGTTCTTCGTGAACTTTCAAGGCAAAGGCGCGAAGCTCGTGCGTAGCCTCATCAACTTTATGCTCGATCTGCACATTGACAAGCATGGCTACACGGAAATGTTTCCGCCGTTCGTGGTCGGGCGCGAGGCCATGTTCGGCACGGGCCAGCTTCCGAAGATGGAAGATGACATGTATCGCATCGAGGCCGATGATCTATTTTTAATTCCCACCGCGGAAGTGCCGGTCACCAATTTGCTCGCTGGAAAAATGCTCGCGGGCGCGGAACTGCCAATCAACTACACCGCATACACACCCTGCTTCCGCCGCGAGGCCGGCGCATACGGCAAAGACACCAAAGGTTTGATGCGCCTGCACCAATTCGATAAAGTCGAGATGGTGAAATTCACGCGGCCCGAGACGAGCTATGAAGAGCACGAAAAACTTTTGCAAAATGCCGAAGAAGTTCTGCAATTGCTCGGCTTGCCGTATCGCGTGCTCTTGCTCTGTAGTGGCGATATGAGTTTTGCTGCGGCGAAGTGCTATGATCTCGAGGTGTGGGCGCCCGGCATGCAGAAGTGGCTCGAAGTTTCTTCGTGCTCCAACTTCGAAGACTTTCAAGCGCGCCGCGCGAATATTCGCTTCCGCCCGGAGCCGAGCGCCAAGCCGCAGTTTGTGCATACGCTCAACTCTTCCGGCCTCGCGCTGCCGCGCACAATCATCGCAATCATGGAAAATTTCCAAACCGATGAAGGTACGATCGTCGTGCCAGAGGTGCTGCGGAGTTTTATGGGGACGAGTTTGTTGAAGTAGAAATGCGAGCCGCCCGCAGAGTGGTTGCAAGTGCGGGCGGATTATTTTCCAGCTCTTTCGTTTAATCGGTTAAAAAAGCCGTTGCATCCCTGCCTATTCCGTATTATTTTCACGCCCGATTTTGCTCCTGCTTTGCCGCCGGTTTTTCCTCCCACTTTAGCGCGCAAACCGGCAGTCTCATTCTTACCCTGAATAATTCACGGTACGCTTTGCAACCTTCCCACCTCACAGGAAAGGAAATAGAGATGAGCAGTCCCGACAGCAAAACACGCGGCATGACGCGGCGCGAATTTTTGGGCACGAGCGCGGCCGCCGCGGCCTTCACGATTGTTCCGCGCCACGTGCTCGGCGGGCCCGGCATTGTTGCGCCGAGCGACAAAATCAACCTCGCGATGATCGGCGTGGGCGGACAAGGCACCTATGACATGACGCAATTCATGATGCTGCCCGAAATTCAAGTCGTGTCCGTGTGCGACGTGGTGAAAGAGTGGGATTATAGCAAATTTTATTTCGGCGGCGTGAAAGGCCGCGAGCCGGCGCGTGAGTTGGTTGATAAAACCTATGCCGAGAAAACCGGCAACGGCTCCTACAAAGCCTGCACGGCGTATGTCGATTTCTACGACATGCTCGAAAAAGAATCCGGCATCGACGCGGTTTCCGTGGCGACCACGGACAGCCTGCACGCGTTCGGTGCGATGGCGGGCATTAAAAAGAAGAAGCACGTGTATTGCCAAAAGCCGCTCACGCACGACGTGTGGGAAGCGCGGCAACTTCGCCTCGCGGCCAAGCAAGCGGGCGTGATGACCCAAATGGGCAATCAAGGCCGGGCGGGCGATGGCAATCGTCAAGTCGTGGAATGGATCAATGCCGGCGCGATTGGCAACGTGCATGAAGTGTATTGCTGGACCGACCGCCCCGCACGTTATTGGCCGCAAGGCATCAATCGCCCGGAAGAAACACCCTCGGTGCCGCCCACGATTGATTGGGATCGTTGGCTCGGCCCGGCGCAGTGGCGTTATTATCATCCTATCTATACGCCGTTCAATTGGCGGGGCTGGTGGGACTTCGGCACGGGCGCGCTCGGCGATATGGGTTGTCACATCATGGACACGCCGGTGTGGGCGCTCAATCTCACGCATCCGATTGCGGTGCAAGCCAGCGCGACGCCGTTCACGGAAGATTCCGGCCCGGTGGCTTCGATGGTGACTTTTGAATTTCCGGCGCGCGGCAAAATGCCGCCGGTGAAGCTCGTGTGGTTTGAAGGCGGCTTGACCGCGCCGCGTCCTTCGGAGCTTGAACACGGCATTCCGATGGGCGATGGCAGCGGCGTGCTCTTCATCGGCGACAAAGGCAAGCTCATGTGCGGCACGTATGGCGCTGATCCGCGTTTGATTCCGGTTTCCGCGCATAAAAAATATAAACAACCCGCAGCGACAATTGAGCGCGTGCCCAACGGCCCGCAAGGCATCTATGCTGATTTTGTGCAGTCGATCAAAACCGGCAAGCCCGCGTGCTCCAATTTCGAAGTCTCCGGCCCGCTCAGCGAAATCGTGCTCATGGGCAATCTCGCGGTTCACATGAAAGGCCAGCGCCTTTTGTGGGACGGAGAGAAGATGGAATGCACCAATGTGCCCGAGGCGAACAAGTATGTGAAGCGCGAGTATCGCGAAGGCTGGAGTTTGTAAAGCACACGAGCACCGCGAACTTTGCAGCAATGTTTTAAAAAAAGCTTTTGGCTTGAACCGGAGCTTTGTTACATTCGCGCCTGCAAAGTTTAATTGCGCAAATAAGCCAAACGCGGTTTGTGTAAAATGACGGTAGAGGTTTCGAGCGCAACGTCTTACGCAGGCGTTGCGCTCATTTAGGATTAGCTTCAAACACAGGATTGCATTGTGAACACAACTCTCACCCCGGATCACCTCGATTACCACCTCGAAAGTGCGCAGCGCGAGATTGCATTTTGTCAATATTGCCAACCCCATGAAGCCGGTCGGCGCGTTTGGCGCTATGGCCTTCCTTTAAAAATTTCCGAATTGCTCTATCGCCTCGGCGTGCCGGAAAGCGACCACGAGTTTGTCGCGGAGTCGCTGGAATGCAACAACTGCGGCACGCTGCTCAATCTTGCCGCGACCATCGGTGTGAAATTGCAAAGCGAGCGCGAATGGGAGCAGCTTTGGCGCAAGTGGGATGCACAGTTTGCCCCGCGCTTCCGCGATTTTCACGATTTCCTCGCAGACTATCCGAGCTTGGGCTTGCAACATCGGATGGGGCGGCAATTTTTCAAAGCACTCGGCGATTTGTCGCGCCATGAAATTGCGATGGCGACAGTTTATGCCGCGCGGCCAGTGAAGAGCGGCACGCCCGTGGCGAGCGAGGAGTTTATGACTCCCGCAACGCATGCAAATTTTTACTATCATGCCGGGCAACAGGTTTATCTGCTCACCGATTCCGAAGCCGGAGCCGCGCGTGAAATTTTGGCTCGCAGCGAGAAGGTCGCATGGCTGCAAAAATTTCAACTCGCGCGGAGTAAAGGCATTCTTGATTTGTCGCGTATGCTCGCAGATGGTTCCTCGCCGCTCGCCGCACCTTTGATTTACGGCCTGTGCTATCGCGGCGAAAACAACGCGAGCGCGCATAGCGCAACGCTTAATCACACGCTCGGTCTCGTGCCGCGCTTCCTCGCGGATTGTTGCCGCATGCACGGTTTTCACGGCATTCGAACGAAGAGTTTGAAGCATCCTGCGAACAATTTGATTCTCTTCGCCTGGCCGGCAGATATGCTCACGCCGGAGGGTGAGCCGTATTGGTTTGATGCGCGTGAAGGCATGTCGGCGGCGCGATGAGCCAGCGCTCTTTTGGCTCATGGGCCGCCACTCGTTTTGAAAATATAATTCCGGTGACGGGATGCCGTCGCTTTGAAGCCACCGCGCTCGCAGAAATAAAGGTAAGATAAACAAGCAACGATGACACCTCGGTGGAGCAGCGACAGACCATAAAAAAAACTTCGCGGAGTTGGTGTGCTTTATCGCGGCAAAACTTTGATTGCTTTTTCGAAGGGAATTTCTAAATTGCCTCGCAGTGTTCTATTGAGCGCCGCAGCAAGCAAAAGCAGGCAACAATGTTTCCCCTAAATTGAGTGAAGCCGGGCTTCTTCACGCGCACGTCGAAGGTTACGCGTTGTGGTCAAGTTCGGTGTCACGGTGAGGTGGGAGCATGTGAGATTGATGTGTGCTGCAAGTATCCTACTTACGGGAGTTGAATGAAATGAAGAATAACTTCTCCAGCCGTGTACAGATGGTGATACAGTTTTCGCGGGAAGAGGCGTTACGTTTGGGGCATGATTATATCGGCACCGAGCATCTTCTGCTCGGCTTGATTCGCGAGGGCGAAGGCATTGCCGTGGAAATTTTGCGCAATCTCGGCACCGATTTGGAAGACATCAAACGCGCCGTGGAAGACGCGGTGAAATCCACGGGCGAGACGATGACGATCGGCAACATCCCGTTTACGAAGCGCGCGGAAAAGATTTTGAAGATGGCCTATGTCGAGGCCGAGAAATATAAGTCGGACATTATCGGCACGGAGCATTTGTTGCTGGCGCTGGTGAAAGAGAAAGACGGCGTGGCCGCGCAAGTGCTGATGAATTTCGAAATCACTTATGAAGCCGTGCGCGAAGAGCTTGACAATATCCTCCGTGGCACGCCCTCCAGCAAAGAAGGCAATACCCAACGCTCCAAAACTCCTGCGCTTGATCACTTTGGCCGCGATCTCACGGAGATGGCGCGTAAGAACGAGCTTGATCCCATCATTGGCCGCGACCGCGAAATCGAACGCGTGGCGCAGATTCTCAGTCGTCGCAAGAAGAACAATCCCGTGCTCATCGGCGAGCCGGGCGTGGGTAAAACCGCGATTGCAGAAGGTTTGGCGTTGCGCATCATTGAGCGCAAGGTGCCGCGCATCTTGCACAACAAACGCGTGGTCACGCTCGATCTCGGCGCGATTGTCGCGGGTACGAAGTATCGCGGGCAGTTCGAAGAGCGCATGAAGGCGATTATGAACGAGTTGCTGCGCGCGAAAGATGTCATTCTTTTTATCGACGAATTGCACACGATCGTCGGCGCGGGCGGCGCGAGCGGTTCGCTGGATGCTTCGAACATGTTCAAGCCGGCGCTCTCGCGCGGCGAGTTGCAGTGCATCGGCGCAACCACGCTCGACGAGTATCGCCAATACATCGAAAAAGACGGCGCGCTTGAGCGTCGCTTCCAAAAGATTATGGTCGATCCGCCGAGCGCGGACGAGACGATTCAAATTCTCGAAGGCCTGAAAGATCGTTACGAACAGCACCATAAAGTAAAATACACGATCGAAGCCATCGAAGCCTCGGTCAAGCTTTCCGAGCGTTATATCACCGACCGGTTTTTGCCGGATAAAGCCATCGACGTGCTGGATGAAACCGGCGCGCGCGTGCATCTTGCGAACATCGTCGTGCCGAAAGAAATCACCAAGCTGGAAGAAGAGATTAAAAAAGTCCGGCATGAAAAAGATTTGGTGATTAAGAATCAAGAGTTCGAACGCGCCGCGGTGTTACGCGATCAAGAGAAGCGCTTCAATCGCAAGCTGGACGCGGCGAAACGGCGCTGGAAAGAAAGCGAAGAAGACACGATTGCAAACGTGAGCGAAGACGATATTGCCGATGTCGTGGCGATGATGACGGGCATTCCGGTGCGCAAAGTGGCGCAATCGGAAGGCGAAAAAATTCTCGGCATGGAAGACGAGCTGCGCAAGCGCATCGTCGGCCAGGACGAGGTCATTCACGCGCTCTCGAAAGCGATTCGACGCACGCGCGCGGGTTTGAAAGATCCGAATCGTCCGATTGGCTCGTTTATCTTCCTCGGCCCAACGGGCGTGGGCAAAACGCAGCTTGCGAAAGAGCTTGCCAAATATTTATTTGAAAAAGAAGACGCGCTCATTCGCCTCGATATGTCGGAGTACATGGAAAAGTTCGCGGTGTCGCGTTTAACAGGCGCGCCTCCGGGATACATTGGCCACGAAGAAGGCGGCCAATTGACCGAGAAAGTGCGACGCCATCCGTACTCCGTGGTGCTCTTTGATGAAATTGAAAAAGCGCATCCGGACGTGTTCAACATTCTCCTGCAAATCCTTGATGACGGCCATCTCACCGACGGCTTGGGCCGCCGGGTAGATTTCAAGAATACGATCTTGATCATGACCTCGAACGTCGGCGCGCGTGAAATCAAAAAGTCCGGCGGCTACGGTTTTTCCACGCAAGAAGACGGCATTGATTACGGCAGGATGCAGGGCAAAATCATTGACGAGTTGAAGCGGCTCTTCAACCCGGAGTTCCTCAATCGTGTGGATGAACAGCTCGTGTTTCATAATCTCACCCGCGAGCACATGGGCAAGATCATCGACATCGTCGTCAATGAAACGCTGAAGAAAATGTCGGATCGCCAAATCACCATTGAGCTTTCGGAAAACGCGAAAGACTATATCGTGGAAAAAGGGTTCGATCCGGTTTATGGCGCGCGTCCGCTCAAACGCGTCATTCAAAAATACGTCGAAGACGCTTTGGCCGAGGAAATTCTCAAAGGCCGGTTCGACGACGGCAGCCAAATCAAAGTCACCAAAGGCGAGGGCGACGAATTAGAGTTTGTGGAAGTAAGCCGCAAACGTATTGAAAAACGCGGACGCACGCCGGTGGCGGCAACGGTTGATCCTACGGACGACGGCGGTGAGCCGGCGGAGTCGTTGGAAAACTAAGCCGCAGTGGAAGTTCAGCCCGATTCGTTGCGATCGAATCGGGCTTTCTTTTTGATCGTTTATGCCGGAGAAATTTTCCCGCGGCGTTATTTCGGCTTTACATAAATCTCACCTATTCACCTGCAAAGCATATGGTCATTTCGCGCATTTTTGTCAAGGCGTTCAAATCGATTTTTGAGCTGGCCTTTCCACTTGATCCCAAGATTACTTCACTGGTCGGCGCCAATGAAAGCGGCAAGACCAACATTCTGAAAGCGCTGCGCAGTTTTAGCCTCGATGCGCCGTTTGATAATACGCTCACCTGCCAATACTCCGACTATTACTACCAAGCCAAGTGTCCCGAGATTGCATTGGAGTTTGGGCAAATCTCGAAAGAGAATCGCCGCAACCTGTTGCGCTTTAGCGAAGCATTCAAAGAAAACGAAGCGCTGCTGGTGCGCAAAGACGGTCCGACGATAGATGACTATCATATCTTCGTCGGCGAAGCCGAAATCAACGTGCGCGAAAAAGACAAATTCCTGCAGCAGTTGCCGCGCTTGCTCTATTTTGACGAGATTCAATTGTTGAAGAATCGCGTCTCGCTGGATGATCTGCTCAACGGCAATGACAACTTTCGCACCGAGCGCAATCTCTTGCGCATCGGCGGCCTGCCCACGCCGGAGATTATTTTCGAAGATTCCACCCGCGGCCGGCGCGCTAGCGAAGAAGCGAGCCGCGTGATCACGCAACAGATTCGGCGTGCATGGTCGCAAGAACCTTCGATCGAACTCAAGCTCAACGTCAACGGCAACGTGCTTTATATCGACATCTCCGACGGCACCACCGTGTTCGATACCCCGGAGTCGCGCAGCCTCGGCTTTCGTTGGTACCTTTCGTTCTACATCAATTTCATCGCGCAAACCACGGACGCACGCGCAAATGAGTTTGTGTTTCTCATCGACGAAGCCGGCATTCATCTTCACCCTGCCGGGCAAAAAGATTTGATCAAGGTCGTCGAAGATTTGTCGAACAAGAATCAAGTGGTCTACACCACGCATTCGCCGTTCATGATCAATCGCGAGTTCCCGCAGCGCGTTCGTCTCGTGCAGAAAGACAAAGACGGCACGCGCGTGGATAGCGAAGCTTATCGCGAAAATTGGAAGCCGCTGCGCAGTTCCATCGGTTTGATGATCAGCGATCTCTTCTTCTTCAGTGATCGCGGCATCGTCGCCGAAACGCAAACGAAAAAGTTTTCCTTCCTAAGGCGTTCGTAGCCACACGCGCATGACTTTGTTTGTGGGGATTGGAAAACCGCAAGGCGATTCCAAGTCCTCACCTTTTCCTCAATTCCCCCTTGATTTTGCGTGAAAGTTCTGTTCGCCAGCGAACGCCCGCTGTCGTGCTAGCGTATACTCGCCTCCCCTCCCATCGCACATTTCTCTCCGTAATTCCCTGAAAATCAGCACTGGCATATTAGTTGGAATTGAGCGCGTTGGTGCAGTGGCGCAAGTTTGAGCCACAGTTCAGGTATTCTGCTTTGCCCCCTCATCCTTTATGGCCTCGGAGCTTTCATGTTCAAAAACTACTTGCTCACCACGCTGCGCAAACTCAATCGTCAGAAAAATCATACGCTCTTCAACGTGTTCGGCCTCGCGCTCGGCATGGCATGCTGCATTTTTATTTTTATGATCATTCAACACGAGACGAGTTTTGAGCGCTTTCATGCCAAACACGAGCGCATCTATCGCATCGTCACCGACGAGCGCATGAACGAAATCGTCAGTTCGACCATGGGCACGCCGATACCGATGGTTGCCGCGTTGCGCACGGATTTCCCGCAACTCGAAAAAGCCACGGCCGTTTTCGGCAATTACTCCGCCCTGTTCGCGATCACGCGCGCAGATCAAACCGTGGCGCGTTTTCAAGAAGAAGACGTCGTTGCGTTTGCTGAGCCGGAGTTTTTTGAGATGTTCGATTTTCCGTGGCTGGCCGGCGATCCCAAAAGTTTGAGCGAGCCCAACAACGTGGCGCTCACCGAAGACGCGGCCAAGAAATTTTTTGGCGAAGCCGACCCGTTGGGGCAAACGATTCTGATGGACAATGAAATCGCGCTGAAAGTCACGGGCGTGATGAAAGAATTTCCGCGCAACACCGATCTCCGCTTTCAGCAGATCGTCTCGTGGAAAACGCTGCCGCAAACCGGTTGGAACGTGGAAAGTTGGACGAACCTCACTTCCAATGTGAATACGTTCGTGTTGTTGCCGCCACATCATGACGCCCTGGAAATGCAAAGTCAAATGCCGGCATTCAAAAACAAATATCTTCCCGACGCGAATGACGGCAACAAGCGCATTCACCCTATGCAGCCGCTCAACGAGATGCATCACGACGCGAGTTACGGCAATTTCGGACAGCGCACCACTGCGAAGAGCGTGTTGCTCGCACTGGGTTTTATCGGCGCGTTTCTGCTCCTTACGGCGTGCATCAATTTCATCAATATTGCCACGGCGCAGGCGCTCACACGCGCCAAAGAAGTCGGCGTGCGCAAAGTGCTCGGCGCGTTCCGCTCGCAACTCGTCACGCAATATCTCGGCGAGACGTTTGTCATTACGTTGCTCGCAGCGTTGTTGGCAATCGTGCTGGTCGAGTTGTTGTTGCCGAGCGTCAATGCTTTGTTGGCGCTGGAACTGGTGTTTGCGCCGTTCGGCTCCTTTTCTCTTTTAACATTTATGACCGTGTTGCTTCTCGCCGTCAGTCTGCTTGCTGGTCTCTATCCTGCATTCGTGCTCTCGCGCTTCATGCCTGCGCGCGCAATCAAAAGCCAGGTGACAACCGCCAACAATCGCGGGCTGTTCTTGCGCCGCGGCTTGGTCGTATTGCAATTTCTCATCTCGCAAATGTTGATCATCGGCACGCTCGTGGTCACGCGGCAAATGGATTTCTTTCGCACAAAAGAAATGGGCTTTGATCAAACCGCCATCGTCACCGTGCCGTTGCCGGTGAATGAAGTCGCGAAGCTCCAAACTTTCCGCACGACGCTGCTGCAAGATAGTCGCATCAAAAACGTCGCGTGCAGCTTTTCCAGCGCAGCTTCGGGCAATTCGTGGGATACGAATCTGCGCCACACGTTGAACGGGCCGGAGGAGATCTTCAATACGGACCTGAAGCTGGCGGACGCGACTTATATCCCGACGTATGATTTGAAACTCATCGCGGGGCGAAACTATGCGCAAACGGACACAATCTTCGAATTGGTGGTGAATGAAACGTTCGCGCGAAAGCTCGGCCTCGCACCGCAAGAGATCATCGGCAAAACATTCAAACTCGGGCGCCGGCCCTATTTGCCCGTGGTCGGCGTGGTGAAAGATTTCCACACGCGGCCTTTGCAGGAAGCGATTCGTCCGTGCATGCTCGCTTCGAATTGGCGCGGGTATTATGAAGCGAGCGTCAAGCTCGAAACCGCAAACATGAAAGAAGCGTTGGCGCACCTCGAGAAAGCGTGGAGCGCGGCGTTTCCGGAGTTTGTGTTCAGCTATCAATTTTTGGACGAGCGCATTGCCAATTTTTATGCGGAAGAGCAAAGGATGTCGCAACTCTTTCGCGTATTCGCCGGCATCGCCATCTTCATCGGCTGCCTCGGTTTGTTCGGTTTGATTTCGTTTATGGCCGCGCAAAAGACGAAAGAGATCGGCGTGCGCAAAGTATTGGGCGCGTCCGTGCAACACATTCTGCTGCTTTTCAGCCGCGAGTTTGCCGTGCTCATCGGCGTTGCGTTCGTGCTCGCCGCGCCCATGGCTTATATCGTGATGCAAAATTGGTTGGAGAATTATCCCTATCGAATCGAAATCAATGCGGGCGTATTTGCGCTCGCGCTCGGCGTTACGCTCGTGATCGCCGCGGCCACCATCGGCTATCGCGCGTTCAAAGCCGCGGCCACGAATCCGGTGGAAGCGCTGCGATACGAGTAAAGCAAAGAGCCAAAAAGATAATGAGCCAAAGAGCCAAGCAACCAGCATCCAGTAACTAGGAATCAAACCATGCTCAAAAATTATCTCACCGTCGCGTTGCGCAATCTGCGCAAGCACAAAGGTTATTCTCTGCTCAATCTCGCCGGCCTCGCGATTGGCATGACGTGCTGTTTGCTCATCATGCTCTACGTGCAAGACGAGTTGAGCTATGACCGTTTTCATCCCAATGCAGAGCGCCTCTATCGTGTGTGCTTAGACGCCGGCGTCGGCGGGCAATTTATTCAAAGCGCAACGACCGCGGCGCCGATGTCGGCAACGCTGCTCCGCGAAGCGCCGGAAGTCGAAGCCGCGATGCGTTTTTGGCGCGGCGGCCGCGTGCTCATTGGGTATGAAGAAAAACGTTTCTATGAAGAAAATTTTCTCTTTGCCGATTCGAGCGTCTTCACGGTTTTTGGCTACGCGCTGTTGACAGGCGATCCCCGCACGGCACTGACCGAGCCGAATAACGTCGTACTCACCTCGGAAGCGGCGCGAAAGTATTTCGGCGCGGAAAACCCTGTGGGCAAAGTGTTGCGCTATGACAATCGCCTCGACCTTAAAGTCACGGGCGTGCTCGCAACGCCGTCGCGCAATTCGCATCTGCGTTTCGATTTCTTGGCCGCACTGGCAACGCGTGAAGACAGTCGCAGCCCGGTTTGGATCAGCAACAATTACTATACGTATATCTTGCTGCGCCCCAATGCCGAGGCGCAACAACTCACGGCAAAGTTTCCCGCACTCGTTAAAAAGCACGTTGCCCCGCAGATCGAACGCGCGCTCGGCAAAACGTTTGACGAGGCCGTGGCCGCGGGCGCAAAGTGGAACTATTTTCTGCAGCCGATCGCCAGCATCTATCTGCACTCGGGCAATCTCGGTTATGAAATCGGCACGACCAGCGACGTGAAATACGTTTATATTCTCGGCGCCATCGCGGGATTCATTTTGCTCATCGCGTGCATCAATTTCATGAACCTCGCCACCGCGCGCGCTTCGAAACGCGCGAAGGAAGTGGGCCTGCGCAAAGTGCTCGGCTCCGTGCGTGCGCAGCTCGTCAAACAATTTTTGGGCGAGTCGATGTTGCTCGCGTTCATGGCCATGTTGGTCGCGCTCACATTGGTGGAATTGCTCTTGCCGAGTTTCAATCAGCTCGCGGGCAAAACGCTCGCGCTAACTTTTAATAACAGCCCCGCAGTGTTTGCGACGCTCACCGCGATTATGTTGCTTGCGGGCGTGCTCGCGGGTTTGTATCCCGCGTTGGTGCTCTCCGCGTTTCAACCTGTGGCCGTGCTCAAAGGCGCGTTGCGCGGCGGCGCGAAAAATCCTTGGCTGCGCGGCGTGCTCGTGGTGGCGCAGTTTGCAATCTCCATCGTGCTGCTTGTAGGCACGGGCGTGGTGTTCGAGCAGTTGCGCTTCATGCGGGAAAAAAATCTCGGCTTTCAAAAGGAGCAAGTCGTCGTGCTGCCGATTGAAACCGCGGCGGGCCAGGCCAAATTTGAAACATTGCGCGGCGAGTTGTTGCGCCATCCGCACGTCGTTTCCGTCGCGGCTTCGAGCAGCGTGCCCGGCCGCATGTTCGGCGACAACGCGCATCACGCGGAAGGCGCGCCGCCGGAAGTCGTGTATTCGCTGCAAACCCTTGGCGTGAGCTTCGATTATTTGAGCGCGATGGAAATTCCCCTCGTTGCGGGCCGCGGCTTCTCTTCGGCTTTTCCGACGGATTCCATGAGTGCGTTCATCATCAATGAAACTGCGGCGCGCCATATAGGCTGGAATGCCGAGAGTGCAGTGGGCAAAACGTTAACGGCATTGGGCGGCACGCCGGACCAAAACGAAACGCGCACCGTCATCGGCGTGATCAAAGATTTTCACTTTGAAGCGCTGCACCTCGAAATCAAGCCGATGGTGATGGCGATTCGGCCGACGTGGTTCAACAGCGTTTCCGTCCGCATTCGTCCGGAGAACATGTCTGCCACGCTCGGCTTTTTACAGGAGAAATGGCAAGCGTACGAGCCGGGTTATCCCTGGCGCTATGTTTTCCTCGATGAAGACTTTGGCCGTCTCTTTCAACGCGAAGAACGCTTGAGCCAAATCTTCGGCGTGTTTACGCTGCTTGCCATTTTCATCGCGTGCCTCGGCTTGTTCGGCCTCGCTTCGTTCATTGCGGAGCAGCGCACCAAAGAAATCGGCGTGCGCAAAGTGCTCGGCGCGACCGTGCAAAGCGTGGTGATGCTGCTCACCAAAGAATTCACGAAGCTCGTTGCGCTTGCGTTTATTATCGCCGTACCGGTAGCCTATTTCGTCATGAAAAACTGGCTGCAAGATTTCGCGTATCGCACGGACATGAATCCTTTGCTGTTTCTCGCAGCCGGAGTTTTGGCATTGATCATCGCATGGCTCACCGTGAGTTATCAAGCGCTCAGAGCCGCGCTCACGAATCCAGTAGAAGCGCTGCGGTATGAATAATTCGCGCTCCGAACACCTACGGCTAGGTTCAATGCAAATGATAACTGGTATGCTGTTCGTACGCGGGATTGAATCTAGCCGGTGGTGATAAAACTCCCGGCCACGCATTGATTCTCAAACCCACATAGAATTTCGGAACTCACCACATGCTCTCCACTTATTTCCGCCTCGCGTGGCGCAATTTGCGCGCGAATAAAACCGTGACGCTGATCAATGTGTTCGGCCTTTCCATCGCCGTGGCGTGTTGCATTGCCGTGTTTCTCTTTTTGCAAAATTATTGGACGCTCGACAATTTTCATGAGCACGGCGAGCGCATTTTCATGGTGGACTACGCCACCGAAATCGACGGCGAGAAACAATTTTGGGGCGATGCGCCGGCGCCTCTGGCGACAGCGCTGGCCGCGGACTTCCCGCAAGTCGAACGCGCCGTGCGCATGCAGCGCGAGGGCGTGAAACTCTTCAATCAAGAAAATGTCTTCAATGAAGTGCTCGTTTACGCGGACACCGGCTTCTTCGCGATGTTCACGTTTCCGCTGCAATACGGCGATCCCGCCGCGCTCAATGATCCGAATGCGATCATCTTGAGCGCGAACATGGCGCAAAAATATTTCGGCGAGGAAATGCCGATGGGACGCACGCTCACGATGATGACCGACGAACAAGAGCGCAAGCAATTTATTGTGCAAGGCGTGGCGAAACCTTTTCCGACCAATGCCGGCTTTACGTTCAACCTGCTCACCGGCTATCACGTCGCGCACAAATCGCTGAAGGCGCAAGATTGGAAAATCGGCACGAGCAATTGCGTGTTTGTGCAACTGCGCCGGCCCGAAGATGCCGCGCAACTCGAGCCGCAAATGGCGCGGTATCTGGCGCCATTCAACGCCGGCAACCCCGAGGCCAACCTCACGGCGTTTGCGCTCGACAACCTGCGCCACCCAATGCCGGGCGCGTATGACGTCAACCGCCGGCCCGCGGAAGCGCCGCATCCCGTGCTTACGCTAATGTTCTCGCTCATCGCGTTGACGATGATGGCGCTGTCCTGCTTCAACTATGTGAACATCTCGCTCGGCGGCGTGTCGCGGCGCTTGAAAGAAATCGGCATTCGCAAAGTCATGGGCGGCCAGCGCGAGCAAATCATCGCGCAATTCATGTCGGAAAATTTGTTGCTCTGCTTCATCGCGCTGCTGCTCGGCCTCATGCTCACCGAGACGTTTCTCGTGCCGTTGCTCAACGCGAACTTTGTGCTGAAAATAAAATTTTCGCTGCTGGAGAACGCGGGCTTGTGGCTGATGCTCGCGGGCTTGCTCGCGCTCACGGCGCTCGCTTCCGGCGCGTACCCCTCGCTCTACATTTCATCATTCAAGCCCGTGGCGATTTTCACGGGCCGGCTGAAATTCTCCGGCAAAAATTTTCTGCGGCGCAGCTTGTTGGCCGTGCAATTTGCGCTGGCGTTTCTCGCGGTGATCATCACCGTGGTGCTGTTGAGCACGATTCGCGTGTGGGAAAAACTCACGTGGGGTTATGATCCAGGCCAAACGTTGGTGGTGCAGCTCAATGACAGCGCGCAGTACGAATTGTTGCGCAATGAAATTTTGAAGAACCCGAACGTTGTGCGCGTTACCGGTTCAGTGAATCATGTCGGGCAAGCCTGGCTGCCGGAAGTTTTTCAAATCGATGAGGCCAAACAAAAAGCTTCGCGTTATGACGTCGGCGCCGAGTATGCGGAAGCGGTCGGCTTGAATTTAGTGGCCGGACGTTTTTTCGATTCGAAGCGCCGCGTCGAAGATGAAAACGCCGTCGTGGTCAACGAAGCGCTGTTGCGCAAACAAGGCTGGACCGAGGCTGTGGGCAAACGCTTGCGCCTCGAGACGAAAGAATACACCATCATCGGCGTGGCCGGCGATTTCAAACTTTTCGCCACCGGCGCCACGCGGCCGGCGCTGTTCTTTCGCGCCGAAGAAAATGCGTTCGGCAATCTCGTCGTGCGCTTTGCTCCCGGCCGCGGCAAGCAAGTCGCTGCGCAAATCGAGCAAGACTGGCAGCGGCTTTTTCCCGGCACGCCGGTCAATCATTTTTTTCAAGCTGAAGTTTTCGACGGTTTCTATAAGACGTTTCATAAACTGTCCAATAGTTTCGGTTACATTGCCGGACTCGCTTTGGTGATTGCGTGCATGGGGTTGTACGGCTTGGCCGCGCAGCATTTCGCCCGGCGCTTGAAAGAAGTCGGCGTGCGCAAAATGCTCGGCGCTTCGGTCGCGCAAATTCTGTTGCTGATCAACCGCGAGTTTATGTTTCTGCTCGTAGGCGCCGGCGCGTTTGCGACCCTATTGAGTTTTGCCGGCACGCGTCTTTTGCTGCAACAAGCGGAACGCTTTGTCGGAAGCTACATGCCTGGCCTCGGCCCGTTTCTGTTGGCGAATTTGATTGTGCTCCTCACCGCCGCGCTTGCGATTGGCAAGCAATCATGGAATGTGACGAGAGTGAATCCTTCGGAGATGTTGCGAAACACGGAATGAGCGGAAGCGCATGGTGGCCTTACGCAAGGCCTACTGCGTTAAAAACTCATCGATGATTTCTTGAATAAGAAAAGGAAGGTTGTTTCGGTCAAAATGAATATGCGGCGTGGGGATGCGATGATGCTTGATATCGGGATGGATATGTTTGTGATGCGGATGGTTGGGTTGCAAAGAAGGATCGTTGGGATGCGGTTGATCGTCGTACCAGTATTGTTTGTCGCGGCTGCGATAGACCTCATAGCTGTAGGTCTTAATGCGGTTTCTGCGAAAATCAATTAGCTCTATGATATTGAGCCGGACTTCCTTCTCGAAGAAAATAGAGCCGGTAATTTCACTCACATGCGGGCCGAACCGCTTCAGAACAAGCGTCGAGTACAGTATTTGTGGATACTGATTCGACAGGCTGTAAATGAAATTTTCGTACGCCGAAATCGAATCGAGTGAAGACATAACGAGAATCGGCTTTACACGTGCACGAGAAAATCTTCTTCAACCGTGTCCACCAGCGGCAACGCGGTCAACACCTCGGCGAGTCTTTGTTTGTACTCCGCCAAGCGGTCGAGCTTGATTTCATAAAGTCCGGCCCAATTCTGGAAATCCCAATGCTCTTCCAGCTTGCCGGCTTTATAGAGTTTATGAAAGTAAGGCGAGAGCAGCCGATATTTTTTTTCGTATTCCAAAATCTTCGGCTCGATGCCCTGCAAATCTTCAATGATTTCGTTTAAAGGAATTTCGTTATTCATATTCAGTTCTCCTGACAAATTCTGTTGATTCAATATAGCGTTTAAAAGCAAAAAGACCAATTTTTTGTGAGCAAAGTGCAGAGAGCATAGCGCATAGCGTTCTTGCCAAGCGCTATGCCCTCTGCTCTGTGCAACAATTGACTTCGGATCTCGGACAAAAGACTTCGGACTTTACCATGTTCAAAAATTACCTCAAAATCGCCGCCCGCAACTTGCTCAAGCACAAAGTCTATTCGCTAATCAATGTGCTCGGCCTCGCCATCGGCATGGCGTGCTGCATTCTCATTCTGCTCTATGTGCAACACGAGTTGAGCTACGATCGCCATCACGAAAAAGCGGATCAAATTTACCGCGTCGCGGCGGATTTGAAATTCGGCGGCAATCACTTTCAGCTTGCGGTGGCGCCGGCGCCGCTGGCGGAAACGCTGGTGCGCGATTTTCCGGAAGTCATGGCCGCAGCGCGCTTTCGCGATTACGGCAGCGCGTTGGTCAAAAAATCCGGCGAGCAAAATTTTAAAGAAGAGCGCGTGATCTTTGCCGACAACGCCGTCTTTGATATTTTCACCATCCCCATGCTCGCAGGCGATCCCAAGACCGCGCTCCTCGCGCCGAATACGCTCGTCATCAATCAATCCACCGCCCAAAAATATTTTGGCAAGTCCGATCCTCTCGGCCAAACGCTGATCTTCGATCACACCGAGGCCTACAAAATTACCGGCGTGATTGCCGACATGCCGGAGAACAGCCATTTTCATTTCGATCTCATGGCCTCGCTCGCCGGCTCGGAGGAAGGCAAGAGTGACATGTGGGGCGGCAATAATTTCGCGACCTATCTTTTGCTCAAGTCCGGCGCCGATCCCGCGGCTCTGCAAGCAAAGTTTCCCGCGATGATCGAAAAGTATCTCGGGCCGCAAGTGCAACAGTTGCTTGGCTCCACCATGGCAGAGTTGCGCAAGAGCGGCAATTACGCCAACTATTATTTGCAACCGTTGCGCGACATTCATTTGCACTCGGATTTGAGCGTGGAGTTGGAGCCGAACGGCAACATCAAATACGTTTACATTTTTTCGGCGATTGCGTTTTTTATTTTGCTCATCGCCTGCATCAATTTCATGAACCTCGCCACCGCGCGTTCCGCCAATCGCGCCAAAGAAGTCGGCATCCGCAAAGTCGTCGGCTCGTATCGCCGCCAACTTGTCGGGCAATTTCTCGCCGAATCGCTTTTCCTCAGCGTCATCGCGCTGGCGTTGGCGCTGGTGTTGGTGGAATTGATTCTGCCCGCCTTCAATCACCTCGCGGAAAAATCTCTGCAAACTTTTTACTTCGGCAATTGGCCGCTGCTCGTCGCGCTCCTCGGCATTACGCTGCTGGTAGGCGTGATCGCCGGCAGCTATCCCGCTTTCCTGCTGTCTTCGTTCAAGCCGGTGAGCGTTTTGAAAAGCGCCAAGTTCGCGGGCGCCAGATCGAGCCGGTTGCGCAGCGTGTTGGTGGTGTTTCAATTCGCGGCCTCGGTGATTTTGATCGTGGGCACGCTCATCATCAAAGAGCAGTTGCACTACATTCAAAGCAAAAGCCTCGGGTTCAATAAAGAGCAAGTGCTCGTGCTGCACGATGCGTATGCGCTGCAAGAAAAGTTGGAAGCATTCAAAAACGAGGCGTTGCGCAATTCGAGCATTGTGAGCGCCACGGTGAGCGGCTATTTGCCGGTGAGCTCCAATCGCAGCGACACGAACTTTTGGCCGGAAGGCCAGAACGCGGGCGATCATTCGGTTTCGATGCAAATTTGGACTGCGGATTACGGGTACATTGAAACGATGGGCATGGAAATCGTTGCGGGCCGGAATTTTTCCGAATCCTTAGGCGCCGATTCTTCGGGAATCATTCTCAATGAGAGAGCCGCCAAAATGTTCGGCTTTGACGATCCTCTCGGCAAGAGAATCAACACGTGGACCTACACGTCCGGCGTGGGCATCGATCGCAACCGCACGATTCCATACACGGTGGTCGGCGTGGTCAAAGATTTTCACTTCGCTTCTTTGAAGGAAAACATCGGCGCGTTGGGCTTGCGTTTGGGCCGCTCCCGCGGTTTGATCTCATTCCGCTTCAAAGCGAACGAGACCGCAGCGGTGCTTGCCTTTTTGGAAACTAAATGGAAAGCGTTTGCGCCGGATCAGCCGTTTGCCTATTCGTTTCTCGACGAACGTTTCCGCAACATGTATCGCAGCGAGCAGAAAGTCGGCGAGATTTTCAGCGTCTTTGCCGGTCTCGCGATTTTCACGGCGTGTTTGGGATTGTTCGGCCTGGCTTCTTTCATGGCCGAGCAACGCACCAAAGAAGTCGGCATTCGCAAAGTGTTGGGCGCCACTGTGATGAACGTCACGACTTTGCTCTCCAAAGACTTTATCAAGCTCGTGGTGCTTGCCAACCTCATGGCGTGGCCCGCGGCGTGGTTTATCATGAATCGCTGGCTGCAGGACTTCGCGTATCGTATCAACATCGGCTGGTGGGTGTTCGCCCTCGCGGGCGGCGCGGCGCTGTTCATCGCGCTCGCAACCGTGAGCATGCAAGCGCTCAAAGCCGCGCTGGCGAATCCAGTGGAAGCGCTGCGATACGAGTAGGGCAAGAAGCCGAGTAGCCAACAAAGACAAAGAGCCAAGCAACGAGCAAACCCATTATGCTTAAAAACTACCTTAAAATTGCCGCCCGCAATTTGTTGCGTCACAAAGCGTATTCGTTCATCAATCTCGCCGGGCTTGCGCTCGGCATGACGTGCGCGTTTTTGATTGTGCTCTATGTGCGCGACGAGTTGCGCTATGATCAGTTTCATGCAAATGCCGAGCGCATCTATCGCATCGCGTGGATCAATGAGCATCCGCAAACGCGCACGCCACATCCGATGGCGTTGGCAATGGCGCGCGACCTTCCCGAAGTGGAAAACGCCGTGAGCCTTTCTCCGCTCTGGGGGCCGGGGTTGACGCGACGCATTTTTTCTATCCGCCACGCCGACAAACGTTTTGATGAAACCAATGCGCTCTCAGTGGACACGACGTTCTTCAACGTGTTTGCTTTTCCGTTTGTGGCCGGCGATCCGCGCACCGCATTGCGCGAACCGTTTGCCATCATTCTCAGCGAGCGCGCTGCGGAAAAATATTTCGGCGCAGAAGAAGCCCTCGGCAAAACGCTGCGCATTGACAACGAAATTGATCTCAAAGTCACCGGCGTGGTGAAGAACGTACCCGCGCAGTCGCATTTTCATTTTGATTTTCTCGTGTCCTACGCGCTCCTGAAGCAGCGCGACAACAGCAGTTATTACACCTGGGCTGACTTCGGCCATTACAATTACATTTTACTCAAGCCCGGCGCGGACCCCCAAGCCGTTGCTGCGAAAATTCCGCATTGGATTGGCCCCTATCTCGATTGGCCCGAAGCGGATTTGGCGGAATTGCGCGCAGGCGGCGTTCGCTTTGAGTTGCAGCCGGTAACCGATATTCATCTGCGTTCGCACCTCAAGTGGGAGTTGGAGCCGAACAGCGACATTGCCTATGTCTATCTCTTCTCCGCCATTGCCATTTTCATTTTACTGATAGCGGGCATCAACTTCATGAACCTCGCCACGGCGCGTTCCGCCACGCGCGCGAAGGAGGTGGGCATGCGCAAAGTGCTCGGCGCAGTGCGCGGCCAGCTCATTGGGCAATTTCTTGGCGAAGCCTTGCTGCTGAGTTTCGGCGCACTGGCGTTGGCGATTGCACTCGTTGAAGTGTTGCTGCCGGTATTCAATCTGCTCAGCGGCAAAAATTTGGCGCTGCAATATTTCGAAGAGCCGCAACTCTTGCTCGGCATGTGCGGTCTCGCATTGTTTCTCGGCGTTTTTGCCGGCAGTTATCCCGCATTCTTTCTCTCGGCCTATCAACCCGCCAAGACCCTCAAAGGTGAAATCAAACGCGGCCAACGCAGCGTGCGTTTTCGCCGTGTGCTCGTGGTGACGCAGTTCGCGTTCTCTATCGCTCTCATTGCCGGCACCGGCATCGTGGCGACGCAATTGAATTTTTTGCGGGCGCAAAAACTCGGCTTTGCCAAGGAGCAAATCGCCGTGCTGCGCATGAAAGCGCGCGCGCTGCGTTTGCAGTATCAAACCGTGAAAGAGGAATTGTTGCGTTTGCCCGGCGTCGTTTCCGTGGCCGCGGTTTCAAATGTTCCCGGCAGTCGCTTTAACGGCAACCCGATTCAATGGCGCACGGAGGAAGATCAAGACGTGGCCCAAATGCGCGTGGACTACGATTTCTTCCGCACGCTCGATATTCCGCTCGCCGCGGGCCGGCCGTTTCAGCGCGAAATGACAACGGATGCGGACTCGGCTTTTATTCTTAATGAAACCGCGGCGCGACTTTATAATTGGGACAACGCGGTCGGGCAACGGATTACGTGGTTTGACGATGACCATACGCGGCGCGGCACGATCATCGGCGTGGTGCGCGATTTTCATTTTCAATCATTGCACACGCGCATCGAGCCGCTCATTATAAATATCGGGCAGAGCCGCGCGTTCAATTATTTTTTGGTGAAATTGGAGAGCGACAATCTTGCCGCCACAATGCAAAGCCTCGCACCGGTGTGGAAAAAGTTCGATCCGGAGTTTGATTTCGAATACTCCTTTCTTGAAGCAGACTTCGATCAGCTCTATCGCGCGGAGGCGCGCATTCAAACGCTGTTCGGTTATTTCACCGCGCTCGCCATTTTCATTGCCTGCCTCGGCTTGTACGGCCTCGCGGCTTTCACCACGCAACAACGCACGAAAGAAATCGGCGTGCGTAAAGTGCTCGGCGCCTCGGTGGCAAGTGTGGTCGGCATGCTCTCGCAGGATTTCATCAAGCTGGTTGTGCTCGCGAATCTGTTTGCGTGGCCCGCGGCTTATTGCGCGATGAGCTTGTGGCTGCAAGATTTTGCGTATCGCGTTCCCATCAACTGGGCCGTGTTCGTGCTCGCCGGTCTCGGCGCGTTGGTTATCGCGCTGCTCACCGTGAGCACACAAGCTTTCAAGGCCGCCACGACGAATCCCGTCGAGGCGTTGCGTTGCGAATAAGGCAAAGAGCCAAAAGAGATAAAAAGGATAAAGAGCCAAGTAACCAACAACCATGCTCAAAAACTATCTCAAAATCGCGCTGCGCAATCTTTTGCGCCAAAAACTCTATGCGTTCATCAATATCTTCGGCCTCGCGCTGGGCGTCGCGTGTTGTTTGTTGATTTTGCTGTTTGTCGAGCACGAATGGTCGTTCGACAAATTTCATGCGAAGGCGGAGCGGCTTTATCGCGCGGTGCTCGTCGAGCGCAAAGCCGACGGCGCGATCGAGCAGATGTCATATCAACCGTTGCCGCTCGGCTCGACGCTCGCCGCGGAGTATCCGGAGATCGAACAAACCATTCGCATCTTCACCGGCGGCGGCGCGGTCTCGTATGGCGACAAACATTTTTCGGAACGCTTCATTTTTACCGACCCGGCCTTCTTTGAAGTTTTCAACTTTCCATTGTTGAAGGGCGATCCCGCCAATGCGCTCGCGGATCCCAACGCCGTCGTCATCACGCGCCGCATCGCGGAAAAATATTTCGGCGCGGAAGATCCCATCGGCAAGTCGCTCATCACCAAAAATTGGCGCGGGCAAGTTGACGTGGTCGTTGCCGGCGTCGCGGAAAATCCGCCGGACAATTCGAGCATTCAATTCGACTTTGCGCTGCACATTACGAAGTTTCCGCAGTATGAGCGCAACCTCACGCGCTGGACCAATTTCAACGGCTCGGTTTACGTGTTGTTGAAAGAAGGCGCGGAGAGCAAAACCCTCGCAAGCAAGTTCGCGCCGTTCGTCACCAAATATTGGGGCGACATGCGCCAACGCAATCAAGAACGCGGCACGATGGCAAAAGGCGACAACGCTTTGCAATTGCGCTTGCAGCCGATGACGGCGATGCATCTCGACACTTCCGTCGGCAGCTCGCACGAGCGCGTGAGCAATCCCATGTACGCGATGATGCTCGCCGGCATCGCAATTCTGGTGCTCGCGATTGCGTGCATCAATTTCATCACGCTCACGCTGGGCCGCTCCACGAGCCGCAGCCGCGAAGTCGGCATGCGCAAAGTGCTCGGCGCGTTTCGCCAACAACTCGTGCGGCAATTTGGCGGCGAAGCTTTGCTGTTGAGCACGCTGGCTTTTGTTTTGGGCTTGATGCTGGCGGAATTATTTCTGCCGGTGTTCAAACAATTCACGCAAAAAGATTTGTCGTTGCAACAACTCTCCGGCGGCTGGGCGCTGTTTGCCATGCTCGGCTTGCTGCCGCTCATCGGCTTGCTCGCCGGCGGCTATCCCGCGGCATTCATCTCGCGCTTTCAACCGGCAACGGTTTTGAAAGGCACGCTCAAGCTGCGGCAGAAAAGTTTTTTCACACGCACGCTCGTGGTCTTCCAATTCGGCCTCGCGATTTTTCTCATCGTGTGCGCCATCTTCATTGCACGGCAACAGCAGTTTATTGCCGCGCGCAATCTCGGTTATAATCCCGAACACGTCATCGCGATCAATAGCTTTGGCGGCGCGAGCCGTGACGGCGGCGCGAAGATGTTGCGCCTGCGCGAAGCGCTCAATGCTCATCCGCAGCAAGTGTTGACCATCACCGGCACGAGTGCGGCGTTCAACAAGGGTTGGGATTTGAACGGCTTCACGCACGAAGGCGTGGAGCGTACGGCGTTCATCTTCGGCGTGGATTATGATTATCTCGACATGCTCGGCATTCAATTGCTCGAAGGCCGAAACTTTTCGCGCGAGCTGCAAAGCGATTTGATGAATTCTGTAATCGTCAACGAAGCGTTAGTAAAGGAATTTGGCTGGCAGGAGCCGGTGCTCGGTCGCCGGCTTTCCGGTTGGAACGATGAAAAGATTCCCGGCGGCCCGGTGGTGATCGGCGTGGTGAAGGATTATCATTTTCTCTCGCTGCATCAGCGCATTCAACCCGCGGTGCTGCTGATGGATCCGGAGTTCGGCATCAACGACATTCTCGTGCGCGTGAGTTCGAGCAACATTCCCGCGACGATCAAGTTGCTCGAAGAAAAATGGCGCATGGTCGCGCCGAACACGCCGTTCGATTTCACGTTTGTGAACGAAGACATTCAGCGCCAATATGAAACCGATTTACGCTGGCAGAAAATTATTTCATACAGCACCGCGTTTGCCGTGCTGCTCGCGTGCCTCGGCTTGTTCGGCTTGGCCACGCTTGCCGCCACGAGCCGCACGAAAGAAATCGGCATTCGCAAAGTGCTCGGCGCCTCGGTCGCGCGCGTCGTCACACTGCTCTCGCGCGAGTTTGCGATTCTCGTCGTGCTCGCCAATGTCATCGCGTGGCCGCTTGCTTATTTGGTGATGAACAAGGTTTTGCAAAACTACGCGTATCGCATTGAGATCAGTTGGTGGGTGTTCGCGCTCGCGGGCGGCGTGACGTTGTTTATCGCGCTGCTCACCGTGAGCACGCAAGCCATCAAAGCCGCGCTCGCGAATCCGGTGGAGGCTTTGCGGTACGAATAAGGTAAGGAGCCAAGTAGCCAACAAAGAAAAAGTGCCAAGCAACCAGCAACCAGGAACCAGGAACCAGACCATGTTCAAAAACTACTTCACCACCGCGCTGCGCAACCTGCAGCGGCGCAAAGGATATTCGTTCATCAACATCGCGGGGCTTACGTTCGGGCTGGCGTGTTGCTTGATCATTTTTCAGTACGTGGCGTTTGAATATAGCTTCGACGATTTCAACCCGAACACCGCGCAGCTTTATCGCGTCACGCAAACGAATATCAAAGGCGGCGGCGAGCCGCAACGTTCGGCGTTGTGCGGCTACGGCATGGGGCCCGCGTTGGCGCAAGGCGTGCCCGAAGTCACGCGCTTTGCGCGCATTCATCCGGACTATTCTAATCCGGTGATTGCGAATGCCGCGGAGCCGGAAAAAGTTTTTAAAGAAGAGCGCGTGTTTTATGCTGATGCGGCCTTTCTGCACATGTTTTCGTATCCGCTGATGATGGGCGACGCCACGCAAGCGCTCACGGCGCCGAACACGATGCTCATCTCCGCAACCGCAGCGCGCAAATATTTCGGCGAAGAAAATCCGCTCGGCAAAGCGCTCAACGTCAACGGCTGGATCGACGGCGCGTTCAACGTCAACGGTGTTTTCCGCGACGTGCCCGCCAACTCGCATCTGCAATTTGATTTTCTGCTTTCCGTGCCGGACTTGCTGGAAAAGAGCGCCTACAAAGATCCCAAACACGAGTGGACGTGGAGCAACTTCACGACCTATGTTCAACTTCGCGGCGATGCCAACGTAGCCGCGGTCGAGCAGAAATTCACGGAAATTCTTTTGCGCCATCGCGGCGAAGATTATAAACGCACGAACACGCAGGCGAGTTTGCGCGCGCAACCGCTGAACGAGATTCATCTCAATGATGCGGTGATCGCGCCGAAGGCCGTGCAGGGCAATCGCCGCACGGTTTACTTTTTTATCATCATCGCCCTCATCACGCTCGTCATTGCGCTGGTGAATTACGTCAATCTCGCCACCGCGCGTTCGCTTGATCGCAGCCGCGAAGTCGGCGTGCGCAAAGCCGTGGGCGCGCAACGCCAACAACTCGTCACGCAATTTTTGTTCGAATCGGCGCTCACCAATTTCGCGGCCTTTGTGTTGGCGCTCGTGCTCGTGGAAATTTTGCGGCCGTTTATCAATCATCTCGCCGGTGTGCAGCTTACGGATTGGGCGTGGGCGAATCCAACATTATGGATCGCGGCCTTCGCAATGTTTTGCGTCGGCACTTTACTCGCCGGTTTATATCCCGCGTTTGCGCTTTCTTCATTCAAGCCGGTATCGGTGTTGAAGGCAAAGGCTGGTTCGACTGCAACGCGGCTGTGGTTGCGGCAAGGACTGGTCTTGTTGCAGTTCGCGGCCTCGGTCGGTTTATTGGCGGGAACCATTGTTGTGTATGCGCAGCTCGATCACATGCAAAACATGGAGCTCGGCATCGACTTGGAGCAAATCATCACTGTGCCCGGCCCACGCGTGCTCGCCGAGGGCGCGGAGAGCGAACAAGCCATTTCGCGTTTGCTCAATGAACTGCGCCAAGTTCCTGCGGTGCGGCACATCGCCACTTCGAGCGCGCTGCCCGGCAGCGGATTTAATTGGTACTCGTCGGATTTGCGCCGCGAAACCGCGGACCCGGCCAGCAACGTGTCCGGCGCGCTCGCATGGGTCGATTCGAGTTTTGCCGCGCTGTACGGCCTCGAGTTGATCGCCGGCTCCGGCTTCAAAGGCATCTCCTCGAACACGCCGGAAGGCGAACCGCGCCCGGTGATTCTCAATGAAACCGCGGTCAAGGCTGTGGGCTTCGACACGCCCAGTGACGCGTTGCAACGATTGGTCACGTTGAGCGGCTCGAAGTTCAGAGTCGTCGGCGTGTATCGCGATTTCAGTTGGTCTTCGGCGCACGCGCCCATCGAGAACATGCTGTTCACGATTCGCGAGGTGGGCGGGCAACTCTCAATCAAACTGCGCACGGAAAATTTGCCGCAAACGCTGTCGGCCATCGAGCGCATTTATCGCACGCTCTTTCCCGGCAATCCTTTCAATTATAGTTTTATCGATGAAAAATTTGCCGAGCAATATCGCAACGATCGCCGCTTCGCCGCGCTGTTCAGCGTGTTCGCCGGACTCGCGATTCTGATTGCCTGCTTGGGACTCTTCGGGCTGGCGGCATTTGCCGCGGCGCAACGCACCAAAGAGATCGGCGTGCGCAAAGTGCTCGGCGCTTCGGTTGCGGGCATTGTCGCGCTGCTCTCCAAAGAGTTTGTCAAGTTGGTTTTGCTGGCGAACCTCATTGCGTGGCCGCTGGCCTATTTTGCGATGAACAACTGGCTGCGAGATTTCGCCTATCGCATCGAACTCGGCTGGTGGATGTTCGCATTATCCGGCGGCGTGGCTTTGCTGATTGCATTATTAACCGTGAGCACGCAAGCGATCAAAGCCGCGCTCACGAATCCGGTTGAAGCTTTGAGATACGAATAAGGCAAGGAGCCAAGCAACCAGCAACCAGGAACCAGAACATGTTTAAAAACTACCTCAAAATCGCGCTGCGCAATATTCTCAAGCACAAGAGTTATGCGCTCGTCAACATTGCGGGATTGGCCGTGGGCATTGCGTGTTGTTTGCTCATTTTGCTTTATGTGCAAGATGAGCTGCGCTACGACCGCTTTCATCAAAACGCCGAATGCATTTATCGCGCGACGCTGGCAACGAGCGCGCAGCGCGTGGAAACCACGCCCTCGATTCTTGGCCCGCTCCTGCAGCGCGAGTTTCCCGAAGTCGAACGCGCGGTGCGTTTATATGAAACCACGCGCTTCGGCGCCGTAACGGTGCAGCACGGCGAGCGCGTGTTTCAAGAAGAGCGCTTCCTGTTTGCGGATTCGACCGTCTTCGCAGTTTTCACTTTTCCATTGCTGCACGGCAATCCGGCCACAGCATTGACGCGCCCGAACACCATCGTGCTCACGCAAGCCTCCGCGCAAAAATATTTTGGTGAGGCCAATCCGCTCGGTCAAACCCTGCGCGTGAACAATGCGCGCGATTACGAAGTCACCGGCGTCATGCAAAACGTGCCGAGCCATTCGCATTTGCAATTTGATTTTCTCGCTTCATACACCAGCTTGACCAACGAATGGGCGAAAACGGAAACGTGGTACTCGGCGAATTTGTACACGTACATTTTGCTGCACGAAAACGCCGCGCTGCCGCCAATCGAGCAACGCTTTCCGGTTTGGGTGAAGCGCGACGAGATCAGATTTTGGGAAAAAATCTCTTTGCAAAAGCTCACGCAGATTCATCTCTATTGGAACAACGATATCATCCGCGTTTATATTTTTTCGAGCATCGCTTTTCTCGTGCTCTTGATCGCCTGCATCAATTACATGAACCTCGCCACTGCCCGCTCTCTGCGCCGCGCGCGTGAAGTCGGCGTGCGCAAAGTGCTCGGCGCGGTGCGACGCCAATTGGCCGCGCAGTTTTATGGCGAGATCGGCTTGATCACGCTGCTGGCGCTGGTGCTCGCCGTGCTTTTTGTGGAAATCGCGCGGCCTGCGTTCAACGCCGTGAGCGGCAAGCAATTGGCCGTGGGCGCGTTGGCGCAGCCTTCTTTCCTCTTGATGCTCGCCGCCATCGGCGCTGTCGTCGCGTTGCTTGCGGGCAGTTATCCCGCGTTGTTGCTTTCCACTTTTCAACCGGCGAAAGTGCTCAAATCCGCGCTGCAAGCGAGCGGGCATGGCGCGGGCTTTCGCAAAGGTCTCGTGGTCGCGCAGTTCGTGATTTCGATTGCCCTCATCAGCGGCACCGCGGTGGTGTATCAGCAACTCGATTATATCAGCAATAAAAAACTCGGCTTCGAAAAAGAGCAGGTGGTGATTTTGCCGATGCGCGATTGGACGCTGCGCCGTAATTACGCGACGCTGAAGTCCGCGCTCGCCCAGCATTCGAACATCGTCAGCGTTTCCGCGGCCGCCGGATTTCCTGGTCGCGTCCTGGGCGGTTATGGCATGCAGGCGGAAGGGCTTCCCGAAAATCAAATACTCGAAGTCGTCGGCTATGCCGTTGATAACGACGTCATCAAAACGCTCGGCCTCGAACTACTCGCGGGCCGCGGCTTTCCGGAAACGTGGACCGAAGCGCAGGGCTATGTTTACGTGATCAATGAACGCGCGCTGCAGATTTTAGGTTGGGAAAAAGAAACTGCGATTGGCAAGTGGATGAATCTCCCGGCGAATCGCATGGGCCGCGTGGTCGGCGTGGTGAAGGATTTTCATTTTGCTTCGCTGCACGCGGAGATCAAGCCGCTGGTCATGTTCATCGAGCCGCCGGAGTTTGCGTATCTAATGGTGAAACTGCGGCCGCAAGATTTGTCGAACACGCTTGCGTTCATGCGCACGCAATGGCAGGCACTCGCGCCGAACAGCCCGTTTGATTATTCCTTTCTCGATCGTTCCTTCGACGCGCTGTATCGCACCGAGCAGAACGCGGGCCGGTTGCTGGGCGTGTTTGCCGCGCTCGCGATTCTGATTGCGTGCCTCGGCCTGTTCGGTCTCGCGTCATTCACCGCGGAGCAACGCACCAAAGAAATCGGCGTGCGCAAAGTGTTGGGCGCAACCGTGGTCGGCATCATCGGCCTGCTCTCGCGCGATTATGTGAAACTCATGGCCATTGCTTTTGCTCTTGCCGCGCCGTTGGGCTATTTCGTCATGCAATATTGGCTGCAAGATTTCGCGTATCGCATCGACCTCAGCTTTGGGATTTTCGCCCTCGCCGGCGGCGTGGCGCTGCTCATCGCGTTGCTCACCGTGAGCACGCAAGCGATCAAAGCCGCGCTCGCGAATCCGGTGGAGGCGTTGCGGTACGAATGAGCATGGAGCCAAAAAAGATAAAGAGCCAACGAGCCAAGTAAAACAGTAGCCGGTAACGAACTATGCTTAAAAGTTATCTCAAAATCGCTTTCCGCCATCTACGCAAGGACAAGACGCACGCCGTCATCAATCTCGCGGGATTGGCGCTGGGATTGGCCTGCGCCATCATCGTGCTGCTCTCCAGCGAATTCGCGAAACTCGTGCTCCTCGCGAATCTCATCTCAGGGCCGGTTGCTTACTATGCAATGAACAAGTGGCTGCAAGATTTCGCGTATCGCATCGAAATCAGTTGGTGGGTGTTCGCGCTCGCGGGCGGCGTGGCGTTGCTCATCGCATTGTTGACCGTGAGCGCGCAAGCGATCAAAGCCGCGCTGGCGAATCCGGTTGAAGCGCTGCGGTACGAATAAGGCAAGGAGCCAAAAAGGATAAAGAGCCAACGTGTCAAGCAACCAGGAACCAGACCATGTTCAAAAACTATCTCAAAATCGCCTTGCGCAATTTGCGCCGGCACAAGGGTTACACTTTCATCAACCTCGCCGGTCTCGCCGTTGGCATGGCGTGTTGCGCGTTGATGCTGTTGTTCATTCGTCATGAGTTGAGCTACGATCGCTTTCATAAAAATGCTCGCCACATTTACCGCATGCTCATGAGCAACGACCCCAATGGCAACCGGCATACGGGGCCAGTCATGGCGGCGCCGATTGGGCCTGCGCTCGCGGAAGAATATCCCGAAATTCGTCAAGCCGTGCGCTTGCAGAAGCCTTACAACAGCACGCCGGTAAAATATCAAAACCAGCAGTTTTACGAGAAAGAACTTTATTACGCCGATCCAAATATCTTTGAAGTTTTTGATTTCCCTTTGCAACAAGGCGATGCGGCCACCGCGCTACAAAATCCCAAATCCGTGGTCTTGAGTCCGGACGCTGCGAGAAAATATTTTGGCGCGGAAAATCCGCTCGGCAAAATTCTACAAATCGAGCGCGGCGAGCGCGAGTTTCAAGTGACGGGAGTTTTGCAGCCGATCCCCTCGACTGCGCACGTGCGTCCGGATTTTCTGATTCCATTTAACAATTTGCCCACGCGGATGCGGGAAAATTGGTGGATGTTCAGTTATCCCACGTATGTTCTGCTGGATGAAAAAGCCTCCGCGGCAAATGTGATTGCCAAGCTCCCCGAATTTGTCAAGAAGCATTATAGCGACGGGCCTTCCGGATTTGCCGGACTCACGCTGGACATGCAGCCGCTCGTCGATATTCACTTGCGCTCGAATTTCAATAATGACGCGGGCAAGCTGAACGCGATGACTTACATTTATTTGTTTGCCGCGCTCGCGGCTCTCATTATCGCCATCGCCTGTATTAATTTTATGAACCTCGCGACGGCCCGCTCGCAGCACCGCGCCCGCGAAGTTGGCGTGCGAAAAGTGGTCGGCGGCATGCGCTTGCAGCTCGTATTGCAATTTCTCGCCGAGTCCATCGTACTCGCCTTTTTCGCCGTCGTCGGCGCGGCGGTGTTGATCGAATTTTTTCTGCCGGTGTTCAACGAAGTGGCGCAGAAAAATTTGCAAATCGATTATGCCGCGGATTGGTCGCTCATCGCCGGTTTCATTGCGCTCGCACTCACCGTGGGAATTGTGGCCGGAAGTTATCCCGCATTTTTCTTGTCGCGCTTTCAGCCGGTGGACGTGTTGAAAGGCGGCTCGGCTACGGGAACCTCCGGTGTGCGGCTGCGGCAATTGCTGGTGGTCGGCCAATTCGTGATTTCGATTGTGTTGATCGTCTGCACGTTCATCGTCAACGATCAAATCGAATTTATCCGTCATAAACGGCTCGGTTTCGATAAAGAGCAGACTATTGTCGCGAAGCTGCGCGGCGAGCATGCGCAAAACAACTGGCCCGTGCTCAAAACCGAATTGCTGCGCCATCCGGAGTTCATGCAAGTGTCGGCTTCTTCCGCGGTGCCCGCGAATGCTGGTTGGTGGCGCACCGGCGCGCGCCGCGGCGATTCGGAAGAGCAAAAGGAGATTTATAGCTATCAGATCGATTATGATTTCTTTTCGACGCTCGGCATCGAGCTAGCGACGGGCCGATTTCTCTCGCGTGAATTTGCCGGCGACAGCGCGCAAGCTTTTATCTTAAATGAAACCGCCATAAAAGAATTCGGCTGGGAATCCGCTGAAGCCGCGATTGGCCAAAGCTTTGTGTGGCTTGGCGCCGGCCCTGACAATGCCAAAGAGGGACTCGTTGTCGGCGTGGTCAAAGATTTTCATTTCCTTCCGCTTTACGAAGAACTCGCGCCCGCGGTGTTTCATCTCATGCCGTGGGAAAGTGAATGGTTCGTTGCGCGCGTGCGGCCCAATAGCATGGAACAGGCGCTCGCCATTCTCGAAACGCAATGGCAGAAGTTTGATCCGCAGCACCCGTTGGAATTTTCTTTCATGGATGAGCGCGTCGAAGCCCAATACGGCGCCGAAACGCGCCTGTTGAAAATCTTCAGCATCTTTTCCGTCTTCGCTATTTTCATTTCCTGCCTCGGCCTGTTCGGCTTGGCCTCATTCACCGCGGAGCAGCGCACCAAAGAAATCGGCATTCGCAAAGTGCTCGGCGCTTCGGTGTCGAACCTCCTGCTCATGCTCTCCAGCGGTTTCACACGGCTCGTGCTGATCTCGTTCATCGTCGCCGCGCCGCTGGCGTGGTACACCATGAATCAATGGCTGCAAAATTTCGCCTATCGGCAACCGCTCGGCCTCGGCGCGTTCCTCCGCGCCGGTCTGCTCGCGTTAGGCATCGCGTGGCTCACGGTGAGCACGCAAGCCATCAAAGCGGCGCTGGCGAATCCGGTGGAAGCATTGCGGTACGAATAAGGCAAGGCGTTAAAAAGGATAAAGAGCCAGGGTGCCAAGTTAGTAGTAACGAGCAACCAACAACCAATAACCAGCAACCAACCATGCTCAAACATTATCTCAAAATTGCGCTGCGCAATATTCGCAAGCACAAATCGTATGCGTTCATCAACGTCTTCGGCCTCGCGCTCGGCGTCGCGTGTTGCGTGCTGGTGTTTTTGTTTGTGCAGCATGAAATGAGTTACGACCGCTTTCATGAAAACGGCGCGCAGATTTACCGCGTGAATTTAGAAACCAAAACGCCGGACGGCGGCCTCAAGCTCAAAGCTGGACAACCGCCGCCGCTGGCGCCAACATTGAAAACGTCGTTTCCGGAAATTTTAGGAGCGACCCGTTTGAAAACGGGCTCGGTGGTGATTCGCGCCGGCGAAAATATGATCAAGGAAAAAGCGCTTTATGCCGACCAGGATTTTTTCACCATGTTCACGGTGCCCCTCCGCTACGGCGAGCGCGCCTCAGCTTTGGCAAACAAAAATGCGGTGGTGTTGAGCGAAGCGCTTGCGCAAAAATATTTTCCGAACACGAGCGGCGAGGAAACGCCGTTGGGCAAAACGCTTTCGCTGCGTTTCGGCGATGCGGTGCAGGGCTTTATCGTCAGCGGCGTCGCGCAAAAGCTTCCGGACAACTCGAGTTTCAAGTTCGATTTGGTTCTGCCTTATAGCAGCTCCCCCGGTTATGCCGAAATTGAAAACGCTTGGACGGCCTGGGGCGCGGAGACTTTTATTCAAACCGCGGCCGGCGTGCACCCCGGCGTCTTGCAAAACAACTTCGCGCCGTTCGTGCGGAACCATTACGGCGCCATGATTCAAACCTGGCGGATTCTCGGCTGGCTGGCGAAAGAAGAGGGCGCGCTGAAACTGCGGCTCCAACCGCTGCAAGCGCTTCATCTCGAAACGAACGTGGAGAACTCTTTTTTGCCCGCGAGCAGCCCGGCGTATTCGTACATCCTCGCGGGCATCGGGTTGATCGTGTTGCTCATCGCGTGCATTAATTTTATGACGCTCGCCATCGGCCGCGCCGCGAGCCGCACGCGCGAAGTGGGCATGCGCAAAACCCTCGGCGCGTTGCGCAGCCAACTCATGAAGCAATTCTGGGGCGAGGCCATGCTTTTCAGCTTTCTCGCGTTGTTGCTCGGCGTTGCATTGGCGGAATTTTTCCTGCCGGTTTTTAATGCGCTCGCGAACAAATCGTTGGCGATTGCTTATCTCGGCGATTGGAAAATTTATGCCGTGTTCACGGCGTTGATGATCGGCATCGGTTTGCTGGCCGGCGGCTATCCGGCGATTTTTCTCTCCCGTTTCCAGCCGGTCGCCACGTTGAAAAATAAAATTTTCCTCGGCGGCAAAAATCGCTTGAGCCAGACGTTGATCGTCGCGCAATTCGCGCTCTCTGTGCTGCTCGTTGTTTGTGCGACGATCATGTCCGGTCAACTCGAGCTGCTCAAAGCGCATCAACCCGGTTTCAAGCAAGAGCAGGTCGTCGCCATTCCCACCAACGCGCGCGGCGCCGAGGGCGAGAAGTTATTGCAACTTTATCGCGAGCGCCTGGCCGGACAAAGCGCGGTGCTCGGCGTCACCGGCAATTCCGACGGATTTTATAAAGAGACGGCGTGGATGTCGTTCGGCGGCAACGACGGCGCGATGTGGCAAGTGAACGTCATGCGCGTCGATCCGGATTTTATTAAAACCTTCGGCATGGAGATTTTGCACGGCCGCGATTTCTCGCGCGCGATCACCGCGGACGCCAATAAGTCCGTCATCGTGAATGAAGCGCTGGTAAAAGAGCTCGGCTGGAAAGAGCCGGCCGGACATATTTTCAGCAATTTTTCAACGAAGGGCATGAAAGAACCGGAAGTGATCGGCGTTGTCAAAGACTTCAATTACGCCTCGCTGCACGAGCGCGTCAAACCGCTCGTGTTGCTGCTCGATCCTTCCTATGCTGCGATCCGCTACATTTATGTGAGGCTCGCGCCCGGAGATTTTTCCAACGCGCTGACGCTGCTGCAAAAAAACTGGCGCGCGATCGCGCCGCACCAGCCGTTCGACTATTATTTCCTCGATGCGGATTTCGACCAACGCTATCGCGCCGAAGAACGCTGGGCGCAAATCGTGACGTATGCGATGCTGTTCGCGATTGCCATCGCGTGCATCGGCCTGTTCGGCTTGTCCGCGCTCACCGTGACCAAACGCACCAAAGAAATCGGCATTCGCAAAGTGCTCGGCGCCTCCATTTTCTCTGTCGTGCGTTTGCTCACCAATGAGTTTGTGCTTTTGATTGCGCTCGCAAATGTGGCGGCGTGGCCCATTGCTTATTTTGCCATGAACCAATGGCTGCAAGATTTCGCCTATCGCATCGACGTGACGCTGTGGCCGTTTGTGTTGAGCGGAATTTTCGCGCTGGGCGTCGCTTTGCTCACGGTGAGTTTTCAAGCGATCAAAGCGGCGCTGGCGAATCCGGTGGAAACTCTTCGCTACGAATGAGGCGAAGAGATGAAGTGGCTCTATGTTGTTTTGTGTGGATGAAAGCATAAAGACAAAGCGCCGAAGGCGCTCAATATGAAAGCCCAGGGTAGCGCGAAGCGCACCCTGGGATCATAACCACGAGGACAACGAACCCCATCGGGGTTCGATAAAATGCCGCATGATCAATATTACACTAACTGGGGGATGCTTCTTGTGCCTTTTATGGAACCCCGTTCGGGGTTCTCTATTCTTTGCGGGGTTGTTCCCAGGGTGCCCAGAAGCTGGGCACCCTGGGCTATAACATTTAACGCCTTCGGCGTTGCGGCGATTGCGCATTTCGCTTCAGCCGAACGGGTGCATGCACAAACAAGCACGCCGAGCAGGAGCTTGTCATGATTACGGCTATTACGAAGTCAGCGGACGCAACGGCGCCGAGGCTTGGGGTCCGTTTTACGGCAAATATTTGATCGTGTGGAAACGCGAGCAAACCGGCGCGTGGAAAATGCATTTGGATATGTGGAACAGTCGCCCAAAACCGGAATAAAGTACTCACCCGCAAAGTGCGAGAATCCCTCATGCTCAAAAATTACTTTAAAATCGCCTATCGCAATCTGCTCAAGAACAAGTTGAACAGCGGCATCAATATCTTCGGCTTGAGCGTGGCCATTGCGTTTTGCATCGTGGCCTATTTGAACCACGATTACAACGTGAGCTTCGACATGTTTCATCAGAATGCCGAGGAGATTTATCGCATTAAATCTGTGCGTGTGCAAAATGGGCGCGAACGCATGTGGGGCTACACCCCGCGGCCGCTCGGCCCGGCGCTGGCGCAGGATTTTCCGGCGATCAAAAACGCGGTGCGAATGTCGCCGGCATCGGTCGTGCTCAAATTTGGCGACAAAATTTTTAATGAAAGCGCGCTGCATGTGAATCCGAATTTTTTTGCGATGTTCACGTTTCCGTTGAAGTATGGCGAGGCCAACGCGCTGGCGGATAAAAACAAAATCATTTTGAGCGAGGCCACGGCGATCAAATACTTCGGCGCGACGAACCCCGTCGGCCAGCAAGTGACGATGCGCTATCGCAACGGCGAATTGCGTTCGTTCTTTGTCGGCGCCGTTACTCAAAAAATTCCAGACAATTCGAGCATTCAATTTGACGTGCTCGCCGCGTTCGAACTTTTGGTTGATGCCGGCATCGACCAACCGGATAGTTGGAGCACGTGGGCATACGTCACGTTCGTGCAGAGTGCCGAGCGCGCGCAAATGTCAACGCTTGCTCCTCAACTGGAACGCTATCTCAACGCGCACAATGCCGCGGTCGGGCCGGAGTGGCAAGTGGCGCGCTTTCAAATCGAGCCGCTGCGGGGCATGGCCATGAAAGCGCGCGAGACGCGCGCGGATATTCTCAAAGAAGCCATGCATCCCGCGGGCATGATTTCGCCGAGCATCATTGCCGCGCTGCTGTTGCTCATGGCCTGCTTCAATTACATCAACACCGCGATTGCTTCGTCTTCGCAGCGCTTGAAGGAAATCGGCATTCGCAAAGTGGTGGGCGGCTTCCGCACGCAATTGGTTTGGCAATTTCTCGGCGAAAATCTTTTGCTCTGCGCAATTGCGCTGGGGCTGGGCATTGCGCTCGCGGAAATTTTCGTTCCGGCTTATGACAAGCTGTGGACGTATTTCGAACTGACGCTGGACTATTCGCAAAATCGCGGCCTGCTGCTCTTTCTCGCCGGATTGCTCTTCTTTCTCGGATTGGTGGCGGGCACGTATCCCGCGTTTTACATCAGCGCGTTTCATCCGGTTGCCATTATGCGCGGCAAGCAAAAGTTTGGCGGCGCCTCGTGGCTGTCGCGTTCGTTGCTCACGTTTCAATTCACGATTTCGATTTTGACCGTGATCGCGAGCATTGTGTTTTTGCAAAACTCCGGCTTTCTGCGGGAAATGGATTGGGGCTATGGCAAGGACACGGCGATCATCGTGCCGCTGCGCGACGCGAAATATTTTGAGCCGTATAAAAACGCGGTCGCGCAAAACGCCAACGTGGTGAGCGTGGCCGGCTCGATGAGCCACGTCGGCTTCAACTGGGGCAATGCCGTGGTGACGAGCGCGGCGCAAAAGATTGAGGCCTCGCTGTTGAGCGTCGGCTATAACTATCTTGAGACCATGCAGATCCGTCTCAGCCAGGGCCGCACGTTCGATGAGAATCAACCCTCGGATTTGCAGAACGCGGTGGTAGTCAATCAAAAATTTGCGAGCGAGTTGGGCTGGACCGAACCTCTCGGCCAAATCGTGAGCCTCGACACCTTGCGCTACACCGTGATCGGTGTGGTGGAAGATTTCTATAATGATGGCGCGTGGCGGCCGATCACGCCGTGTTTCTTTCGCATGGCCAAGCCGGAGCATATCCGCACCATTGCCGTGCGCACGAGTGCCGAGCAGATGAAGGCCACGAACGAATTTTTGCGCGAAACCTGGCAGCGCGTCGTGCCCGATTTGCCGTATGAAGGCTATTATCAAGATCGCGTCATGGCCGAAGCGTTGGAAGTGAGCGACAGCATCAAAACGATGTTCATTTATATCGCGGTGCTGGCGATTGCGATCGCGGCGATGGGCTTGTTCGCATTGGTGGCGTTGAACCTCGCGCGGCGCACGAAAGAGATCGGCATTCGCAAAGTGCTCGGCGCGACGCTGGCGCAAATCATGAATCTCGTCAACAAAGAATTTGCTCTGCTCCTGCTCGCATCCACGGCCCTCGCCTCCGTCGCCGGCTATTTCGCCGTGCGCGCGTTGATCGAAAGCATCTACGCCTATCACGTCGGTTTCAGCGCGCTGCCGTTTCTGCTCTCCGGCGCGATTGTGTTTGTGATTGCCGCATTGACCGTCAGTTCGCAAGTGCTCAAAGTGGCGACCGCGAATCCGGTGGAAGCGTTGCGGTACGAATAGAAAAGGGCGGAGAGCTTAGGGCTTGGAGCAAAGGCAGAGGATAAAGAGCGCTCTACGCTCTAGGCCCTCCGCTCTAAGCTCTAAACCCTCGGCCCTCTCCAAAGGAGAACCATGCTTAAAAATTACTTCACCATCGCCGTAAGAAACCTGCTTCGGCAAAAGAGTTATTCGCTTATCAATGCGCTCGGGCTGGCGCTCGGTGTGGCGTGTTTTATTTTGCTCCTCTTGTTCATTCAAGACGAACTGAGTTATGATCGCCATCACGAGAAAGCGCAGCGTATCTATCGCTTGACCGAAGTCATCAAACCCGCGGAGCACTCTTCCAGCCAACCGTTCTCCGTTGCGCCCACGCTGGCGCAAGAGTTTCCGGCGTTGATCGAACACGCGGTGCGCTTCTTCAACATGCAAGCGCCGTCATTGACGCTGGACAATGGGCCGGACCTGCGTTTCAATGAGCGCCGCTTTTTCTTCGTGGATTCGACCGTGTTCGAAGTTTTCACTTTTCCATTTATCAAAGGCGATCCTCAAACCGCGCTGCGCGAGCCGTATACGGTGGTGCTGACGGAAGCGATGGCGCAAAAATATTTCGGCGGCAACGAGGCTCTCGGCCGAACGCTGCGTTTCGAAGGCGAGCATGATTTGAAAGTCACGGGCATCATCGCGCCGGCGCCGGAAAACTCCCACTTCAAATTTGATTTCCTCGCTTCCTTCAGCACGATCACCGGCATACAAAACGGCGTCAAGCCGGAAGGTTGGAATTGGAATCCGTGCTGGACTTATTTGCTCCTCGCCGAAGGCGCTTCGCCGCTGGCGCTCGCCGAGCAATTGCCGGCATTCGTGAAAAAATATTTTCCCGACAACAATCGCGACCGCGTGTCGCTGCACTTGCAGGCGTTGACCGACATTCATCTGCACTCGCATTTGGATTTCGAGATCGCGCCGAACAGCAACGTCGCTTATGTCTACATCTTCTCCGTGATCGCGAGCTTGGTGCTGCTCATTGCGTGCATCAACTTCATGAACCTCGCCACCGCGCGTGCGGCCAAACGCGCGCGTGAAGTCGGCATGAGAAAAGTGCTCGGCGCCGAACGCGGCCAACTCATTCGCCAATTCTTAGGCGAGTCGTTCCTCATGAGCTTGATCGCCGTGATCTTGGCGGTTCCAATCGTTGATTTGACGCTGCCCGTGCTCAACGCTTTTCTCAACAAGGCGATCACGTTTGACTTGTTCGGCAATCGCGTGCTTCTGTTTTGTTTGTTGAGCATTGTGGCGCTTGTGGGTTTCGTTGCCGGCGTCTATCCCGCGTTCGTGCTCTCCGCTTTTCGTCCGATCCAAGTGCTCAAAGGCAAGCTCAATCTCACCGGCTTCGATGGGGCCGCGGCCATGCGTAAAGGACTCGTCGTGCTCCAATTCGCGATCTCGATTATTTTGATCAGCGGCACGCTGCTCGCGTATCAGCAACTGCGTTACTTGCAACAAGCGGCTCTCGGCTTTGAGCGGGAACAAGTGGTGATGATCAATATTCTGCGCGCGAATCTCGCCTCGCGTTATGAGGAGTTGAAAACTCGGCTCCTGCAAAACCGCAACGTGCTGCGCGTCACGACTGCCGAAGACGTGTTGGGCAGCAAGTATCAAACGAATCCTTTCAAGCCGGAAGGCTTCACGGAGAACCAGCAATTTCAGCGCTTGATGGTGGGTTATGATTTCGTGGAGACGCTCAATCTGCAATTGGCCGCAGGCCGAAGTTTCAACCGACGGCACATCACGGATGATTCGCTCGCGGTGATGATCAACGAAGCGATGGTGCGTCATTTAGGTTGGGGTACGCCGGAGCAGGCGCTCGGCAAAGGTTTCAGCGGGGGCAGGCGCACGCAAATCGTCATTGGCGTGTTGAAAGATTTTCACTACGCTTCTTTGCACAAACCCATCGGCCCGTTCGTTCTCGACATGGCCGATACCGAAAGCCGGCACAATTTCTTCGACCGCTATTTGGCCGTGCGTATTGCGCCCGCCGATTATCAAGAGGCCATCGCGCATGTGCAGCGCGTCTGGTCGGAATTTTTGCCGAACAAACCGTTCGAATACTTTTTCATGGATGACGAGCTTGATAAACTCTATCGCGCGGAAGTGAATCTCGGCCGCGTGACCGGCACGTTCGCGGCGTTCGCCGTTTTCGTCGGCTGCCTTGGCTTGTTCGGTCTGACGGCTTTTACTTCGGAGCAGCGCACAAAAGAAATCGGCATTCGCAAAGTGCTCGGCGCAAGCGTAGCCGGCGTCACCGCATTGCTGTCAAAAGATTTTCTCAAACTCGTGCTGTTCGCGAATATCATTGCGTGGCCTGTTGCTTGGTTTGCGTTGAACCAGTGGCTGCAAAATTTCGCGTATCGCGTCGAGATCGGCTGGTGGATATTCGCACTCGCGGGCGGCGTGGCGCTCATCATCGCGCTGCTCACTGTGAGCGCGCAAGCGATCAAAGCCGCGCTGGCGAATCCGGTGGAAGCGTTGAGATACGAATAAGGCAAGGAACCAACGAAGATAACGACGAGAAAGAGCCAACATAAAACAACGAGCAACCAGCAACCAGAAGCGAGCCTCCTACCATGCTTTCAAACTATCTTAAAACCGCGTTACGTGCGCTGCTCAAACAAAAGCTTTTTTCGCTCATCAATGTTTTCGGATTGGCCGTGGGCTTGGCGGTGACGCTGCTCATTGTGCTCTATCTGCAAGCCGAGCTGAGTTACGATAACATGTATGCGCGCGGCGAGCAAATTTATCGTGTGCTGCGCAAGTCGGACGTGAATGAGCAAGGCTATCTCATTGGCATCACCTCTGGCCCTTATGCGGCGGCGCTCAAGAATGATCTGCCCGAAAGCATTCGCGATGCGTTGCGCGTGCTGCCCAGCGACGGCTTGGTGACGCACGCGCATCATTCTTTCATGGAAAAGAAATTCTTCCTCGCCGATGAAAATTTTTTCGAGTTCTTTTCTTTTCCTTTGGCGCAAGGCGATCCGGCGAGCGCGCTGGCCAATCCGAACGGCGTGGTGCTCACCGCGGCCATGGCGCGCAAATATTTCGGCGCGGACGAGCCGCTCGGCAAAACACTGCGTGTGGATGATCGCTACGATTTCACCGTCACCGGCGTGCTCGCGGAAAAACTCGGCCGCACGCATTTGGATTTTGATTTCGTCGCCTCGCTGAAAAGTCTCGAACGCGAAGAATGGATCCAGGATTGGTGGAACAACAATTTTTTGACGTACGTGCGGATCGATAATCCGCAGGAAGCGCAACGGGCGGAGGCGCGCTTGCCCGCGTTCATCGACAAATATCTCGGCGAAGATTTTAAACGCAATGGCCGCCGCATCGATCTTACTTTGCAGCCGCTCGCGGAGGTTTATTTTCAGAAGGATATCCGCTACGAATCCGGCGTGCGCCACGGCGACAAACAAGCGGTTTATATTTTCGGCGCGCTTGCGTTGTTCATTCTTTTGATTGCTTGCATCAACTATATGAATCTCACGACGGCCCGCGCCGGCCGCCGCGCCCGTGAAATCGGCGTGCGCAAAGTGCTGGGCGCGCCTCGCCTCCGTCTCGTGGCGCAGTTTCTCGGCGAATCGTTTTTGCTCACGACGCTCGCCGTCATCGTCGCAATTGCCGCGGGCGAGCTGCTGCTGCCGTGGTTCAACGCCGCGTTCGAGCTTGATCTCGCGATGAACTTCAGCGACCCGCTGTTGCTCGCCGCGGTTTTCGGTTTGCTTTTTATTGTCACGCTGCTCGCGGGCAGCTATCCGGCTTTTCTGCTTTCGGGATTTTTGCCGGTGCGTGTGCTCAAAGGACGCTTCTCGCAACAAGCCGCGGATGTGTTCATCCGCAAAGGCTTGGTCGTTTTTCAGTTCAGCATTTCCGCGGTGATGATCATCGCCACCTTGCTCGTCGGCAAGCAGCTTGAATTCATGCGGCAAAAAGATCTCGGTTTTCAAGCCGCGCAAGTGCTCGTCGCGCCGATCAACAATCCCGAAATGCGCCGACAGCAAGAGGCGTTCGTCGAGCGCGTGCGGCAAGAGGTCGGCATTGTCAACGCCACGGCGATCTCGGGCCCTCCCGGCGGTTTTCACGATGCGATGTCTTTCTCGATTGCCGGCAAAGATGAAAGCTTTCGCCTGCGCACCGTGTACACGGATTTTGATTACGTCGAAACGCTGGGTTTGAAAATCATCGCGGGCCGGAATTTTTCGCGCGACTTCGCCACCGACAAAGCGCAAGCCGTTTTGCTCAATGAAGCCGCGGTCAAAATGCTCGGCTGGACCAACGAAGAAGTGCTCGGCAAAACGATACGCAACACCATGTTTGACACCACGCGCTGCCATGTCGTCGGTGTGGTGCAGGATTTTCATTTCTCTTCTTTAAAAGAGAACATCGATCCCTTGTTTATTTCGATGCGTCCGTACGCGAATGTGTTCGCGCTCAAAGTCGAGCCGGCGCACTTGTCCACGGCGCTCGCCGCCGCGCAGAAACAATGGGCGGCGATTTCGCCGGCTTATCCGTTCGAATTCACCTTTCTCGATGAAACGTTTTTCCGGCTTTATCAACAAGAGCAAAGGGAAGCGAAACTCTTCACGATCTTCGCGGTGATCGCGATCATCATTGCGGGTTTGGGCATTTTTGCGCTCGCCTCTTATGCCGCGGAAGAACGCACCAAAGAAATCGGCGTGCGCAAAGTGCTGGGCGCCTCGGTGGGCAGCATCTTTAATCTGCTCTCGAAAGAATTTGTTCGTCTCGTCGCCCTCGCGAATCTCGTGGCGTGGCCGATTGCATGGTTGGCGATGAAGCAATGGCTGCAAGACTTCGCATATCGCACGACCATGGATTGGCAACTGTTCGCGCTCGCCGGCGGCTTGGTGCTGTTGATCGCGCTGCTCACCGTGAGCGCGCAAGCCCTCAAAGCCGCGCTGGCGAATCCGGTGGAAGCGTTGAGATACGAATAGCGGAGAGCATAGGGCCGAGGGCATAGAGCTTAGAGCGGAGAATAGTATCACGCTTTGCCCCTCTGCCTTAAGCCCTCCGCTCTATGCCCTCCGCACTTACCCCACAAAGGAGATTTATGAACCTGAAAGAAATTCTGCAAAAGATCATTGACAACGGCGATACAATTTTATTGAGCGACAAAGAAAAAGATTGGGAAGCCGGTGAATTGTTGAGCGGCCTTTCCGAACGCACGTTAAAAACGCCAGCGCATTTGCAACAGGGCATGTACATCGCCGAAATCAGTCCCACGGGTTATCTCGGGCGGGTGATGTTTAAGGTGAAGCAGAAGGCGGGGGGCTTAGGGCAGAGGGCTTAGGGCAGAGAGCGAAGAGCAAGAGGGCGAAGAGCAAGAGGGCGAAGAGAAAACTAAATGCCCTCCGCCCCAAGCCCTCTGCCCTCGGCCATTCAAAAGAAAGAGGTGAGTTATGGCAAGGTTTAGATTTCAAGGTTTGGAAATTTGGCAAATGGCCATCGAGCTTGGTGATAAACTATTCGACATCGCTGACCGGCTCGAGCAGAAACATCTTTATCGTTTTGCAGAACAAGTTCGCGGCGCGGGGATGAGCATGTCAAATAATATTGCCGAAGGCTCCGGCGGCCCTTCGGACAAAGAGTTTGGCCGTTTTCTCGATATCGCGCGAAGATCGGTGTTTGAGAACGCCAACATTGTGATCGTGCTTTTTAGAAGAAAGCTTATTGACGAAAAAGAGCATGATGATTTTTTAGATGCCTTTGATCTGCTCTCAAAGAAAATCACCAGTTTCAAGAAAACTTTAAATCTTAACTGAGGGCGGAGGGCGAAGCGCAGAGGGCTTAGAGCAGAGAGCTTAGAGCAGAGAGCAAAGCGTAAAAACATTACTCTATGCTCTAGGCCCTCAGTCCTAGGCTCTAAGCCCTCCGCCCTCTGCAAGGAGAAATCATGTTCAAAAACTATCTCAAAATCGCGCTGCGCAATTTGCTGAAGTACAAAGGCTATTCGCTGATCAACATTTTCGGCCTTGCGGTCGGCATGGCGAGTTGCATTTTGATTTTGCTCTACGTGCATGATGAGCTGAGTTACGATCAGCATCACGAGAAAGCCGATCAGATTTATCGCGTCACGCGCGAGTGGTTCAACTCCGACGGCTCGCCGAGTTTGCACCTCGGCCACGTCGCGCCGCCCATCGGGCCGCTGCTCAAAAACGATTTCCCGGATATTCTGCAAATGGTGCGCATTGCCGACGGCAACGAGCCGCTGCTGCGTTATCAGGACAAAGTTTTTCAGGAAGAACGTTTTTATTTTGCCGATCCGAATATTTTTGAAACCTTCACGCTGCCGCTGCTCCAGGGCGATCCCAAACATGCGCTCGCCGATCCCAATAGCGTCGTGCTCACGCCGGCGATGGCCCAAAAATATTTCGGCGAGGAAGAGCCGCTCGGCAAAGTGCTCAATTTCGGCAATCAAGTCGATCTCAAAGTCACGGGCGTGATGCAGGAGACGCCGGCGGCCTCGCATGTGCATTTCGACTTTCTCGGCTCGATGAAATTGCCGGAGCAAATTTTCGGCGAGCAAGAATTTAAAAACTGGGGCAGCAACAACTACGCGACCTATCTGCTCTTTCCGCCAAACTATCCCACGGCAACTTTCACGCAAGCCGTTCCCGCGTTCATCGGCCGCCATCATCCCGACGGCGAAAACGCGATTCCGAACACGACGCTGCATTTGCAACGCTTGACCGACATTCATCTGCACTCGCAGCTTGATTCCGAGCTGGAAGCGAACGGCAACATCGTTTACGTTTATATCTTCTCCGCCATCGCGTTTTTTCTGCTGCTCATCGCGTGCATCAACTTCATGAATCTCGCCACGGCGCGTTCCGCCAATCGCGCGCGCGAAGTCGGCTTGCGCAAAGTCGTCGGCGCGGAGCGGCAGCAGTTGATCAAACAATTTCTCGGCGAGACCATTGTGCTCGCGTTCATCGCGCTGCTGCTCGCCGTGGTTTTCGTCGAATTGGCGCTGCCGAAATTCAATGCGTTCGCCGGCAAAGAATTGGCGCTGCGTTCGCAAAGCGCGCTCTTCATCTTCGGTAGCTTGCTCGGCGTCGCGTTGTTTGTCGGCGTTGTGGCCGGCAGTTATCCCGCTTTCTTCCTTTCGCATTTTCAGCCCGTCGCGGTTTTAAAAGGCCAAAAAATCGGCTCGACCAAATCGCGCTTTCGCAGCACGCTCGTCGTGTTTCAATTTGCGATCTCGATTATTCTCATCGTCGGCATGGGCGTGGTTTATAATCAGCTCGAATATTGCCGCACGAAAAATCTCGGCTTGAACCGCGAGCATATCGTTGTGCTACCGGTTAATTCCGGCGAGGAGATTGCGCGGCGCTATCCCGACCTGCGCAATCAACTTTTGCAGCATCCGAAAATTGCCGGCGTCGCCGCCTCGAAGCGCGTGCCTTCGGGACGGTTGCTCGATTCTTCCGGCGGCAAATTGCTCGACGGCGAAAAGAGCACGCCGCTCGAATTTCGCATTGCCAACGTGCGCGTCGATCACAATTTCATTCCGACGTACGCCATGCAAATGGCCGCGGGCCGAAATTTCTCCGTGGAATTTCCGACCGACTCTATGCAAGCATTCATTCTCAATGAAACCGCGGTGAAAAAAATCGGCTGGGAATCGCCGGATGCTGCGGTGGACAAGCCCTTCGAATATGGCAATCGCCGCGGCCGCATCATCGGCGTGGTGAAAGACTTCAACTATGAATCGCTGCACCAGCCGATCACGCCGATCGTGATGCTCATCGCCCCGCAAAATTTCAACAGCGTTTCGGTGAAAATCCGCGCCGACCGCCCCGAAGACATTGCCGCGACGCTGGATTTTCTCAAACAAAAATGGCAGGAGTATCGCCCGAATTTTCCGTTCCAATATTCTTTCCTCGATGAACGCTATGAGCGGCTTTATCAAAGCGAGCATCGCCTCGGCCAGATTTTCGGCACGTTCTCGCTGCTCGCAGTTTTCATTGCGTGCCTCGGCCTGTTTGGACTCGCTTCATACACCGCGGAGCAACGCACGAAAGAGATCGGCATCCGCAAAGTGCTCGGCGCCTCGGTGGGCAATATCGTTCTGTTATTGTCCAAAGATTTCACGCGGCTGGTGATCGTTGCCACGCTCGTGTCCTGGCCGATTGCCTATTACGCGATGAACCGCTGGCTGCAAGAGTTTGCGTATCGCATCAATCTCAACGAACAAAGCGGCACGTTCATTCTCGCCGCGGTGCTGGCGCTCGCGATTGCGTTACTCACGGTGAGTTTTCAGTCGATTAAGGCCGCGGTGAGTAATCCGATGAAGTCGTTGCGATACGAATAAGGCAAAGAGCCAAAGTTGAGAAGAGAATAACGAGCCAAGCAACCAGGAACCAGCATGTTCAAAAACTATCTCAAAATCGCGCTACGCAATTTGCTCAAACACAAAACCTACTCGTTGATCAACATCGCCGGATTGGCGGTGGGATTGGCGTGCTGCCTGCTCATCAGTTTGTACGTCAAAGATGAATTGAGTTATGATCGCTATCACGCCAAAGCGGAGCGCATTTTCAAAGTCGTGACCGACAGCCGGCGGCCCGAGAAAGAGTCGAAGTTTGCGCTTACGCCCGCGCCGCTGGCGGAAGCGTTGGTGCGCGATTTTCCGGAGGTTGAAACCACGACGCGACTGTTTACTTTTTTTGGCGAAGGCCTTGTCGCGTATGGCGAAAAACGGTTTACCGAATCGCGCATTTACTTTGGCGATTCGACCTTCTTCGAGGTGTTCAGCATCCCGTTGCTGGCCGGAGATGCAAGAACCGCGTTGGCGCGAGGGAACGCGGTCGTGCTCGCGCAAAACGTGGCGCGCAAATATTTCGGCGAGGAGGATCCGCTCGGAAAAACTTTGTCGATTAACAACGGCTTCGACGTGCAAATCACCGGCGTGATGGCCGAGGTTCCCGCGAACACACATTTCCATTGCGACTTTGTGTTGTCAATGACTGCGATGCGCTTCAGCCGCAATCCGAGCTTTATCACCAACAACAATTTTCACACGTACGCGGTGCTGCGTCCGAATGCCTCACCGCAAGCATTGGAAGCGAAATTTCCGGAGGCCATCAAAAAATATGCGGCGGCGCAAGTGGCCGAGCGGTTTGGACAAACCTTCGAAGCGTACACCGCCGCGGGCAATGAAACGAAATGGACACTCGTGCCCATCACCGACATTCATCTGCGCTCGAACCGTGAATATGAAATCGAGGCCAATGGCAGCATCACTACGGTTTATTTGTTCGCTTCGATTGCGGCCATTGTGCTGCTGATCGCGTGCATCAATTTCATGAACCTCGCGACGGCGCGCTCCGCCAGCCGTGCGAAAGAGATCGGCGTGCGCAAAGTCATCGGCTCGAATCGCCTGCAACTGCTCCGGCAATTTTTGACGGAATCGCTGCTGTTGAGTTTTCTCGCCCTGCTCATCGCGCTCGTGTTGGTTGAACTTTTCCTGCCGACTTTCAATCAACTTGCCGGAAAACAAATCGAAACTTCGTTCTTTGCGAATGCCGTTTCAATCGCGACTTTATTGGTCGTGACGCTGTTGGTCGGCCTGCTCGCCGGAAGTTATCCCGCGTTTGTGCTCTCCGCGATGCGCCCCGCGCTGGTGTTGAAAAGCGGCTCGCCCACCAACCCCAGCGGCGCGTGGATTCGTCGCGGCCTCGTGGTGTTTCAATTTGCCATCTCGGTCGCGCTCATTGCCGGAACGTTTATCGTTCACAAGCAGCTTGGTTTTGTTTTGAATCGTTCGCTCGGATTTGACAAAGAGCAAGTGCTGGTGATCAAGCGCGCTTCGGCATTGGGGCAGCAGCGCGAAGCTTTCAAACAAAAGCTGCTGCAAAATTCTAGCGTCGCCAACGCGTCAACTTCAACGACGCTGCCGGGCAAGCTTTATGGCCGCAGCACGTATCGCGCGCTGGACGCGCCCGCGGAAAATTCGTATGCGATGCACGAAATGGACGTCGATGAAAATTTCCTGCCGACGCTGGCGATCACCTTAAACACCGGCAGAAATTTTTCGCGCGAATTTGCAACCGATACCTCGGCGGTGATTTTGAATGAAGCTGCGGCAAAGCTGTTCGGCTGGAATGAGCCGCTCGGCCAATTTCTCACGCAGCCCGGCGATTCGCTGTGGCGCGCCAACGTTATCGGCGTGGTGCAAGATTTCCACTTTGAATCGTTGCACAAACAGATTCAACCTTTGGTGATTTTGTATCAACCGAATGTTCAATATTTGTCGATCCGCGTGCGTCCGGAAAACCTCACCGCCACCGTGCAAGCCGTTGCAACGCTGTGGCACGAATTTGCGCCGCAACAGCCGTTCGAATTTTCTTTTCTCGATCAGGATTTCGACGCGCAATATCGCGCCGAAGAGCGCACCGGCAAAATCTTTGGCATCTTCTCAGTGCTCGCGATTTTCATTGCCTGCCTCGGCCAATTCGGCCTCGCTTCGTTCACGATTCAAAAACGCACCAAAGAAATCGGCGTGCGCAAAGTCCTCGGCGCCTCGGCCACGAGCATCGTCAGTTTGCTCTCAAAAGAATTTGTCAAGCTCGTGGTAATCGCCATGCTTATCGCCTCGCCGCTGGCTTACTACATTATGAACCGCTGGCTGCAAGACTTCGCGTATCGTATCGACATCGGCGTGATGACATTTATTTTAGCCGGAAGCGTCGCGCTCGTGATCGCGCTGCTCACAGTAAGTTTTCAATCGCTAAAAGCCGCGCTGGCGAATCCGGTCGAAGCATTGCGATACGAATAAAGCAAGGAGCCCAAAAGGACAAAAAGGGATAAGGAGCCAGCAACCAAGAACAAGGAACTAGATCATGTTCAAAAACTATGTCAAAATCGCGTTGCGAAATTTACTGAAGAACAAAGCTTACTCTTTTATCAACATCATCGGGCTTGCCGTGGGCATGGCGTGTTGCCTGCTGATTCTTTTCTACGTTTATGATGAGCTGAGTTATGATCGCCATCATCAAAACGCCGAACGCATTTATCGCGTGACCGCAGACTATGTCCAAAACGGAAAACACTGGGCGTGCATCGGGCCGCCGGTCGGTCCGGCGCTGCAAACGGCAATACCTGAAATCGCGCAAGTGGCTCGAATAAAATTTTTCGAGGGCAGCAAGCCGGTTTTTCGTTATGAAGAAAAACAGTTTGAAGAGCGCGACGTGCTTTACGCGGATTCAACACTATTGCAGGTTTTCTCACTGCCGCTGCTGCGAGGCAATCCGGCCACGGCTTTGCGTGCGCCGCGTTCGCTCGTGCTCACGCAGCGTATGGCGCGAAAATATTTCGGCAACGACGATCCAATCGGACGCGTGCTCACCGTTGACGGCGAGTGGCCCATCACGGTGACCGGCGTGCTGCACGATCTTTCTCCGCGCACGCATATGCGGTTTGATTTTTTGATTTCCATATCCACGTTTTATTCGCACGCCGGTGATTGGGTTGATAGAGCCAAGACCTGGGCGGGTTTTCATACTTACATCTTATTGCGAGAAACCTCTTCCGCTGCGCTGGTCGAGCAAAAGCTTCCCGCGTTCGTGTCGAGTTTTTATGCCGATCAATTCGAAAAACCCGCGGCGGAAGTTCTGAACCTGCGCTTGCAACCGCTCACCGCTATTCATCTGCACTCGAAGCTCGAAAAAGAGCTTGGCCCCAACAGCGACATCGCTTACGTCTATATTTTTTCCGCCATCGCTATTTTGGTTTTGCTGATCGCCTGCATCAATTTCATCAACCTTGCCACCGCGCAATTCACCAAACGCTTGCGCGAAGTGGGCATCCGCAAAGTCATCGGCGCGCAGCGGGCGCAACTGGCGAAACAGTTTCTCGGCGAAACATTGGTCACCACGGTTTTCGCGCTATTGCTCGCTTTGCTGTTGATTGAATTGTGCGCGCCGGTGTTTCAAAATCTCACCGGCAAAACACTTTCTTGGAATGAATTCAATCTTGCGGTTTTGGCCGCGAGCATCGGCGCGTGTGTGTTGTTGACGGGCCTGCTCTCCGGCGGTTATCCGGCGTTTTACATTTCGCGCTTCCGCCCGATTCAAGCGTTGCAAGGGCTGGTCGCCCGAACGGCGCACACGGCCCTTTTGCGCAAAGGCTTGGTGATTTTTCAATTCGCGATTTCCATTTTCCTGATCATCGGCGCGGTGATCATCCAGCAGCAGTTGGAATATTTTCGCGACAAACAACTGGGGTTCGATAAAGAAATGGTGGTGCGCGTGCCGCTGCGCGGCGAGACGCAGCAAGCCGTGGTGAAAGCGCTCGAAGCGTTCAAGCAGACGCTTCGACAACATGCAGCGATCATCAGCGTCGGCGCAGGTTCCGAAGCACCCGGTGAGCGCTTCAGTTTGGAAACGATTCAGCGCGACGATCGCAAGCAAGAGCCTGGCACGCAAATGCGCATTTTGTGGGGCGTCGATCAGGATTATTTGCCGGCGCTCGGCGTCAAGCTCGCGCAGGGACGAAATTTTTCTAACGCGTTTGCTGCGGATTCGATGGCGTTTATTCTGAACGAGGCCGCGGTGCGCGAGCTGGATTTGCAAGAGCCTGTGGGCGCCGTGCTGCGCTGGAATAATTATGTCGGCGCGGTCGTCGGCGTCACCGAGAATTTTCATTTCGCTTCGTTGCATCACAAAATCGATCCGCTCATTATTCCGCACCGGCCGCGACAAACCGATCAGCTTTTTGTGCGCGTGCAGCCCGGACAAATCAGCGCGGCGCTCGCGGCGATTCGCGCCGAGTTGGACCGTCTCGCGCCTCATCAACTTTTTCAATATTCGTTTTTGAGCGATGATTTCAACCAACTCTATCGTGGCGAAGACAAGCTCGGCGAAGTGGTGCGCTATTTCACCGGCATCGCGATTGTGGTTGCCTGCCTCGGCCTGTTCGGTTTGGCGGCCTTTGCCGCGGAGCAGCGCACCAAAGAAATCGGCATTCGCAAAGTGTTGGGCGCTTCGATAACCGGCGTCGTAGCGTTGCTATCGCGCGATTATCTGCGGCTCGTTGCGCTTGCCAATGTCGTCGCATGGCCGGCAGCGTATTTCGCAATGAACAAATGGCTGGAAGATTTTGCTTATCGCATCGAGATCGGCTGGTGGGTGTTCGCCATGGCCGGCGTGTTGGCGCTGCTCATCGCGCTGCTCACGGTGAGCATGCAAGCCATCAAAGCGGCGCTGGCCAATCCGGTGGAGGCGCTGCGGTACGAATGAGCAGAGGGTAGTTTCAAATTTCAAAGGTTGGATATTGCCGGTAGGCTTGAGCAAAACAGGCGCAGAATGATTTGTTCGGCCATGAAGGTATAGAAGGGATTAGACGGATAGTCTAATCCCCAGCCAGGCATAAACAATCACTAACCAGGTGGCTCATGACTAATCCGGCTTTCCCCTTCGGTAAAGCAATCATCCTTGGGCTTGGTGCAACTCTCACTTTTGATCTTTGGGCGTTGTTTCTCAAACAGGCTTTTAAGATTACTCCATCCAACATCTGTCTCATCGGGCGCTGGCTTCGATACATGCCAGAAGGAACCTTTAAGCATTCCAATATTGCATCTGCTCCACAGAAGAGCGCAGAATGCACGGTAGGATGGATCGCGCACTACACAATAGGCGTCGCGTTTGCAGTCACTTTCGTTGCATTAGTAGGCAACAATTGGCTTGAGCATCCGACATTGATTTCCGCAATTGCTTTCGGAGTCGTCACGGTTCTAGCACCACTCTTCATCATGCAGCCTTTATTCGGATTCGCCGCATCAAAGACGTCAAATCCTGCACAGGCAAGAGTTCGTAGTCTAATGAATCATACTGCGTTTGGCGTAGGTCTTTACCTTTTTGCATTGTTGGTCAACCGGTTGTTACTGCTCTAAACTCTCTGTCCTCGGCCAAACGAATCGCGAGAAATCGAGTCGTGTTGTTATCGCGCTAGACGCTCCGTCGCTTGCGAGGAGTGTTTACGAGCAACGGCAAATATTCGTGCAGACGGCCGGCGAGAAAATAGGGGAGGTTCATGAGGCGATAGGCTTTGCCCTCGGGCGTTTTGGCGGCAACGATCTCGAATTGGCCTTCATAAAGCCGCACCGCGAAAGGATGCGGCGCCGCATTGACGAATTGATATAAAGAGGCAGTGGTCGGTTTTTGTAACAAAGTCAACCCATTTTGTGGCAAAATTTGTATCAAAGTCAGCCCAATTGAATGATACAAAATCTTTCGCTTGGACAAACCTCGAACCTCGGACAAAAGACCTCGGACAATCCATGCTCCAAAACTACCTCAAAATCGCGCTGCGCAGTTTGCGCAAACAAAAGGGCCATGCACTCATCAACCTCGCCGGACTCGCGGTTGGCATGGCGTGCTGCCTGCTCATTTTGCTGTACGTGCAGCATGAGCTGAGCTTCGATCAATACCATCAAAATAAAGATCGTCTCTATCGCTTGGCCACGCGCATTCAAGGCGCGACTTTCGATGAAGGCATTGCGAAAGTGAATGGGCCGTGGGGCATCGCCATTAAAAAAGAAGTGCCCGAAGTGGAAGACGCCGTGCGCTTTGTGCTCGTCGGACAAATTTTAGTCGGCAAGGGCGAGAAGCGTTTTTATGAAACCGAAGGCTTGTACACCGACTCCACCGCGCTGCGCGTTTTTAATTTTCCGCTGTTGCAAGGCGACGCCCACACCGCGCTCACGGCGCCGAACACGATGGCGGTCACGCGCGACTTTGCGCAAAAATATTTTGGCGAAGAAAATCCCCTCGGCCAAACGCTGACGCTCGACAATCGCACGGAGTATTTGATCACGGCGCTGCTCGACAACGTGCCCTCGAACTCGCATTTCACGTTTGACTTTCTGCTCTCGCTCGCGGGCTTCCAACATCCGCAGCGCGACAATTGGATTCAGTGGAATCAATTTTACACGTATCTGTTGTTGAAAGAAAACGTCTCGCCGCAAACCGTCGAAGCGAAAATTCCCGCGGTGTTGCAAAAGGGCATGGGCGCCGAAGCCGCCGCGCGTTTCTCGCCGTTCTTGCAGCCGCTGCCGCGAATTCATTTATACTCACATCTCTTTCGCGAAATGTCGCCCAACTCGGACGTGGCGTACATCTACATTTTCGCCAGTGTGGCATTGCTCATTTTAATCGTCGCGGCGATCAACTTCATCAACCTCAGCACCGCGCAAGGCAGCCGCCGCGCCAAAGAAGTCGGCGTGCGCAAAGTGCTCGGCTCGCTGCGCCAACAGCTTGTCGGACAATTCCTCACCGAAGCGATCTTGCTCTGCATCCTCGCGGTCTTGCTCGCCATTAGTCTCGCGGAATTTTTCCTGCCGACGTTCAACGCGTTGGTGGATCGGCATATTGATATCGCGTGGCGCAACAACTCGCTGCTGTGGCTCGGCGTGTTGGGATTAACGCTGCTGCTCGGCGGTCTTGCTGGAAGTTATCCCGCGTTCGCACTCTCGGCTTTTCGTCCCGTGACCGCGCTCAAAGGACAAGCCGGCGGCGCTTCGAAAAAATCCGCGCTGCGCAATGGTTTGGTGGTTTTTCAATTTGCGCTCTCGGCGTTTTTGCTGATGGCCACCGGCGTGATCTATCGGCAGGCGCAGTTCATTCGCGAAAAAAATCTTGGCTATAATCCCGAACAAATCCTAACAATCCCGATGCAGAACCCGGCGCTGGCGCGGGATTATGAAACCGTGAAGCACGAGCTGCTGCAACATCCGAACATCGTGGCGGTCTCGGCCTCGGCGAATTTGCCCGGCGGCAGCGATTGGGGCATTCCCACGCAACCGGAAGGCGTGTCGCCCGAGGAAGTGCCGCCGATGCGCATGCTTGTGGCTGATCATGATTTCATCAACACGTTTCAAATGCAAATGGCCCAAGGCCGCAGCTTTTCCAAAGAATTTGCGAGCGACAGCACGAGCGCATTTATCATCAATGAAGAAGCGGCGCGGCAATTGAATTGGCGCGAGCCGTTGGGCAAGATGATCGCCATGCCCGCGATTCAACGCCAGGCCGCGCCCGTGATTGGCGTGGTGAAAGATTTTCATTTTCGCTCGTTGCACGAAAGCATCGGCCCGTTGCTGTTCTTCATTCCGCGCACGGATTGGCTGACGACGTTCTCCGTGCGCATCCGCCCGCAAAACATTCCGGAGACGCTGCGCTTTCTCGAAGAAAAATTTCAGCGGCTCGATCCCACGCATCCGTTCACGTATTCATTCTTTGACGAACGCATGGCGCAGCAATATCAAAGCGAACAGCGGTTGCAAAGCATGGCCAATTACGCCGCGGGCTTGGGAATTCTCATCGCCTGCCTCGGCCTGTTCGGCTTGGTCTCGTTCGCCACGGCGCAACGCACCAAAGAAATCGGCATCCGCAAAGTTCTCGGCGCGACCACGAGCGGCATCGTCGGCCTGCTTTCCAAAGAAACCGTGCGTCTCGTCGTCATCGCCAATCTCGTCGCGTGCCCCGCCGCCTATTTCATCATGCAACGCTGGCTGCAAGATTTCGCCTATCGCGCGGCAATGAGCCCCGCAATTTTTGTGTTGGCCTGTTTGCTCACCGTGACGATCGCGCTGCTGACCGTCGGTTATCGCTCCCTCAAAGCCGCGCTGGCGAATCCGGTTGAGGCGCTGCGCTATGAATAAAGCAAGAAGAGATTTTTCTTTCGGAAAAAAAGAAGCTATTCGGCGAAACTCGGTGTCTTCGGTGCAACTCGGCGGCAAAGCTTTTCCGCCGAATTGCACCGAAGTCGCTGAATGTCACCGAGAAAAACTTTTAGAATTTTATTCTACGTTTGAAAAGCCAATCGCCTAATCTTGCTGCGCTAATTTTCCGAATCATCTATGACTAAAGATCATCTTAATTCTGCTCAAGGCACTTTGCTGCTCAAACGCAGCGAAGTGGCTGCCGTGCTCAAACTGGGTGAATGTATTGCCGCGGTCGAGTCCGCGTTCAAATTATACGGCGAAGGCAAAACTGCGCCGCCGGGCATATTAGGCATTCATAGCCACGAGGGTGGCTTTCACATCAAAGCCGGTGTGTTGGAATTGGACCGTTC
>JAYRWE010000121.1:0-135710 GCA_041918175.1 bacterium
AAACTCGTTGCGCTCGCCGCCACCATGCGCAAGCTCCTCGTGATTTGCTATGCCCTGCTCAAAACCCAAAAACCGTTTCGCACCGAAAAAAAACCGAAGGCCTAATTCTTCGCCCTTGACTCTTTCCAGAGTATCTCAGGAGGAATCTTTTTAAGCACTGGAATGAGACTCCAGCGAGTAAAAAGATTCTTTCTGAATGACAATTCGTGGAGTGATTACCGAATTTGAAAGTCAAAACTCATACGGAGCGACTGCAAACGCAATTGCTGCCAAAAGTTTGCTTGCTTCTTCCTAGCTCGTTTGCTACTTTCGCAAAAATTTTAGTAGCTAGCCATGCGTGCGCGCGTGGCTTTTCCGTTTTAATAAACCGCTTTGGAGTTTTCTTTCATGACTAAAAACCGTTTTGGGCTTTTGTTGTGGTGTTGCTTGATTGCTCCCGCCTTTGCGCAATTTAAAATCGAACGTGTCAGCAATGATCAATTCTTTCAGCGCGGCCGCAAACTTACTTTTTATTCCAATTCGCATTTTAATCGCGTCGAAGCCTTGCAACTCAACTTGGGCGCGAGGTATACGCCTTCACTCAGCGGCGGCTTCTCGGTTTATGGCGATCTCGGCTATGGTTTTAAAAATGAAAAAGGCCGGCGCTGGCGCTGGAATACCGGTTTGCAAAATCGTTTTCCCAATCAACTCACCGTGGGCGCGAATTACTTCAATCGCGTGGAGAGCAACGACGATTGGCTCATCAGCGGTTTCGAAAATTCGCTCGCCGGAATTTTTCTCCACGAAGATTTTATGGACTATTTCGAGAAGCGCGGCGTGCGCGGGTTTGCCGATCATCGTTCGCAACAAGGCCACACGCTGCGTTTCGAAGTGAGCGGTCATCGTTATGACACTTTTCAACGCAATACCAATTGGAGCCTTTTCGGGCGTGATAAAGATTACGCGGCCAACACGCGCACGAGCTTTCCCGCAGTCGCGGGCGATGAACTCGCGTTTCGCCTCACCGCGGTCGGCGATTGGCGCGATAATCCTGTCTTCCCCATTAGCGGTTGGTATGGCGACGCGCAGTTGGAAGTGACGCGGCAAGATTTCGAAACCACTGCGCTTTTTCTCACCCTCAAACGCTACCAACCCACGTTCAGCGATCAAAAATTTCAAATCAAACTTTTGGCCGGCACGCGCGCGGGGAGTTTTGCGTATCAACATCTTCTGCCGCTCGGCGGCGTCGGTGGTTTGCGCGGTTATCGTGAAAAAGAATTTATCGGCAATCGCCTCGTGTACGTCACGGCCAACTACATCGTCGGCCAAAACTGGCTGCGTCACTTGCCGCTGAATTACATTCCGATTTGGGACGGCGTCTCGCTCGGCGTATTTGCCGAAGCGGGCTACGCGTGGATCGCCGATCCGACCAATGCCGACGCGGGTTTGTTCGACCTCGGTGAGTTTGAGTTGAACGATCTCCGCAGCGACCTCGGCCTTTCCATTTACTTTGCCGAAAATCTTCTCCGCGTCGATATCGCACGCCGCACCGATCGTGGCGACGACAACTGGCGCGTGCTGTTTAGGATTTTGGATAAGTTTTAAAACTTCCAGCAGTATGAATAGCTTTCTAAACAAGGCGACCCGCACATGAATGCTACCACCGTCTTTGATCTAAGCCCAACAGAGAAGCTGCAGTTGGTAGAAGATCTATGGGATGACCTTGCCGCAAATCCCGAAACCGTTCCGCTGCTGGATTGGCAAAGAGAAGAGTTGGCGCGTAGAAAAGCCAACCTGTTGAGCAACCCGGCTTCCGCGCGCAATTGGGAAGAAGTGAAGCGAAGGATACGCAGCCGCTATGGACGCTAAATTAATTCTTGCTCCGGAAGCAGAGCAAGACCTTGACGAAGCGTATGCTTGGTACGAGTCAAGGCGCTATGGGCTTGGGGAAGAATTCTTGAGTTGCATCGACGCCTGCATCCAAGCAATTTGCCGTGCGCCCGCAAGATCTGCTTGCATTCATGCAAACTACCGACGCGCGTTGGTTCGGAGGTTTCCTTTTGCAGTCTTCTACGAGTTTAGCAATGATGCTGTCACCATCTATTCGATTTTTCATACCTCGCGTGATCCGCAAAAATGGCGAGAACGGCTTTCGTAATCATACGACCTCATTCCCACAGCAATACATGTCTCTATTTCAAAAAAAGCTTCTGCTCTTCTGTTTCATTCCGCTCCTGCTCTACACCAAGAGCTTTAGTCAAGAAATCGTTGCCGACTCTTCCGACGCGCTCCCGCCCATCATCGCCGCCATCCTCATCGACGGCAATGAGCGCACAAAGGAGCACATCATTCTGCGCGAAATGAAATCGCGCGTAGGCGAGCGAGTGGATCGCGAAGTATTAGAAGGCGACCAAAAACGTATTCTCAATCTTGGCTTATTCAATCGCGTCGATATTCAAGGGCTCATGACTGAAGCCGGCGTGCAGCTTCTCGTGATGGTCGATGAGCGCTGGAATCTTTGGCCGTATCCGATTTTCTTTCTCAATGATAAAGATTGGGACAAACTTTCCTACGGTGCGGGCTTGCTCTATTTTAACTTTCGTGGGCGCAATGAAACCATCTCCGCCGCAGGCTGGGGCGGACACAATCCCGCGCTGCAACTCGATTATGCCAACCCGTGGATGTTCGGCAACCATCATCTCTTCGGGCGTTGGCGTTTCTTTGCCGAGCGCCAACAGAATCGTTATTTTGAAAGCATCGGACGCGAGGTGAATGAAAAGCGCATCGGCGGCAGCTTCACGCTCGGCAAACGCTTCGGCTATTTCAACTACGTGAGCGTGCTCATGGGCTATTCGCAATTGCGCTTCGATCCCGCGGTGCCCGGCCAAACGCTCAATCCCTCGGGGCGCGATGTGTTGCCGACGCTCGGCTTGACATATCTATACGATGCGCGCGATTTGCATGAGTATCCGCTCGCCGGAAGTTATGTTCGTCTCTCCACGCGACGCGTCGGTTTCGCGAGCGAGCACATTCATTATATGCGCTATAGTTTGGACGCGCGGCATTATGAAAAATTGAACCGCCATCTCACGCTCGCCGCGCGCATCATGACCGATGTCGGGCAAGATCGTATTCCGCTTTATGACCTCGTTTATCTCGGCTATCAACATCGCGTGCGCGGGCATTTTTTCGAGCGCATTTCCGGCCGCAATCTCGCGCTCGGCAGCTTCGAGCTGCGCATTCCGCTCGTGCGTTTGCGTTACTTCAGCGCCGAAAAAATTCCCATCATCAAAGCTATTGTGCCTGATCTGCTGTTGCAAATGGGGCGCAATACCAAGTTCGGCATGAACCTCGCCGTGTTCGCGGATTACGGCCTCGTGTGGTCCGCAGACAAGTTTCCAGAATTGTCCAACGGATTGCGCGGTTACGGCGCGGGGTTGCATTTTCAGGTTCCGCTGGTCAATGTGTTGCGCTGCGAAGTGGCATGGAACAAAGCCGGCAAAGCGCAAGCGATCGTTGACATCGGAGTTTCTTTCTAAACCCCCAACCTTGTGCGAAAGGAGCATTTCATGGCTTCAAACACTGCACGCGAAGTGTGCGTGAACCTGCGCACGCGCTCGAACTACATCCCCGCTTTGCAACAACCGAGTCTTGCGTATAATGCCGATGATTACACACCGTGTCAATGCGTGAAAACGTTGCACGTCATCGGCCCCGATGATCGCCCCGTTGCTGCGGATTTATGCCTCGCCGGCCGGCGCTGCTTTGAGGGTTTGAATGCGGTGACGGCGTGAGAAGCGCGACAAATTCTATGACTCCGACCACGACACGTAAACGATCTCCGACGCTTGTGCGTCCTGCTAAAAACGGAACGATTAACAAGCTGCTGCGCAAAGACCAACCCGCTCACGATTGGTATCGCTTCGTGCTCTCGTTCCCGCCGCATCTGGTGGAAGAATACATCGCACGTTTTGGGTTGTGTCGAGATCATTTATTGTTGGATCCTTTTTGCGGTACCGGCACAACACTCGTGACCGCGAAAATGCTCGGCATTGCCGGCGTCGGCATAGAGGCGAATGTCATGGCGCATTTTGCCAGCACGGTGAAAGTCGATTGGAGCATAACGCCGGAAGGCTTATTAAAACATGCGCACTTTGTCGCCGCTCTTGCAACTCAAAAGCTTGCTGCGCAAGGAGTCGAAGACCATCCGATTTTTTCGTTCAACACGGTCGATGGTTCGCAGTTGTTGGCGTTGCCGCCGGAAAAAGAAAAGCTCTTGCTGCGCGATTCGATTAGCCCTTTGCCATTGCACAAAACCCTCGTGCTGCTCGAAACGCTCAAACGAAATCAAAGCGAAACCTACTCTCGTCACGAGTTGCTGGCATTGGCAAAAGCGTTGGTTTTCTCGATTAGCAATTTGCGTTTTGGACCGGAAGTGGGAATCGGCAAACTTAAAGAAGATGCTCCGGTCATAGAAGCATGGCTTAATGAAGTCGATTCTATTGCGCGCGATCTGAAAACTCTGCGACAGAAGGAAAGCGCGAAAAGCATTGTTCATTTGGCCGATGCTCGCGACATGGTCGGTTTATTAGAGCCGCGTTCCATCGATGCCGTTATCACTTCTCCGCCTTATCCCAACGAAAAAGATTATACGCGCACGACGCGCTTGGAATCTGTGCTGCTGGGCTTCATCAACAGCGCGGCAGAATTGCAAGCATTGAAACGCCGCCTGGTGCGCTCGAACACGCGCACCGTTTATAAAGGCGATCAAGATGATGAATGGATTGCGGATCACCCCGAAATTCAACGCCTCGCTGAAGCCATCGAACACAGACGCATCGAACTCGGAAAGACTTCTGGCTTCGAACGATTGTACGCAAAAGTAACGAAGCTTTATTTCGGCGGCATGGCGCGCCACCTCGCTGATTTGCGCCGCGTGCTCAAACCCGGCGCGCAACTCGCATACGTTGTGGGCGATCAAGCTTCCTATTTAAGAGTGATGATTCGCACCGGTCAGTTGCTCGCTGATATTGCGCGTTCGTTGGGTTATGAAGTCGTTGGCATCGACTTATTCCGCACTCGCCTTGCCACTGCGACGCGCGAACAATTGCGCGAAGAAGTCGTTGTGCTGAAATGGCCTGGCCGATAAATTTTCTTTGCTGCGAGTCATTCATGCCTTCTCCCGGAAATCGCTACTCTCAAATCATCGAACAAAATCGGCGTTGTGCAAATCGAGCAAGACTTCGCCATTTGTGCCCAAAAGTTTCCTGCGCTGATTTGCCGGCCAATCGCGGCACAGTTCATGGCCGATGACGTGATTGCCATGTTTGATTTTGTGATGGCCGAAAAAGGAGTTCGGAGTGCAAATGAAAAGCATTATCGCCTTGTTCCAATGGAGGAAATGACCGCCGCAGATTTAGAAAATTATCGCAACGCTTCTTTCGATTGACGCTATGTCATTCCCGCACCAACTCACCGCCACCCTCACCTATCTCGAAATGCTCGCGCCGCCGCAGCGTGTGAACGCGCCGCCTGCGCCGGAGGTTGCGGTGTTGCGCGCAATGCAGCCCACGGTTTCGTTTTATCGTTATCTCTACAACACGGTGGGGAAAGAGTGGCTGTGGTATGAGCGCCGGCAATGGAGCGACGAACAATTGCGCGCGATTATTCATCATCCGCAGATTGAGATTCAAGTGCTCTACGTTGCGGGTGTGCCCGCGGGATATGGCGAGCTTAATCTGCAGCAGTTCCCGAATATTGAGTTGGCTTATTTCGGTTTGATCCCGGAGTTCATTGGCAGAGGCTTGGGGAAATTTTTTCTCAATGCCATGATCGACCTCGCTTGGCTGCACGCGCCGCAGCGCGTTTGGCTCCACACCTGCACGTTCGATCATCCGCAAGCGCTCGCGGTTTATCAACGCGCGGGCTTTGTGCCTTATAAACAAGAAATAAAAATTTTTGATGACCCCCGCATGTTAGGGGTGATATAAATAACATTGCGCGCACCCGTCCCTTCGAGCGATAGCAAGGTTGCAATTACCCTCCTCGCCTGTCATTCAGCAGGAATCTTTTTACTCGCTAGAGATGTTGCCAAGTGCGCAAAAAGATTCCTGCTGAATGACAATGTTAGAGGCGAGAAGTATAAGCGTAACACCTTTGACATTAAAACGCCTCGTTTTTCTCTCTCGCATGACTACTTCACCCCTCGTTTCGATCATCATCCCACACTGGCGCGGCGCCGAGATTTTGCTGCGCGCGCTGCAAGCATTGCATGAGCACACTTCCTTGCCGCACGAGATCATTGTTGTGGACAACGGTTGCGACGACGGCAGCATTGCGCTGGCGCAAGCACGATTCGCGCAAATCAAAATTATCGCCACAGGCAGCAATCTCGGCTTTGCGAGCGGTTGTAATTTCGGTTTGCGCGCTGCAGGCGGAAAATATTCCGTGCTCTTTAACAACGACGCGGTTGCGACGCCAAACTGGTTGGAGCCGATGGTCGAAATGATGGAAGCGCATCCCAACGTCGCCGCGTGCCAGCCGAAAATTCTCTCGCTGCGACACGAGGGGTATTTCGATTACGCGGGCGCTGCCGGCGGGTTGATGGATTTCCTCGGTTATCCTTTTTGCCGCGGCCGCATTTTTTCTTCTATTGAAAAGGATCACGGGCAATATGACGAGCCCGCGGAAATTTTTTGGGCGAGCGGCGCGTGCTGTCTCTTGCGCAATTCCGTGCTCGCCGAGATCGGCTTGCTCGACGACGCGTTTTTCGCGCATATGGAGGAGATCGATTTAAACTGGCGCATGCACCTCGCGGGCTATCGCGTCATGGCCGTGCCGCAGGCGCGCGTGTACCATCAAGCAGGATCCACGCTGCATGCGGCCTCGCCGCATAAAACTTATTTGAATCATCGCAACGGGCTTTTTCTTTTAATTAAAAACTATGCCGCTCTGCCGCTGTGTTTCATCTTCCCGTTGCGGCTCTTGCTTGATGTGATCGAAGCTTTGCGCTTGCTCGCCATGTTGCGCGGGCGGCACGCGCTGATGATCGTGCGCGCGATTGGGGAAACGCTGTGGCGTTTGCCCGAGCTTCTGCGCAAACGGCGCGCTACTCAGAGTCTTCGCCGTGTTGCTCCGGCAATGCTGCGCCGCAAGTTTTATTCGCGCAGCTTGATTTGGGAGTACTTTATTCGTCGCCGCACGCGGTGCTCCGAACTTCAAAACATAAGCTCGTAGTAGCGCCTTCAGGCGTTTGCTTCGCATCGACACAAAACGTCTGAGCGTGTCACGACGAACAACTCTTCACTCTATTCAGGTGCTTCTTGTCTCAGTTCGAACACTGCTCTTGCCCGCTGTGTTATTCGCCTCAAGCGGAAAATTATTTGATTGCACCGGATCGTTTTGCATTAGCGGAAGACCAAACGTTTTCGCTGCAGCGCTGTTTGGAATGCGACATGATCTATCTCAATCCCCGGCCGCGCGAAGCAGACAGCGGACGCTATTATCAACACGCGGAGTATTTGCCTTTCTCCAGCGCAACGAGTTCGCCTGCGCTCATGCAAAAACTCTATGCGGTGTTGCGCCGTCTCAATCTGCGCTGGAAAAAAAATCTGCTCGCGCGGTTTCATCGCCGCGGGGCGCTGCTCGACGTCGGTTGCGGCACGGGCGAGTTTCTCGCCTATATGCGCGACGCAGGTTGGCAAGTGCAAGGCGTGGAGCGTGATGCGGCTGCTGCGGATTATGGCCGCATGCAGTTGCAGCTTCCCATTCAAACCGGAAGCGCAAGCGCTTTGCAAAGCGAGAGCAAGTTGTTTCATGTGATCACGATGTGGCATGTGCTCGAGCACGTTTACGACTTGCACGGCGCGCTCAATTTACTCGCGCAACGTTTGCACGAAGACGGCGTGCTCATTATCGCCGTGCCCAACATCGCCGGTATCGACGCAAAATTTTATCGCGAACATTGGATCGCACTCGATGTGCCGCGCCATGTGAATCATTTCTCGCTTCTCACACTCGCGCGCGCGGCCGCGGCCCATAGACTCGACTTGCTGTGGTGGCAACAATTGCCGCTTGATGCTTTTTTTAACACACTAATGAGCGAGCGCTTGCAAGCGGCTTGCAAGCATTCCCCTGTTTGGCTCCTCCCCTTCCGCCTTTTGCGCGCCGGTCTCGTGGCGTGCGCTTCATTGCTAGCCGGCAACCATTCTCCGTTTGCTTCCTCAAACAAAGGGGCCACCATCGTTGCGGTCTTCCAAAAAATGAAAAAACCTGCATAATTGTTTTGAAGGGAATAAAACCCGCACGCTTCGTTGTTTGCCGTAAGGAGTGATCAAAAAGTTTTCAACCCGGATTCAAAGGATGCCTCGCGGTGCAAGGCTGCGCATGCGCCGTGAGCAAAGTCTTGCACGCACGTCGAAGGCATCGGCGGTAAGTCATGGTATACTCTTTATCTGGAAATACGGCGTGTGCTTTGCCTTTGCTGCAAGTAATTTCTCGCTCGAGTAGGCACACGAAAATTTTTCGTGCGCAGCGTTGATGCTTCCCGCCTACCGTCTCGGCCAAAAATCTAAACTGGTGTTCGCATGAATTCGCTTATTGCGATTATTCTTCCATTTTATTTTTACCTCGCCCCCTTGCCGAGCAAAATCGCCAATTTTCGTTTGAACAATCTTGAAAACCAATCCGTGACCTATGCCGAGTTGAAAGGCAAGAAAGTGACGGTTATTGATTTCTGGGCGACTTGGTGCAAACCGTGCGTGCGCTCCATTCCGCAATTGGTGAAGCTGCACGAGAAGTATCAAACGCAAGGCGTGCAAGTCATTGGCGTCAATGTGGACGGCACGCGCAATTTGCCCAAAGTGAAACCGATGGCGCATTCGCTCGGCATCAAATATCCCGTGCTGCTCGATGTGAACAGTCAAGTGATGACGGAGCTCAAAGTCGTCCAACTGCCAACGATTTTGCTTGTGAACGAACGCGATGAAATCGTGGCGTTGCACCAAGGCTATCGTCCGGGCGAAGAAGAGACAATTGAGAAAGAAATCAAAAAGCTGCTCGCTCCGGAGGCCGTGACGAAATGAAAAAAGGCGCGGCATTGGTTTTAGCGTGTCTCGGTTGGTGCGATTGGTCTTATGCGCAGCTGTCTATTTCTAATCTCATCGAATATCAGCGCGGCAATTTGCCCTACACACAACCGCACAACCTATCGACGGCTTACGACCAACTCAATGTGTCCTTTCGCTATCGTTTCCTGAAGGCGGCGATCAAAGCCGAAACCTTTGCGCATGAAAACGCGGCGCAAGATTATTTCGAATTCACGCAACGCAGCTTGAGTGTGGGCAATGATCTCTTCTCTTTCACTGCGGGAAATTTTTATGAAATCCTCGGGCGCGGGTTGTTACTGCGCTCATATGAAATCCCCGGCACGGTGCGCGAAGACGTAGGGTTGCGCGTGCGCCAAGCCTTCTATCGCGATGTGGAAGGCTTTCTCTTAAAATATCAGGCGCAACGCTTCGAAGTTAAGGCGCTGCGCGGTCGTCCGCTGTATAACGTTTTTCCGCCGACGTTTGCGCGCGAGGCGCTTCGCCCGAATCTCTTGCATGCGATTGAAGCGAGTGTGCGCCCAAACTCTGAGTTGATGCTCGGTGCGGCCTATTTGCAAAACGAGCGCGAACGGCAGAACACGCACTACGGCTCGCTGTATTTGAACGTAAACCTGCCGCACGAAATTCAACTCTACTCCGAGTTTGCGCAGCAACTGCGCGCGGAAGAGAAGGTGTTTGATTTTTCCGATGCGACGGCTCACGCGTTTTACACCGCTGCGAATTATGTCGCGGGGCCGTTCGGCCTCAGCGTGGAAGCGAAGGACTATAGCAATTTCGTTTTGCTTTTTAATGATCCGCCGCCGCTCATCAAAGAGCATTCTTATGCTGTGCTAAATCGCAGCACGCATGTGTTGGAGCCGCTGAATGAAAGCGGTTGGCAGGCCGAAGCCTTTTGGCGTTTCAATGCCGGGCACCAATTAACGCTCAATGCCACACGCGCGAAAAATAAATTTGCCGCGCAGCCAACGGTCTTTAAAGAACTGTTTGCAGAGTTCGAATATCATGTGGACGAAGCGACGGTTCTAAAAATTTTTGCGGATCGCAGCGAAGATCCGTTTAAGTTGGAAGAAAGGCGCATCGCCGGCGGCTTTTATCTCGACAAAGAATGGGCGCGCAAATGGGGCACAGTGCTTGATGTGGAGTATCAGACCTTCGAGCGCGCATTTGCCGTAAAAGAAACGGTGAAGAACTACTTTGCCTCATTTACGCTTTCGCTTGCGCCAAAATTTTCCGCGAGCGCGTTGTGGGAAAGAAGCACGGACGCGCAGCTTGCGGATAATCCGTCAACCAACATGATTGAAACCGCGACGCGCTCGTGGCTCGGCGGTGCGCTCGGGTACAAATTGAACAACCAACATTTCATTAACAGCTTCTTCGGCAAACGACGTGGCGGCCCGGCATGCACCGCGGGGATTTGTTATGAGGTGTTGGATTTTGAAGGCGTCGAGTTGAGATGGACGAGTAACTTTTAATTGGCCGCTTTCTGCGCGATAGTTGTGCCTGAGCATGCAAGGGCGTCAAAGAAATTTGTGAACCGCCAGCTTTCGGTTCACCGAATCGAGTTTCATGTGTATCAAATCAATTTGCATTTTAACCAGAAGGAGAACACCGATGCGCACTTCGTTAAAACTCACCGCAGGCGCGTTGCTTGTTGCCTTTGCCGCGAGCGCGCAAACGCCAGGCATAGGGAGTACCGCGCCGGATTTCACGCATACGTCGTTGGAGCACGGCGAAATCAAACTGTCGAATTATCGCGGCAAGGTGGTTTATTTGTTCTTTCTCGGGCATAATTGAAGCTCGTGCCGCGCGGCTGGTCCAGCCACGGAAAGTCAAATCCATCAACCGCACAAAGCGCAAGATTTTGTCGCGCTCGGTTTGGATTATTATAACGGCAATGTCGCTCAATTAACCGCGTTTAAAAACGTGACCGGCGTAACCTATCCGCTCTGCCGCACGGCGAGCGCTACGGGCAACGCCTATGGCGTCGTGAATGATTGGTCCGTTGTCGTCGATCAAGCCGGCATCATTCGCTATAAACAACCGGGCGCAAACACCACTGCGATCAACAACGTCATCAACCAATTGCTCGCGTCATCCGACGTTGATGCCAACCCGGAAACGATTGCGGGTTTCGAATTGCATCAAAATTTTCCAAACCCGTTTAACCCCACTACTTCGATCCGATTCGATTTGCTCAAGCCGGAGCGTGTGGCTTTGCGGATTTACAACGCGCTCGGCCAAGAGATCGTGACCTTGGTGGAGCAAAACTTCGCTGCCGGCGAGCACGCATTCTCCTGGAATGCACTCGATAAAAACGGCAAACGCGTTGCCTCCGGCATTTACTTTTACGAATTACAGGCCGCGACTTTTGTTGCACGCAAGAAGATGGTGCTGCTCCAATAGCCGGCCCGCCTGCACACTTGTTTGAAACAAAGGGCGTTGCCAACAGGCGCGCCCTTTGTGTTTAACCAAACATTCTCCCGCTCTACTTCCCCATAGATCGCCACTCCTCCTCGCAAGGTGCCAGCCGCAGCCGACATTTCCTAAAGCGCTTTCGTCTTTTGTTTGATGCGTTTGTCCTTTCTCAGTTTGTTCTTCCGCAGCGCCGCGCTTTCGTTTGTAAAACAAGGGCGTCATGCTTTCACATTAAAAGCGTCGCGCCGATCATTCTTCATAAAAATATAATCCGCGCTTCCGTAAGCACGATGAGATGAGGGTACTTTGCTGTATACGTTTTTTGTTGTATGGAGCGACTGCTCCGCACGACCTGGATGGACCCACGGCGTCTTCAACGCTGGCGCGAAATGTCTGCCACGCGCCATTCCCGCCTATCGCTTTGTTCTCGTTGTAGTCAATGGACTGATTACACAGGTTTGAAGCCTAGCTCGCTGCGGTTTTGAGCGAGCCTAGGAAACAGTTGGCGGTAAAAACTGTTATGACGGATCATGTGTATTCAGTCAACGACTGACCGACTCATTCTTTAGATTAAAAATTTCTGCCGTTCAGAAGCGCGCGCTTTTGCATCGGCACTCCCGGTTTTGCCATGCCGGCACTATCGGGTCGTCAATTTTCCTAGGGACGATTACTTTCGTGGTATGACGTTGCGCTAGAGGAAAAACTATGTCCTCGCTTCGAATACTCATGTATAGCAATGACAGCCTCAGTTGGGGGCATACATTGCGCACGCTGTCCGTGGCTTCCGCGCTTTCCAAAGCGATACCGGAATGCTCCATTTTAGTGCTCACCGATCTTTCGAACATCGGCCGCTTCAAGCTGCCGGAGCGCACGGATTATGTGCACTTGCCCAGCTTAAACCTGCGCGCTTCGCAGTTGCAAAGCAACGGGCGTTTGCAACTTGAGACGGAAAACACCTTGCGCATTCGCCGCAAGATTGCGCAGAGCGCATTAAAAACGTTTCGTCCTAGCGTGGTCATGTTCGATGAAAGCTTGCTCGACATTCCGAGTGAAATGCGCAAGGTATTGAGCTGCGTTGCGGATGAATTGCCCGAGGCCAAAGTGCTTTGGAGTTTGCCCGATACGTTGGGCGATCCGCAATTCGTCTTGCGCCACTGGCAGACGCACGGCGTGCTCGAGGCCTTTCAATATGCGCATGAGATTCTGATTTATGGCGCAGAGAGCATGTTCGATTATGCTTCTGCGTATGAATTGCCGGAAAGCACCAGCCGCAAGCTGCGCTACACTGGCTACCTCACGCGCCAAATGATTCCGCCGCAGCGCGTGCGCGTCGAAGTCGGGCGCATGAATCGCAACAAGCTCCCGCTCGTGGTGCTCACTGCCGGAGGCGAATCGGGCGACTTTGCCATGGTCGAAACTTATTTGCGCTTTTTGGAAAAGGCAGAGGATCTCGCGCTGCAAAGTCTTGTGTTCATCGGCCCGACGATTGGCGCTCGCGAGAAACGCGCACTTTTGGCCCGCGCGCAACGCTTGCAAAACGTCGTTATGCATCGCGTGGACAAACACATGCTCCACTATCTGAAGTTTGCCGACCTTTCGATTTCCACCGGCAGCTACAATGTGATGTGCGAAGTGTTGGCGCATCGCAAAACCGCGCTGGTGGTGCCCAATCACAAAGAGCATCCCGGGAATTATTATCGCGCTCAACTTCTGCAAGAACGCGGATTGGTGCAGGCGATCACGCCCGCAGATTTTGATCCGACTTTATTGCGCGAAAAGCTGGAAAAAATTCTGTTTGCCGGGCCGCGCCTCGTGCAGAAGGCGCAATATGAAGCTATTCCGCAAGAGGGTTTTACGACGATCGTGGAACGCACACGTTTGTTCGCCGGGCGCACGGCTGTGCATGTGCCCAAGCTCGCGCTGGCGTCGTAAGATATTTTTCGGTTGTCGCGTAACTCCGTTCACACGGTGAGACGCGCAGGTTTTCTCACTCAATGGGTTGGTGACTGTAGACATCCAAAATTAAATATGTCAAATCAAGTAGCACCTAAAATTCTCATCTATTCCCAAGACGGCTTTGGTCTCGGGCATTTGCGCCGCAATCTGAACATTTGCCTGCAAATAAAAAGACGCAGCCCGGAAGCTTCGATCTTGATCATTGCCGACTCGCCGGTGGCGCCGTTTTTCAAAATGCCGCCCAAGTGTGACTTCGTGAAAATTCCAACGATTGTAAAAGTCGATACCGGCGTGTGGCGGCCGGATCGTTTGACCATGCCTTATCGCGAATTGCTCACGATCCGCTCGGAGATCATTAAAAATGTCGCGCTCAGTTTTCAGCCGCACATTTTTATGGTCGATCATATGCCGCACGGCGCGCTCGGCGAATTGGCCATGCCGCTAGAGTTCATCAAAAAGCACAGCCCGCACACGAAAATCGTGCTCGGCATTCGCGACATTCTCGGCGCGCCGAACGTGATTCATCAACAATGGCAAAACGAAGGCGCGTTTGCCGCGGCCGATACTTTTTATGATGCGATCAACATCTACGGCTGCTCCGAAGTTTACGATGTGATCGAAGAGTATGGCTTTCCGGCTTCGCTGGCGGAGAAGGCCACGTACAGCGGTTATGTGTGCCGCGAAGAATCCACGGAGCCGCCGCTCTCCGATAAAGTCTTGCACGATTTGTTTGCGAATGATCATCGCAAGTTCGTGCTCGTCACCGGCGGCGGCGGCGCAGATGCGTCATACTTCATGGATCAGTTCATCGACGCCGTGCGCTTGCTGCGGCGCGATCTTTCCTTCAATGCTTTCGTTTCCACCGGGCCGTTTATGCACAAAGACCAACGCGGCCTGCTTTTGAGCAAAGCGCGCGGCTTGCCCATCGTGGTTTCGCGCATGGGCCAAGACAGCATTCGTTTTTTGCGGCGCGCGGATTTGGTGATTTCCATGGCCGGCTATAACACGGTGAGTGAAGTGCTGCGCTTTCGCAAAAACGCGCTCATCGTCCCGCGTCCCGGCCCGAGCGCGGAGCAAACGATCCGCACGCGCATCATGTCCGAGCGCGGTTGGTTTAGCACGATTCATCCGAATCAACTCACCGCGGAGCGCTTTGCCGAATTGATTCATGATAAGCTGCAAGACGGTCATCATTTGAAAGCCATGGCGTTGCCCGATCTCAACGGCGCGACACGCGCCGCCAATGCCATTCTCGCCAAAATCGAGGCGAGCGTTGCCGAAGAACGATCACCAGCTCGTGTATACGCATGAATACGGCCTCCGAACCAACGATTGGCGTTTTATTGAAAGGCTATCCGCGCCTGTCCGAGACGTTCATCATCAACGAAATGCTCTTGCTGGAAAAGCTGGGCTACAAGCTGCACATCTTTGCCTTACGCAATCCCGGAGAAACCAAAGTGCATGAGAACGTGCGCAAAGTGCGCGCGCAGGTCACATACATTCCGGATTATTTCTGGCCGTTCTTTGGGGCGTTTATCAAAGCAAATGTGAAGCTTTGGTGGCGACGCCCGAGCAGCTATTGGCCGGCGTTTCGTTTCGCGTTGTGGCGCAGCTTGCGGCAATGGAGTTCTTCCACTATCAAACGTTTCGCGCAAGCCGCGTACATGGTGGAAAATCACGTTGCCTGTAACGCGCAAGCGGCGATAAGCAACGGACGTGTGCCGCTCGCGCATGTGTATGCGCATTTCAGCCACGGCCCGACGACGGTCGCTTATTTCGTGACGTGGCTCACGGGCATCAAATACAGCTTCAGCGCGCACGCGAAGGATATCTATTTGCAGGAACACGATTTTCTGCGCGAGAAAATTTTGAAGGCGCAGTTCGTGACCACGTGCACGGATTACAATAAAAATTATTTGGAAAAAGTCGGCGGGCCGCAAGCGAATGTCTTTCGCGCGTATCACGGTCTCGATCTCGACCGTTTTCCCGGACAAGAGCGCGCCGCAAAAAATTCCACACCGCGCATTCTTTCCGTGGGCCGCTTTGTGCCGAAGAAAGGTTTCCCGGTTTTGATTCGCGCGCTGCATCTCTTGCGCGAGCGCGGTTATAAGTTTCATTGCCACCTCATCGGCGGCGGTGAAATGGAAATTGAGCTGCGCAGCTTGATTAAGAAACTAAAGATGGAAGATCGCATCGAACTGCTCGGCGCGATGTCGCAAGAAGAGTTGTTCGACTATTATCGCCGCGCGGATATTTTCGCGCTCGCGTGCGAAGTACAAAGCGACGGTGATCGCGACGGCATTCCCAACGTGATCGTCGAGGCCATGGCATTGGGCATTCCCGTGGTCTCGACCAATATTTCCGGCATTCCGGAGTGTGTGGAAGACGGCGTGAGCGGCGTGCTCGTGGCGGAAAAAGATGCGAATGCATGCGCCCATGGTATTGCCCAATTGCTTGATCGCCCCGAATGGGCGAGACAACTGGGGCAAGCCGGCCGCAAACGCGTCGAACAAGATTTTGATTCTTTGCGCAACGTCAAAAAAATCGGCGCGGCATTGCGGCAAGCAATAAACGGCGTCGCAATTTCGGAATATCATGAGCCGCGCTTGAATGCTGCAAAGGCTTCGCGTTATGAAGTCGCCGTGGAATGATCCGCCAATCGCGGCGCTTGCGATTTAATCTTATGAGGTAACCGTTACTTTTCTCGTAGTCCCGTTGAAAGGATGCAACCGGACATGTGGGTATAAAAAAACCGAAGGACCACAACATGTCTTCTGCATCGAAGTCCGAAGTACTCAAGTTCAAAGACAAGCTGTACACGCTGGAAGCGGCAATGAGTGAGGAGCGCATGGCCGAAGTGTTCGCACCGCTGGTGCGCGAATATTGGGGTGCAGCCTGGCGCGTGCAACACGTTCGCATCGAAGTGATGCGCCGGCGCAATCAACGCTGTGTTTTGCGTTATCGCGTGCATGCGCAAGATACGCAGAGCGGAGAGCAAATCGAGTGGCGCGTTATCGGCAAAGTGTTCAAAGCTGATCGCGGCGAGCCGGTGTTTGAAAATATGCGCCAACTGTGGGATTACGGTTTTCGGCGCGAAGCGCAAGATCACATCAGCATTCCCGAGCCGCTGAGTTTTTCCACTTCCATGTGCATGCTCTTTCAAGAGGAAGTCGGCGGCGTGCCGGTCAAAAATATTTTGCGCAAATCGCCGCAACCGGAGCACATGCGTCAAGTCGCGCGCACGCTGGCGAAGCTGCATCAAAGTCCGCTCGTGCCGGGCAAGCCGTTCACGGTGAAAGACCATCTCACGCGTTGCCATCCGCGCCACGAGTTTCTTTCGCTCGCGTGTCCTAACCTGGCCGATACGGTCGCGGCGCTCATCAACGGTGCGCATGAAGTTGAGGCGAGTTACGGCGATTATCAAAGGACGACGTTGCATGGCGACTTTCACCTCGGCCAAGTGCACATTGAAGACGAAAATGTGTGGCTGATTGATTTCGATGCCTTGAGCTATGGCGATCCCGCTTCCGATCTCGGCAATTTGCTGGTGTTTCTCAAAGGCAAAATCAAACGCCAGCCGGAGATGCGCGAACTGATCGACGTATTCCTCGACGAGTATTTTTCCATTATGGAACCCGCGATTGCGCATCGCATTCCGCTCTATGAAGGCTTGACACATTTGCGCCGCGCTTGCAAATGTTTGCGCATGCAGGAAGAAGGCTGGGAGCGTCGCGTCAAACGCATGGTCGAGATGGGGCTTGCCTGCATTGTGGAAATGAAAACCACGATCATCACACCCGATAGCGCGTTTTTCAAATCGGGTTATGATGATGAAGAAGTAGATGAATTGGAGCTGCAAGAAGTGGAGTGAGCGGAGGTGGGGGTATTGGGGTATTGGGGTATTGGAGTATTGGAGTATTGGAGTGTTGGAGTGATGGAGTGTTGGAGTGATGGAGTGTTGGAGTGATGGAGTGTTGGAGTGTTGGAGTGATGGAGTGATGGAGTGATGGAGTGATGGAGTGATGGAGTGTTGATATGACAACCCCATTTCCCTATATCCGAATATCCCAATACCCCAATTTCCCAATACCCCAACACTCCGCGCAGCGATCGCATTAAACCACCTGAACCATAAATTTTTGGAGTGATTTTACCCATGAGTCAGATTGTCGGCTTTGATGAATTGAAAATCGGCCAACGCGTAAAAGTGAAGGGCCAAGCCGTAGACGGCGGCAAATTCACGGCGCTTGGCATCATCGTGAAACCGGACGAAGACGATGTTTCGCTCGAAGGCAAGTTGCAAGGCGTGAACGTGGAGAACAATACGCTGCGCGTCATGCATCGCGATTTCAAAGTGAGCGGCACGGCGCAAATCAAAAATCTCGCGCGCCAAGACGTCGGCTTGAAAGATTTGAAGGCCGGCGACGTGATCAAAATCAAAGGCAAGTATGCGCCTGCAACCGGCTTCACGCCGCTGAAGATCAAAGTGCAAGAGCCGAAAGGCTTTGCCATTGATGAGCTGCAAGGCGCCATTACTAAGATCGACCGTGAAGCGCAGAGCCTCGAAGTGATCGGCCTCGCCATCGCGTTGAATGAAAAAACGGAGATCGACGGTATTTGAATTCACCTTTGGCCGATCGCAAACTGCCCGGCATGCAGCGCGCATTAGATGCCGTCCACATGCAGCCCGTGCTTTCCGAAGTGTTGGAGCGCGTGGGCGGGCCGGTTTCGCTTTCGCACATTCGTGCCGAGCTGTTGAAATACGTTCCGGGCAAACGCGGCGTGATCGCATATCATTTGGCATTTGCCGATCATTCCGCGTCCGCCCGCGTCGTGTATGGCAAGCTGTATCGCAAAGCCCGCGGCCAAGAAGTGTTTTCTACGCTGCAAACGTTGTGGCAAATTTCGCAAGCACAACCTTCGGCGTTTTCCTTGCCGCAGCCGTTGGCATATCTTCCCGAGCTGGGCATGGTATTGCAAACCGCGGCTTCCGGGCGGGCACTCACCAGTTTCTCCCAGCCTGATGAGTTATTTAGCGCCGTGCAAGCAGCCGCAAAAAGTTTGGCCGCGTTGCATCGCTTGCCGGTGCGCCTCGGCGCAGTCAAAACTTTTCAGGAGCATGTGGAAAAGTATTGCCATCCCGGGCCGGAAGCATTGGCGCGCGAACATCCCGAACTTGCGCCGTTGGTTTTCGAGCTTATTGCGATGATGCGCGCGGATGAAAGCTTGCAAACCGCGGAGCCTTGCCTAGTGCACGGCGATTTGAACTTGGCGCAAATTTTCATAACCGCCGAGCGTGCGCTGTTTATAGATTTTGACGGCTTTTGCAGCTCGCATGCCGCGCTCGATGTCGGTAATTTTTTGGTGACGCTCGCCGAACGCTTCGGCGAAAAAAGCGGCGAGTTGCGCCACGGCTTTTTGGAAGCATATCTCGCCGCTGCCGCGACGACGAAATTGCCGGCGCTGCGCACGTATCAAGCTTTTGCTTATTTGCGCCGCGCCGTCATCAGCATGCGTTTGCCGGATGAAAATGAGCGTCAAGTGCGCGCCCGTCGCCTGCTCCAAAACGCGTCGGCTTTGATGCATGCGCAAGACGAGCTTTTGTGATCAAACTTGAAGCGCGAACATTAAAAATCCTCACAACTCGGGGCTGATCGTCACCTCGTTGCAAAATCTAAAGGAGTAAAGGAAGTTGGGCAAGAAGAGCAAGAAGGAGGTCAAAGAAAAAGTCAAGGCTCGTTCCCTCCTGCGCATCTATCGTGTCTTCGGGCAGCATTATAAAAAGTATTGGAAGATTTTGAGCGTGGCCTATCTCGCGCTGTTCGCGGGCATCGCGACGGAAATGCTGCGTCCCTGGCCGCTCAAAATTGTGATGGACAACCTCATCCTCGATGAAAGCCTGCCGGCCAATCTCCGCTTTCTCCAGCCCATGCAGGAGGATGATCCCAAGCTGCTCCTGCTGCTGCTTTCCATTTCCATCGTGCTGATTATCGCGCTGGAATCGATCTTTACGTACATCAACAAATTTTGGGTTTCGGGCACGGGCGACCGCATCAACGCGGACATTCGCGAGCGCGCGTTCGCGCAATTGCAGCGCATGTCGCTCTCCTTTCATGAAACCTCGCGCGCCGGCAACACGGTCTATCTGCTCACCTCCGATGCGAAAGAGATGAGCAGCATCTTGATCGACTTCCCGCAAGACCTGACGCACCGCGTGGTGACGTTCGTCGGTTATTCCGTTTTAATGCTCATGCTGGATTGGCGCTTGGCCCTCATCGCGCTCACCACGGTGCCGTTCATTTATTTTGCGACCGTTTATTTTAGCGCGGGCATGAAGAGGGCGATGAAGAATCGCCGCAATCAAGAAGGCGAAGTGGCTTCCGTGCTCGTGGAAAACGTCAATGCCATGGCATTGGTGCAAGCCTATGGCCGCGAAGACACAGAGCACGCGCGTCTCGTGGATAGCAATCAAGATAGTTTGCGCGCGACCGTGGAAGCGTTTCGTTTGCATCGCACGTACAGCCGCGTGGTTGATATACTCGTGATTCTCGGCACCGGCGGCGTGCTTTATTTCGGCGGCCGCTATGCGCTCGGCAGCGAGGTTTCGCCCGGCACGCTCGTGCTCTTCATCGCGTACCTGCGCGACATTTACGGTTCGCTCGAAAAATTTAGCGGCATCTTTTTAAACTTAGCGAAGGCCATGGCCTCCGGCGAACGTTTGCTGGAATTGGTCGAAAACGACAAAGTCGTGCAAGATCATCCGCGCGCCGTGCCCGCGCCGGCATTGCAGGGCAATATCGAATTTCGCAACGTCACGTTTGGATATAAAAAAGGCAGAAACGTTTTGCAGGACTTGAATCTGCGCATCAAGGCCGGAGAGACGGTTGCCATTGTGGGCCAAAGCGGCGCGGGCAAATCCACGCTCGTCAGTTTGCTCATGCGCTTTCATAATCCGCAACAAGGCGAAATTCTGCTCGATGGCCACGACGTGCGCGAATACACGATCAAGTCGCTGCGCGAGCAAATGACCATCGTGCTGCAAGATGCGATTCTGTTCAATCAAACCGTGCGTGAAAACATCGCCTTTGGCAAGTTGGGCGCAACCGAGAGCGAGATTGTTGTCGCGGCGCAAAGTGCGGAAGCGCACGATTTCATCACCGCCATGCCGGAAGGCTATGACACGATGATTGACGAGGGCGGCGGCAATGTTTCCGGCGGGCAGAGGCAGCGCATCAACATCGCGCGCGCCATCATTCGCAACACGCCGCTGGTGATTATGGACGAACCCGTGACCGGCCTCGACGCCAAATCCGAGGCGCTCGTGAATACGGCGATTCAGCGCTTGGCCGAAGGCAAGACCACGTTCATCATCGCGCACAAATTTTCCACGATTACCAACGCTGATAAAATCTTGCTCTTGGATGAAGGACAAAAAGCTTTCTTTGGAACACACGAAGCATTGCTGCGCGAGAGCAAGCAATATCGCGAATTGTATGAACTGCAATACGGCTGGCAACGCGATTTGAATGCAGAGCTTGCGAGCACGAACGGGCACGATCATGCACTTGTCAGTGCAACACATTTGTAGTAACGCCTTCAGGCGTCCGAATCCAATTCAATTGACCGTCAACGTCTATTGAGTTTTGATTTTCAAATTCGGAAATCCCCTCAGTGTTGTCATTCAGGAGGAATCTTTTTAGTCGCTGGCGATACTGCCTAATGCTTAAAAAGATTCCTTCTGAATGACACGGTACTCTGGCGCTAACTTGACTCTCGAACTTGATCGTCAAACTTCATAAGGCGTCACTACGAGCGTTCATTTTTTTCAAGGATGAAGTATGATGAAAAATTTTATCGCTGCCGTTGTCTTGATCGTCTCCGGACTCGCTTGTGCGCAAGGCGGGAGCACGGGGCAAAGGTTTCAAGAGGAAATCTTCAAAGCTGTAAACGTCGCCAAAGATCTGCCTTATGGCAAGGCCGTAAACCTGGCCACGGGCAAAGAAGAGACTTTGGTATTGGATCTTTATCAACCCAGCGGCGACACTGCGGCGCAACGTCCGGCCATTGTTTGGATTCATGGCGGCGGGTTTCGCGGCATCAAAGATAAGAGCAATAGTTTTTTCGTCACGCTCGCCGAACGTTTTGCGAAACGCGGCTATGTAACGACTTCGATTGAATATCGCCTATACGGCAGCGTGACGCCGGATGCCGTGCGCCAAGCTTATGAAGACGCCAAAGCTTCGGTGCGTTGGCTGCGCGCAAACGCAAAAACTTATCGCATCGATACGACGTGCATTGCAGTGGGCGGAAAATCCGCGGGCGGCATTACTTCGCTTTACGCGACCTATGCTGAACCCGAAGGCGCGAGCGGCAACGCGAGCCATTCTTCCGCGGTCTCGGCGTGCATTGAAATGGCGGGCGTGTTCGAGGTCGCCGAAATGGAAGCGGGCGAGCCGCCGGTGCTCATCATTCACGGCACGAATGATAACAATGTGCCTTTTACCAGTTCCGTGTTGATCAAAAATCGCGCGGAGCAAGTCGGCATTCCATTCGATTATCGTCCGGTGCAAGGCGGCGATCATGAGCTTTCCGACTACATGGATGAGATTGTGCAGTGGTCAAGCGATTTTCTCTACAAACATGTGATTCTCGGCAAGCCCACGCACGTTGCGGAAAATTTGCATGCGCGGCCGCAAGCGTTTCGGCTCGCGCAGAATTATCCCAATCCGGTTTCTCTTTCGCAGGCATTGCCCGCCGGCCGCACGGCGACGACGCTCATTCGCTATGAGGTGCCGACCGCGGGCGATGTGACGCTGCAAGTGTTCAACGCACTCGGCCAAGAGGTGCAAACGCTCGTGCGCGGTCGGCATGCGCCCGGGGTTTATGCGCAAGAGTTTCGCGCGAGCGGTTTGCCCACGGGCCTGTACTTTTATCGTTTGCAGACGAACCACGTCGTGCTCATGCGCAAGATGGTTTTGATGCGCTGATTTTTAAAGCAAAGATTTTACTTTTAACGGAAAAAGCTTTTCGCTTTTCGGCGTGAGTTTTTGATCCGTGTGTGGCCCGAAACTGTTAGATTTTTTTTCCAACTTTCAGCGCCTAACGGCATAAGAGAGAGCGAGGTCTTGGAGAATAGATGGGCAAGAAGGATAAAAAAGAGAAGAAAGATAAAAAGTCCAAGAGCGGGCAACCCGTCAAGCTGGAGCACATCAATTGGAAAATTCTCAAGCGGGCATACAAAGTTTTCGCGCGGCATTATAAAACGAATTGGAAGCTGTTCTCCATTTCGCTGGCCAGCCTCATGCTCACCTCCGCACTTTCGCTGGTTGCGCCGTGGGCATTGACGATGATTCTCGATCACGTCATTTTGAAGCAGCCGCTGCCGGAGAAATTTTTCTTCATTCAAGCTTGGTTCGGCACCGATCCGTTCGTGCTCTTGGCGGTTTTCTCCATCGCATTCGTGGTGATCAGCATCGTCGACAGCATGATCAGCTACCTGCAAAAGGTCGGCTTTCTCATCGTCGGTGTGAACATGAGCGCGGAAATTCGCGCGCGCATCTTTGCCCATCTGCAAAAGCTTTCGCTCTCGTTTCATGAGGTCTTTCGCTCGGGCGATTTGGTTTATCGCCTCACTTCCGATTTGCGCGAGTTGCCCACGCTGCTCATCGCCGTGCCCATCGGTTTCTTTGGGCGCATTTTCATCATCGTGACGCACATGATCGTGATGCTCACGATGGAGTGGCGCCTCGCGTTGATCTCGTTCGCCGTCATGCCGATTCTGTACTATTACAATCGTCATCTCGGAAGCGGCATGCACAAAGCCACGAAGGAGAAGCGTTCGAAAGAAGGCGACGTGACTTCGTTGATTTCGGAAAACGTCACGGGCATGGCATTGGTGCAGGCCTATGGCCGCGAAGATTTGCAGCACGCGCGCTTTCGCAAAGAGAATCAAAAAAGTTTGCAGTCCGGTTTGGAGGCGCTGAAGCTTTCGAAAATTTTTAAGCGCGTCACGGATATTCTTACCGCTGTCGGCACCGCGGGCGTGGTGTATTACGGCGGCACGCTCGCGCTCGACGCCGTGCTCTCGGTCGGCACGCTCGTGCTCTTCGTCACGTATCTGCGCAAGCTCTATAGCCCGCTCGACAAGTTCGCGGAGATGTTTCTCGACATCGCCAAATCGCAAGTATCCGCGGAGCGCATTTTGGAATTGGTGGAGTATGATAAAATCGTGGTCGATGCGCCCAACGCGATTCCGGCTCCGGCATTCACCGGCCGCATTGAATTTCGCGATGTGGATTTTGCCTACGAGCCGGGCGCGGAAATTTTTAAGAAACTCAGTCTCACAGTGCAACCCGGCGAGATGATTGCCATCGTCGGTCACAGCGGCGCGGGCAAATCCACTTTCGTGAATCTGCTGCTCCGCTTTTATGATCCGCAGCGCGGCGAGATTCTCTTCGACGGCGTGCCGAGCAATCGTTTCACGCTCAAATCTTTGCGCAACCAAATGACCGTGGTCATGCAAGACGCGCAACTCTTCAACAAGACCGTGCGCGAGAACCTCGAATTTGGCAAACCCGGCGTGACCGAAGCGGAAATCATGCAGGCCGCAAAATTGGCGCAAGCGCACGATTTCATTATGGCCATGCCCGAGGGCTACGACACGATGATCTCCGAAGGCGGCGATAATCTTTCCGGCGGACAGAAGCAGCGCCTCAATCTCGCGCGCGCAATTGTGCGCAACACGCCGATCATGATTCTCGACGAGCCGGCCACCGCGCTGGATGCGCGCACCGAAGCCGCGATTCATGCGGCGCTCGAGGTGCTCATGAGAGATAAAACCGTGTTCATGATCGCGCATAAATTTTCCACCATCGCGCGCGCCGATAAAATTATCGTTTTGGAAAAAGGCACGCCCACGACGATTGGCACGCATGAAGAATTGATGCGCACTTCGAAGGCGTATCGCGAATTGTACAATCTGCAAATCGAGCCGCAACTCATGAGCGGCGAACGCAACACGCAGAACGAAGTCGCGGCTGCAAAAGAGGAAGAGGTCGCTTTGGCTGCGGCATAATTAGTATCTAAGAAGTTTGATCGTTGTAAAAAAACTTTTCCGCCGAGCGACGCCGAAACCACCGAGTTTCACCGAAAAAAGCTTTTCTTCGGCGACACTCGGTGGCTTCGGTGAATTTCGGCGGATGAGCTTTTCTTGTTTAGCTCGGACTCGTTCGGGTTAAGGAAGTTGTTTTTGGGTAATCTTGAGGAAATGTTTTTGCAAGGAGAGGTACAATGGCTTTCGTCGCGAAGCTGCCGGAGGATCCGCAGCTTCCCCAACTCAGCGTGGTGAGCAACCCCGCTGCGATGCAAAAAGTTTTGCAAAACACCATGCCGGGCTTTGTCGAAGGGCGCTATAGCATTCAGCGGATCGAGGTCACGGATTGCGATTACAAACCCGGCCGCAAATGCACGTTGAGTTATTTGCTGCATGTCTCCGAGGTGGAGACCGGCAAAAGCGGGCAGCAAATTTTCGTGGGCACGATTGCCGCGGAGGATACTCTCACGCAACGTTATGAACGCTTGCAGCAAACGCTTTCCGCCGCGACTGCGTTTGGCCCGGCGCTTCATCTTCTGCCCGAGCACAACATGTTGCTTTGGGGTTTCCCCAATGATCCCAAAATAAAACACCTCGCCACATTGGTCGATGCGGAGCGGCTGCGCGCGCTCTTGCAAGAGCATTGGCCCGCGCTCAATCTTCCCGCGAAATTTATTCTGCGCGAGGTACAAACGCGCGTCATCAAATATGCGGCGCAAACGCGCTGCACGTTGCGCCACGTTTTGTTTTTGGAAACAGAAGACGGAAGCGAACGCAGCGAGTTGGTGCTGTATAGCAAAATCTTCAGCTCGAAAACTTCCGTCAAGCCGCTGTTTCGCAAATTGCAAAGCCTCTGGCAAGCGCCCGTGTGCCAAAGCGGAGCGCTGTTGATTCCGGAGCCGTTGCTGTGCGACGCAAAACTGAATCTTTTTTTTCAGCGCGGTTTGCAGGGTCGCAACGTCGATCAACTTTTGCCGAATCTCGACCTGCCTGCCGTCGCCGCAAAGTCGGGCGCCATGCTCGCGCAGTTTCAGCAAAGCACGTTCGAGCGCTTGGAAGCGCGTGCGGCGGAGCATGAGCTTTATGAATGCGAAAAAATTTTAGTGCGCTTGGCTGAAAGTGCGCCGGAGCATCTGTCACGCGCACAAACGATTGACGCCGCGCTGCGCACAAAATTTTCTCAACTCCCGCGCGTGGCAAATACGCCGCTGCACGGCGCGTTTCGCCTCACGCAATTGCTGCTGGTGGAAGATCGTCTCGCGCTCATCGATTTCGACGATCTGGTTCAAGGCAATCCGATCTCCGAAGTCGGCGGCTTCATTGCGTATCTGCTTTATCTCCCACTCAAAGGTTTGAGCACGGAAGAGCAGGCGCGCGCCGCCGTCGCAGCGTTTTGCAATGCCTATCGCGCGCACGCAACATGGGGGCTGCCGCACGACGTGCTGCAATGGTATAGCGCGGCGTATCTGTTCTCGCGCGAAGTAAAGAAGTGTTTGGAAAAAGGGACGAAGGTTTCCAAGCGCGATTACGAAAGTATGGTCGGCAAGCTGTTGCTTATGGCCGAGGCGATTTTAGAAGGCAAGGTGCGCGTGGGGTGAAGTGGATTGATGGAGTGATGGATTGGTGAAGTGATGAGAGAGGAAGCGTAAGAAAGTGCTTCTCCCTATTTCGGCGAATACGACGCAAGGCCGCGAGCGCGTCGCCGCGATCACGATTTTAAAAGACAACATGCATCTGCAAACGCTTAACGACTCGCAATTGCGGCATCTCGAACAAGTGACCGACCCGGCCGCGATGTCGGCGCAGTTCGCGCACTATTTCCGCACCGCTGCGCCTGCGTATGAAGTCAATCACTGTGCGATTGAAAAAATTTATTATCGCCCCGGACAAAGCTGCACGTTGCTCTATCGCGTGACCATGCACAACGGTTCGGACGCGAGAATCAAGCAATGGTTCTTCGGCAAAATCTTCCCGCACAAACGCGCGCGCAAACGTTTCGATGAAATGGCAACGTCCGGCGCTCATGGCGTGATTCAAATTCCCAACGAACCAACGTGGGAGCCCGTCAGTTTTTGGCCCGACCTTGACATGGCCATGTGGAGCTTTCCGCATGATCCCAAAATGGATTGGCTCAGCCGCATGGTCGATCTCGATTTCATCAAAGAGACCGTCAATGCTTCGTTGGCGGAGTTCGGCTTTGATGACGCTTGGCGGGCAGAGCGCGTTGCATTTGATCGCGTGAAATACATGCCCGGCAAACGTTGCGTGTTGCGTTATCACGTCGATTTTATCGGCCCAAAACAGGAAGCGCAGCGCCGTACGTTTTATAGCAAAACGTATCACGACGCAAAAAGCCGCTATCATTTCGAAATTCTCCGCGCGGCCTATGACCACAGCCGCAAGCATGCTGCGTTCGTGCAGATTCCCCGCCCCATTCGCCATCTCGAAGAGGTCAATACGTTCTGGCAGGAAGAATGGTCCGGCGCGCCGCTCATCGACGTGTTGCACGAGCAGAATTGGGCAACACTCTTTCCGCGCCTCGGCTTGGCGCTCGCTGATTTGCACAAGAGCGAGATGCCAAGTTTGCGCCCCGGCCCGGAGATGACCGATGCGCTGAAAACCGCGGCCGACGACGCCGCAGAGTTGATGTTTCTCGCGCCGCATTTACGCGAGGAAATCACGCGCTGGATGGATTGCCTCACGGCGCAGCAGAGCGCCTTCGCGCAAACTACATTGCCGCTGGTCACCACGCACGGCGCGATTCGTCTCGAACAAATGTTGCTGCGCGAATCGGAATTGGCGCTCATTGATTTCGATGCGCTGGCCCTGGGCGATCCGCTCGCCGACGTGGCGGAGTTTATCGCCTCGCTGCAGTTTCTAGAATTGAGCCAAGAGCTGCCGCGCCCGCGCTTGCTTGAGGCCACGGAGCTTTTTATTGCAGGCTATGCGCAGCATGTGCCGTGGGCCTGCGATGCAAAACGCCTCGCATGGTACGCGCTCGCCTTTCTCATCAGCAAAATGTTTTTGGCCGTAAAAAATCTTGACAGGCGTTCTTTGCAATATTTGGAGACTGCGGGTATGATCATGGGAAGGGAATGGGGCGCGCGGCTTGAGCCATGAGCATATTTGCCATGTTGCACCGACAAAACGCACCCGCTTGCGTTGAAGGCCGCAAGCATAAACCCATTTGTAGCGAGCGCCCATGATCTCGTTTTCTGCAAGGAAGAACGATGAAGCTGGTTTTTATTCGCAGTAAAGTTGACAGCACCGTATTCAAAGCGCAAGAGCACGCCGTTCCCGAGCTTGATCGTGCCGCATTGGAAAGCATGAAAATTTCCGCGAAAGCCGGCAGCAGTTCGAAGAACATTATCTTCGGCTTGCAGAAATACAAACTCATCAGCTCCGCGGAAGAGTGGAAATTTTGGAGCGGCGCTTATCACGAAATCATTGCTCCCGGTCAACTGAACACGAAGCTCTTTCCCTGCAATCAGCGCCAACATTCCGAAGCATTGGCGGATTATATCGCCGCGCACGGCCAACCTGATATTCTTTGGGTCGAAGGCACGGAGTTTCCGCCTTATTTGCGCCAAATCTTTGAGCTCTGCCCGAAGAGTTTCAAAATGGTTTACTCCAAAGAGTGGCGTCCGTGGAATATCGAGCATCTCGAACTTTATAACCTTTGTTTGGTGGATGAAGAAAAGCAGCGCAAAAAAGTGCTCTCGCGTTATCCACATGTGCAATGCGCGATTTGGGACAAGCTCATCGACTACGAAGCCGCACATTGCCCGCTCCCACTCGAAAAAAAATATGACGTGTGCTATGTGGCTTATTTGCGCGAACGCAAGAATCATGAGTTGTTGTTTCATGCGCTCGCCAAGCTGCCCGAGCGCAAGTTGCGTTGCCTGTGCGTGGGCGATGACCGTCGCGGCTATCGCGCCGAGCTGGAGCGTCTTGCGGTAGAATTAAAGCTCGACGTGCATTTTACCGGCGAGGTATTGAAGGAAGAAGTGAATTACTATATCAACCAAGCCCGCATGGGCGTCATGTGCTCCGTGATGGATGCCGTGCCGCGCGCGATTTTGGAATACATGGCCGCGGATGTTCCCGCGCTGGTCAACGCCTACTTGGTTGCTGGCACGCGTTACGTTGGTCCGCAAGCCGGTTTGGTCAAACGACCGGAAGAATTTCATCTCGGCATTGCCGAAATCTTGGATAACCTGCCGCGCTACTCTCCGCGCGCATATTATCTCAAGCATTACTCGTTTGAAAAAATCATGAGCAAGTTTGTCGGTCTTGTGCGCGCCGCGGGCTGTCCTTTGCGCAACGTTTAATTCGGCCCAAATTTTTAACCGTTAATCGTCGCGAATAAACGCTATTGTTTTTCATTCGCGTTCATTGGCGTCCACTCGCGGTTTGAATGAGAGGAATTAAAAATGGAAACCCTCGGTTTGTCGCCGGTCGTGATCGGATGCAGCGGCGGTTCGGGCAGCCGCGCCCTGCGCGACATTTTAGAAGCCTCGCCGAAAATTTTTCTCGATCAGGCGTGCAGCCCCAATTCCAAAGACAGCAAAGAGAGCAAAAGCTTTCTTGAGATGAAAGAAGCCTCTGCGGAAGAGCGGCGACCGCACATTGAAGCGTTCATGCAATTCATTCTCGCACAGATTCCCGCAGGCGCGCAGGAGCAATACCAATATTTCGGCTGGAAAAATCCGCGTAACTTGCATCATCTCGATTTGCTGCTCGAAATGCATCCCGAGTTGCGCTTTCTCCATTTGGTGCGCAACCCGGCGGCGATTGCCGCGGGCAGCTTGTGGAAGAAAGGACAAAAGCGCGCCAAGCAGAACGGCTGGTTCGTGCCCGAAAACAATCCCGAGCGATTCTTGTTGGTGAAGTGGGCGCATCAAAATTTTCCGGTGTGGGAAAAATATAAAAACCATCCGCGCTACCGTTTGGTGCGCTATGAAGACTTGCTCACCCAAAGCGCAGCCACGATTCACGAGTTGTTCGCATGGCTGGGCGTTGCAGAGTATGATTTGAATAAGGCTCTCACAGTGCTCACGCCCTCGGAAGATGCGTTGACGCGCGGCGGCGACGTTGATCTTTCTCTCATCGCCGAAGCGGTGCATGCTTTCGGCTATCGCGGCATATAAACTAAAAGGGCGCAAGCGTCCGCAGGAATGCCTCATGCGTTTTGATTTTTAAATTCGGTTATCGAGCACGCGCCCCCTCTCGTGTCATTCAGAAGGAATCCTTTTACTCGCTGGAGATTCATTCCAGTGCTTAAAAAGATTCCGTCTGAATGACAGCGCCGAGGAGGAGATTTTCGATTTTGAAAATCAAAACTCATGAGGGGCCTCACGACGATTTTTTTATAGAATACGCTTGTAGTCACACCTTCAGGCGTTTCAGAATGATTAGAATGCCTAAAGGCATCACTACAAACGTCCGCTTTCATCCCCATGATAAATCCCGGCTCACATCTCCACGAACCCATTGCCCTCATTGGCATCGGCTGCCGCTTTCCCGGCGGCGGCGATTCTCCGGCCTCGTTTTGGCGCTTGCTGCAAAATGGTGTTGACGCCATTACCGAGATTCCGGATGACCGTCCCGAGTTGCGCAAACTTTATGACAAAACACCGAACGCGCCCGGAAAAATCATCACTCCGCGCGGCGGCTTTCTTTCCGGTTTGGATAAATTCGATGCGCACTTTTTCGAGATCGCGCCGCGTGAAGCGCGTTGTCTTGATCCGCAACAACGATTGCTTTTGGAAACCGCATGGGAAGCATTTGAAGACGCGGGCATTGCGCCGCGCGCGTGGGCCGGCCGTCGCGGCGGCGTGTTTCTCGGCATGTGGACGAACGAATATGAAGACCGCATGCAAGACGCGACAAACCATTTCGATTTGTATATCACCAACGGCGGCGGTCGCCATTCCGCCTCGGGCCGGCTCAATTATTTTTTCGATCTGCAAGGCCCGAGCATGACGCTCGACACCGCGTGCTCTTCTTCGCTAGTGGCCGTGCATCTCGCGTGTCAAAGTTTGCGCAGCCATGAAAGCGACCTCGCGCTTGCGGGCGGCGTCAATCTCATGCTCAAGCCGTACATCTCCGTGGGCTATTCGCGCTCGAAGATGCTTGCACCGGACGGCTTGTGCAAGTTCGGCGATGCGAGCGCGAACGGCTATGTGCGCAGCGAAGGTTGCGGCATCATTCTTCTCAAACGACTTTCCGATGCGCTCGCCGCGCGCGATCCGATTTACGCGCTCATTCGCGGCAGCGCCGTGAATAATGATGGACAGAGCAGCGGCTTGCTCGTTGCGCCCGGCGTGCAAACGCAACACGACATGTTGCTCGCGGCGTATCGCAATGCCGGAGTTGCGCCGCAACTCGTGCAATATATCGAAGCGCATGGCACCGGCACCGCGGTCGGCGATCCGGTTGAGTTGGAAGCATTGAGCCGCGTACTCAGTGTCAATCGCGCGCAAGAGCAGCCGTGTTGGATCGGTTCGGTGAAAACCAATCTCGGTCACGCTGAAGCGGCCTCGGGCATTGCGGGCTTGATCAAGCTCGCGCTGTGTTTGAAAGAACGCGCGCTGCCGCCGAGTTTGCATTGCAACCATCCGAATCCCAAAATCAAATGGGAAGAATGGCAATTCAAAGTGCCGCAACACTTCATGCCGTGGCCCATGAGTGATGCGCCACTTTATGCTGGCGTCAACTCTTTCGGCGTGACGGGCACGAACGCGCATATCGTCATGGAGGGCTGGACACAAACCCGCTCCACCCTCGGCTTGGCCGAGGGTTCGTGTGATGAGAACGAAAATCTGTCGCGGGCAAAGCATGCAACGGCCGAGCCGTTGCGTGAGCAGAGGCAAAACCTTCTCTGTCTCTCCGCGAAAACTGAAAACGCATTGCGTGATCTCGCGACGAAGTTTGAAAAACATTTGGCAGGCGACAACTCCTCCGCGCTACGCGATACTTGCTACTCTGCGACCGCAACGCGCGCGCATTTCGCGCATCGCGTGGCGCTGGTTGCCGCCTCGCATGAAGAAATGCGCGCGCAACTCGCTGCATTTGCAAACGGCAGCAATGCCGCGCACGTAACGCACGCGCACGCGAAGAACACCACGCTGCCCAAACTCGCTTTTCTCTTCACGGGTCAAGGCGCGCAATACTGCAACATGGGGCGCGCGCTTTATGAAACGCAGCCCGTGTTTCGCGCGGCAGTGCAACGCTGTGACGAAATTTTGCGACCGCATTTAGATCGTTCGCTGCTTTCGGTTTTGTTTAATGATGATTCCACGCCTTCGTCTAATTCTGTCATCCTGGAAGGAACTTCCCTAGAACTGGGCGCTATGCCTAGCGCTAGGGAAGTTTCTTCCAGAATGACATCTCAGGTGGAGAGCGGCCATAATCCCTCCATGCAGAATACTGATCACCGATCACTGATTACTGATTACTGGCCACTGAACATCGAGCACTTGCTCCATCAAACCTGCTACACGCAGCCCGCGCTCTTTTCAATCGAGTACGCGCTCGCCGAGTTGTGGCGCTCGTGGGGCATTGAACCAAGCATGCTGCTCGGCCACAGCGTCGGCGAATACGTTGCTGCTTGCGTCGCGGGCGTGTTCAGTTTAGAAGATGGTTTGAAGTTGATCGCAGCGCGCGGTCGTTTGATGCAGGCGTTGCCTCGCGGTGGCGTCATGGCCGCGGTTTTTGTTGATAAAGAAAAAGCCGAGCAAATACTCGCGCCGTTTGCCGAGCACGTTGCCATTGCCGCATACAACGGCCCGGAGAATATTGTCATCTCCGGCCGTGAGCAGGAAGTGCAAAGCGTTCTCGCGAAATTGCACGCCGATGGAATTAAAACGAAAGCGCTCGTGGTTTCGCATGCGTTTCATTCACCGCTCATGGCGCCGATGCTCGACGCGTTCGAGCGCATTGCAAGCGAGATCACGTTTCATGCGCCGCGCCTTCCGCTCCTTTCCAATCTCACTGGCCGCGTGTTTGCCGAGGGCGAAATTCCCGACGCAAAATACTGGCGCGAACACGTGCGTGCCGCCGTGCGTTTTGCAGAAGGCATTCACGTTTTGCACGCGCACGGCTGCACTCTCTTTCTGGAAATCGGACCCAATCCCACGCTCTCCAGTATGGGCATGCGTTGCCTGCCGGAGGGCGCTGCGGCCTGGCTGCCTTCATTGCGGCAAAATAAGAATGATGACGAGCAAACTCTCGCAAGCCTCGGCGCGCTTTATTGTCACGGCCTCGCACCGAATTGGGAGGTGATCTTCAACGCGCCCGTGCGCAAGCGCGTGAAGCTGCCGCTCTATCCGTTTCAACGCGAACGGTATTGGATCGAGGAAATCTCGAGGGTTGAAGATAGAGAATCGAAGATCGTTGCTCACGACGCTCGATCCTCGATCCTCGATCCTCAATCCTCGCATCCGCTCCTCGGCGCGCGCCTTCGTTCAGCGCTGAAAGAAATTCAGTTCGAAAGCCGTGTGCAAACCACCGCGCCGGATTTCTTGAGCGATCATCGTTTTCACAATCTCGCCGTGTTTCCTGCCGCGGGTTATATGGAAATGGCGCTCGCCGCGGCGCAACAAATTTTCGGCGAAGGCCCGTGCGCCGTACGTGAGTTTTCCATTCTCACTGCGCTGCCTTTGCAGGAAGAGCAGACGCATACGCTGCAATTCATTGCTACGCCGGAAGGCGAAAGCGAAGCGCGTTTTCAAATTCTTCGGCTTGCCGGTGATGCCGAAGCAGGCGCGCGCGCATGGACCACGCACGTCACCGGAAAAATTTCCGTCGCCGATATCGTAGCACAGTCCTCTGCTTTTAATCCACAAACTGTGCAAGCGCGTTGCACCGAAGAGATCTCCGGCGAAAATTTTTATCAAAGCCGCGCGGACCTTGGCGCATTCGTCGGCCCGAAGTTTCGTGCAATAGAAAAACTTTGGCGCAGAGAAGGCGAAGCGCTCGGGCGCTTGCAATTGAAGGAAGCACTCGCTTCCGAAGCGAAAAATTATTTCACCGCGCCCGCGTTGCTCGATGCGAGCATTCAACTTTTGCTCGCGTGCCTTGCCATGAATGAGGACGAGCCATGTCTTTATCTGCCCGTGGGCTTTGATGAAATGGAGCTTGCGCAACCGCTCGTCGCGCCGCTGTGGTGCCACGCCGAATTGCAATCTTCCGCACAAGCGGGGCAAGAAACCTACACCGGTGCCCTGCGCTGGTATGATGATCGCGGCGTCTGCCTCGGCGAAGTCAAAGGCCTCTTGCTCAAACGCGCGGATGATGCGGCTTTGCAACGACTCACGCAACAAGCGCACACGCAAGATTGGTTCTATGAAAAAATCTGGCAGCCGCAAGCGCTCAGTGCGACAGAGCACAACAACGCACGCGCTTCCGGCAATTGGCTGCTCTTCGCGGATCGCAGCGGCCGCGGCGAACAACTCGCGCAACAACTGCGTGCGCGAGGCGAGACGTGTGTGCTCGTTTATGCGAAGTATGACGCCGCACATGAGCCGCTCCTTCCACGGCTTGGCCGTGGAATGCCTTTGGGCGAGAGTCCCGACTCAAGCGATGACGAAACCTCGGCCCAGCCGAGGTTGGAACAAATGCTCTTGCCGCACGAGGCTCATGAAATCGACTTCATGGCGCCGGAAGAATATGACCGTATGCTCCACGAAGTGCTCGCGAGGGATCGTGCGCCGCTCACAGGTTTGATTCATCTGTGGAGTCTCGACGCTGTTGCGCTGGTTAATCAAAACCCCGAAGCTTTGCTCGCTGCGCAACAATTGACGTGCGGCAGCGTGCTGCATCTCGTGCAAGCGCTCGCGCGCATCGCTGAAAAAACTCCGCCGCGTTTGTGGTTGATCACAGAAGGCGCGCATGCTCTCTATAATTCCCCCCTTGAGGGGGGCCAGGGGGGTGTCGCGCAGCATCATGAAGAAGAGAAAATTTTTTCGACACGTGGCAACACCCCCCTCAAGAGGGGAATCCTTGCACAAACGTCGCTGTGGGGCATGGCGCGTGTGCTCGCGCTTGAGCATCCAGAGCTACGCACGGTTTGCATTGATGTTGAGGCAAGGGGCAAGGAGCAAGGCGCAGAGAGCGACGAACAATCAGCAACGAGCAACCAGCAACGAGCAACAAGCAACCAGCAACCAGCAACCAACGACCAACAACCAACAACCAGCATCCAGCAAGAGCTTCTTCACCACAACGACGAAGATCAGATCGCGTATCGCAACGGCGTGCGTTACGTCGCGCGTTTGGTGCGCAAGGAGCAACATGCAGCACAAGAAGAGAGCAAACTCACGATTCCTTCGGCGCGACCCTATCGTTTGCAGAAGTCGCGCGACGGCGTGTTGGATCATTTGAAACTGCGGCCGGTGCGTTATGCGCGTCTCGCGCCGCACGAAGTTGAAATCGAAGTGCGCGCCACGGGGCTCAATTTTCGCGATGTGCTCAATGCGCTCAACATGTATCCCGGCGAGGCTGGCCCGCTCGGACTCGAGTGCTCCGGCGTGATCAGCGCGGTCGGCGAAAACGTCACGCAATTTCAAGTCGGCGAGGAAGTGCTCGCCATGGCTTTCGGCAGTTTTAGTTCGCATGTGCGCACGCATGCCGAGTTGGTTGTTCATAAACCCCAAACGTTTTCGTTTGCCGAAGCCGCGACGATTCCGGTCACGTTTTTGACGGCGTATTACGGCATGCATCATCTCGCGCATATGCCGCGCGGCGCGCGCGTGTTGCTGCATGCGGCTGCGGGCGGCGTGGGTTTGTCCGCAGTACAAATTGCGCAAGCCGCAGGCGCGGAAATTTTTGCCACAGCGAGCAGCCCGGAGAAGCACGCGCATTTGCAAGCGCTCGGCGTGCAACACATTCTCAACTCGCGCACGCTTGATTTCGCCGAAACGATCATGCAGCGCACCAATGGTCGCGGCGTCGATCTCGTGCTCAACTCGCTCACCGGCGATTTTATCGCGCGCAGTGTGGAGGTGCTCTCACCGCACGGTTGCTTTTTGGAAATCGGCAAGCGCGACATTTGGAGCAAAGAACAATTCGCGCAAGCCAAGCCGCATGCGGCATATCATGTGATCGCGCTCGATCACATGGCACAAACGCAACCCGAGCTGGTCGGCAAAATTTTTCGCGAGTTGATGGCGCTCTTTGCAAGCAATGTGCTCCGGCCTTTGCCGCACCGCGATTATGAATTGTCCGAGGCCGTGGCCGCGTTTCGTTACATGGCGCAGGCGAAGCATATTGGGAAGGTGGTGGTGAGTGTGAAGCAAGAAGATCGTGGATCGTGGATGGTGGATAGTCGATCGTCGCAATCATTGGAGAAGCCACGATCTACTATCGACCATCCACAATCTACGATATTAATAACCGGCGGCCTCGGCGGGTTGGGCTTGAGCCTCGCGCAATGGTTGGTGCAACGCGGTGCGCGGCATCTCGCGTTGATGAGCCGCAGCGCGCCTTCGCTTGTTGCGGAAGAGAAGATTGAGGCGCTGCGCGCACAAGGCGCACAGGTTCTGATCGTTCGCGGCGATGTCGCTCTCGAAAACGACGTGGCGCGCGTGCTCGATGAAATCAAAAACAGCATGCCGCCTTTGCGCGGCATCATTCACGCTGCGGGCGTGCTGCAAGACGCGTTGCTGCTGCAACAGCGTTGGGAAAATTTTGAAACCGCGATGGCGCCGAAAGTCGCGGGCGCATGGCATCTACACAATTTGACGCGCGAGACGCCACTCGATTTCTTCGTGCTCTTTTCTTCCGTGGTTTCCGTGCTCGGTTTCAAAGGCCAGAGCAATTATGCCGCGGCCAATGCTTTTCTCGATGCTTTCGCGCAATGGCGCTCTTCTCTCGGTTTGAAAACGCTTAGTCTCAATTGGGGGCCGTGGGCGGAAGTTGGCATGGCTGCAGCGTTGAGCACGCGTGAGCGCCGTCGTTGGACTGCGCAAGGCCTGCAGCTCATCAACATGGAACAAGGTTGGGAAGCATTGGCGCACGCACTTCAATTTGATGCGCCGCAACTTGGTGTGCTGCCGATCAACTGGAACACCTACGCGCAACAACGCGGCAACACCACGCCGCCACTTCTGCGCGCGCTCATCACCAAGCCGCACGCGACGACAACGCAAGCAGAGCAACCGCAAATCAGTTTTGAGCAGCATTTGCAAAACACGTTGCCGGACAAGCGCGCGAGCTTCATTCTCGCACATGTGCGCGAGCAGACGGTGAAGATTCTCGGTTTGCCGCCCTCGCGCCGCGTGGATGTGAGCCAGCCGTTGCGTGAAATGGGGCTTGATTCATTGATGACGGTGGAACTGCGCAACGCGTTGAGCACGACGATGGGCCGCGCGTTACCCGGCTCGCTCGTGTTTGATTATCCGACCATCGCCGGTATTGCAAGCTTTGTCGCAGAAAAAGTGTTTCCGGCGGCTTCGCCTTCTTCCATCACACGAGCAAAGAAAACCGAGGAGCATGAGCAGCAAGCGCTCACGCACGTGCAACAACTCAGTGAAGAAGGCGCCGAAGCTTTGCTCGCGGAAAAATTGGCGGCGCTAGAGGGGCGGTTAGATTAGACCAATTCACCGCTAGGCGCTTACCTTGAGTCGGACGAGGTCGAGCGCATTCTTATTCCGACAATATTTATGAAAGGAATCAGACATGGGAAAAGGTAGCAGTAGTGGCAAAGGCAGTAGTGGTGGTGGTGGAAAGGGAACGAGCAGCGGCGGTGGGAAGGGCGGCGGAAAGGGGAGCGGGAGTGCCAATCCGCCCAATCCCAACTGGCCGAGCAAAACGGGTAATGATTCGGGAGGCGGTCGGGGAAACAATCCCCCGGCAAAGCAACCTAGTTAAAAAATCTCACCGGTAATGAACTCCTTCGAACTCATTCCATTGCCCCGCCTTCTCTTTCGAAGAGAACGGGGAGTGCATGTTTGGAGTTTTAAAAATCGCTTTATCCGAGAAGGAAAAAAATTCCATCGCATGCAAAATCTTTTCTGCCCTTCTCTTTTAAGAGAAGGGCAGGGGGATGAGTTCGGATGGTGTGAAAGCTCTTGAATAATGTTTCTTCACTGTGAAGCTGATCGCGATTCAAATTTCAATTGTCAAACTATGCCGGACACAGGGAGCACAACGCGCAACGAGTGTTTTCCGAGCACAAGGGAAGATTCTCCCAGAATGACATTTGAGGCAGAGAAGCACACATCTAAAATTAAAATCCGCAAGTCATGTAGGAGCTCGCTTGAGCACCACTTCCGAAAATCTCACGCCGCTTAAACGCGCGCTGCTCACGCTCGACAAGATGCAGAAGAAGCTCGACGAGTATGAGCGACGCAGCAACGAGCCGATCGCCATCGTCGGCATTGGCTGTCGCGCGCCCGGCGGTGTGCATGATGCCGAATCGTTTTGGCAATTGCTCCGTAACGGCGTGGATGCGATTACCGAAGTGCCGCAGGAGCGTTGGAATCTTAATGAGCATTTCGATGCCGACAAAGACGCGCCCGGCAAAATGTACACGCGCTACGGCGGCTTTCTCGCTGACATCGATAAATTCGACGCGCTATTCTTCGGCATCACGCCGCGCGAGGCCGTGAGCATGGATCCGCAGCAGCGTCTTCTGCTCGAAACGAGTTGGGAAGCGCTCGAGCATGCGGGGCAAACGAAAGAGCGCCTGCTCAATAGTCGCACGGGCGTGTTCATGGGCGTGTGCTTCAATGAGTATGCGCAGAAGCATTTGTATTCCGGCGATACGACGATGATCGACGGCTATTGCTTCACGGGCATTGCGCAGAGCGTGTTGACTGGACGCTTGTCATATTGCCTCGGCTTGCAAGGCCCGAGTCTCGCGATCGATACGGCGTGTTCCTCTTCTTTGGTGACGGTGCATCTTGCGTGTCAAAGCTTGCGCAATCGCGAATCGGATATGGCGCTCGCGGGCGGCGTGAATCTCATGTTGACGCCGGAGAACACGATTTACTTTTGCAAAGTCGGCGCGATGTCGCCGGACGGCCGCTGCAAAACTTTTGATGCTGCGGCGAACGGTTATGTGCGCGGCGAAGGTTGCGGCGTGGTCGTGCTCAAACGGCTTTCCGATGCACTCACTGATGGCGATAATATTCTCGCGCTCATTCGCGGCAGCGCAGTGAATCAAGACGGACGCAGCAACGGCCTCACCGCGCCGAATGGTCCCGCGCAAGAGGCCGTGATTCGCGCGGCGCTGGCGAACGCGAACGCGAAGCCGGAGCAAGTGAGTTATATCGAAGCGCACGGCACGGGCACGCCGCTCGGCGATCCCATCGAAGTGCGCGCGCTCGGCAATGTGTATCGCGAAGGCCGCGACGCAAATGCGCCGCTTTTCATCGGCTCGGTGAAAACGAACTTCGGCCATCTCGAAGGCGCCGCGGGCGTGATGGGCTTGATCAAAACCGTGCTCGCAATGCAGCACGAAGAGATTCCGCCGCATCTGCACTTCAAGCAACTCAATCCGCTCATCTCGCTTGACGAGATTCCAGCGCGGATTCCAACACAGCTCACGGCATGGCCCGCGAGTAATGGCGCACGCTTCGCAGGCGTGAGTTCATTCGGCATTTCAGGCACGAACGCGCATGTGATATTGCAAGGAGCCAAAGACGATAACGAAGAGAAAGAGCCAAATCGCCCCTTGCCCCTTGCCTCCTGCCATTTGCTTCCGCTCTCCGCGCATACGCCGGAGGTACTGCAAGCGCTCGCGCGCTCTTATCAATCTTTTTTGCCCCAAGCCCTAAGCTCTCTGCCCCACGCCTGCTTCACCGCCAGCGTGCGGCGCTCGCATCATGAGTATCGCATTGCATTCGCAGGAAAAGATAAAGACGAATTGCTTGCGCAGCTTGAGGCTTTTTTAAAAGGCGAAAAACGCGCGGGCCGCAAAGAATCGGAGGAAGCGCGCAAACTCGCGTTCGTGTTTTCCGGACAAGGGCCGCAGTGGTTTGCGATGGGCCGACAGCTTTTGCAAGCGTCGTCCGCGTTTCGCGCGAAGATCGAAGAGTGCGACATGCTCTTGCGTGCGCACGCAAGTTGGTCGTTGCTCGAAGAATTGCAGCGCGAGGAAAATAGTTCGCGTTTGGATCAAACCGAAATAGCGCAGCCCGCGATTTTCGCATTGCAAGTTGCGCTCGCGGAAATGTGGCGTTCGTGGGGCATCGTTCCCGAAACAGTGGTTGGACACAGCGTCGGCGAAGTTGCAGCGGCGCATGTTGCCGGCGCATTGTCGCTCGCAGATGCCGTGCGCGTGATCATGTCGCGCGGGCGTTCGATGCAACGCGCAACAGGCCTCGGGAAGATGGCGCAAGTGGAATTGGAGATGGAAAGCGTGCGCGCGGCTCTGCAACCGTATCGCGACCGTCTCGCAGTTGCGGCGATCAACAGCCCGAGCACGTGTGTGATTGCCGGAGAAGAAGCGGCGTTGGAAGAAGTGCTGCGCACATTCGAAGCGCGCAAGATCGAAGTGAAAAGGCTGCGCGTGAACTATGCTTTTCACAGCCCGCAGATGGAGCCGTTTCGTGCGGAATTGGAAAATGAGTTGCGCGGTTTGCAACCGAGCGCGACGACACTTCCGATGATTTCAACCGTCACCGGCAATGTGATTCGCGGCGAAGAATTGAACGCGAACTATTGGGGACGCAATGTGCGCGAGACCGTTGCATTCGCGCCGGCGATTGCGAGTCTGCTGCAAGAGCACTTCACTACTTTTGTCGAGGTGAGTCCGCATCCTGTGCTCGGCGCGGCGATATTGCAATGCGCCGCAGCGCAAAAATGTGAAGCGACGGTGCTCGCTTCGTTGCGTCGCGGGCAGGACGAGCACGCCACAATGCTCAAAGCTTTGGGTGCGCTCTACGCGCTTGGTTATGCGGTGCATTGGAAAGCTCTGCATCCCAATCGCGGCACGTGCATCGCGCTTCCTTCATATCCCTGGCAACGCCAAAGCTATTGGATCGCGAATGATCGTCGCGCGCATCACGCCACGATCCACGATCCACGAGCAACCACTCTCGAGCCGCAATCTTCGCTGCCGGCAATCGCGGATTGGCTCTATGAAGTGCAATGGCAATCGCAAGCGCGACGCGATCATCGCGCAACAAATGCGCGCGGGCATTGGTTGATCATCAGCGACCGCGTCGGTTATGGCGACGCATTGGCCAAAGCGCTTGTTGCCCAAGGCTGCACGTGCGAAATTATCTTGGCAGAAGATGAAGCCGCACAGGCGCTACAATCTGCTCGGGCAGTGCAAGGCGTTGTTCATGCGTCAAGTTTGGATCAAACGCTCGACGTAGCGCAGGCATCCTTGCCTGCAAACTTTTTGCATGCATTACAAACTCTGCTTGGCGGCAATCCTCCGTCGCGTTTGTGGATCGTTACGAAAAACGCGCAGGCCGTAAACGATGAACCTCTTGCTCTCAACGGCAGCACGCTCTGGGGCTTGGGCCGCACGTTCGCGCTTGAACATCCCGAAGCGTGGGGCGGCCTCATTGATCTCGGCGCGCATGCGCACGAACAAGCCGCGGCATTGCTTGCTGAAGAACTTTTAAATAACGACGGCGAAGATCAAATCGCGTTTCGCGCCGATCAACGTTTCGTCGCACGTTTGCAGAGAGCGCAGCTCGCATCGAACAAAGAGTTTGCAGTGCGCGCAGAGCGCACCTATCTCATCACCGGCGGTTTGGGCAGTTTGGGTTTGCGCGCAGCAACATGGCTCGCGGAAAAAGGCGCAAAACATATCGTCCTGCTCAGTCGCAGAAAATTTCCCGCGCGCGCCGATTGGCCGCAGTATGAGTCGCAGGCCTCGTGGCGCGAAGCGTTTGCGACGATCAACAAACTTGAACAAGCCGGCGTGCAGTGGCACGTTTATTCCGTGGAAGTGAGCGACGCCACGCGCATGGCCGAAGTGTTCAACGAATTGGGCACGACGATGCCGCCGCTTGCCGGCGTCATTCACGCCGCCGGTGTTTCCAGCCACAAAGCTTTGCGCGCACTTTCACCCGAAGAACTGCAAGCAACTTTGCAACCCAAAGTGCAAGGCGCATGGGTGCTGCACGAACTCACCCGCGCGTTGCCGCTCGATTTCTTCGTGCTCTATTCTTCCATCTCCGCAATGTGGGGCGCGAAAGAGCTGGGGCATTATGCCGCGGCGAATCACTTTCTCGACGCACTTGCGCAATATCGTCGCAGGTTGCGCTTGCCCGCGTTGAGTGTGAATTGGGGGCCGTGGGCCGGCGGCGGCATGGCGAGCGCAGACTTTGTTGCGACACTCGCACGCACGGGCATTGCGGCATTGCATGCGCATGAAGCCTTGGCCGCACTCGAAGCATTGCTCGCGCACGAGACGGCGCAAATGATCGTTGCCAAACTGCAATGGCCGCGCTTTAAAGACGTGCTCGAATTGAAAGGCTCGCGGCCGTTGCTAACCGAATGGCATGCGCAAGCGCGCGCCACGCAAGCAAACGCAGATGCGGCGAATGATCTGCGCGAGCAATTGGAGCAAGCCGATGCTGTTAAGCGCTTTGAACTTTTGACGCGACACATTCAACAGGAAGCCGCCAAAACCATGGGCTTGCCGGTAACGCATGCTCTCGATGCGAGCCAAGGTTTTTTCAATATGGGCATGGATTCGATCATGGCCGTGGAATTGAAAACGCGCTTAGAAAAACTTCTCGGCGTGACGTTGCCGCGCACCGTCGCGTTCGAGCATCCGAGCATTAATAAGCTCGCCGTGCATGTGGCGGAGAAATTTTTTAGCAAGCCGATATTGCCCACGGCAGAATCTTCCGTTGCGATAAACAGTGCCGCACCGACCGTCGCGCTCGCGGAGATTCAAAATCTTTCCGAAGCAGAATTGGCCGCGATTGTCGATGCGGAACTGGCGCAGTTGGGAAAATGAAAGTTCATAGTAACGCTTTAGGCGTTTTATGCTAGAGGTAAAGAGCGCCTAATGGATTTTGATTTTCAAATTCGGTAATCGTTCTCAGAACCTGTCATTCAGCAGTTTTTTTTAAAGCACTGAAATGAGTCTCCAGCGAGTAAAAAGATTCCTCCTGAATGACATGATCGGGGGGGGCGCCGCGTTGCCGAATTTGATCGTCAAACTTCGTAGCGCGCTTTTTAGCCGCAACTCAAAGTATCAATGGGCAATTGTTAATTGTCAGTTGACAATTAAGATCTTTGCGGACGTGATTGTTTTTTTTAGAGTAATACTATAAGGCGTCACGAAGCGCGCATGTACGAGTAAGTCTATTGTGTAAAAGGAAGTACTTTGAATCATAAAGCTGAAAGTCTTTCACAAGCCACGCCGTTGCAACGTGCCGTGGTCGCGCTCAAAGAAGTGCGCGCGCAATTCGACGCTCATAAAGAAGCGCAACATGAGCCGATTGCCATCGTCGGTCTCGGCTGCCGCTTTCCTGGCGGCGCAAACTCGCCCGAGGCTTATTGGCAGCTTCTGCGCAACGGCACAGATGCGATCACGACCGTGCCCGATGCTCGTTGGAATGCGGAAAAATTTTACGACGCAAACGCCGATGCGCCCGGAAAAATTTCCACACGTCATGGCGGCTTTCTTTCCCATCTCGAGCAATTCGATCCGCATTTCTTCGGCATCTCGCCGCGCGAAGCGATAAGCATGGATCCGCAGCAGCGATTGTTTCTCGAAGTCGCGTGGGAAGCTTTGGAGCACGCGGGGTGCGCTCCGGATCGCTTGCTTAACAGCAAAACCGGCGTGTTCGCGGGCGTGACCATGAGCGATTATTTGCATCTCGCCAAACAACAGCCGCTCGATAAGATCGACGCGTACTTTCTCACCGGCAATTGTTTGAACGTCGTGCCTGGTCGCGTCGCATTTTTTCTTGGATTGCATGGGCCGAGCTTGGCGGTTGATACCGCGTGCTCTTCTTCGCTCGCTGCGATTCATCTTGCCGTACAAAGCTTGCGCGCAAACGAATGTGAAATGGCGCTGGCCGGCGGCGTGAATGTCATACTCATGCCGGAGATATTGATCTCCGCATCGCGCGCGCACATGTTTGCCGCGGATGGCCGCTGCAAAACTTTTGACGCGCGCGCGGACGGCTTTGTGCGCGGCGAGGGGTGCGGCATCGTCGTGCTCAAACGGCTTTCCGCGGCGCAAAAAAATAACGACCGTATCTTTGCGCTCATTCGCGGCTCTGCCCTCAATCAAGACGGGCCGAGCAGCGGGCTAACGGTTCCGAATAGTGACGCACAAAAAATGTTGCTGCGCGCCGCATTGCAAAATGCGCGTGTGGCGGCGCATGAAGTGCAATACGTCGAAGCGCACGGCACCGGCACGGCGCTCGGCGATCCCATTGAAGTGCGTGCGCTCGGCGAAGTGTTGCGCGAAGGTCGTGCGCCCGAGCATACGCTCATGCTCGGCTCCGCGAAAACGAATTTGGGTCATCTCGAATCCGCCGCAGGCGTCGCGGGCTTGATGAAAACCGTGCTCGCTTTGCATCATCGCGAGATTCCGCCGCATTTGCACCTTCAAAAACTCAATCCCGATATTTCGCTCGAAGAAATCAACGCGCGCATCGCCACCACGCTTTCGCCGTGGCCCACTTGGGGAGAAAAAACTCTCGCCGGCGTGAGCGCATTCGGCATGAGCGGCACGAATGTGCACGTCATATTGCAAGGAGCCTCGGTTGTCAGTGATCAGTTATCAGTGACCAGTAAACAGTTATCAGTAAACAGTCATCAGTTGCCACTAGCCACTGATAACTGTTCACTGTTCACTGATCACTGTTCACAGGTCACTGATCACCGTAAAGAGCGCACGGCGCATCTGCTCACGCTCTCCGCAAAAGATGAAACTGCGCTCAAGCACATGGCCGAGCGTTATGCCGAGCACTTTGCCGCGCACGCTGATTTGAATTTGGCCGATGCGTGCTACACCGCGAACCTCGGTCGCGCGCAGTTTCGGCATCGCCTCGCAATCACGGCGCAATCACCAGCGCAAGCGCAGAGCCGCTTAAAAGATTTTTTGGTTGATAAAGAAGCGCCCGGTTTGATTAAAGGCGAAGCGAAGAGCAGCGCGAAAAAGAATCTCGCGTTTCTTTATGCGGGACAAGGCTATCAGTATGTCGGCATGGGCCGCGTGCTTTTTGAAACGCAACCCACGTTTCGCAAAGCATTGCAGCAATGCGATGAGTTGTTTCGGCCTTATCTTAAAACCTCGTTGCTCGAAGTTTTGTATCCGAATATGAGCAACACCCCCCTGGCCTCCCTCAAGGGGGGAATTGCTGTGAGCAACGAGCAACGAGCAACCAGCAACCAGCATCAAGTATCCAGCAACGAGAATCAGGCATCCAGCAACCAGCAACCAGCGACCAACAACGAGCATCCAGCATCCAGCATCCAGCATCCAGCAACCAACCTCCTCGATCAAACTTTCTACACACAGCCCGCGATGTTCGCGCTGCAATATGCGCTCACGCAGTTGTGGCTCTCGTGGGGCTTCATACCTACGGTGGTGATGGGGCACAGCCTCGGCGAGTTCATGGCTGCGCAGCTTGCGGGCGTTTATAGCTTGGAAGATGCGGTGAAGCTCGTGGCCGAGCGCGGACGTTTGACCGAAGACGTGCCCGCAGTGGGAATGATGGCGTCCGTGCAAGCGCGTGAAGAGACGGTGAGGAATGCGCTCGCTGCGTATGGCGACAACATCTGCATTGCTGCGATCAACGGCCCGGACAGCGTGGTCATTACCGGAATCAAAGCCGACGTGAACGATCTGCTCGCGCGCTTCGAACGCGAGGGCGTTAACGTGCGTCCCCTCGCGATCTCCAATGCGTTTCATTCGCGCTTCATCGAGCCTGCGCTCGATAGTTTCTCGCGCATCGCCGCGGAAGTGACCTATCATCAACCCAAGCTGCCGCTCATCTCCACGCTCACGGGCCAACTCCTCAGTTTCGATTTACAAACAGCAGATCAGAACCGCGATCTACAAGCCACGATCCACGATCCACAATCCACAATCCACAATCCTCAAACCTACTGGCGCAAACATCTCCGCGAGCCGGTGCAATTCTATGCGGCGATGCGCACGCTGCACGAGATGGGCGTTGATAATTTTCTCGAAATCGGTCCGAGCCCCACGCAGCTCGGCATGGGCCGGCGTTGCTTGCCCGAAGGCTATGGCAATTGGTTTCCCTCGCTGCGACAAGGCCGCGAGGATTGGCAGCAAATGCTCGAAAGCCTCGGCGCAATGTTCGTGAGCGGCTTCGATATCGATTTGCAACGCTTCGAACAAGATTACGCGCGCCGCCGCGTGACGCTGCCCACGTATCCGTTTCAGCGCAAGAGGTATTGGATTGCAGAGAGCGTGGAGCGTGGAGCAGAGCGCAAAAACTTTGCGTCGCACATTCATCCTTTGCTGCAACAATGCACGCGCTCGCCTTTATTAAAAGAGACGATCTTTGAAACGCGCCTGAGTACCGCGCTCTTTCCTTATTTGGATGATCACAAAATCCACGGCATGATCGTATTGCCGTTGACCGGCCATCTCGAAATCGTTTGGGCGGCGGCCAAACATGCGTTTGGCGCAAACGCGTCGGGCTTGGAAGAGGTCGTGATGCACGAGCCTTTGCTCGTGCCGGAAAAAGAAGAGCGCATTGTGCAACTGGTCTTCAAGCCGGAAGGAAACGACGCAACTTCGTTTCAATTGATCAGCTTGCACGCGAACGAGCACAAAGTTCATGTGACCGGTGTTATCACACGCAATGCCGCTAGCGCGACAATGGCGCATGAAAATTTAAATTCTTTGCAAGCGCGTTGCGCGCAAGAAATCCCTCGCGAAGATTTTTATCACAATCTGCACGAGCGCGGCTTGCAATTCGGCCCGCAATTTCAGAGCATTCAAAAGCTGTGGCGCGGAAATAACGAAGCGCTCGGAAAAATCGTTCTCGCGGAAGGATTGCTTGACGCGAGCGCTACGTATAACGCGCATCCCGCTTTGCTCGACGCGTGTTTGCAGGTTTTCGCCGCAGCCTGGCCGCGCGAAAGCGTCGCGCAGATAATTCCCCCCTTGAGGGGGGCCAGGGGGGTGTTGCTCGCGTCATCGCACAATGCAGAAGAATCGAAGAGCAACGCATTGCAATGCGTTGCCAGCGATCACGAAAACTTGACAGCACAAGACGACACCTCCCTCAAGGGGGGAAATGCTAACAGCAGCGCCACTTTCCTCCCGCTTCGCGTCGAGAGTTATCGTTTCTATCAACGCGCAAGCGCAACGCTGTGGAGCCACGTCACCATGCGCGCGCCCGTGCATAGCAATGGCGAAACGTATCTCGGCGAGGTCGCGATCTATAACGAAGACGGCGCGCTCGTGGCGGAGTTAAAAGGCTTTCTGCTGAAACGCACGAGCGCCGAAGCATTGCAAAACGTGCTGCACAGCGACGTCGCTGATTGGTTCTATGAAACGATGTGGCGCAAGCAGCCGTTGCCCGCGGCAAGCGCAGCTCGAACGCCGCTACAAATCGCCGCTGCTGCAAAAGGGCAATTGCCCGCGCTGCGTGCGGAAAAAGACTTGGCCGCATACGAAGCATTGCTCCCGCAGCTTGATCAACTCTGCGCGGCTTACGTTGCACAAGCATTGCGACAGCTTGGTTGTAGTCTTAATCGCGGGGAACGGTTCACAACGCTTGCATTGGCGCTGCGACTTGGCGTGCGCCAAAGGCATCATCGTTTATTCGAACGCATGCTCTCAATGCTTGCCGAGGAAAACATTCTGCAGCGCGAGAGCGAAGAGTGGATCGTTTGTCGCGCTCCGGAAACGGCGAATCTCGAAGCGCTCGCTGCGACGTTGCTGCAAAAATATCCCGCGAGCGCAACGGAATTGCAGCTCACGATCACATGCGGCACTGCGCTCGCGAACGTCTTGTGCGGCGAGCAAGATCCTTTGCACTTGCTCTTCCCCAACGGCTCCGTGGAATTTCTCGAGCGGCTCTATCAACACTCGCCGCTCACGCAAGCAATGAATCGTTTGGCTGCGCAGGCGATCGCGGAAGCATTGGCGCATTTTCCACGCGAGCGCAAACTGCGCGTGCTCGAAATCGGCGCAGGCACGGGCGGCACCACGGCGTTCGTGTTGCCGCAATTGCAAAACATGGATGCCGAATATGTTTTCACCGACGTCTCGCCGCTTTTTCTCGCGAAAGCAAAAGAGAAGTTTCGCGAATTCGATTTCGTGCACTATCAAACTTTGGACATCGAGCGCTCGCCGCTCGCACAAAATTTTTCTGCGCATCAGTTTGATATTGTCATTGCCACCAACGCGCTGCACGCCACCGCGGATTTGCGCCAAGCCTTGCGACACGCGCGCGAGTTGCTGCGCGAAGACGGCCTCGCGCTCTTCATCGAAGGCACCTCGCCGGAACGTTGGGTCGATCTCACTTTCGGCCTCACCGAAGGTTGGTGGCGTTTCACCGATACTGACTTGCGTTCCACTTCGCCGTTGATCTCCAAACAAGAGTGGCTCGGCGCGCTCGCAGATACGGGCTTCAACGCAGCATGCACGTTGCCGGCAACGGAAGATGAAGCGCAATGCGGGCGCGCGTTGGGACAGCATGCAATGATCTTGGCGCGCGCGGTGACACATGCGCGTGTAAAATCCTCTTGGCTCATCTTTGCGGATGAAAGCGGCATGAGCGAGCATTTGCAAACTCTATTACACGCGCAATCACAACACACCGTGCTCGTGCGCGCAGGCGCGGCTTATGAAAGACGCGATGAAAATCATTTCACGCTGAATGCGCAGCGCCCCGAAGATTTGCAACAACTTTTGCGCGATGCATTGCCCGAGGGCGAGTGCAGCGGCGTGATTTATCTTTGGGCCAAGGATCAAAGCACGCATGACGCCCTCTCGTTGGAAGAGTTGGAGCGCACGCAAATCAAAAGCGGCGCTGCGGTTTTGCATCTCACACAAGCATTGATCAAAGCCAATCTGCCAAGCACGCCACGCTTATGGCTCATCACGCGCAACGCGCAAGCGGTTTTGCCGCAAGACGAGAGCGTCGAGGCCGTGCAAGCCTCGCTGTGGGGATTGGGCAAAGTGATTAGCTTGGAACATCCCGAATTACATTGCACGCGCATCGACGTCGCCGCGAACAACGCAGCAGCAGCGCAAAACTTGTTTGATGAAATTCGCTCGCATGAGCGCGAAGACATGATTGCGTATCGCGGCCGCGAGCGTTATGTCGCACGGCTCGCGCGCTGCGCGAAGGGTGAATCGAAGGTCGTAGATCGTGGATCGTGGATGGTCGCCGATGAAACGCAGAAGCATCGCAACCAGCAACCAGCAACCAGCAACCAACAGCTCACGATCACCTCGCCCGGCGTGCTCGATCGTTTGCAATATCAACCCATAACGCGGCGCGTACCGCAAGCGGGAGAGATCGAGATTCGCGTACATAACGTGGGTTTGAATTTCCGCGACGTGCTCAATGCGCTCGGCATGTATCCCGGCGACGCGGGCGCGCTCGGCGCGGATTGCAGCGGCGTGATCGTGGCCGTAGGCGAAGGCGTGAGCGAGTTTCGCCTCGGCGATGAAGTGCTTGCGCTCGCGCCCGGTTGCTTCGGCACGTTTGTGACCACAGCCGCAGAGCTGGCCGCGTTTAAGCCGGAGTCGTTGAGCTTCGCGGAAGCGAGCGCGATTCCGAGCGCGTTTCTCACGGCACATGAAGCGCTCATCGCATTGGCGAAAATACAAACCGACGAGCGCGTGCTCATTCACAGCGCCGCGGGCGGGGTGGGATTGGCCGCGGTGCAATTGGCTAAACACGCGGGCGCGGAAATTTTTGCCACCGCGGGCAATGAGGAGAAAAGAGCATTGCTGCGCAAGCTCGGCGTAGCGCATGTGTTCGACTCGCGCTCGCTTGCGTTTGAAGAGCAAATCATGGCGCTCACCAACAACGCGGGCGTGGACGTCGTGCTCAATTCACTCAGCGGCGATTACATTCGCGCGAGCCTTGCGGTGTTGAAAGAACATGGCCGCTTTCTCGAAATCGGCAAGCGCGGTATTTGGCCGCGCACGAAAGTCGAGGCCTTCAAAAAAGTGAGCGCGTATCATGTCATCGATCTCGCCGCGGAAGCGCATGAGAATCCCGCGACGATCAAAACGATGCTGCATGAAATCATGCGCGGCTTTGCCGAGGGCAGTTTGCAGCCCTTGCCGCAGCGGGTTTATCCTGCAAGTGAAGTCGTGAGCGCGTTTCGTCTTATGCAAAGCGCGAAGCATATCGGGAAGATTGTGGTGGAGCAGATTGATGAAGATCGCGGATCGTGGAGGGCTGATCGTAGATCGTCGTCAAGCATTCACAATCCACAATCAACAATCCACGATCCACAATCCACGATCCTCATCACCGGCGGCCTCGCGGGCCTCGGCTTGCTCACCGCGCAATGGTTGGTCGAGCAAGGCGCGCGGCATCTCGCGCTCATGGCGAGAAGCGCGCCCTCGGAAAATACGCTCGCGGCAATTGCTGAGATGGAAAAGCGCGGCGCAAAAATTTTCGTTGCGCAAGGCGACGTCTCGCGCGAAGAAGACGTCAAAAGCGTTTTGTTTGAAATAAGAAAAAGCTTGCCGCGGTTGCGCGGCGTTATTCATTCCGCAGGTGTGCTCGATGACGGCGCAGTGCTGCAGCAGAATTGGTCGCGCTTCGAAACTGTGCTCGCGCCGAAAGTGCGCGGTGCGTGGCTGTTGCATCAGCTCACGCAAGACGAGCCGCTTGATTTGTTCGTGCTCTATTCCTCGATGACCTCGATGCTCGGCACCGCCGGGCAAGCGAATCATGCGATGGCGAACGCGTTTCTCGACGGCCTCGCGCACTATCGTCGCAGTCGCGGCCAAGCGGGCATGAGCATTCATTGGGGCGCGTGGTCGGAGATCGGCGCGGCCGCGGCGCGCAAAGTCGAAACGCGCGCGAGTGTGCAAGGACTTGGTTCTATCGCGCCGCAAAAAGGTTTGCAAGCGCTCGACCGCATCTTGCGACAAAATCCGATTGAAGTCGGCGTCGCGCCAATCAACTGGGCGAGATACGCGCAGCAATTCGCCGGCGCGCGTGCGCCGTTCTTTGCCGAGCTGATTACGAGCGCGCAAACTAAAGTTGAAGTGAAGAAGGAGTCGGCCTCAAAGCCGCAGCCAAAAATTTTGGCGCAATTGCAAAACGCTCCCTCACATCTCCGCAAAAATCTTTTGTTAGCCTACGTGAAGGAGCAAGCGCTGCGCGTGCTCGGACTCGAAGCCTCGCACCCGCTCGATCAAGAGCAGCCGTTGCAGAAAATGGGACTCGACTCGCTCATGTCCGTGGAGCTGCGCAACGTGCTCGGCGCGGGCCTCGCATTGCAACGCGCGCTGCCAGCCACGCTGCTGTTTGATTATCCCACGGTCACTGCGGTCGCCGACTATCTTGCGAAGGATGTGCTCGCGGGGATTTCAGGGAAGTCGGACTTGCACGCGAAGACTATTGATGGCAATAAGAATCTGTTTGTGCAAGTCCGACTTCGCCCGACGAAGAAGGAAGAGCTGGCGCAGTTATCAGAGGAAGAAGCGGAGGCGTTGCTGTTGGAAGAGTTGAATGAAAAATAAAATCGCTAAAGTCGGACTTGCGCGAAAGAGGCTTAATGACGTTTAAAAATTTTTGAGCGCAAGTTCGACTTCGCTCGATGCTCAGTTACACGATAGATTCTGCGAACGTCAAAGCTTCACGCTTGCGTGCGAAACCGTTTTTGCCATTGCCGATAGGCTGCACCAAAATGTGGTAGCCATAGTCATCCAAAATATCGATTGCTCTTTGGCCCGTGAACTCGAATAAATCGATCAAGCGTTCTTCGCTATTAGGATCGGTCACTAGAATCCAAAATGTGTTTGGGCCGTCTGGGCTGGGAACCACGTCGAGAAATTCAATTTCAGGAAAACGCCCGCACAAATCCTGAACGTAGCTTTCGACAATCTCTTGTTGTTTATGATTCAATGTCATGTGGCAACTCCTTCAAGATCGTTTCAAAGAAATTTTTGGCTTTGTTGAAATGGCTTCTGCAAAGAGGTTTTGAAATTTCCACAAAGCTGTAGTCTGCCCGGTTCCGGATTTCTTGCGCCTCTGGGAGAAAACCAGCGTACCTTCTTGGCAACACTTTCTGCTGCTTGGTTACCCCTCGTGCAAAGGTGGATTGCAGCCAATCGTGGCCGATTCTACCCTCTGGAAATGAAAAGCCTTTTTTCATCAGGAGGGCAAGCGCAATTTGAAACATTGCATAATAGGCGCGATTGACGCTAGCGTTATGATAACCGTGCTCTAAACAGAGCTCTGCCGCGGCAAGATTCTCGCGCGCCTTATTCAGAAATATTTTGTATTCCAAGAACCACCTCCCGTGGAATGTTTAAAAAAACAATTATAGCCGAGTTTTACGTGCTTCATCCATGAAAATCAAGGAAAAGTTTTTTTGACAAGGACATACTGATGAGCGTCACCTTAGAACCTTTCGACCAACTCTCTCCCGTCAAGCGCGCGTTGCTTGAAATTCGTGAGCTCAAAACGAAGCTCGCTGAAGCCGAGCGCGCACAACATGAACCGATTGCGATTATCGGCATGGGCCTGCGCTGGCCCGGCGGCGCGCATGATGCCGCCTCCGCATGGCAACTCTTGCGCGACGGCGTTGATGCGATCTCCGAAGTGCCGAAGGATCGTTGGAACCTCGACGACTATTTCGATCCCGATCCCGATGCGCCCGGCAAAATGTCCACGCGCTGGGCGGGCTTCATTAACGACATCGACAAGTTCGACGCGGACTTCTTCGGCATCTCGCCGCGCGAGGCAGAGAGCATGGATCCGCAGCAACGCCTGCTCATGAAAGTCGCATGGGAAGCGCTCGAAAACGCGGGCCATGCGCCGGAGAAACTCGTGGGCAGCGCCACGGGCGTGTTCGTGGGCGTGGCCGCATTCGATTATGTGCAGATGCAATTGCAGCATGTGCCCGCGACCGACATCGACGCATATCTCGCCACCGGTGCTTCGCACAGCGTGTGCTCGGGACGTTTGTCTTACTTTCTCGGCTTGCAAGGCCCGAGCATTTCACTCGACACGGCGTGCTCCTCTTCGCTCGTGGCCGTGCATCTTGCGTGTCAAAGTTTGCGCAGCCGCGAGTGCAACCTGGCGCTCGCCGGCGGTGTGAATCTCATCATCATTCCCGAGCTGCTCATCAATTTTTCCAAATCGCACATGATGGCCGCGGACGGTCGCTGCAAAACTTTTGATGCTGCGGCTGATGGCTTTGTGCGCGGCGAAGGCGCGGGGCTTGTCGTGCTCAAACGGCTCTCCGATGCGATTGCAAATCACGATAACATTCTCGCGGTGATTCGCGGCTCTGCGATTAATCAAGACGGGCGCAGCAGCGGCCTCACTGCGCCGAACGGACCTTCGCAGCAAGCCGTGATTCGGCAAGCCTTGCGCAACGCCGGCGTCGCGCCGCATGAAGTCGGCTACATTGAAACGCACGGCACCGGCACCTCGCTCGGCGATCCGATTGAAGTACAAGCGCTCGGCGCCGTGCTGCGCGAAGATCGCGCGAGTGATCAGCCCGTCATGCTCGGCTCGATTAAAACAAATCTCGGACATCTCGAAACTGCCGCAGGTGTTTCTGGTTTGATCAAAGCCGTGCTCGCATTGCAGCATCAGGAAATTCCCCCGCATCTGCATTTGAAAGAACTCAGCCCGCACATTGCATGGAACGAGTTATCTGTCACAGTTCCCACGCAATGCACGCCGTGGCTTGCTCCCAATGGCAAACGCATCGCTGGCATAAGCTCGTTTGGCTTCAGCGGCACGAATGCGCATGTCGTAATCGAAGAGCGGGAAGATGATCGCGAAGTGATTCATGAAATTCCCCCCTTGAGGGGGGCCGGGGGGGTGTTGGTTGCGGCATCACAAATTAAAGAGCACACCCCCCTAACCCCCCTCAAGGGGGGAATTGTTGAACGGCCACTGCACTTGCTCAACCTATCTGCAAAGACAGAGTCGGCTTTGCACGAACTCGCGCAGCGTTATGAAAAGCATTTTGCCGCGAACCCTTCCGCCGCGCTCGCGGAGGTTTGTTATTCCGCGAACGCTGGCCGCTCGCACTTTGATCATCGCGTGTCGCTCATCGCAAGCTCGCCTGAGCACATGCGCGAAAAGCTTTTTTCTTTTATTAAAAGAGAAGAAGCGCTTGGCGTACAACGCGCATGGTCGGACGGCACGAATCGTCCCGAGGTCGTGTTCTTATTCACGGGACAAGGCGGGCAATATATCAACATGGGCAAGCAGCTTTTTGAAACGCAACCTACGTTTCGCCGCGCGCTGCAACGCTGCGATGAAATCTTGCGCGCGCATTTGGAGAAGCCATTACTCTCCGTGCTTTTTCCGCAAGCAGGCGAGCACTCTCCGCTTGATGATACGAATTACACGCAGCCCGCAACGTTCGCATTACAATACGCGCTCGCAGAGTTGTGGCGCTCGTGGGGCGTGGAGCCTGGTTTGATCATGGGCCACAGCGTGGGCGAGATCGTAGCCGCGACCGTCGCGGGCATGATGAGCCTCGAAGACGGATTGATGATCGTGAGCGAACGCGGCCGTTTGATGCACAGCTTGCCGCAAATTGGGTTAATGGCTTCGATACTCGCGGACGAAACGCGCGTGCATGAAGCGATTGCGCCGTATGTTGATCGTGTCGCCCTCGCCGCGATCAACGGCCCGGAGAGCACGGTCATCTCGGGCGAGCGCAACGCCGTGCTCGAAATTTTGCGCACGCTCGAAGCGAACGGCATTAAAACGCGACCGTTGCAAGTTTCCAACTCGTTTCATTCGCCGCTCGTGGAGCCGGTACTTGATGAGTTCGAAGCCGCATGCCGTCGCGCGCACTATCGCGCGCCGACCACGCCGCTATTTTCCAGCATGCGTTTGGAATTCGTGAACGAAAACAATCTGCTCGATGCAGCGTATTGGCGGCACAATCTGCGTTATACCGTGCGCTATTCTGAAGCGCTGCAGAAGCTGCACGGGCTTGGCTATCGCGTGTTTGTTGAAATCGGCCCCGCGCCGATTCTTGTGGTGATGGGGCAAAAGTGTTATCCCAACAATGAAGGTCTGTGGCTCCCTTCGTTGCGCAATGGCCGCGAAGATTGGGAGCAAATGCTCGAAAGCTTGGCGACGCTTTACGTCAATGGCGTGAAACCGGATTGGGAAAAGTTTGATCGGGATTATGCGCGCTGCCGCGTGGTCGTGCCGACGTATCCGTTTCAGGAGCAGCGTTATTGGATAGATGTGGAGCGTGGTTCGAAGATCGTCGATCGTGGATCGTGGATCGTTGATCGTGAAAAGCAAATCGTGGCTAACGATCAACAATCTACTATCCACGATCAACGAACCACGATCAACGAGCAACACTGGCCGAGCCTCATCGAAGCCGCGCGCCATCAGTCACAGCAGATTCCGTTCGACATGCCGCTGCACACGTATCCTGCGAAGTGGCAATGCTTGGATCGGCTCGCGAGCGCGTACATTGTGCAAGCCTTGCGTGAGCTGCGCGCGTTTGTGAAGAAAGGCGAGAAGTATTCGCTCGAAAATTTTCTAACCCGCTTTGGCATTCAGCCGACCTACAAACATCTTGTGCAGCGCTGGCTCAACAAGCTCGTGCACGAAGGCGTGCTCCTGCGCGAAGGCGAGTTGTTTGCGAATGCGAAAGCGCTGCCCAAGCTTTCTCCCGAGGGCGTGCTGAAAAAGCACGGCAATCTCTTTGCGGATATTCCGGAGTTGCTGGAATACATGCAGCGTTGCGGCAATTTGCTCGCGCCGATTTTGACGGGCAAAGAGAACGCGCTCGAAACGCTCTTCCCCGGCGGCACGAACGTGACCTCCGAATTTCTTTATCACAAGTGGGCGCTCTCGCGTTATTACACTGCGATCGCGCGCGCCTCCGTCGAAGCGGTCGTGCGTTCGCTGCCTTCGACGCAAGCTCTGAAACTGCTCGAAGTGGGCGCGGGCACAGGCGGCACCACTGCGGCGATTCTGCCGATCTTGCCGAAAGAACGCACTGAGTATTTTTTCACCGACATGTCGGAGTTCTTTTTTACGCAAGCCGCGGAACGCTTTCGCGCGTTTCCGTTTTTGCGCTACGGCATTTTGAATATCGAAAACGCGGCGCAAGAGCAAAGCTATGGGCAACATGAATTTGACGTCGTCGTTGCCGCGAACGTGTTGCACGCAACGAAGAATTTGCACACGACGATGGACAATGTGCTCGCATTGTTAAAACCCGGCGGCGCGCTCGTGCTCTATGAGACCACGCATCAACCCGCGTGGTTCGACGTGACCATTGCGTTGATCGAAGGCTGGCAACGTTTCGAAGACGGCTTGCGCAGCGACATTCCATTGATCTCACCAAAAATGTGGGAGAGCTTGTTGCGTGAGCACGGCTTCGAGCAAGTTGCCGCATTTCCCGAAAACGGCGCGCCGACGGAAATGCTCAATCAACATATCATCGTCGCGCAAGCGCCGCTCGCCTCGGGGAAGTCGGACTTGCGCTCACAGACTTCAGACGTTTCCACAGCGCCGATTGCGCAAGTCCGACTTCGCTCAGAATTTCCCAACGGCAAGCCCGAAGCAAAACCCGAAACTCGCGCGCTAACTGTTCTGCATGAATTGGAAGACGCGCCGGAGAATGAGCGTTTGGAGCGGTTGCTCGAATATGTGCGCGGCCATGTGACGAAAGTGTTGCGCCGCGAGCGCTCGAATCCGATTGGCCGCACACAGCGTTTGATGGAGCTTGGCGTTGACTCGCTCATGGCCGTGGAGTTGCGCAATCTTTTGGCAACCGGCTTGGGCATGAAAGAAAGCCTGCCCGCAACTTTGATTTTTGATTATCCGAATATCGAAGCGATTGCCAAGCTGTTGGAGAAAAGAGTTTTTGGTGAAAAAGAAAAAGCCGTTGTGATGAAAACCGCTGCGCCCGCGAACGGAAGCGCAAAGAAGATGACGGAAGAAGAGATCGGCGAGTTATCGGAAGAGGAAGTTGAGAAGATGTTGGAGCGGAAGTTGGAGACGATGCGCTAAGCCCTAACGATACTCCACCTCCGTATGATGCCCGGCAAAATCCAATGCGACGCGCGGCTGAAGCTGCAAGAGAATATCGCGGCCCATCAGGACTTTACGTTGGGGATTGACGGTAACAAAAGAACTATGCCGCCAGTCTTCCACACAAACGGCATTCGCTCTGATGCGGCGCGTCCGATTATTCGCATCATGAATCTCGACTAAAATTGATTTCATGACGTAGTTATAGCTCTGGCCGAGATGTGAGGCGCGTCTTTTGGGACTGTGTTTGGCGAGCGGCGAGGCATCGGGACTGTTCAAGAGTTCGAGCGGAAGATAAATATCCCATGCGCCCGTATCCAAGTCTGCTTCCATTTCGATGGTCTCATTTCCCGTTTGCAAGCCGAAGAGAAGCGTTGGGTAGGCATCTCCCGGAATCGTTGTTGCGTGCCATGGCGTTGCTTCCTCGATCAAGAGCATGCTCGGGCTGAAGAGAACAAAAGGATATTTGCCATACTGATTGCAAATCTCCTCCAACTCTTCTTCAAAGGGAAAATTTCGCAATGTCGGCCCGTGTGCCACAATTTCGCCGTCAACAACAAGCAGCCAATTAGCATTGAGGCCGCGCATCTGTTTCTCAATCCAAGCGACATTGGCTGTTTCGGCTTCGCTCTGATATTGCCGTTGCTGCTCATCGGGCCAATTCAAGTATTCTTGCAGGCTCGCATTCTTGCTGGTGAAATTGTCTGCCGGTGGCGACGGGATTTTTCTTCGGATGATTTCAAGCGCTTGCGCCACGGCTTGCTCCGCCTGCTCATTGAGCGGGCCGAGACGATGGCGCACTTCATCAAGAACGGCTTCGGCGGTGAGAGTCATTTTCAACTCCGTTTTAACTGAACTACAGAATTCTCATTGAAAACCTGTCTGCAAAAATTTCAATATGTTTTTCCTGATTTCTCGCGGGATAGACAAGGGTAGTATGATTATTGAATTTGTAGAAAAGGCCGGTGAGCGCTGAGTATCGTTTGTCATAGAGAATTGTCTTGGTTGCGCATTCAATTTCTAGGTCTTCAACATGATGAGAACTATGAGACCAGAAGTAAAGAAACAGAGCTTCCGTTCCATGATAGTTCCGCACTTTCTTGGCGATGGCATCCTCTATTTGCGTTTGCACCTCAGATGGATCTCCATAAGCAACCAGAGTCCCATGCTGACCTGCATATTTTAGCAAAGCATCGTCGCGTGAGTCATCAACTCGGTACCTAAAGTTTTTTACTTCGACGGCCAATTCGTTGTTCAGAATTTGGACACGAAAATCTGGGTTTTCGTCAAATTTTAGGTTGTTGAGAGTTGGCATGCTTGCAAATTCGCTTGCAGCCTTCAATTCGGTAATCAGATCTTTTGCATTCTCTAATGACTTTAGATTGTCTTGGATTTGTTGCAGCTTGTCGAAATAGGAAGTTTTATCAACGCGTGGGTCTTCATTGAGCATCATCAAAATATTGATGTCGGCTTGCTCGAGGAAGCTGAATTGAGATATGTAAGTTTCGGAGTGTGCGTTTGGGGTCATGATTGGCTTTCTCTTTTTGTGTAACTGTCAGGCCTTGCTTCAACTGAGCCGGTTTGCCGATGCCTTCGACAGTTGGCGTTGAATATCTTTAATCACTCGACCAGCTTCCTCACCGTGCCTTTGCCGCTTTCCAATTCGGCAATGGAATCCAATAAGCGTTTAGCATTCTTTGGACTTCTTAACAGATAAGCAGTTTCAGTGAGCGCTTGATAATCCGCCAAAGAGATCAGCACGGCAGGCCGATCGTCTTCACGCGTGATAACGAACGGTATATGATCATCCCAAACCCGGTCCATCATTGCCGCTAGGTTTTGTTGTGCCGAGATCAAAGTGGTGGCATTCATCTGGTTGTCCTTCGTGAAAAAGACTTCTTGGGTTAGATTCATGGCCTCAAGTTAGAAAACTTCCAGCCTAAGAGTAAAGCTAAAATTTCAAAACTTCTCCGCTACTGCCCCGCCTTGCCGATAAATTAGTGGCTAGCTACCGAGCGTTGCCTCTCGCCGAAAGCGCGGCGCGCACTTCGAACTCAGGATCGCGATCAAATAGCTTTCCCGTTTCTAAACCGCGAATAGGCGTGAATGAGCGCGAATCAAAAAGAATGAGCGTTCATTCCCGTTGATTCGCGGTTTGAAGAGTGGGCAGGTACTTTAATCGACGTTCCTTACCAGCATTCTTTAGCGGAGCAGGATTTTTCATGAGCGAAACGGGCAAAACCACCAAAGAGCTTTCCCCTCTCAAACGCGCATTCTTGAAGATCGAAGCAATGGAAGCCCAGCTTGCGGCTGCGGAAAGCGCCAAGCGCGAGCCGATTGCGATTGTCGGCCTCGGCTGCCGTTTGCCCAACGGCATTCACACACCGCAAGATTTTTGGCAACTATTACGCGACGGCGTCGATGCGGTCAAAGAATTTCCGCGCGAGCGTTGGGACATTGAGGCGTACTACGATCCCGATCCGAATGCGCCCGGCAAGATGGTGACGAAGTGGGGCGCGTTTTTGGATAACGTTGATAAGTTCGATGCGCAGCTCTTCGGTATTTCTCCGCGTGAGGCCGCGAGCATGGATCCGCAGCAGCGTTTGTTTTTGGAAGTCGCGTGGGAAGCGCTCGAACATGCGGGCCAAGCGCCGGAGCCTTTGCTCAGCTCGCGCACCGGCGTGTTTCTCGCCATGTGCAAAATCGATTACGCGCAACTCATCGTTAAGCAGAATGATCCCACGCTGCTCGACGCGTATTATGCTTCGGGCAATGCGTATAGCACGGCCGCGGGCCGCATCTCTTACGTGCTCGGCTTGCAAGGTCCGTGTCTCACGGTCGATACCGCATGCTCCTCTTCGCTCGTCGCGGTGCATCTCGCGTGTCAAAGCTTGCGCAACGGTGAGAGTAATATGGCGCTCGCAGGCGGTATCAATCTTGTGCTCTCGCCGGATAACACGATTACGTTTTCCAAATCCAACATGCTCGCCGCGGATGGCCGTTGCAAAACTTTTGATGCCGCGGCGGATGGCTTTGTGCAAGGTGAAGGCTGCGGCATCGTTGTGCTCAAACGACTCTCCGACGCGCGCGCGCACGGCGACCGCATTCTCGCATTGATTCGCGGCACTGCGATCAATCAAGACGGCGCAAGCAGCGGACTCACTGCGCCGAACGGGCCTGCGCAAGAGGCCGTGATTCGCGATGCGCTCGCGAATGCGGGCTTGCAACCTGATGAAGTGAGTTATATCGAAACGCACGGCACCGGCACCTCGCTCGGCGATCCCATTGAGGTGCAAGCCATTGGCGCGGCGCTCGGCAATGGTCGCACGAAAGAAAATCCCGTGCTGCTCGGCGCAGTGAAGACCAATCTCGGGCATCTCGAAGGCGCCGCAGGCATGGCGGGTTTGATCAAAGTCGTGCTCGCGTTGCAGCATGAACAAATTCCTCCGACGCTGCATCTCAAAAATCCGAATCCGTTTATTCCGTGGAATGAACTCCCCGTCGAAGTCGTGACACAGCTTCGCGCTTGGCCGGAGCGCAACGGCAAGCGTATCGCGGGCGTGAGTTCGTTTGGGTTCAGCGGCACGAATGCGCATGTGGTGCTGCAAGGAGACAACGAAGATAAAAAAGAGAAAGAGCCAAGTGGTCTGACGCGGCATGTGCTCGCCCTTTCCGCTAAGAACGAAGCAGCGCTCAATGAAATGGCGCGAAGCTATGCGCAGCATATCGCAGATCACGGCGAGCAAACGCTCGACGAAATTTGTTATAACGCCAACACGGGCCGCGCGCGCCTTTCGCATCGTTTGGCGATTGCCGCAAACACGCGCGAGGAAATGCGAGAGAAGCTTGCCGCGTTTACGCATGGTCAAATGCTCCCGCATGTGCAGCGCGGTTTCGCGGCGAATGAAGATCAACCCAAGATCGCGTTTCTCTTCACGGGCCAGGGCGCGCAATATCTCGACATGGGCCGCAAGCTTTATGAAACGCAGCCCGTGTTTCGCGCCGCGTTAGAGCGATGTGAAGAGTTGTTGCGCCCGCATCTTGAACTGCCGCTGCTTTCGGTGCTCTATCCAGCTGCTAGCACCGCGCAAAATAATTCCCCCCTTGAGGGGGGCCAGGGGGGTGTCGTCGGTGACATTAAAAATTTGAGCGCCGTTGTTGATGCAATGCACCCCCCCCTAACCCCCCTCAAGGGGGGAATTGCCGAGAGCAACCAGCAACGAGCAACGAGCAACGAGCAACCAGTAACGAGCAACCAGCATTCATCTCCAAGCGCCTTGCCCCTTGCGCCTTGCCCCTTGCTCCATCAAACCGCCTACACCCAACCCGCACTTTTCGCCATTGAATACGCGCTCGCGCAGCTTTGGCAATCGTGGGGCATCATGCCTGCGATTGTGATGGGCCACAGCGTTGGAGAATATGTTGCCGCGTGCGTTGCGGGCGTGATTAGTTTAGAAGACGGACTCAAGCTCATTGCCGCGCGCGGGCGATTGATGCAAGCCCTTCCCGAAAACGGCGCAATGGCCGCGATCTTCGCTTCACAGGAGAAGGTCGCAAACACGATTGCTCCGCATCGCGAGACCGTTGCCATTGCCGCGATCAACGGGCCGGAGAATATCGTCATCTCCGGCGAGCGCAACGCGGTGCAGGAAATTTGTGCGAAGCTCGAAAGCGCAGGCGTTAAACACAAACCGCTCACGGTCTCCCATGCGTTTCATTCGCCGTTGATGGAGCCGATGCTCGACGAATTTGAAAAAGTCGCGAACACAATCAAACATTCAACTCCGCGCATTGGCTTTGTCTCTAATCTAACCGGAAAAGCTTTCGATTTTCGCTTCACTCAAAACGATCCACAACCCACAATCCACAATCCACAATCATACTGGCGCCAACACGCGCGCGAAGCCGTGCAGTTCGAAGCTTCGATGCAGACGCTTTATGAAAAAGGCTATCGCCTCTTTCTCGAAGTCGGGCCGCAAGCGACGTTGCTAAGCATGGCGAGCAAGCGCGTGCCTGCCGATGATTGCGTGTGGATTCCTTCTTTGCGCAAGGGCACAGACGATGAGCAGCAAATGCTCGACAGTCTCGGCGCGCTGTTCGTCAACGGCGTGAATCCCAAGTGGCAAGGTTGGTATCGCGACGATGCGCCGCGCAAAGTCGAACTGCCCACATATCCGTTTCAGCGCCGGCGTTTTTGGTTTGATGACATGAAGAACGTAGATCGTGGATCGTTGGTCGTTGATCGTTTTTTACCATCCACAAGCCACGACCCACAATCTACGGCCACACACCCTCTGCTCGGGCAACGCCTCCACACGCCGTTGCTCCGGGATATTATTTTCGAGACGCAGCTCAGTCTCGCACATGCGCCGTTCATCGCGGAGCATCGCGTGCACGACGTTGCGGTGTTGCCGACCACGGCTTATCTCGAAATGCTCACGAGCGCGGGGCACGAAGCTTTCGGCGAAGGCAGCCACGCGCTTGAGGACATGGACATTCGCGAAGCGCTCATTCTGCACGACGAGGAAACGCGCACGGTGCAACTCATGTTCTCGCCGGAGAGCGAGGCGCATTATCGTTTTCAAGTGATCAGCTTCGCCGCGAACGAGGCTTCATCTTTCAAAACGCATGCGAGCGGCAAGCTCGTGCTCGGGCAATCACACGAAGCGAGTGCGATGCGAACCGAGCTTGCAACGCTGCGGCAAGAGTGTCGCGCAGAAATTTCGCAAGCGGCTTTTTATCAAAACCTAAGCGCGCGCGGCTTGCAATTCGGCGCGCGCTTTCTCGGCGTTGCCAAGCTTTGGCGCGGAGAGAATAAAACGCTCGGCCAAATTCTTTTGCCCGAGGCGATTGCAAACGAGACGCACAGCTATCGCATTCATCCCGCGTTGTTGGATGCGTGCTTGCAAGTGATTGCCGCGGACGCGACGGTAGAAAGCACGAGCGAAATCTTCATGCCCATTGGCCTCGAATCGTTTCGCTTGCTCGCGTCGCCGTCGAGCGAGTTGTGGAGCTGCGCGACGATTCGGCCACAGGCTGCGCCCAACGCAGACACGCGCGTTTTGGATTTTCGCATTTATACTCCCGCGAGCGTGCTCGTGGCTGAACTGCTCGGCTTGCAAGTGAAGCGCGTGAAGCCGGAGCATTTGCAACGCAGCGCCGCGAATTTTCATGATTGGCTCTATGAAGTGAAATGGGAAGCGCAGCCCTTGCCGCAAATATCTGCGCCGAACGTCGCGGTAGATTTTGCGCCCGCGAGCCGCGACTTCGCCGCGCTCACTTCTTCTTACTTGCAGCATCTCAGCGCACAGCACGGCTTTCAAATTTATGATGAAATCCTGCCGCAGCTTGATGCGTTGAGCGTCGCGTATGTGGTGCAAGCGTTCGAAACTTTGGGTTGGAAATTTTCTCTGAGCCAGCGTTTTACTTCAGCACAAGTGGCTACACAATTGGGCGTGATCGCACGGCATCAACGTTTGCTGCATCGCCTGCTCGAAATTTTGCGGGAAGCGGGTTTTCTGCAATATGAAAATGAAACCTGGAAAGTGTGCCGCGAGCCGCAGCGCGTTGAATTGGTTGATCTCGCGCAAAATTTCTTGTTGAAGTTTCCCACGCAGCGCGCGGAGTTTGATTTGCTCCAACGCGGCGGTCAAAATCTCGCTGCGGTGTTGCGCGGTGAGTTCGATCCTTTGCAAGTGCTCTTTCCCGGCGGCTCGTTTGCCGTTGCCGAAAAATTGTACGACGACTCGTTGAGTGCGAAAGTTTATAATGGCGTGATGCGCGGCGTGGTGCAAGAGCTGGTGGCGCACTTGCCGCGCGAGCGCAAGTTGCGCGTGCTCGAAGTAGGTGCGGGCACGGGCGGCACACCTTCATTTATCTTGCAAGATTTTCCCCGAGACCGTACGGAATATTTCTTCACCGATCTGTCGCCGCTCTTTCTTGCACGCGCTCAGGAAAAATTCAAAGCGTTTCCGTTTGTGCACTATGCCTTGCTCGATCTCGAAAAAGATCCCGTGGCCCAAGGTTTCACGCCGCACAGCTTTGATCTCGTGATCGGCGCGAATGTCGTGCATGCTACGCGCGATTTGCGCGAAACGTTAGCGCATCTCAAGCGCATGCTCGCGCCCGAGGGTTTGCTCATGCTGTGCGAAGGCATGATGCCGCAAGGGTGGATCGATTTGACGTTCGGTATGACCGAAGGATGGTGGCGTTTCACCGATGTTGCATTGCGCGGCAATTATCCGCTCTTCGCACAAACACAGTGGCAGGCATTGCTCGAAAGCGAAGGCTTCACGCAATTCGCCGCAACGCCGCGCGATTTGAGTGGAGGTCGTGCGCTCGCGCAAAACGCCGTGCTGCTCGCGCGCGGCCCGCGTGTGTTGAATGAGACCCACTCAATTCCCCCCTTGAGGGGGGTGTTATCACTACAACAAAAAAGTGATGCTCAACAGCACACCCCCCTAACCCCCCTCAAGGGGGGAACCGTTCTAGAGGCTTGGTTGCTCTTTAATGATCAAAACGGTTTCGGCGATAAACTCGCAGAGCATTTGTTCGCACACAGTGAAGAAGTCATCTTTGTTGCGCGCGCGGACTCTTTTACGAAATTTGACGCCGCGCATTACGGCATTGATCCGACGAACCCATCCGACTTCAGCCGTTTATTGCAGGAAACTTTTATCGCACCACAACGCAATTGTTGCGGCGTGATCAATCTCTGGCCGTGCGACGACATGCCGCTTGTCGAAAATGATTTTGCGCAGGTGCTTGCAGCGCAAGATCGCGGCGCGCGCAGTTCGCTTGCGCTTTTGCAAGCTTTGCTTTCCGCCAAAAATTTTCACGCGCGCAATGTTTGGTTGGTCACGCGCGCTGCGCAACCATGCGGCGAAACGCCCGCTCCTCTGGCATTTGCCCAAGCCCCGCTGTGGGGCATGGGGCGCGGTCTTGCGCTTGAGCATCCGGAACTGCGTTGCGTACGCGTTGACATTGGCCCATATGACGATGCGGGCAACGCGCAACTGCTGCTGCGAGAACTTTTCGCTGAGAGCGAGGAAGATCAAGTCGCCTATCGCGGCGGCGTGCGTTATGTCGCGCGGTTGAAGAACGTGGATCGTGGATCGTTGATCGTAGATCGTGACAGCAAAACGACGATTCACGATCCACAATCCACAATCCTCGAGGCTTCACCCGTGCAATTGGAGATCATCAAACACGGTACGCTCGACGGGCTTGCGCTGCGACCGGCCACGCGCCGCGCGCCGAACAAAGATGAGATCGAGATTCGCGTGTGCGCTACGGGCCTCAACTTCCGCGACGTGCTCAACGTGCTCGGCATGCGCGAGGACAGCGATCCACTCGGTGGGGAAGTTTCGGGCATTGTTGTGCGCGTGGGCGAAAATGTGCGTGACTGCAAAGTTGGCGATGAAGTGATTGCCGTGACGGTCGGCGGTTTCAGCAGCTATGTCACGACGGACATCACACTCGTTGTGCCCAAGCCGCACGCGATGAGCTTTGCGGAGGCTGCGACAATTCCACTCGCGTCTTTGACTGCGTATTACGCGCTGCATGTGGTGGGCAATATCAAAGCGGGCGACCGCATTTTGATTCACGCGGCCGCGGGCGGCGTTGGTCTCGCAGCGATGCAACTCGCGCAACGCGCCGGCGCGGAAGTCTATGCAACCGCGGGCAGCGCGGAGAAGCGCGCGTTTCTCAAGTCGCTCGGCGTGCAGCATGTTTATAACTCGCGCTCGTTGGCGTTTGCAGAGGAGATTGCGGTTTCGTTTAACGAAGAGCGAGGATTGAAGATCGAAGATGGCGATCCTCTATCCTCGATCCTCGATCCTCAATCTTCTAAAATAGATCTCGTGCTCAATTCCCTCACCGGCGATTTTATCCCCGCGAGCATGCGTTTGCTGCGCGCCGGCGGTCGATTTCTTGAGATCGGTAAAAAAGAAATTTTATCTCAAGATCATGCCGCACGCATCAACGAGAAAGCTTCGTACTTCGCCATCGATCTCGCCGAACGACTCAAAGCCGAGCCGCTTGCCATTCGTCCGCTCTTTGTTGAATTGATGAATGCCATCGCACGCGGCGAGATCTTACCTATACCCCACAAAGCTTTTTCTTTGGAGGAAGCCGGCAACGCGTTTCGCTACATGGCGCAGGCGAAGCATATTGGGAAAGTGGTGGTGCTTCAGAAGGTCGAGAGTAGTGGATCGTGGCTCGTAGATCGTGAAAGCACGGATCACGATTCACCAGCTACGATCCACAATCCACGAGCAACAAGCCTCAAGCACGACGCCACCTACCTCATCACCGGCGGCATGAGCGGACTCGGCTTGCTCACCGCGCAATGGCTCGTCGAACGCGGCGCGCGGCATCTGGTGTTGATGGGACGCCGTGCCGCTTCGGAAGAGGCCAAACGCGTCATCGCGGAATTGGAAGCGCGCGGTGTGGAAGTCTTCGCACTGCAAGGCGATGTTTCCAAAGTCGAAGATGTGACGCGCATTCTCGCGGAGATCAATCAAGCGATGCCGCTCTTGCGCGGCGTGATTCACTCCGCGGGCCTGCTTGATGACGGCGTGCTCTTGCAGCAAACGTGGGAGCGTTACACCAACGTGTTCGGTCCGAAAGTTTATGGCGCGTGGCATCTGCACGCGCTCACGAAACACATGCCGCTCGATTTTTTTGTGATCTACTCTTCGGTCTCCGCGCTGCTCGGCTCGCCCGGCCAAACGAATCACTCTGCCGCGAATGCGTTTCTCGATGCGCTCGCGCATCATCGTCGCGCATTGGGATTGCCGGCCATGAGCATCAATTGGGGCGCGTGGTCGGAGATTGGCGCCGCGGCGCGACACAACGTGGGCGAGCGCGCTGCGGTGCGCGGCATTCACACGTTCTCGCCGGAGCAAGGCTTGCAAGTGCTCGCGCATCTGTTCGAGCGTCCGCTCACGCAAGTGGGCGTGATGCCCGTAGACTGGGCCGCGTTCGGCAACATGTTCGCGGGCAAACGCATGCCGCCGTATTTTTCTGCGCTCGTTTCCGCGCTCAAACCGCGAGCAGAGCAATCTTCCTCGCCCACGCAAAAGACGATGCCGCAAGCGCCGCTCTTGCACGAACTGCAAGCCGCTTCCTCAACCAAACGGCAAAAATTTTTGCTGCAATACGTCGAAACGCAAGCGCAGAAAGTGTTGAGCCTCGACGCGACGCAAACGATTCACGAGAAGCAGCCGCTCACGGATATTGGTTTGGATTCATTGATGGCTGTGGAGCTGCGCAACTTGCTCGGCCCGGGCCTCGGCCTGCCGCGCGCATTGCCGGCCACGCTCGTGTTCGATTATCCCACAACGAGCGCGATGGCAAATTATCTTTTAAAAGAATTGTTTGGGGAAGAAGAAAAAGCCGCGGCGGTTGCAGCGAAGCCGGAGCAAGCCACGAGCATGTTGGATAAACTCGAAGAGCTTTCGGAAGAAGAGATTGATCGAATGTTTGCGGAGAAGATGGGGGTGAGTTGAAGCCACAATATAGAGATCGCGCAGGCCCTCAGCATGTCATTCTGTAAGAAACTTCCCTCGTGCTCGGAAGAAATCTGTTTTTGAAGTGTGTTCTCAGTGCGAGGAAAGGTTCTTACCGAATGACAGTTGAAGGGGAGCGAATTTAAAGCTGTGACATTGGGTGGGAGCAAAAACTTCTTCAGCCCTCGATCAGCTTTCGCGCTTTCTTTTCGCCGCGACGGGCTTGTGCGATGGACTTGCGCAGATGCTCCGCATTCGCAGGATTGGACATGCGAGCGTTCCCTGAAAATAAGTTTGAAATTTTTACCCGTCGGATTTAGGCGGCCTGCGCTGCTTGCTTCAAACGCGATTCATTTTGCCGCGCGATAAAATCACGTAAGGCCGCGTTGATGAGCGCTTGATAGCCGCTTCCGTTGCGACCTCGCGCGTTCTGCTTGAACCACTGCACCACGTCCTGATCCAATTGCAGCGTGATGCGTTTGGGTTGCGATTGCACCAAATCCGGAAAGACTTCAACCAACGGTCGCATCGCGGCAAGCTCTTCGTCGGTCAGCGGGGGGATATCAGAGTAATCGATATCCTCGTCTTTCATCGCGTCAAGACGTTTGAGATCGCTTTTGATAATATTGTTTTTGTTCACGAGAATTCGCCTTTCTCATCGAAATCACTCGAATGCTGCCATTTCTTACCGAGAAGGTCACAACAATGATGCGGCCCACTAAAACGCCGATCAAGTTATACCTGTTTTCGCCATAATCTTTGCGCCGGTCTTCTTCGATATGAGCCTCATTTGTAAAAACCAAATGAGCGTCGTCAAAATCAAGGCCGTGTTTTTGTTTATTGCGCGTGCGCTTGTTTTCGTCCCATTCGATTTTCATAGCGGCGAATAATAGCGATCTCCGTGCTGCTATTCAAGCGTTTCTTTGATCCCATAGCTCTGAAAGAAAAATATGTCCGACTTCCTCGAACGCATCAAAAATCTTTCTCCCAAACGCCTCGCGTTGCTCGCGCTGGAATTGCAAACCAAGTTGGAGAAGCTGGAGCACGCCGATAACGAGCCGATTGCCATCATCGGCCTCGGCTGCCGCTTTCCCGGCGCGGAAAACCCCGAGGCGTTTTGGCGCCTGCTGCGCGAAGGCCGCGACGCGATTCGCGAAGTGCCGCGCTCGCGTTGGGATATTGATGCGTATTACGACGCGGATCCCGATGCGCCCGGCAAAATGAGCACGCGCCACGGCGGCTTTCTCGATCAAGTCGATCGCTTCGATCCGCTCTTCTTCGGCATCGCTTCGCGCGAGGCGAGCAGCATGGATCCGCAACAACGTTTGCTGCTCGAAGTCGCGTGGGAAGCGCTCGAACACGCGGGCATTGCGCCGGAAAAAATTGAAGGCAGTCTCACCGGCGTGTTTCTCGGCATCTGCTCCACGGATTACACGCAGCTCTTGCTCGATCAAGGCCGCGATGCGTTCGATGCTTATCTCGCCACGGGCAGCTCGCACGCGATTGCATCGGGCCGACTCTCCTATTTGCTCGGTGTGCATGGCCCGAGCCTTTCGATTGACACGGCCTGCTCTTCTTCGCTGGTGGCCGTGCATCAAGCGTGTTTGCATTTGCGCAGCGGCGCGTGCAATATGGCCATTGCCGGCGGCGTGAACGTTATCGTTTCGCCGAACACGACGATTGCGCTTTCGAAGGCGCATATGATGTCGCCCGCGGGCCGCTGCAAAACGTTCGACGCCTCGGCGGACGGCTTCGTGCGCGGCGAAGGCTGCGGCATGATCGTGCTCAAGCGTCTGCGCGATGCCGTCGCGGACGGCGATAACGTGCTCGCGCTCATCCTCGGCTCCGCGGTGAATCAAGACGGGCGCAGCAGCGGCATCACTGCGCCGAACGGGCCCGCGCAAGAGGCCGTGATTCGCGCCGCGCTGCAAGCGGCGCAACTCACACCCAACGACGTGCAATACATTGAAACGCACGGCACCGGCACTTCTCTCGGAGATCCCATTGAAGTGAATGCGCTCGGCGCGGTGCTCGCAAAAGCGCGTGATCATCGCCTCAAGATCGGCTCGGTGAAAACCAACTTTGGCCACCTCGAAGGCGCAGCCGGCATTGCGGGTTTGATCAAGCTCGTGCTTGCGTTGCAGCATAAACAAATTCCGCCGCATCTGCACCTCACCAAACGCAATCCGTACATTCCGTGGGAAGATTTTGCCATCGACATTCCTACAACATTAACGCCGTGGGAAGAAATCAACGGCAGGCGCATCGGCGCAACAAGCTCGTTCGGATTCAGCGGGACGAATGCACACGTCATATTGCAAGGAGCCAACGAGGATAAAAAAGAGAAAGAGCCAAGTTTGAGTTCCGCGGTGATAGAGAGGCCTTGGCATGTGCTTGCGCTTTCGGCGAAAAGTGGTGAAGCGTTGCGTGACTTGGCGCTGAGATATGAACGGCATCTTGCTTCACACAATAATTCCCTCCTTGAGGGGGGCCAGGGGGGTGTTGCTCGTGACGCGCACAATACATTGGCAAACGTGTGCTTCACCGCCAACGCGGGCCGCTCGCACTTCTCGCATCGCGTGGCATTGCTCGCGCAATCATCGCAAGAGATGCAAAGCAAGCTGACCGCGTTCGCGCATGATCCCTCTTCCGCCGAAGACTTGCACAACGAGCTGCCCAATTCCAAACGGCCCGAAGTGGTTTTCCTTTTCACCGGACAAGGCGCGCAATATCTCAACATGGGGCGGCAGCTTTATGAAACGCAACCCGTGTTTCGCAAAGTAATGGAGCGCTGCGATGAAATCTTGCGGCCGTATCTTGGCGTGTCTTTACTCGACGTGCTCTATAATTCCCCCCTTGAGGGGGGCCAGGGGGGTGTTGGCCGTGATCTGATAAAATGGGATGAGATTGCTGCTCTCGAAAACACCCCCCTCAAGGGGGGAATTGCGGCGAGCAACCAACATCGAGCATCGAGCATCCAGCATCCAGTATCCAGCAACCAGCAACCAGCAACCAGCAACCTCCTCAATCAAACCGCCTTCACGCAACCCGCGCTCTTTGCGATTGAATACGCGCTCGCAGAGTTGTGGCGCTCGTGGGGCGTCGAGCCTGCGGTAGTGATGGGCCACAGCGTGGGCGAATATGTTGCCGCATGCGTGGCCGGTGTGTTTAGTTTGGAGGATGGCTTGCGCTTGATTGCCGAACGCGGCCGCTTAATGCAAGCGCTCCCCGAGGGTGGCGTGATGGTCGCAGTTTTCGCAAGCGAAGAAAAAGTTGCCGCGGCAATTTCATCGTATCGCGTTGCCATTGCCGCGATCAACGGACCGGATAATGTCGTCCTCTCCGGCGAGAAAAATGCCGTTGAGGAAGTCGTGCGCAAGCTTGCCGCGCAAGGCGTGCAGAGCAAGCCGCTCAATGTCTCGCATGCTTTTCATTCGCCGCTCATGCTGCCTATGCTCGATGAATTTGCGAAGGTCGTGAACACGATCACGTTTCATGAACCCAAGCTTCCGCTCATTTCGAATCTCACCGCGCAGCCGATTCATTTTTCAACAACCAGCAACCAGCAACCAGCAACCAGCATCGATCCTCGCCTCTACTTCTGCCGCCATGTGCGCGAGGCCGTGCGTTTCTCTTCTTCCATCGCGTGGCTGCATCAACAAGGCTATAAAATTTTTGTGGAACTCGGGCCAAGTCCCACGCTGCTCTCGATGGCTGCGAAATGTTTGCCCGAGGGTGCGATGATCGCCGCGCCCTCGTTGCGCAAAGGCAAAGACGATTGGCAACAAATGCTGCACGCGCTCGCTACGCTCTACACGCACAACGTCGCGATTGATTGGGCTGGCTTTGATCGCGACTATGCGCGTCGCAAAGTTATCGTACCCACGTATCCGTTTCAACGCGAGAGATTTTGGATTGAAGATTCGAAGATTGTAGATAGTGGATCGTGGATAGCAGATCGTGATTCACGATCCACGATCCACAATCCACAATCTACGGCCAAACACCCTTTGCTCGGCCGCAAACTCCGCAGCCCGCTACATATTTTCGAAACACAACTCAGTCTCGCGCGACTCGCGATGATGGATCAACATCGCGCGCACGGCGTTGCGGTTGTGCCGGGCGTCGTGTTTTTGGAAATGGCATTGGCCGCGGCCGCAGAAGTCCTCGGCGTGCAGCAATGTGTGTTGGAAGACGTCGTCATTCATGAGGCGATCACATTGCCCGAAAACGCAAGCCGCGGCGTGCAACTAATTCTCGCGCCCGAGGCCGATCACCTCTCGTTTCAATTTTTCAGCAACGACGCGAAGGACGCGGAGCAAGCAGACAGTTGGCGATTGCATGCGAGCGGGAAGGCGCGAAGGGCAAAAGACGAAACACAAAGCACACCGAATGAAACGCTCGAGGATATTCAAGCGCGCTGCGGTGAAAGCTCGATTGCCGAGTTGATTGAGCGAGTACGCGCGCGCGGCATTCAAGTGACCGAGCGCTCGCAAAGCATAAGCAAGCTGTGGCGCAGAGAAGGCGAAGCGCTCGGCTTAATTGAAATGAATGAAGCCGTGCACAACGAGGTCAGCGCGTACCAACTTCATCCTGCTCTGTTTGACACGGCGCTGCAAGTGCTCGAAGCCGCGTTGCCGGAAAGCAGCGACAGCGCGCACGCGACGTACATGCTCATGGGCGTGGAGCGTTTGGAATTTTTCGCGCGCCCGACGGAGCGCATGTGGGCGCATGCCGTATTGCAAGACGGCGCGCCAAGCTCCGGAGAAATTTTAAAAGCCACAGCTTTTTTGTTTGATGAAAAGAACGAGCCGTTGGCAAAACTTGTTGGCTTGCAATTCAAGCGCGTCACCGCGCAAGCCATGCTACGCACGCACGATCGTCAGTTGCACGATTGGCTATATGAAGTCGAATGGCGCGCGCAGCCGCATGCGAGTGAGCAACAACTTTCCGCTGCGGAGCATTTTCCCAAGCTCGCCGAGATTGCGCGCGAAGTGCAGCCTAAGCTCGCGCAGATTTATGACGAGAACAATCTTAAGCTCTATGACGAACTGCTGCCGGCCCTCGATGCGGCCTGCGGCGCGTATGCCGTGCAAGCGTTGCAGCAGCTCGGTTGGAAATTTCAGCGCGGCAGATTGTTCCTGCTCGAGGATCTCATGGTGCAACTGCGCGTGCAAACGCGGCATCGCCGCTTGTTCGAGCGCATGCTGCTCATGCTCGCGCAAGACGGCGTGCTCGTGCAGCGCGGCGCGGAATGGCTAGTGGCGCATGAGCCGGCGACGCAAGAGGCATCGCGCGACTTGAACGAGTTGCTCGCAAAATATCCCGCGTGCGCCGCGGAGCTGACCCTCACCAAACGCTGCGGCGAAGGGCTTGCGCAGGCATTGCGCGGCGAGATCGATCCGCTGCAATTGCTCTTTCCCGCAGGCTCTTTGGATGATACCGAACGGCTTTATCAAGAAGCGCCGGTCTCGAAAGCCTTCAATCTCATTTTGCAAAACGCCGTGGCCGCGGCACTCAAAGATTTGCCGCGCGAACGCACGTTGCGCGTGCTCGAAATCGGCGGCGGCACCGGCGGAACCACCACGCGCGTGCTGCCGATTCTGCCGCGTGATCGCACCGAGTATGTTTTCACCGACATCGGCCAACTCTTTCTCGCACGTGCTACGCAAAAGTTCAAAGACTATTCATTCATGCGTTATCAAACGCTGGACATCAGCGCCGAGCTTGCGCCGCAAGGCTTCGCGCCGCACGAGTTCGATCTCATCATTGCCGCGAACGTGTTGCACGCCACGAGCGATTTGCGCCGCACGCTCGCCAATGTGCAAAAGCTGCTTGCTTCGCGCGGCCTGCTCGTGTTGCTCGAAGGCAGCGCGCCGCAACGCTTCGGCGATTTGACCGTGGGGCTTACCGAGGGTTGGTGGAGTTTTATTGATAAAGACCTGCGTCCCGATTACGCTCTGCTCGAAGAAAACAAATGGCTCGACTTGCTCGCGTCGATGAACTTCGCCGAGGCCATCGCATTGCCGCAAGGCGAGGAGCGCAAAGGCGTGTTGCAAACGCAAGCCGTCATTCTCGCGCGCGGGCCAGTGACTCCCCCTTTGTGGGGCGTGTTGCCTAGTGCAACAACAGAGCGAGAGTTTGCTGATGAAAAAAAAAACGATTGCGATTTGAATGAAGTGAGCGTCCGCGACGACCCCCCCCTAACCCCCCTCAAGGGGGGAATCATCGCGCGCTCGCCTTTATCAATTCCCCCCTTGAGGGGGGCCAGGGGGGTGTTGCCCGCATCATCGAATAAGCAAAACAACTGGCTCATCTTTGAAGATAAAAGCGGTGTTGCCACCAAGCTCGCGCAATTGTTCGAAGCGAGCAATCAACCCTGCACGCTCGTTCATGCGAACGAAGCATATGGTCTTGCGATCAATTCCACGCAGCCGGAAGATCGCAAACGCGCGCTCGCGGAGATTGCAAACATTGCCTATCGCGGCGTGATCGACCTGCGCGCGCTCGAAACGCAACCGCAGCACGAAATCTCACTTGCAACATTACGAGACGCTCAACACAAGATTATCGGCGGCGCGCTGCATCTCGTCCAGGCTCTCGCGACGAATGAGAATTTGAAATCAACGCGACTGTGGTTGGTCACGCGGAATGCGCAGTCGGTTGCTCAAACAATTCCCCCCTTGAGGGGGGCCAGGGGGGTGTCTTCGGAGTCATCGCAGATCGAAGAGCACACCCCCCTAACCCCCCTCAAGGGGGGAATAAGCCTCACGTCCTCGCCGCTCTGGGGCTTGGGCAAAGTCATCGCAATGGAGCATCCCGAACTGCGCTGCACGCGCATCGATATCGACACGGAAGATGCCGAAGCCGCTGCGCGTTTGCTCTTTGATGAAATTCAAAACGCAGGTGATGAAGATCAGATCGCGTTGCGCCACAACGCGCGTTATGTGCCGAGGCTCGTGCGGAGCGCTTTGAAAATCGAGAATCAAGTATCGCTAACACTCAGCAACCAGCAACCAGTAACCAGCAACGATCAACCATCAACGATCATCAATCCTCAATCTTCAATCCTCATAACCGGCGGCCTCTCCGGTCTCGGCTTGCTCGTTGCGCAATGGATGGTCGAACACGGCGCACGGCAGCTTGTGCTCATGGGCCGCAGCGCACCGCGTGATGAAGCAAAAGCTACTTTGTTGGAAATGGAAAAGCTCGGCGTGAAGCTTTTTATCGCGCAAGCAGACGTTGCGAATGAACACCGCATGAGCGAAGTCTTCGCGCAGATCGACGCCGACATGCCGCCCTTGCGCGGTGTGATTCATTCCGCGGGCGCGATTGACGACGGCGTGCTCTTGCAACAGGATTGGTCGCGTTTTGAAAAAGTGATGCGCGCCAAAGTCTACGGCGCGTGGAATCTGCACACGCTCACGCAAAGCCGCGAGTTGGATTTCTTCATTATGTTTTCCACCGGCGCTTCGTTGATCGGTTCCGCGGGCCAAGGCAATCACGCCGCGGCGAATATGTTCATGGATATGCTCGCGCATCAGCGCCGCGCACTCGGCCTGCCTGCGTTGAGCATCAACTGGGGCGCGTGGTCCGAAGTCGGCACCGTGATTCGGCATCAACAAAGCGCGCGCTTCACCATCGGCGGCAAGAGCGTGATCACGCCCGCGCAAGGTTTGAAAATTTTCGAACGCCTGCTGCGCGACACGCCGCCGCAAATCGGCGTGCTCCCCGTGAATTGGAACGAAGCTTTCGAACAAATGGGCGAGCGCAAGAACTCGCCTTTCTTCTCCGAACTCGTGAGCTTCACGAAGCGCAACGAGCAACGAGCAACGAGCAATCAGCAACCAGCAACAAGCATCAAGCATCAAGCATCTTTCCTCACACGCCTCAACGCCGCGCCCAAGAGCCAACGTTGGAATCTGCTGCAAACCTTTGTGCGCGAGCAATCGCTGAAAGTGTTGGGACTCGAAGCAACGCGCGCGATCTCCTTGCAACGCCCGCTCACTGAACTCGGCCTCGACTCGCTCATGGCCGTGGAGCTGCGCAATGCGCTCGGCAAAGGCGTGGAGCAAACGCTGCCCGCCACGTTGCTGTTCGATCATCCCACGATTGAGGCCTTGGTCAATCATCTTGGGAAGAACGTGCTCGCGTTGGAAAGCGCAGAGGTTGAAGCCGAGGCTTCAATCAACAACGGCAAAGCTGCTCTTGCAGAAAAAGAAGCGGCGCTTGATGAGCTATCGGAAGAGGAGATGGCTGCGTTGTTGGAAGAAAGGTTGGGATGAGGGGTGAAACTTGGAGTAAGTGTTTCTCGGGAAAGTCGGACTTGCGCAAAAAAGGCTGGTGGTGAATTGAAGGCTCTTATGCGCAAGTCCGAATTTGCGCTATGCTGGTTTGTTCGTTTGCGGGGACGATGCCATGTGCGATCCATTGCTGATACATGAACTCCCAAAATTTTCTTTCCCGGCCGAGGCGGGGGAGTAAACGCTCGCGATATTCGAGAAAATCTTTCAGCGTGATGAACTTCCACACGTCGGCATAGCGCGCGTCTCGCAGAATTTTCGCCATGAGCCAAAGCTTGCGCGCCTCATCGCCTTCGGCAAGCATGCGTTTGACCTCGCCGAGGGTATGACGATAGTCCCACATGAAGTAAGGGACAATATCGTCGCGCGAGAGATCGAGGAGAGGATGAGTCGTCATTGCGCTAGTCAATGTTCATCGGGAAAGTCGGACTTGCGCAAAAAGGCTGGTGGTGAATTGAAGGCTCTTATGCGCAAGTCCGACTTTGCTCGTGTTCGCATCAAGCCACGATGCTGCGTTTGCCATTGGCAATGACACGGGCAAGGCCGGTATTGCTCGTGCCCATGACCAACAGCGATTTCACGATCACGTCCAAAGACACGGAAGGATCGCCAGCCTCGATTTTGGCAATGCGTGACTGGTTGAGCTTCAAGCGTTTGGCCAATTCGATCTGAGAGAGGTTTTTTCGTTGGCGCAGCTTTTTGAAATGATCGCTGAGCGCAAGCTTGAGCTCAATAAAAGCGGCTTCATCATCAGTAAGCCCGAGAAACTCTTGGACGGTTCCGATGCGCCAGCCTTGAGCTTCAAGCTTCTTTCTTTTCGCTAGTTTCATGTGTGCACCTCATTGCCTTTCTGCGGCGTCGTATCGTTTGATCCTTTGTTTGCAGCCTGCGATTACATGAAGCGGCGTGCTTTCGGTTTTCTTGGCGAAGACTTCCAAAATGAGAATCGCATCGACGTCGATGCGATGAATGATCCGCCAGATGACGTTCTTATCGGTGATGCGCAACTCGTGGCATCGTGGCCCAATCGAAGGCATGGGCCTAGAATGTGGCATCGTTAGAATTTCTCCGCGTTGCAGCTTACGCAGCAGATAGCCGGTTTCCGTGCGAGTGGCTTCAGTAAACGGGGGCGTTTTGATTTCCCCGTGCAGCCACACAATTGGTTTATCGTTTTTCCTCACGTGAAAAGATAGGCCAAATCTCGCTGAGTAGCAATTTCTTATTTTGACATTCAAGACTAGCGGGAAAGTCGGACTTGCGCCAAAAAGCTTTTGGGTTGATTTAAAACCTTTATGCGCAAGTCCGACTTTGCCCGCGCATTGAGTTTCACTAAACAGCCGATAACATTCATGAGCACCCCTCCCCCCAAAGACCATCGCGACCTCCTCAAACGCGCGTTGCTCAAGATCGACAACCTGCAAGCGCAGCTCGATAAACAACGCGAGCCGATTGCCATCGTCGGCATGAGCTTGCGTTTCCCCAACGGCGCGAACGATCCCGAAAAGTTTTGGCAATTGCTGCGCGCGGGCGTGGATTGCATCACCGAGATTCCGGCGAGCCGTTGGAATGTGGAGGATTATTATGATCCCAATCCCGATGCGCCCGGCAAAATGTACACGCGCTGCGCGGGCTTCATTGACAACGTCGAGCACTTCGATCCGCAATTCTTCGGCATCGCCCCGCGCGAGGCGCAGAGCATGGATCCGCAACAACGCCTGCTGCTCGAAGTCGCGTGGGAAGCGCTCGAAGCCGCGGGCCAAGCGCCGAGCAAACTCGCGGGCAGCCGTACCGGTGTTTATGTCGGCATCAGCGGCAACGACTATGCGCATCTGCACACGGGTGCGGAGAACATCGACACGTATTTCGGCGCGGGCGTGGCGCACAGCATTGCTTCAGGCAGAATTTCGTACGTGCTCGGATTGCAAGGTCCGAGTGTGGCGGTCGATACCGCATGCTCGGCCTCGCTCACTGCCGTGCATCTCGCGTGTCAAGGTTTGCGCAGCGGCGAAAGCGACATGGCGCTCGCCGGCGGCGTGAATGTGATTCTCACGCCCGAGGGCATTATCACTGCGTCGCAAGCGCGCATGCTCTCGCCCGAAGGACGTTGCAAAACATTTGATGCTTCGGCCAACGGCTACGTGCGCGCGGAAGGCTGCGCGATGATTGTGCTCAAGCGACGCTCCGATGCCGTTGCGAACGGCGACAACATTCTCGCGCTCATTCGCGGCACTGCGGCGAATCAAGACGGGCGCAGCGGCGGCCTCACTGCGCCGAACGGCGAAGCGCAACAAGCCGTGATTCGCGCCGCGCTCGCGAACGCCAATCTCAAGCCCGAAGACATTTCCTATCTCGAAACGCACGGCACGGGCACGGCGCTCGGTGATCCCATTGAAGTGCAATCCCTCGGCGCGGTGTTCGGCGCGAGTCATTCGCAAGAGAACCCGCTGTTGCTCGGCGCGGTGAAATCGAATATCGGCCATCTCGAAGCCGCGGCCGGTATTGCGGGTTTGATTAAAACCGTGCTCGCGTTGCAGCATGGCGACCTTCCTCCGAGCCTGCATGTGCAGAAATTAAATCCGCACATTGCTTGGGAAAAATTGCCGGTGCAAGTCACGACAGCGTTGACGCCATGGTTGGTTGAAAAAGAAAAGCGCATCGCGGGCGTAAGCTCGTTTGGCTTCAGCGGCACGAATGTGCATGTGATACTGCAAGGAGCCAACGGAAGGCAAGGAGCCAACGAGGATAAAAAAGAGAAAGAGCCAAGCTCTAACTCAGGAGGGGAAAGATCGCTGCAAACACTCGCGCTTTCGGCAAAGAATGACGCGGCTTTGCGCGAGTTGGCGATGCGATATGAACAGTTTCTTTCTTCACCGAGCAACACCCCCCTGAATCCCCCCTCAAGGGGGGACGTTCGTAATTCCCCCCTTGAGGGGGGCCAGGGGGGTGTTGCTCATGATTCGACAAAAACGTTCGCCAACATCTGCTTCACCGCGAACGCGGGGCGCGCGCATTTTAATCATCGGCTCGCGCTTGTGGCCGAATCGAAAGAGCAGGCGCGTGCGCAGCTTGCGGCTTTTGTTGGTGAGGAAAAGCCTACGAGTTTGCAGAGCGGCAAGATTGAAGAGGGCCATCGCGCCGAGATTGCTTTTCTCTTCACCGGACAAGGCGCACAATATCTCGACATGGGCAAGCAGCTTTATGAAACGCAGTCCGTGCTCCGCGCAGCTTTGGATAAGTGCGACACGCTGTTGCGGCCTTATTTGGAGAAGCCATTACTTGAAGTGCTTTTTGATTCCACCATTGAGGAAAGTGCCGCTAGTAATGTGAATAATGTTAATGCCATTGTTGAATCGAAGCACACCCCCCTAACCCCCCTCAAGGGGGGAATTGCTTCGAGCAACGAGCAACCAGCAACCAGCAACCAGCAACCAGCAATCAGCAATCTCCTCGACCAAACCGCTTACACCCAACCCGCGCTGTTCGCGCTTGAATACGCACTCGCGGAGTTGTGGCGTTCGTGGGGCATCGTGCCGACTGCAGTGATGGGCCACAGCGTCGGCGAATACGTTGCCGCGTGTGTGGCTGGCGTGTTTAGTCTAGAAGAAGGATTAAGGCTCATTGCGGCGCGCGCTCGCCTCATGCAAGCGCTCCCGCAGAATGGCGCGATGGCTGCGGTGTTTGCGAACGAGGAAACAGTGCGCAAAGCGATTGCACCGCATCTTTCCAAAGTCGATGTCGCCGCGATTAACGGGCCGAGCAACCTCGTCCTCTCCGGCGAGCGCGAGGCTTTGCATGAAATTTTAAGCAAGCTTGAAACAGAGGGCATTCAACATAAACCACTCGCCGTGTCGCACGCTTTTCATTCTCCGCTCATGGCGCCGATGCTCGATGAGTTCGAGCGCAGTGCGAGTGAAATTCGCTACGCCGCGCCGCGCATTCCGTTGGTCTCAAATCTCACGGGACAATTCGTGGCGGACGATGAAATCACCAACGCGCAGTATTGGCGCAAGCACGTGCGCGAAGCCGTGCGTTTTTCGGATGCGATGCTCACACTGCACGAACACGGCTGCAAAATTTTTGTGGAGATCGGCCCAAGCCCAACGCTCTTGAGTATGGCGCAACGTTGCTTGTCGGAGGAAGCGCAAAGCGCGTGGCTGCCCTCGCTGCGTAAAGGCCGCGAAGACGAGCGGCAAATGTTGGAGTCGCTCGCGAGCCTTTACGTGCAAGGTGCGAATGTGGACTGGGCGCGCTTCCATCAACACGACGCGCGGCGGCGCGTGGTGCTGCCGACGTATCCGTTTCAACGTCAACGTTATTGGGCCAAGGCCGCGGAGCGCAGCTCGAAGATGGAAGATCGAGGATCGAGGATTGAGAATCGAGGAGCAATGATCGCAAACTCACGATCATCCATCCTCCATTCTCAATCATCAACGCTTCATCCTCTGCTCGGTGAGCGTCTGCGTTCTGCGTTGCAAGAGATTCAATTCGAGGCGCGGATCGATCTTCACACGCAGCCTTTCTTGCGCGAGCATCGCTTTTACGGCACGCCGGTTTTTCCGGCAACGGCTTATGTGGAAATGGCGTTGGCTGCGGCGCAGAAAATTTTTGGCGCGGGCGCGCACGCTATTGAGCAACTCAACATTCATGAAGCTTTGCTGCTGCCCGAAACGGAAACGCGCAGCATGCAGCTCATTTTCACGCCGGAGGGCGAGCACGCTGGCGCGTTTGAAATTTTCAGCGCACGTGTGGAGGCGGAGCGCGAGCCGTGGACTTTGCACGCGAGCGGAACGTTGCGTGCTCATGCCGCAATCCAAGTTGCGCCCGCGGATTTGCAAACGCTGCAACAACGCTGCGCGCGGCCGCTGGACGCAGCGGCGTATTATGAAAAATTTCACAGCGTGGGCGTGGATTACGGCCCGAGCTTTCAAGGCCTCGCGCGGCTTTGGCAAGGCGAGCACGAAGCGCTGGCCGAGATTCGGCTCAACGATGACAACGAGAACCCATTTCATTTTCATCCCGGCTTGCTCGACGCGTGCTTTCAGCTTTTCGGCGCAACGATTTTTGATGAAGAAGAAACCGCGCACGACGCGAAGGTTTACATGCCTGCGAGTTGTGAGCGCTTGACGGTTTATCGCGAGCGCGTGCGCGCGTTTTGGTGTCATGTGCAATTGCATGCAGGACAAATCCAAGATGGTGAAACGCTGCACGGCGATTTATTTTTGTTTGATGAAAAGAACGCGCCGATTGCCAAGATCGAAAGTCTGCGTTTCAAACGCGCGCGTCGTGCCGCGTTGCAAAGAGTAAATCACCACGCGTTCGCGGAAGGGCTGTATGAGATGCAATGGCAGCAACAAGCGCTCGGCGAAGCCGTGCGCGCAATCACGCCGAGCACAAATGGCGCATGGGCCATCTTTGCGGATGAGCAAGGCCTCGCCGCGTCGTTGCGCGAACAATTGAAGGCGCGAAACATTCCCGCGAAGCTCGTGCGCAAGAGCACGAGCTTCGCGCGCGCAAGCGAGCATGAATGGCAACTCAATCCGCAGCAGCGCGAAGAGTTTGTGCGCTTCTTCGCCGAAGCCTTTCCCCAAGGAGGCGAATGCGCACATGTTGTTTACGGTTGGAGCCTCGACGCCGAAATTGCGGACTCCTCTTCCGCGGAAGAAGTGCTCGCTGCAGAGAGAATCATTTGCGAAGGCGCGCTGCATCTTGTGCAAACGCGCGCGCAATTGCGCGCGCTCAATCCGCCGCGACTTTGGCTACTCACACATGGCGCGCATGTGGTTGGTGAGGAAGAAAATCTCTCGTATGCTTCGCGCGTCAATTCTCCCTTTGCGGAGGGTATTCGTGATAACGTTGATGATGCGAAGCACACCCTCCTAACCCCCCTCAAGGGGGGAATATTAAACGCGACGCTTTCGCCCGTGCAAACTTCTTTATGGGGACTCGCGAACGTCATCGCACTGGAGCATCCCGCGCTGCAATGCAGTTGCATTGATCTTGAAGCGAATGCTCATTCGTACCACGCTTCGCGCGTGATTGAAGAAATACTCGCGCACACCCGCGAGCCGCGCATCGCCTTCCGCAACAACGAGCGCTTCGTCGCGCGCGTGATGCCTATAGCAACGCACAGCATCGAGCATCTAGCATCCAGTATCCAGCATCCAGCAACCAGCAACCAGCAACCAGCAACGAGCATCCAGCAACCAGCAACCAGCATCCAGCATCCAGCATCCAGCATCCAGCCCCCTCTCAAACTCGAAATCCGCGAGCGCGGCGTGCTTGAGAATCTCAAACTGGTGGCGCAAACGCGGCGCGCGCCCCAACGCGGCGAGGTGGAAGTGCGCGTGCTCGCAACCGGCTTGAACTTTCGCGACGTGCTCAACGCGCTCGGCATGTATCCCGGCGATCCCGGCCCGCTTGGCAACGAGTGCGTGGGCAAAATCGTCGCGCTCGGCGAGGGCGTGAGCGAGCTCCAACTCGGCGAAGAGGTGATGGTGCTCGCCGCGGATTCGTTCGCGCATTACGTCACAACCGACGCGCGTTTTGTTCTGCCCATGCCCAAAGCGTTGAGCATGGAAGAAGCCGCGACGTTGCCCATCACATTTTTGACCGCGCACTATGCGCTCCATCACCTCGCGCAGATGAAAGCGGGCGAGCGCGTGCTCATTCATGCCGCGGCCGGCGGCGTCGGCCTCGCCGCGATTCAACTCGCGCAGCGCGCAGGCGCGGAAATTTTTGCGACTGCAAGCAGCGCGGAAAAGCACGAGTATTTGCGCGCGCTCGGCGTGAAAAATATTTTCAGCTCGCGCACGCTCGACTTTGCCGAAGAGATTCTGCGCGCGACGAACAATGAAGGCCTCGACATTGTGCTCAATTCGCTCGCGGGCGAGTTCATTCCAAAAAGTTTGTCGCTCTTGCGGCCAAACGGCCGCTTTTTGGAGATCGGCAAAACCGAGGTGTGGGATGCAGCGCGCGTCAAAGCGCTCATGCCGGAAATTGCGTATCACGTTATCTATCTCGGCGAGATCATTCACGAGCAGCCGGCGTTGATGCGCGCGCTCTTCGAAGAATTGACGCGCGCATTCGAAGCCGGCGAATTGCGGCCGCTGCCTTGCAAATCTTTTCCGCTTGCAGAAGCGGTGCATGCGTTTCGTTACATGGCGCAGGCGAGGCATATTGGGAAGGTGGTGCTGGTGCAAAGCGTTGGAGCCGAGGATAGTGGATCGTGGGTCGTGGATGGTAAAAAGCAAAGCCTGCAACATGATTCACTCTTCACGATCAACAATCAACAATCCACGATCCACGCCTCACAATCTACAATCAACGATCCACAATCCACGATCCTCCTCACCGGCGGCCTTGGCGCGCTTGGTTTGCATGTGGCGAAATGGCTGATAGAGAGCGGCGCGCGGCATCTGGTTTTGGTGGGAAGAAAAGCGCCCTCGGCAATGGCGCAAGCGGCGATTGCCGAGATGGAGCAACGCGGCGCGCAGATCGTCGTTGCGCCGATTGACATTGCACGAGAAGATGATGTGCAGCGCTTGCTCAATGATATTGCGCGCACGCTTCCGCCCCTGCGCGGCGTGATTCATTCCGCGGGCGTGCTCGATGACGGCGTGCTCGCGCAGCAAGAGTGGGCGCGCTTCGCGAACGTGATGGCGCCGAAAGTTTTGGGCGCGTGGCATTTGCATCGGTTGACGAAAGATCTGCCGCTCGATTTCTTCGTGCTCTTTTCTTCGATTGCCGCAATATTCGGCGCGCCGAGCCAGGGCAATTATGCCGCGGCCAATGCGTTCATGGATGGGCTTGCGTTTTATCGCCGCAGATTAGGCTTGCCCGCGTTGAGCATCAATTGGGGGCCATGGTCGGACGGCGGCATGGTAACTGAGCTTGGCACTCGCGGCGAGGCGCGTTTGGCCGAGCAAGGCTTGAGCTTGATCCAACCCGAACAAGGCCTGCAAGCGCTCGCCCGATTGCTGCGCAGCGCGCATACGCAAGCCGCGGCGTTCTCGATGAATTGGACGAAGTTCGCCGCGCAATTCAAGAGCGGCGAAGAGCCGGCTTTGTTTGCGCACGTGCTGCCAGCCTTCAAAGCGCAACACGCGAAACCGCAAGCGCAAACGCCGGCGCGCGATCTCGTGCAGGAGTTGCAGGCAGCGTTGCCGGCGGAGCGGCTGACATTGTTGACCGCGCACGTGCGAGAGCAGGTCGTGAAAGTGCTCGGCCTTGACGCGACGCAATCGCCGGAGCTGAAGCAAGGCTTGACCGATCTCGGCATGGACTCGCTCATGGCCGTGGAGTTGAGCAATCGCTTTCGCGCCAGCCTCAGGCGTTCGTTGCCCGCCACGCTCGCGTTTGAATATCCCACCATCTCCGCGCTCGCGAATTTTATCGCAACGGAAGTGCTGCGCTTGGATACTTCCGAAGCAGCCGGTGCCGTGCAAGTGGCGGCGCAGAATGGCAAAGCCGATATGCAGCAGGAGATCGACCAAATTGCCGAAGGGGAGTTGGAGAATTCTTTGTTGAAGGAGTTGGAAGAAGCGGGGTATTGAGGGTGGAGGGATGGCGGGGTGGATTGATGGATTGATGGATTGTTGAAGTGATGGACTGATAGAGTGATGAGAGGCAATTTTCAAAGTGATCAGCCACGGCTTGGCCGTGACATGAGCTGCGCATTGGCGCTTAAACGAAAGCCATGGCCAAGCCGTGGCTGAACGTTTTCAAATAAGATCATCGCGCTTCTTTGGATAGGCAAACTTCTTTGCTTGCGCCGGCTTTCGCCTGATGCTGAAGCATCAGGCTAGGAGGTGCAAGCCCCGTGAACGGGGCTGTCACTCAATTGGTATGAACCCCGCTTGCGGGGTTTTCACCTTTTAGCCTGATGCTTACAGCATCAGGCGGAGGTTGGCGGTATCACGAGTGCAAAATTCAGTGACTAACTTTTTCGCCGCGCGCGCGGGCTTCGGCCTTGCACCAATCTAACACGTCTTTATCGATGATGACACGTGTGCGAATACGCGTATGCTGAGCCAATAATTCCGGCGCGGTCAAATCGCGGCTCACGTGCGGGCGGCGGCGCATGTGGTTGAAGTGGTATTCTCGCTTCATGAGTTCTTGCTCTTGTTTGTAAGATGCGCCTGTCAAAGAAAGCGTTGTCTTCATTCACGGCTGGGGAAATTGCGGCGTAAGTTACAAACTCAGGCTGTGCCTGCAAATAAAAATTTCGATTCGACTCGTTTTGCATCTCCTCCGTTAGTTTCCTCTTCCTGCAATTACTCAGCCTCGTAGCACTGCGGCTATATATAGCTATTCAGCCCGAGTGCTGTCCTCCATGACTAACAATTTCCGATTTTATCAAGTATGCGTTTTTCTTTGAGCAGGCAGAAGACGACCAAATTTCATTTTACTCCTCGCGCGACATTGGCCGTCATCCTCCAAGCTCGTGCGCTCACACAACCTTTGACTCAGGTTTTACGCCGCCAAGAATGAATTCCTCCGTAAAAGATTCTAATACCGAAGCTTTGAAGCGCGCGTTGTTTGCGGTGAAAGACCTGCGCGCCAAACTCGAAGCGCTTGAACGCGCGCAAAAAGAGCCGATCGCCATCATCGGCGCGAGCTGCCGTTTGCCCGGCGGCGTGCGCAATCTCGACGACTATTGGCAGCTCTTGCGCAACGGCGTGGACGCGGTGACGGAAATTCCACGCACGCGCTGGAACCTCGACGCGTATTACGATCCCGATCCCGACGCGCCCGGCAAAATGTACACGCGCGCCGGTTCGTTCGTCGATGCTATTGACAAGTTCGACGCGCATTTTTTTAATCTCGCGCCGCGCGAGGCCGCGAGCCTCGATCCGCAGCAACGCATGCTGCTCGAAGTTTCGTGGGAAGCGCTCGAACACGCGGGCTATGCGCCGGATCAACTCGTGGGCACGCGGACCGGCGTGTTCGTGGGCATCAGCAACAACGATTTTGCCAACTTCCTTTTGACCGCGCGCGACGTGACGCAGATCGATCCCTATTCCGGAACGGGCGGCGCGTTTTGCGTGGCCGCGGGCCGCATCTCCTACGTGCTCGGTTTGCAAGGCCCCAACCTTGCGGTTGATACCGCGTGCTCTTCCGCGCTCGTTGCGGTGCATCTCGCTTGTCAAAATCTGCGCGCAGGCAAAGCGCAGCTCGCGCTCGCGGGCGGCGTGAATCTCATTTTGCGGCCCGAAGTGAGCGTCTATTTCACCAAGCTGCGCGCGATCTCGCCCGACGGCCGCTGCAAAACTTTCGACGCTGCGGGCGACGGTTATGGCCGCGGCGAAGGCTGCGGCGTGATTGTGCTCAAGCGCCTCTCCGACGCGCAACGCGACGGCGATCATATTCTCGCGCTCATTCGCGGCACCGCCATTAATCACGACGGCAGAAGCAGCGGTCTCACCGTGCCCAATGCGCTCGCGCAGCAAGCCGTGATTCGTGAAGCGCTCGCCGACGGCGGCGTCGATCCGCTCGCGGTGAGTTATCTCGAAGCGCACGGCACAGGCACGCCGCTCGGTGATCCGATTGAAATCCGCGCCGCGGTTGCGGCGTTGTGCAAAGAGCGCGCGGCCGAGCACGCGCTTCTCGTCGGCTCCGCGAAAACGAACTTCGGCCATCTCGAAGCCGCGGCCGGTATTGCCGGTTTGTTGAAAGTCGTGCTTGCCTTGCAGCATCGCGAAATTCCGCCGCATCTACATTTCAAAAATCCCAACCCGCACATTCCGTGGGAAGAGTTGCCGTTGCGCGTTCCCACCGCGCTGATGCCGTGGCCGCAGTTACAGGGCGAGCGTCTCGCGGGCGTCAGCTCGTTCGGCTTGAGCGGCACGAATGCGCACGCGGTGCTGTCGGAGTTTGATGAACAGCTATCAGTGAACAGTAATCAGTTATCAGTAACCAGTGAACAGTTATCACTGCTCACTGATAACTGTTCACTGATCACGTTTTCCGCGAAAAATGAAAATGCGTTGCGCGAACTGGCGCAGCGTTATGCGCAACATCTTGCGGCGCATGCCGAGCTGGAGCTTGCCGATGTTGCCTACACGGCGAACACGGGGCGCGCGCAGTTTGCGCAGCGTTTGGCAATCGTTGCCGATTCCGCGCAAGCATTGCGTGAGCAGCTTGCCGCGTTTGCGCAGCAACAATCCGCGCCGAATATTTTTTCGGGCAAGTGCTCCGAAGTTGAGCGGCCTCAGCTTGCGTTTCTTTTCACCGGACAAGGCGCGCAATATCTCAACATGGGCCGCAAGCTTTATGAAACGCAGCCCGTGTTCCGCGCGGCTTTGGATAAATGCGACGCGCTGCTGCGCTCTCATCTTGAGGTGCCGCTGCTCTCCGTGCTGTTTAATTCCCCCCTTGAGGGGGGCCAGGGGGGTGTTGGTGGTGACGTCGATGCTGCGAAGAACACCCCCCTAACCCCCATCAAGGGGGGAATTGCGGTGGCGGAGCAACGAGCAACCAGCAACCAGCAACCAGCAACCAGCATCCAGCATCCAGCATCAAACCTCCTCGACCAAACCGCCTACACGCAACCCGCGCTGTTTGCGATTGAATATGCGCTCGCGGAGTTGTGGCAATCATGGGGCGTGAAGCCGAGCGTTGTGCTCGGGCACAGCGTCGGTGAATACGCCGCCGCATGCGTGGCTGGCATGTTCTCTTTGGAAGACGGCTTGAAGTTGATGGCCGCGCGTGGGCGCTTGATGCAAGCGCTTCCGCAAAACGGCGCTATGGTCGCGCTTTTTGTTGATGAAGAAAAAGCCGCGGCGGCTTTGGTTGGTTATGAAGACCGCGTGAGCATTGCGGCGATCAATGGCCCCAGTAACGTCGTCATTTCCGGCGAGCAGGCCGCAGTCGCAGCGATCGTGAGAAAATTTGAAGCCGCGGGCGTGAAGAGCAAAGCGCTCAACGTCTCGCACGCGTTTCATTCGCCGCTCATGGCGCCCATGCTCGACGAGTTCGAGCGCGTCGTGAGCGAAATCAAATTCACGCCGCCGCGCATTCCGCTCATCTCCAATCTCACTGCGCGGATGTTGAAGATTGAGGATGGAGAATCGAGGATAGATAGTCACAATCTTCAATCCACGATCCACGATCTTCGATTCTCGATCTTCAACCCTCGCACCTACTTCCGTCGCCACGCGCGCGAGGCCGTGCGCTTTGCGGAATCCCTGCACACGCTGCACGCGCAAGGTTACGAGCACTTCGTGGAGATCGGCCCGAATCCCGTGCTCCTCGGCATGGGGCAACAATGTTTGCCCGAAGGCTACGGCTCTTGGATTCCCTCTTTGCGCGCCGGGCAAGAAGACGATTTGCAAATCAGCAAAAGCCTGGCGCAGCTTTACACGCGCGGCGTGGAGATTGACTGGAAAAATTTTCATCAAGCTGCGTCGGGCCGCCGCATTGCGCTGCCCACGTATCCGTTTCAACGCGAGCGACATTGGATTGAAGTGCGCGAAGAATCTGCGCGAGCAAACACGGATACGCCGCGCGAAGATTGTTACTATGAAATCGCATGGCGCGCGCAAGCTTTGACCGCGCCGCCCAAGCAGCTAGAGGAGACCAAAGGCCTTTGGCTTCTTTTTGCCGACGAGAAGGGCGTTGCCGCGCAACTACGAAATTTGCTCGAAGCGCGCGGCGAGCATTGCGTGACGGTTCTGCCCGGACAGAATGATGAAAGCGCCGCGTCGCATTTCACGATCGCGCCGGCGCACGCCGCGCATTATCAACAACTCCTGCAACGCGCTTCAAATCACGATTTGCCGCTGCGCGGCGTGGTGCATATGTGGAGCTTGAATGCGCCGCGCGATACGCAAAATTTTCCCGCACAGTTCGAAGCCGATCAAACTTTGGCCTGCCAAAGCCTTTTGCTTTTGACACAAGCCCTCGCAGCGCAGAGCGAGAACGCGCCGCGTTTGTTTGTCGTAACCCATGGCGCACAGCCGGTGGCGCAACCGCTAGCGCCGCACGCGCTGTTTCAAGCGAACATTTCGGGTCTCGCGGGAACCATCGCGCGCGAGCATCCGGAGTTGCATTGCCGGCGCATTGATTTGGATTGCCACGAAGAAGCGCATGCGCACGCGCAAACTCTTTTGGCCGAGTTGGATGCCGAAGAGGAAGAGGAGGCCACGGCTTGGCGCGGCGAGCAACGTTATGTCGCGCGCCTGGTGAAGCTTGAGAATCGAGAATTGATGATCGAAGATCGAGGCTCGAAACGCGCAGAAGGCCGGACACAATCCTCCATCCTCGATCCTCAATCTTCATACTTAATCACCGGCGGAACGCGCGGCCTCGGTTTGCTTACGGCGGAGTGGTTGTTTGAGCGTGGCGCGCGGCATTTGGTTTTGCTCGGTCGCAATCAACCCGGCGCTGCGGAACAAGCGCGCATTGCGCACATGCAAACCAACGGCGCGCAGGTGCTCGTGGCGCAAGTCGATATTGCCGAGGGCCAAGCGCTCGCCGCGGTGTTCGAAAAAATCGCGTCGCACATGCCCGCGCTGCGCGGCGTGGTGCATGCCGCGGGCGTGTTGGAGGACGGCATGCTCATGAATCAAAGCTGGCCGCGCTTTGTGAAAGTGATCACGCCGAAAGCGCTCGGCGCATGGCATCTGCATGCGCTCACGCAAAATCTTCCCCTCGATTTCTTCGTGATGTTCTCTTCCATGTCCGCGCTGCTGTGCCCGCCGGGGCAGGCGAACTATGCCACGGCCAATGCGTTTCTCGACGCCTTCGCGCATTATCGTCGCGCGTTGGGTCTTCCGGCTTTGAGTATCAATTGGGGGCCGTGGGCGGAAACCGGCATGGCCGCAAAACATAACGCGGCGCGCGGATCAAATTGGAACGCCGGCGGTGTGCGCGCTTTATCAAAAGCAGAAGGCTTTGCTGCGCTCGCTGCACTTCTACCGCAGGCCGACGCGCAGGTCGCCGTGTTCCCGGTGGATTGGCCGCGCTTCGCGCGCGAGTTTGCGCACACGCGCTTACCCGATTTGTTGCAGGAAGTGCTCGCAACAAAGTCGCCGGCAAAAAAAGTAGACGAGCCTTCGCACGAATGGCTGCACTTGCAAGAGCGCCTCGCTGCCGCGCTTGCGCCCGACCGCGAGCCGCTCATGATCGACTTTGTGCGCGCGCAATTTTGCCAGGCGCTCGGATTGCCGCGCGATACTGCGATCGAACCGCAAAAAGGTTTTTTTGAAATGGGCATGGACTCGCTCATGGCCGTCGAGCTTAAAAATTTGCTCGCCCAAAAAATCGCCAAGCCTTTGCCGCGCACGCTGGCGTTTGAGTTTCCCAGCTTGCAAATGCTCGCGCGTTATCTCATGCACGATCTGCTTCCGCGCAACGGCCGCGCGGAAAGCAAACCGCAAGCACAAGTCGCAGAGGCGGAAGCCGAGAGCCTCGCGCAACTTTCCGAAACAGAACTGCTGACCGCTTTCGACGATCAGCTCAAAACTTTAGACGCCATGCTGGAGAAAGACGAATGAGCCACAACGCCGAGACGATAGAATATCAATCGCGCCTGAAGAGCGCGCTGCTCACGCTGAAAAAAATGCAGACCAAGCTGGAAGAAAGCGAGCGCGGCAAAAACGAGCCGATTGCCATCATCGGCATGGGATGTCGCTATCCCGGCGAAGTCGAGGATGCGGAATCTTTTTGGCGACTCCTGCGCGCGGGCGTTGATGCGATCAGCGAAGTGCCGCGCGAGCGTTGGGACCTCGCGGCTTATTACGATCCCGATCCCGATGCGCCCGGCAAAATGTATGTGCGCAGCGGCGGCTTCGTGCACGGGCTTGACCAGTTCGATCCGCAATTTTTCGGCATCTCCCCGCGCGAGGCCGCGAGCATGGATCCGCAGCAACGTTTGACGCTCGAAGTCGCGTGGGAAACTTTGGAGCATGCCGGCCTTGCGCCGCAACGTTTGTTCGGCAGCGCCACCGGCGTGTTCCTCGGCGTGGGCGCGAATGAATATCTCGACCTCATGCCGCAGAACGAGATTGCGCTGAATGCTTATACTGCGACCGGCAATGCGCTCAGTGTGATTGCGGGACGTTTGTCGTATGCGTTGGGTTTCGAAGGTCCGTGCGTGGCGTTGGACACGGCTTGCTCTTCTTCGCTCGTTGCAGTGCATCTGGCGTGTCAAAGTTTGCGCGCGGGAGAGTGCGAGCTTGCGCTCGCTGGCGGCGTGAATGTTTTGCTCTCGCCGCTGACGAACGTGATTTTGAGCAAGGCCCGCATGCTCGCGCCCGACGGTCGCTGCAAAACGTTTGACGCGGCTGCGGACGGCTACGTGCGCAGCGACGGCTGCGGCTTGGTGGCGTTGAAGCGGCTTTCCGAGGCGCAGGCGCACGGCGACAACATCATCGCCGTCATTCGCGGCTCGGCCATTAGTCAAGACGGCTTCAGCAGCGGTTTGACCGTGCCGAATGCGCACGCGCAAGCCGAGTTGATTCGGCGCGCTTTGTCGCGCGCGCGGGTGACGCCGGAGCAAGTGAGCTACCTCGAAGCGCACGGCACGGGCACCGCGCTCGGTGATCCCATCGAGATTCGCGCGCTCGCGAGCGTGTTCGCTGGCCGTGAGCATCCGCTCATGCTCGGTTCCGTGAAGACCAATCTCGGGCATCTCGAAGCCGCGGCCGGCATTGCGGGTTTAATGAAAACCGCGCTCGCGCTGCAGCACAAAGAGATTCCGCCGCATTTGCACTTGCGCAGCCTCAATCCCGGACTCGCGCTCGAAGAATTTTCCGGCGTGATTCCCACCACGCGTACAGCTTGGCATTCACCGCATGCGCCGCGCATTGCGGGCGTCAGCTCGTTTGGCTTCAGCGGCATGATTGCGCACGCGATTTTGGAAGAAGCGCCGCGAGGCAGTGAGCAGTTATCAGTGAACCGTGATCGGTTATCAGTGAACAGTGAGCAGTCGTCACTGAATACTGATCACTGGTCACTGAACACTGATAACTGTTCTCTGCTCTGTCTCTCCGCCAAAAACGAGGATGCGTTGCGCGCGTTGGCTTCGCGTTATGAGCAACATCTCGCGCAGTATCCTGAGTTGAAAATTGCCGACCTTACATTCTCCGCGAATAGCGGGCGCAATCATTTTGCGCAACGCCTTGCTGTGCTCGCGGATTCGCCCGCGCAAGCGCGCGCTGCGCTCGCCAAGTTTGTCGCGGGCGAAGCAGCGCCGGAGTGGAGTCAAGGCCATGCGCCCACGAATGCGCCCGGCAAACTCGCGTTCTTATTCAGCGGCCAAGGCTCGCAATATATCGGCATGGGCCGCGAGTTATATGAAACGCAACCGGCCTTCCGCGCGGCTTTGGATAAATGCGATGCGCTGCTGCGACCGCATCTTGAGGTGCCGCTGCTCTCTGTGTTGTTTAATTCCCCCCTGGCGGGGGGCCCGGGGGGTGTTGGCGGTGACATCGATGCTGCGAAGAACACCCCCCTAACCCCCCTCAAGGGGGGAATTGTGGTGGCGGAGCATCCAGCATCCAGCAACGAGCAACCAGCAACCAGCATCCAGCATCCAGCAACCAACCTCCTCGACCAAACCGCCTACACGCAACCCGCGCTCTTCGCCCTCGAATACGCGCTCGCGGAAATGTGGCAGTCATGGGGCGTCAAGCCCGCAGCCGTGTTGGGTCATAGCGTCGGCGAATACGTGGCCGCGTGCGTGGCGGGCATGTTCTCGTTGGAAGACGGACTGAAGCTCATCGCCGCGCGCGGGCGTTTGATGCAAGCGCTCCCGCAAAACGGCGCGATGGCCGCGATTTTTGCTGATAAAGAAAAAGTCGCCGCCGCGCTTGTCGGTTATGAAGACCGCGTGAGCATTGCGGCGATCAACGATCCGCAAAATATCGTCATCTCCGGCGAGAAGAATGCAGTTGCTGAAATCGTGCGCCGGTTTGAAGCCGCAGGCGTGAAGAGCAAAGCGCTCAATGTCTCGCACGCGTTTCATTCGCCGTTGCTGGCGCCGATGCTTGATGAGTTCGAGCGCGTGTTGGGCGAGATCACCTTTCATGAGCCGCAGATTCCGCTCATTTCCAATCTCACCGGACAGGTGTTGAAGTTGACAGTGAACAGTGATCAGTTATCAGTGATCAGTTCGCAGCAACCAGCAACCAGCATCCAGCATCCAGCGACCAGCATCGATCCTCGCACTTACTACAAACGCCACGCGCGCGAGACCGTACAATTTGCGGCGAGCATGGAAACGTTGCGGCAACTCGATTTTCGTTTTCTGCTCGAATTGGGACCGACACCGGTGTTGCTCGGCATGGCGCGGCGTTGTTTGCCCGAAACCGAATGCGTGCTCTTGCCCTCTTTGCGCAAAGATCGCAGCGACGAGCAGGAAGTGTTGCAGAGCCTCGCCGCGTTGTACGTGCGCGGCGTTGCAATCGATTGGGAAGGTTTTCATCGCCACGGCGCGCGCCGGAAAATCGCGCTGCCCACGTATCCGTTTCAGCGGGAGAGGTATTGGATCGCGGAGGGCAGCGAGCACAGAGCAGAGGGCAAGACTCTCGCCCTAAGCGCTATGCCCTCTGCTCTCAGCGCGCTGCATCCGTTGCTTGGCGAGCGGCTCGCTTTGCCGCTGCAAAACGAATTTATTTTCGCGCTGCGCCTCACTGCGCGCGCGTTGCCCTATTTGCAAGACCACGGCGTTTACGGCGCCACGGTATTTCCGGCCACGGCTTATTTGGAAATGGTAAGCGCTGCGGCGCGCGAGGTCTTTGCGACAAGCGCATTCGCGCTGCGCGACTTCGTGATTCAAGAAGCGCTCGTGTTGAATGACGAGCCGCGCACGCTGCAACTCGTGCTCACGCGCACCGGCGAAGAGTCCGCCTCTTTTCAAATCTTCAGCCTGGAAGGCGCGCTGCCCTCGCCGCAAAATATTTGGCGCTTGCATGCGCAAGGCAAAGTCGCGCTCGACGCGCAAGCTTCGGCGCGTCCGCGCGCTGCGCTCGCGCTCGAAACTTTGCGCCTGCGTTGCCGCGAGGAAATTGCCGCGGCGGATTATTATCGCACGCTGCGCGCGAGTGGCATGGAATACGGCCCGAGCTTTCAAGGCGTGGCGCAGCTCTTTCGCGGCGTGGACGAAGCGTTGGCCGAGCTGCGTTTGCCGGAAAATTTATGGGAAGAAGCCGGCGCTTATCACATTCATCCCGCGTTGTTGGATGCCGCGTTTCAAACCGTGGGCGCGGCATTGTCGCAGACCGCGAGCGTTGACGAAGTTTATTTGCCCGTCACGATCGAGCGCTTTCAGCTTTATGCGCCCGGCCACACGCAGCTTTGGAGCCGCATTCAGCTTGGTCGCGGCGCCTCCGCCGAAACCTTGCGCGGCGACATTGTGCTCTGCGACGCCGAGGGCGAAGTCGTTGCCGAAATCTCCGGCTTGCATTTAAAACGCGCCGCGCGCGCGGCGTTGCAACGCGCGAACGCAGAGCATGCGCGCGAGCAGCTTTATCATTTGCAATGGCAGCCGCAAGCTCTTGCTGCAAATCGCTCCGACACGTTCAACGCGCACCATTGGCTGGTCCTCAGCGACGAAGAGGGCGTGGGAGAAAATCTCGCGCGCCAAATCGAAGCCCAAGGCGGGCGCTGCACGCTCGTCTTTAGCGGCGAAGAGAATCGCGCCCTCGGTGAAAATCGTTTTGCGCTCGATGCCGCTCGTCCCAACTCTTTTCAGGATTTTTTTGCGGGCAAACTTTTTCCGCAGGAAGAAGCTTCGAAGCACGCGCGTGCGTATGACGGCGTCGTGCATCTGTGGAGCGTGGCGCAAGTCGCAACCGAGGAGTCCACGGCTGCGGACCTTGCAGCCGAGGTCTTGCGCCTCAATGCCGGCGTGCTCCATCTCGTGCAAGCCATGAAGCAATCCACGCCGCCGCGTTTGTATCTCGTCACGCGCGGCGCGCAAGCCGTGGGTGATTTGCAGGAGTCCGTGGCGTTACCGAGCGCGACATTATGGGGCCTCGCGCGCGCGATTGCAGCAGAGCGGCCCGAGCTGCGCTGCACGCGCATTGATCTCGAAGATCACACACAAGATCATTCCCCCCTTGAGAGGAGTGTTGGTGGCAATGTCGACATTGCGAAGCACACCCCCCTAACCCCCCTCAAGGGGGGAATTGCCGAGCGCAACGAGCAACGAGCAAACAGCAACCAGCAGCCAGCAACCAGCAACCAGCAACTTCTCCACGAACTGCTCGCGCAAGACGGCGAAGATCAAATCGCCTATCGCAACGGCACGCGCCACATCGCGCGTTTGGTGCGGCTGGAGGATCGTGAATTGAAGATTGTGGATGGTGGATCGTTGGTGGTAGATGGTGAAGCACAATCTACGAGCCACCATCCACAATCCACGAATCAACAGCTTCAAATCCCCCAACGCGGCGTGCTCGATAATCTGGTTTATCAACCCACAGAGCGACGCGCACCACAAGCGGGCGAGGTTGAAATTGAAGTTCGCGCCACGGGCCTCAACTTCCGCGACGTGCTCAATGCGCTCGGCATGTATCCCGGCGATCCCGGTGCGCTCGGCAATGAATGCGCAGGGGTGATCGTTGCGGTGGGCGAGGGCGTGCATGAATTTCAAATCAGCGAGGAAGTCATGGCACTCGCTTCGGGCAGCTTCGGGCGCTTCGTGACCACGCGCGCGCATTGGTGTTGCCGCAAGCCGAGTCGCATGAGTTTTGCCGAAGCCGCGGCCACGCCGCTCGTGTTTCTCACCGCGTATTACGGCTTGCATCATCTCGCGCAGATCAAACCCAACGAGCGTGTGTTGATTCACTCAGCCGCAGGCGGCGTGGGCATCGCCGCAGTGCAGCTTGCGCAGCAAATGCACGCCGAGATTTTCGGCACGGCGAGCAAAGGCAAGTGGGAATATGTCAAAGCGCTCGGGGTGCCGCACGTGATGAACTCGCGCACTTTGGAATTTGCCGAGGAAGTCATGGCGCTCACGAATGGCGCTGGCGTGGACATTGTGCTCAACTCGCTCGCGGATGATTTTATCCCCAAAAGCTTTTTTGTTTTAAGTAAAAACGGCCGCTTTTTGGAAATCGGCAAACGCGGGGTGTGGAGCAAAGAGCAAGCGCAAGCCGCGCGCAGCGACGTGGCATATTGGCTCTACGATCTCGGGGACGTGATGCTCAATGATCCTGCTTTGATTCAAAGCATGTATCACGCGCTGCTCGCCGGTTTTGAAAGCGGCGCATTGCAACCGCTGCCGGTAAAAGTTTTTGCTCAAGCAGAGACCATTGCTGCGTTTCGCTACATGGCGCAAGCGAAGCAAGTGGGGAAAGTGGTGGTGGAGCGGAAGATGGTGGATAGTGGATCGAAGATCGTTGATGGTGGATCGTGGATGGTGGAGCGTGAATCGAACTCTGCCACACAATCAACGATCCACAATCTACAATCCACAATCTACAATCCACCATCCACGATCCTCCTCACCGGCGGCTACGGTGCGCTCGGTTTGCGCGTGGCGGAATGGTTGGTGGAAAAAGGTGCGCGGCAGCTTGCGCTCGTGGGAAGAAGCGAGCCTTCGGAGAGTGCGCGCGCAGTGATTGCGCGGCTCGAAGCGCAGGGTGCGCGCGTGCTGCAATGTCGCGGGGACGTTGCGCGCTTGGAAGATGTGCAACGCGTGCTCGCGGAGATTGCAGAAACGGGCTTGCCGTTGCGCGGCGTGATTCACGCCGCGGGCGTGCTCGATGACGGCGTTCTTGCGCAACAAAACCTTGAACGTTTCAGCAAAGTGCTGTCGCCGAAAATTTCCGGCGCGTGGAATCTGCATGTGGCCACGAAAAATTTGCCGCTCGACTTCTTTGTGCTCTTCTCTTCCACCGCGGCGTTGCTCGGTGCCGCGGGCCAGGGTAATTATGCCGCGGCCAATGCGTTTCTCGATGCGCTGGCGCATCATCGTCGCGGACTCGGCTTGCCGGCGCTTGCGATCAATTGGGGCCCGTGGAGCGAGTCAGGCTTGGCCGCAAATGTGACGGCGCACGCGCGACAACGTTGGGCCGAGCAAGGCATGGGCATGATCGCGCCGCAAGCCGGTTTGGAAATTTTCGGCAACTTGCTCGCGAGCAACCGCACGCAAGTCGGTGTGCTTTCGGCGAATTGGAGCAAGTTTGCGCAAACGCTTGCCGGCGGTGCGCCGCCGGTGTTGCGCGGATTGTTGCGCAGCGCGCCCAACGCCGTTGCCGCAAATCCCAAGCTGCAATCTGCCAATAGCGCTTTTCTAAACCGCGTGCTCGCCGCGCCCGCAGAGCGTCGCAAAGAATTGCTCACCGCGCATGTGCGCGCGCAAGCGGCAAAGGTGCTCGGCCTCGATAAGCCGGAAACGCTCGGGCTGCAACAAGCCTTCAATGCCGCGGGCATGGATTCGCTCATGGCCGTGGAACTGCGCAACGCACTCGCTCATTCGTTTGGCCGCGATTTGCCGGCCACGCTGCTCTTCGATCATCCCAACCTCAAAGCGCTCGTCGAACATCTCGCGCAAGAATTTCTTGCCGAAACGAAAACGACCGTGAAGCAAGCATCGCGACGCGCGCATCGCAACGAGCCGATTGCCATCATCGGCATGGGCTGCCGTTTTCCCGGCGAAGCGAATGATCCCGAATCTTATTGGCAATTGCTGCGCGAAGGCCGCTTCGTGGTGAGCGAAGTGCCGCCCGAGCGTTGGAGTCTCGAGCGCTATTACGATCCCAATCCCGATGCGCCCGGAAAAATGTATTCGCGCCACGGCGGCTTTCTCGGCGCGATCGATCAATTCGATCCGCGTTTCTTCGGCATCTCGCCGCGCGAGGCCGTGAGCATGGATCCACAGCAGCGCATGCTGTTGGAAGTGTCGTGGGAAGCGTTGGAGCACGCGGGATTGACGGAAGAAAAAATCGTGGGCAGCCCCACCGGCGTGTTCATCGGCGTGGGCGGCACGGATTATTCGCAGCTCATGCTCAAGATTCGCGCGCACGATCGCATCGACGCATACATGGGCACGGGCAACGCGTTCAGCGTGGCCTCGGGCCGAATTTCATACACGTTCGGTTTGCAAGGCCCGAATGTCGCGCTTGATACCGCGTGCTCTTCTTCTTTGGTTGCGATTCATCTTGCCTGCCAAAGTTTGCGTGTGGGTGAATCGGACATGGCGCTCGCCGGCGGCGTGAATATGATTCTCTCGCCCGAGGTCACGATCAACTTTTGCAAAGCGCGCATGATGGCCTCGGACGGGCGTTGCAAAACTTTTGACGCAGCCGCGGACGGCTATGTGCGCGGCGAAGGCTGCGGCGTCATCGTGCTCAAGCGTCTTTCCGATGCGCTCGCCGACGGCGATAATATTCTCGCGCTCATTCGCGGCAGCGCGGTGAATCAAGACGGCAAGAGCAACGGCCTCACTGCGCCCAATGCCGCGGCGCAGGAAGCCGCGATTCGCAGCGCGCTCGCGGACGCGGGCTTGCAGCCGAACGATATCGGGTACGTGGAAGCGCACGGCACCGGCACTTCGCTCGGCGATCCGATTGAGATCAACGCGCTGCGCGGCGTCATGGCCGGCCAACGCGCCGTGGACAATCCGTTGCGCCTCGCTTCGGTGAAGACCAATCTCGGGCATCTTGAAATCGCTTCGGGCGTGGCCGGATTGATCAAAGCCGTGCTCTGTTTGCAGCACGGCGAGATTCCGCCGCATCTGCATTTCAAGCAACTCAATCCCAATATTTCGTTTGAAAATTTTCCGGTCGAGATTCCCTCGGAAGTTCTTCCCTGGCCCGCGAACGGTCACCCGCGTTATGCCGGCGTGAGTTCGTTCGGCTTCAGCGGCACGAACGCGCATATTGTGCTGTCGGAGTTCCGTGCGCAGTCTTCAGTTATCAGTGATCAGTCATCAGTGAACAGTTATCAGTTATCAGTGAACAGTAATCAGTCGTCGATGCGTGCTGATCACCAATCACTGAACACTGATCACTGGTCACTGAACACTGATCACCGTTCACTGCTTTGCCTCTCTGCCAAAACAGAAACGAGTCTGCGTTTGTTGGCGCAACGTTATGCCGAGCATCTCGCGGCGTATCCTGAAACGCCAGTGGCGGATCTTTGTTATTCGGCGATCACGTATCGCTCGCAGTTTGAGCAGCGCGCGGCATTCGCGGGCGAGAACCTCGCGCAGATGCGCGAACAACTTCTCTCTTTTTCAAAAGGAGAAAACGCCGTGGCGCCGGCGAAAGCACAGGAGTCGCCTAAGATCGCGTTCTTGTTTACCGGTCAAGGCGCGCAGTATATCGACATGGGCCGGAAGCTTTATCACACCGAGCCGGTCTTCCGCGCGGCTTTGGATAAATGCGATGCATTGCTGCGGCCGCATCTCGAAGTGCCGTTGCTCTCCGTGCTTTTTAATTCCCCCCTTGAGGGGGGCCAGGGGGGTGTTGGCGGTGACATCGATGCTGCGAAGTACACCCCCCTAACCCCCCTCAAGGGGGGAATTGCTTCGAGCAACTTTAATTCCCCCCTTGAGGGGGGCCAGGGGGGTGTTGGTGGTGACGTCGATGCTGCGAAAAACACCCCCCTCAAGGGGGGAATTGCGGTGGCGGAGCAACGAGCAACCAGCAACCAGCATCCAGCATCCAACCTCCTCGACCAAACCGCCTACACGCAACCCGCGCTGTTTGCGATTGAATACGCGCTCGCGGAGTTGTGGCAATCGTGGGGCGTCAAGCCGAGTGTTGTGCTCGGGCACAGCGTCGGTGAATACGCCGCCGCATGCGTGGCCAGCATGTTCTCTTTGGAAGACGGCTTGAAGTTGATTGCCGCACGCGGGCGTTTGATGCAAGCGCTCCCGCAAAACGGCGCGATGGTCGCGCTTTTTGTGGAGGAAGAAAAAGTCGCCGCGGCGTTGGTCGGTTATGAAGAGCGTGTGAGCATCGCGGCGATCAACGATCCCACCAACATCGTCATCTCCGGCGAGAAAAGCGCGGTCGAGGAGATCGTGCAGAAGTTCGAAGCTGCGGGCGTGAAGAGCAAAGCACTCACGGTCTCGCATGCGTTTCACTCGCCGTTGATGGAGCCAATGCTCGACGCGTTCGAAAAAGTCGTGAGCGAGATCACGTTTCACGAGCCGAAGCTTCCGCTCATTTCCAATCTCACCGCGTTGCCTTTGCAGTTGGCAGTGAACAGTGATCAGTCATCAGTGATCAGTGACCAGTTATCAGTGAACAGTGATCAGTTCGCAGCAACCAGTAACCAGCAACCAGCAACAATCTACGATCCACAATCCACAATCCACGATCCTCGCGTTTACTACAAACGCCACGTGCGCGAGGCCGTGCGGTTCGCGGATTCCATCGCAACGCTCAAAGCCCAGGGCTACGAAATCTTTCTCGAAGTCGGGCCGCAGCCGGTGCTCATGGGCATGGGCATGAAGTGCGTGCCCGAAGGATTCGGCGTGTGGCTGCCGTCATTGCGCAAAGGCCAAAGCGACGAACAGCAAATGCGCAAGAGCCTCGGGCAATTGTATGCGCACGGCGCGACCATCGACTGGCCGAGTTATTTTCGCGCACGGCCCGCGCGCCGCGTCATGTTGCCGAGTTATCCCTTTGCGCGAGAGCGTTATTGGGTTGAAGATTACAGCTCCGCGAATGGCGTTGCAACCAGCGCGCAGGTGGAGCGCGCACTTGTTGCGAATCCTTTTCGCGGAAAGCGTTTGCGCTCGCCCATGCTGCAAACCGCGGTGTTCGAGGCGCAAATCGGAACCGTGCTTGCGCCGTTTCTGCGCGATCATCGCGTGTATGGCGCAGCAGTTTTGCCCGCGACGGCCTATGTTGAAACCGCACTCGCCAACGGCCTCAAACATTTCGGCAACGCCGGTTTCACGCTCAACGATTTCTTTATTCAAGACGCACTCACGCTGGAAGAGCAAGCGGCGTATGCGCTGCAAATCGTTTTCACGGAAAGCGAAGGCGGCGCGGCGTTTCAAATCTACAGCAGCCGGATTGCGGACGAGGAGGAAGAAAGAAACTGGACGCTGCACGCGGAAGGAAAAATTCAAAAGACCGCGAGCGTTGCCGCCGGAGAGGCCGAGCACAACAACGGCACAACGGAGCACGATATGCTCGCGACATTGCGCCGGCGTTGCACGCATGAAATTTCCGCGGCCGAGTATTACGCGCAGTTGCAAGCCAATGGTTTGGAATATGGTCCGAGCTTTCAAGGCATTCAACAACTCTGGCATGGAGAAAACGAAGCGTTGGGCCGCATTCGCTTGCCCGAAACTTTGCAAGCGCACGTCGGCGAGTATTGCATGCATCCGGCGCTGCTCGATAGTTGCCTCCAACTTTTAGGCGCGACGCAGATCGGCAACGCGGCAACGAACGCCTCGGCGTATTTGCCCGTCGGCTTCGCAAGCTTGCAGCAAAACGCGGCGCCGCACGGCGAAGTGTGGTGTCACGTTGCGCTGCACGCCGGCACGGGCAACGAGGAGATGCGCACCGCGCAGATCGAGTTGTATGATGAAAGCGGCGCGGTGCTCGCAAAAATTTTCGGGCTGCGTTTGAAGCGCGCGCCGCGCGAGATGCGCGAGCGTGCGCTGCGCCGGCGCGTGCAGGATTGGTTTTATAAAATCGCTTGGCAGCCGCAAGCTTTGGCGCCGCGCGCGGCTGAAGCGCAAGCGACGCCGAAGCGGTGGCTCCTTCTCGCCGATCGCGCGGAGGCGGCGGAAAGCCTCGCGGCTTTGTTGGAGCAGCGCGGAGATCACTGCGTGCTCGCGTTCGCCGGCGCGTCTCAGCGCGAGGTGGCCGCGAATCGTTTCGTGATTGATCCGAATAACGCGCAGGAGGTGCAGCGCGTGTTGGAAGTCGCGGCCGGCGACGCCGGCGCTGCGCTCGGAGTGGTGTGCTTGTGGGATGTCGAACCGGCGCGCAACAACGCAGAAACCGCAGCGGCGTTGCAAGCGCAGATGAAGATAACTTGCGAAGCAACGCTGCTGCTCGTGCAAGCCCTCATGAAACTCTCGTGGCAAACGCCGCCGCGTTTGTGGCTCGTTACGCATGGCGCGCAGGTGGTTGACGCTGCGCAAGAGTCGCCGGCATTGGCGCAGACCGCGCTCTGGGGCATGGCGCGCTCGCTCGCCGCGGAACATCCCGAACTGCGCTGCACGCGCATTGATCTACAAGATCATTCCCCCCTTGAGGGGGGCCAGGGGGGTGTTGCTGAGAGCAACGAGCAACGAGCAAACAGCAACGAGCAGCCAGTAACCAGCAACCAACAACTTCTCCACGAACTGCTCGCGCATGACGGCGAAGACCAAGTCGCCTATCGCAACGGCACGCGCCACGTCGCGCGTTTGGTGCGGCTGGAGGATCGTGAATTGAAGATGGTGGATCGTGGATCGTTGATGGTGGATGGTGAAGCACAATCCACGATCCACCATCCACAATCCACGAATCAACAGCTTCAAATCCCCCAACGCGGCGTGCTCGATAATCTGGTTTATCAACCCACAGAGCGACGCGCGCCACAAGCGGGCGAAGTCGAAATCGAAGTTCACGCCACGGGCCTCAACTTCCGCGACGTGCTCAATGCGCTCGGCATGTATCCCGGCGATCCCGGCGCGCTCGGCAATGAATGCGCGGGAGTGATCGTTGCGGTGGGCGAAGGCGTGCATGAATTTCAAATCAGCGATGAAGTCATGGCGCTCGCTTCGGGCAGCTTTGGCCGCTTCGTGACCACGCGCGCGCATTGGTGTTGTCGCAAGCCGAGCCGCATGAGTTTTGCCGAAGCCGCGGCCACGCCGCTCGTGTTCTTGACCGCATATTACGGCCTGCATCATCTCGCCAAAATTCAAAATGGCGAGCGCGTGTTGATTCATTCCGCCGCGGGTGGAGTGGGCATCGCAGCAGTGCAGCTTGCGCAGCAAATGCACGCAGAAATTTTCGGCACCGCGAGCAAAGGCAAGTGGGACTATGTCAAAGCGCTCGGCGTGCCGCATGTCATGAACTCGCGCACGCTGGAGTTTGCCGAGGAAGTCATGGCGCTCACCAACGGTGCGGGCGTTGATATTGTGCTCAACTCGCTCGCGGATGATTTTATCCCCAAAAGCTTTTTTGTTTTAAATAAAAACGGCCGCTTTTTGGAAATTGGCAAACGCGGCGTGTGGAGCAAAGAACAAGCGCAAGCTGCGCGCAACGACGTGGCGTATTGGCTCTACGATCTCGGGGACGTGATGCTCAATGATCCTGCTTTGATTCAAAGCATGTATCACGCGCTGCTCGCCGGTTTTGAAAGCGGCGCATTGCAACCGCTGCCGGTAAAAGTTTTTGCTCAAGCAGAAACCATTGCTGCGTTTCGCTATATGGCGCAAGCGAAGCAAGTGGGGAAAGTGGTGGTGGAGCGGAAGGTCGTGGATCGTGGAGCGAAGATCGTTGATGGTGGATCGTGGGTCGTGGATGGTGGAGCGAAGATTGTAAATGGTGAATCGAAGATCGTTGATGGTGGATCGTGGATCGTGGATCGTGAAGCGAACGCCGCTGCAGAATTGAAGAGCAACGATCAACGATCCACTATCTACGATCCACTATCTACGATCCACAATCCACCATCCACGATCCTCATCACCGGCGGCCTCGGTGCGCTTGGCCTCAAGGTCGCGGAATGGTTAGTTGAAAAAGGCGCGCGGCAGCTTGCGCTCGTGGGAAGAAGCGAGCCTTCGGAGAGTGCGCGCGCAGTGATTGCGCGGCTCGAAGCGCAGGGTGCGCGCGTGCTGCAATGTCGCGGGGACGTTGCGCGCTTGGAAGACGTGCAACGCGTGCTCGCGGAGATTGCAGAAACCGGCTTGCCGTTGCGCGGCGTGATTCACGCTGCGGGCGTGCTCGATGACGGCCTGCTCTTGCAACAGAATTGGGCACGCTTTGCGAAAGTGTTCGCGCCGAAAGTTGCGGGCGCGTGGAATCTGCATGTGGCCACGCAAGACTTGCCGCTGGATTTCTTCGTGCTGTTTTCTTCCATGGCCGCGGTCTTCTCTTCACCGGGGCAGAGCAATTACGCCGCAGCCAATGCGTTCTTGGACGGCCTCGCGCATTGCCGGCGCGCACAAGGGCTGCGCGCGTTGAGCGTGAATTGGGGCCCGTGGGCCGAGGCCGGCATGGCAGTGGAGCATCAAGCGCGACGCGCCTCGTCCGGCTTGGAAGCGATTGCGCCCGAGTTTGGCTTGCAAGCATTGGAACAAGCGCTGCGACTCTCTTGCGCGCAACCGCTCGTGCTGGCGATCGCGTGGCCTAAGTTTCTACAGCAGTTTCCCAACGGAGCGCCGCCTTTCTTCTCTGCGCTCGCGCAAGGCCTGCAATCCACAACGCGCGAGGAAAAAATCGTCGCGACCGCTTCCGCCGCATGGTTAGAAGCATTGACGGCCGCGGCACCCGATGCGCGCTTCGAGTTGCTCATGCTGCGATTGCAAGAACTCGCCGCAAAAACTTTGGCCTTGCCGCCGGGCGAAGCGGTCGATCCGCAAAAGCCGTTGAGTGCTTTGGGATTGGACTCGCTCATGGCCGTGGAACTGCGCAACGCGCTCAATCATCTGCTCGGACGTTCGTTGCCCGCGTCGCTGTTGTTTGATTATCCCACGGTGGCAAGTCTCGCGGAGTTTTTATTCAAAAAAGAATTGCAGCTGGAAAGCGCGACGCAAGTGGCCGTCGTTGATCAAGAAGAATTGCAACGCGCGCAATTGGTCGATGAAATCAGCCAACTCTCCGACGCGGAGGTGGAAGCCTCGCTCGCCGCGGAGTTGGAGCAGTTGTTGAAATCGGAGTAAAGGAAACGACATGACCGAGGATATGGAATTATTCGGGCTGACGCCCCCGGCGAACGTGGAGCAGATCGGCATCGACGCGGATTCGCGCTTGATGAAGAAATGGGAGAAAGCGAAACGCAAGAAAGGCGCGCGCACGCTCGCGCCGGAAGAGCGCAACCCCGGCGTCGTCTTCGTGTTGAGCAGCCCGCGCGCCGGCTCCACGCTGTTGCGCGCGATGCTGGCCGGACATCCCGCGTTGTTCGCGCCGCAGGAGTTGCATCTCCTGCCGTTCTATAGCATGAAGCAGAGCCGCAAAATTTTTCAGAATACGGCGCTCGGCCGCGGATTGCAGCGCACGTTCATGGTGCTCAAAGACCTCAGCGCCGAGGCGAGCGCGGACTTTATCGCGCAGATCAGCCACGAAGATTGGCCGGTGCATAAAGTGTATGCGCACATTCAAGCATTGTGCGCGCCGCGTGTGCTCGTGGATAAATCGCCTTCCTATGCCGCGGAAAAAGACGCGCTGCTGCAGGCGGAGCAGATTTTCACGGAGCCGAAATATTTGCACCTCATTCGCCATCCCTATGCCGTGATCGAATCGTTCATCCGCACCGGCATCTATCAACAACAATTTTCGGACGTGTTTGCGTTCATCGAAAATCTCTGGGCCATGAGCAACGCGAACTTGGCCGCGTTCTTCCAAGACTTGCCGCCCGAGCGCAAACACGTGCTACGCTATGAAGATTTGGTCGGCAAGCCCGAGGAGATGATGCGCGGCGTGTGCGCGTTTTTGCAAATTGCTTATGACGACTCTTTGCTGCGGCCGTATGAAGGCGCGCGCATGCTCGACGGCGTCAACGCCGAGAGCATGCCCGTGGGCGATCCCAATTTTCTTAAACACAAAGGCATCGAAGCCGATTTGGGCGAAGCCTGGCGGCGCATCAAACTCGAACGTCCGCTCGGAGAATTTGCCGTGCGCGTCGCGCAAAGCTTCGGCTATGAATTGCCGCATGAAGGCGCGGCGACTTCGACGTAACTTCGCGACAAAGCTTTTCCATCGAAATGCGCCGAAGTCACCGAGTGTCGCCGAATAAAAGTTTTTTTCGGCGAATCTCGGTGTCTTCGGTGTCTCTCGGCGGAAAAGTTTTTGCTTTTTTTTGCACAGATTTGACTCTTTAAATATTAAAGCGATCATTTTAATTTTGATGAAGCCGCCACGGACGGCGCGCGACGATATTCAGGGCCGAACGCTTTTCATCAGCACCCAATGTGAAGTGACATGGCCGATAAAAAGGAAAATCTCGAACAACTCACTCCGGCGCAGCGCGCGTTGCTCGCCGTGAAAGAAATGCGCGGCAAGCTTGAAGCAATGGAGCGCGCGAAGTCCGAACCGATTGCCGTGATCGGCATCGGCTGCCGTTTTCCCGGCGCGCACGGGCCGCAAGCGTATTGGGATTTGCTCGCTGCGGGCCGCGATGCGGTTTCCGAAGTTCCGCCGGAGCGTTGGGATATTGACGAGTATTACGATCCCAATCCCGAAGCGCCCGGCAAGATGTACGTGCGCCACGGCGGCTTTGTCGAGCACGTGGATAAATTCGATCCGGCCTTCTTCGGCGTTTCGCCGCGCGAGGCCGCGGGCATGGATCCGCAGCAGCGTATGCTCATGGAAACCGCGTGGGAAGCGCTCGAACACGGCAACATCGTGCCCGCCACGCTGCACGGAAGTTTGACCGGCGTTTTTGTCGGCATCAGCACCAGCGATTATTTGCACGCGCAAACGCATCACGCCGAGAAAACCGGCATCGACGCATACTTCGGCACGGGCAACGCGTTCAGCGTGGCGTGCGGCCGCTTGTCCTACACACTCGGCTTGCAAGGCCCGAGTCTCGCAGTGGACACCGCGTGCTCCTCTTCGTTGGTCGCGGTGCATCTTGCGTGTCAAAGTTTGCGCAACGGCGAAACGCAGCTCGCGCTCGCCGGCGGCGTGAATGCGATGGTCACGCCCGGCATGACGATCAACTTTTGCAAAGCGCGCATGCTCGCGCCCGACGGTCGCTGCAAAACGTTTGACGAGTCTGCGGACGGTTATGTGCGCGGCGAAGGCTGCGGCTTCGTCGTGCTCAAGCGCCTCTCGGACGCGGAGCGCGACGGCGACCGCATCTACGCGCTCATTCGCGGCAGCGCGGTGAATCAAGACGGCAAGAGCAATGGCCTCACCGCGCCCAACGGCCCGGCGCAAGAGGCCGTAATCCAACAAGCATTGGCCAGCGCAAAAGTCGCGGCGCATGAAGTGAGCTACGTGGAAGCGCATGGCACCGGCACCTCGCTCGGCGATCCCATCGAGATGCGCGCGCTCGGCGAGGTCATGCGCGTTGGGCGCGAGCATCCGCTTTATGTCGCCTCGGCCAAAACCAACTTCGGCCATCTCGAAGCCGCGGCTGGCATTGCGGGTTTGATCAAAGTCGTGCTCGCTTTGCATCACGCCGCGATTCCGCCGCATCTGCATTTCAAAAAACTCAGCCCGCATATTGCGATTGATCACATTCCTGCGATCATCCCCACGCAGCTTGTGCCGTTCCCGGAGATCAACAGCAAACGCTTCGCCGGCCTTAGCTCATTCGGCTTCAGCGGCACGAATGCACACCTCATACTGCAAGGAGCCAACGAGGATAAAAAAGAGAAAGAGCCAAGTTTGAGTTTGCCCCTTGCTCCTTGCTCCTTGCTCACGCTCTCCGCGAAGAATGCAGAATCATTGCGCGCGTTGGCGCAGCGTTATGCCGAATCTTCCGCGTTCGATGCGCATACTCTTGCCGAAGTGTGCTTCACGGCGAATACGAAGCGCACGCACTTCGAGCAGCGTTTGGCCGTGCTCGCCGAATCTTCCGCGCACGCGAAAGAAAAGCTCGCAGCGTTTGCGGCAGGCAAACCCTCTTCCGCGCTCATCACCGGCGTGGCGAAGAACGCGGCCGTGCGCCCCAAGATCGCCTTTCTCTTCACCGGACAAGGCGCGCAATATCTCGACATGGGCAAGCAGCTTTATGAAACGCAGCCCGTGTTCCGCGAAACGTTGGATAAATGTGATGCGCTGCTGCGCGCGCATCTTGCAGTGCCGCTGCTTGAAGTCATCAGTGATCAGTTATCAGTAAACAGTCACCAGTCACTGAACACTGATAACTGTTCACTGGTCACTGATCACTGGCTTCATCAAACCGCCTACACCCAACCCGCGCTCTTTGCGATTGAATACGCGCTCGCGGAGTTGTGGAAATCATGGGGCATCGAGCCGAGCATCGTGCTCGGGCACAGCGTCGGCGAATACGCTGCCGCGTGCGTGGCCGGCATGTTCTCATTGGAAGACGGCTTGAAGTTGATTGCCGCGCGCGCGCGTTTGATGCAAGCGCTGCCGCAAAACGGCGCGATGGCCGCAATCTTTGCGCATGAAGAAAAAGTCGCGGCTGCTCTGCGCGGCTATGAAGATCGCGTGTCGATAGCAGCGATCAACGATCCGAGCAACATTGTCATCTCCGGCGAGAAGAGCGCGGTCGAAGCGATTGTGCAAAAGTTCGAAGCCGCGGGCGTGAAGAGCAAAGCGCTCACGGTCTCGCACGCGTTTCATTCGCCGTTGATGGAGCCGATGCTCGACGCGTTCGAAAAAGTCGTGAGCGAAATCACGTTTCATGCGCCGAAGATTCCGCTCATTTCCAATCTCACCGCGCAGCCTTTGCAGTTGGCAGTGGACAGTGATCAGTTCGCAGCATCGAGCATCCAGCATCCAGCAACCAGCAATCAGCAACCAGCATCCAGCAACCAGCAACCAGCAACAATCCACGATCCACGCTCTTACTTCCGCCGCCACCTCCGCGAAACCGTGCGCTTTGCCGATTCGATGCGCACGTTGCACGAGCAGGGCTATAAAATTTTCGTTGAGATCGGGCCACACCCCACCTTGCTCAGTATGGGCATGAAGTGCTTGCCCGAAGGCTATGGCCAATGGCTGCCCTCTTTGCGCAAAGGCCAAGACGACGCGCTGCAAATGCTCAAAAGCCTCGCCGGCCTGCACGTGCACGGCGTCGAAGTTGATTGGGAAAATTTTCATCGCGAAGAATCGCGCGTCGCGGTGTCGCTGCCGACGTATGCTTTCAAGCGCGAGCGTTTTTGGTTTGAAGAAAGCCCCGGCCGCAAAACTAAGAGCGCCGCGGACGCACTCACAGATTGGCTCTATGAAATCACTTGGCAAGAGCAGCCCCGTCGTGCGGAACAAGTAGCGCAGACATCTTATCTGCAGGCAAAGATGCCTGCGCTACTGCTCGCTCCGGAAACATTCCCGCTCTCGTCTTCCGCCACATGGTTGATCTTCGTTGAGCGCGCGCAGTTGCGCAATCAACTCGCGCAAGAGCTGGAGCAACACGGGGCACGCGGCATTTTGGTTTTTGCTGGAGCAGAGTTTCAACAAATGCCAGATGGGCATTTTCATCTCAATCCCACTCGCGCGGAAGATTACGAGCGGCTCTTGCAACACTGTGCGGAAAACAATATTGCGCTCGCCGGTGTCGTGCATGCGTGGAGTTTGGAAACGGAAGCAAAAGCTTCTTTGGGTGGATTAGAAGCCGCGCACGATTTGAGCACGGGCAGCGCGCTCTTGCTCGCGCAAGCTCTGCACAAAACGCAACTCGCAAGCAAGCCGCGTGTGTGGTTTGTTACGCGCGGAGCGCAGGCCGTTGGCAATTCCCCCCTTGATGGGGGCCAGGGGGGTGTTGGTGAAGACGTGAAGAAAATGGGCACTATTGCTGCTTCAAATGACACCCCTCTGAATCCCCCCTCAAGGGGGGACTCGCATTGGCAAGCGCACTCCAACAATTCCCCCCTTGAAGGGGGCCAGGAGGGTGTTGCTAATGGCGTGAAGAAAATGAGCGTCGTTACTGCTTCGGATGACACCCCCCTGAATCCCCCCTCAAGGGGGGACTCGCATTATTCCCCTCTCAAGGGGGGAATAAATTTGGCGCAAGCGCCGCTCTGGGGCTTCGCGCGCGTGCTCGCGTTGGAGCATCCTGAACTGTGGGGCGGCATCATCGACCTCGGGCTTTTATCAAACCCAAACGAAGCGGCGCAAATTTTGGCCGAGCTGCATGACGCCGAAGGCGAAGATCAAATCGCGCTGCGCGAAGACAAGCGCTTCGTTGCGCGTCTCATTCCCAACAAACAGATCGAGACCAAGCCGGTCGCCATTCACCACGAGGCGAGTTATCTCATCACTGGCGGCCTCGGCAATCTCGGCTTGCGCGTCGCGCGTTGGCTCGTTGCCAAAGGCGCGCGCCATCTTGTGCTCACGGGCCGCACCGGCTTGCCCACGCGCGAGGCTTGGGATGAAACCGCTTCACAAGAAAAATTTCATAACGCGATCAACACCATTCGCGAAATGGAAAAACTCGGCGCGACGATTCATATTGCCAAAGTGGATGTGAGCGAGCCACACGCGCTCGCGCAAGCATGGCGCGAATTGCCCAACGATCTTCCTCCACTTCGCGGCATTGTTCACGCGGCCGGTATTTCGCAACCGACGCCGATTCAAAAAATGTCGCGCGCGAGTTTGCGCGAGGTGCTGCGTCCGAAAGTCGCAGGCACGTGGCTCTTGCACGAGTTCGCGCAAAACTTCGAGCTTGATTTCTTCGCGTGCTATTCTTCCATCTCCGCGATTTGGGGCTCGCAAGGTTTGGCGCATTATGCCGCGGCGAATCATTTTCTCGACGGCTTCGCGCACTATCGCCGCGCGATGGGCTTGCCCGCGATCAGCTTGAATTGGGCGCAATGGCAAGGCGAGAGCATGGCCTCGCACGAAGCGCAAGCGAATCTCGAACGCATGGGATTATATTCGCTCGCGCCTGAGCACGGCATGGCCGCGTTCGAAGCGCTCGTGTCTTCGCATGCCGTGCAGCGCGTCATTGCGAACGTGGATTGGAGTAAGTTCAAACCCGTGCTCGAAGTGCGCGGCCGTAGACCGCTGCTCGAACACGTGCATGCTGCGTCTTTATCCAACGAACAAAACACAAGTGCAGAGAAAAGCGAACTGCTCCGCGCGTTGGAAGAAGCCGTGGCGAGCGAGCGTGAAGAAATTCTCGTGCGCTTCGTGAGCGAACAAGCCGCGAACGTGCTCGGCCTCGCAGCGAGCGCGATTGATCCGCAAAAACCGCTCGCGGAGATGGGGCTTGACTCGTTGATGGCGGTTGAGCTGCGCAATGCGCTCGCACTCGCGGTCGGGAAAACGTTGCCCTCAACGTTGCTCTTTGATTTCCCCACGCTCGAAGCGCTGTGCCATTATCTTTTAAAAGAAACGCTTTCTTTTGATGAAGACCAAGCCGCGGCGCCAACGAACGAGCGTGTGATCACGCACGACGAGCCGATCGCCATTATCGGCATGGCGTGCCGCTTTCCGGGCGGCGCAAATTCGCCCGAGGCGTTTTGGCGCATGTTGCACGAAGGCGTGGATGCAATCACGGAAGTGCCGAGCACGCGTTGGGATTTGAAAAAATATTATGACGCTGATCCCGAAGCGCCGGGCAAAATGTATTGTCGCTTCGGCGGTTTCATTGATCAAGCCGAGGCGTTCGATCCGCAATTCTTCGGCATCGCGCCGCGCGAGGCGCAGACGATGGATCCGCAGCAATTGCTCCTGCTCGAAGTCGCGTGGGAAGCGTTCGAGCACGCGGGCATTGCGCCGGATAAACTCAGCGGTTCGCGCACGGGCGTGTTTCTCGGCATGAGCAGTTTCGAGCACACGCTGTTGCAAGCGCAACATGGCGATGCGGCGCAGGCCGATTCTTTTTCCGGCACGAGCGGCGGGTATAGTTATGCCGCAGGGCGTTTGTCGTATTCCTTCGGATTGCAAGGCCCGTGCATGACGTTGGACACGGCATGCTCCTCTTCGCTCGTGGCCGCGCATCTCGCGTGTCAAAGCTTGCGCAATGGCGAGAGCAACATGGCGCTCGTTGCGGGCGTGAATGTGTTGCTTTCCCCGGCGTGGCAAGTGAACGTTTGCAAAGCGCGCATGCTCGCGGTTGATGGCCGCTGCAAAACGTTCGATGAAAGCGCGGACGGTTTTGTGCGCAGCGACGGTTGCGGCGTGGTGTTGCTCAAGCGTCTCTCCGATGCGCTTGCCGACGGCGATAACGTGCTCGCGCTCATTCGCGGCAGCGCAGTGAATCAAGACGGAAAGAGCAGCGGCATGACCGCGCCGAACGGGCCTGCGCAAGAGGCCGTGATCCGCGCGGCATTGGCGAGCGCGAACGTGTCGCCGCAGGAAGTGAGTTTCGTGGAAGCGCACGGCACCGGCACCGCGCTCGGCGATGCGATTGAAGTGCGCGCGTTGTCGAATGTGATGAGCGCACATCGCAAAGAAAATGAACCGCTATTCATCGGCACAGTGAAAACGAATATCGGCCATCTCGAAGCCGCCTCGGGCGTGGCGGGTTTGATCAAACTCGTGCTCGCATTGCAAGCGCGAGAGATCCCGCAGCATCTGCATTTTAAAAAGATCAATCTGCAAATCGCGCTCGACGATTGGCGCATGAAGATTCCCGCGGAACGCACGGCATGGCCGGCATATAACAATCGTCGCATTGCAGGCTTGAGTGCGTTTGGCTTGAGCGGAACGAATGCGCATCTTGTGCTGCAAGGAGCCAACGATGATAAAAAAGAGAAAGAGCCAAGTGGAGAGGAGAAGAGTGAGGAGAGACGAGCGCAACTGCTTACGCTTTCGGCGAAGGGGGAGAACGCGCTCAAAGAATTGGCGGCACGCTATGAACATTATTTGGCTCAACACTCCGTTCCTGCAACGGCTTGGCCGTTGCATCAAAACTCTTCGCTCGTGAACGATTCAGAAACCCTCGGCCCAGCCGAGGGTGGAGCACGTTTTGATCTCGCCAATTTTTGCTTCACCGCAAACTCGGGCCGCTCGCACTTTTCGCATCGACTCGCATTGCCGGTTGCGAATGTGGAGCACGCGCGCGCTGCCTTAGCGGCTTTTGTTGCGGGTGAAGAAACACCGGCATTGATCAGCAACAAACTCGAAAGCTTCAATCGCCTCAAGCTCGGTTTTCTTTTCGCGAGTCATGGCGCGTATCTCGGCATGGGCAAGCGTTTGTTTGCAACGCAGTCGGTGTTTCGCAGAACGTTCGAGCAGTGCGACGAAGCTCTGCGCGAGCCGTTGCAAGCCTCGCTGTGCGAAGTGCTCTATGCCGAAGACGCGGCGAAAAAATTTCCCGCGAGCACGATTCGTTTGTGCGCGCAGCCCGCGCTCTTCGCTTTGGAAGTGAGTCTCGCGGAAATGTGGAAGTCATGGGGCGTGGCGCCGAGCGTGGTGTTGGGCCATGAAACCGGCGAGTATGCTGCGGCGGTGGTCGCGGGTGTGATGAGTATCGCCGAGGCACTTGGCCTGCTCGCGTTGCGTGCGCGATGGAACGAAGCGCGCGTACAAAAGACTCAGAGCGAGATGGAGCGTTGGCAACAAGAGTTTGAGCAACGCACGCACGCGGTGCGCTATCAAACGCCGCGACTCACGGCCATCGCGAGTTTGACCGGCAAAATCGCGAAGAAGGGCGAACTGACGCTGCCCAATTATTGGAGCAGCCATTTGCAGACTTCGCCGGACCTTACTGAAGCGTTCAAGACCGCGTACAAACAAAGCGTGGATTTCTTTATTGAGATCGGACCGACATCGATGCTCAATGATACGCTGCGCGCGAGTTTGCCCAAGCAGGACGCGAATTGGCTGCCGTCTTTGATGAAACAAAAAGACGAGTGGGAGATTGCGCTCGGCACGTTGGGAAAATTATACGCGCACGGTGCGGAGGTGAATTGGCGCGGTTTGCATGCGGGCGAAATGCAGCGCCGCCTCGTGTTGCCGACGTATCCGTTTCAACGCGAAGTACAATTGCAGCGGATTGAAGAAGAGTCCGGCGCGCAGCACGTGACGCACGGCAAGAAGTCGGAGATTGCTGAATGGTTTTATGCGCCCTCGTGGAAGCGCACGCCGTTGCCTGCGGCGCGAACACGTAACGCAGTCTTCCAGACTGCGAGCGCAGGCGGAGACGCCTGCGCTACGGCTCTCGCCGAAACGCCTAGCGAATGTTGGCTGCTGTTTGCTGATGCGCAAGGTCTCGCGGAAGAACTTGGCAAGAGATTGGAGCGTGAAGGGCACAGCGTCGTGCATGTCGTGGCGGGCGAGGCGTTTGCGCAAACGAGTGCGCATCGTTTTTCGATCCGCCCAAGTTGTCGCGCTGATTATGAAACGCTCGTGCAAGAGTTGAACGCAAAAGGCTTCGTGCCGAGCGCGGTGGTACATGCTTGGAGTTTGAATTGCCAGGAGAAATGCTCCAACCTCGGCTTGGGCGAGGTTTCGGATTTGGTTGTTCATGAGGGCGAAGGTTCGAATGCAACGGCCAAGCCGTTGCGGGAGCACATGGAGAAATGCTCCAACCTCGGCTTGGCCGAGGGTTCGGGTTTTGTTGTTCATGAGAGGGAAGACTTGAATGCAACGGCCGAGCCGTTGCAGGAGCATCTCTGTAAGAATTTCAACAGTCTGCTCTTTCTCGCGCAGGCATTGGAGCAGAAACGCGAAGGCGCGCCGCTTCGTTTTGAAATCCTTACGCACCGGCTCTACGATGTGATCGGCGAAAGCGCGCGGTACTGGGAAAACGCGCCGTTGCTCGCGCTGAGCAAAGTTCTGCCGCAAGAGTTCGAGGGCGTTTCGTGTCGTGTGATTGATATCGAAAGTATTCCTCCCTTGATTGGGGCCAGGGGGGTGTCATCCGATAACGTGAACGAGGTCGTGTTTGTTGATGAACAAAAAGCGCAGCGTGAGTTGGATGAAGTGAGCGATGCGAAGCACACCCCCCGAACCCCCCTCAAGGGGGGAATTGTTGGGGAAGTGATTCCTGATGTGATTCCCCCCTTGAGGGAGGCCAGGGGGGTGTCATCCGATAACGTGAACACGACAGAGTTTGTTGATGAACAAAAAACGTGGCGTGAGTTGGATGAAGTGAGCGATGCGAAGCACACCCCTCTCAAGGGGGGAGTTGTTGAGCAACTCGTGCGCGAGTTGGCATCGCCGCACGAAGAGCGCGTGGTTGCTTATCGCGGGGCGCATCGTTGGGCGCTGAATTTTGAGCCGGTGCGTTTGGAGGAAGCCAACGACAACTCCACGCGCTTGCGCGAAGGCGGCGTGTATGTGATTCTCGGCGGCTTGGGGCGTCTCGGATGCGCAATTGCCGAAATGCTGGCGAGCACGGTGCGCGCGAAATTGGTGCTCGTCAATCGCACGCCGCTGCCGCCGCGCGAGCAATGGCGACAATGGCGCGACAATCATCTCGCTACGGATGAGATCAGCTTACGCATTGCGCGCGCGCAAAGGCTGGAAGAACTCGGCGCAGAGATTCTTCTGTTTCATGCCGACATTACGGATTACGAGCACATGCAGGCTGCGTTAGCAACAGCGCAAACTCGCTTCGGCAAAATTCACGGCGTGTTGCACGCCGCGGGCGTGCGCTGCGAGAAAGCTTTATTACCGTTGCAACACATGAACGCGGAGACGACGACGTTGCTCGCGCAGCGCGCAACGAGCTTGATGGTTTTAGAAAACGTGTTGCGCGAACATGAACTCGATTTTTGTTTTTTGCTCTCTGCGCTCGCTTCCGTGTTGGGCGGAAAAGGCGCGGGCATTCTCGCCGCGGAGGGCTTGCTGAACGAAGCTTTCGCGCAGCGCATGAATGAAACGAGCGCGACGCCGTGGCTGCACGTGAGCAGCGAAGCATGGCGTTTGGAAGAGAGTGCGCGCGCACTGCTCATGCCCGAGTTTGCGATGACGCGCGAAGAAGGCGCGACGGCGTTCCAACGCATGCTGGCTAGCGAGTCTGCCGCGCTGGTTATTTCCACGGGCGATTTGAACGCGCGCGTCACGCATTGGATTCGCAACGGCGGTCGTGATCATGCGAAGAGCAAAGCCAATGTTCTGCACGAGCGTCCGAATCTCGCGACGCCCTTTGTTGCGCCGCAAAATCAAACCGAGAAAACGCTCGCGGAAATTTGGCAGGGCTTGCTCGGATTGAAGAGCGTCGGAGTCAACGACAACTTCTTTGAGTTGGGCGGCAGCTCGTTGTTGGGCGTGAGCATGTTCGCCAACATCGAGAAGCAATTCGACAAAAAGCTGCCGTTGAATTTGCTCATGCAAGCGCCGACCGTGGCGCAACTCGCGACGCTGCTCAATCAGGGCGACGCTACGGCGAAGTGGGCACCGCTGGTTTTGATTCAACCCAACGGCACGAAGCCGCCGCTCTATTGCGTGCATCCGGGCGTGGGCACGGTGCTCGGGTTCAATGATTTGGCTGCGCAGCTCGGGGCAGAGCAACCGTTTTACGGCATTCAAGCGCGCGGGCTTGACGGCAAAGAGAAACCGTTTAGCCGCATCGAGCCGATGGCGGCGTACTATATTCGCGAGATTAAAAACGTGCAACCGCAAGGCCCATACTTGCTCAGCGGCCGTTGCTTCGGCGGGTTGGTGGCGTATGAAATGGCGCAACAGCTTCATGCCGCGGGCGAGCGTGTGGCGTTGCTCGCCATTATCGATACCGTGGCGATGCCGAATGTCGAGTTGGAAGAGCGCGCGTTTCTCGAAGGCAAAGTGGTGAAAGTTCACAGTACGGAAGAAAGCGAAGAGATGGGCGAGAAGTGGCGCGAGAGCTTGATGGAAATTTACGGGCCGGTGTTTCGGCACGTAGGCAAGAAGCACGACACCGCGCGCAAACGTTATGTGCCGCAGCCGTATGCGGGGCGCGTGACGCTCTTTCGCAACGGTAACGAAGAAGAAACGCCGGAGCATGAATTGAAATGGCAAAAGCTCGCGCTCGGCGGGTTGGAAGTGCATGCGGTGCCGGGCGATCACAAAACGATTTTGCTGGAACCGCACGTGAGCGTGCTTGCGCAACGGCTGCGCGCATGCATCGAAGCGGCGTTGGCAGAGTAAACTTGCACTTTTAAAAAAATGCATTATTTTTGTTGAGCGGCGGAGAAATTTGACGAAGGAAGTTTCTCCGCACGCGCGACAACGCCGGTATAGATGAGCCATCTGAACGCGATGTGAAGTTTTATGTGATGCCCTCCCCTGTTCGTACCGATTGGCTTTCCTGACAACGCTGTGAGATTCATACCTTTTCAACGCATGTGGGATTTTATGTGACGCGCCTCCTGTTCGTACTGCATTGGCTTGGTTGCAGCACTGAGAGATTCACATCTCCTGAAATTAAGTCCCCTAGTGGTTGTAAATTTCACCTATCATGAAGTGAAGGTTCTATATGACCAAGAATCTCGCCTTGGCATTGCTCATGGGATTTGCCGTTACAAGCGCGGCGGCGCAAGGCAAACCTGCTCAATCTGCAACCGCAACCGCGGGCGTGCGCTATCTCGACGAAGTCTTCAGCACCGTGGCACGCACGAACGACATTGTGTTTGGGCAAGCGGTCAACATCACAACCGGCCAGATGGAGACGCTAAAGCTCGATCTCTACCAGCCGAGCGGCGATACGGAGCCTTATCGCGCGGCCTTTGTCTGGGTGCATCCCGGCGGCTTCGTGCAAGGCGATAAAGGCGATCCGAAAATCGTGGAGCGCTGCGAAGCCTTTGCGAAACGCGGCTACGTCGCCATCGCAAACAATCATCGTTTGTGGAATTCGAGTGCTTCGGCAGACACGCTCGCTATCAAGCAAGCGTATGAAGACACGAAAGCCGCGATTCGCTGGCTGCGCGCGAACGCCGCGACTTACGGCATCGACGTCAATCGCATCAGCGTGGGCGGCACTTCTTCCGGCGGATTCATTGCGCTTTCCACCGCATATGAGGAGAACGTCGGTGTGAGCGGCAATCCCGGTTACTCTTCGGAAGTTTCTGCGAGCCTCGACGGCTCCGGCTCGCTCGTGGAGGATAGCATCATCAATATCGGCGAAGCGCCGCTCCTGATCGTACACGGCGATCAGGATGAGAACGTGCCCTATACTGAAGCGTTGGAGCTGGAAGCGCGCGCGCTGGCCACGGGCGTTCCGTATGAATTTCACACTTTCGTAGGCGAAGATCATTCGTGGACGGACGCCGAGCGGCAACAGTTCATTGAATGGTCCGTGGATTTCAATTATCGCTATGTGATTCAAACCGCAGTCGGCGGCGTTCCGGCTATCACGGTTTCTGATATGACAATTGCAGAGGGCAATAGCGGGACCGTCAATGCCGTGTTCATGCTCACTCTCTCTGCGGCCACAGCGAATGGGCAAACGGTTTCGTTGCAATATGCGACTGCGAACGGCAGCGCGAGCGCGGGCAGCGATTACGTTGCGCAGTCGGGCACGGTTAGCATTGCGCCGGGCGCGCTTTCGCAAACCGTGAGCGTGACGATCAACGGCGATACGAACAACGAAGGCGATGAAACGTTCTTTCTCAATTTGCAGAACCCGGCGAACGCGCGCATCAATGACCTGCAAGGCCTCGGCACGATTCAAAATGACGATCTCTCCGGCGCGCCTGCCGCGCCTTCGGGATTGACGGCGATAGCCGCGAGCGCCACGCAGGTCAATCTCAATTGGAGCGACAATGCGACGAACGAAACCGGCTTTCGTCTTGAGCGCAAAACTGCAAGCACCTCGTTCAGCGAGATTGCAACCACCGCGGTGAATACGCAGAGCCATTCCGATTTGAGCGCGACTCCGGGCACGGCATATACGTATCGCGTGCGCGCGTACAACGCGATTGCCAACTCCGGCTATTCCAACGAAGCGAGCGCGACCACACCGTGCGAGGTGAACGCGGCGTTTGCGGCGAACCTCACCAGCGGCTGCGCGCCGTTGACGGTATCGTTCACGGATCAATCCACCGGCGCGATCACTTCATGGTCGTGGAATTTCGGCAATGGCGCAACTTCGACCGCGCAACATCCCACGCAGACTTTCAACACGCCGGGCACATACACGATCACGCTCACTGTCGCTTCCGCCTCTTGCAATGATGTTGAAACCAAGACGAGTTATATCACCGTCACCGGAGCGCCCACGGCAAACTTCACGGCAACGCCGACTTCGGGTAATGCGCCGCTCACCGTGAATTTCACGAATCAATCCACGGGCGGCGCGACTTCCTGGCTCTGGAATTTCGGCAACGGCGCAACTTCGACTTTGCAAAATCCTGCGCAGCAATACACCGCGCCGGGCACATACACCGTGACGTTGACGGCGACCAACGCATGCGGCTCTGACGATGAAGTGAAAACGAATTATATCACCGTGACCAACACGCCGGTGAATGTCGCGCTGAACAAACCCGCGACGGCTTCGAGCACGAACGGCAGCAATACGCCGAGCAAGGCGGTGGACGGCAGCACGAGCACGTATTGGCGCAGCGGCAGCATCAGCAGCTCGACGATTACTTGGTTGCAGGTTGATTTGCAAACCGCGCAATCAATCAACCGCGCCGTGGTGAAATGGAACGGCAGCTATTACGCCAAGAATTATCAGATTCAAATTTCGAACGATGCGACGAATTGGAGCACGGTTTATACGGACAATGCCGGCAATGGCGGCACGGATGATTACTCGTTCGCGAACGTGAGCGCGCGTTACGTGCGCGTGTACATGACGAAGAACAACAAGTCAAGCGAGCGCATCAACGAGTTTGAAATTTACGGCGCGAGCAGCGGTGTTCTTTCAGCGAGCACCTCGCATTTGGCAAGTACAGTGGTGGAACCGACGACCTTCGAACTGTTGGCGAGTTATCCCAATCCGTTCAATCCGCACACGAAAATTCGTTTTCATCTCGCGACGGACATGCACGTGCGCTTACGTGTGCTCAATGCGCTCGGGCAAGAAGTCGCGCACTTGCTCGAGGAGCCGCGCGTGATGGGCACGCATGAAGTTTTGTTCGACGCGCACGCATTGCCGAGCGGCGTTTACTTCGCCGTGCTCCAAATCGGCGCGGAGTCGCGCGTGCAGCGGCTGTTGTTGATGAAATAAAAACGAACGTTCGTCGTAACGCCTTATGCGTTTTGACTTTCAAAATCGGTAATTCCTCCACGAGTTGTCATTCTGAAGGAATCTTTTTACTCGCTGGCGATACTGCCCAGTGCTTAAAAAGATTCCTTCTGAATGACAGGATACTGGGGCACATGCTTGATTACCGATTTTGATCGTCAAATTTCATTAGCGTGCGCAGTCTAGGAAAAAACGCCCGAAGGCGTTACGACGAACGTGTTTTCGCCCTCCCGCAAAAGCCTCCATTGGCATGTAATATTTTTCCACTATGCCGATTTCCCCCACTGTTGCAAATAATCCCTGGCTCGTGATACCGCGGCCGAATCCCAAAGCGGAGCTGCGCTTGTTTTGCTTTCCCTATGCGGGCAGCGGCGCGGTGGTGTATCGTACGTGGCCGAACGATTTGCCTCCGGAAATTGAACTGTGCGCCGTGCAATTGCCGGGGCGCGAAAATCGTTTTCGCGAAGCGCCCATGAGCGAGCTTGTAGAAGTCGTGCGCACACTCGCGCAAGCATTGCAAGCGCGTTGGGATTTGCCCTTTGCATTCTTCGGCCACAGTTTGGGCGGATTGCTTTGCTACGAGCTTGCGCATTTCCTGCGTGCAGAGCACGGTCGCGCGCCTGCGCGGCTTTTCATTTCCGCGCGCCGCGCGCCGCATCTGCCCGAGCCGCTTGCGCCGATTCATGCCTTGCGCAACGACGAGTTCATTGCGCAAGTGCAGCAGCGTTACGGCGGCATTCCCCAAGCGATTTTGCAAGCGCCGGATTTGCTCAATGCCATGCTGCCCATGTTGCGCGCGGATTTCGCGCTGTTTGAAAATTATGTTCATGAACGGCGCGCGCCGCTGCCATGTCCGCTCATTGCATTTGGCGGCGAGCATGATCGCATCGTCGAACGCAAAGTTCTCGAAGCTTGGCGCGAGCACACGAGCGGCAGCTTTACATTGCACATGTTGGAAGGCGACCATTTCTTTCTACGCAGCGCGCAAGCAAGCCTCACGCGCGAAATCTCGCGGCAGATGTTGCGCATGTTAGAGGGCGAGCCGGTCGAGTCGGAAACGTGAGCGGCGTGCGTCTCGAATGGCCCGAGCCGCCTGCGCGCTTCGCGCTCGCACCCGGCGAGGTGCATGTGTGGGCCGTGAAGTTAACGCAGCCGGAATCGTTCGTGACCAAGCTCGCGGCTTTGTTGCATGAAGAAGAGAAAGAGCGCGCCGCGCGTTTTCAATTTGAACCTTTGCGCCAAAGTTTTCGCGTGAGTCACGGCGCGCTGCGATGCATTCTCTCGCGTTATGTGAACACTGCGCCGGAGCAATTGCGTTTTATGCACGGCCCGTTCGGCAAACCCGAGTTGGAGCCGAAGAACGCCGTGCGCTTCAATCTCTCGCACTCCGGCGAGCTGGCTTTGCTCGCCGTTGCTTTGGAGTATGAACTCGGCGTGGATGTTGAAGCGTTGCGCCCCGTGCCTGAAGCCGAGTCGATCGCGCGCAGCAATTTTTCACCAAATGAATACGAAACGTTTTGCGGGCTTGATCAAAAGCAAAAGCTTCTGGCCTTTTTTAATTGTTGGACGCGCAAAGAAGCTTTCATCAAAGCACACGGCGCCGGCCTGAGTATGCCGCTCGATCAATTCGAAGTCGCGTTCGCGCCGGATGCGCCCGCGCGTTTGCTGCGCATTCGCGGCGAGGCGTGCGCCGCGGCACGATGGACACTCTGCGCATTGCACCCCGCGGATGGTTATGCCGCCGCGCTCGCAGTAGACGCTCGGCAAATGAAAATTTCATGCTGGCGATGGAGCGAAGAGGGATGCTAGTGGATAGCAAAAAATTTCAGCGCGCGTCTCTAGCTGCGATCTTCAATCCGCGATCTACGACACCCGATCATCACGTTCATACCAATTAAAACCGAATCAAAACACATGCTCGGTCCTTACCCCATTTTTTGCCGTGGTCATTCCGGCGGCAGACTTGTGTGCGAGGCCTTCATCCGCAACGGCATCAGCATGGGCAATGTCACCGCGGCGCACAAAGACTCGGAGTTTTTTTCCATTCGCATGAATGAAAAAATTCGCGAGATCATCTTGCGCGCCTATGATTATACCAACGCCGACGAAGCGACGCGCGCACATTTGCAAAACTTGATGCGCGAAACCGTCGCGGAGTTTATGGCTGCGGAGATTAAACACGACGGCCCGTTCGGGTGGAAGATCGATCCCACGCTGTTCACGCTGCCCGTGGTGATGGACACTTTTCCGAAAGCCAAAGTCGTGCATGTGATTCGCGACGGCCGCGACCTCATGCTCTCGCGCCTCAATGCGCGCGTCGAGCATCTCGAGGATCCCGTCAATCGCGTGATGATGTTTGGCCGCGCAGACGTGAAAGAGTTCATGGGGCGTCCGATTCCTTCGGAGAAAACGGTGAAGAAGCTGCGCAACGAACTGGAGATGTTGCATTGGGTCACTTCCGTGGAGTTCGGCTTGCGCGGACGCGCATATGGCAAGCGCTACTTCGAAGTGAAGTACGAAAACATGTGCGCCGATCCGATTGGCGAGTTTGAAAAAATATTCGCGTTTCTCGGCGTTCCTTTTTTGGATGAAACCAAAACGTGGCTCATGCAAGCCGCGAGCACGAATCGTATCGGCAAATGGAAAACGTTGCCGCCCGAACTGCTCGCTGCGCCGTTGCAAATTGGCAACGCGCTGTTGGAGAGGTTGGGGTATGTGTAAATTGGATTGGTGGAGTGATGGAGCGATGGATTGGTGGAGTGTTGGATTGTTGGATTGATGGAGTGCTGGAGTGATGGATTTGTGGAGTGATGGAGTGATGGATTGATGGAGCGAAGGAGCGAAGTGTGCTCGTTGCGGTTGGACGCAACTCTCCTCAAGCTGTCATTCTGTAAGAACCTTCCCTCGCGCTGGAGACGTCGCCGATTTTTAGAGTTGTGCCAGTGCATGGGAAGGTCCTTCCAGGATGACATTTAAATCAGGCATCCAGCACTCCATTACTCCAACACCCAAATAACCCAATTTCCCTACACCGCTGCACATGCTTAAAATACTCTTTCTTCGAAAATTCAAAAAGCTCTCCGGCGGGCAAATTAAAGTGCGGGAGTATTTCGAGCATTGTGCGCAACATCCTGCGCTGAAGCCTTTTGTCTATTTCACGCCGGATTCGATTCACACGCGGTCGCTGTTGTGGCGCGATGTGCCGGCGGAGCGGATCGTGCACGAGCTTGCTCCGGAAACATATGATGCGGTCTTTCTCGCGGGCAAAGATTGGGATTTGTTGCCGGCGAATTTGGGCGGAGTCAAAATCATCAACCTAGTGCAACACGTGAAGCATGCGGAAGAGGGCAATGCGCGTTTCTCATATTTAGCGCGTCCGGCTTATCGCATCTGCGTGAGCCAGGAAGTGTTCGAGGCAATCAAGCCGCACGCGAACGGCCCAACGCACCTCATCACCAACGGCGTTTCGCTCGACTTGTTTGCTCCGCGCGCAGAGAAGGCAAGCAACGCGATCTTAATTTGGGCGCGAAAAAATCCGGCGCTCGGACAACGCTTGCACGAAACGTTGCTCGGGCGCGGCCTCGGCTGCTCATTGCTCGTGGATTATCTTCCGCGCGAAAAATTTGCGGAGGTGTTGCAGCACGCGGATATTTTCGTCGCGCTCACGAACCCGACGGAGGGTTTTTATCTGCCTGCGCTCGAAGGCATGGCCAGCGGCTGCGCCGTCGTGTGCGCCGACGCCGTGGGCAATCGCGGCTTTTGCGTGCATGAGCAAACGTGCCTCACGCCCGCATGGGGCGATTATGACGAGCATGTGAGCATGATCGAGCGACTCGTGCATGATGAGGACTTGAAAGAAACACTGCGCCGCAACGCAAGCGCTCGCGCACAAAATTTCTCCTTGCAAAACGAGCGCGCGCGTTTCTTTCAATTTTTAGAAGAGCATATTCTAGTTTAAGCCGGACAGGCCGCAACCCAAAAGCTTTTTGTAAACGGATAAAGCAAAGGCTGTATCCGTTTACCAATTTTTTGGGCTTTTAAAGCAAAAATTCACTTTTAATGGACTTCCTCAATTTGCGGTCAAGCCGCAAATCGAGGCTTCAGCGAAGCAGCAAAAAATTATTCGGCGGAACTCGGTGACTTCGGCGTGACTCAGCGGCAAAGCTTTTCCACCGAAACGCGCCGAAGCCACCGAGTGTCGCCGAGAAAAACTTTTAGAATTTTGTTCTGAGTTTGTTGCTCTTATTCGACTCAGGCGCGCTACGCTTTCTGCGCTGATTTCACTTCAAACAAACCCATGATGGCAACGCCAGCGAAGAATATCCTCATTTCCGGCATACCGCGCAGCGGCACCACGCTCATCACGGCCACGCTGCATGACGTTCCCAATTGCGTGGCGTTGGGCGAGCCGGAAGATTTGAAGCGACTGCACCAACGCTCCTCTTCGCCGGAAGATTATGCGCAAAGAATCGCACAATATCTCGCGACGACACGCGCGAAAATTTTTGCCGGCGAGCCGATCGCGCTGAATTTCGACAAGGGGGCGCTGCGGGTGTCTTCGAATTATTTTAAGCGCACCACAACGGAGAGCGGCTATCAGGCGGAGAGAAATTATGAGTTGCGCGAAACCGTCGTTCCCGTGCAGGATGCGGCGTTCACGCTCTGTCTTAAAAACAACGCGCAGTTCGCTTCGTGTTTGGAAAGCCTCGTCGCGTTAGACGACGTGCTTGTCGTGGGCGTGGTGCGCGAGCCGCTTGCTTGCCTGTTTTCGTGGCGATCATTACGCATGCCGATCAGTTCCGGCAAGCTGCCGGCGGGCGAACGCTTTGCGCGCGAGTTGCGCAAGATCGCCAAGCTCGAAGACGTATTGCTCGCGCAGGTGAAAATTTTGGATTGGTTTTTCGGCGTGTTTTATCGGCTGCGCGAGCGCATTCGTTTGCTGCGCTATGAAGACTTCGTCGCACATCCGGAGTTGTTGCGCGAACTGGTCGCCGTGCCGTCGGAGCACGTGTTTCCGGCTTATCAATCCATGAATCGCCGCGCGGAGTATAATTTGGAGGAGGAAGAAAAGATGAAAGAATATTTGCTGCGTCACACAGAATACGTGCACCATTTTTATCCCCTCACCAAGTAGCCGGTATTTCCTCGCACCGCCGCTGTGCTAGTTTTGCTCCCGCAACCATTGCCGCAACACCGCACTCACTTCCTCCGGTTTTTCCAAGCTTGGCAGATGTCCTGCGCCTTCAATTAAATGCAAACGCGCGTGTGCGATCGCGCTCGCCATCTTTTCGGATTCGGAATAATGAATCAGCGCATCGGCAGTGCCCGCGAGAATCAACGTCGGTACGCTGATGCGCGCGAGTAATTCCGTTGCATCCGGCCGCGCGGCCATGCCGCGAGAGGCGCCGCTCAGTGCATGCAACGAGGTGCCGCGCATCATCGCTTCCACGGCATTCCTCAAAATCGGATGGGCGCGCACAGAAGCCTCAGCCAGCATCGGCGCGAGCATCTTTGCAACCACCGGCTCATGACCTTCGCGCTCCACGCTTTGCGCCAAGGCCTCGCGATTCGCTTTGCCCTCCGCCGTGTCCGCGACTGCGCGCGTGCTTACCAGAATTATTCCACGCATCAGCTCGGGATATTTGCGATAGAGCGCGAATAAAATATACCCGCCCATCGAATGCCCGGCTATGAATGCCGCGCCGCAGTGCAAATGGCGCAGCACTCCGGCAATATCATCCGCGAGCAATTCCATTTCATAAACACCGCGCGTTGCTTCGCTCTCGCCGTGGCCGCGCACGTCGGGCATAATGACGCGAAACGTGTTGCGCAACACTTCTACTTGCGGCCGCCAGATGTTGCGATTGAGCGGGAAGCCGTGAATGAACAACACCGGCGTGCCGGTGCCATGATCTTCATACGCCAAGCGAAAACCATTGATCTCTGCACGCATGGTCGCCTCCGTGGTTTGGTTGCGTTGAAATGAGACCTGTGCGGAAAGAACATTGTTTGACATTGGATACAGCTCGTTTTGAAATTATCCGTTTGCAATGGGATGCAATCGCTTTGAAGTCACCTAGCCTGCAAAGGCCACCTCGGTAAACAAGCGAAGATGAAAAGCAATCACGAGCAGCGACAAGCCATAAAAAAAGTCAAAAGGAGTAAGCGGGATAAAAAAACGCACAAAATCTCTTTACGTTCTTTGGTCACTCGCCCGATTTTCTTCACTTCAATACTCCCACATCAACCCCACCGAAAAGTTGCGCACCTCGTTAAAGTTGCGCTCCACTTGCGCGTAATAGTATTGCAGCAGATTGCGCACGGCGAATTGCGCGGTGAGATTCGACCAACGATAGAGCACACGCGCGTCCAGTTGCTTTTTGGGCACGCGCTGATCACTGCGAAAGAGTTGCACTTCTACGCGCGAAGCATAGCCGTAATCCGCGGCAAACTCGAACGCGCCGAGAGTGAGCGACGGCGAGAGATATGAAATAAATCGCGGACGATACGTGAGCGGATCGTTGTCTTTGAACGTGAGCGGAATTTTTTCATTCTCTCCGGCAGCAACAATTTTCGGATCAGTCCACGTGGCCGAGGCTTCAAGCCGAAAACGATTTTGCCAAAGGCGCAGGCGACCGCTCACCTCCACGCCGGGAATTTGCGCCTCGCGAATATTCACGAGCGTCGCATAAAAACTCGTGCCGCTCGCAACGAACACCGGTTCAATGAGGTTGTCATAGCGATTGTGAAAAGCCGTGGCCTCGATATCCGCCAACTCGCCGATACGTTGCCGCACGCCGATTTCAAAGGAGCGCGAGCGCTCGGTTTGCACTTCGGTGTTCGGGCGAAACGGAATGGGCTGATCGAATTGCAAGAAGCGCTCGCCTAAAACCGGAATGCGAATGCCGCGACCAAACGCCGCATGCAACACGGTCGTGGAAAAGAGCGAGTAACTCGCTCCGATTTGCGGATTCAAATATTGCTCTTCCAAGCCGCGCCACAGCGGATTGCGCACTGTCACAGTTTCAAAGCGCTCTTTGCTCGGATTGTAAACCGTTTTCGTTTGAATCGAATCGCCGGGGAGCAAATAAAAATGATCATAACGCAAACCGAGTGTGAAGCGCAAATTCGAGCGCATTTGCCAAACCTGTTGCAGATACGGCGCGATGGTGTAGCCGAAGTGGCGGCCGATTTGGCGCTGCTCGGCATAGTCATAACGATATTCCATTCCAACCGTAAAACTCATCGCACTATCAAGCTGCGCGCGAATGTTGAAATCCGCGCCCGGGCCTTGGGCCGGCTCAAAGTCGCCTTCCACTTTGAATTGATTGCCGGTGAGTTGGCGCACGAAAGACGCGCGCCATTTGAATTCGAGCCAATCATTTGGACGCAAACGATATTGCGTATAGAACGTGTACGCATCGAGCGCGAGACGATAGTCTTTGAACGCGGGTGGCACGACGAAGGGACTATCAAGCCGCGCCCACACAAACTCGCCGCGACGATCGCGCGCATAGGCGCCGAAGAGTGTGAGTTCGGATTGCTCATTGAAAGTATAATTCAACTTCGCGGTGCCGTTCCAACGTTGAAAGTGGCGGTTCTCGCGGTCGCCGGTTGATTCGTGCCGACCGAGCGATGCGCGCACGCCGAGCTTGCCGAATTGCCGCGAATAACTTACATCCGTGCGATTGAAGTTGAGCGTGCGATCGGTCCAATGCCATTCGCGCTCATATGGCTCGTCATAAATGCCCGCGCTCGTGCGAATGGCAAAGCGGCCTTGCGGCGTTGGTGTTTTGGTAATGATATTGATCACGCCGCCGAGCGCGAACGAGCCGTACAATGCCGAGGCTGGGCCTTTGATCACTTCAATGCGCTCGAAATCTGTGACCGGCAGAATGTCCCAATTCATATTGCCGAAGTCGCTGGGCAGCGCGGGAATGCCGTCGAGCAAGATGAGCACGCGACTGCCGAGGCCGCGCGTGTAGCCTGTGCTGTTGCGCACGTTCACATTTTCACCGACCAAGCTTACGCCCGGAATGCTTTCGAGTGCGGCGTCAATGCGCAGATTGTTGCGTCGCATTGCGGACTCGTTGGACAGCGCACTCACGCTCACGGCCGCGGTTTGAATGTCTTCGGCTTGCCGCGTGGCCGTCACGATCACTTGCGACATTTCGAGTAACGTCGGCTTTAATTTGAATTGCACGCGTGCGATCGCGCCCTCGGTGAGATACACGGTCGCGCGACCGAGTTGATAGCCGATGAACGTTGCGCGCAAAGTATAAAAACCGGGCGTGAGTTTTTTGATGACAAATTTGCCCTCACGATCCGCGTTCGCACCCAGCAAAGTGCCGAGTATTTGCACGTTCGCGCCGGGCAAGGCCTCATTGGTTTCGGCATCAAACACTTGCCCATGAATTTCACCGGGCGTGAGTGTTTGCGCAGTGAGTGTTTGAGAGAGGAAGAAGGCAAACATGAAAAAGCCCCGCGCGAAGGGGGCTAAACAAGAGCGGTTCAATTTAATAATCCTCACAGAGAGAGTTTGTGCTCGACCACGGCTGGGCCGTGGTTTTAAAATGATCGTGGAGAAGGCAAATTGCATATTCAGAAACAGCGCAATGCAAGCCACGTCCAAGCCGTGGCTGAGCGCAATTTTCATGGGCAATTACCGCAGTCTTTGCAAAAGTTCACGCCGTTGGGCAACGACGAAAAGCGCACGTTGAAATCCACGCCCGAAAGCACCGCGCCCGAAGCGACGGCGACGGGCTTGGGCCGCATGGAATCATTCGGGCAACTATGAAACCCGACGGCGCGAATGCTCGCAAGGCTACCGCCTTTGCCAAACCAAAAGAGCGAGATAAATTTATACTCGCCGCTCGTGACTGCGGTGCGATAGTGAAACTTCTTCGCGAATTTTTTGACGCTGATGTCCAGCCCCTTCAAATAGAGAATGTAATCGAACTGCGTGCGCGGAACGACCGGGAAGAACGCGACCGCGACAATCTCCGTATTCACCGGCCAATCGTCTTCAAACGTAATGTCGCCTTCGATGATGGCGTCGCGTTTAGCCAAATCCCAATTCGCCTGAATCTGTACGCTGTCCGCCACAGGATTGTCGCCGGTTAATTCGAGCGTGCGCGGCGTGAGCTGACCGGGCAGCGTATACAAGCCGAGAATATTGGCAATATCCCACGCTTCATTTTTGCGCCGCCATAGCACGCCCGCGGCGTCGTAATGCCCCATGTCCGCAACGATGTCGAAGCGCACCGTATCGGGATCGAGACGATTGGGATCGAAGTTGATCGGCAAAGGATCGCTGAACACCACGTCCGTGAGCAGATTATCCGGCGGGAGTTTTTTCACGGCCACGAACGCGACTTCGCGCACGTGCTCCGGCGCGGGCGTGTTGTTGAAAATAACTTCGCCGCGAATGCGCGTTTGCACCGGATCAACGCCGTGATCAAAATTGCAGCTCAAAACGAGCAACAGCACCAACAGCAGAGGCGGCAAAGCAGAGAAGAGAAATCGAAGTTTCATGAGGTGGTGAAATTCCATTGGTCAAAAGGATGACGCGATATTCTGCGCAAGAGTTGTCTTGCGGCGTCGCGAGACAAGCTACGCAAGAAAGCTCGGATTTTAGTTTGGAAAATTTACTAAAAAGCGAAGGGGCATGCAAGGTGGATTTCGAAACGCGCCGTTTATGGGCGAGGCGGGAAAATAAAGTCGCGCAGCGCCGAATCCGCCGGGGCTTGGGGCACGCGCTGCATGAGCGAATCAAGTTGCGAGGAGAATGAAGAGTCGTTGATCCTCGTCGCGCGAGTATTCGACATTTGGGGGATAACGAGCGCGGAATCCAAAATCTCCGCAATCTCCAAACGGCGCGACAGCTCGACTTTTTCCTCCATCAATAATTGCTTCTCTTCCAAAAGTTCGATGAGCATTTGCATCGTGGTGGCGTGCGAGCCATAACGGCGCAAAGTATCGTTCTCGGCTGCGGGCTTTGCGGGCGGGGTGTGATTCGCGCTATCACGGAAAACGTGCGTGGCCGTGATTGCAAAAGAATCTGGTGCGCTCACGGCCGCGCTCGAATCACGCGCCGGCGCAGATAACGGCTCCTGCGCAGCCGCTTGCACGGAATCGTTTGGCGCCGTGCGCTGAGGCGGCGAATGGCTTACGGCAGTGCGGTCGCGAGGATCGCGCAGCAAAGCCAGCCCGGCGATGAACATCAACAGCAACACGGCGAGCAGGAACGCTTGTTTCTTTTCTTTCTTCATCATAAGTTTTTGCGCAAAATCAAATAGCAAGCCGGCGTGGCGGAATTGCCTGTTGCTCAAGCTTAAAGAAGTAGCGGCAAACCGTAAGAATTGCAGAGAACTGTCGGCGCGGCCAAACAACGTTTAACGGAGCAAAGCACGTGTTACTCATTGATGGAAGCCAAGGCGAAGGCGGCGGACAAATTTTGCGCACGGCGCTCACGCTTGCGATGCTGACGCGCACGCCGTTTCGCGTCATCAACATTCGCGCAAGCCGCAAGAAGCCGGGACTTTTGCAGCAACATTTAACCGCAGTGCAGGCTGCGGCGCGCGTGTCGCAAGCGCAGGTGAGCGGGGCGGAACTCGGCGCGAAGGAATTGGCTTTCGAACCGCAAGAGAGCACGGGCGGATTTTATGAGTTTGCCGTTGGCACCGCGGGCAGCGCAACATTGGTTTTGCAAACCGTGTTGTTGCCGCTTGTGCTCGCCTCCGCTCCTTCGCAGCTTGTGCTCAGCGGCGGAACGCACAATCCGTTTGCACCACCGTTTGATTTTTTGCAGAAAACATTTTTGCCGTTGATCAACCGCATGGGCGCGCAGGTTGAAACGAAATTGCTACGACCAGGATTCTACCCAAACGGCGGAGGGAAATTTGAAGTTTTTATTCAACCCGCAAAAAAGCTTTTGCCTTTGGTGCTAAATGAGCCGGAGATGATGAAGCAGCATTATGCGCGCGTGCTTGTTTCCAATCTGCCGCGCCACATTGCGGAGCGCGAAGCGAAAACGATAGCAGCACAATTGCCGTTGCCGCAAAACGCGATTGCCGTCGAAGAGTTGCAATACGGGCCGGGCAATGTGGTGATGATCGTCGTCGAGCGCGAGTTGGTGACGGAAGTCTTCACGGCGTTTGGGCAGCGTGGCGTGCCCGCGGAAAAAGTGGCGCAACGTGCGGTTGCTGAAGCGAAGAAATATTTGGCGGCAAACGTGCCGGTAGGAGAGCACCTCGCGGATCAATTGCTCTTGCCGATGGCAATCGCGGGCACAGGAAGTTTTTTGACTCTGCCGCTCACGCTGCACGCGCAAACGAATATCGAAGTGCTCAAGCAGTTTATTGAGATCGGAGTGAGTGTAGAGGAAATGAATGAGCGTCAAGTATTGGTGCGGCTCAAGCGAGAGCCGTAATCCCGTTTGGAGCCAAGAGCATTTCAAATTTTAAATTGAAAATTTGCAATTTGAAATTTTCAATGCCTTTAATCCATATACACCCACAACAGCTTCAGGCTCTTGGGGTCCATGTCTTCCGAGCGCGAGATGAGATAAATGTCGTTGCAAATGTCTTTGATAAGCATTTCCCCGTTGCGCAGTTGGCGCGGGCGCTCGTGTCTGCGCGTGAGAAAGCTGCGCGGCCCAGCCGTGGTGAGCACTTCCCAGTGAAAGAATTCCATTTGATCTGTAATGGTTTTGATCTCCAGCACGCGCGGAAGAAAATTGCGCAAGGCCAATTCTTCTTCGACGAGTTGGCGGCGCTCGGCTTCGAGTTCGTCTAGATTTTCGATCAAATACAATTCGTGGCCTTTATCGTCGCGCAAACTAATGAACTGCTGCGGATGGCTCCACGGAAAGCATGCGGCGATTTGAATTGGCGTGTCTTGCTTCGCCGGCTCTTCGTGCGCGCGATGCAGCACGAGCCGGCCTTCGTCGTTGCGATGCAGTTGCCACGGGCTTGCTTGCGCCTCGGCGCTCATCGCGCCGCTTTGAGGAGAGGAAAGAGGTGTCATGTTGAGTCCTATATGCGTTTGAAATTTTTCTTGCAAGTTGAGGCAAACTTCATTACAAAACCGTTGAATCAAAACAAGGAGAGCTTATGCGTAGAGAAACAATCACCGCTGAAGAAGTCGACCGCTTGCCCGAGCTCGGCGAAGAGATTTATGAGCGCAAGCTCAAAACCAAGCTAGAGCCGAAGTACAAAGGCAAATTCCTCGTCATCGAAGTTGAGAGCGGCAAATACTTTGTCGGCAACACTTTTGGCGACGCCATGGATGAAGCCGAAGCAAAATTGCCGGGCAAAGTGTTTTACATCAAGCGTATCGGTTATAAGACGGTAATGAAGAAAAGGTGGTGACCCTTGCTCATAAAAGGTTATTTTGACAAAGCCGAGCAACCGCGCGTTAAACTCAAAGTCAACGGGCTGCGAAAGTCTATTGACATAAATCCGGTGATCGACACGGGTTTCAATGATGAACTCTGCTTGCCAATCACGGCTGCGATTCCTCTCGGCTTAGAGTTAGCCGGGCGGATGCTTATAGAGTTGGCGGACGGCTCTTCAAAAAGCGAGTTATTCTTTCGCGGCTGGGCAACTTGGCAAGGCCGAACGAAGCCCGTGCGCATCTTTTTGACTGAATCTTCCGATGCGCTACTCGGGAGCCGCATGATGCAAGGCCAAAGCCTCAACATCGATTATGCCAATCACATTATCGCCATCTCTGAGAAAGCCGTTGCTAAAAAAACGGGGCGCAAATCAGTGGCCAGAGATCGGTGACCAGCAACCAGCCCCCTCCTCACACCGCAATCATCGCCTGCAATTCCACCTGCGTGTTGTGCAGCTTCGCATAAACCCCTTCTGGCTTGGCGAGCAATTCTTGATGCGTGCCTTGCTCCACCAACTTCCCGTCTTCCATTACGAACAAACGATCCGCGGCGCTCAATGTTGACAAGCGGTGCGCAATCGCAAACGTGGTGCGCCCCGAAACCAATCTCTCCAAAGCTTCTTGAATCTTCTTCTCCGTTTCAGTATCCACGGAGCTCGTGGCTTCATCGAGAATGAGCACGCGCGGGTTGTGCAGAATCGCGCGCGCGATGCTGATGCGTTGGCGTTCGCCGCCGGAAAGCGTGAGGCCGCGCTCGCCCACCATTGTGTCGTAGCCGTCGGGCAAGCCGCACACAAACTCGTGCGCATTGGCCGCACGCGCTGCGCGAATGATTTCGCGCAAATCCGCGGTGCTCGAACCGTAAGCGATGTTCTCCGCGATCGTGCCGCGAAAGAGATACGGCTCCTGCAACACCACGCCGATCTGCCTGCGCAAGCATTGCAGCTCAAGATCGCGCACGTCATAGCCGTCCACTTTCACAGCGCCGTCTTTCACGTCATAAAAACGGCAAATCAAATTCACCAGCGTAGTTTTGCCGCTGCCCGAAGAGCCGGCGAGCCCGATCATCTCACCGGGCTTTACTTCAAACGAAACGCCTTTGAGCACGTTGCGCACGCCATCATAGCTGAACGTGACGTTGTCAAACACCACGCGGCCATTCAGCGGCTCAAGCGCAATCGCCTCCGGCTTGTTGACAATCGTCGGCGTGGTGTCGAGCACTTCGAACACGCGCGAGGCCGAAGTCGTGGCGCGATTCACGGTGCGGCTCATCATGCCAAGATGCTTCACCGGCTCCCAAAACATCCACATGTAACCCGTGAACGCAATGAACACGCCGAGCCGCATGCCCTCCGCGCCGTTGGTGAGCACGTGATTGAGCACACGCGGCGCGCCCACGGCCCATACGATCAAACTGCACAAGTGCATGAGCATTACCATCGTGGGCCAAAAGCGCGTCCATTCATAATGCAAACGATCGGCTTCGGCCTCGACTGCTTTGCTCTTCGTTTGAAAGCGGTCGTTCTCGTGATCTTCCTGCGCGAACGCTTTCACCACGCGCATGCCGGGAATCACATCCGAAAGTACGCCCGTCATCGCGGACCATTTTCTCCAAATGCGCAGAAAGAGCACTTGGATTTTTTTGCTGTGGCGATAGAAAAGCCACGTCATCAACGGCAGCGGCAAGAGCACGAGACTCGCGAGCGAAATATCCATGACCAACAACGCCACGGCAATGCCGATAATCTGCAACACGGACACGACGATTTCGATGATGCCAAACGTGATGAAATCCCACAAGCGATCCGTGTCCGAGCTGATGCGCGTGATGAGCGAGCCGGTGGAGCGCGAGGCAAAGAACGAGAGACTCAGCTTTTGCATGTGCGCATAAATTTGCTCGCGCAACTGCGTCGCGATTTTCTCGCCCGTGATCGCCATAATGCGCAAGCGCAGGAACGACACAAACTCCGCGGTGCTCCACACCACAGCGAGCGAGCCGATGATGACCCACAACCAAAACCACGGATTCGCGATTTGTCCGGTTTCCGCCGGGCGCAGCACCTTGTCGATCAACGCGCCCGTCAAATACGGCGGCAACAATTGCAGCAGTGTGAGCACCCACGCGAGCGTCACGCCGATGGTGACTTCTCTGCGATGCGGCTTCAAGTAGGAGGCCAAGCGCAACATCACGCCCATCTTCGGCACGGCGAGCGCGGCCTTCGCCTCTTCCACGGATTCGAGCATGGCGTTGTGATATTCTTTTTGACTATCCACCTCGCCGGCAAGGCCGAGCGGCGGCTTGTCGCCAACAAGACGTTCGCGCAGTTGCTCCGCAATGAATTGCAGATTGCCCATCGTGCGGCCTTGGCGCCGCGTGAATTGCGCGGAGGCCAACAGCTTTTTCTCCGAGCCGACGAGATTCAACCGGCTACTCGACAAACCGGAGAGCAGCTCGAATTTTTCAATCGCGCGCAGTTCGAATGATTTTGCCAGCCACGACGTCCTCCCATTTTGCCATGCGCCTTCCGGCTGCAGCAAGAGCACGTGCGCATCGCTCAACACGAGCCAGCTTTGGGAAAATTGCAAGCGCGCGTCGAGATCGCACATCGCGAACGCGTGGATGCGTTCGTTGCCAATGGCGCGTTGCGTTGTCGCTTGCACTTCGGGCGGCAAGTGATCGGGTTGTTGGAAAAATGTCTGTAAAAAGTTCGTTGTCATTGCTCCTCCTTTAAGCCAAAATAGGGCGCGCACCAACGAGCGCGCGCAAGCCACGGCCAGGCCGGTGGCGAAACGGCGTCATTACGAAGAATGATTGTCGTTTGGGAAAATTACCGCGACGGCGTGGACAGTGTCGGAATGAATTTCGGAAGATTCATGTACCTCCCCTTTCTTGAGTTTCGCGCAAAAGGGAGTGCGAGTGAAAATTGCTTTTGAATTTTGAGATCGGGGTTTGTGTGCGGTAAGATAACAAAAGCTGGGAGGATTGCAAAAATATTTTTGCTATTGCTGCGTCCTTCTTTTATCTTCGCACCTCACCCAAGAAACCGGTTAGCCGATATAACAACCTTCACCTCTTTTCATTAAGGAGTACCAGATGACGCGTTCATGCTTTTGGACGATTGCGACAGTGTTGCTCTTCATTGTAGGCTGTCAATCAAAGCAGGAAGAGCAGCAAGGCAACTCATCAACCACAGCGCAAACGCCGCAAACTTTGCCCGCGGGCGAAGTGACTTACACTGCGCCCTCCGATTGGGTGGCGCAAACGCCGAGTAGTTCCATGCGCAAAGCGGAATTTCGCTGGCCCGGCGTGGAGGGCAACGAAGACGCGGAGATGGCGGTGTTCTTTTTTCCGGGCACCGGCGGCTCAGTGCAGGCCAATCTAGCTCGTTGGTACGGACAATTCAAGCAGGCAGATGGCAGTGCCACTGCGGAACGCGCGACCACAGAAAAGGTCCAGGCGAATGCGCTCGCCGTAACCGTGACGCATGTGACGGGCACGTATCTCAAATCGCAAGCTACGATGATGGCGGGCGGCCCGGTGGAAGAAAAGCCGAATTACGCCATGCTCGCCGCGATCGTTGAAACCGCCAATGGCCCGTGGTTCTTCAAAGCCACTGGCCCGGAAGCAACGATCAAACACTGGCGCCCGAGCTTTGATGCGTTTGTACAGTCGCTGCGTGTGCAGTGACGCCTAAAAAGAAAACGCTGTGATAAGGATCGTCGACTAAATTAGCTGCCCGCTTTTTGAACCGCTAATCAACGCGAATGAACGCTCATTCTTTTTAATTAGCGTTCATTCGCGCCTATTCGCGGTTTAGAAAGGAGTAAGTTATATTCATTACGGGTTAGTTTGTAACTCGTCGAAGTTTTGAAATCGTAAGGTCAAGAGTGAAGCAAGATCGTCGCGATATTCTCCCGAAGCAATTTTCTCCAGACAAGTTTTCACGGCTGCTCGGAAGGCGTCGAAGGTG
>JAYRWE010000122.1:0-62143 GCA_041918175.1 bacterium
GTCCATTGTCGCCACGCATTTCTGTCTACAAGGCCAATTTTGTTGAACACCTTCGGTGTTCATAGGGTTGGGCGTTGTTGGACCCAGGGTGACCAGAAGCTGGGCACCCAGGGCTGAGGTCTGTAACGCCTTCGGCGTATGGTTGCCACATCGTGTCATTGTCTTGCAATGACCCACACCAAACAACATAGAACCAAATATTTTATAGACTCAGGCGGGAGTGGGTTGCAATTGTGTTTGCAGGGCGTGAGTTTGAAAACAACCTTCGGGCGGCGGGAGGCCGTCGCTTTGAAGCCACCTTGCTTGAAAAGATAAAAGTCAGGTAAACAAGCAACGATGAGACCTCGGTGGAGCAGCGACGGAACAAAAAAATATTAGAACGCGAACGAGACCGGCTCACGCACGCGCTTCGAACCAGCGTTGCTCCAAACTTTTGCGAAGCTGCGTGCGCGCGCGGTGGAGCATGACCCAAAGATTGGACTCGCTGATGTTGAGAATTTCGCAGACTTCATTGCTGCTATAGGCTTCGATTTCGCGCAGGGTAAACACTTTTGCCAAACGCGGCGGCAACTCACTTAGGCAGGCTTGAAACACTTCCCAAAACTCGCTCTTCTCCAACTCGCGATGCGGATCACTGCCCCAATCAAGCGGGCCGGCGCCGTTCTTCCAATGCCCCTGCCATTCGCCTTCGGCTTGAAATGATTCTTCCGGCTCGGCCATGAGTGTGTCAATATTCTCCACGTTCGCGCGGCGGCTGCTGCGGCGATAGTGATCGATGACTTTATGTTTCAAAATGCTCACGAGCCACGTGCGCTCGCTGCAATTGCCCGCGAACTTGTGATAGCTTTGCAGCGCGGCGAGCAAGGTTTCTTGCACGATCTCTTCCGCGGCTTCCGGCTCGCGCAAACGCGACATCGCGAAAGAATAAAGATAATCGCCGTGTTCGTCCAACCACAACGCCGGATTGGGTTGCGTTTGCTTGCGTTCGACTTGCTGCACCATCTCGCCTCTCCTTACTCTGAACAATATTGTGCGTGCGGGTTTATTGTCCATGCCTCAGAACGCCTATGGTAATTGCTAAGAACGTACCAGCGTTTGAGCACGACTTGCCGCACGCGCAATCGCTTGGAAAGAAGAGGCTTAACAGCGCGCGCACGCATGCGCCGGCAGCGTGCGGCTGTCAAGCTATCAACACGAAGTCAATATCTCGACAGCGTTAGGCAAGATTTTCATTGCGCTTTTGCAGCAAGAGATTCACATTGCGCGCACGTTTGAGGTCTTGAAGGGCAGATTTAATTTCCTGCCCGCGCAAGGCACGCAATACGCAAAAAGACTTTTCCTGTCTTGTGTAGATGGAAACGTCGCCGCAAAATTCTTTTGGGCCGCCGCAACCTCGCATTGTTGGGAGCAATTATGTCGCATCCACTTTTCGTTTCGCTTCGAGCCGCGCGTTGGTGTTTCATCTGCAATGCAATTATTGCGCTCGTGTTCCTCGGCGAAAACGCGCGCGCGCAAAATGCCGTGTCAGATTCGGCCTTCGAAGCTATGAGCCGTGCGCGCGTGGAAAGGCCGGAGGATCCACACCTTGCGCCGGCGCGAGCGCTGCGGCGGACGGCGCCGGCATATCGCTTCGCTTCTTCGGAAATTTTCACGGCGCAAGTGAACGTTGATGAATTTGGCGCAAACATTATCGGCGATGCGGCGAACGAGCCTTCGCTGGCAGTCGATCCGACCAACTCCAATCGCATGGTCATCGGTTGGCGCCAGTTCGATACGATCAACAGCAATTTTCGGCAAGCGGGTTACGGCTTCACGCAAGACGGCGGGGTGACGTGGACGTTTCCCGGCGTGATCGAGCCGGGTATTTTTCGCTCCGATCCCGTGCTTGATTCGGATGCGTCCGGCAATTTTTTTTATAACAGCCTCACGGTGAGCGGCTCCGATTTCAATTGCCAAGTTTTTAAATCGAGCGACGGCGGCGCGACGTGGGAAGCGGGCGTTTTTGCGCAGGGCGGCGATAAGCAATGGATGGTGATTGACAAAACCGGCGGCGTGGGTGACGGAAATATTTACGCGTATTGGACGCAATCCTTCAGCGTGTGTGAGCCGGGATTTTTTACGCGCTCGGTGAATCGCGGCGAGAGTTTTGAAAATTGTACGATCATTCCGGAAGAGTCACTGCGCTGGGGCACGCTCGCGGTCGGGCCGGAAGGCGAGTTGTACGTCGGCGGGATAAGCACGAGCGGGTTCACGGTGGCGAAATCGTTGACCGCGCGCGATTCGAGTGCGGCGGTGACGTGGAGTTTAGTTACGCCGGTGGATTTGGACGGCACTGCGGCGAGCATTGGCGGCGGACCGAATCCGGTCGGTTTGTTGGGGCAAGTATGGATTGCGGTGGATCACTCTACGAGCGCGTTGCGCGGCAACGTGTATCTGCTCTGCTCCGTGCAACGTCCTGCGCTGGGCGATCCACGCGATGTAATGTTTGCGGCGAGCACGGATGGCGGCGAAACGTGGAGCACGCCGGTGCGCATCAATGACGACAGCACGAACAGTGCGTGGCAATGGTTCGGCACGATGTCGGTTGCGCCCAACGGCCGCATCGATGTGATTTGGCTTGATACGCGCGACGATCTCGGCGGGTTCAACTCTGCGCTGTATTATGCGCATTCCTTCGACGGCGGCGAAACTTGGTCGAGGAACGAACGGCTCTCCGAAGCATTTGATCCGCATCTTGGCTGGCCGCGGCAAAATAAAATCGGCGACTACTTTCACATGGTCTCGGAAAACGAGCATGCGCATTTGGCGTGGGCCGCGACGTTTAACGGCGAGCAGGATGTTTATTACAGCCGCATTTCCGTCGGCGAGGTTGCCGTGCGCGAAACCGAGATTGAGCAGACGCGCACGCCGCGCAGCGCGAGTTTGGCGCAAAATTATCCGAACCCGTTTAATCCCACGACGACGATCAACTACGCGCTTGCGCACCGCGGCGCGGTGCAATTAAAAATCTTGAATGAATTGGGAGCCGTAGTGAGAGTGTTGGTGCAGGAAGAAAAGAGCGCGGGCGCGCACACCGTAATTTGGGATGGCAGAAACGAGGCCGGAGCACAACTCGCGAGCGGTTTGTATTTCTACACGCTCACATTAAACAAACGCGAGGTGATAACGAAACGGCTGATTATGTTGCACTAGTTCGCATTTGATAGCCGCGAGAGCATTGTCGGATCATCAAACCGCAGGTTTTCCCGTCGCTGGAATGAAGCGAGCATTTTGCTCTACGTCTTGTGCTAAACTTTGATTGGAATCCACCGCCAGTTCTTTTTGAATGAACAGCGCACTCGTTTCCCACTACCCGCTGCAACCACAGGTCAACCGCCATGACACATTTCAATTATTCCAACGCGCACCTGCATTGCGAAGCCACTGCGATCAACACGATTGCCGCGACTGTGCCCACGCCGTTTTATCTCTATAGCCGCAAGACGTATTTGGAGAATTACGAGTGCATTGCCGCGGCGTTTCGCACTCGCCCGCATCGCATTTGTTATGCGCTGAAAGCCAATTCGAATCTCGACATTCTGCGCGACTTTGCCGCGCGGGGCGCAGGAGCGGACGTGGTTTCGGTGGGCGAATTAAAGCTCGCTCTCCGCGCGGGCATTCCAGCCAATGCGATCGTATTCGCCGGCGTGGGCAAGAGAGACGACGAAATCATCTCCGGCATCGAAGCGGGCATTCGCGGTTTTAATGTTGAATCCGAGGCCGAGCTGGAAGTGATCAACGATCTCGCGCGGCAACAAGGAGCGACTGCGTGCGTGGCGTTGCGCGTGAATCCGAACATCGACATTCATGGGCATCCGTACATTTCCACCGGTCGCTCCGCGGATAAATTCGGCATCGAGTTGGCGCGCGTGCGCAGCCTGTTGCGGGAAGTGCGCGAGTGCAAACATCTCAAGCTCGTGGGCTTGCACAGTCACATCGGTTCGCTTATTACGGAGATTGCGCCGTATGCCGAGGTCGGAAAAGTGATGGCGCAACTTGCGCATGAGGCGCTTGCGCTCGGGCATGAACTGGATTATGTCGACGTGGGCGGCGGTTTGGGCGTCATTTATCAAAATGCAATTGCCGTCGCGCCTAACACGGAGCCGGTCGAAGGCCTTGCGCTTTCGCCGCGCGAGGTTGCGGAACAACTCATACGTCCGATGGCGGGTTTGAAATGCGATTTGATTTTCGAGCCGGGGCGCGCACTTGTAGCTGCATGCGGTGCGCTCATCACGCGCGTGCTTTATATCAAACACAGTGGCGGCAAACGTTTCGTGGTGGTCGATGCGAGCATGTCCGACCTCATTCGCCCGAGTTTATATAATGCGTATCATCAAATCGTGCCCGTGCATGTGCAACAGCGCGAACGCGAGAAATGCGAAGTCGTCGGCCCGGTGTGCGAGTCCGGAGATTTTTTTGCGAAGGAAAGAGAATTGGAAAGAGTGGAGCGCGGCGATCTGTTGGCGATTATGACCGCGGGTGCATACGGCTATTCGTTGAGTTCGAATTATAACGCGCGCCCGCGTCCAGCGGAGATTATCGTGGAAGGAGAGCAGTTCAAAATTTCACGGCCGCGACAGGAAGTTGAGCGTGTGTGGGAGTAGGTTTTCCTAATAAAAAAGCCACGGCAAAACCGTGGCTCAACAAATTTCAATTGCGTCCCGGCCCAACGATAACGGCATTCTCGTACCCTTTATCGCGCAGTCGCTCAAACGTGTTCTTGGCCAAACCACGCGAGCCATATTGCCCCACGCATACCTCCCATTTGCCGTTCACTTTATCGACAAAGTTGTTGATGCGAATCATGCGCAATTCATATGAAAGTTGATCCGCCATTTCACGGCGGCTGAAACTGCCGACAAGAACGGTATATTCTTTATCGCCAAGCTGGCTGCGCTCCGCAGGCGGAAGATATTCATCATCGTTGCGATCCGGCTCAGGTTCCTCGATCACGTCGTCCTCGCGCCGCCGGCTTTTTCTTTCATCGGGTGTTTCTTCTCTAGCTTGCTCCTCCGTGCCATTAGAAACACCGTCGCGATTCGAAGGCGGCGGTTGGCGTTGTTGCTCGCAGGCGAGATTGATCGCAAAGAGAACACAGAGCACAACGAATAGCGAAATAGGCTTCATGATTTCACGAGTTATTTTTTAGTTTGCGAAGAAACACCGAGAATAACCAGCACGACAATGACGAGCATCGCGACGACGCCGGCCCAATCCACTGCAACAGGGCCATTACCGTCATCAACAATTCTTGGTTTCGGATAAACCGGCTTTCCAACATAAGCCTCGTCAAAGCCCCGCGCCAGGATCGCACCAAGCTTATCATTAGCTTGCTTTTCGGTAAAATAACGCCCGACACTCACAACAATCGCAGAGCCATCGGGTTGTTTCCAAACGGAATTATGAACACGTTTTTCGCGCAGATACGCGGAAGCGGCTTGCGCCTCGGACCACAAACGCGCTTCTTGTTCCGGCTTGGTGGCCTTCGTCAATTTAAACTCTTTCGCGATGATCGTGTACTCGTCCTTATTGGGAGGCTCGCCGAGGGTATACGTTGGCATTTGATTCACGCAGCCGGAGCCGGATGGTGCTGCTTGCTCTTGCCCGCCGCCGCCTTGTTGGCCGGCGCCGCTGCCAAATTGAATCGTGCAGCCAAAGCCAAGCACCACTGCGAGGAGAGAGAAGAAGAGTTTGAGATTTGATTTTACGTGCAGATTCATGAGCTTTCCTTAGCCCTAGTTCAAAAATTGTGCGGCGAAGTTAATCAAAAAATAATCGGATGGCAAGTTCTATCTCGGAGGAATCCCGTTATGCTGCAATTTGAGCACATCAAACAGGCCGCGCATGCGCTGCGCGAGTTTGCTCTGCGCACGCCGTGTGTGCGCGTCGCGTGGTTGGATGCGTTTGCCGGCGGTCCGGTATATTGCAAACTTGAATTTCTGCAACGCACCGGCTCTTTCAAATTTCGCGGCGCGATGAACAGCCTGTTGCAACTTGATGATGCCACGCGTGCGCGCGGAATTGTCACGGCTTCCGCGGGCAATCACGGCTTGGGCGTGGCGACTGCGGCGGCACTGCTCGATTGCAAAGCAAAAATCTTTGTGCCGGAAAATGTCGCATCCGCAAAGAAGCACAAGCTGCAAGCGCTCGGCGTGGAGTTGATCATCACCGGCAAGGATTATGATGAAACCGACGCTGCGGGCCAAACTTACGCGCGCGAGCAGGGCTTGCGCTTCATTCACGCGTTCGATGATGATGAAGTGATTGCCGGGCAAGGCACAGTGGGTTTGGAAATCCTCGAACAAATTGCGCAGAGCGCATCAGGAAATTCCCCCCTTGAGGGGGGTGTCGCTTCGTTTGACAAAGAAGAAAAGATCTCATCGCCCCGAAACACCCCCCTCAAAGGGGGAATATTGGGAACCATAATCATACCCGTGGGCGGAGGCGGCTTGCCCGGCGGAGTGAGTTTGGCGATCAAACATTTGCAGTCAACCATCAAAACCTTCGGCGTGCAAAGTGAAGCTTCGCCCGCCATGCACGCCGCGCTCGCGCAAGGCCGCGTGGTTGAAACTCCGATTGCGGACACGATTGCCGACGGCCTCGCGGGCCGCTTTGTGACGGAGAAGACGTTACGTTTGGCGCAGCAATATTATAACGACATGCTGCTCGTGAAGGAGCAAACGATTCGTCGTGCGATGCGCGAATTGTTCTATCAACAAGGCTGGCGCGTGGAAGGATCAGCCGCGGTGGGTGTTGCTGCAATTTTAGAAGGGCAGATTAAAGCCGAAGGTCGCGCGTGTGTGGTGGTGATTTCGGGAGGGAATATTGCAGAAGACGTGTTTGCGAAAGCGATTCAAGAAAGCTGGTAGTAACGCCTTTAGGCGTATCATGTAAATAAGCATACGACGCCTGAAGGCGTTACTACGAACTCTCGTTTAAAACTCCACACCGAGCGAGAAGCGTTGCGCATTGTCGAGCAAACCGAAATCGGCATACGCATAGTCGATGCGCAGCTTTGTGCTCGTGCCCCAAATACGATATTGCAAGCCTGCGCCCATGGACAACCCTTCCTCCGTGTCCTTGCGGAATAATGTGCCGTAGCCGCCGCGTAAGAAGAGCGTTTCATTAAACGCCAATTCCGCCCCGCCATTTAAGCTCTCCGTGTTATCGTTCGGATGCAACGCATCCAATCCCACACTCACGCGCACGTTTTCGCTTTTGTATAACTCCGTCGCAATGCCCACGCGAAACGCAAGCGGCAGCGGGAATTTGTCGGTCTCATACAGCGCGTTCACAAATTCGACATTGCCTTGATTGAACGGATCGGGATCGTTGCTAAATTGAATGTCGCGACCGTTGAGGCGCATGTCCGAGCCAAAGTTCACGATGCTGGCGCCGAGGCGAACATTTTTGAACGGCGTGGTGAAGAGCGCGCCGATATCGAGCGCCACCGCGCCCGCGCTCATGTGCCAAATATTTTGGCGGATAAATTTCACCGTGCCGCCGATGGAGAAACGATCCGTCAATTGCCGCGCGAAAGTCACCCCAAGCGCGAGATCGTTGGAGTTGAATAATTCGCCGGTGCCTTCGGGGCGTTCAACCGTGCGCACCGGCTCATCGGGCGCGCTGAGGCTCACGAGGTTTAGCCCTAGAATGCCGACTTCGCCCAAATTGAACGCAACCGCGGCATAGTTAAAATTCAAATCCGCGAGCCACTCGCTGTGCACGAACATTACGCCGACGCCGCGATGATGGCCGAGGCCGGCCGGATTCCAGTGCATCGCGCTCAGATCGCCTTCCATCGCGGCAAACGCGCCGCCCATGGCCGCGCCGCGCGCATCCACGCCGATCTTCAAAAACTGCGCGACGGTCGTGCCGGTTTTCGTGATCGTCTGCGAGTTATCGACTTGCGCATGCAGCGGCGCAATGATAAAGGCCGCAAGAACAATTATGAAAAAAGAATTTCTTTTGTGCATGTTAGCGCTCTCTTTTCGTTTTCACTCTCTCGTTCTCAAACTCTGTTTGGGAACGAGGTTGTATAAGAAACTCCGTTTCAAAATCCGCTGACGCGAAATAGAGTTTCGCGCGCACTGGCGTTCCCAAACCGGAGTTTGGGAAAAAGCAAAATCAGTAGTCATGCCCCCTTGTGGGGCAATGCAACGTGCATGAACAGCGGCCCACAAGAGGCCGGGACTACGATGATTACCGAATTTGAAATCAAAATTCATAAGGCGCTACTACGAACTCTTCGAACTCTTATTTGATCACCGCAAAGCGCCCGATCTTCTGTCCCAGCGGCCCGGCATCGACGTGATAGATATACACGCCGTATGCGATCGGGAAATTGTCGCGTGTGCTCAAGTCCCAAAAGGCTTGGCCGTTGTCCATCGCGGAATCATGCTCGATGGTATCGACCAATTCGCCGGTGACGGTGAAGATGCGAATCGTGCATTTCTGCGGGAGTAAATCAAAGTAGAGCCGGCGCGCGCCGCGATCGCGCGGATTTTGCAAATCGAGCGGCTCAATGGCATTCGTGACGACATAAGGATTGGGCACGACGCGAATATTTTCCAAACTATTCGTGGCGGCCGAAGCTTCAACCTTTGCGGCTTCGGTTTTGAACGTGTAGACGTCTTCGGCGGCAAAGGGGCGCGAGGTGCCGATGAAATAAACATCGCCACCCACGGGCGCAATCGGATTATCCGCGGGCGTCGCGAAAGTGAACTCCCACGTTTGCACAAGACCGGCATCGCCGCGCAGCAAAATCGCGCGCTCATTCGGCGTCCACAAACTATCAGCTTTCACCGTTTCCAAATACACCATGCGCACTTTTTTCGGCACGCGGCCTTTGGTCACGTCCCATACTTCGATGTTGGATTTGATATAACCAAAGCCGGGCCGCGCGCTGCTGTCAACTTTCGTGTTGAAGAAGCGAACTTCGTAATCCGCGGCCTCTTTGTTGCGATCCACACCGTTGAACGGCTTCACGCTCGCAATGTAATTCGACTTGCTGCTCGAAGTCCAACCGGTGCGCTTTGTATCCAAATCAAGCGTGACGTCCTTCGCGTAAATGCGCATGCCATCGAAGAAAGGATTGCCTTCTTCGAACGCGAGCAAACGGCTGTCTTTCACCGCGAAATAGTTGTAGGTCGCGCGCAAGGCTGCGCCTTCACTAATTGCGCCGCCGGGAATCGCGCGCACGAGGCCGTCTGCTGCAAGCAACTCATAGTCCGTATTGCGTGTGAACGTGCGCGTTCCGTCAACACTCCTCAGCACAAACGTCGTGTCATTGAGATTCTTTTGCGCCAGTTTCACAAATTGATCCACACGCGCGCTGAGGTCATTCACCACCGGTTTACGGTCTTCCACAGAATAGCGTGTGGGATTCGCTGCAAACGAAACGCGAAACTCGTTACCGTCTTCGAGCGCGCGCGGGTCAACGACTTCCACATTCAATTCGCCGGTAGAAACACCCACCGTGTGCGTGATGCGATTCGCTTCACCGTTGTCCTGCAAGCGGCCCTCGGCGTAGCCCGCGCTGGGCGCGCGCGGCGTCACACGCACGGTGTTGACATCGAGAATGATTTCGTTGGTTTCCGGATTGACGGTGACCGTTTTCGAAGATTCCGTGGGTGGAATTTTTTGTGGCACATCACCATTGTCATAGGAAACCACGGCGTAATAATAAGTCTGGCCGTTGATGACGTTGTTCGAATCCACAAACGCGTGGCGCAAACCGGTATTGCTGCCGAGATTATAAGCGATGCCGCGACTCGGATAAGGAACGGCGCTGAGGCCGCTGTATTCATTATTGAGATCGAATCGCGCCGCGGCTCCGCTCACCGTTTTGAGCGGCTCAAATAAGAAGCGCGTGCCGTTCGCGTCAGTGATGACTTGTTGATCGAGAAAATTCGGGTCTGTGCTGCGATAGATCACATAGCCTTCGAAGTCGTTGCGCTCGGAAATCGGATCGAACGATTCTTCCGCGACATTGTCCCAATACAACGTCACTTTTTTGTCGCCGGGCACCGCAGTCACGTTCGGCTTCTCCGGCGGCTTTGCGAATTGATAATTGATCTCATAAATCTGCTGCGCCGTGAGCGCGTTGAGCGTGAGATCATCGCGATCTTGACCCACAAGCAACGCGATGGAGAAGCGACGAATCGCGCCTTTGGGCAATTTCAGCGGGCCGGAGCCGTAAAGAAAAACAAAGTCGCCGGCTTGTGTGGCATTCGCGGAATCGAAGCGATCCGGCTGCAGATAATTGCGAAAGATATATTCATCCGCGGAGATCACGTTTTGCCCGCCAAAAGGCGGCGAGGCAAAACTCGTCAAACCAATTTGGTCGGACTCGTCGAGGTCGGTAAACTCGAAACGCGGTTCGCCGGGTTCGCGCAAATCATAGGGATCGCCCGCGGTCGGCACGCCGTCGCCTTCGCCGCGATCGCCGGTGTTGGGCACGCCGTCCACGCCCACGTCGTCTTTATCGGGATTCCAATCGAGATCGTTGTCAATGCCGTCGGTTTGGCTTTCATCGATGAGGCCATCGCCGTCGTCGTCAGCGCCGTTGACGGGATCACCTGGGCTTTCCAAAAATTTGTAGCCGAAATAACCGGGGCGGCGGCCGGCAACGTCGCTGCGGCCATCGGCATCCCAACAATAAACCATGTTCAGCGAGCGATCAAACGAAGAAAGATCGTCATCAAAATTGTTCGGTCCGCCGACGTGCGGATCGCCCCACATGCCGAAGGTCACGCTGTCCAAATCCTTGTCGCTCTTGTTGGTGATTTTATAAATGAGAAAGATAATGTCTTCGGCGAGAGGGTTGGCCCATTGATAGTAACGAAACTCGATTTCGAGGCCGAGGCCGCGGCGCGTGGAGTCGTTCACGAAAGGATAGTATTTGAACTCTTTGTTGCGGCGATCATCGCACACGAAGAGCGATTCGAGATCGGCGTTGCTCGCGCCTTGTCGCAACGCACCGGGCCAGACATAGCGTTTGAGATTGGCATTGTACCAGCCTTCGGGCCAGCTATCCGGTTTGCCGTCGCCGTTGCGGTCGAGATCGTTCACGGTGGGAATACGATTGCTCAAAATATTCGCGTAGGGTACGCGACCATCGTCGCTGGCAGCAAGCGGCTCCCAGCCCCAAAACTCCCGGCCGTCGGGCGAGACTTCGCCGCCATTCGAAATCAAGCCATCGCTCAAAACCACGGCGACCCACGTGGTATCGCCGTTCGGTTTGATAATGGGTTGATTGTTGGCGTCGCGCTTGATGTATGAGTCGCGATGGCTGCGCGGCGGCACTTCGATTTCCGCGGCAATGAAAGGCGCGAATTCATAGCCATAGCCCAAGCCTTCCCACACAATATCCGTGGTGCGGTTACCGGGGCTGGAGATGGAGCCATAGTTCCAAATTTCAGAAGTGATTTTGTTGCCGTTGATGATGGCCTTTTGGCGCGGGGCGAGATTGTCGTTGGGTGACGCGCTTTTGCGCAGCATCTTTTCATAAAGCTTCTCGCGCCATTGATAGTAGTCGCGATGCTCGCTCTCACTCCAATTTTTCTGCGGGCCTTGCAAATACCAGGGCAGCGTACCGCGCTTGGGTTGCGCTTGCGCAAAGGCTTGATGCGAAGCAGCGATAGCGAGAAATACCATCGTCGCGCACCAAAATCTTTTGGAAAAAAAAGGTACTCGTGACTTCATGAAGCTCCCTTTGTTTATCTCGTGTTCAGCCTGGAAATGAAGCTTACTTTAAGAAGAAGCGTTTGTTCGTTTTGCAATCAAGCCAACGCCTGCGGCATATCGACCTTCGCCGCGTGCAGTCGCGCTTTGAAATCATCAATTGATTGCAGATCGAAGATCGCCAGCGATAACACTTCGGTTTGATCGCTGCTCAGTTTTTGCAATGCGAGCTTGAGATCCAAAGTTAAAGGCCCGAAGCGTTTTTCTAACTGCCTTTGCAACATCGTGTGCATGCCCTCAAGCTTGCCTTCCAGCTTACCCTCGAGCATGCCTTTGTTGTGCTCCTGGGTCAGCCATTCCGAAAAAATCGTGGTTTCGCGTACCATAGGAAACTCCAGTCTTAATACTTTTTTGATCACTTCTTCCGCAAACGAGCGCGACGCGATGATCGCGCCGAGGCTTTTTAGTTCCAGCCGTTCTGCAGGATCGGTAACGGTTTCAATCAACTCATTCACTTTCTCCAACACTTCCACCGCTGGCTCATCTTCAAAGAGCGGGAGAAAGGGCGCGAGCTCTTTCAGTTCGCCGCTGCGAATGCGCTCCGCATGCTCCCACAGCAGCACGCGCGCGAAACGAAAGCCGTTCGTGACTCCGCAAAATTCTTCTTCGAACCCCTCGGGGAAAGTCGCGTACTTGCCACGCTGCATGTACACGAGCACCGTAATCACCGGCACACTCAAAGCTTTGCGGAACGCGGCATTCTTCAACAGAAAGGCTTCAAAGTCGCGGCGGTCCGGCTGCGCGATGGCTTCGAGCAACAAGCAGCCTTCGGTCGTACCATCATGCACGCGCCAAGCCTTGTCCGCGCGGTGTTCCGGAATTTGAATCTGCGTGTCCTCAAGGCTTTGCAACTTCACCGTGCGCTCATGACCGAAGAGCAGATCGAGGACGCACTCCGGATGCCGCCGCGCAATGGTTTTGATCGCGTGATCAAGTTCTTGCATGCTCCGCTTCCCTTCGGATCAATACACCGCTCACCTCGTTGCCTTGCAAGCCAATGCTCAGTGAGCAGCAACTGGTAACTGATCACTGGTAACTGATCACTGGTAACTGATCACTGGTAACTGATCACTACTCACTGCTTTCAAAATTCCAGCGACAGCCCCAATTGCATCGCGCGCGGCGTGCTGTAATAGTTCGGGCGCGTTTGATATTCCGACCAAGTGTGCACGCCGGGCTCGCCATAGTGGGGAAGCAATGCGAATTCCTCGTTGCTACGGTTTACAAACGTATAATCCGCGCGACCGGTATCATCGAAAACAAAGCGCTCATTGCGCGTGTCAAAAACGTTGAAGACCTTTGCAAAAAACACAAAGTCAAGCCGGCTCAGGCGGAGATTCTTAAACACGCGCAAGTCAACGTTCTTCTGCCACGGTTTATTGCCACTGTTCGTAATCGGAACGTAATTCGCATTGGGGATATTAGGCGTGTGCGGCCAGCCGCTGCTGAGTTTTGCGATAAAGCTCACGCCCCAATTATTGGGTTCGCTCAACGTGACCGTTGTGTTCAATACATGTCGTTGATCCCAAGTCAAAGGCACAATTTGTTTTTCTTCTTCGATACCGGAGATCGCGCTAAAAAAGAACGCGCCGTCGCGCACGGCATTGCCATCCGCGGTTTGGAAGGTGTAGTCTACCCAGGCCGAGAGCTTTGTTTGCGGATCATGGCGCTTGGTGAAGCTTAACGTAAAACCCTTCACCGCACCATAATCCCGATTGAGAAAAACGTTGTAGCTCTTTGGGCCAAACCGCAGTGATTGATAGCGTATGGTTTGAATCGCGATCAAATCCCGAATATCTTTCGAGAACAGACTCAACTCCACAGCGAGGGCCGTGCCGAGTTGTTGCTGCAAACCGAATTCATAATTGATCGTTTTCTCCGGTCGTAGGTCTGCATAACCGAAATCGGAGAAACCTCCGGCTCCGGCAATATTGCTGCCGTAAATATTGCGTAACGAAGGCATTTGATAGAAATGCCCATAGGAAAAATGCAGAACACCTCGATCAGTGATCGGGAAAGCGACGCCCAAGCGTGGCGAAACGCGTTGCTTCACGCTAGCTTGTGCACGGGGCCCGGCTTCCGGGTCTAGCAGATCAAGGAGATAATCACTGTTCGGATCAAAACGATCATAACGAACGCCTGCATTGATAATCATATCAGCATATTCGATCTTATCCTGCAAATACGCCGACGATTGCAACGCGTCTTTTTCGTAAAATGTATGGCTCGGCGATGAGTTGACAGCAGTGATCGTGGGGCGAGGAAAATCGTTGCTGCCGTCATAGATGACGGTAATGTTCTCCTCGTTCAAATTGTCCAATCGAAAACTCACACCGGTTTTGAGTTCGTGCTGCGTGGTCACCTGACTAGTGAAATCGATTTTGCCGCCCCACGATTTTGAGTCACGATACACATGGCCCATCTGCGTGCCTCCGAAAACAAAGGAAGCGTTGGGCGTTCCACTTATTCGGGTCGTGCTTACATAGCGCAAATCAAGCGGGTCTTCATAAACGAATTGCCGGAATTTTGTCGTCGCGTAGAAAAAATTCGCTTCGTAAAAGCTTTTGGTGAAGGCATGATTCAGCTTAAGAGAATAGTTGTAGCTATCGTCATCATAGTTGTACGTGCCGTCCGGGTTGAACCGATAGGCATGCACGTAGCTTTTGTAACGCGAACCATCGTACAAAATTTGTGACGAAAGTTTGATCTTCGCACTCAAACGATAAGTCAGTTTGGCGATGAGATTGTAATCGCGTCTGGGGTTCATCGGCACAAAAGCGCTGTCGCCATTCGTTTCGATGTACCAATTGCCGTCTGGGGGAAATGCCGCGGAATCGCTAGGCAGGTGCTCACGAATGCCATAGAGATAACCTCCGTTGTCGTCATAGCGTCCGCTGAGATTGAACGTGAGCTTGTTCGTTCCGGCGAAGAGCGGAACCGGACCGTTGAGCGTGCCTTCCAACACATAATTGGAAAATGGATTCACGTCATCAATGTTATAAAAGCCGCCCTTATCGGTGGAGAGGTAGTCGCCGGTGTAAGCCGAGAAACTACCTTTATAATTCGATCCTCCTTCTTTGATTTGAATGTTGACGATGCCGCTCATGGCATTGCCGTATTCCGCATTGAACGCGCCGCTGATGACTTTCAATTCTTCCACGGCTTTGTTCGAAACGTTGTTCGCAAGGCCGTTGGTGAAAAACGGATTCACCACGGGCACGCCGTCGATGTAATAGCCAATCTCATTCGAGCGTCCGCCGCGAATGTGAATCGCGCCGTCTGCGCCCGTGTTCACACCCGCTTGCGTGGTGAGCACGCCGATAAAACTTTCCACCGGCAGTTCTTTAATCTCTTCCGCGGTCTTGATGTTCTGCGTGGCGGTCAAATCTTTTTGCACGAGCGGGCGCTCGGCGATAACGACAACTTCTTGGCCTTCGAGCGTTTCGGAAGCCATCCCAAAATCTTGACGCGTGGTGTTGTCCACGCTCACGCGCAAATTTTCCACGCGAATGGTGGAATAGCCGATCAACGAGGCGCGCAGCGTGTATTTGCCCGAGGGCACGTTGAGAATGACATACTCGCCTTTGAGATTCGTGGCCGCGCCGAGTGTCGTGCCTTCAACAATCACGTTGACGCCGGGCAAGGGCTGCTTCGTTTCTTTATCGAGCACCGTGCCCGCAATTTTCCCGCCCACGGCGAACAGCGGCGCAGCGCTCATCAACATCACGCTCAGCAGGCAGAGCACAGTTCTTTTGGTGGCAAGCAACAACATGAAAACCTCCACGAAGATTCACAGCTCAAGTTTTTGTTGAACACAAAGCGTCCGGCGAGAACAGCGTCCTAAAAATTGGCGGGGTGATAACTATGAATCGGTCGCGCCTTTGGCGAGAACGTTTCTTTGATACGATTGGTGGGTAACAAGATTTGGAATTGCAGCGCAATGTTTTTGATTAAATGTGTTCAACGTCAATTGCAAGGCTACTGCCGTCTCACCAATTAAGGCATCAAGAAGACCCAGTGCGTGGCTGAGGTGGTAACGGATAAACACGGACAAAGCTTCCTCACATGTTGCCGGTGACGGCCAAACAACCCCGTATGAAGCCGCCATCTTCTCGATCTTTTGTTGTTCCATTTTATTTCTACAGCCTTGAATCAACTCCATAACCACGAACCCGGGCAGGGCGATTTCCTCATCATTTAAAGAAGCGAGCCATTCCATGGCGGGTGGATGCTTGCGCAAAAGGTCGATCATGATATCGCTATCGAGTAGTAGCATCTTTAGCCCTCACCGGTTTTGCGCTTGTTCCCGCAATTGACGAGCGTAAACAGAACTGTCTACAATGTCATTACGATCTTCCCACAGCCCAATCAGGCCGGACTGCAACAGTTGTCGCGCGGTTAAGCGCGGACGATTATCCGCTGCCAGCGCGTCGCGCAAGAGAATCATCTCGATCTGTTGCCCTTTTTTATAAGGCAACCCGGTGAGAAAAAGTTCGCCATCTTTCTCGACCGCTTTTTGTAAACGAATCGCTTCCATGGAATTTTAGGATTTTGCACGCATCGTTGTCGGTTAAATAAGCAGAAGTCTATTAACAAATATCTGCTCGAAAAGCAAGCATGAGATCGTTCAAAGAGCCATGATTACTAAAAGTCGGGCTGCGTTTAATAAACGCAACCCGACTCTTGCAACTTGACTCTTTTTCTTCTTTGGCTCCTTGCCCTCTTGCCCTATTGCAGCAGCGTCATCCGCACGGTTTGCTTGAACGCGCCGGAGGTCATGCTCAGAATATACACGCCGCTGCTCATGCGGTTGCCGTTCGCGTCTTTGCCATCCCACGAAATATTGTACTCACCCGCGGCTTGTTCGCGCGCCACGAGCGTGCGCACTTCCGCGCCGAGCGTGCTATAAACCGCGATGCGTGTGAAGCCCGCTTGCGCCACGTAATACTTGATGCTCGTCGTAGGATTAAACGGGTTCGGATAATTTTGCTCCAAACGATATGAGGAGGGTTGCTCCCCGCCGCGATCCGCCACGCTCGTGCCCGTGGTCACTTTCACCGTGTCCCAACTCGTCGTGGTAAAACTGTTCGTTGCGCCCACGCCCGGAGGGGAGAGGAAGAACACGTGCTCGTTCGAATTTTCCATGAGCACGATATTGCCCGCGGGATCGAACGCAATGCCTGCGCGCTCGTTGATGTTGCTGTCGCCGCCGTAAAGCTCCACTTCGCTCACAACCTGCACCACGCCCGGGAATGCGGAGTTGATATCATCCACGCGCCAAATGCCGTCGCCCGAATTGCCCGTGCCCGCGCGCGTAGAATAAAAGAGCACATCGTCCGCAGCGCTGTTCAAATCCGCGCCGCGATGAAATTCCAACTCGGCAATACGAAACGTGAGATCCGCGCCGATCGACCACACCGCGTTGGCGTCGTTCACTGGCAACGTGCCGGAGATATCGAACTTGTACAAACCGAGCGGCGTGCCCGCGAGTCCGTTGTCCGCGCGAAAACTGAGATACATGAACCCATCGTCGTCAATCGCCACTTCGCGCGGAAAGAGCGTCGCAAACTCCGCAACCACTTCCGGCGTGCCGGTGAAAACATCGTCGTTGCCGATCTTCGCGCGCACGACGCGTTTGTCATCGCAAATGTAAAGCACTTTGTCCGCGCCCGTGCCGACGAACGCGAGGCCTTTCGGATTGATCAAGCCGCTCACCACATCCGTCACCGTGTTGTCAAGATTTAAGCGACGCACTTTGCCCACGGTAATGTTCGAAAGATAAAAGCGCTCATTCTCATCGAACAGGCCGTCGATCATCGTGGCCGTGCCGCCGCCCCAATCGATCGTGCCGCCCGCAGTGACATCCGGAGCCAACAGCGCTTTCGCTTCGCCGTCAGGATTAAATGCTAAAATGCCTTTTAACAAATCGCCGCCGGCATTCGGCGCATAGGCCAAGCCGAAGAGCGGGCTGTGTTGATCGAGCACCACGTCCACGCCGCGCGTGAAGATGCCGATACCGCCGGAGTCAAAAAACTTTTTCCACTCCGTGGTGGAAATGTTGGGCTGCTCCGCGGTGATTTCATAAAAATAGTTTTTGCCCGCCGCTGCGCCGGTGCCATCCCAAGTTGCGGATTGCGGCCCGCGACTCAATGCGCCCAAGTCGGCTTGATACACCGCAACGCCAGAGCCGATCTCTTTCACGACCAACTTCACAGCCGTGGCATTGTCGTTCAAAATGAACGAAATGCGCGCGCCCGTGCCGTCGCTGAAATTGCCGTCAAACGCCGAACCGTCGGGATTGGTGACTTTGAGCTGGCCGGCGTAAACATTCGCGCGCGCTTCGTGCGCGTTCGACAGCAGACCGAGGCTCAGAATTATGAGGAAAATGCGTGTCACAACTTTCATCGGGTAAAACCTCCTTGTTGAATGAGTAGCCATCAGTGAATGTCTTTTGAATGAACCATCCCCGCAATGTCATTCTGAAAGAAGCTTCCCTCGTATCGGGCACGAATCACAAAACCAGACTTGACTCCAGAGCTAGAGAAGATTCTTGCAGAATGACATTGCAGGGGGCAGTCACAGAAAACTTGTACCTTCGCGCGAACCTGCACAACGTGCCGTACACTTTGAAAGTGCGCGGCACGTTGCAAAACCTATTTCAGCAACGTCATGCTGCGCGTCTTCTTGAAATTGCCGAACTCCAACGCGTAGAGATACACGCCGCTGGCCACGCGCGTGCCTTGTTGATTGCGGCCATCCCATTGCACTTTGTAGCGGCCCGCGCTCTGCACTTGATCATCGACCAACGTGCGCACCACGCGACCCATCATGTCGTAAATGCGCAACGTGACTTTCTTATCAAGCGGCAAGCTATACTCAATCGTTGTACTCGGATTAAACGGGTTGGGATAGTTTTGTTCGAGCACATAATCGTCCGGCGTGATGAAAGAGATTTCGCCCTCATCGACGGCGGTGCCTGAGCCGATAAACTCAAAACGCTGGAACGACCAACTCTTCGGATTCGGGATCGTGGTCGTCACCGTATCGTATTTGCTCTTCGTGGTATTCCACGTGAGGTTCAACGTGACAATGTTGGGCTGATTCGATTGAAAGCTGGCGATGACTTCCCAATCACCGTCATTGTCGAAATCCAAGCCTTGGCCGTTCCAATGCGCTTGCACTTTCGAGGCAAACGTACTGTTGATCGATTGCGTCGTCGTCACCAAACCGAGCGAATCTTTCACCACGATATTGGCGCCGTTGAAAATATCCGGCTCGCCGGCATAAATGACATTCGTGGTGTAAGCCAAAGGATCGCGCGGATTATTGCCGCTCAACTCTGCGCTCACAATCGTGCGCGGAAAGCTCGCGCCAGAAAGAATGTTCGGGCGGCCGTTTTTATCCACGTCAAAAATCGAAGTGGAGAAATTGGCAAAGCGCGGCACCACTTTCACCACGTGCGAGCCGTCAATGGAAAGCACGTCGTCGCCGGGGTTGTAATCGACGACATAAAGATCGGAAGAGTTGAAATTGACAAAGTAGGCTTCAGCATTGCCGTCTTTGTCAACATCTGCCGCGGTGCCGCCGAAAAGCGCAACTTGATCCGCAGGCGCAGTGGCTTGGAAGAATCTCGTAGCCGAAGCCGCATCCGGCGCTTGATATGAGTCCGGGCCTTTCACGGCAACGTTATAAAAGTTGAAGAAGTTGAACGTGTGATTGACAATTTCATAATTGCCGTCGCCGTTCAAATCCGCGGGTACGGCATGATAGGGCGAGCCGCCGCCGTAGTTGCCGCGATCGACAAAGAACTCGCTCTTCCATGTTTCAAAACCGCCGCCGGAATTGTGCTCGATATCGCCTTCCACGGAAGTGACGAGTAAGCCGCGTTTGCCGCCGACCGCGTTTGCGCGAATGCTCAAAAGGATTTCATTGCGGCCGTCCTTATCGACGTCCAAAATGTATGGAATGCCTTCATGCGCGCCCGTGAACGAGTTGCGATTGGAGCCGCAGCAAGTATCCACTTCCGTGTTGATCACAGAAGAATAATTGGTGCCGAAATTATCGCTGCCCGTCACGCCGTCCCATTCATACACATACCAACCCGAAGGCTGCGACGCGAGCGGGAAAATAATCTCGCCTTTGTTGTCTCCGTCCATATCGCCAACCGTCATGACGCGCGGCCCGGAAACTTGGCGATTCCTGCCGGCCGCGGTGTCCGGCGGCGAGGTCCACACCAATTCAAATTTATTTGCGGCGCTGTATTCGAACAACCGCACGGCCTTCGCCGCATAATCGCTCAACAGCACTTCTTTCTTGCCGTCTTTATCTAAATCAAATCCGCCAATCACCGTGCGGCTATTGCCCGTGTTGTCTTTGGCATAAAGCGCATCAACTTCGCTGTGCGCGATTTGGTTGCGTTGCTCCCACCCGTCCGCCAACTTATCCGCGGTGCTCGGATCATATTCCAACACGAGCAGCAAAGGCTGCGCGGCGTTATCCGCATAACGATTCGTGAGCACCACTTCGCGCAGGCCGTCGCCGTCGAGATCAACAGGCGATATGCGCAGCGGATAATAATAATCCGTGGGCGTGCCCACGCTTTCCAAAATCGTGCTCCATTCATAGCTGCTCGAATCCGCGGGGGAGCCGATGCCGAGATATTCAATGCGATAGACTTTTTCGCGATTGCCGCCGGCCACAATGATGTCGAAACGGCCGTCGCGATCAACGTCGCCGAGATCGCCGCCGCGCGAGAAAGCATTTGCGTCGAATTTGCCCACGCGCTTGAAATTCGCGCCCGTGAGCGCGGCCACGTCCGTCACGTTATCGAGAAAGTAGAGCACGCCGTCCGTCATCGGAAACCAAGCTTCCAATTCCGGATCGCTGTCCATGTTCACGAAAAGCAATTTGTGGCGATTGAACGAGCCGGGATCATTGACCGGATAGATTTCATTGAGATCGACTTGCATCGCATACGTGTCCGCGCCCGTGGCTTCGAACACCGTCATGCTCCAATTGTCCCACGTGTTGTACCAAATTTCTTTTTTGCCGTCGTTATCAAAATCGACCACGCTCACGTCATACGTGCCGCCGCCGCCGAGAATGTCGTTGCCGACTTCAAACTCAATTTTAAATGAGGCGAAATCGTCGAACGCCGGCGTTTCCAATGCCAACACCACCAACTCGCGGCGATTGGCCGTGCGCGATTGCGCGATGATTTCAATTTTGCCGTCGTTATCCACGTCGTCGAGTTGCAATCCCGAGGGGCGAAAATCCAACGCGCCCGCGCGGGTGAAATCATAAATCAAAGTCGGCGCCGAAGGAAAAACGCCGGCCGCGTCTTGTTCAAAGATGAAGAGCTTGTTGGTGTTCGGCGCCACGGTGGGCACGCCGAAGTAAATTTCGTAGCGATTGTCTTTGTCAATGTCGCCATAGGCAATAGCCGGAAACGAGTTGCAAATCTCCGTGGTGGAGAAGTGCCATACGTGCGTGTATTGATTGTTGCCGGTCGCTTCGTAAAGATACAGATCGAGAATTCCTTCCGCCGGGCCCGCAGGTGACAATGTTTCGTCGGTCGCAAACAGAATTTCGCGGCGACCGTCGCGGTCGAAATCCATGCCGACTTCAACTTTGCTGCTGCCGAAATATTCCACCGGGCGGAAATTGCCGTCCGCGCGCGGATTGAGCGCCCACGACACTTTGAAGCCGGGGCCGGGATTGTATTGCGCCTGCGCCGAAGACCACGCGCCGCTCAACACCAGAAGCAGGCTCAACGCACACAGAACCTTTACCACTTTGTTCATCGCGATACCTCCGTTTGATAGAAAAAAGAAGAGGGGATTGAAATGCCGTTACCGCAAAAGAATGGGATTTTTCAAATGCAAAATTTCACTATTTCATTTGAAAGACTTTGGGCCACAGCCGCAAGGGAGCACTTCCTGAAGCTTGTAAGAGGAAACTCCGTTCCTCATGGGGAAGGAAAAAAAGCGCAGTCGTTCGCGCAGACTGCGCTTTGAAGTGGGGTGAATATAACCGCGAGGTACTAGCGAGTCAAGCCTATTTTGCCGGGGAGATGTCCAAGCATGGCGAATCCGAATCCAATCGGCAGAATAATTTTGGGGCAGAGTGCTTCTGCCATACAATCATTCTGTCATTTGCTTTTGCTGCTGCGACCGGCTTCACTTCCGCGTTTCGTCTTCATAAACAATCACGCCGAAATTGCGGTTTGCCAGCGTCAACCCGATTTTGAGTTTGCCGCGCACGGTGATCTTTTCTCCTTCAAACGGCACGCGACCGGCCGGCTTCACCCAAATCTCGCCGGTTTCATCCGCCACTTTCACCAAACTTTGCGTGAGCAAGGGAACCGCGAACGTGGAAACTACTTTGCCTTTGACCACAACCGGGCGATCATGGTACTTTTCCGGATTATCGCTGAGGTCGCGAATCTTCATGCCCGCGCCGGCACAAGCGCTCAAGAGCAACGCGAGCACGCACAGTTGTCGCGCAATTTGTTTTATCGTTTGCAACATGCCACTCCTTTCCGTTTTAAAGTAAGAGTACAGTTTGAGAACGTCACGCGCCGCCGAAGCGAGCGAAAGCAAAATTTCAAACATCGCGCTTTTGGTTTAAAGGCACGATGGTCTAGGCTCAACATGCGATGCGCTTTTGCACAACTGCTTGCAGCGCTTTCAAGCTAACCTCTACAGAAGTTTTTTTGTTATAGACACTGGAGCCCGCGACTAAAATTGTCGCGCCCGCGTCGACCGCTAGCGGTGCGGTGGTCACATCAATCCCGCCATCTACTGCAATGCGTGTGCTCGCGCCGCGAACAGAGATAACTTGCTGTAGCGTGCGCATCTTGTCAAGCTGGCTACGAATAAACGCCTGCCCGCCAAAGCCGGGGTTCACGGTCATGATCTGCACCACGTCGAGCAAATCCCACACTTCTTCCAACATGCACAGCGGCGTGCTCGGGTTGAGCGCCACGCCCGCCTCCACATTTAAGCCGCGAATGGTTTGCAGCGTGCGATGCAAATGCGGACAGGTTTCTTGATGCACGATCAATCGATTCGCACCCGCGGCCGCGAATTCCGCAAGATATTTTTCCGGCTCTACAATCATGAGATGCACGTCGAGAAACAGGTTGGTGCTGGCGCGCAGCGCGGCGACTGTGCCTTGCCCGAAAGTAATGTTCGGCACAAAGCGACCATCCATCACATCGATTTGAATCGCCTGCGCACCGGCGGCTTCGGCCTCGCGCACTTGTTCGCCAAGCCGCGTGAGATCCGCGGAGAGAATAGAAGGTTCAATGATAATCGTCAAAGTTTCTCCTGGAGTTGACGAGGTAAGGTTTTGCGTGATTGCCGGCAAGCATAAGCATTCAAGCGCAAGAGTCCAACAAAAAAGTCGTTGCGCTTCATGGCGAGAATCTATATCGTCTGCCTTGCAGTGCCGCTTGGCGAAAATTTTGAGTTTTCCCAATTCATACAAGGATGCGTCGAACGAGAATCAATAATATCAAAGTGATATTCTTATCGTAAAACTTAGGGAAGAAGTAGCAGATGAACGGCAAAAAAAACACCGCGCGCAAGCAATCCAGCAAAGACCATCAAGTGCTAGCCAAGCTGCGCGCCTTAGATAAAAAGTTTGATAAGAAGTTCAACGGGTTGGACAAGAAGTCCAGCGGCTTGAACGAGAAGTTCAATGGCTTGAATAAAAAGTTCAACGGTTTGAATAAAAAGTTCAACGGTTTGAACAAGAAGTTCAACGGTTTGGACAAAAAATTTAAAAACTTGGACAAGAAGGTCGATGACTACCGCCAAGAAAACGTGGTCGACCGCAAGAGTTTCAGCAGGATCTTATTCAGGTATCGCGAGGAGCAGCGTATTGAGCATGAGGAACTCGTCGCCAAGTTTGACGCCTTTACTGATAAAATACTCACGATTATGGACGGGGTTCGCAAAAATTATGATGACGCGCAACAAGAGCGCGCCATTCTTGGCGCCGTGCAGGACCGTCAGCGCGGCGAGATCGAAACGCTCCAACTTTCCGATGAGAAACAAAATCAGTTGCTGGCATCTTTGAATACTCGCGTCACCACGCTTGAAATGAACAAAGCGGCTTGAATCATATGAGCCGCTTCCCATCTCGCTCAGATCATCTGCCGTAATTGGTTTAACCCTCCCACAATATCTTTTCCCAAATCGATGCGCAGCACTCTGCGTTGATTATCCAACAGCGCTTGCCGATCGCCCAAGGCTTGCGCCATGACCAACGTGCCGAATGACATTGCGGAAGCCTCGGTTCCGGCTTCATTCGGAATGGCTGCATCATGCGCAAGGCTCGCGGTGAATTGCAGGAACAACCCGTTGCCCGCGTCGCCTTTGTGAAGCTGTCCGGTCGAATGCAAGAAGCGCGGGCCATAGCCAATCGTGGTTGCGAGCTGATGGCGCTCGCGCAACTTCGCGGCAAACTGCTGCAACGCCTCTTCGAGCGCAGGCGTGGCGGCGAGATATGCTTGCAGCGCGACATAACTCCGCACTTGCCCCGCGCGGGTTTGCGCCTGCGCGAGAAAATTTTTCAAAATCTCCGCGAGTGAATTTGCCGCGGCTTCGGCGTAAACCGTGAGGCCGTTTTCGAGCAACGTGGGCGTCAATGCCGGCAATTTACCGCTTGCCTCAAATTCCGCGACCATTTTGCGCGCGAGCACTTTCGCGGATTCGACATTGGGTTGATCGAAGGGATTGATGCCGAGCCGCTGACTCGCAACGATCGTTGCCACCTCCCAGCGAAAAAATTCCGCGCCGAGGTCGTATGCGTCGCGCATTTCGATTTGCACCACGGGCTGGCCGGCGTGCGCCAATGCGGCGAGCGCGGCCTCGTGCGTGTGCTCATTTTTTAAATAGAGATGAACGAACACGCGGTCATGCGCATATGCCGAAGGCGCGCCGGGCTTTTCTTCCACCACAGGCAAAATACCTACACCCTCTTTGCCCGTGCTTTCGGCAATGAGTTGTTCCGCCCATGAACCGAACGACGCGATCGCTCGCGAGGCAACGAGCGTCACCTTGTCGCGACCCGCCCGCGCAAGCTCGCCCATGATCGCGCCGAGCCACAGGCCGGAATTGTTCTCGCTCATGTCATTGGCAAACGCACGCGTTCGTTCGAGCAGCAACGCGATATCAACGCCGAGCAATGCCGCGGGCACGAGGCCAAAATATGAAAGCGCGGAGTAACGCCCACCAATATTGGGATCGTTCAAAAACGTTTTGCGAAAGTGATACTTTGCTGCCGTATCCGCTAGCCCGCTGCCGGGATCAGTGATCGCAATGAAATGCTCGCCCGCTTTGTCTTTGCCCACGGTCTTCAGCACTTCATTATAAAAATATTTGAAAAAAGAAAACGTCTCGACTGTGCCGCCGGATTTGGTGGAAACAATGAAAAGCGTTTGGTTGAAATCAAGGCGCGCGGCGTGGTGCAATACTGCGGCAGGATGCGTGCTATCAAGCACGGCGAGATCGAGGTAACCGGGCTGCACGCCGAAAGTGAAACGAAACACTTCGGGCGCGAGGCTTGAGCCGCCCATTCCGAGCAACAGCGCGTGCGTGTAGTCCGCGGCGCGCACTTCTGCGACGAGCGCGTTGATCTCCGGAATTGCGGCCTGCATCACTTCCGGGCTGTGCAGCCAGCCGAGGCGATTGGTGATTTCCGTGGGCTCGGGTTTCCACACGGTGTGGTCGTGCTGCCAAATGCGCGGCAAAATTTTTTGTTGAATCAAATCCGCGTGCGTTGCGGTGATTGCGGTTTGATACTGTCCGAGATGCGTTTGCAAGGGGAAGTGCGAGTTGGACATTTAAGACTCCGAAAAAGTTTGGGATTTTTTTCGCGTCGGTTATGCTCAGAACTTTGGGTGTTGTAAAAGCTCTGCGGGTTGTATGCAATAGCCCAATCGTTGCATGCGAACACGGGTGAAGATTGTTTGCCTGCTTCCACGTGAGCGAGCGGGTTTTGGGCGTTTGCAAATAGTCAGAGGCAGACAATCGCCTTGAAGCCACCTCGCTTGCAAAGGCCACCGTGGTAAACAAGCGGAGATGAACAGCAATAACGCGCAGCGACAAGCCATGAAAAGCTTTTGCCCGCGAAACAAATGAATGACGCGAAAAAAGCTTTCGCGTGCTTCGTGTGTTGTGTGGGCAAATATGTTTTCGCCCTTCGCTCACTGTTTAGTCACGCGCGCGAGCGTGGCCTTTGCGGTTTGCATGACATTTTCTACCGTCAAGCCAAATTCTTTGAGCAAATCTTTGATCGGCGCGGAGGCGCCATACGAGCGCATGCCGATAATCGCGCCGTCATCGTCGCGGCCCACGTAACGCGACCAACCGAATGTGGCGCCGGCTTCAACTGCAACGCGCGCACGCACCGCGCGCGGCAAAACCACTTCGCGATACGCCGCATCTTGCTGCTCGAACAACTCCCAACTCGGCATGCTCACGACGCGCGCGCGCACGCCTTCTTTTTGCAATTGCTCATATGCGCCAATGCAGAGCTGCACTTCGGAACCGGTGCCGAGAAGAATAATTTCGGGTGTGCCGCTGCAATCGGCGAGCACATATGCGCCGCGCAACACGCCTGCGGCGGAAGCATACTTCGTGCGATCAAAAGTCGGGAGCGCTTGTCGCGTGAGCACGAGCGCGACGGGATGATTGCGCACATTCATAATGTGCTGCCATGCCATCGCCACTTCATTGGCATCCGCGGGGCGAATGACTTCGAGATGCGGTATCGCGCGCAACGCGGCGAGATGTTCGATAGGTTGATGCGTAGGCCCGTCTTCGCCCACGCCGATGCTGTCGTGCGTGAAAATATAAATCGCGGGCTGCTCCATCAACGCGGCGAGACGCAGCGAAGGCCGCATGTAATCGGAGAACACGAGAAACGTCGCGCCATACGGCCGCAGCTTGCTGAGCGACATGCCGTTGAGCATCGCGGCCATGGCGTGTTCGCGAATACCGAAGTGGAGATTGCGGCCGTCGTATTGTTTGCGTTGAAAACTCTTCGCGCCTTTGATGAGTGTCTTCGTCGACGGCGCCAAATCCGCGGACCCGCCGAGGAGCCACGGCACCTGCGCGGCAATCGCATTCAACACGGTGCCGCTCGATTCGCGACTCGCAATGCCTTTGGCGTCCGCGGGAAAGCTCGGCAGGCTCGCTTCCCAATTGGGCGGAAGCTCGCGCTGCTGCATGCGCGTGAAATGCTCGGCGAGTTGCGGATGTGCGGTCGCATAGCCCGCGAATTTTTTCCGCCAATCTTCTTCCTCTTTTTTCCCATTTGCAATTTTTGCATTGCGGTATGCCTGCACTTCTGCGGGCACGTAAAATTTCTTGTCGGGATCCCAGCCGTAAACTTTTTTCGTGGCGCGAATTTCTTCTTCGCCCAAAGGCTCGCCGTGCGCGCCGTGCGTGTCCTGTTTTGTGGGCGCGCCGAAGGCGATGTGGCTATCGACAATGATGAGCGAGGGTGCATGCGTTTCTTTGCGTGCAAGCGCGATCGCATGCGCGAGCGCTTCAACGTCGTTCGCATCGTTCACGTGTTGCACTTTCCAATGATAGCCGATGAAGCGCGTGGCGACTTCTTCGCTGAAGGCCAAATCGGTTTTGCCTTCGATGGTGATGCGATTGTTGTCGTAAAACCAAATGAGATTGTTCAAACCCAAATGGCCCGCGAGTGAAGCGGCCTCGCCGCTCAAACCTTCCATCATGCAGCCGTCGCCGAGTATCGCAAAAATTTTATAGTCGATAATCTCATGCCCTTCGCGATTAAAATGGGCCGCGAGCCATTTCTCCGCGAGCGCCATGCCCACGCTGTTCGCCGCGCCTTGCGCGAGCGGGCCGGTTGTTGTTTCCACACCGGGCGCGAGGCCATATTCGGGATGGCCGGCACATTTGTGATGAAGCTGCCGAAAGTTTTTTATATCGTCGAGTGTGATGTCATAACCCATGAGATGCAACGCGCCATAGAGCAACATCGAAGCATGGCCGTTCGAGAGCACGAAGCGATCGCGATTGGGCCAATCGGGATTCGCGGGATTGTGGCGCAGGAAGCGATCCCACAATGTAAACGTCACGGGCGCGAGCGCCATGGGCGCGCCGGGATGCCCGGAGTTCGCGGCTTGAATGGCATCCATCGCGAGCGTGCGAATGGTGTTGATGCAAAGTTGTTGGAGAGCAGTCGGCGTGGCCATGTAGCAATTCCTTTCTCGATGAATAGATCCCGCAGTGATTCTACTGCAATAGATTTTTTTCTGCCCACGAAATACGCGAATCACACGAAAAGCTTTGTTGAGTGTTTCGTGGCAGAAGCGAAATCTATTTTGGTAGAATTGAAAGCCGGAATATAAAACATCTGCGGAATGCGACAAGGGATTTCTTGGGGAGGTCTGCTAAACGTGTGACGACTTGCAGGATGGCCGTGAGCAGTACGGGGCGAAAACGAGGTGCAGAAGAATTAATCGAGAGAGTGATGGAAGGGAGGCAATTTATTTTGAGAAACAGGAAGGCTAACGCTGGAGTTAAGCCGCCCTGCTGCGGGGTCGGCTTGAACGAATTGTTAGGCGCTTGATTGGGGTTCTTTGAGCGTGCCATACGCCAGAAACATTGAACCAAAGAACAGTTCTTGGACGTTCAGACCTTCAAGTTGACTTGCCAGCAATCCCCAAGGCGCTGAGTCTGGGAGTGGGGTAGAAGGAGATAGCTTGCGGCACGTGAATAGAAAAAATGGATTCAGAAACTTACCTAGCCGCTCGTCTGAGAGTTTTGCGCCAAAAATTGCGATGCGGGCGTGACTTTTCAGATAAGGCAGAATATTGGCTAAGGCTGAGTCCGAAGCATACACATCCGGCGCAGCGAACATCAGGGCGCCGTCATAGCGTCCAGCGAGATCAACGTTCTGTGCGGAAGACTCGATTGCATCGACATTCTTCCAACCATTGCTCTTTATCCTGCGGCGAGCATTGATACAGCTTTCATGGCTAATATCAATGCCGACCACTTTCCCGGTGGGGCCAACTGCTTTTACCAAGTACGGAAAGCTACCACCGCTGCCGCAACCTAGGTCAAGGACTTGTCCCCCGGAACTAAGCCGCAGTGCCTGAACGGCTTTTTCACGAACATGCTTCATAAAGAAAAAATCGAAGTTGGAAAAGGGGCGTATGAGACGACTGAGATACTTCGCATACGGAGGTTCATGGTTGTGCGAGTTATCACTCATTTCTTCACCTCTCCGAGACCGATTACAGAAACACTCAGTTGCAACGCACTTTGGCCGGCGCCTAATACACGCGTTTGCAGCGCCGATGCGCTTACACAAAGTTTCGACGAAGCCACAGAAGCTTGCAACTTGCACACACTAAAAAGTCATCCAGACGCAGCAGCGTCCGCGAGCAAGCCGAGGTTAGATGCTTCTCTGCTCAATCCCATATCGTAATGCGGCTTCAAGTATATCGATGTTTATATCTTTTAGCGTTTTGAACTTAATACAATACCCTGTTACACTCGCCTTCCCGAGTTCTTTTCTATATGTCTGCGCTAAGTATTTCTTATCTTTTATTCCAAGAATATAGACAGAGATTCCTGTTGTGTTTGCACTAATACCAATTTGATAAAACTCCCTGGTTTTTCCATCGGCATATTTTATAGTCCGAACTCCATATCCTATATTCGGGTTAGAAACAGTTTTGCCTTTCTCGTTTTTGCCATCTAAGAACCACAATTTACATTTTGGCATCAACTTCAGAATGATGCGATGCAACGCCTGCATGTCGCTGCGTTTTGGTTCAGGTTGAGTGGCAATATATTCTTTGATTTGTTCAGCCATGCTCATATAAATCTCATCTGCTTAGTTCACCTGCCCGAGGGGTCCATTAACACTTCTTCTGTGGCTTAAAAAATTTGGCAAAAGTTGCACGACTGGGCAGGATAAGATGGAACAGACTCTTTGAAATAGCAAGCCTAAATTTGGATCTATGTTGTTTGGTGTGGGTCATTGCAAGACAATGACACTGTGTGGCAACCATACGCCGAAGGCGTTACAGACCTCATTTTGTTGAACTCTTTCAGAGTTCTTCTGAGCATGGTTGTTTCCCGAGGGTGCGCTGCGCGACCCTCGGCTTTGCTGTTGAACGCCTTCGGCGTATTCATGCTGCCCACACAGAACAACATAGAACCCCAAATTTCAACAGGGCAAGGCAATTAGCTGCGGAACGATTCGCGCTCGTTACTTTCTTATACTGCACGAGCGCGCAGCATAAGACGGAAACCGAAAACTTTCTTATGCGGACATCCCAAGAAGAGCCTGTGTGTGAAAGGATCGGCACAGCAAGCCAGCCTTGCGGTAGCGGAGTCGCGTGAAGGTTCGTAGCGGAGACCGATCTTACTGCGATTATGTGCGAAAAAAATGTTCGAATGTCAAGGCAGGAGTTTGGCGGGAAGAGTTGCATTTTTTATGAACAGAGGCGATGCAGGAGTTTGAATCATAGAAGGGGACTATCTACTCCTTCCCCAAAACAAAAAAGCGCCCAAAGGCGCTTTCTCACATACGATAAACATGCACTCAAATGCATGCTCTAAGGCTTGCTCGCCGAGGGCGTGCGTTGCAATGTGGCAATGGCCAACTTCTTTGCTCCGGCGCGCTTGGCGAGGGTGAGCGCTTCCAACGTTTGGCGATGGGTTGCTTGTTTGTCCGCCCGGATCACGACGAGGCGTTCGGGGTGTTGGCGCATGCGTTGGCGCAGTTCGCGCTCTAATTGGGGTGCGGGCATCGCAGTTTCGTTTAATGCGAGAGCGCCGGTGCGCGTTACCGTGAGCGTGAGGCTTGTCGGCGGAATGGCCTCCACTGTGGCAGCGTGCGGCAAGTCCAGGGCGGGCGTTTGTTGCGCCAACATCGGCGCGGTTACCATAAAGATGATGACCAAAACGAGCGCGATGTCGATGAGGGGCGCGAGCTGCATGTTCGTAATCGTGCCGTCCGGCGCGGAACCGCGGGCGTGCATGTCATTTGCTCCTGCGTTTGACGAGCGACAGTTCCTTTGCGCCCGCTTGCCGTGCGGCGTCCAGTGCGGCCACGACGCGCTCGTGCATCACGTCTTCCTCCGCGCTCACCACGACCTGCTTTTTCGCGCTCGCGGCGATTGCGCGGCGCAGGCTTTCGGTCAGGTTCGCGGAAGATACAACAGCATCGTTGAGCACCACGCTGCCATCGCGTTTGAGATAAAGCGTCACGCTCGTTTCGGTTTGCTCCCGCGGCGAAGCGGTTTGCCCCGCGTTTGGCGCGGATATGGTGAGGCTCGAATGCACCACGAGCGGCGCCATGACCATAAAGATCACGACGAGCACGAGCGCAACGTCGATCAACGAGGTGAGATTGATCTCCACCATGCCGCCTGCGTGACTTTGCAATTTGCTCTTCATGCGCTCAATTCATCCGCACGAAGCCGATGGGATACACCACGCGCATGATGCCGCTTGTAATCGGCGGATACTTCCAGCGGCGAATGGCTTCGACGATCTCTTGTTGAAACGCGGGAATCGGAATATCGGATTTCATCACTACGACTTTGCTCACGGTGCCATCGGCGTTGATCGAAACTTCGACATTGACAATGCCGCCGATGTCGGGATTCGCTTTCAAATACTTTTCGAAGATGTATTTCAAGCGGCCCATGTTCTCGTTCAGCACTTTGCGCAACGACTCTTCGCCGCGCGCGCCGAGCGCTTCTTGCGAGCCGCTCACTTCCCCAAGCTTCTCGATATTGACGCGGCCTTTCTTTTCTAAATTGACGGACTTCTGCGCGCCGATATCGCCTTTGAGAATTTCATCGATGCCCGCGCCGCCACCGCCTTTGCCCTCGCCCAAAATACCAGCGGCTAGAATCGCATCAAGATCGGAACCGCCGCCGGTTTTCGAACGGCCCGCGGAGAGCTTCGTCTTCTTCCCGTTTTGATCCAAACCTTCGGCGAGGTCTTTTTGCACGAGCGATTCAATCAAGCTGCTGCTGTTGTCGCTCACGCCCGAACCGCCGAGCAGTTTGAGCACGCCCACGTTGCTTAAATCAACGCCCTGCCCCGGATCGCTCGTCTTCTCGCCATAGCCTTTCTTTTCCCCTTCCTTCTCTTTCGTGGAATTTTGCTCCTGCTTGTCGCTGTCCTCTTTTTTCGAATCGCCCGTGGCCACTTGCGTTTCCACGCGCCCGATCTTCGCTTCCGGCGGCTTCACCGTGGCTTTGGGAATGAACTTCGAAACGCGCGCAATGGTTTTTTGCACATTGGTTTCCGGCGGCGGCAGCGTGAGCTTAATGCCGCTCGCCCATTGCACCAGACCAAAATGAAAAATGAGCAAGCCCGTGAGAATGCCGCGAAACATGCCGTCTTCGCGCAAGCCGTTGAGAAACGCTTTGCGCGCGGAAAACATCTCGAAGTCGAGCGGCACCGCGCTCACCGTGCGCTCGCGTTTCGGCTCCGCAGTTGGAATCGCTACTTTCGGCGCGGGCGGTGGCGGAGGCGCTTGCGTCACGCTCGGTCGCGGTGGCGGCGCTTGCGCTACGCTCGGCCGAGGCGGCGGTGGCGGAGGCGCTGCTACGACGAGCGGCGTGTTATCAAAACCAAACTCGATGCGCACGTCGGAGATTTGCACGAAGCCGGTTTTGCCGACGGTCAACATCATGGTCGGGAAGCCGTCTTTTTGCGGCAAAAGATCCTGTGCAATCAAATCGGTGAGCGAAACGCGGCTGGCGCCGGAAGTGACTTCGCCTTTGCAATTCGCGGGCAAACGCAGCTCATAACCGTTGGCCGAGGGCACAAACATGCGCAGCTTGGCAGGCAAGCCTTCCGCGGCGAGCATTAAATCACTGTCCGCGCCGCGACCGATTACGAAGCTGTCCTTCACATCCAAACGCCGCTCTTGCACGTCGCCGTTGCGCACGATGCGCAGCTTTAAATGATATGTTCCCTTCATTCCATTTCTTCAATTAGGAGGCCTGACCATACACGGCCAATTGCATGTTGTTATACCCGTTTTTGCCGCAGGTAAACATCACGCGTTTAATGACGGCGAACGGCGTATCGCGGTCGCCCATAATGTCAACCACGCCGTGAAAGCCGAGATGTTTGTCTTGCTCGCCGAGGCCTTCGGCCACGGAGCGCGCGAATTGCAGGGCTTGATCCAACTCTGGAATGAGCAAGTCGGGACGCTTCGTTACTTCGCTCACTTTCACCAAGGGCTTGTCGTCAAACATCACCCATTCTTTCGTGATGGAAATAATGGGCGAAGCTTTGGGGTGTTTCGTGCTGCTCGAGTTGGGCAGATTCAAATCCTGTGCGACCGTGGCGATTTGCCCTTCCGCGCTAAAGCTCTTCAAGAGGAACACGAGCAGAATCGTGAACATGTCCATCATCGAAGTGAGCCGCAAGCTGAGATTCAGCGCTTTCGGTTTTCGCTTCACCACGTTCAACGTGCCGCTGGAATTTCCAAGGTTCAACATACTCAACCTGAAATCGAAATATTCGGAAAGCCTTGTTCGCGACAGCGATCCATCACTTGGATCACGATGTCGTACTTAATTTGATCTTGCGGCGCAATCACCATGTCCGCGGCTTCGGGAAACTTTTGCTTGATCTGCGCCAATTGCGCCTTGAGCGCATTGTAATCATAGCCGCCCGTCGAATTTTTGATCGCGGGAAAGCTGAACGTGGGACTATTCACCTGTATGCCGCTCTCATCAATTTCGAGCGTGCTGAGAATAGATTGCTTGGGCAGCTCAGTCGTGGTTTGCGTCACGCTCGCGTTGGTGTTCAATTGCGGCAGCGACATATCGAGCACGGCGATGTTCACGAACTCCGCAGTGACCAACAAGAAGGGCACGAGAATCAAAAACAAGTTCATGATCGGCGTCATTTCGATATCATCACCGCTGCGGCGCTTGCGCCCCATTTTGGCTTTGAGATTCATCGTTCTCCTTTGGCGCGCGTCAGAAACTGAAAGACGCGGGCGGTGTTCTCATTGATCTCATCGGTGATGGCCGTGGTGCGCTCATTGAGCAGGGAATAGAAGATCAACGTGGGAATGGCGACGATCAAGCCGAACGCCGTGGTGTTCATGGCGACTGCGATACCGGAGGCCAAGAGCGCGGCTTTCTGCGAGGCATCGGCGCTGCTCACCGCGGCAAAGGAATCGATGAGGCCGAAGATCGTGCCAAGCAAACCGAGCAGCGTCGCGATATTCGCGACGAGCGACAGGTATTGCGTGCGCTTTTCGATTTTCGGAATCTCTTTCATCGCGGCCAATTCCATCGCGTTTTGCATTTGCGTTTGGCCTTTATTGTACTCTTCCAAACCGGCGCGCACGATGCGCGGCAAAGCCGCTTGCGAAACGTTGCACAGATCGATCGCGCTGTTGATGTTGCCGCGCGAAATCAATTCCAACAGTTTGTTGATGAACGCCGCAGGGTCGATTTTATTTTTGAAGTTGAGCGTAATGAAACGCTCGATGGTAATCGCCATGGCGACAACCATCGTGATCAAAATGGCGTGCATCCAACCGCCGCCGTTGAAATAAAAATTGATGATGGTACTCATTCCGGCAAAACCTCCATAACTTGGAATCACACATGCTCATGCGACGACGCCGCAAGAACGAACTTCGATGAATAGAACGGGAATTTACAGCGCTAGCGCTCGGCCCGCGCTTTCGTAGCCCTGCCCCTAGTGGGGCATTGTCGCAGTTGCGAGTTTATTTGCTTCGACAGCGCCCCACAAGGGGCGGGACTACAAAACTAAGCTAACCAACAACGTCGAAATTTTTATTACCACACCGCTTGCTCCTTGAGATAGCGGCGGGTATTGGCGGGATGATAGTCCTTTTCATAGGGCCGAAAGATCTCGCGAAAAAACGAACGATCGATCTCGATCCCGTCCACTCTGGGATCTTGCCCGGGGATGATGAAGAGGGCTTGGGGCTTAGCCAAAGTGCCCAACACTTCCACTTTATCCAAAAACATGCGCGCGTTCGCGGCGCTTTCATCGATCACCGGCGCGGGCAAAGTGTCCGAGTCTGCTGCGCGCAGCGTCGAATCCGCGGCCGGCGCTTGTTGCGCCTGCGCCTCGTGCGTGAAGCAAGAAACGCTCAAGCCGAGAGCGAGGATAAAGGCGATGCAAAAATGTTTTCGCATAAACATGATGATGCTTGCTTCCATTTTCTAGCATGTCATTCAGCAGGAATCTTTTTACTCGCTGGCGATATTCCCCAGTGCTAAAAAAGATTCCTGCTGAATGACAGCACTCTAAATGCGATTGCTAAATTCGAACCTCAAACTGTCCAACCGCGTCAACACTTTCGTCGCTTTGCAGCTTTTGAAGTACGCGCAACGTGTTGCGCTTGCGTGCGCGCCCGCGCGATTATCTTTGATTGCCGCGCGCCGTGGCCGTCGTGCTCGCACCGTTGCCGGGGGCACTCGGGGCGTTCGGCTCATGATTGGCGCCCGTGGCTTGATCCGTCGGCGGTTGTTCGTTGCTCGGCGCCGGGGCCGGCGGTTCCAAACCTAATTCCACTGCCAGCGTTTGCATACGTTGCCGGCTTTGATCGACCCACGTATTGTTGATGCTGTTCTCTTCCGCCTGCAGCAGATTGCCTTTGTAAGCGTCATACGCGCGCTCTTTGAACGGACGCACTTTTTGCGCGAGCAGTTCATCATACTTCGCCAACATCTCCGGCGCCAACTCTGCCGGGCGCGGCGAAGCAAAGAAGGCGCGGCCAAACTCTTCATACGTCTCGCCGATGCGATGCGCCGAAGCCGTGTACCACTCCGCGATTTGATAACTCGCGGCGTCTTTGTACGAAGCGAGCACTTCCGTAAACAATGCCTGCTTTTTCTTCAGGCTTTTTTCGATCGGCAATTCCAAATTGACTTGGCGATAATTTTCAAAACGCATTTCGCCGAGTTCGAACTGCGCTTGCGCGACGAGATAGGGATCAGGCTGTAAACCGTCATTCACGGCTTTATTATAGCGCGCCACCGCGCGGCTGAAATAATCCGAAGCTTTCGGATAATCTTTGCGCTTGTAGCAAATCTCGCCTGCGCGCACCAGCGCTTCGACGTGTTGATCGACTTCGTTCTCATAAAGCGTCACGAAACGATCATACGTGTTCAGCGCATTCTCCACCAAATCCCCGTTTTCATAGCAGCGCGCCGCGGCGAACATGGCCTTGGCCGCATAAGGCGAAGTCGATCGCGCATTCACCAGCGCGAGATAATTCTGCGCCGCGCGCGTCCACTTCTGCGTTTCTTCACACAGCAAGGCCGCGCGGAACAAGGCTTCGTCGATGCGCGCGGACTTGGGAAATTTCAAATAAAATTTTTCATAAACTTCGATGGCCTTCTCTTTATCGCCTGCTTGGTCATATTGCACCGCGGATTCGGCGAACGCCAACTCGCTGATCGTCGAGTCCGGGCTGGTGGAAGCGATGTTCTCAAATGCTTTGGCGGCCACGGTGAAATCGCCGCGCTCTTTAAAGCCTTCGGCCAACTTAAATTTCGCGGAGCTAATCACACGATGCGCACGCACGACTTGTTTCGTGGAGTCGGCATAATTATCCACCACGCGACGCGCCCATTTCTCCGCAAGCAAATAATCCTGACTCTCCATCGCGCATTGCGCGTGCAGCAAATGCGCCTGCACCACAAACGGCGATTTCGGCTGCTCATTCACGATTTTCTCATACACGCCTTGCGCGGGCTTATAAGCTTTCAAGCCATACAGCGTCTCGCCGTACTTCATCAATACTTCCGCCATGCGTTCGCTCTTGCCCATGAGCATCGCGAAATCGTTGCACGCCACGAGCAACTTGGGATGAATGGCGTTGGCAACTTTAAGCGTATCCGACTTGCCCGTGCCGAGAAAATTTGCGAGCACAAACACGCTCGTGTCTTGCGCGCCCGCGGTTTTCATTTCTTCGAAGTGACTCAATATGCGATTGTACGCCGCGTCATCCACAAATTCCGATTGCGGATGTTTGGTCATAACTTGGCGATACGATTCCGCGGCTGCGGCAAATTCTTTAATCTCGAATTGCGACTCGGCCAAATAGTATGTGATCTTCGCCGCGTCTTTGGAATCGGGGAACTTGGCAATGAACTGCTCATACAGTTGAATCGCGCGGCGATAAGTTTCCACGCTGCCGCTTTCTTGCGCGCGCGCTTGCGCCTCGGTGCCGAGGATGTAGAGGTTTTGTTCCGCGAGCGCAATCGCTTTGTCATGCACTTCGCCCTGCGGATATTTCGCGAGCCACGCGCTGCCGGGGCCGTAATTATTCACCAAGTTCTCGCGCGCAGTCTCGGCCTTTTTCGCGTCGCCGCTCTTCAAATAGTTTTCGACAATCTTGCTTTGCAAAAGCGGCGCTTGCTCATACAGCGGCCACATTTCGAGCGTGATTTCCAACGTGCGCGTGGATTCTTCATAGAAATTGCGCGATTGATAGAGATCCGCGAGCTTGAAGAAAATATCAATACCGTAGTCTTTGCCGCGGAACTGTTCGAGAAACTTGCGCGCCTTGTCCGGGCCGCCGTAATCCGCGAAGCATTGCGCCAGATATTCGATGGACTCGTTGCGCAAATCCATTTTGGTTTTGCCAAGCACGGCTACGTCTTGCGCTTTATTCACCAGCTTCACGTCATCAATCAAAAAGATGAACGTGGAAATGGCTTTGGGGAAATTGTTGGTGTTGTAATACGACCAAGCGAGCTTGTACAGCGACATTTGGTAAAACGGGTTCTGCCATTGATTCAACAGCTTGGCATAATAATCCGTGGCCAACTTGAAGTCGCGCTTGTCAAAGTGGTATTCGCCCAAACGAAAATTGGCTTCAGTGATGTACTCGCTCTTGGGATATTCTTCGAGCAGGCGTTGAAAGTAATCGCGCGAGAGATCGCGATTGCCTTCTTCCATTTGGCAGAGCGCAATGCGATAGATGACTTTGTCGTTGAACGGCGCCGTCGGGTATTGCTGCAAAATGCGATAGCCCATTTCAATGGCTTTGCCGTAGCTCATGCGCGGCATCGCCGGCTCGGTTTTCAGCTCACCGCTGTCATAGCGTTTCAATTCCGCCTCATAGCCGGTCATGCGTTGCTGAAAATCATAAGTCGCGCGCTTGACGTACAACTCGACCAATTGAAACATCACGCTGGGCGAAAAATCGCTGTCGGGATATTTGCGAATGAGGCTTTCGGCATTGGTAATCGCGGCTTCTAAATCTTTCACGACGATGGTGTCGCGCGCCGCGCTGTTTGCAGCGGGAACGGTTTGCGCGCGGCTCGACGTCACCTTGCCGCCTTCGGCGAGCAATAGGAATCCAAAAACCGAAACCGAGCACGCGGCGGTGCGAAGCGTTGAAATCATCCGTTGTTTCATTGCAGTGCGAAACCTTATTGATGCGTTACTTCGGCATTCCCTTTAAGAACAGCGCCCGGGCCTTGCCATATTCGGCGTAAGCGCCCCAATGGCGTCGCGATTCCTTTCGCGCAATATCAGAACGAACCTGCTCCAAATTCTGCGAGACTTCTTCAAACGTTTTGCGCTCGGCCACGATCTGATCGATCAATTGATCTTTGGATTTGGCCAATTGCTCCGAATGGTCCTGAATATATTTCGGCACCTGCTTCGAACCGTCAAGCTGGATCGTATCAATCAGTTTGGACTCGAGCACGAGCAAGCGCACTTTGAGCTTTTCCAACATGCCTTCTTGATCGCGCAAGCCCGCGGCCACTTGGCGCATGCGCGCGGCAACGTCTTCCGCCTCGGGATATTTCGCGATGATATAGTCGTACTGCTGAATCGCGAAATCAAAAAACTCCAGCCGCATGTAACTTTGCCCCAGCAAGAAATGCGCTTCCTCGCCAAACTCGGTGTCGTCAAATTTTTTGATCAACTCATTGAGCGTCACGATCGCGCTCTGAAAATCGTTCATCTTGATCGCCGCCCAACTGCGCGTGAGCAATGCCTGCGGATAATCTTTATGCTCCGGACCGAGATGGCGCATGTGGGCAATCGCTTCGCTGAAATACCCCAATTCGTAGTAGATGAAACCCAGCGTGAGATGCGCTTGCGCTTTGACTTCGCGCTGCTCCATGCGATACAACGGCTGCGCGATTACCTTGCGCAAGGCCCCGAGCGCTTGATTGATGTTTTTCTTTTTGAGCTGCGCCAAAGCGAGCGTGTACAAACCGTAGTCATAATATTCGCCGCGCCCTCCAATCTTACTCAATGTGGCAATGGCTTGGTCGTAGTCATGCAAATGGAAGTATGCCATGCCGCCGAAATAGTGAATGCCGCCCATCAAGTCGGACTTGGGATAATTCGCCACGAGCGCATCGTAGATTTTCAAACTCTCCGCATAATTTTCGGCTTGGTATTGAATGCGCTGCAAGCCATAAAGCCCCTGCGGCACCAATTCGCTTTGCGGAAACTTCGTCACCAAGAAGCGAAACATCTTGTGCGACGATTTAAACATATCCATCGAATACAAGCTTTCGCCGAGATGGCACAGCACGCCGTCGGCGTCGCTGAACGAGGGATAATAATCCAACAAAATGATCAGCTCGCGCGCCGCTTTCCAATAAGCGCGATCATAATAGAACTTGAGCGCGCTCTTGTATAAACGCTGCGCGACTCTTTCCATGTTGCGGTCAACGCTGCGAGGGTTGTCTTGCGGCGTTGCCGGCGGAGCCGTTGCCGCCACGCTCGGCGCAACCGCGGTGGCCAACACGCAAAGACCGATCAGCAAACCAGAGCAGACCTTGCGCCATACATTTATTGTCCTCGTCATTCCACTATGCTCTTGAACTTCTAGGTAATCATGGGTGCGCAAAGTTGAAGCTGCCCCCGCAAGGCGCGTCGTTCAGTGGGAGGCTGTGCGCGCGGCGCATAAAAACCCTCTGCGCGCGAATACAGTTCTTGCAGAATGACGAGAGAGGCCGGCAAACTTCACGATGCAAAATTAATTCGCTCACTCTTGGGGCGGGTCTTTCTTTTCCGTCTCTTCTTTCTTCTCGTCCGCGTCTTTGTCTTCGTCCAAGGCCTTTTCCATGTCTTGCAAGCTTTGTTGCGCGCCTTCGCGCTGACCGCGAATTTCATCCAACTCGCGTTTGATGCGCTCATCGCCGCGTTTGTTGCCGCTGGTGAGCACCGGTTCTTGCGAACCGCGCGAAGTGAATTGATAATTGAAGCCGACGATTATTTTCCAATCCGCATAATCTTTTTGATAATACTGCGGCACGCCCGTAACCTCCGCGGGTTTATCCAAGCCGACTTCGGCGGTGAGATCGAGAATAATATCCCACGGCCCGAGAAATTTCACGCCTTGGGAGATCCGTGAAGAATTTTCGGCGAAAGCGAGATTTGCATTGTTGGCGAAAACTTCCGCAGTGTACTCTGTGTGAAAGACCAAAGAGCGAATCGGAAATTTGATGCCGACGCCATAGAGAAATTGATCCTGCTCCGCGGTGAAGAACGAATCATTGAGCATGTGGTCCATGTAACCGAAATTGAGATAGAGCTTCAACGGCACGAGCGGAAACGATTGCGTCATGTCAATCGTCATGAGCGCTTGCACGCCGGCGCCCAACTTCCCGGAGCTAAACGGTTCATAGGGCACGTTGGCGTTTTTCGCCGTGGGCAAAACTGCGAAGCCGCGCACGCCGGTGGTAACGCCGCCGAATTTGAGCGGCAATGCGAGCTTGAGGCCGATATGCGTATCGCCCGGAGGGCCCCACACGTGCTGTTGATCGTCTTGATATGGCGTCGCGAGCAAAGTCAATTCGAGGCTATGCGAAAGACCGACGGTAAAGCCAAACGTCAACGTGTGATCTTTGCCCAAGCTGCCGCGCCGCTTGCTGGGATCAAGGAAAGTTTGAAAGTACGTATTCGCAAAAAACTGGGAACGACCAATGGGTTCGGCGCTCGCAACACGCATGAGGCCGCGCCCGCCATAAATCGTGGTTTGCGCCGCCGCGGGAGTAACGGTTTGCAAGGCGGCCGACAACGCCAGAGAGAGTAGAGTAAATCGCTTCACGTTTTTATCCAAGAGGCTAGACCAGAGATGAATGTGGTTGATTGTATGACTACATGATATACCGGCATCGCGGTGGTTTTGCATGAGATTTTTTTTTGAAGGCTGCCTTTTCCTGAATGATCATATTCACGTCAGGCATCAAGTGGGAAACAAACGGAGGCGGTCGTTGTGTTACAGCAGACATGCAGGCCTCGCGACTCCGCTCCCACGTTGAGCGCGCTGGGCAAAACAGGTTGCGCTTAATTCAAGGATTATGCCAGTGCGGCACAATGCTTTTTGTCGCAACGCAACGTTGCGCAGGCGCTCGCAAGCTTCAATGTCTGCAACAAAGTACAGACACCGCGCCGCAGCGAAACATACGACATGCTAGTGCAACCGCTTGACTCACGCTGAAACAAGCTACCAGAAGGGATTCCTAATCCGTAAGAGTGCGAGAATGTAAGAGCAGGAAGAAAAGAAGCGCGCAGGAGGTGTGCAAAAAAAGCAAAGGCGACGTCCTTGCTTGAGGCAAGGCGTCGCCTTCAAAAAACTCAGCGATTGTACATTCCGATCTACATGTTGCGCACGAGCGCTTGTGCAAACTCCGAACATTTCACTTCGGTTGCGCCCGTCATCAAACGCGCGAAATCGTAGGTCACCGTTTTTTGCGCGATCGCTTTTTCGAGCGCTTGTTCGATCAAATTCGCAGCTTCTTTCCAGCCGAGATAAACCAACATCATCGCGCCGGAGAGAATGACGGAGCCGGGATTGACTTTGTCGAGTCCCGCATATTTCGGCGCCGTGCCGTGCGTGGCTTCGAAAATGGCAAAGCCGGTTTCGTAGTTGATGTTTGCGCCCGGCGCAATGCCAATGCCGCCCACTTGCGCGGCGAGCGCATCGGAAATATAATCGCCGTTGAGGTTCAAGGTCGCGATGACGTCGTACTCGTTCGGACGTGTGAGAATTTGTTGCAAGAACGCATCGGCAATCGCATCTTTGATGAGCAATTTGCCCGGCGGTACGTTGCCTTTGCACTCGTCCCACGTGACGGTGTGCGCGCGAAACTCCGTGGTGGCGAGTTCATAGCCCCAATCGCGAAAGCCGCCTTCAGTAAACTTCATGATATTGCCTTTGTGCACCAGCGTGACGGATTTGCGCTTGTTATCCAACGCATATTGAATCGCCGCGCGCACGAGGCGACGCGAGCCTTCGCTCGAAACCGGTTTGATGCCGATGCTCGACGTTTGCGGAAAGCGAATTTTCTTCACGCCCATTTCCGCCTGCAACCACGCGATCACTTTTTGTGCTTCGGGCGTGCCGGAACGATATTCGATGCCCGCATAAATGTCTTCCGTATTTTCACGAAAGATGACCATATCAACTTGCTCCGGATGCTTCACCGGCGAGGGCACGCCGGAAAAATAACGCACCGGACGCAGACACACATACAAATCCAATTGCTGACGTAAAGCAACATTCAAGCTGCGAATGCCTTCGCCCACGGGCGTGGTGAGCGGCCCCTTAATCGCGACGCGATAGCGTTTGACCAAATCTAACGTTTCTTCGGGTAACCATACGCCTTCGCCATACGTGCTCACGGCTTTTTCGCCGGCAAAAACCTCCAACCATTCAATGCGACGTTTGCCGCCATAAGCTTTCTGCACCGCGGCATCAAAGACGAGCTGTGACGCGCGCCAAATATCCGGGCCGGTGCCGTCGCCTTCGATAAACGGAATAATCGGATGATCAGGAACTTGTAGGGTGTTGTTGGAAAATGCAATGGGGTCGCCGCTCTTCGGCAATTGCACACGTGCTGCTGCCATAAGACTTCTCCTTCTCCTATGCTGATTTAACGAAGAAACCCCGAGAGCTTCGGGGTTTCGGTGATGCACAGAAATTATAAAGAACTTTCACGCGATTTTTTGCCTGCCCAGTTCGATGCGCTTTTGCTTCGAATCCAATCCGAGCTCTTTTAAACGGCGACGCACATCAAACCAGCCCAAACGATAATTGCCAAACTTGGGCGTGCTCAGAAGTTGTTTCACTTTCAGTGTTCCAGCGTCCGGGTTTTCGATAATGATCTCGCGAATGTGATCATCTAAACCTTTGGACTTCTTCGCGCTCGTAGTCGCCTCCGCTGCCATCGTGCGTGTGGCAGGCTTTGTCATGACACCCTCGCCGCCATTGCCGTCGTTTCTGCTGGAAGAGTTTGCCGGTTTGCGCGGCAGGCTGCTGCCGCCTTTGGCAAAATCATGAACGGCTTCGTCAATCGAATCGAAGGCTTTGAGGATGTAATGAAACTCGAGCAATTCGAAGACTTCATAGACGTCCGGAATCATGCGTACGAGTTTGAGGTCGCCGCCTTTTTCGCGAATGCCCTTGATCTCGCTGATGAAAATACCCCAACCCGCGCTGCTGATATAATCGACATTACCGAGATCAATGATAATGTCGTAGGTGCCAGCCTTCAACAGGCTGTCGAGCGCGTGTTCTAATTCCGCGGAAGTGGTCGTATCAATATAACCGCCGACTTTAATCACGGCGATATGGTTATTTACACCAGCTTTTTCCACGGACACTTGAATACCTTCCATGGTTCACTCCTGAGGCGTACACATCTTTAATTGAACCATTGCGCAATATAGAAGAATGGTCACAAAAGTCAACAGAGAATTCAGACTCAAATCGTCGCTTTTTGCTCTCCGCCACAACTTTACGCCGAGATTAGGCGTTTGCCGGACGCTTCATCATCATGCGCGCCGCCAACTCGATTTTGCGGCGAATGTCATCACGACCGGGGTCGATTTCCAACACGCGTTGCCATTCGCGCATAGCTTCCAGATATTCACCGCGATTGGCATGAATGACGCCCATGTTTTCAAACGCCGTGGTATCCGAAGGATCAAGCTCTTTGACGCGACGATAAGCGACCGCGGCTTCTTCGAACATGCGATTCCGAAAATACGCATTGCCCAGAATGCTGTGCGCTTCTTTAAAATTCGGGTACAGCGCAATCGCACGCCGAAATTCGCGAATAGCTTCGTCAAAGTTTTGCAGTTTGTAATGTCGCAACCCTACGATGAGAAGCTGTTCACGCTCGTCATCCGTCGGCTCGGCTTGCACCGGTGCGACATAGCTCGCGGCGTTTTTGCCGTTTTCATGCACTTCTTGCGTTGCCGCGCTATGATCTGCCCACTCGCCGGCAAACTCTGAAGCATCGGCTGCAAAAAATCCGGCGTCTACTCCATTTGTCGCAAACTCCTCTTCCGGCGCAACATTGATGGCATTCCCGGTCGCGTATTCGAGCAACTCACTCACTTCGACATACGGCAACTGCGCATCCATCACCGGCTCAATCTCGACTTCATCGATAACCGTGGCCTCCGGCGCCGCGACTTCTTCCACATGCGCGGCCTCAAAAAACGGCTCGAATGTCACTTCTGAAGCATGCGTTTCCCCGCCAAATGAGAAGTCAATTTCATTGCGCAACAAATCATCGACTGCGGAAAAAACGTTGTCATCGTTTGCAGCCGCCGGCTTTTCAAGCTCGGGAGTCGCGTGTGTTTCAAAAGCTGCGATTTCATCCGCGCTCGCCGTCGTTGAAATGAATTCCGAGTGGGCTTGCGGCGTCTCGGTTTCCTCTTTCGGCGCAGAGGTCGTGAGGTCATCGAGAATGGTGCCGCCGGCAAACAAATCTTCGAAGTTGATCTCACTAGCGGACGGAGCCGGGCTTTTTATACCTGCAATGATGGGCGCATGCGCTTTTGGCGGTGCAAGATCGGCCTTCTTTCCACGTTCTTTTTCTCCCGCAGGCTCGGCGCGCCGCTTTCTAAATTTAAAACCAAAACCTTTTTCCCCTGGCGTTTTGCTTTTGCTGGCTTCTGGATCCGTTTCCTGCGAGGCGGGCGTCAGCGGCACAACTTGCGGCAACGCAGTTACGGCTTTCTCTTCTTTTTTCTCTACCTTCGGCTCAACTTTTTCCGGGAGCGGTTTTGCCGCGGGTTTCTCAACCTTCGGCGGTTCCACCAAACGCGAGCGGTCAAGAATCACTTCGCCGGAAAGGGTGAGCAGCGGCGTGCCCGGCGGCTTCATAGGCCGCTTCGTGCGCCCGCCGCGTGAGACAAAGCCTTCGCGCAATTGTTTCGTGTTCAAACGATTGCGGACCAACTCGTCATAAATCTTGTTCTCGGGAATACGCGTGAAACTGTATGTTTCCGTGTTTAACTCTTCGCTGATGCGCTTCGCGCCATAATCCGGATGATTCTTGATGATGTCAAAGATCTTGACTTTATCTTCGATGGCGATATGCTTCGCGTCAACCGCAATTTCACTGTCGCCCTCCGCCCCGTTGCCGGTGTTCTCTTCAAATTCTTTTTTGTATTTGTTGTAATAGGCATAAGTGGTGATGCCTACGGCTTCGCATGCTTCCCTGATGCTTTTGCCTTCCGCAATCATGTTATGCGCCTCTTTGGCGCGGCGCATTTCTTCTTTCTCGGGGGAAGTTTTTTCTTTGATGGTGACAAGCGTAATATCGTCGGATTGCGGCTCACCCTCGGTAAATGCGAGAATCTCGTCCTTGATCTTTTCAACAAAAGGCTTTACCCGCAGATGGCCGTACTCGCGGATTGTTTTTAGCAAACGTTCTTCACCAAAGAGATCGCGCTTGGCGTTCATCGCCTCGGTGATGCCGTCGGTGTAAAGCAAAAGAATGTCGTCTTCGGAAAGTTGAATCGTGTCGCTTTCGATCGACTTGCGGAAGAGATCGTCGTCCGGCAATTGAATGCCCACGGGAAAACCGCGCGGATTGAGATAATAAGTTTTCTTGGTGGAAGGCCGAAACAGAATCATAGGATTGTGCCCCGCACTGGCATAGTTCAAACGCCGCCGCTTGCTGTCAATGATGACATAAAACAGCGTGACAAACATGCCCTTCTTCACGTCGCCCATCACCGTTTTATTCACGCGCGCAAGCACTTCCGCTGCGTCTTTTACCCCGCGTGCTTCCGTGCGCAATGCTTGGCGAATCATCGTCATCACCAAGCTGCCGGGCACGCCTTTGCCGGAAACGTCGGCCACGACCACACCGAGCGTGTCTTTATCCACTTCGACGAAATCATAATAGTCGCCGCCAACCGTGCGCGCGGCTTCGTAATAACTGTTCAGCTCATAGCCATCCAAATCTGGAAAATCGCTGGGCAACAACGTCTGCTGAATTTCCTGCGCCACCTGCATTTCTTTTTGCAACTGCTCTTGGTCGGCGAGGTTTTTCTGCGATTCGCGAAACTTCGTAGTGATTTCAGAGAAGGCATGGGCAATCTCGCCGATTTCGGTCGAAGCGTCGATGTCCATTTCATCGCCCAGCTCGCCATGATCTGCGCGGCGCACCCATTCTGCCAGGCGGCGCATCGGAGCCGTTAGAATATAAACCAGAATAAAAGAACCGACGCAACCCAACAGCGCAACGGAAACGGCTAGTCGCACATATTCCCAGCGCGCGGAGGCAATGCGCTGATCGACATATGCTTTCGGCGCGCGAATGTGCAGCTCGCGTTTTTCAGGAAATTCGCTTTTGGTCGAAAGCCGAGTGATCACGTCATAAACTTCGAAACGTGCCGCACTGCTTTCGCCTGTTTGCGGAGCAATTTCAAAGAGCAGAACTTTTTTATCGATCTTTTGCGGCTCCGCGAGCGGCGGCGCGAGCTTATGCACAACCACAAGGTCGGGATTATTGTGCCCAAGAATGTAATCCAAGGAATCGACCAACGCGACTTCATAAAGCACGTCGCGGTTTTCTTCATAAATTTCCTTGAGCGCCGCGGATACCTCGCCGCCGAAAGCATCGACCAGCAAATCCGGCTTGTAATCAAAGATACGATTGGTCGCGACATCGATTTCATTCAGCCGCGCCAGAAAACGCGTAAACTCCGTTTCGCCGGCTTTGTAATGATAATAACAATAAGCGATCACCACGCCGGCAATCAACACCAAACAACTGCGCAACCAATATTTGGCTTTGATTGAAAACGGAATGGCATGCACCGCGTTCTTGAGCGGAGCCGCGAGAAGTTTTTGGGGAATCGACCGGCCGCTGCGGCCTTCGCGATTTTTGGTGAGCCGAAGCTGGTTGCCCTCTTCGGTTTTGCGATAATCAATCTCGTCCATCAGCTTGCGCATCATGAAAATGCCCAAGCCGCCCTTTTTGCCGATTTGCACGTAGCGGTCGAGATCGGGATCTTTAACGCGGGTGGGATCGAAAAATTTGCCTTGATCGATCAAACAAATCGTAACGCTCGTTTTGCGCACGAGCGCACGAATGAGGATGAAGCCGTCGCCGCCGGTCTCGCGATAGGCGTGGCGCATAATGTTGGTGCTCGCTTCATCCACCGACAGCTTGAATGCAGTCACCATTTTTTCAGAGAAGGCGTACTTCCGCCCGAGACGGACTACGAAATCGCGCAAGTCCGCCAGGTAATCGGTATGGGCTGGAACTTTCAGCTCTTCTTTATGGATCTGCTGAAACAAAAGACCTTCTCCTCATCATCCGGGAGGATAGAGAACGAACGTGAATCCAAAAACATTTCTAATTTTAAATTGCAATCACAACACGCGCGCAGCCATGCTCGCGACTGCGGGTTTTCACGGGCGCGAACATCGGCAAATTTCTCGAAACATGCAAGCGCAGCCTTGCTGAGACAAAGAACCACGGATTACGCGGGGAGGGCCGTGAAATTCTTTATGTAGAACTCCGTGCCCTTCCGTGCAATCCGTGGTTATGCTTTTATGATCTCGCCATGCCTCACTTGCGGTTGATCTTGTCGCGCGCTTGATCAATGGCGTCGAGAATGCGCTTGTTATAGCGATCCTCGCGTTGAATCTCTTCGAGAATTTTTACTGCCTCGACAAAGTTGCCGCGCTGGCTCAACTTTGCGGCTTCGGCAAAGCGCAGGCGCACTTGGTCGGAAGCAAAGTCTTTCGCTTGCGCATTCAAACGCGACTCGGCGTCGTAGCGATACTTTTGCGCGAGATTGTTGCGCGGCTCGATTTTGATCACTTCGTCAAAGTAACTCAGCGCGGTGCGATAGTCGCGCGCAAGATAAGCCGTGACGCCCTGCTTATATTGCTCCTGCACGTTCATCTGATTTTGCAGGCGGGTGATGATGTTCGTGACATCCGCGCGTTGCGTCGCATTCAAATTGCCGTCGCTCAAAGCTTTGTTATATGCCTGAATCGCTTCGCTGAAACGTCCGGCCTGTTCCGCGCTGCGCGCTTTTTTGAGCACATCGGTAACGCGATTATCCAACTCGCCTTTGGTTTTCGCAATCAACTGCTGCAAGCGCGCGTTTTGCGGTGCGCGGCTCAAGCCCACTTCCCATTGGCGCACGGCTTCGGTAAAATCGCCGGCATTGAAATGCTTTTGCCCCAACTCGATTTGCGACTCGACGAAAAGGCTGTCGGACTCGCGTTTCGCGCGGGTGGCGGCAATACGTTCGCGCGCTTCCGCTTCGAGGCGTTGTTGTTCGCTAAATTGCTCCTGCGCTTTCTTGGCCCACACTTGCGCATCTTCGTCGCCGGGGAAAATGCGCGCCGCGTCATTGAACGCAATCTGCGCTTGGAAATAATCTTTCTTCTCAAAATAAATTCTGCCGTCTTCCATGGCCTTCGCAAACGCGGCTTGATCTTTCAAGCGTTGCTCGCGCGCAATAGACTCGGCGATACGCTCGTCTTCTTTGCGACGGCGCGCTTCGAGCAACTCCTGCTTCGATTTGCCGAGTTGCATGGTCATGGAAACGCGATGCTGAATACCAAATACATCCGAGCCGTCATTCGAATATCGTCCCAGCGCGTAGTCGATTTGGAAATTTTGATAAACGACCCCGCCGCCGTAGGTCATGCCGTCATTCAAGCCCATGCGCAGCATCGCACGACCTTGATAAACATATTCGCCGCCAAACTGCACGCGGCTTTTCTGCTCTTCCACGCCGCTTTGATAACCGAAAAAGAGATTCAGCAGATTTCCTTCGCCGCCCACGTGCACCGGCTTCGTCAAACCTGCACGAAAGGCACGATGATACGTTTCCGTGGCCTCCAACATGCGCAAACGCGGCTCGGTCAAATTTTGTACGGAAAAACCCAAGGCTAGATTTTCCCAAATTCCTTCAAGCTCCGGCTTATAAAAGAGGCCGAAATCCAACGAAGTGGCCGAGGCCGTGGTGCTTGAAAGCCCGATACGGTCAAGTTTGATCGAGCCGCCGAGCGCGAGCGACCACGGCAATTGCTTGGCGTACGAAACAATGAAGCGATCCTGCCCAAAAGTCGTGGCGTCGCCTTTTAATCCGCCGAAGTCTGCGGTCGGCACGTCGCCGACATCATAATGCGCCCACGCAAAACCGATGGTGCCAATCTCCATAAAGGGATGCGCATAGCCGACGAAATGATACTTCGTGCCGGCGAGCAACGTCGCATAAAACAAGACTGCATTCTTGCGGTCGAGATTATCCAAGCCGCCGGGATTCCAATAAATCGCAGAGGCATCGACCGGCATGGCAACCATCGCGTTGCCAACGCCAATGCCGCGCGCACCGGCACCAAAAGCAAACAAATCTTGCACGCCGGCGTCGGCGTTGCCATTAAGCTCTTGCCCGAACAGCGGCACGGCCAACACACTTCCGCAAACTGCCAAACATTTGACGGCTCGAGAAATAAGCTGGATTGCACGCCCTAACGCCTGTTTCTCGCGAGATTGCAACATGATTGTTTCCTGGCTCAAGTGAGCAGCTTGTTGTGAAAAAGTTTTTGGCTTCATTTTACCACCGCGACTTTGGTCATCACCGTTCCGGCGTTGGTTTTGAGCACGGCGAGATACACACCGTTCAACACCACTTTGTTGTTGCCGTTTCTGCCGTCCCATTTGATGAATCCGCGACCGCTTTCCGAACGCGCGCCCGCGCGGCCTTGCGGATCAGTCGCTTGATACGTGACGGCATAAACCAACTCACCCAACAGCGTGAAGATGCGAAAATCAACTTCGGAATCTTGCGGTAGATAGTAGTTGAATTTCGTGATGCCCCGCAACTCGTCGTTACTGCCCGCGGCAAACGGGTTGGGATAATTGTAGAACGATTTGTCGAATTGATCTTCAAACAACACCGCGGCCGCAGACGTAATTGCCCCGCCGGTGAGCACCACGGGCACGGGATCGAACGGCTCGTCTTGGTTCTGCGCGGTTACATCTTCGCCGCTGCGCAAGCCGAGATAAAAATTGCTCGCCGAAGCATTGTCCGCCACATCGACTACGACCACGATCTCATGCACTGCGCCGCCCGCAATCGTATCAGGCGAGGCGAAACTCAACGACAGCGGATTGGTGGCCGATACATTTTCGAGACGGCCAAATTCCTTTTGCGAACTTTGATCGAGCACGCGCAGGCGTTTGATCGCACTATTGGGCGCGACGTCTTTCTCCTCGCGGTCTTGCACATAAAGCTGCAAGCCTTTGAGCACGATGCCGCTGGAATTTTCATTGCCCTCGTTGCGCACTTCGAGTGTGAGCAGCGCCACGCCTTCTTGTTTGCGCGCGACCGGTCCGCTCGCCAAGTTCGAGGACGCGCGCAGCGAGAGCCGCAAATCTTCGGTGCGAATCGAAATCGTCGCGCGATTCGTGCTCACCACTGCGGGCTGATTGGTGTTTTCATCCAACGGCCGCTTGGTCATGCTCAACGTGATGATTTCCGAAACGCTCGAAGGCCGGTTGCGCGCTTTAACTTGCCACGAAGCAAAACCGCTGCTCGAGCTTTTCGTCAACGGCTCCGTGGTGCTATACCCCGCCGGCAACTCCATTTTGATGCTATCCGCCTCCACCACTTGCGCCGTGCCGTTATTCACCACGCGGGCGGTGATGATGAAGGTTTGATTCGTACTCGCGGCGTTGTCGTTGCGCACGGAATTCGGGCCAGTAATTTCGCCTTCCAAAGTCAAATCCGCGCGCGCGATAATATTCACGCGCAGGCTGTCCGAATTTTTGAAAATCCGCCGCGGACTATTCTCGTCTTTGGCGTCAACATTCACGAACAGCGGCTGTGTGGCAATCGCAGCGTTGGGCGCGCGTAATTTCCACGCCAATGCCGTTGTTCCATTCAGCTTGTCGAGGTGCTGCGTGCGCTCATTGAGATTTACAAATTCGAAACCGCTCGGCGCGTTCAACACCACATCAACATCGGACAAATTTTCGCCCGCCACCTCGGTTTGCACGGTAAACTCTTGCAGCGTGCTGAGCGTGTTATCCGCAGCGCCCAGCGGCAATGTAATCCGAGGTTGTGATACAAGCACAGTGCCAACACTGTCCGTGAACACGGTTAAATTTCGGACAAACTGTTCCACGCCATCGTCCCACGCGGCTTCTTCATTGGAATTTTCATCTCGCGGAAGATTGAGCAATTGTAACGTCAAATCGCTCCGCGGCGTGGCTTCGTTCGGCGCAACCGCGTTCCATTCCACAAAACCGCTACGCCCATTGAAGGCCAGGACTTTTTCCTGCGGCTCTCCAGGAATACTAACGCCAGTTTGACCCAATTGCAGACGGATTTTAGTGGAATCCAAAGTGCCGGCCACTCCGCTATTGCTCACCGTGGCGCGAATTTTAAAATTCTGCCCAGCCGAGAGCGCTTCCTTATCATCGCCGTCTTTCAACACGACTGCGCTGAAGCGAATCAACGCGCGCTGCACGGTCTGCACACGAATGCTGTCGTGATATGTTACTACCGTGCTCGTGCCGGTTTCGCCTCTAGCTCTCACATAAAACCAGCGAGGCCCCGTGGGCGAAGGCGGCGCTTGCAATTCCCACGAAACCTTATCAGCGCCTTTAAAGCCCAACGTGTCACGTGAGCCGGCGCGAAAGGCATATTGCGTGTTGGCGGGAAGTTCAAGGTAGATTTTGTCTTTCGTGAGATCCGCGCTATAAGAAATCTGCGACTCGATGCGGAACGTTTGGAAAGTGGAAAGCGTGCTGTCCTCTGCGCCTTCCGGCGAAATGATGCGCGTGCTCACAATGCGTAAATCCGACTTCACCACGTCCACGGCTACGCTGTCTTCCTCTTGCGCCAAGAGCGCTTGCGCGAGATTGTTGCGATCCCGCGGCCGCTTCGTGATTTTCACGGTAAGCACGGCGCTCGTCGCTTGTTCCGGCGCGCGCACTTTCCAAACCACTCTTTCATCCGCATTGAACGAGCGCTCGGTCACGTCTAGCGGCTCTTCGATCTTAAAATCCGGCGGCACGAACAGCGTGACTTTGCCTTGCTCATCCACCTCCGCGGAATTCTCGCGATTCGTCGCGAGCGCGGAAACTTCGAACAATTGACGCGTGGTCAAGTCCGTCGCTTCCACGTCAATGCCGAGCGCAAGCTGCGCGGGCAATTGAATGCGAACTTCATCCGAAGGATCGGGGCTGTTCAAAATATCCGCGGGACCGCCGCTGCGCGAAGCCGTTGCCTCGACCAGGCGCGCCGTAAAAGTTTCCTTCACGTTACCCGCGGTCGGCGAAGAGGCGGCGATGATATTGAAACGCACCGTGCGGTTTTCGCGTTGCGGAATCAGCGCGATGGTCCGTCGCGCATTTGAAATTTGCGAGTTGCCGTCGCTCGTCAGCTCGACCACGACATTCTCGACGTCTTCCACCGTGCTGCGATTTTCCACGAGCACTTCGAGGCCGAAGCCTTGCGTGACATTCACCAAGCCGACGCTGGTGCCGTTGAAGTAGTTATACACTTCCTGCAAGGTCGTGGTTTGTATCTGCACCGTGGCCGAAGTCGTGACCGTGATTTGGCCGTTCATGCTCGCGGTGCCCGCTTGGTTATTGTTTTGATCTTTCCAACCCAAATCCACTTCGAGCACGGCCGAGCCGCCGCGATTTCCGGTATTCCTGACGGCATAAACCAACGTGTCGGTTTGCCCGCCGTTCAAGATCAGATCGCCCGCAAGGGACAACGCATTCGGTGCGATGATGGTGTAGTCTTCCTGCTTCTCGTTTTCAATCGTCACGAGAATATCTTCTCGGCGCGGCGGATTGAGCACCACGGCCGCGCCGCCGGTGTCTTGCACCACGACGCGAATATACCATGTGCGATTGTCCTGCGCCGGCACTTCCGTTTTCGAAGCGAGCACTTGGGTGATATACAAACCCGCCGGGCGTTGCACAATCGCAAACTCGGCGTCATCCTCAGGATTTTCCAAAGGCACATTGTTGCCGGTGTTGCGCGCTTTGGCGGACACAATCGTTGCCGTAAAATTTTCGCGCGCGTTTTCCGTTGCGCTCGCGGTTATTTGAAAATTAACCGCATTCAACTGGCCTCCGCTCACGCCGCCAAGAATCATGCGCTCCGCGGTGTTGATGACGCTATTGCCGTCGGTCGTCAAACGCACGCGCACGCTGTCAGCGCGCTCTTGCCCAAGATTCTCCACCACGACTTGCACTTGAAACGCTTGATTGGTATTCACGCGCGGCAAGTTGGGCGCGGAAGTCGAAAGCAGAGCAACTCTTTCCAATTGCAACCGCGCTTCGGTTTCCACTTGCACGGAAGCGCCGCCGCCGCTCTGCGTATCATCGCTGCGCACATCGCCGCTGTTCAATTCCACACCGCGAATCTTGCCCGTGATCGCATTTGTGCCCGTGGCGCTGCCGGTCTTGCTCACTTCAAAGCGCAGCACACGCGTTTCATCTTCGCCCAACACATTACCGCCGCCTGTGAACGCGAGCGGATATTTGATCTGATAACCGCTCGTCAAAGAGAGGTCAATGCGCGTTTGCGTCGTGTCGCTGAAATCAATGCGCACGTCGCTCTCGCCGATGTTGCGCACGCTCATATCCACAAACCAAGCTTTGGTTTGATTGCTCGTAACGCTCGGCTGTGAAGGCGTAAGGGAGAGAACTTGCAACTCACCCGGTGTTTGCACGATAAAGCCGCCGCTGTTACCGTCGCTCGGGACCTGCAATTTATTTTGATTTGATTGATCCGTCAACCAGGCGCGCGCGATTACCGACACCGGCCCGGTCTTAATGCCCGTGCGCAAAATATCAAAGCGCAGCGAGTCGGTGGTTTGCGGCGCGAGCGTCGTGCTGTTCGTGCGCAGGAAGCGCGTGGGCCGCACGATTTGATACTCGCTCGTCACGTCGCCGCCGTTGAACAATTGCACGCGCGCACTGTCCAACGCCACGTTGAAGCCGCCGTTGTTGCGCACGGCCATCACCACGTACCAATCTTTTTCCATTTGCCGCGTGACCGTCGCTTGGCTCGCGCGCATGCTCACCACTTGCAACTGGCCCGGCTGCGTCACTTGCACGCTGTCGCTCAGAACATTGTTTGATTGATAGCCGTTGCCGTTTTGCGTGCCGCGCAATTCCAGCGTCACCGGATATTTTCCGGCAATCATGTTCGCCGGAATCGCCGTATTCACAAACGTGAGCAATGTCGTATCGTTCGGCGGAACCACAATGTTAAAATTCAAATCCACCCGCGCGGAAAAAGTGGCCGCGCCGTCGGTAAACAAAACGCGCGTCGGCGAAAGCAGGTTGAGCGTTGCGCTGCCGGTGTTTTTCACTTTCACGCGAAACGCATATTGGCTGCCGATATTCGGCGTTTTCGGCTCAAGACTCTTCGCAATGTACGCGATATTCGGTTGCGCCTGCACGGTCACATTCGTTGTGCCGTTGTCGTTTGCAACAACGTTCGCATTGCTGTTGCTCTCCGTGGCTTCAACCTTCGCCCAAATCTGCGCGACGCCCGGAGTCGTTCCCGTGGTGTTGATATTAAAACGCAAACTGTCCGTGCTGTTGCCCGCAAGAAGCTTTGACGAAGTGCCGAGCCAGCTTAATTGATGCAACGGCGCGGTATAGCCGCCCTGAAACGCATTACCAATGCGGAAGCGCAAGTTCGTCGAGGTATCCGTCTTCACTGAAACTTGGCTCTCGCCCGTGTTCTGCACCACGACGAATACTTGCCACGCGCGTGTTTGCCCCGCGGTCACCAGCGTTTGCGATGCGCGCACGGATTTGATCACAAGGCGCGCCGGACTTTGCGCGAGCACTGTGCCGTTGCCCGTGGTCGAAATCACTTTGCGGCCGCTGTTCAACTCCGTGCCGCGCGTGCTCACCGCAATCGGCAAAGGCTGCGCGCTGAATTGATCGCCCGTCTTCGTCACCGTGATCACGAGTGACTTCGTCTCGCCTTGTTCGAGCAAAGAATCGCCGTCGTTGAAACGCAGCGGTTTATTGTAAAAGTAATTGATGTTGTTGCCGATGGTGATGTTCGTCGAATCACGATGCAGCAACTTCACCGTGCTCTGCCCGGTGTTCGTCACACGTGCGGTCACGGTCCAACTTGCTGTTTGTCCCGCAGTCACGCTCGGCTGCGAAGTGACAAGCGCTTCGCGAATCTCCATCGTGCCTGGCGTTTGAATATTCACTTCGCCGCCGCCGCCGTTGTTCGTATTCGCAAACACATCGAAGCCGCTCGCATCTTTGCCCTGCGCAAAGCCGGAGATCGCAGCAACGCCGTCTTTAATGCCGGTTTGATTGATGCCGAACGTGAGCGTGCCCATCGCATTGCCGCCGAGCACGGTGCCGCCGTTGCCGTCGAGTTGCGTGGGATAAGCCAGCGTCGGCGTCACGTCCACATTGCCGATGCGCATGCGCACAAACGTTTTGCTCGGCGCGAGATCAAGCGTCAAACTCGTGGTCGCAAGGTTTTGCACCTTCATTTTAATCTGCCACGCTTTGGTCATGCCCGCGGTCACCGTGGCCTGCGAAGGCGTGATTTCAACAATGCGGAACGAATTGCCTTCGATTACAAACCAGCGATCGGTCGCGTCCGCGCTCAAATCTTGCGTGGCGGCATTCGAATTTGCATCGTGACCATACGCCACGGCATCAATCGTGGTCAAGCCGAGCGTCGCGCCTTGACTGATATTCACGACAAAATTAAACACGCCGGTTGCGCCGCTCAAAATCGTTGCAGGATTGTTCGGATCAGCCGCAACGACATATTCACTCGTTTTATTCACCGGCCCTTGGAAAAAACGCAAACGCACGCTGTCAATCACTGCGCTGGAAGAACCGCCGAGCGTGAGATTATTCGCAATGCGCACGGTCACGGGCAGATTCGTCGTGCCCGCGGCAATCGTATCCGGCGCGGAGGTCGCAACGCTCACAATGCTCAACTCTGCCGGACGCAGCACGGTCCACGAATCTTTATTCCCTGCATCGTTGTCGCTCACTTGCGAGCCATTCACCGTGCCGGAAACTTGTCCGTTGATTTGCACCGTTTCGAGCGCCGCGGTGTTGCGCACTTGCACTTCAAAAGAGAGAGTAATTTGGGTATTGCCCGCCACGCTTGAAGGATTGCCCGCGCTCGTGCTTACGATATAATCCGGCGTGCGATCTTGCGTGCCGAAGAACGTCAAATCGCCCGCGAGATTTTGAATCGTGGCGGAACCGAGATTCTGCACGACCATGTTCACAAGTATCGCAGATTGGTCCCGCGTCACGGTCGTGTTATTCGTGGACACGCTTACGATATTCAAACTGCCGAGCGTGATCTGCGTGCTGCCGCTCGCAAGCCCGCTGTTCACATTCACGGTCGCAATGCCGCCCGTGCTGCCCGCGCGAAACGTGAAAACGAGTTGGCCTTGCGCGTTTGTGTTGATCTGCTTGCCCGGCGTTGCGGCATCGACATCGCTTTCAACAATGTCGCCATACGTCGGCGGCACCACTGCCACCGTGAATCTGCGATTCGCGCCCACATTATTGCCTTCGGCATCGAGAATCGCCGTGCTCGTGATTTGCGTCGTGCTCGTATTGTCCGCGGGCAAACCCGAACGCGCGGGCGTCAACGTCACCACACCGCTCGGCGCGCCCGGATTGACCGTGATCAAACCCGTCGCATCGCTAATGCCCGGCGCAAACGTGCCGACAATCGTTCCATTCACAGAGCCATCCGCGGCGCCGCGACTCGGCGCAAACACAAAAGAAGAGCCGGTGGCATTTACTGCCGGAAGCAAATTGCCGGTGCTCGTCCACGTCACCGTGCGGTCGCCGATGTAATTGCCGCCGACATCATAACTCGCCGCATAAATCGTCACTTCGTCATCCGCGCTCATCGTAAGCGCGTTGAAAGCTGCGCCGCCGTTGTTGGGCGCGGTGCGCAGCACGATGCTGTTCACATTGCCTTCGCGCACGTCGATCACGCCGCTGTTATCGCCTGCAATCGTGGCATTCGTATGCGTCGCGCGAATGGAACTGGTTTGATTCGCGCGCACCGCAGTGAAGATGGTGGAGAAGCCGTTCGGCACGCTCAAGTTTCCGTTCGAGCCGTCGAGCGACCAATTCACGATTTCATCGGCGATATAATTGTTCTTCGCATCAAAGCCGCCCGCATGCACCGTGAGCGTTTGGCCCGGCGTCAACGTCACGTCGCCTTGCGGCGCTTGGTTGCCGTTCGCATTGCTCAACACAACGACGTGGTGCAAGCGTCCGACGCGCGCGCTGATCGTGCCGGTTTCATCAAAGCCCGCGCTCGCATGCGTCGCGCGAATCAAACCGCTGCTCGGCGCGAGCGTGGGTTGAAACGTAATCGTCGTGCCGGTTGCGTTCACGGCCGGAGTCAAGCCCGCGCTGGTCCACGTCACGTTTTCATCTTGGATATAATTGCCGTCGTTGTCATAACCCGCGACGTGCATCGTCAAAAAATCATCCGTGGTGATACTGCTGTCATTCAACGCCGCGCGATTGCCGGTTTGGCCCACCGCAATTCGAATCGAAACGAGATTTCCCGGATTCACCGTGAGACTGCCGGTATCATCACTGAAGGTGCTCGCATGCACGGCGCGAATCGCACCCACGCCCACTTTGTTCGGATTGAGCGTCGTCGCCGTTCCGTTCGTCGAAGAGAGCGTGCCGATGTTCGTGCCGGTGATGCTCCACGTCACGCTCACGTCGCCTTTATAATTGTCGTCGGCATCATAGCCTGCCGCATGCACGGGCAGATTTTCATCCGTGGTGAGCGTATCGTCGCCGACAATGCTCTGCAAGCCCGAAGTGCCTGCGAGAATTTTGATATGATGCAACGCGCCGGTGGTCACACTCAATACGCCCGTGGAATCGTCGCGCGCAGAAACATGATCCGCGAAAACTTTGCCGGAGAATGGCCGCGTCAGCGTGAGTGTTGCGACTTTGCCGCTTGCCACATCGAGCACGCCGATGCCGTTGCTCACGCGCCAAGCCACGTCGTAATCGCCGAGGTAGTTGTTGTTCGCATCATAACCCGCGGCATGCACTTGCAAAACATCGTCAGTCGTGAGATTCAAAGCGCCGAGTTTTTGGCCGTCGCCGCTCGGGCCGCGCACGATGCGTACTTCAAACAAATTGCCGCTCGACACCGTGATCGTGCCGGTCGCGTCGTCTTCCAACGAAGCATGATCCGCGGTGAGCACTGCCGAGCCTGCGGTAGTCGCAGTTAAACGCGTGCTCGCGCCAATCAAGGGGCTCAAGTTGCCAATAGTCGAACTCAAACGCCACGTCACGCTCACATCCGTGATGCGATTATTGTCCGCATCAAAACTGCTCGCGTGAAAATCGAAAGTATCGCCTGTAATTAAAGAAGGCACATCCTGCACTTCCGTGCCCGGCCCGGAAACGCCGGCGAGCACTTTCACGCGCTTCGCCGCACCGGTCGAAATCGCAAACAAATTCGTGCTGTCGTCTTGCACCGTCGCGGAGGGATGATCCGCGCGAATGCGTTCATCGCCCGGCGTTTGCGGATCGAACACGGTGGAAGTATCGAACGTGCGCGAAAATACGCCGCGGCCGTTCACCGCAATCCAATTCACCGCAAAATCGCCGAGATAGTTGCCGTTCACATCATAACCCGCAGCGTGCAATGGAAAACTGCCGTCCGTGCTCACTGGGCGGCCGATGAAGCGCGTTCCGTCACCGCTCGAGCCTTCGACGATACGAATCTTTGCGAGTACACCTTCGCTCACACTGATCGGGCCGGTCGCGTCGGAGAGCAAGCCTGCGCTCGTCGCGTTGATCTGTCCTGTGCCTCGCGTCACTGCGGTGAAGCGTGTGGTCACGCCGGTGTTTTGCGAAAGCGTGCCGATGTTGCCGGTCACGCTCCAATTCGCGGACACGTCTTGAATGTAATTGTCATCGCGATCAAAGCTCGCCGCATGCACGTCCTGCGTTGCGCCCGTGGTGAGGCTCAACGTATTCACTTCGCTCGTTTCGCCCGCAGCATTAAACAAAATTTTCAAACTGTATTCCGCGCCGTCCGTAATCGTGATCACGCCCGAGCTGTCGTCAATCGCGCTCGCGTGATTTGCAATGATGCGGCCCGTGCCGGTCTTCTGCGCTTCGAAGATTGTGGCCGCGACATTCGTATTCGGATTGACCACGCCAATCACGCTCGCCGTGCTCAACACCGACCAATTCACGGATTGCTCGCCGACATAGTTGTTGAAGGCATCATAGCCTGCCGCATGCACGGGCAGCGTTTTATCCGCATCCAAAGTCTTCGCGCCCAATTCCGCGCCGTCGCCGCTATTGCCTTCCACCACACGCACGCGATGCAAGCCCGCAGCATTCACGTTAAACAAAAGCGACTGCCCTGTCTTGCCGCCGCCGCTCGCGGTGATAAACACGCCGCTTTGCGCCTTCGTGATCGCGGCATTGTTCACGGTCGCGCTCGTGCCGTTCATGTTCACGCTGGTTTGATTGAGCGTGCCGGTCGCATCAGTGAGCGTCACCGCGCCGTTGAACACCACGTCGTTATCGTTTTGATCGCGCGCAGTGATCGTAAAATTAAACGGCGCGCCTGCGGTTTGCGTGCCGATGGCCGTGAAGACAAAGTGATCCAAACCGGAGGCGCTCACATTGAAACTGTTCGTCACGCCGACGTTGTTCGAAGCGTCGCGCACGGTGATGATGCGATTGTTGCCCGCTTGGGGAATGGTCGCACTCACCGTCTTCGTGCCTGCGACAAACGCGCCGCTCGTGACCGGCTCAATCGAGCCGGTGTTGATTTCAATCGCAACACTGCCGACAAAACTCGTCACAGTGTTGTCGAATTGATCCTGCGCCGTAATGCTCAAGGGAAAACTTGCGCCCGCGGTTTGGTCGGTGAGCGCGGGAATGAAAAATTTCGCCAGCGCCGCGTGCGTCACGTTGAAGAGATTCGAGGCATTGCTGCGGCCCACGCCCGTCACGGTGAGACGGTTATTCGTAAAGCTTTTGGTGATGGTAAAATTTTGCGTGAGCGTGCCGGCGATAAAGTTATTGCTCGTGGTCGGCGCAATCGAGCCGCTGAGATCGGAGAGCGTCACATTGCCGGTGAAATTCGTCACCGGATTGTTGCTCGCGTCGCGCGCGATGATGGTCACGCTAAACGGCGTGCCTGCGGTGAGATTGTTGATGGCGCTAATATCGAAATGATCGACCGTGATCGCCTGCACGTTGAACGCATTCGACGTGCCCTGTTGGCCGCCGCCGTTGACCGTGATCGTATTCGCATTGCGCGGCTGCGTGATCTTTACGCTCTCTTTGCTCACCCCGCCGATGAAGGCCGCGCTCGTGGTCGGCTGGATCGTGCCGGTCAAATCCGAAATCGTCACCGTGCCGGTGAAATCGGTTTTGAGATTGTTCTGCGCATCGCGCGCGCGCATCGTGATGTTGAAATTCGCGTTCGTGGCTTGATCGGAAATCGCATCGAGCGTGAAGCCGGCGAGCGCACCTGGATTCACATTAAACAAATTCGACGCGCCGCTCTTTGCCGGAGCGCCGCCGGAGACGGTGATCTGATTGTCGTTGCGCGTTTGATTGACGGTCACACTCTGCGAAGTGAGCACGCCGCTCGTGAAGTTGCCGCTGTTAAAATTCAGCGCGGTCAAATCCGTGATCGTCACGAATTGATTGAAGCTCGTCGCGATATTGCCAAACGTGTCTTGCGCCACGATTTTAACATTGAAAGCCGTGCCCGCGATCTGCGCCGCGATTGGGGCATTTGAAGTATTGGTCACGACAAAATGATCAAGCGCGGCATGATTCACCGCAAACGTATTCGACTTCGAAGTTTTGCCGCTGCCGCTCGCATAGACTTCCGCATTCGCCAACGCCTTCGTGACGGCCGCGTCGTTGATGGTTTGCGAAGCTTGATTGTTAAACACGAGTGGCGAGGCCGTGAGCGTGCCGGTGTTGTCGGAAAGCGTCACCGTGCCCGTGTGCGAAAGATTGTTGCCGTTCGCATCGCGCGCCGTGACGGTCACGCTGAAATTCTGGCCGGCCGTTTTATCCGTGATATTGCTAATCACAAACTCGGCGAGTGTGCCGCTCACGACATTGAACGCATTCGAGCTTTCGTTGCGCGTGCCGTCGCTCACGGTGATGACGCGATTATTGCCCGTGTTCGAAATCGTCACGCTATTGCTCCACACGCCCGCGATGAAATTGCCGCTCACGCTCGGCGAAATCGTGCCGCCGCCGCTCACGGAAATATTCACCGTGCCCGCAAAGCTCGTCACCGTGTTCTCATTCGCATCGACCGCAGTGATCGTCACCGGAATCAGCGAGCCGGCGGTTTGCGGCGTGCCGATATTCGCAATGCGAAAATCATTCAACGGGCCGTGCGCGACCGCAAATGTATTCGAGGTGCCGTTGCTCGCGGGCGCGCCGCCGTTGACGGTGATTGCATCTGCGCTCGCAGCTTTGTCGATCGTCACGCTTTGCGAAGCGAGCACGCCGCTCGTGAACGCCGCGCTGGTCAATGGCGCAATGCTGCCAGTCGTGTTGGAAATCGCGACCGCGCTCGTGTGCGTCGTCACGATATTGTTAAACGCATCCTGCGCTTCGATTCGAATATTGAAAGAAGAGCCGGCTTGTTGGCTGGCGATATTGCCGCCCGAGGTGTTCATCACCACAAACTTGCTCAAGCCCGCAGGCGAGACATTGAAGCTATTCGATTGCCCAAGCCGATTGCTCCCGCTCGCAGTGAGCACCACGCCGCTTTGCGCCTTGGTAATGTTCGCATCTGAAATCGTCACGGAAGCTTGACCGGAAAAATTAAGCACCGAAGCCGTGAGCGAGCCGGTGTTATCGGTCAACGTCACCGTGCCTGTGTGCAGAAAGTCATTGCCGTTCGCATCTTTTGCTCGCACGGTCACGCTAAAATTTTGTCCGGCAGTTTTATTCGTAATCGCATCGATCTCAAAACTCGCGAGTCCGCCGGCA
>JAYRWE010000123.1:0-27678 GCA_041918175.1 bacterium
AGAAAGCGCTCGACTCTTTCAAACATCTCGTGCGCATGCGCCTGTTCGCGATGACGTTGTTCCATCCGGTTCTCCTTTTGCTTGACCGCAACGTAAAAATTCCAAGCCCAAGAAGAAAGATGGGTTCACCGAGGGGATACCCTATTGCAGCAAAGCCTCTTCTTCCCGCTGCTTGATCTCCCGCACCAAACGAATGCCTTCCCATGTTGGCAGGGCGTCTTTTTCCAAGCTGCGTTGCTCCACAATGAAAACCGCCCAAAAGCCTCGTAAAATTTTCTTGAGCATTTTGTCCTCGTTCGCGAAGAGCGCTTGCTCTGCCCAGAGAAGGAGTTCGGCTTTGGCCTTGGCATGATCGCGGCCAATCGCGCGCTGCAGAAGTGTGCGCACTTCTTCCAAGGGAAGGTTCGGCTCCGCGATTTGCATGAGAAAATCCAAATGCTGGTCGAGGTCAATCTGCAAGTTGGCAATGGCGTCGAGCTCTTCGCGCAATATTCTGAAAATACGGTCGTGTTCCCGGCGGGCTATTGCCAGAGAAGGGTCCAATGCCCTTCTGGTTTCTTCCAATCTGCCCTCGGCGCGAACCAACAGATCAAGAATGCGTTGCGCGTTTTTCTCCTCGTAAGCGCCGCCGCCCGTGTGGCGAAAACGCATCCGGCTCAACTCATTGAGTTCGACCTCGAGTTGCTCGAGGCGCGGCAACTCATCCAGCTTGAATCCGATTTGGCGCGCATGTGCCGCGAGCGCGCGATAGTTTTCTTTGAGGCCCGCGGCTCTATCCAAAAAATCCTCGACCTCACGAGCAAACGCGGCATGTCGCCACAAGCGATCGGGCATCACGCGCTCGGATTTTTTGCGAACCTCGCGCTGCAACGATTCCATCGCATCGCATAACTTTCGCAAACGCTCGCCGGTGAAAGCATAATACGTCATGCGCCGCGTTTCTTGGTCGCCCGCGCTTCTCGTTAGCGCTGCGCGCGCGTCCGCTTCGGAGACTTCAACCTCCGAGGCCAAAGCCCGGTCATCATTCACCCACGTGCCCAAGTTGGGATTTGCCAAAGCTTTGAAATTGAGGTCTTGCGGCTCGCGATTGATTTGCACCGCGGCCAGCTCCTCCCGCGCAGGAAGACGAAAACGGCTGCGTGGATGGCCCAATTCCGCGGCGCGTTCGCTCAACCACGCCGCAAAAGCCAGAGCATCATTGCGCCGCACGCCGCTGATCGGCAGTAAACCCTCCCTCCCGGCCATGTGCCAGCCCGACCAATGATCCGGCTGCCGACCGGTCGCCCGAATGAACGCTTGATATTCCAACCGGCTGATGAAATACTGATCCACATTGACGCCTGGCCGCAAACGAATCATGCGCGCAAGCCGAATTTCAAAAATCAAACCGGCCGCCAAACGTTGCCGCTCAACGTCATGCGAAGCCGCTTCGAGGATGACTAACGCTTCTAATTCGCGGCGCACGGAAGGCTCGATCTGCATGGCCTCTTGCGAGATTTCATAAGCCAATTTCAGATCTTCCAATTTTAGCCCGTCTCGGGTTTCGGCGTTGCGCGCGCGCTCAAGGCAGGCGCGCACCAAATCGGAAACGTCGGCCATCGCCGCATAGAGCAGCGTGGTTTCATGCCACCAAGAAACGCCGAGTTTGCCGATCAGCAAGTCGGCATGATTGCGCTCTTTGATTTCGGAAGCCGCGAGAAACTCTTGATAGGTTAAATGCGCAAACGCGAGTGTGCCGACGTTGGATTCCAAAAGCAAGCCGCTTTCATCCATCATGGCTTTCAGGAAGGTTGTGCTCTCGCGCGGCTCCACGCCCACGCGCTCCAATGCCGGCGCCACGATGGCCGCGGCCTCCGCCGCCGCAATCTCGCGCTGGTTCTCGCGCTGGTTTTCGCGCATCAATTCAAACGCCAATACTTGCAGAATGCGGCGCTTTTGATAATAGCTCAACTTGACGCCCGCAATCACGGTGTGCTCGCGCCGGCCCAGCAAAACTTTGATAATGTCTTCGTACAGCGCGGCGCGCGCCTCCGGCAAATGGCCGACATAACGATGCACCATCGTGATCATGGTCAAGAGCAGCGGATTCAGCGCGAGGCGCGCCAAAGCCTCGGTTTGAAAAACAATATGGAGCAAGTGCCGCGCTTGCTCCTCGGCCCGACGCCGTACCTCCTCGCTCTCATTGCCCGCGGCTTTGATTTCGGTGTTGAAGTACCACTTCGCGACAAAGCTACGAATCTGCTTTTCGTTAAAATCTTCCACCTCGAGACGCGTGGCGTTTGCGATGGGATTGGGAGAATAGCCGTGCGGCCGCGAAGTGACCACAAAACGCGCTGCGGGATATTTCTGCGTCTGCTCTTGCACCCAAGCGGCGACCAACTTGCGTTGCCGCGGCTCCGCCACCTCGTCCAAACCATCGAGCAGCACCAAACACCGATGGCCAAAGTGCGTCAGCTTTTCCTCAAACCACTGTGCGGGTGGCTTGAGATCATGATGTTCCTGAGAAAGAATTTCAGCAAGCGATGGAGGGTGTTCCCCCGCACGCGCCAACGCCGTAATGTGTTTGCGCAAGGGCAACAGCAGTGGAATAAGATCGCGGCGCTTTCCTGGACCGATGCGCTGTGCCAGGAGCAAAGCCACATGCTGGAGCATTGTGGTCTTGCCGCAGCCGGCTTTGCCGACAATCGCCAATACGCGGTGCTCCGGCAGCTCGCTGTCTAACAACTCCCAAATGTCCGCAAACTGCGATTGGGCCACACCTTCTTTGCGCTCGGCTCCCACAAGCTCCAACTCGATAAAGACCTTCTGCAATTCCAGCGCGAAGAGGGATTGGATGACGATGCCTTTGACATTGAAATACCGATTTTGCGCGCCAAGCTTGGCAACATAGCCGCGATAAAATCGCGAAAGGAAGCGGCGCTCGAAGTGTTCGATTGTATCCGCGAACATAGAGGCCATGGATGAAATTTGTAGGTCTTTGTTCATGACTAATTCAATCTTTCTCGGACAAGGCGTATACCCTCCCATGCGGGAACCGGCGATCCAGGTTGAATTCGTTGCTGAATCCAGAAAAGCGACCAATATGCTTTCAGAAGCAGTCGAACCTCGTCGCTATCACCTGAGGCGCGATAAAATCGCCGCTCTGCCACAGCGATCAGTAAACGCAAAAGCCTAGTGATTTTGCTTTGCTCGTCTCGTTTGTCTAGAAAAGATGCCACTCGTTGCCCGAGGGCTTTTTCTCTTAGTTGAAGTATGCCCATCATATTTTCTTTCAGATCAATGCCTTTTCCAAGCAGACCCTCGTTTTCATCTTCAACTATTTTTAAGAGCTTGCCCTCGTCCTCGATCGCTCTTCGCCAATTAAGCTCTATCTCTTTTTTGATCGTTTTAATCTCGTTTTGGCTGTTGAGCAAAATCGTTTTGAGGTTTTCAAAGTGATCGCTCGGAGCGGCTTCTTTTCGAAGCGCTGCGTTCTTTTCCAACTGGAAGGAGTGAAATCGCGAAACAATTTTCTCACAAGCTCGCACGTTGAGTTCAAATGCGCACCCTTGTTTTTTAAATCGCGTGGCGGTGACTCGGAGTTTTTTTTGAAACCGATCGGCTTCACTTCTTAAGTGCTCCCACTGATCTGGAAGCGATGCATCCGTCGAGTCATTCGTCTTTCTTATGTAACCCAATGCTGCATGCAGGTAAGTTTCAAAAGAATTGGCATGGTCAAACAGTACTTTAAGTCGAGCAGCCGCAAATCCTCGCTCCCTTTTAATTTTCAAAATTTGTTGTTGGCTGAGAAGCTTCTGTGCTTCCCGTAATTCTGCCTCTGCTTTGCCGTCCATGCTTGTTGTGCATTCGCCCTTTTGATTTGTACACCAGACAGCAACCTTGGAATTCAGCAGTTTTCCCAAATAGGGATCGGGATCGCCTGAACGTTTGCCTAAATCAATGCCAGCAAGCTCATCGGCTTTTGGAAGCCTGAAGTGATATTGCTTATGCTCGAAGCCGAACTTCTGCACTTTTTGCGTGAGCCATTTTGCGTATTCATTTGCATCTTCGAATCGCACTTCAACTACAGGATATGACCCCGTGCCGGGTTTGAAGCGCTTGCCTGTTGCATGATCAGGATATCTTTCCGTTTCATCAATAAACCGTTGATACTCAACATTGCTAACGAGATAACGGTCGATTTGCGGAGAATCATTGGGAGGTATTAGCCTTCTAAGGCGACACCGAAGTAAAAAGTCGGCCTTTAGCACCTGCTTCTCCCTGTCATCGGAGTCGATATCAATCGTTTCTCGGAGCTTTTTTCTAATTTCAGTGTCGACATCCCGCGCGTTTTGGTCAAGTTCGTATGCAAGCACAAGCCGATCAATTTGGCCTGCATATTTTTCCAAACAGTATTTTATCACTGTTGTTGGGTTCGAAATCTTCGAATATAAAAGTAATGTTTCGTGCCACCAACTCATTTCAATAAACTGCGCAAGTTCACTTTCAATCAATTCCCTCTGTTCATCAAGTTCTTTGATTTCTTCGGCTGCTAAATATTCCTGATAGGTCAAATGAGTAAATCTAAACTTATTTTGATCTTGAATCAAAAGCCCATATTCATTGTGCATTGATTGTACGAACGCATCCACGAGATCTTCTTTGTTCTCGATGCCAAACCCCGCGAGCTCCGGCATCAGTATAGCTTCAGCATCCTGCAACAACATCTCTCTTTGCTGCTTGCTCATCATGGAAAACGCTAATTTCCGAAGAAGCTGTCGTTTTCGACTCGGCCAAAGCCTGGCTTCAGAAGGCGCTCCCGTGGGGTGTTTTTGAAGTAACATGTATATTATTTCATCATAAAGCTTTGCTCGGTCCTCTGGGAGATTGCCTTGGGCTTCCATAATGAATAAAATGATCATCATCAACAAGAGTGGATTACGAGCCAAGGAAAGTAGTGCATCGGAGTCAATCAACTTCTGTTGAAGCGCTTTTTCATCGCTTTCGCTTGATGCGCTATGCGCAACTGTTTTTATTACTGTACCGCCCTCAACTTTTTTTTGCTCTGACTCTCTCTTTGCTCGAAAGCATTTGGTGACAAGATCTCGGATTTGCTCTTTGGTAAAATCGTTAATTTCAACATATATAGCCGCCTCAATGAAATTCGTCATTAAACCATGATAGCGGGTCGTCACAATAAATCGCACTTGGGGATAGTGACGATGTGCTTGCCGTTCAATCCAGAGCGCGATCTTTTTTCTGTCATCAAGGCTAGCTATTTCATCTAATCCATCCAGAAGAACAATACAATTCTCCCCGTCTTCGTACAATCGCTGTGCAAACCAATTTTTAGGTGGGCTCGCCTCACGCCAATCGTGACTTAAAAGCTCTGCCAAACTAGGTTCGGTTTCGGATTTCAGAACAGCTTTGGCTACTTCCCCAAGATGCATATAAATCGGAAGAACCCTTCCTTTTTTCGAAAATTCTGATGCTAGTTTCCACTGTAGATAGAGTAGCATCGTCGTCTTGCCCGCTCCGGGTTTTCCGGCGACTATGATTATACGAAAGTCACGCTCATAGTGATGTATGAGATTATTAAGTGACAAACTAGTGATCGCGGCACCGCCGTGGTTGGATTTGCGCCGCAAATTACTTAACAACGATATCGTAGGCTCGGTGTAGATTTCTTCCATTGAGAGATTCAATCCGGGACGAAAATGCATGCCAAAGAAACTCATGAAATTCTTTGATTGCAGTACGCTACAATAACGTCTTAAAAAAAAAGGAGACCCGAAAAAAGAATCGACTTTCTGAAAAATTTTCTTTGCTGTTGATTCAGCAAGCTTCTCCCAAGCTTTATTTATAATAAAAAGCGCTAAGGAGAAAAGCCCTAATACAAATAGGAGCCAAACCTTATCTCTTTGTATGTCAACGGTTCCATTTCTGTTTAGAACCAACCACAGCAACCATACCAACAAAAGTGTTCCCAATGGTAGCCCAAACTTTGATCCGGTTCCCTGTAGTTCCTGCGCCATGTTCCTTCTCCACTTACTTCAAGGTTAGTTCCCTATCGCATAAAGATACCCATCATCCGCCGCCACATAAAGCACGCCGTTTTGGACCACGGGGGAGGATTGCACCGGACCTGCGAGCACGAGGCGCCAGAGCAGACGCTCCGCACCAAGCTTGTCTGCACTGACCAAATCAAGCGCGAGAATTTCACCGGCGTCCGTGCCGACATAAAGCACGCCGCCGGTAATGCACGGCGAAGAGACAATCGCGCCCGCTGCGGAATAAATAAATTTTTCTTTCCATCTGCCGTTGGGGCCATCGTCCTCGGTTTGCCTATTTTTCAAATCAAACGTGGGCAAAGCATAAAGCTTCCCGTTTTGCGCGCCGAAGTAGACCAATGAATCGTCAACCGCGGGAGAAGAGAGAATCGCGCTATTTATTTTTTGATAGCGCACCAAAGGCCTTTGCACCGGCGGCGTGCCTGGTTGGGCGATATTGTGCTTTTCCGAAAAAGCGTGAAAATCTCCGCCATGATCGCCGAAGTAGACCACGCCTTTGGCAAAAGAAGCCGAAGCCGTAATCGTATCGTCGCTATTATAAACCCACGAATCTAGAAGATCAAACCTAGTGTTCGGTTTGCGGTAATTCACGGCATAAAAGCGGCCGTCATGGCTGCCAAACATCGCGAGCGAATCGCCAGCCACCGGCGGCGCGGAGATGGAGCCGAGATTTGAACTCCATACCCAATTTCCAGATCCTCGCTCTCCAACCGCTGTGCTGCGAAACTGACCATTGCGTGTCGCAAAGAGCATTCGGCCGTTGGGCGCAATCAGCGGTGAGCTATCTAAAATGGGCTGGTAGTACAGCAATCTGACATCATGCAGAATTCGCAAGCTGCTCATTTGCAAAACGAACATCTCAGAAACCGGAGCGTCAAGCCAAAGGCGGCCATTGTTAATCGCTGGCGTGGATTGGGAAAAACCTTGTGGTTTGGCAATGACCGTATCAATCCTTCCCGTGGCGCGGTTGACGAATGCAATCCCCTGCAATTCGGGCGCGACTTGGATAATGCGATTGCCATAGACAATGGGCGAGATGCGACCGACTTTTCCGACCCGAACGCGCCATTTGATTTTCGGCCACACGAGGCCTCGGCCAGCCAACACGCCGGTGCGATGCGCATTGAAACGAAATTGCGGTTCGTAGTCCAACGCGGTTTTGGTATTGCCCTGCCACGCGCGATTTTGGCGCGCATGTGCATTGAACGTGTCGATATGAGGCGCGAGTCTCGGGTTTTTGTTCAGCGCGCGTGCGAACCAATCGGCTGCGAGGTTCGTGTCCCGCTGGGCCAATGCAAATCGGCCTTCTATCATTTCCGCGGCGCCCACGAGATTTTCGCTGCGCAGGCGCAAGCGTGTCTCTCGTCCGAGTCCGGCTTTTTGTGAGAAGGAAAAATCAATGGGGCCGCGATTGATATTGGATTCTTGCAAGCCCGCCAAATTATCCTGCCATTGAATATAAGCCTCCAATGAAAGCAAATCGAAAAGCTCGGGCCGGTCTTTGATGCTCGTGTAAATCTGCTGCGCTTGGGTCAAGTTGGAACTCGACTCGACATTGAGCGAGCCGAGGAAAAAGAGGCTGTTGGCGCGCTGAAATAATGCGCTAGTGAGGGAGGAATTGCGCGCCAATGCACGTTCAGCTCGCGCGCGAGCTTCTTCCGCCCAAAATAACGCGCTGTCACTTCGATTGGCGCGAAGGAATTGACCGGCGCGCAACACCGCAATTTCAGCTAAACCGGCGTACGCCTCCGCGTCATCAAAATTGCGCTGCAAGGCTTGGCGGAAATGCGCTTCGGCCGCAGCGGGATCTCCGCGAAGGTTCGTCAGACTTCCCAACAAGCTTTCTGCTATTTCTCGTCGCCCACCCAATTGCCAAGCAGAGTCGGCGAGCGTTTTCGCGCTGTCTAAATAACCGCGTTGCTTCGCAGTTTGCGCTGCGCGGAGCACGGATTGGGTTTGCGTAGTTTGATGGCCTTTATAGCGCGACATTTTGCCGTAGATGAGCGCCAACACAAGCGCGCCAGCCAGCAGCGTGAGCGCGGCTGGGTAACGGTGCCACGCGCGAACAAAACGATCTTGGATTTTCATAGTCAAAGCAGAAGTTGAGTAAGGCTCGAACCGGTTAGCGCAACTGTTGAAGGAGGAAAAACGTCACGAGCAAAAGCAGCACAACGGCAAGCGCCAAGAAGCGCCGGATCCAGGGCAATTGGGTTTTCATGTTAAAACCTCTTTCGCAAAAAGGTCGGCAAACAGAAACAAAACGGAATCTGCTTGGTGCATGAGGCCGCGTTTTTCCAGCGCTTGCCAAGCGCCGTGGTATTGCTGGAGCACCAACTTTTCCTGCTCGGGGGTGAGGCCGCGATAGCCGTTCGCGCGCAACGAGGCCGCCAGAAAATTCAGCAATGCTCTTTCCGCCTCATCGGAATTTTTCCAAACGCGGCGAACCAGGCGCGCCAACCGCGCCTTTGAGGCCTCGTCGAAATCCAGGGGCCGTTTCGCCGTGAGCAACGCTTGCAAGCTGCCGGCGCGTCCGCACCACGCAACGAGCGCATCGGCAATTAAAGGGACGCCCGCGCTCATACGATGCAAACGGTTCGCGGTCTCCGTGCTCAAGCCGCCTGCAATTTGTTTTTGACCGAGGGCGGCTGTTAGCAGTTGGCCGGTTTCCAACGCGGTGAACGGTTCAAGCTGCACGTTCGAAAAGATGTTGAAGAACGGCGAACTGAGCACGGCAGGATCATGGCACAACTGTGAAAGCTTGGTGAGCGTGGCCGTGACCAAGCCGAAGTAGTAATCCACGTTATTGTTGGCCAGATTTTTTAAGGACCATAAAAAATCCCGGCCAAATGCGGCATGCGCCAGCAGGTTATCAAAATCATCGAGCAGGAGCACAACGTGCAATTGTAAACGTCGGGCTTCAAAAAATACTTCTTCCACGGCATAATAGTCGAAGCTCGGGAGGCGGCGAAAGGCCTCGATGTGGGGCGTCAAGTCGGGCCGTTGCGCCTCGGCTTGTAGTTGGTCGAATATTGCCAGCCAAAACTCCTTGGGAGAATAGGCGGAGTTTTCTTCCAACTCCGGGCAGGCGAAATACAACGCCTTAAAATGCTCCGGCGCGACGCCGTATCGCGCAAGCGTTTCGGCGCGGGAGATATGGCGCAATAGCGCGGTCTTGCCCATGCCGCTGTCGGCGATCACCGCGGTGCTTTGCGTATGCACTTTCATGCGGGTGATGATTTCATCGATCGCCTTTTCGCGACCGATAAAAAGCGGGGCGTTCATGTCTCGCTCCTCACTGTTTAAACTGTTCAATAGTCCGGATCAATGGCTTTTCCGCCTTGAGCCACAAACGCATGAGGTCAACCGGAAAAATGAAACTGTCGTATTGCTCGTTCGCATTGAGCACTTCGATATCAACGAGATGATTCAAGGCTTCGCGCAGTTGCATCTCCTCGACGCGCACGTAAAGATTTTTCAGCCGCTGGCCCATGGCGCTGAGGGTCACGCGATCTTTGCTCGCGCCGGATAAATCTGCAACGGCTGCGAGCACCAATCTCTCCAACGGAGCAGCTTTGGTCCAAATGAAATCGAATTGCCCGGAGCCGGAGGCGATGACCGCCTGCAGGGCTTGATTTACGTCTTGCACGGTGAGATAATTCTTGTTGTCGCGCTTGAACTTGTTGAACAATTCCAAACACAACAATTGAATAAAATACGGCTGGCACGCGGTCGCGTCGAGAATCTTGTTGACCGCGAGGGGATCGTACGTCACATGCTCGGCAACCGGCTCACAGATCAAGCGTTCCGAACTTTGCCGGTCGAGAAATCCAATCTTGACGTAGCGGGTGATGTTGAACAGTGTGCTCCAATAGTCGGAAGTCAATTCATGCAAGCGATGCGCGCCGGACAGAATGAAGCTCAAGCGCTGCTCGTGTTGCATGAGCGAGCGCAGCGAATTGAGCAAGCCGGGATCCAAATGGCCGGCTTTGATGCGCGTTTCGATCTCTTCAAATTCATCCAACATGAGCAGAAGCCGGCGTCCGGGAATTTGGTCAAAAATCTCAGGCAAAAAATGCTCGCGAAAATGTGTTAAGGGACCGCTCGCGAAATCCGCGGGCATAGGCCGCGCGAGCGCAATGCCGCGCTCGTGAAGCTGGCGATAAACCACGGTTGCCAAGCGATGGATAAAAGTTGCGGTGTCGTTGCTGCTTTCCACGCCCTGCAAATCGATGTAAGCGCAAACGTAGCGGTCGCTGCCGAGATGTTTTTCCATTTGCAACAACATCGAGCTTTTTCCCGAGCGGCGCTGGCCGAAGACGACAACAATATTGTCTTGATGCTGGCCTTGCAGATTGACGCGGATGTTTTCAAACTCCTGTTGCCGCCCGAAGAACATTTTCGGCTCATGCACGGCCGGGCCGGCGATATAGGGATTCACGATGTCGCCGATCAGTTGCGCGCCTGAGCCGATGGTTTCTTGCCCGGTAAATTCGAGATTGTCGCCATGCTCAAAACTGAATTTTTGATTTTCAACGTCTTCATATTCGACGAGAAAAGGCAAGCGCTGCGGGCCGGCTTGGCCGCCGGTCAATGGCTCGATGACAAACTCGAAAATATGGCTGGCGCGCGGCTCGAGCATGAGCGCGCTCAACGCCGCTTCCCCGGCGATGTGATAGCGATCGCGCGCTTTGGCTTGCAAGCTGAGGCGGATGTTTTGGGCCAAGCCGGTGCCGATGTTGCTCAATTGCACGACCACAGTGCCGTGCCGGTCCGCGGCCGGCATTTTTTTGGTTTTTAATTCCACTTCCAGCTTGATCTCGCCGCGCTGTTGCTTGATCAACACCTGCACCCATTCCTGCACGCGTTCCGTGGCCGCCTGCAGCAACGATCTTTCGACTTCGCGTGCGTTGAGGGCGCCGATCTCACGCCGCAGATCGACCAAGATCGACATTTGCGTGGAGAGAAATGGCATCTTGTTTTCATCCACCAAACGCTCGTAAAGATTTTGATAGTTGCTCAAACGCAGATAGAGTTTGAAAACGCCCAGCAACTCTTCTTCTTCGATGCGTTCCAGTTGCATATAGGCGCGAATGCGTTCTTCCAGCAGCGCAATCTCATGAATGTTGCGCAAGCCGGAGAGCGTGGCGAGGCCACGATAAATGTGGGCAAACTCCGGAGCCAGAGGATCATCCGAAAGTTTTTGATAATGCGCGGCAATGCGTTCTTGCAGGTCTTGTGTCGAGGTGGTCGCGTGCCTGCTTTGCAGCAAACGGCCATAATCTGAAAACAGCGCGCGCCACACATGCTCCGCGGGCAACAGATTGCTGATGGCTTCCAAAGTCGCCGGGGCGATGCGGCGCTCCAATATGTAGTAGAACAAGCGCGTGTGGCTTTTTGCCGGGAGTGTGAAAAGCGAAGCGAGCCAGCGCAGGGCGTCGGCTTTGATCTCCGGATCTTCGCCTTCGGCCATATTCAAAAATTCGATAATGACCGTTTTGGGCTGGTGGCGCACGAGATGCGTCAGCGTCTCGTCCATCTCGATTTCGCGGCGCGCGATGAGATTGTGCAAGCTGCGCTCGGATAAACGCTTGGCAAAAGTTTCGATGCGCGTATTGGCGATTTGCAGCGGCGTGTTCGCGTCGATTTCCTGCAACTGCGCGAGGTGATGCCGCAGGTTTTTTTTGCGTTGCCCCGTGGTGATCAAGCTCGCCAATTCCACGAGGGCATTATAGAGCAAAACTGCGAGCGACAGCGGCAAGAAGATCAAGCTCGCGAGCCAGAGCAAAATCGCGGTGGCTTGATCCATTGTGTAGATTTTGCGGAAGGCGTGAATCTGCAAGCGCACGAGCCAGATCGCGAGAGCGAGCGTGAGCACTCCGGCAAAGCCCGGTGTGGCAGCGTGCAGTGATACGCCGGAAAGCCGCTCCGCAAACTGCGCCAACAGCCACGCGGCATAGGAAAAAATGCCGAAGAGCGCCATGGCCGCGGCGGCCAGCGCCGCCATCATGCCCAGCACGGTTGCAAAGCTGCGATTGCGCTTGAACAGCGTCCATGCCGTGAAATCCACCAATGCCGCCTGCGTCACGAACATGACGACAAAGGAGAAAACAAAGAAATAGGTTTCGTGTGAGGAGAAAAACATAAGCCCAAAACGCGCTAAGTCGAAACCGACGACGTACAAATGCGCCGCCAATTCGGTCTTATGAAACAACCCGCTAAAGCCCCACCAGAGCCACGTCACTTGCGGATAGAGAAATTGAATGCGGTCGTATTGCGTTAAGACAAACACACCGAGCGCGCCGAGCGCCGCGGCCAAAGCGAGCGCAAGCCCCGGCGCAAGGGATACGTGCGCGCGTTCCAAAGCATTTTGCGGAGTATGGAGCAACTGCAGCCACGTGCGCAGTCCGCGCTCCGTATTGTCCGCGTGCGCGCGAATGATCGGCAATTCCAGCACGGCAAAAACCGCAAGCAGAATTGCGGCCAATGGAAACAGCGGGACCACGAGCGCACCCAGCAGCCAGGCGTTTTTCTGCTCGGCGCGATAGACTTTGCGAAAGCAGTAAACCAGCCCGAGCGTGGCAAGCAATCCCACTAAAAGAAAAATTGCGTTGGGCGAGAAACGCGCTTGTGCAGAGAGCATAAACAGCGGCACACCGAGCACCAACGAAAGCAGAATGTGACCGCACAAGAAATATCTGAGCAACTCCCCAATCCGGCTTTGCAGCGCAAACACTTTTTGGGCCAAGACGTCAATTGCGGCAATGAATGCAACGACGGCCAGCAAATCCGTGAACACAAACAAGAGGAGCCAATACCACGGAGTTTGAGCGAACGCGCTTGGGCTTACGCCCGCATGCCATTCCGGCGGCAGCATGAAAGCTTGCCACTTGAGCAAAAGCAATTGGAGCGGATGAAAGCAGAGTTGCCAATTGCTCCAGAACTCGGAAACCCATGATTCCGGCGGAGGCGAAGCCCAAACTCCCGCGAGCAGGTAGGCGCATGCCGACAAAAAAAACAGCGCGCCGAATCCATAGAGTGACTGACTTTGGGAGGGCAGGAAAAAAGCTGCAAGTGCCCGACGTTGTAGCGCAGTGCGGAGCATCATAGCGTAGCCGTTTTTTTAAGGATGAACAAATTTGAAGCGAAGGAAAGCGTCCCAAACGCGCAGATGAAGTGGAGGGAAAATACGAAATTCTTGTCCTGTTGTCAAACCCAGACTTTGAAATGGAGCAAAATCGCAATGCTTGTGATAGCGAAGCATTGGGGGCAGTGGACAAAAAACAGGCATTGTTGAGTTGAAGCAACCCCCAAAGCACGAAGTGCATTGCAACGTTCATCGAAGTATTGTTTCCTCCATATTCTTCTCGCCTCTTTGTCCCAGATCCCACGCTAATAAATTTGGCTCACTTGTTCTCTCCAACCTGAACCTTTTTTCCATATTTCTGCGCGTTTTAAAAATGAAAGGCAGCACAGCATTAAAGTTAAATCATAAACAAAAATCGTTGAGCTTTTTTGCAATGGTTCTGCGCGTTATCGAATGACAAGCACAACATGCAGCAGTTCATTTTTTAGCTCAAAGGAGACGTTATGAACAAGTCTACCGTTAGGCTGGCGCTTTTATTTTGCACCGTGCTTCGTGCGGCTGCGATACAGAGCCAGACACGACACACCGAAGGGAAAGTGGCCGAGCCCGCCACGTCTCAGAACACGCAATTGTTGTCCTGGCAGCAGTCCGGGTTGGACACTTTTCGTAGCCGGTCAGCCATGTCCGCTCCAAGTCCGATGACGCCGCCGGCCCGCAGATTGGAAGAATTTGCTGGCGGGGAAAGAGACTCGTCGCTGCCCAAGGGACTTGTTTTGCCGGCACAATTCGGCATGATCAAGCCCGCTCCTAACGTCCAATTCATACCAAAAGCCCAGAGACGCGAAAACGGCAAGAACGGCCTCGGTTCGAATTGGATCACCATCATGTCGGAAGATTTTGAGAGTTTTCCCAGCACGGGTTGGCAGGCGTTTGCAGAATCCGGCGCACCAAACGCATATTGGGATGATACGAATTACAGATCATACCTCGGCTCCCGCAGCGCTTGGTGCGCCGACGCTGGCTCCGCGGCAGGTTCGAGAGGCGGACCCTATCGGCCGAACATGTCATCCTGGATGGTCTATGGGCCGTTCGACCTCAGCGACGCATTGGATGCGAAGGCGCATTTTTACTATTGGAATGAATCCGAAACGGGGCGGGATGTTTTCTACTGGCAAGCCGCGCTCGACAACGGCGCGCTCTTTGGAGGTTATTTTATCACGGGCAGCACTGCCGGTTGGGTGGAGGTGGAATTCGACTTGACCGACGTTCCAATTCTCGGTGACTTGCGAGGAGAATCGCGTGTTTGGATTCAGTTTTTGTTCACGAGCGATTCGAGCATAGAGTACGAGGGTGCTTATGTTGACGAGATTCTGCTGGAGAAGAACGTCGCTTTGCCGGATTTGCGATGGACGTCTATGACGGCACCCTTGCAATGGGATGTCGGTGCAAGCGTGACCATCAATTTAACCGAAGAGAACGGTGGTGTCGTTACCGCGGGCTCACATCAAACCCAGCTTTATCTTTCCACGAATGATTTTATCAGCTCGTCAGACACGCCTTTGGGCAGCGCGATTTCGTTCACATCTATCCCGGCAGGAGCAACTCAAAGCAGAAGCCGCACCTTTACGGTGCCCCAAGTTCCGTCCGGCACTTATTGGGTTGGCGCTTTAGTTGACGTCGATAATTCCGTCGTCGAGGACAACGAAAACAACAACGGCGGCGCAGCGTCTAACACAATACGCATTGCGACTACCAGCGTGACCCAGCGCCACGAAACGCTGCCGACGGAATACGCTCTCAACCAAAACTTTCCCAACCCCTTCAATCCTTCAACCACGATCCATTATGCTTTGCCCAGCCGCAGCAAGGTGCAGCTCGTCATTTACGATCTCGCCGGCCGCGTGATGAAAGAGTTGGTTTCTGAGCAACAAGCGCCGGGCGAGCACGCGGCGCTATGGGATGGCCGCGATCATGCGGGCAACAGCGTGACGAGCGGAGTTTACATCTATCGTCTCACGGCAACGCCTTTCTCCGGCGCGCCGGTGACGTTGACGAGGAAGCTCACTTTCATGAAGTAGCTCTCGCATGAACTGGTCTGATCATACATGCCGTCATGGCCAAACAGCGGCGGCGGCGATAACGGAAAAACCGTTTGTTCAAGAAATCACAATTTCAATTAACAACTCAAATTCACTTTCAGGAGAAGCAAGCCATGAGAATCCATCTCAGAAGCACGTTTACAGCCCTCGGCGTTTCAGTGATCGCTATGGTTTTCATTCATTGCGCCACAATCATCGGCGGAACTTCGCAGCGCATCCCGATGACCTCCAGCCCTTCGGGCGCAAAAATATTCGTCAACGGCCAGGAAATGGGGGCAACGCCGACAACGTTGAAATTGAAGCGAAACTGAGACTATCAAATCGTCTTTAAGAAGATGGGGTACCAAGACGTGAGCCTGAACCTGCAAAAGCAATTCAGAACGGTTCCCGTCATTGTTGGAAACATTTTCAGTTGGGGCATCATCGGCGCGGTCGTGGATTTTGCGACGGGCTCAGCTTATCAATTGACACCGGAGCAACTGAGCGCCGCACTGGAAAACGACAAAGTGGGAGCAATTTTTCCGCAAGAGCATGATCCCGACGCCGTTCACGTCGTGTTTTTCGACGCGAATGATTTGAAGTGAAGCGAACCATCCGTCATCAAAAGCATAACCGCATAAGCATTAGTTTGCTCTATCAACCCCAAGAAAGGAGATTTACCATGGCGTTTTTCAAATCCGACAAGCAGAAAGAAGCGGCGAAAGAATTTACGAAAGCCGTTGCTCAAGGTAGCTGGGCTATTGCGCGCGCGACCGCGGGACCGAGCGGAGGCGCATGGAACAGCGCGAGGAATGCGCAAGAAAGTTGGCGCCGCGGCCAAGATTTGCTGCGGGAACATCGGCAAGAATACTTCAAGACGAAGCGTTAGTGTCAAAGCTTTTTAGCAAGGCGGCTATTTTCAAAAATCCGGCCTGCGCCAAACCAGGTGCAAGCCGGATTGTGTTTTGAGCCGGAATTATTTGGCGGAAAATTTTTGCGTGCCTTCCTCTTTCGGCAGCAGCGCGCGATACTCCGCGGCTTTGGCGGGTTTGTGCCAAGCTTCGTAGAGGTTGATGAGGCGTTGCAATGCTCTTTGGGTGCGATTGTCTTGTTCGCCACGTTTCTCTTTGAGTATAGAATAACCTTGCATGAGATAAGCTTCAGCGGCTTCATAACGGCGCAACCCTAACAAACAAAACCCGAGAACGCTTCGCCCATTACCAATTAACCAGTGCCCTGTGGGTTTGATTTTTTCATGTATTTGGAGTGATTCGCGCAAATACGACTCGGCATACGCGTGCTCATTTTTGTCCACCAGGAGCATACCCATATTGAGCAGATCAACCGCCAACTCCGGGTTGTTTTGATCGAAAGTCTTACGATCAATGCGAAGCACTTCGCGAAACAGCGACTCGGCGGTTTCAAAATCCCCGAGCTTCTGAAGAACGAGCGCAAGATTGTTCATCTTCATCGTGACTTCCGGATGCTCATTGCCGAGAAGCTTGCGTGAGATTGCCAAAGCCTCAGTGAGCAAAGGCTTTGCATCGGCATGATCGCCTTTTTGCCGTTTCATCGTTCCCCAATTGCTCAATGTGTTTGCTACCTGAGGATGTTCATTGCCGAGTTTTTTCCGCCTTATTGCCAACGCTTCACGATAAAAAGAATCAGACGCGGCCCATTCTTGTTTTTCTTGCAAGACCGCGGCAATATTGTTCATGATTGTGGCAACGTCTTGATGTTCGTCGCCGTGAAGTATGCGCATGAGAGCCAAGGTTTCCCGATACCGTTGTTCCGCCTTGTCATAATCTCCCTTGACATCGGCCGCCAGAGCAAGATTGTTCAAGCTGGCCGCAATGTTCTGTGGGTCCTTGCCTTGTTTTTGACTGATTGCCAAAGCCGCTACGCTCAAGGATTCGGCTGCTACATAATCACCGGCACGAATTCTGATCTGCGCCAAAAAATTGAGTTTTGTAAAAAGAGCGCAAGCCGGGCGCGCAGATCGAGCGCGTGGTTCACACAGTAGTCATGCAGCGCATGCCCGGCGACGCATTCCATAACAAAATAGGGCAGGCCTTCCGCCGTCACACCACCGTCATAGAAGCGCGCAATGTTGGGATGATTCAGTGCGGCAAGTGTTTGGCGTTCGTGTCGAAACCGGCGCAAAAACTCTGCGCTGCGAATTTGCAAAACTTTGATGGCTACCTTTTGCTCAAACTCGCCGTCTTCGCGATGCGCGCGATAAACCACGCCCATGCCGCCGCGCCCGATCTCATCTTCCACGCGGAAGACGCCGAGTTTCTGTCCCGTGAGATTCTGCTTGAAATTTTCGGAGAGCAACGGGGCAAACACCTCCGCCGCAGGCACGGCAAAATCATTCCCGGCGCGCTCATGCGCCAACAGTAGTTCCTCCACTTCGGCGCGGAGCTCGGTCGCACTGCCACAAGCTTCTTGCAAAAACACGAAACGTTCTTCTCCGTGACGCTTCACGGCCTCGGCGAACATCGTCTTGACATGTTGCCAGCGTGTTTCCATCGTCGTACTCCTCCAGTCATTAGAATCGTGCTTTCCATTTTCAACCATTCCAATGTTCCGATTCTATGCCGCACCTGCTGCTTGGCCGTTTTCTGTCGCGCCGTAATTTGCTTCTTCTGGCCGATCCATTTCGCGCTTGAGCCAGGCGCGCGCATATTCCCAATCGCGCTTCACCGTGGCGACGCTCATGTGCATCTCCTCCGCGATTTCATCGAACGTGCGCCCGGCGAAAAAATGGCGCTGAATGACTTCATTTGCGCGCGGATCGTGCCGCTCAAATTTTTCCATGGCGATATTCAAGGCCATCACATCGAAAGAAGGCCGTAAAGAAATGCCGGCTTCGTCTTGGCCGGATAAATCTTCAAGCGCGATTTTTCGTTCATTGCCGCCGCGCTTTTGCGCGCCATGCTTACGGGCATGATCAAGCAGAATCCGACGCATGCACTGCGCGGCCACGCCGATGAAGTGCGCGCGATTTTGCCAAGAGACTCTTTGATCCAATAGCCGAATAAAAACCTCGTTCACGAGCGAGCGCGTGGTCATGGTATGCGGCGCGATCGGCGCGTGGACGAGCTGTGCCGCTTTCCGCGAAAGCTCTTCGTGTAACAAATTGGTGAGCAACGACACCGCTTGGGGATCTCCGGCTTCGAACTGTTGCAGCAAGCGCGTGACCTCTTCACGAGTGGGCATATTTCGCTCCTTTGAGGTGAAAAACATGAGATGTTGAAAACAGATTTTGCGCGTTAGTCAGGTAAACACGAATGAGTTTTTAAACCGGCGGAGGCCTTCCCAGCCTCCGCTGCTTTTTTATATCAATGTTGAGGAGGTTGTTATGTGTTCTGCTTTCAAAATATCGAGCGCGGTCTCGACGCAGGCACGCACGGCTCCGCCGCGTGTGACCGCGAACTATGTGGAGCTTGAGTTGCCGCTGGACGAAACCACGGCATTGCTGCTTTATTATCTCCCGCAACCACATCAAGCGCTGTGGGTCGCCACTTGTTGGGAAGAACGCTTCGAGCAATTTTTTCATCGCCCTAATACGGAAGCCGTTTTGCAGCAGCGACTGCGTACTTGGCCGACGCTCGGCTTGTTGCTCTGGAATGGTTTGCGTCATGATTATGCCCGCGGCGCGTTGATTCAAGCAGTGGATTGTGATACGCAAACACCAAAGTGGATGCTCGTGTGTGAAGTGTCGCAAGTCAATGCAGAAGATGCATTCTCGCTTTTTGGCGCGGCCACACGGCGAGCCACAGAACTGGTCAAAACGCGGAGCCTGCAATTGCGCGAGGAATTGCGCAATGATTTCTTTGTTCTGCGCGAGGAATAAATTTCAGTACAGCGGTTATGGGAGCTGCTATTTTGCCGCGGTTATCGCGTTGCTCTGCGCTGCCCGGAGCTCCGCACGAGATGATTTCGCTTTGGCGTGTTGCCCCGACTCATCGTATAATTGCGTCAACGTCCGCAGCGCGGATTGCGTTCGCAAATGATTCACGCCGAGCTTGGCTTTGAGTGTCGCCACCGCCTCCATCAGCAACGGCTCGGCTTCCGCATATTTCTTCTCCGCTATTAGACAGCGGCCAAGCCGATTGCAAATCACGGCAACTTCCCATCCGCCTTGTGGAAAAGCGGCGCGACAAGTGGCCAGCGCTTCGCGCAATTGTAGTTCTGCTTCGGAAGCATGACCTGCCTCGAGGAGAATTATGCCGAGCACGCTTTGCGTTTCTGCAATATCAGGATGCGGCGTGGTTAATAGTTTCCGGCGCATTACGAGCGCGGCGCGCGCAAGCGAATCGGCTTCCGCGAAACGCTTTTGCACGCGCAACAAATCCGCAAGATTCGTCATGTAATTCGCCGCGTCGGGATGCTCGGCTGCGCTGTTGGCCTGCAGCGCCAATGCTTCGCGCCATGTTTGCTCTGCCGCCCTTGTCTCGCCACGGTCGCGTGCGAGCGCTGCGAGATTGTTGAGGTTTTTGATTATAGAAGGATGGGAAGGCGGCAACAGTGCTCGCCGAATCGCCAAAGCTTGATGCAGTGCGCGCTCGGCTTCGACATAGCGACCAAGCTCATGCAGCACGCGCCCCAAGTTCGCCAGACTCGAAGCGAAGTTCGTGCTATTTTCCCCGACGGATTTGCGATCCAGTTCCACCACTTTCCGAAACCAGCGCTCCGCCTCTTCGTTCTTGCCCTGCGTTGCAAGAATATGCGCGAGATTGCTGAGATTGGTAATTGCATCCGGATGTTCCGGCCCGAGATACTCGACTTGCATGTCATAGGCCGCACGAAAGTTGGAGACGGCCTTATCATAATCACCCTGCGCAAACGCGAGCGAGCCGAGATTGCTCCAGCAAATCGCAATCGCAGGATGTTCGTCGCCAAACAACCGGCGATACATGGCCATGGCTTCGTGATAGAGCGGCTCGGCTTCGGCGTATTTGCCTTGAAAATCCAACAACAAGGCGAGATTGTTCAAGCTGACGGCAATATCGAAATGGGGCGCGGGGAGTAGTTGCCGGCGCACGGCGAGCACATGACGAAACAATTTCTCCGCTTCATCAAATCTGCTTTGATCTTGCAACCACGAGGCGAGATTATTTTCCGTAGTCACATAAAGCAAATTTTCTTCGCTGAAATTCTTGCGTTGAATTTCCAAGGCGCGACGATAGAGTGGTTCCGCGGTCGAATCCGCATCGTTCTTGCTGTCCAACACTTGCGCGAGATTGTTCAAGCTCTCCGCCACTTCGGGGTGCTCGTCGCCGCGCCGTTGTTCACGAATCGCCAGCGTTTGCCGATGCCAGCGTTCGGCGCTCGCATAATCGCCGCGTTCGCGCTTCACCTCCGCGAGATTGTTGAGTGCCTGCGCCGCTTCCACGCTCTCCTCACCAAACTGCTTGCGCTGCACTTGCCACGTGACTTCGCACATACTGTCCGCGGCGGCATAAAGCCCGAGCTGCTGATACACGCGCGCAATCACCGTCATCGCCGCCGCTTGCACCTCCGGCTGGGCTTGCAATTCTTGCGCAATACGCTTCGCACCGCGATCGAGAATCTCTCGCGCCGTAATGGTCTCACCTTGGGCCGTGTTGGGATCGGAGCTTTGAAACATCTCCATCAAAAATTTTGACACTTGCTCCGCCTTGTCGCGCTCCAGCGCAATACGATTCGACTGCATCTTCGTCACGATCCCAAAGCCCAACACGAGTGCCATGAAAATCGCGGCCGCGGCCACGGCATACTTGTGTCGCCGCACAAATCTTGCGGTGCGATAACTCCACGTGCCCTTGCGCGCTTGCACCGGATGTCCCGCGAGATGGCGACGAACGTCTTCGGCGAATTGCTCCACCGAACTGTATCTCTGCTCCGGCTCTTTGCGCAGCGCTTTGAGCACGATGCTATCCAAATCGCCCGCAAGTTGCCCACGCAATTTCACCGTGTGCGGTCCACTCACTTCTTGCGTGGGCTGCGTTTGCGGTGCAGTCGCAAGGGGTGCCTGGCTCGGTTTCACCGGCTCCACCTCGCATATCACGCGCGCAACCTCGACGGGTGTGTAGTTGCTAAAATGATAAGGGCGAACGCCGGTGAGCAACTCGTACAAGATAACACCGAGCGCATAAACATCGCTGGCCGTCGTAATCGCAGCGCCGCGCGTTTGCTCCGGGCTGGCGTAGGGCGGCGTCATGGGAAGATTGCCGGTGAGCGTCAACTCGTGCGTCGTCGTGTCCGCCTCCGTGCGCAACAACTTGGCGATGCCGAAATCAAGCAACTTGGGCACGCCCTTTTCATCCACTAAAATATTGCTCGGCTTGAGATCACGATGCACCACCAAATTGCGATGCGCATATTGCACCGCTTCGCAAATCTGCAAAAAGAGCGCAAGCCGCGCGCGCGTTTCTAGGTCTCGTTGCGCGCAATAAACATCGAGCGGCACTCCCGGAATGTGCTCCATGATGAAATAGGGCACGCCCTCGCTCGTCACCCCGCCGTCGAACAAGCGCGCAATATGCGGATGCGTTAAAGCAGCAAGCGTGCGGCGCTCATGCCGAAAGCGTTGCTCCGCCTCCGTGCTCATCATGCTCTTCGGCACAAACTTGATCGCCACGCGTTGCTCAAACTCGCCGTCAGCGCGTTCCGCCAAATACACCACGCCCATGCCGCCGCGCCCTAATTCGCGCTCTAAACGGTAAGCTCCAAAACGATGCCCGTTCAGCGGACCACCTATTTCTTCCGCTAACAGCGGCAACACCAAATCTTCCGCCTTGTTGTTTAAAAATTGCGAAGCCGTCTCGTGCGCGGCCAGCAACGACTCCACCTCGGCGCGCAACGCTGCGTTGTCTCCGCAGACATGCGCCACATATGCCGCGCGCGCCTCTTGCGCAAGGGGTAATGCTTGTTGAAAAATCTCTTTGCTGGAGGGAATCTCGAAGTACGGCATGTGACCTCCCGAATGGAGTGCAATGCACATCGCAGGTGTTTGCGGCCTTAGTGCTGCGTTGACGCGCTTGCTGGAAAGTGAAGACGAATGAAACCGATGCAGTGCAGAAAAGGCCCGAAAATAGAGTGAGTTCGCGCAAGTGAAGGGCATCAATGGGAAAGAAAATCGAAACAAGCTATTCCAGCTTTCGCCTCAACGCAAGCCGCCTTTTGCTTTGACAATTCGCCGCATACTTGACTCACCACTCCAACCGGAGCCCCCATGCGCAAAACCCACTACCTCCTCTCCGCCGCCGCACTTCTCACCCTCGCCCTCCTCGTCGACTGGCGCGAGAAATGGCCGCAGTTCCTCGCCCTGCTCAAACGCCTCCGCGCCACCCTCGACGCATGGCGCCCCGCGGCTCGCGAAACCCCGCAACCTTTCCCCTGGCCCGTGCCCCAAGCCCCGCTTGCCGCGCGCGTCGGACAAATCCTCTCGCTCCCGCGCGTGTGGATCGCCAGCGCCGTGCTCGCGCTTCTGCTCATGATGTTGCTCTACTCCTCCTGCGGCCTGCTCCTCTAAACGCCTCGCTTCACCGCCTGCCCACGCCGTGGAGACTTCCCTCTGCCGGAAGTCTCCACATTTTTTTCGAAAAAAAACTCACAGTGCTTGCTTTTTAAAAAGAATCTGCTTTCTTGCATCTCGTCAATCGCTCTTTGACATCCATTTTTTGACTTGGCACATTGGCTCCTTTTCTTTTTTGGCTCTTTGCCTCTCGCATTGGCTCATTGGCTTCTTTTGATTGTTGGCTCCTTGCCTTTCACCAACTTGGCACATTGGCTCCTTTTCTTTTTTGGCTCTTTGCCTCTCGCATTGGCTCATTGACTTCTTTTCATTGTTGGCTCTTTGCCTTTCACCAAGTTGGCTCATTGGCTCCTTTTCTTTTTTGGCTCTTTGCCTCTCGCATTGGCTCATTGACTTCTTTTCATTGTTGGCTCTTTGCCTTTCACCAAGTTGGCACATTGGCTCCTTCTCTTTTTGGCACCTTGCTTTTCTCGCATCTCCCAGTCGCTCTTTGACAGCCGCCTTTTGCCTTTTGCCTTTTGCCTTTTGCCTTTTGCCCTTTGCCCCTTGCAGGGAATCCGGTGATCACCCACTTTTTCTGTTCACTTTAAAAAGTTAACGAAAATCTCTAACCTCATATCCTCAGCACAACATAGATTTAGCCAACGAAAAATTTCTCAAATTGAGATTCGACAAAACCGCTGACAAAATCAGCGCCTAGAGTTGCCCAAACGCATCAGCCAGAAATTTGAAAATTCAAAACCTAACTTCGGGAACCGTTCGTTTACTTGCTGACATTTTCCAAAACGAAACGCCCAAAATCGCATCAAGCAATCAATTGATTTTAAAACACTAATCAGATGTAAAAGTCACCGCCAAAGTTCTGCTCTTCACCATGCGCATTTCACGCGTTCGTAAAGTTGATCAACCCATTCAAAAACATACACAAAGCAGCAAATCGAAATTCCGGCAACTCGATTTTTTGACTCTTTGTACACATTCCAAGAAACAGTGGTTTAAGTGTGAAAAACGCCAACTTGAAAAATTTAAGTGCAGAAAATTTTGGTGAACTGCCAAACGCGCTAAAATGGCTCAATAGGAACATAGTATTAAGCTGTACAAAAGCGAACGCGGTTGATGAAGACCCCAAAGCACGAAGTGCATTGAAACTCGTCTGGCTGTTTTGATTCGACGAGTTCTTCGAGTTGATGAAGACCCCAAAGCACGAAGTGCATTGAAACCTTCTGCGTACATATGGCTAGCTCCTGCTAGGAGGTTGATGAAGACCCCAAAGCACGAAGTGCATTGAAACGGGTAATATAGAAATTGCAGGGCCCAACTTGGACGAGTTGATGAAGACCCCAAAGCACGAAGTGCATTGAAACTCTAAGTCCGACATCAGTACGAGTAGCAGTTTTGGGTTGATGAAGACCCCAAAGCACGAAGTGCATTGAAACATTGAGCGACGGCGACACGCTCCAACCAATTAAAGTTGATGAAGACCCCAAAGCACGAAGTGCATTGAAACCTTCCAGCAGATAACGGCCGGCGTCGACGAGCTTCGTTGATGAAGACCCCAAAGCACGAAGTGCATTGAAACATACACCGTGGCCAGGTCGGGCGCCGAATTGAGTTGATGAAGACCCCAAAGCACGAAGTGCATTGAAACCTGTTCCGGGATCCAGGAATTTGCCGCCATACAGTTGATGAAGACCCCAAAGCACGAAGTGCATTGAAACTGAGAGTGGGCTCTTGGCTGACGGCGGGTGAAATGTTGATGAAGACCCCAAAGCACGAAGTGCATTGAAACTTTGCCATTTGACATCTTCCTTTCTGCCGTTTTCGGTTGATGAAGACCCCAAAGCACGAAGTGCATTGAAACAAAGTTGTGTCCACCGTCGAGGTAGAGATGAGGAGTTGATGAAGACCCCAAAGCACGAAGTGCATTGAAACCCGGCTGATACAACCACCGAGTGAAGATTGAGTGGGTTGATGAAGACCCCAAAGCACGAAGTGCATTGAAACCTTTTTGGTATCTCAAAGAGTCACCTCTCCAAAGTTGATGAAGACCCCAAAGCACGAAGTGCATTGAAACACTCTTGAACCGGCGTGGCAATCACATAAATCGTGTGTTGATGAAGACCCCAAAGCACGAAGTGCATTGAAACAGTCACCTCTCCAAACGAAGCCCCAAAAACATTTTGGTTGATGAAGACCCCAAAGCACGAAGTGCATTGAAACTCTCGATAGCCCTCACGGGCTATGCGCGTATCAGTAAGTTGATGAAGACCCCAAAGCACGAAGTGCATTGAAACTTGAAAAATTTGGCATCGTATGCCGCGGTTCCAAGTTGATGAAGACCCCAAAGCACGAAGTGCATTGAAACTGCCCCATTTGCATGCGTTGCTTGTCCACGCGCGCGTTGATGAAGACCCCAAAGCACGAAGTGCATTGAAACAAATACCAGCAGACGGAACGATCGTTTTCGACTTCACGTTGATGAAGACCCCAAAGCACGAAGTGCATTGAAACACTGAGACGAGGTCCGGTGAAATAAACACTGTCGGTTGATGAAGACCCCAAAGCACGAAGTGCATTGAAACGCGCATCGCCTTTCGTTTTCAGGACCAACTTGGGTTGATGAAGACCCCAAAGCACGAAGTGCATTGAAACTGATCTCGTCGACCGTGATGTCCGCGCCTGAAACGTTGATGAAGACCCCAAAGCACGAAGTGCATTGAAACATCCTCATCATCCCCGGTCTCCCAATCATCATCAGTTGATGAAGACCCCAAAGCACGAAGTGCATTGAAACACCTAGTCCCTAGTCGAGTTGTTTTTCAAAGAACAGTTGATGAAGACCCCAAAGCACGAAGTGCATTGAAACACTCTTGCAAGTGCCTGCGCTTATTTCTTCGTTTTGTTGATGAAGACCCCAAAGCACGAAGTGCATTGAAACAATGGGGTCACATTAGACAATGCCCATACGGCCCAGTTGATGAAGACCCCAAAGCACGAAGTGCATTGAAACTCACCCACAGCAGATGGATTGCCGACCGTAATATAGTTGATGAAGACCCCAAAGCACGAAGTGCATTGAAACAAACGTTTCGGTTTGAGCTTTGTTGCGACATGGTGTTGATGAAGACCCCAAAGCACGAAGTGCATTGAAACTGACGCATCAATCCTGATGCGGTTGTTCCCGCCAGGTTGATGAAGACCCCAAAGCACGAAGTGCATTGAAACAAAGGATCAGTGTGTACTGACCCCTCGTCGTCCCGTTGATGAAGACCCCAAAGCACGAAGTGCATTGAAACTTTTGCGGCGGGCGCTTCGGCAAGAAGCTCGACGTTGATGAAGACCCCAAAGCACGAAGTGCATTGAAACTTGATTTCGAGAAGTGGGCAGGTCGAAAAAAACGTTGATGAAGACCCCAAAGCACGAAGTGCATTGAAACTTTTGCTCGCGTCGCGGATTGCGTCACGGCGATCGGTTGATGAAGACCCCAAAGCACGAAGTGCATTGAAACGAGGGCAGACCCGACGCCTACGCGCGCTGCGGGCGTTGATGAAGACCCCAAAGCACGAAGTGCATTGAAACTGTCAAGGGTCACGATTCACTGGAATCTTCGCTACGTTGATGAAGACCCCAAAGCACGAAGTGCATTGAAACTGTCGCAGCACGCGGTGCTGCAAGGAGCTGCCGAGTTGATGAAGACCCCAAAGCACGAAGTGCATTGAAACCAGTTTGGATTAACGTACCGTTAGTGTAGTCAAAGTTGATGAAGACCCCAAAGCACGAAGTGCATTGAAACCTTTAGGATCATTCGACATCCCTGCGCGATCAGTGTTGATGAAGACCCCAAAGCACGAAGTGCATTGAAACATCCGCTGCCGGCCCGTGATTGTGCGCGGCCGTGTTGATGAAGACCCCAAAGCACGAAGTGCATTGAAACGCGTGTACTATATATGTCCGTTTGAGCTGTTGAAGTTGATGAAGACCCCAAAGCACGAAGTGCATTGAAACTCACGCCGAGGGGGATTTCCCGAACATCGCCAAGTTGATGAAGACCCCAAAGCACGAAGTGCATTGAAACTTTTTGGCGCTCATTACAGGTGCCACCACAGAAAGTTGATGAAGACCCCAAAGCACGAAGTGCATTGAAACCCGCACTTCCTCGCCGTCCTCTCCTTTGAGGAGGGTTGATGAAGACCCCAAAGCACGAAGTGCATTGAAACGCACTGGCTGCATAGTCGAAATCGAACCGGCTGGTTGATGAAGACCCCAAAGCACGAAGTGCATTGAAACTTGGGATGACTTGCGCGTGCACGCCAGTATTCAAGTTGATGAAGACCCCAAAGCACGAAGTGCATTGAAACTTTCTGCTCGATTACATGACCGGCCCGGAAAGAAGTTGATGAAGACCCCAAAGCACGAAGTGCATTGAAACGTCGCTATCGCTTCGCAGGAGCAGCGCCGCACATGTTGATGAAGACCCCAAAGCACGAAGTGCATTGAAACCGCCGGGATGACCAGAACCGGTTTCTTCAGCGCCGTTGATGAAGACCCCAAAGCACGAAGTGCATTGAAACAGAAACAGTAAGGTGTTTCTCCACCAGCTACTTGTTGATGAAGACCCCAAAGCACGAAGTGCATTGAAACGATCGTCGCTTGCCACGAATCCGAACGTTGAGAGTTGATGAAGACCCCAAAGCACGAAGTGCATTGAAACTCTCGGCCCTATCAGAATCGACAGTGCAATCCTAGGTTGATGAAGACCCCAAAGCACGAAGTGCATTGAAACTCAGAAGCGAATCCACACGCCAGCGCGCCGCTGGTTGATGAAGACCCCAAAGCACGAAGTGCATTGAAACAAATGTCGAGGGCCACGATTATTCCCCCACTTCATCGAATTAGGGCCAAGATAATTCCCCCACCCAGGGCCAACTTTATTCCCCCACC
>JAYRWE010000124.1:0-23503 GCA_041918175.1 bacterium
CGTCAATCTCCGCCTGATGCTGTAAGCATCAGGCTAAAAGGTGAAAGCGATCTAAAGATCGCTAAACACCAATTGGGTGGCAGCCCCGTTCACGGGGCTTGCATCTTCTAGCCTGATGCTTGCAGCGTCAGGCGATGGCGGACGAAATTGTTAGTGCAAAATTCAGTAGTAGAAATTTTTGAAGAGCGCTTCATTGCCCGACGCTATCCTCCCATGTTGATAAAAAGCGAATGACCTGCTCAATCTCTTCCGGCGTCAATTGCTGCATGAACGCCGGCATCTCTTCCTCCCCTTCTTCAATCACACCTTGCTGAATCGTTTCGCGCACGCGGTCTGTGCCTTTGCGCTGCACCACTCCGCGTAGCTTAGGGCCAAACATGCCGCCCGTGCCTTCTTCGCCGTGACAACGACTGCATTGCACTTCGCGATTGCGGCCAAAGCCGAGATAGGTCAAGTGGCCGGGGTCTTTGATATGCGCAGGAGGCTCGGCCTCGCAGGCAGCGAGCGTGAAGAAAGAGAAAAGCAAAAGCATATTAAATTGAGAATTGAAAATTGAAAATTTTAAATTCATCTCGTCAGCCTGCAATCAAAAAAGTGCAACGCAGAGGAAAACGTTCGCGCCGATTCGCGGTTTAAAAATCTTCATCGCCTAATTCAAAAACTTCCACCAAAAGCCCCAGCGAAAAAGCCGGCCTGGATGCGGCACGCCTTCGCGCAGATCGAATCTCTCATCCAACAAATTTTCCCACGAAAAAAAGAGCGCACCTGTGCCATAAAGTATGCGCAGTTGAAAATCAAGCGTGACCGCGCTGGGCAAACTTTGAAATGACGGTGCGCCAGAGCTCGCGGAAAAAATCGGCGCGCGCCTTTCGCCGAGATAATTCACGGCGAAGCGCGGCATCACCTCAATCGTTTTTTCAAACATGAGCATGCGCGTGGAAAGCGTGGCGCGCACATAGCTTTCGGGTTGGTGCCAAAACCAAAACGCTTGCGCCGCCTCGGGCTGTGCGAATGCGCCATGCATACTCGTGAGCAATTGCGGCAGCGGTCGCCACTGCAAACTCATCTGCGCGCCGAGGTGTTGCCGCGTCTCGTTAAGGTTTTGCAGACGCGATGCGCTCACCACTTGCACGCTATCGCCAAACTCTGGAAACGCAGTCGTGTCTAGGGTTGTGCTGTAATTGAGACTGTGTTGCCACATGGCATTGCCGAGCGCAAATTGCGCGGCGACATTTGAAAGCTGCAAACGTCCGCCGAGTTGCGCATGCGCCAAACGCACGGCTTGCAAGTTTTCATTGCGCGCGAGAGTTGGCAGTTCATTATCGCGCTCGGCAAGCGCGGGCGGAATCTGATAAACACCGAACTTGGCCCAAAGCTGTTTGTGCTCATCGCTCTGATATAAACCCGAAATCGCAGCCGAGTATCCGGTCGGCCAATCTTTTTTAAACCGCATTTGCCCCGCGCTTTGCAGCCAAAAACGCGCGTGCACGCGCAGCGCTGCTTGTAATGCAAGCTCTTGATAAAAACGCGAGCGGGCAAGAATGCTCGTGCTGTGAATTTCTTCTTTGCCCAAGCGCACATGCGCCGCGAGCGCAGAACGTTCGCGTTGTCTTTGCCAAATAAACTCGCCGCCCCAATCGCGCAGGCGATGACGCACCAGCCGCGCCGGATCGAACAACTCTTCTTTTATCTGCCAAGAGAAGAAGCGCACAGTGATGGCATGCGCGCGCTCCCATTCCAGCCCGTGATACAAACGCTCTTCTTTATGCCGCGCATTCGTCAACTCCGGTTGCTCTTCTAAAAAGAACGGCACGCCAATGCCCGCTTCGTTGCGTGTGTTGAAATGGCGATAACGCAACCGTGCTCTTGGGCTGAGCCGATAATCGAACTTGCCCATGGCCTTGTGGCCCTCGTAAGGCAAATCTACAAACTGGCCGTCATTGTTGCTGAAAGTCGCATGCAGCGCGCCCGTGATGCGCTTGCTAAACGCGCGACTGAAATTCACGCGCACGGCATCCGCGCCATATGGGCCTTTGCTATATTCCGCGGAAGAAAGCGGCTGCGCAAAATCGATCGAGTCGCTCGCCAATGAAAAATTTCCCGCAGCACCATGAGATGACAACAACCAATCCGACGTGCTTGCAAGCGAACTCGTCATAAAGCTTGCTTCGGGTATGCTTGTGAAATCCACATTGCCATACACGCCCGGAATCCACCACACGCTATCTATGCTCGTTGCCACAACGCGCGCCGGCAATTCTGCGCTCGCAACATAACGCGGCCAGCCCACTTCGCCGGTGACGAGCGGCAGCACAGGCAATTCATAAGCGAGCAATTGCGTCAAATCTTGAAAAAGATATTCTTCGCGTTGCTCCGGGGTGAGCGCGAAAGCCGCGCTCGGCATGCGAAAATACTGCAATGGCTTCGGCGCCTGCACGTGCGTCGAATCGCCAGCCAAGGTATCCACGAGCGCAGCCCTCGTCGTATCGGTCAATGCCGTGCGCGCCGAATCCGTGAGAATTTGAATGATGTCGATCTTCACTTGCGCATGCGCAGAGGAGATGAGTGTGCAAAGCAGTAGCCCCACCCCCTTGTGGGGTGCTCTATTAAGCACGGAAATAGCGGCCCACAAGGGGCCGGGACTACGAAATCTTCGCAAGGGAAACGACATTCGCACGGGGAGGGTTTCGAAAAATGGTTAGCGTTTGTAAACGCGGAATGAGGAGCGGCAACAACACGGCAAAGAGCAAAGTATTACTCGCAAGATGCGCGATATAAAAATAAAATCCGAACGTGAGCGCGGCGATCAAACCGGCAAAGCCTTGTTGTGTGATGAGCAAGGTGCTCGCAGTCGTGGCGGCATCGAAAATGAGCGTCACAAACAAGCCGCACAACGCAAACATCCACGGCCGCGGCAAGCGTTCGCGCGCGACCATGCGCAGCAGCCCGCCGCACATGCCGCACAATGCGAGACTCAACACTTGCGCGATTAACAACGGCGGCGCCGCCACGCCATAGGGATTAAAGAACGAATAGAGAAACTCGGCAATCGCGCCGACGATTGCGCCGCGCCACGCGTCGAGCATGTAGCCCGCGAGAAAAATCGTAACGGTCAAAAGCTCGACATTCGGCACGGCAATGAGCGCCAGTCCGCCCGCAATCGCCAGCGCGATGAAAATTGCCATGACCACCAAAGTGCGCGCATTTTGCATTCACGCCGCCTTGGGCAGCGCGTGTTTCGCTTCGGCCTCTTCGAGCAGCGCGATGAAATCTTCCGGCGTGGCGCATGTGACGAAACCGCCGCGCAAAGTCGCGGCATCGCGAATCTCGTGAATGTAGCGCACCACGTGTTTGCGGAAGAGAATCAAGCCATAATCACCGTCGTAATAATCGAGCATGAGTTGCAGATGGCGACGAATGAGCGCGGCCTTTTCGAAGAACGTCACTTCGCTGCGATCTTTGCGCGAAAAAATCCAGGGATTGCCGATGGCCGCGCGGCCAATCATCACGCCGTCGCAGCCTGTGTGTTGTTTCATACGCCCAATGTCGGCCACGCATTTCACATCGCCATTGCCGAGCACTGGCACTTGCACCGCCTGCTTCACTTCCGCAATCGCATCCCAATCCGCGTTGCCGTCATACGCTTGCGATTTCGTGCGGCCATGCACCGCAATCAACGACGCGCCATTGTCTTCCAAAGTCTTCGCGACGGTGAGATAGTTGCGCGTTTGAAAATCCCAGCCGAGGCGAATCTTGCCGGTGATGGGAATGGAAAGCTCGTGCGAAAGCCGATTGAAAATGCGGCCGATCTTCACGGGATCTTTCAACAAGCCTGCGCCCGCGCCGCGCCCTGAAACTTTTGCGACCGAGCAGCCCATATTCAAATCCATAATCGTCGGGCCAAGCTGCTCCGCCTTCTTGCAGGCATCGACGATCAAATCCTCATCGCTGCCAAAAACTTGAAACGTCATCGGAAACTCCGACGCGTCGTATTCAAGCAAACGCATCGTCTTCTCGTTGCCGTGCATGATGCCGTCCACGGAAACAAACTCCGTGTAACCCATCGCACTGCCGAAATCGCGCGCAATCATGCGATAGGGCAAATCCGAAAAGCCCGCCATCGGCGCGAGAATGATGTCGCCATAGATAGGAATTTCGCGCACATAAAAATCCGGCGTACGCGAAAGTTGTTTGATCGTTGCACTCATCCTGTGATTTCTTTTGTTATTGATGCCACGCGTGAATCATCTTTTGCGCCGCCAATATACGCACTGTGCCTCGCGCATTCAAGTTTGAATTGCAGGGCGCTTTGACTTTTCAAGTACGCGCTGATTTTTTTTGTTCCGTCGCTGCTTCACCTAGGGTTCGTCTCCGCTTGTTTCTCTAGGTGGCCTTTTCAAAGCAGAGTGGCTTCAAAGCGACTGCATCCCGTCGCGCGCGCTTTGCTCGAATCAACTCTTCGCCTTCTCTTCCGGCGCGCGCGGGGCCACAGAACTGCGCAAACGCACGACGCGATTCAACAAATCAAACCAAAACGGAGCGCCCAGCGAGGCCGCGAGCGCCGTCATCAACAAACCTGAAATCTTGCGCACCCACGGCCAAAAGCCTTGCGGCAACCCCTTTTCCCATCCTATATCCAAACCGGCGGCTTTTAACTTCGTCAAGTACTCGTTCGTGGTTTCCGCTGTGGTCGGCGCAGCTTGTTGCGCAACACTTTCAGCTTGCGCCACAACCGCGGCACGCAGCACCGAATTGCTCGCGAGTTGCGTGGCGATGGCAACCGTATCGGCATTGCTAAAACACGCGGCAGCGCAGGCGACGAGCAACGTGATCCATTGAATGCGTCGTTTATACCAACCGCTAATCCGCTCCACCGAATCATTGAACCATTGCTCCAAGCTGGCTTGTACGTTTTCAATCTTCCCGCCCGCACGATTAACAAAGAGCTGCAAAACGTGGCGCACGCGTTCGTTGCCCACGTTGTTTACTCCTTCCTCGAGCTTATCGAACTGCACCGAATGATCTTTCGTCACGATATCGAGCAAAGTAATGGCAAAAGCTTGCGACGGAATATAAGAAGGCCGGTCGCCCTTGCGATAAAACGCTTTGATGAGCGGATGCTCATAAAAAAGTTTGGCCAAGCCTTGCGCTTTGGGATCGTTCAAAATATTGCCGATGCCCTCGGCCAACGTTTTGGCGCGCAAACGCATGGCTTGCGCGAGCAACTCATTGACGGAAGTACAAATCAAGCCGAGCAGGAGATAAACCAGAATCAAACCCAACACGACTTCGAGAATGACGGAACCGAACATGAAACCTCCCGTGGGTAATAGAGTTTGCGAGGCGCAAAACCTGCACGAGCCCGCGCTCGCGGCGCTCATGGTGTGTTCATGCCAAACAGCCAATGAAAGATATTCCACAAGAACGGCAGCAAATCTTTGCCGGAAAGGCTCGCAATCGTAGCCAGCGCGATGGAAGAGCCGTAAGCGGTGATCTTCGTGAAGCCGTGCACTTCTAAAAGTTCGCGCCAGCCGTATTCGAGTTTTTGCAGCGTGCGCAAATCAAACGCGATGAGGGCGAGCAGCAGCACATACGCGAGCACTTGCACCGCCTGCACGACGAACCCTTGCTCCAAAATCGGATCGAGGTTGATGAGGCGCAATGGAATCGTGGCCACCAAATAGCCGCCGGTGAATGCCAGCGCTTTGAAGAAGCCGTCGTGGCCGCGAATTTTATGAAAGAAATAACCGAACACAAACGCGATCACAAACCAAGTCGAGAGCGAGAACAGCAGTTTCGTCAGCAGGCTCAACAACGGATAATTGACGACTTCCGGATTTTCAAAAATGTTCAGCCATTTCGCGGCTTGAAATGGAATCGAAAAGAGCATGCCGTAAATGACCGCGGTCTTGGCATTGGCCGCCGGATTCACCTCCGGGCCGTAGCCGAAAATTTTTTGTTTGACAATGCCTTCTTCTTCGGCCAGGGTTGCTTTGGTTTCTTCGATGCGCGTTTTGCTTGCGGTGAGATTGCTATTCATCTTTTCGAAATCAATATCACCTTGCGCATATTTTTTACGCAAACTTTTTTGCAGGCTATGCAGCGCTTCCTGCGCAGCTTTGAAATCAAGCAGGCGCCGAACGAGCGCTTTGGCCTCTTCGCTTGTGATCGCGGGGGAAAGCTTGGTGCGTTCCACTAAAACAAAACGGGTGAAGATAAACCAACCGAGCAAAATTGGAATCGGCGCAAACAACAGGCTCGTCGCGCGGCCAATGAGATAATAAGCGAACAACAACGTGCCCACGCGAATCGCTTCCGCGCCGAGGTTGAACTGGTCTTTGCGGCTCAAGTTGCTCAGATAGATGACCAGGCCCAAGAGCAAAGCGTAAGGCAGGAGATTGGCAATGCCAATGGCCAGTGCGTTGAGATCATAAATGCTCACCGTGCGCCCCTCCAGCGTGCCGCCGACATAATTCATGGGCAGACTGAACAGCGCGAACACAAAGAGCAACACCCATGAAGCCGCACGCGAATGGAGCAGGGCAAAACCAAACGCATTGCGCGTCAAGCGAATGCTCAACTCGGCGAATTGCCGAAACAGCGCCGTGCCCGCCAGCACGATGATGATGAACCACAGAAAGTTGTCTAAACGCGTCGGCAGGAAGAACGGATAAATTTTCCAATTGGTCACAATCGAATGGCGCAGGAACGCGGCAATGGCTTCGACTACCAATGGCAGCAAAGGCAGAGCGAGCATGGCCCAACTGACGCGAATCACAATCCGTTTTTGGATGCGCATGCCCAAGCCGAACGTGAGCAACCAATAGAGAAAGAACCAGCAGAACACCAAACCGAGGCCGAAGAAGATCAAGGCGATGATAAGATAGTTTAACACCAATGCCTGAGCGCCCGCGGGCACGATCGCATCTTTGCGCACGAGCACCAGGCCGATGAACAAAGCCAGCGGTAAGAGCAGCGCCGCGGGCCAAAAGAAGAGCCAACGAAAAATATTTTTGGCGAGCGGGTTGCGCCAAATTCGCGGCGGCTTGTGTTGTAGCAAGGTGGCATATAACAGGCGAAACAGCAATACCATGCCGATAGTCATGAACGGATAAACGATCCCCAGGTTCTTCACTGTCTCGCGCATGATATCCGAGGGGATGACGGCGACTAAGTTGGCGAGAAACGGATCGAGAAAGCGAAAGCTCGTAGAGAACAGCGGCAGACACAAAAGCGTGAGATGATAGATTAAAAAAGTCAGCGTGGCGGCGTATAGGATCGCGCGATAGCCGTGGCGTTTTTGGTTGCCCTGCTTTTGCAGAATCCATAACAGCCAGACGAAAGGCATTGCGTTCAACAAGGCATGCAGGAAATCGCGCAACTTAAAAGGCATCACGCTTTCGAGCTTTTGCAATTGCCGGAAGAAATGATTCGGGCCTGTGTTCAGGCGCGCTTGCTGCGCGCTTTCGGTTTTGAGGGAATCGCTTTCTGTTTGTGCTCGGCTGCGCGTCGAATCATAAAGCACTTTGAAAAGAATGTCGTCGTCGTCGCGACGCTTGTTGGGCTTTTGCCACCAGAGAAAAGTTTTGGCGCTGTCGGCGTGGTGCAGCACACGGCTCGCGGGTTGATTGATTTTAACCGGAGCGTTTGTGGGTGCGAGCAAGCGAATTTCGTCTTCCGGAAATGCCAGCGGCACGTCGTTCCATGCGCCGGCATGGCTGAAATAAACCAAAAGGCCTTCCGCGGGAATGCTGCCCGTGAAGTTGAGCATGAGCCGATGGCCATCCAACAGTTCCGGCAAGCTCTGTTGAAACGGCTCAATGGTCGATGGTCTCTTTTTGAAAAAGGAAAACTCGACGCCAAAAAACACGCGCAGCACTTCTTCCGCAGTGATCAACTTGCTTTGCACCCAATGCGGAAGTTGCATGTGCGGCGAGAGCGTCGCTTCCGCGATGATTGTGAATTGATTCGGCGTTGACAGGTCAATCGTCACGCGGCGATTGAGCGGAGAATGCGTTGAGTCAGTTAAGGCTTGCGCCCCAATTACAACCGAGTCGCCAATGATCTTCACTTCCGGCGTGCGCGCGCGCTGCGGCCTGGCCCAAAGCGTAAATTGCGTCGGAGCCGCGCTTTTGTGCTGCACGAGATGTTTGAAAAATCCAAAAGCGTCGGTTCGAATTTCGTATGACTCGGCTTTGGCCGCATCGCGCCAAAAAACTTTGGTGGAAGGATCGGCCGCGCCGATGAGAGCCACGGAATCGCGTGTGAACGGTATGATTTGCACCAAGCGCGGCGGCAATGGCGTCTTCGGGTTGAAGTAAAGCGACTGCGCCGGCTCTTGCTCTTCTAAACGCGCAGCATAGGTTTCGTTCTCCAATGGGAAAGCTTGGAGTCGATTTGCCCCTCGCCGCAGCGGAATGTTTTCAAATTCCAACCGGCCGTCGGCGCTGCGTTTCTTCTTTTGCTCCACGCCGTTGACTTTGAGCACAACATCCTGCTCCGCCGGGCCATAGCCCGTGACTTGAATCGGTGTGTGCTCAACTTCAAACTCAGTTTGCTTCATGCCCGTGGTGTCGCGAGCAGAAAGGGAAAGCGGAACAAGCCAGACCGAGGGATTGGGATATTCGGCGCGCAACCGTTGCCCGAGGTCTCGATTAAAATAAACCCAAATGGCTTGATGCGTGGCAAGAAGGCAGAACAATGCAATGAGCGCTTCGAAGATGCGCCAGGTGAGATTATAATTGCGCTTGGGCTTTTGCGCTGCGGCCTTTGGTTTCATGCAACAAAATGCGCAATTCCATTTGGAAAGTCAAGCCGCCAAATTTTCGCATTTGACTTTCTGCGCGAGCGTTGGTATCATGAAATCGGTTTTGGCGCGGAGCGCCTCGATTTTGCCTTCCATTTTTTTATAGAAGGCGTTTGAGTTCCAGTCAAATCGTCGCTGCTCACCTCAACCTCAGTCTGTGGAGACCGCATGAAAGATCGCGCTGTTGCCTCCGCTCCATCCACTTCCTCTTCTTCCCCCGAATTATTACGCGCACTCGGCCTCAAAGAAGCTGTGGCTATCAACATCGGTTGCATTATCGGCTCGGGCATTTTCATTGTGCCCGCAACCATTGCCGGACACTTGCCGGCCATGGGCCCCATCATGCTCGTGTGGATTCTCGCAGGCTTGCTCACGCTCTTTGGCGCGCTCTCGCTCGCGGAACTCAGCTCTGTGTTGCCGCAATCGGGCGGGCCGTATGTTTATCTACGCGAAGGTTTCGGCAAAGTATGGGGCTTCTTGTTTAGTTGGAATGATTTCTTTATCAACAAAGCCGGCTCCATGGCTGCGGTCGCGATTGCGTTCTCTACGTATCTCGGCTACTTCTTTCCCGCAATGAGTCCCGAAAATCCGTTTTACCGCGCGGACTGGAGCATCTTCGGCGTGCCGTTCACACTCGGCTGGAATCAAATCATCGCCATCGTCGCGATTGCCATTGTGACGATTGTCAATATTCGCGGCGTGCAATTCAGCGGATGGTTGATGAATGTCTTCACGGTCGCCAAGCTTTCCGCGCTCGCTTTCTTGATTGTCACTGCCTTTGGCTCCGACAAAGCTTCAAGCGCGAATATGCTGCCGTGGTGGCCGGAGACTTGGACTTTTGAAATGACGACCGCCTTTGGCTTGGCAATGGTCTCGGCGCTGTGGGCCTATGATGGTTGGATTGACGTCACCATCACCGCGGGCGAAACGAAAGACCCGACGCGCAACGTGCCGCGCGCGTTGATCATCAGCACACTCACGGTGATGGGCGTGTACTTGCTCGCGAATATCGCCTATGCGTTGATTATTCCCATTCAAGAAATGCCGGGTCAAACGCGCATCGCCGCGGCTGTGGCAACCGCGAGCGTTGGCGCGGTGGGCGCGAGCATTGTGGTGGCCGGCATTATGTGTTCAACCTTCGGCACGGTCAATGGCCAGGCGCTCGCCGGGCCGCGTTCGATTTACGCGCCGAGTCGTGACGGCATTTTCGCGCCGGCCTTTGGCAAGGTGCATCCGCAATTTCGCTCGCCCTATATCGCCATTCTCGTGATCGGCATTTGGGGCGCGGTGCTCACGCTCAGCGGCACGTATGATCATCTCACGGCTTATGTCGTGTTTGGCTCGTGGTTCTTTTATGGTATGGCCGCGTTGAGCGTCATCATGCTGCGCCGCAAAATGCCGAACGCGCCGCGCCCCTATAAATCGTGGGGCTATCCCATTGCCACGCTCGTGTTCGCGTTTGCCGTCATTTTGTTCATTTGCAACACGCTTATTCGCGACACACGCAACGCGTTTATCGGCATCGGCATCTTGCTGCTCGGGCTGCCGCTGTATTGGTATTGGACCAAAGACAAACGAGCGTGAGGTGTTTACACGATCGTCAGAATAAATTCTAAAAATTTTGTGGTCACACATGGATCAAAAACGCACACGGAAAAGCTCGTTGGTGAATGCTTTTGCTCCGTGTGCTGCCCGCGAGGGCTTCAGTTTTCAGCGTGTCTGATAACTGGTGTAGCCTTTTACCCTGCAATCTCAAATGAAAATTTCCTCAGCTTGCTCGGCTCAGACAGTGCCCAGGCCGTATTCATCGCACGAAGTTTTTCAACGTTCGGTTGTAATTCAAAAGCCGGCGGAACAGGCAGAACGGTTTAGGTTTTCTTTTGATTCCAATTCACCAACGCTGCGCAGTACGAACCCCTTCAATGAGAGGAGAAGAATGATGCCCGCCAAAAGAATTATCTTGCTGCTCATCACCGCCTTGAGCGGCAGCGCGCTGCTCTTCGGACAGAGCTCTGAAAAACCGCCGGAAGAAAAGAAAGAGGTCTTCGGCTGGAGCAATACGCTGACAAGCGCCTTGAATTTGACGCAGAATCATCATAACAGCCATTGGTCGCGCGGCGGGGAGGAGTCCGTGGCCTGGCGCATCAAAGTGAACACCGTCTGGGAAAACAATCGCACGAAGGTAAATTGGAAGAATACGGCGAAGATCACCTACGGCCAGATCAAAAAAGGCGATCTCGGCTTGCGCAAAATTTCAGACGAGCTTGAGTTGGAATCGCTCCTGGTTTACAAAGTGGGCAAGCGGCTTCATCCTTTTTTCGCGTTCAACGGCGAAACGCAACTTACCACCGGATACGAATACAACGACAAGAGCGGCGACCGACAGCGGCTCACACAGTTTCTCGACCCCGGCTATCTGCGCCAAAGTCTCGGCGTGATCTATCAAGTGGAGAAAACGTTTTCGTGGCGCGCGGGCGTGGCGCTGCACGAGTTTGTGCAGCATACCTATAGCCGCAACCTGGCCCAGGCGGAATACGGCTTCGACCTGAATGCGCCTCCGCCCGCGGATTTATCGGAAGCGGAGCTTGAGCTTTTTAACGATTTGAGCACGCGCGCGAGCGAAAAAGTTCATTTCTTGCCCGGCTTTGAATCGACCGCGAATTTGGCCTGGAAAATCGAAAAGAACGTGCTGTTGAAATCCAAGCTCGATTTTTTTGCTGAGTTCGACGACGTGAGCGCGATTTATTCCACCTGGGACAATGAACTGATTATGAAGATCAGCAAGTTCTTTTCAGTAAACTTCGACGTGGATTTGATCTATGATCCGCAACATAAAGACGCTGTGCAATTGCGGCAGATTTTTTCCTTCGGCATCAACTACACGTTCTTCTAACCACACTGGAGCATCACATGGCTGAAACGCAAAGCGCTGGAACGCAAACCAGCGGCAGCAACAACGCAATCAACGTTTTCTCCGGGCTCGGCATGGGTCTGCTCGTCGGCATCATTGTCGGGTTGTCTGTATCGCCCGTGGTTTCGATCATACTAGGCGCGCTCACTTCATTGCTCGCCGCGTTTCTCGGCTTGCAAAGCGACGGCGGAGCGGCCACGGAAGAAGGCTTGATTAGCAAGCTCAAAATCAACGGCGTGCGCATCGGCAGCTTTGGCTTTGCGTGCATCGGCGGCATTTTGTTCGGCCTCTTCTTGCGCTCGTCGGAGATGTTTTCCGCTTCCATTGAAGAAGAAGTCGCCAAATGGACCAAAGCAGGTTATAGTGCGACGGAAGCACGACAGTTTGTGGCGTGGAGAAAGCTCGGCATCCAACCGAAGGATACGCAAGTGCAAGTCGGCGACGTGCAAAAGGCGGCGTCAAGCTCGCTCTTCGGCACGCTGGCTGATCTCGACCTCTGCAATAAAATTTCATTGGAGCGTTTGGGCAACGATCCCTCCGAAGTTCTGCGAGTGTATCGCAATCTTTATAAACCCGAAGTGGAAGACGCGAAGAATGCGCTCTATCAAAAATTCGGCGCACTCGCCGATAAGATTGAACGTTTGCCCGTGGATCAACAAATCGAAATACTCAAAGGAGTCGAGGAGACATTATGCGAACTGCAAAGATTAGAAAAGTAAGTCGTCCTGCCCCCTTGTGGGGCATTGCTGATGCGCGCACGCACAGCGGCCCACAAGGGGCCGGGGCTACGAGATTTCGGATGATGATTTGTTTTATGCTGCTCCTCGTGAGCGGCCTCATCAGCAACCTCTTCGCCCAAGCCGGCTCGCACCAAGAGAGCGCGAAGTCCGTGGTGAAGATCACGACGCGTTTCGCGGGCGGCAAAGTGGAAGTCGGCACCGGCTTTGTGTGGTCCCAGCCGGATTATATCGTCACTGCGCTGCACGTGGTCGCTGGCGCGGCGAGCATCAACGTTTATTCCGAAGCGCTGAAGAAAGAACGCGAAGCCGATATTCTTGCCGTGCATCAAGAATCCGACTTGGCTTTGCTCAAACTGAAAACCAACGACCTCGCGCTCAAGCCGCTCAAAATCGCGAGCGTGGCGCCGAACCCTGATGACAAGCATTATATTTGGGGTTATCCGCGCGACGTGAACACCATACAGGGCGACGGCCTTCACTTCTCATCGAGCATCGACGGCCAGCAACAAATCATGGGCAGCATCTTTAAAAGCGCCGCGCACTTCGAGTCTGTGGTGGGCAAACAAGGCTATCCGAAATATAGCGCCAAAATTTTGCGCGTCGGTTCTACGATTCAGCCCGGCCATTCCGGCGCGCCGATTTTCGACAAGAGCGGCGCGGTGGTGGGCGTCGGCGACGGCGGTTTGCACCAAGGCATTGCGAGCATCAATTGGGCGATTCCGGCGCAAATTTATTTGGCCGCTTTGCCCGCCTCCAAAGATCCCAAACCCACCGAGCCTTCCAAACAAGCCAATCTTTATAGCGCGCATGTGGAACAACCCGCGGTGGTGAAAGCTCCGGCGCGAAAAGTAAAAACCAAAAACGGCAAAGTGAAAGTCGTCAAAGCGCAAACGCTGCAACTGGCTTGGACCGCCTCCGTGGCCGAAGCGCTCGCGCTCGTTTCTGCCGAAGACTTGAAAGCCTTGCAGAAAATCAGCGCGGAGGTGAAAACAAAAAATGCGGGCGACATTCAAGGCAATTTGATCGACGTTTACGAAGACTACAGCATCGGCGCGACCGTGGCCGTGCCGCACGGCCTCAAGTTGAGCTACTCCGCGCAGGATCGCATGTTCGAAGCTTGGTCTCCGAGCAAGCGCGTGGGTATGTTCGTGCGCTTCGAAAAAAACAAAACGCGCAAAGCCGGCAAGCAAGCCATGCAAAGTTATGAAAGCGGCTTGCGCAGAGCGCCTGCAAAAATTCCTGCGCTGAAATCCGTTTTTGGAAAAGCCGGCAGCGGCAAAGCGGCTTATAATTGGGAAGACTCGCAAGCGGAGCCGGCTTGGGTGGAGGAAGAAGCATTTCCGAAAAATTGGGAGGGGCAAACCGATCCCGACATGGTGCTTGCGGATGAAGACGAAGCGGAAGAGCCAGCGGAAGAAGATGAAGCGCAAAACGAAGAACCCGCGGCGGAAGAAGATGAAGCAGAAGACGAAGAGCCCGCGGCGGAAGAAGATGAAGCAGAAGACGAAGAGCCCACCGCGGAAGAAGACGAAGCAGAAGACGAAGAACCGCCGGCGGAAGAAGATGAAGCGGAAGACGAAGAACCCGCGGCGGAAGAAGATGAAGCAGAAGACGAAGAACCCGCGGCGGAAGAAGATGAAGCAGAAGACGAAGAGCCGCCGGCAGAAGAAGATGAAGCGGAAGACGAAGAACCGCCATATGAATTTTCCGGCAAACGCGGCGGCCCGTTCATGTTTGCCGAGTTGTTCGCAAGCCAATTTCCGCGCAACAACGCCGCGCTGCCTTTCAAGGTTTCACGCGGCGCGAACGAAAAAGATTTCCGCACCGAGACTTTCAAAATCTTGAAAGACAAAAAAGGCGGAAAGCAAGGCGAGATGTTTACCTCGTTCGTTTTCGAGGGCCCCAATTTTCTCGGCACGAGCGTGTTCGTGCATGATTTCAAGGCCATGTCCAAAGAAGATTGGGCGACGTATTACATGATGGTGCTCTGCTCCAAGCTCGCCGCGTTCTCCGTCGAATAAAGGCAAAAACCAAAAAGCAAAAACGATTTCCGGCAAGACGATTCAAGCATGGGCTTGCCGGAAATCGTTTTGTCTTATTTGCCCCGATCATGGCTTCATTTACTTTAAAAATCGTTTTGCCTTTCGCTTTTGGAGAAATGAATGTTCAAACTTGCTGCCGCAGTATTTGGGCTTTGTCTCTGCTCGACTCCCGCCTTAAACTTTGCGCAAAGCGCTTCGACCAATCTCAACGAACAAGGCCGGCCTTTCATTCGCAACTACACTCCCAAAGAATACGGCGCGCTGCCGCAGAATTGGGCCGTGATTCAAGACCTGCGCGGCGTCATGTATTTCGGCAATTGGAACGGCGTGCTCGAATATGACGGCGCCACGTGGCGGCTCATTTCCACGCCCAACAAATCCGGCGTGCGCTCGTTTGCCATGGATGAGCGCGGCCGCATTTACGTGGGCGCGGTCGGCGATCTCGGCTATCTCGCGCCGGATTCGCTTGGGCAATTGCAATACGTGTCGTTGATGGAGCACGTCGGCGCGGAAGGCCGCGGCTTCAATGAAGTGTGGTATGCGTATGCCACACGTCGCGGCGTGTACTTCGGCACAGACAAAATGCTTTTGCGCTGGGACGGCGAGCGCATGCACAGCCGCAAAGCCGAGACGCTCTTCTCGCGTTTGTTCATGGTGCATGAGCGCATCTTTCTCCGCCAATGGCAAATCGGTCTGCTCGAAGTGGCCGGCGACTCTTTGCAGCTTGTGCCGCACGGCGAAAAGTTTGCCGAAGAGCGCATCTACATCATGCTGCCGTATGACCACGAGCGCATGCTCATCGGCACGCGCGGCGAAGGCCTCTTTCTCCACGACGGCAAAACCTTGCAGCCCTTTGCCACGCCGCTCAAAAAATATTTGCAAGACAACCTGCTCTATCACGGCGCGGCCTTGCCCAACGGCGCGTTTGCGCTCGCCACCACGCGCGGCGGTTTGATCATCATGGATCGCGCCGGTCGCGGCGTGCAGCTCTTCAATCTCGCCGCGGGCTTGCAAGATGAAACCGTGAATTGCGTTTATGTCGCAAACGATCATGCGCTCTGGCTCGCGTTGGGCCACGGGCTCACGCGCATCGAGGCCGGCTCGCCGTTTTCATTTTACGGCGCGCAATCGGGTGTCAAAGACTTCACGGCTGCGATCGTGCGCCAGCGCGAACGTTTGTATATTGCCACGGGCATGGGCGTGAGTTATTTGCAGCCGAAATCGCCGTGGTCAACAACGATGTTGCCGCACGAAGCCGTGTTTGCTCCGGTGCAAGGCATTCGCGCGCAAAGTTGGTCTCTGCTCGTTGCGCGCGAAACGTTGCTCGTGGCCACGCCGTTCGGCGTTTATCAAGTCATGGGCGACACCGCCACGTTTGCGCACGAGTCTGTGAGTGGCGCGTTTGCGGCGCTCACACTCGCGGCCTCCGCGCGTGATTCTAGCCGCGTGTTTGTTGGGTTGTATGACGGACTCGCCGCGTTGTGCTATGATCCCACCTCGCCCACGCGCTGGCGCAACGAAGGCCGCGTGCCAGATATTCACGAGCCGATTTGGAGCATGATGGAAACCACGAACGGCGAACTGTGGTTGGGCACGGAATCGCAAGGCCTCTTGCACGTGAAATTTTCCGGCGAAGATTTGAGCACGGCACAATTAGAGCGCTATGATCATCGCCACGGCTTGCCGCGCGGCTGGGTCGGTGTTTATCGCGCCAACGGCCGTCCGGTGTTCACGAGTGATGAAGGGCTTTTTTTGTTTGATGAAAAGCGCCGGACTTTTTTGCCCGACTCCACTTTTGGCAATGCCTTCGCAAACGGCTCGCGCGATGTTGAAGCAGTGGCCGAAGATTTCGCGGGCAACATTTGGCTCGGCGCGGAAGAAGCCGCGGAAATCAATCTCGTGCAGCGCCAAGCTTCCGGCGCATATGCCTGGGTGCAAACGCCCGCGCTGCGTTTTCCCAAAGCCACCATTTGGACGATCTATCCCGAAGCCAACGGCGTCACGTGGTTTGGCGGCCCGGAAGGCGTGTTGCGTTATGATGCGCACGCGCAAAACACAAGCGCGCCGGAATTTTCCGCGCTCGTTCGCCGCGTGCGTGTGGAGGACGAGGTTACGCTCTATGGCGGCGCAACGCAGGCAGAGCAACGCGCCGTGTTGCCGCATAGCCGCAACGCGTTGCGCTTTGAATATAGCGCCACCAGCTTCGCCGAGGAATCCGAAAACAGATTTCAAACCTGGCTCGAAGGCTATGAAGACGAGTGGTCGGATTGGGTGAAAGAAACGCAAAAGGAATACACCAATCTCTTCGAAGGCGAATATCGCTTTCACGTGCGCGCCAAAGACTTGCACGGCAACGTGAGCCGCGAGGCTGAGTATCGCTTTGAAATCTTGCGGCCGTGGTATCGCAGTTGGTGGGCCTATACTTTTTACGGCGTGTGCTTTGTGGCCGGCGTGTTTATGGTGGATCGCTTACAGCGGCGTCGTTTATTGAAAAAAGAACGCGCGCGCAGTCGCATGCGCGAAGCCGAGCTGCGCGCGCAGACTGCCGAGGCGCAAGCGCAAGCTCTCCGCGCCGAGGCCGAGCGTAAAGAAGTGGAACTGCAAAAAGCCGAGGAAGTCAAACATGCCTATCATGCTTTGGATGAAGCGCACACGCATCTCAAAGCCACGCAGCAGCAGCTCGTCACGCAGCAAAAGCTCGCCTCGCTCGGCCAGCTCACCGCGGGCATCGCGCACGAGATCAAGAACCCGCTGAATTTCGTGAATAATTTTGCCGTGTTGTCGATGGATTTGGCGAAGGAACTGCGGGAGGAGATTGTGAAGATCGAGGATAGTGGATCGAGGATCGTGGATCGTGAAAGCCTTGATAATATCGAGGAGATTCTGGCAACGTTGGAGCAGAACGCGGAGAAGATCAACCACCACGGCAAGCGCGCGGATGGCATCGTCAAGAGCATGATGCAGCACGCGCGCGGCTCATCGGGGCAGCGCGAGTTGACGGACATCAATCATCTGCTTGACGACGCTGTGAATCTCACGTATCACGGCATGCGGGCAAATGACGCCGCTTTCAATATCACGATTGAAAAGGAATATGATTCGTCGGTCGGCAAGCTCGAAGTCGTGCTGCAGGATTTGAGCCGCGTGTTTTTGAATATCATCAACAACGCGTGTTATGCGGCGCATCAGAAAAAGCGCAACACCCCCCTAACCCCCCTCAAGGGGGGAATACCTCATGAATCCCCCCTTGAGGGGGGCCAGGGGGGTGTTATTCAGAACGCATTCTCGCCAACCCTCTCCGTCTCCACCAAAAATCTTAGCAGCAAAATCGAAATCCGCATCCGCGACAATGGCAACGGCATTCCCGCTGAGGTTCGCGAGAAAATTTTCAATCCCTTCTTCACGACGAAACCAACCGGACAGGGCACGGGCTTGGGTTTGTCGATCAGCTACGATATCATCGTGCAGCAACATCGCGGGGAGATTAAAGTGGAAACGGAAGAAGGGAAGTTCACGGAGTTTGTGGTGAGGTTGCCGAAGGCGTGAGATTACGCAGGAGGTCGATTAGGGAACCAAGTTGACATGCGGATACGCTAAAATCCTTGCGTCAACGGTCATCAAAGGACAGTTGTGAACTCGCGCGGAGGCAACAATCATTTGATCAGCAGGATCGCGATGGAATGTGCCAGGCAACTGCGTTGACTCGAGCACGATACGCGTCGTGAGATCGAGCAAGCGAATGCCGGGATAAGCCAAAGCTTGATCAAGCCAGTCGGCGACAGAGCAAGGAAGCTTGAGACGATTATTCTCGACGAGTTTGGCTACTTCCCAGCAGGAGATAATACTGACGCCCAAACCTTGTGCTTCGTGCGTTTGCAGATACGCGTGATGGGCGTTGGGCAGTTGCGCGTTTCCATGTACCCACCAAACCCAGATATGGGTGTCGAGAATAATCACTGCGCCGCCTCCCAATCCGTTTGCGCAACCGGCTCGGTGGGATTAAGATAAGTGACGGGCGTATGGCGTAACGGGTATTGGTTTTGTTTCGGCAAAACGGTCGGGCGCATTAAAATAATTACCTCGACAGGCACGCCCGCGGAAAATGGCAAATTGTTCAGTTTGAGCGTGCCGTCGTTGGCAACGATCGTTTGCACGTGATAGGCTTGCATATAATTGCTCCTGATTTATTCAGTTCTAAAATACTAAAGCTCGTTTCGAAATGCAAGCCGTCGAAAGTTTTCGTACACTATGCTTGATCAAGCGGCAATGCGCATTCACGAAAAGATTTTCAATCCATTTTTCACGATGAAACCAACCGGACAAGGCACGGGCTTGGGTTTGTCGATCAGCTTCGACATTATCGTGCAGCAGCATCGCGGGGAAATCCAAGTGGAAACCGAAGAAGGAAAATTCACGGAGTTCATTATTCGCTTGCCCAAAGACCGCGAAAGCCGAAATTAATTAGGAACGCGCTTATGATGAAAAGGGCCGCTCAAATTCTTCTCGGAATCATTTTGTTATTGCGCTCTCCGCTTGTGGCGCAAGAGAGCGGAACATATTTCCTCTCCGCCGACAGCCTGAAGCTCGGCGAGAAGTTTGATCTAACGCAAGGCTACTTTTATTTAACGCAAAACTGGCGCTATCGTGCCGGTGATCCAGCGGAGGCCGTCCGGCTTTGGGCCAATGCTGATTTCGCCGATAGCTCCTGGGAGATGGTGGACTCGCGGCTGCAGCTCGATCAACTTCCCCAAAGTGGATGGAACGGCAGCGGCTGGTTCCGGCTGCATTTGACCGTTGATTCGTTGTTGTTGAACCGGCCGCTGGCTTTCAATCTTTTCCACTACGGCGCTTCGGAAGTTTATCTCGACGGCGTCTTGCTCTATCAATTCGGCAAAGTGAGCGCTTCGCGCGCCGGCGAAGCGGGATTCAACGCGATCGGGCAACAGCCGAAATTCATCGTCTTTCGCCAAACCAAGCATCTCATTGCCGTGCGCTATTCGGGCTTCAACGTGTTGCGCCACCGACCGCCGACGATGACGGAGCTGGGGTTCAGGATGGGCATCGGCGATTTGAATCATAGCCAAATGCTTCGGGCCTGGCATACGAGATTTTTTACGTTTGTCGAAGCGTTGACGATTGCGGTGCCGTTGTCGTTTGCCATTCTGCACTTCCTGTTGTTTTTGTTCTATCGCCGCGACCGCGCGAATTTTTATTTTGCCATGTTCACTGCGACCATTGGTCTTTGGGGGTTGCTGGAGCATCGGCCATTTTATGTCACGGACGCAAATTCCGCGCTGCTACTTCTCCGGCTGATCTCACCCTATGTCGCCCTGATGCCGCTCGTGGGGCTGCGCTGTCTCTATTCATTTTTCTATCTCAAACTGCCTCGCCAGTTTTGGATTTTTGCTTTCGTTGGAATTGGCCTTGCGATATGGACATGGTTTGCAGTCGCCACTCGAGCCTCCGCGTTCTTCTTTTTGATTGCGTTGCTTGAAATGGTGCGAGTGGTTATTGTCGCCCTGCGCCGCAAAGCGCCGGGAGCATGGATTATTGGAGCCGGCTTTGCCGCATTTAGCTTGAGCTTACTCGCGGTTTTCATCATCGGATTTTTTGAGATGCTTGGCGTCTTTGCGATTCTTTCGCTCCCGTTGGTTTACGCGTTGGTTTACGGCGTCGGCGTTTTGGGCCTTCTGCTTTCCATGTCGATTTATCTCTCGCACAATATTGCCCGCACCAATAAAAGTCTCGAAGCTGAGATGAAGAAAACTTTGCAGCTCGAAGTTGACAACGCACGTCATGAAGTGGAATTGCAAAAAGCCGCGGAGCTTAAAGCGGCTTATCAAGAATTGGACGCGGCTCACACGAATTTGCAAGCCACGCAGCAACAACTCGTCACGCAAGAGAAGCTCGCCTCGCTCGGCCAGCTCACCGCCGGCATCGCGCATGAGATCAAGAACCCGCTGAATTTTGTGAACAACTTTGCCGCGCTGTCGGTGGATTTGGCGAAGGAGCTGCGGGAGGAGATTGTGAAGATCGAGGATGGAGGGTTGAAGATTGAGGATAGTGGATCGAGGATAGTGGATAGTGAAAAGCTTGTGAAGATCGAAGATGGTGGATGGAAGATCGTGGGTCGTGAAAGCTTGGCGAATATCAAAGAAATTTTAGAGACGCTGGAGCAGAACGCGGAGAAGATCAACCACCACGGCAAGCGCGCGGATGGCATTGTGAAGAGCATGATGCAGCACGCGCGCGGCTCATCGGGGCAGCGCGAGTTGACGGACATTAATCATTTGCTCGACGAAGCCGTGAATCTCACGTATCACGGCATGCGTGCCAACGATGCTTCCTTCAACATCACGATTGAAAAGGAATACGACGAGTCGATTGGCAGACTCGAAGTCGTGCCGCAGGATTTGAGTCGCGTGTTTTTGAATATGATCAACAATGCGTGTTATGCGGCGCATCAAAAAAAGCGCAACACCCCCCTAACCCCCCTCAAGGGGGGAATTGTTGTCGGTCCCTCTCGTGAGAGTGTGCCCGCGAATGAATCCCCCCGTGAGAAAGGGCTTGTTGATAATTCCCCCCTTGAGGGGGGCCAGGGGGGTGTTATTCAGAACGCATTCTCACCAACGCTCTCCGTCTCCACCAAAAATCTTGGCAGCAAAATCGAAATCCGCATCCGCGACAACGGCAATGGCATTCCCGCTGAGGTTCGCGAGAAAATTTTCAATCCGTTTTTCACGACGAAACCGACGGGACAGGGCACAGGCTTGGGCTTGTCGATCAGCTACGACATCGTCGTGCAGCAGCATCGCGGGGAGATTAAAGTGGAAACGGAGGAAGGGAAGTTTACGGAGTTTGTGGTGCGGTTGCCGAAGAGTTAGGAGGTCGGCTTTTTGCGCCTATCTTAAACGCACGCGATCATTGTATATAATGACCAATTTATCGCGGCATTCTTCTTCGTTCGTCGTTTGCAAAAACTGCTCAAGACGTGCAGAAACCCATTGCCAGCGCTGCGGAGAGAGTTTCAAGCGGATGACGCCGGGATGATGTTCTGGCAAAGGCAGCTCCCGATAGTCGCCGATGCCTTCGTCGAGGGTGATGAGTGTGCGTCCAGCCGCAACGGACGTATCAAGAACAAACTCATCTTCGCGCCTGGCCAGCCCGATTTCGGAAGTATGAAGAATATCGTACCCCAGTTTTCTGAGCGCGAGAACGGCACGAAACCGAACGTTTTGATCGGCCAGAAATTTCATCACACCAGGACGGGTTCAGTTTCAGCTACAGGATACCACTCTTTTTCTTGGATAACGTCATTCGCAAAGGCGACGCAAGCTAAAACATCTTCGGTTGTGGTGCCGGGAAAATCCTGAAGAATTTCCGACATGGGAAGACCTTCAGCTATCGCCGCCAAAATGTTAGTCACCATAATACGCGTGCCTTTGATGCAAGGCTCGCCGTGGCAAACTTTCGGATTGATCGAGATGCGTTCGTGAAGATCCATCTGTATTCTCCTGATCGTTGGCTTCAGATATGAAGATTGGCGCCTTTGTTTTCATGTTGTTTGTTGTAAAGAATTTAGTTTTTTATCCTGTAATCGCAAACAAAATCTTAATCTATTTCACCACGAAACCGACGGGACAAGGCCTGGGCTTGTCGATCAGCTACGACATCATCGTGCAGCAGCATCGCGGGGAGATAAAAGTGGAAACGGAAGAAGGCAAATTCACGGAGTTTGTGGTGCGGCTGCCGAGGGCGGAGAGCATAGCGCAGAGGGCATGGCGTTGAATTCAAGCCAAAAAACGCCGGAGGCGTGAAATGTTTATAGCAAGCACGATCATAAAAATTCAAAACGCCATCGGCGTGACACGTACACAAATCGGGATGTTCATGCAATGAAAACTAAAAACGCCCAAAACGAACGGTGTAAACTGATGCTGCGCTGCGCGGTTATTTTCGCGCTGCTGCAACCGGTTCAAAACCTGCATGCCCAAAATCCCGCTCGCGGGATCAAATTTGAGCGTATCGGGGTGGAGCAAGGACTCTCGCAAAGCTCGGTGTATTGTATTCTTCAAGACAACAAAGGTTTTATTTGGTTTGGCACAGCAGACGGGCTGAACAAATATGATGGTTACCGCTTTACGGTCTATAAAAACAACCCCAATAACCCCAATAGCTTGAGTAACAACGCTACCTTGTCAATCTATGAAGACCGATCAGGAGTGCTCTGGATTGGAACTCAGGGTGGTGGTCTCAATAAGTTTGATCGAAAAAAAGAAACCTTTACCTACTATCAACACGACCGCAATAACCCCAATAGCTTGAGTAACAACGCTATCAGGTCAATTTATGAAGACCGATCAGGGGTGCTCTGGATTGGAACTTCTGGCGGTGGTCTCAATAAATTTGATCGAGGAAAAGAGACCTTTACCCACTATCAACACGACCGCAATAACCCCAATAGCTTGGGTCACAATATTGTCACTTCAATCTATGAAGATCCCGACGAAATCGGGAGGGTGCTCTGGATTGGAACTTTTGGCGGGGGTCTCAATAAGTTTGATCGAGAAAAAGAGAAATTTACGCACTATCAACACGACCCCAAGAACCCCAATAGCTTGAGTAACAACGATGTCAAGTCAATCTATGAAGACCGATCGGGGGTGCTCTGGATTGGAACTTGGGGCGGAGGTCTCAATAAGTTTGATCGAAAAAAAGAGAAATTTACGCACTATAAAAACAACCCCAACAACCCTAATAGCTTGAGTGACAATTGGATCACTTTAATCTATGAAGATCCCAACGAAGTCGGGAGGGTGCTTTGGATTGGAACGAGGAGCGGTGGTCTCAATAAGCTTGATTGTCGGTAGCTCTGCATTCAATCGTGGAGTCCTGATTTACTTTGCGCTCCTGCGATTTCTTGTGCATTTTTAGGGAAAGAACGCGACACTCTTTTCAGGAGCACAAGTCATGGATTCTGCGCTTCACTTTTGTCCCAATCCGA
>JAYRWE010000125.1:0-77023 GCA_041918175.1 bacterium
GCAAAATAAATCGAAAAATTTTCCCAACCCCAGTAAGCCTACGACTTACTGGGGTTGGGAAAAGCCAAAGCCAAAGCCAAAGCCAAAGCCAAAGCCAAAAGACTAACCCCTAAAAGTGTCAACTTTTTTCAGGACGTGACATTCATAACCCAAGCAACCAGCATCAAGTATCAAGCATTCAGCATCAAGCAACCACCCTCTACTCCACCACTCGCACACCCGCAAGATGCTCGCCTGCAACACCTCGCACACGCGCGCATGCGCCCCAGCCGCCTGCGCCTTGAATGATCTTGAGCAGCAAAACATTCTCTCCAGTTTTGAGATTCACCGCAACGCGATCATCGCCGGGATTCACGCCGCGACTCGCATTGTTGCCGTGCACAAGCGCGCCATTGAGCCACGCTTTTACGCCGTCGTCGCTGCCTAATTCTAACCGCGCAGGCTGCGCTTTATCCGACCAAATTTTGGCGCGCAGATACGCCACACGTGATTCGCCGCCGAGCATTTTATCGAGCGGCACGAGCCACGGCTGTTGCGGGTCAATCGCATATTCGGCCTTACTCCAAACTCCTTCATTCTCTTCCGGCGGGAAAGCACATTCGAACAGCGAAACGTCTTTGCCCACATAGGGGCCGGAGACTTCCCACGCCATGATGAAATCTTCGAGACGCTCGATTCCTTTCAAGAGATTTTGCGCCTGCGTGCGCCATGCTTCATTCTCGCCTTTCATGATTTGTTGCAAGACGGGTTTTGTTTGCAGGGGCGCAGTGCGGCTCGTGGTTTCGGAAATTTTCAGTACCGCGGCCGTGGCCTCCGCGTTGAGAGTCGCATCGCTCAAATAACGCGTCGCCATCATCAATGCGTCCACGCCTTTTTGTTGGGATAAACCCGAAAGCACCATGCGCTGTTCATCAAGATTGGGTGCGAGTTGCAAAGCGGTTTGATAAAGCGCAAGCGTTTCCGTGCTCGAGCGCGCGCTCGGCAATCCCAACAAACGCACGAAGCCGCGCAACGCCAAAATCTTTTCAGTTTGATCGCGGGAAGTTTGCGCGATCTTTAAGAGATCATCTTGCGGCGTCGCATTCGGCCAATCAGAGAGTGCGCGAATCGCGGCGAGGCGCAGTTCCGGTTGTTTGCCTGCCAATGCCGCGCGCAATTCCGGCAGCGCGGAGCTTTCGCCGATTTTGCCGAGCACGTGTAGCAGCGAGGCTTTCGCTTCGATTTGCTTCACGTTCGGCAGCAGCGCGAGTATCGCAGCGTTGCGCGTATCGGCGTCGGGATTTTTTTGCGCCACGGCAGCAACGGTTTTCTCAAGCTCGTTGCGCTCGTCTTCGCTTTCGGTTTGAATAAGAAAATCGAGCAGCACGCGCTCATGCTCCGCACTGGCCGTCGTGCGCAGCGCCTTGAGACTCGCGAGGCGCACGGCTTCGTCGTTATCACGCGCGGCTTGCAGCAGCGCCGAGGTCGCCGCGGTGATGCGCCGCGTTTCTGTGCTGCGAATCAACTCGACTTTGATTGCCGCAGCGCTCGTCGCAAGTTGCGAGACAATGGCGGCATCGAGGTTTTCGCCGCGCAGACTATTCAAACTCGCACGCGCAGCTTCGCCTTCCGCGCCTTTTTTTGCCGCAGCCTCAGCGAGCACGAGCACGGAAGAAGCATCGCCCACTTGCGCAAGCGCTTTGAGCGCTGCGAGTCGCACCTCCTCAGCTTCACTCTTTGTCGCTTGCGTAATTGCATCGCGCACGACAGCCTCGCGCCGCGAGCCGAGCGCGGTGATGAGTTGCACTTGTTGCAGCGCGGGCAACGAGGGCAATGCATTGACAATAGCGCTCATGTTTTGCGTGGAAGGAATTTCATGCACGAGACGAATGGCCCTCGCTTGTGTTTCCGCGTTCTGCGTTTTGAGCAAAGCGAGAATGCGGCCCGCGGCGTTTTCCGGCTCGGTTTTAATTTGGCCACGCAACGCGGCAAAACGAATCGGCGCGGGATACGGCTCGGCATTGAGTTGCAAGTAAATGAGCATCGCGTCGTTCTTGTTGCTCGCTGTTGCAAAGGCCTCGGCGCATTGCAAGCGTGCCTCGGCGATGCGGTACAACTCTTCTCCGCTCGCGTTGCGGCGCGCAGCATCGAGCGCTCTGGCGGCGTCCGCATTCGCGATGGCTCCCAATGCCGCAATCGCAGCGTGCGCGATTCTCGCTTCGGCGCTTTTCATCAAACCAGACAAAAGCGCGACGGACTCGGCATCGCGGCGTTGCCCCAAGGAAGTGACGATGCCGATTTGCGCACTGCCAGTTGCTTTCGGCAATGCGTTGCGCAATGCAGCCGCGGCAGCTTCGTGCGGAATGCGTTCAAGCGCGAAACGCGCTATCTCAATCGTTTCAGAGTTGTTTAACAATTTTGCCAACGTCGGCACGCTTGCGCCTGTGCCCATTGTGCTCAAGTGTTCGCACACATATTGTTTGCCCGCGAGCGTCGCGTTTGGTGAAGAAAGAATGGTGATGAAATTCTTTTCGAGCCGCGCGAGGGCTGCGGGAGAAGAGCGCGAGACGCGAATGAAATTATCCAACTCCGTGAGGCGACCGCGGCTTTGACCATAATCATACTTTGCTACTGCGGCCAAACAAGTCGCTATGCTCGGCGTCGCGTCCGCTTGCAAATCTCCGAGCGCGAATTGAATGCCGTCGAGATAATGTTGGAGCACGGCGGCATTCCAATACACTGAATTGTTGTGACCGAGCGAACAATAGAACACGCGGCCTTTGCCGAAGTTGCGCACCCAACTGATCGGAATGTCGATATCCGAAGTGCGCAAGCCTTCGACTTGCATGTTGCCTTCAGCCGCGAGATCGAGGCTCACGAGCACGCGCAAGTATTCGCGCGAGATTGGCGCTTTGTGGCGATAGATTTCATCGCTCAGGATAAAGCCTGCGCCTTTGAATGCAGCCGCGAGCGGATGTTGCGGATCATCAATCTTCATGGCCCATGCGCCGTTTGCATTCCACGGATGGCCATCGAACAAACCGCCCATCATCTCCGCGGCCTCGGGCCAGTCATAAAAATTATCGCTCGCCGCGTGAATGCCGATGACGCCCTTGCCGCTTTTGACAAACTTCAGCAAACTCTCGCGCAGCTTCGTATCTGCAAACTTGAGTTCGGTCGTGCTCACAAAACACACCGCATCATATTGTTTGCGATTGCTCTCGTTAAAGCTCGCCATGTCCTCGCTCACCGTCGTCGTGAACGCGCCGGTCTTTTGTCCCATCAGCTCCAACGCTTTCGCTGCGTATGGAATTGACGCGTGTTTATAGCCTTCGGTTAATGTGAAGACGAGTAGCTTGCGTGGATGCTGCGGCGCTGCGGTTGCCTTTGCAGGAAGAGCAGCTTCGATCTTTGCGAGGTCGTCGGAGGGGATTTGGGCAAAGGAAGAACAAACGGTGAAGCGGAGGACAATTATAACGCACAAACTTCTGCAAAACCTTCTTGAGATGGGTTTCATTGCTTCCTCACAATCATGTTCATTTTACAACACCATGCTCAGTTGCCGCACTTTTTTCAGCGGGCGTTCTTGTGTGAAGTTTATCGCTTCGTGGCCTTGTTTGATCAAAAGCACTTCTTCCATCGAGTTGCGCAACGTCTCCGTCGAACCGACGTGATAGAAGTGCGTGATCGTTCTTTGTTCAACGCCGCTCCAAAGATTGAGATACGCTGCATTGGAGCGGTATTTATTCTCCTTCCACATGGAAAGCGCAAAACCGCAAGGGAGGTTTTTCGCTAGCGCGGCCAAATCCGCTGCATCGTCTTCCGACCATTGGTTGAAATAATCCGTGTGCCGTCCAATGTAGGGTGGATCGAGATAAACAAAATCGTTCGGTCTGGCTTCGGCTAAACACTCGCGCCAATCGCCAACGCGAAATTCCCATGCTTTGCCTTGCATGATCTTGCAAACATTGCCGACTTGATTGACGATCTTGGTGACATAGGCTTGTCGAAACCGATCCGGTTTGCGGCAAAAGGGAACGTTGAATTTTCCCTTCTTATTGAACCGCATCACCCCGTTAAAGCATGATCGACTGAGAAAAAGAAAATCCAATGGATCTGCTTTCTCATTGAAGCGCGCTCTTATTTCGTAAAAGTGGCTTTCGCCCTTTTTTAGGAGTAGGCTTCCCTCGCGCGTTAAATGCTCTTTCACCATACCGACAGTGAGCGCGCCCTCATACAGCTTTTGATAAAAAGCAATAAGGTGAGGGTTGATATCATTCGCAAGCGCGCGTTGAGGTTGCACGCTGAACATCACAACGCCGGAACCTAAGAATGGCTCGATCCAACGTCCGCGACCTTGCCATTGCACGTTTTCAGAAATGAAGCGCACGAGCTTCGTTTTGATGCCTTGGCATTTGATGGGAGGAACCACGGGCTTGGCGCTTGACCGTGGCAACGGCTTGAAAATCATTTCTTTTTCCTCCGCATACTGCCTTTGTACTTTAAATAGCTCGCCAAGTTGGTATAAGGCCGGTTCGGTAGCTCTGCCGCCCTCGCCATATCTTTGGTGAGATAAAATCTCCAATAGTCGTCAAAGGTTTCGATGCCTAGTTCTGCAAACGGGCCCGAACCATTTATCAAATTCGCTATTTGAGTGACGGAGCCAATGTTTTTCGTATTGCCACTACCTGGCCGATCCGATGCAATGCGGTATTTTTCCTGAACGAAAAATTCAAAGCTATTGATGACCGAAGTAATGTTTTCCAGCTCGTCCAATTTATACTTTCTTCGTTCATCAACCTCGCCGTCGGTCTTTGAATAAATTACACCGAGAACAAAATGAGCCGTGTAAGAGTGATATGGGAAGGAGATATTCTTCGTGCTCTTTCGCTCCCGAAAATAACCGGTGAAAGCTCCCAATGTCATTCCGTTGACGTGTTCGGCATCGACTCGGTATGTGCTCTTAATGTCAAGTGCGAAGCGACGGCTTTCTTCATCAATGAAAGTCATGTCGGGATAAAAGTTTTGATGCTCCGCCAAAACCATTTTAAGCCTGTGCCTTTCAGCAAAGCTCGCCAACTCCGGAAAGAGCAGTAGCTCCATGATCTTTGAGATGACTTTCGTATCGACCGAAATGGTATAAATATTTTTAGCGATGTCGATGAAGCCTTTAATGATCCAGTCGCCTTTTTTCGTGGCAACTGCGTTGTTGAAAGTGGCTGCTTCGAGTTGAAGAGCTGCGAGAAACTCGGTTTTATTCATGCTCATCCTTGCAGGACGTTAAAGAGTAGCTTGCAATACTCAACGAGGTAGAGGTACAAAATGCAAAGCGCCTTAAGGCACGACCACGAACTTTCACAAATGCCACGGACTACGCATCGGACGCGACAGCATGCGATCGGCCTGGGTATCATTCACGAAGCGCTCGCGCGCGCCGTCCCATTCCACTTTACGACCGAGCTTCATCGCGATCACGCCGAGATGGCCGATCATAATCGAATGGTGCGCGACTTCTGCGGGCGTGATCGTCAACGCGCGCGTGCGCACGCAATCCAAAAAGTTTTGATGATGATCGTTGCTCTTGTAGAGTTGCATTTCATTCGGACCGATGATCGAAGTGAGCAATGACTTCGGCTCCGCGTCGATGCCCGAACGATCCACATACACCCAGCCGTTTTCGCCAATGAATTGCACGCCCATGCCTTTCGGCTGCTGCCTGCGATCAGCAACAATCATCGTGAAGCCTTCGGCAAATTTGCACTCGAAGTAATAACTCTCCGGCGTATCAAAGAGCCCGTCTTGCGCAGGCGGATAAACCGCGCGGCCTTCAATGGCAATCGGCGCGGAATACTCCGTGTTCATGCCCCAATTCGCAATGTCGCAATGATGGCCCGCCCAATCCGTGAGCTGCCCGCCGGAGTAATCGCTGATCCAACGAAAATTCCAATGACACCGGCTCGGATTATACGGTCGCGCAGGCGCAGGCCCAAGCCACATGTCGTAATCAAAACCTTCGGGCACGGGCGCGGGCTGCGTGCCGCGATTGTCAATGCTATTGCCGTGCGGCAAGCCCACGCGCACAGTGTGAACTTTTCCAATGCGACCGTTGCGCACGAGTTCGCAGCCGAAACGAAAATGTTGTTGCGAGCGTTGCCAACTTCCCGTTTGCCACACCACGCCATGACGCTGCACCGCATCGACAACGGCGCGGCCTTCGGAGATCGTGTACGCGAGCGGTTTCTCGCCATAAATATCTTTGCCCGCGCGCGCCGCAGCAACGGCGATGATGCCGTGCCAATGATCAGGCGTCGCGAGCGAGATCGCATCGATGTCGTTGCGAGCGAGCACTTCGCGAAAGTCGTTGTAGGTTGCGCAATCTTTGTTGCCGTATCTCTCATTGACCGTATCGCGCGCGCGATTGCGATGCTTGGTATCAACGTCGCACACGGCGAGAATTTGCGCTTCGGGTTTGCCGAGAAAACTGTTCATGTTCGCAGTGCCCATGCCGCCCACACCGATGCAGCCGATGGTGATGCGGTCGCTCGGCGCAGTGAAGCCGTCTTTGCCGAGAGCGGAGGCGGGGATGATATAAGGCGCGGCAATCGCGGCGCTCAGTGTGCTCTTTAGAAATTGGCGACGGTTCATCATTTTGCTTTCACCTTTTGTTGATAAGCTGTGAGTCGCACTTGCGTAAAAGATAAGCACCAACCCGGTTTCACTCGATGGCTAGTTGACAAGAACCGGAGAAAAAGTTCGTGTTGTCAAGTTCACATCAATTACAGGCATCTCACTCCAGGTCCGGCCTTCGAGTTCTCGTCCGGTTTGCTTCTTACGAGTTCCTCCCCATTGTTTGAAAAAGAAAGGTACTCCTGCTTTTTGACATTGATTTCGAATATCGATTACCCACAAAGGGTTCATTGGCCTCGCGCCTGGACCAGACTCGCCGCCGACGATCACCCAATCAATTGCATTCAAGTTCAAACGTTGGAGCGGCCCCAAGAGCGGTTCGAGGGAAAGAAATTTGATATGCGCGGTGGTTCGGCGCAAATGATCAATGCGAAACGCGTAGTCTTCGGTCTCCACGCTTACGCCCATCCAAATATTCGGCGCCCACGGCAAAATCGAATCAAGCTCAAGCAGTCGAGCGGATCGCTTGGTCAAAATTTGAAAGTTGTGCCAGTTCGCCCTCCGCATCACCTCGAACACTTTCAGGATGAATGCCACTGGAACCTCTTTGTGAAAAAGATCGCTCATCGAGTTGACGAAGATGGTCTGCGGCTTCTTCCATTTTAGAGGCAACTGCAACGCGCGTTCTTGCAAAGTGAGATCAAAGCCATTAACGTAATTGGGCTGCCCCATGGCTTGAAGCCGCTTCGCCATGCGCTCGGCATAGCAGTGCTTGCACCCTGGACTGATCTTGTTGCAGCCTGTAACCGGATTCCAGGTCGACTCGGTCCACTCAATGGAGGAATTTGACGCCATTATTTTACACCTCGCTTTCTGTACTTGTCGAAAATGTATTCGACAATAAGATTTGCAACCGGCTTTTGTGAAGCAAAGAAGAGATAATAAACGGTCGCGCCTCGCGAGTTTCGCATAGGCAAAGGCTTGGGAACGTTCTTGAATTGAGCTACCTTCTTCAGCCGTTCGCGAAATGCTTCTGCAACCGTCTCGTTATCTTCCTTTTCTAAAAAACCAAAAAGGTTGCCCATAGAGTTGTAAGCGATTTTCCGCCAGCTTTCGTCGCCCCAGAAGGCGTTCATGCGCTCAATATCTTTTTGGTCTACCTCCTCAGGATTATGCCAAAGCACATTTCGATTCATATCAGCAACGGGAAAATTGAGAAACATATCGATGCTTCGCGACTGCCCGGCGGTTTTGATAATTTCCCAATTCAGGTGCAAACCATAAGGATCCAGCAAGCACAAACCTCTGCGATAGTTCTCGTATTTCACTTTGGGAAAAACTTTGTTCAGCAGGATGGAATTGCAATCCCCCTCATAAACATGGACATCTGACCGTTCTCCGGCAATCTTTTGTAATGCCTCTACTTTCTCTCTATTCAGGTCAATCAAGTAATACTCGCGAAAGGGAGGCGTGACTTGGAGTGCGTTCATCGGGCTTCCCGGAACAAACTCGCCGGTCGAGCGGGAGATGTGCTTGCCCGCGCCGGCAAAGGCATCGATGTAAACGTGGTAAAGTTGTGGCGTTTTCTGAGCCGCCAGAATTTTTGAATATTCGGAAGCGTAGTCCTTGATAATGTCGAGTTTCATCTCAGACCAATACCCAATTTCATCAAACTTGAGTTTTGATTCTTGGCTCATGTTCGGCTCCCATTTGTTTTGATTTTATTCTAAAGCAAGAGGCAATCGGACTTACGCAAACAACCACTCAATTTCAATAAACAAATTGCGCGCAAGTCCGACTTCGCGCGCATTCTCACCGATCAAACGCCGCATCAAACGCGATATTCGAGGGCTTGAAATCCACGCGCTTCACGAAGGCGCAGGCTTCTTGCGCGCCGTGCTCGCGATCCATGCCGCTGTCTTCCCATTCCACGGAGAGTGGGCCGGTGTATCCTATGTGATTGAGTGTGCGAATGATCTCTTCGAACTTCACGCCGCCGTGGCCGAGCGAACGGAAATCCCAGCCGCGTTGCGGGTCGCCGAAATTCAAATGCGAAGCGAGAATGCCGCTACGCCCGTCGAGTTGCAGCGCCGCGTCTTTCATATGCACGTGATAGATGCGATCCGAAAATTCGCGCAGGAAGCACACGGGATCGACGAGTTGCCAATGCAAGTGGCTCGGATCGAAATTGAACCCGAACGTTTTGCGATGGCCAATGGCTTCGAGCGCGCGCTTCGTAGTCACGATGTCGAACGCAATCTCCGTCGGATGCACTTCGAGCGCGAACTTCACGCCGCATTCGTCGAAAACGTCGAGAATGGGATTCCACATTTTCGCAAAGTATGCGAAGCCTTCGTCAATCGTCTGCGGCGCGACCGGCGGGAAACTGTAGAGCAAATGCCAAATCGAAGAGCCGGTGAAACCATTCACAACTTTGAGCCCAAGATTCTTCGCGGCGCGCGCGGTGTTCTTCATCGTATTCACGGCCCACTGTCTCTTCTTCTCCGCATTGCCGTGGAAATCTTTCGGCGCGAACGCATCGGAGCGATTGTCATTGTTCAAATCGCACACAAGTTGGCCCGCGAGGTGATTGCTGATGGCGAAGACTTTGAGATTGTGTTTGTGCAAAATTTCAAGCTGGCGTTTGCAGTAATCCAAATCCGTCGCGGCTTTGTCGACTTCCATGTGGTCGCCCCAGCACGCGAGCTCCAAACCATCGTAGCCCCACGAAGCTGCTTTCTGCGCGATGACGTTCAACGAGAGATCGGCCCATTGGCCGGTGAAAAGAGTGACGGGTCTTGCCATGATTGTGCTCCTTCAGATTTCAGATTGCATTTGAGAACACGTTACACTTTACACGTTACACGGCGTGTAAAGTGTAACGTGATGAAGTTGAATTCAAACCTTCATTGCCGTCCATTTCTTCTCGCTCTTCGCGCTTTCGAGCACGGTTTCGATGAACAGCATGCCGCGCACGCCGTCATCGACATTCGGGAAATCGAGCGCGAGCGGATCGGGTTTCTCGCCGAGCACATGCGCGCGCAATGTGTCCGCGAAATTGCAATAGTTGTTCGCGAACGCTTCGAGGAACGCTTCGGGATGTCCCGAGGGAATGCGCGAGCCGCGCGCCGCCGCGGGACTCTTCGCGGCGACATAGCCATTGCCGCGCTTCCATACTTGCTCCGGTGCGTCCGGCGATTTCACATACAGATAATTCGGATGCTCTTGATGCCACTCCAAACCTTTGTGCTCGCCATACACCCAAATCGCGAGGCCGTTCTCTTCGCCGATGGAAATTTGGCTCACGTGCAGCAAGCCTTTCGCGCCGTTATCAAAGCGGAGCAAGCAATTGCCGTCGTCATCGAGGCGGCGGCCGGCGACAAACATCGTGAGATCGGCGCACATGTGCGTGATCTTCAACCCCGTGATGTACTCCGCGAGATTTTCTGCGTGCGTGCCGATGTCGCCGATGCTGCCCGCGCCGCCGCTTTGCGAAGGATCGGTGCGCCACGAAGCTTGCGTTTGGCCGGTTTGCTCGAGCGGCGTTGCGAGCCAGCCTTGCGGATATTGCACCACGATCTTGCGAATCTTTCCCAACTCGCCGGTGCGTGCGAGATCGCGCGCGAGTTTGACCATGGGATAGCCGGTGTAGTTGTGCATCAAGCCGAAAACTTTGCCGGTCTTCTTCACAAGCTCGCGCAGCTCTTTTGCTTCATCGGAATTAAACGTCATCGGTTTCTCGCACATAATGTGAAAGCCCGCTTGCAGAAAATCGCGCGCAATGGCGAAGTGCGAATTGTTCGGTGTGGTGATGGCAACGAAGTCGATGCGCTTGCCCTCGGGCAGCTTCGACTCTTTCTCAATCATTTCTTGAATGCTGCCATAGCTGCGATTTTCATCGAGCAAAAGTTCGCGGCCTTTTTGTTTCGATTTCTGCGCGTCGCGGCTGAACGCACCGGCAACCAACTCGATGCCGCCGTCCATGCGCGCGGCCTTCGCATGCACGTCGCCGATAAACGCGCCCGGCCCGCCGCCGATGAGGCCCATTTGCAATTTGCGATTGAATGCCATGAATGCTCCTTCCTGCTCAGTTGTGTTTGGATTATTGGATTGATGGATGATGGATTTTTGGAGTGATGGAGTTTTGGATTCATGGATCATGGGATTGTCAGAGCGAAGCATTGTCATCGGGCCAAGCGATGTTTGTTTCGGACATGGTGTAGGTGGTTGAAGCATGCTGAGGTTTGTCGCGCGGCAAAACATAAGCAAACGAGGTTACAATGTCAAATTCGGCCAACAAAGAAGCGTCGAGAAAGCCGAACCCTTTGGGGGTTTTCATGCCGAAAACGCTTTTTCAAGAAGATTGCACGGCGCGTTCGTTTGAAGAGGCTTGAAAATAGAGCTTCGCTTCAGCTTGCCAGCTTCCTCTGCAGATCTTGGATGTGCGCTTTGAGCGTGTCAACTTCTTCTGTGAATAGTTGTGAACTCTCATAAAACTCTAGCGCCTGTTTAGCATAAACAAAAGCAGATTGATAATTACCACAAGCGGTTTCAGCATTTGACACTATTTGAGAAATCCAGGCGCTGTTAGGACGCTTCTTCATTTTCTGTGCTAGCTCCAGAGCTTCTTTACCAATCTCAACTGCAGCGTGATAATTCTTCAATCTGAAATTTACTTCAGCAAGATCTCCTAAAATATTGGGTAGCGCCAATTGATCTTCCTTACGCAAAATCGATAAGATCGATTTCAAACCTTCTTGAGCTTCTACTAATTTGCCTTGTGAAGCATCCAGCACAGCAAGCCTTCTCTTAAAAAGGGCGATATGCAATTCGGCGCTGGTAGATTGGGCAATCGACATGCCTTTTTGGAGGCATTCTCGCGCGGCCTCAAAATTACGCTTGACCCGCATAGCTTCTCCTAGGTTAAGTAAGGCGTCCCTAGTCCCTTCGGTATCTGTCAAGGATTCAAAAATTTTTAGTCCTTCTCTAACTTGGCATTCACCTTTTTCAATATCTCCGCTATGAAGCTCAATCCATCCGATGCCATACACTAACAGATAGCCTAAGTCGTGGAGTTGATTGGCTTGTCGCGCAAACTCGGCTGCCGTGTATTCAAAAATTTTTGCTTCCTGAAGATACCCTCGGATATTAAGAAAAAAAGTAACTGATTTCGTCAATTGAATTCCGGCTCGCGGTTCGCCATTCTCAAAACACCATTCTAACAAAGCAAATATGTTTCCTTCCTCTTCTTCAATTTCATCATACCTCTCCCATTCTCCCAATCGATCCCCTCCCGCCGCTTTCGCGAACTCCGTAAAAAATTCCGCGAGCCACACGCGCGCGCTCCGCTCCAACTCCGGTTGTTGCGCGAGCTTGCTTTGCGCAAAGGCGCGAGTCAATGGATGAAGACTGTATCGCCGCTTCGCTTCTTCAAGGTCATCGCTCGCTTCGAGCAGCCAGAGTTCGACCAACTGGCCGAGGCCTTCGGTCAAGTCCCAGTTATGAACTTCGCTCGCGGCTTCGATGGCGGCACGCGAGGCGGAAGAAGCAAAGATGGGTATGATGAGCAGAATATTGCGAGCTGGGTCGGTGAGCAGCGACCACGCACGTTGAAAGATGAACTCGAAGATATCGCCTTGTGCGCCGTGCAAGCTGTTCAAGACGCCTTCGAGCGTTTGGCCGCGCTGTTTGATTTGACCGATGGCCCATCGAATCGCGAGCGGCGCGCCGCCCGTGGCTTCATAAAACCGCGCGAAGTTGCGCTCGTCTTCAATAAGCGCTGCGAGATTCAAACCCAAACGGCTCGCTTCATTTTGAATAAGCTGCTGCGCCTCTTCTTTGGCCAAGCCGCGAATGGAAATGGCGCGTGCTTGTTTGAGACTTTGCGTGCGGCTGGTGACCAAACACTTGCTCGGCTCAGGCAGCGCCTGCAAAAAGTCATAGAGATCTTGATCCGTGATGGTTTCAAAATTATCCACCACAAGCAAACACGATTTCTCCTGCAAGCGTTTGGCAACTTGATGCCGCTTCTCTTCCAACGGCAATTGCGCGAGATGGGAATAGTCGAGTGTGAACGCAATCGTGTCGAGCACGTCGTTGAGGGTGAGTTCGTGATCTTTCGCTGAGGTCCAAATGAATGCGGAGAAGGTTTGAATGGCGACGTCAACACCCCCCTGGCCCCCCTCAAGGGGGGAATTGTTTGGGCGCATTGCAATTGAAGATAAATGTTGTGGCGGCTTCGTCTCAAGAGTTGAGTGCAGCGTCAAGTCCCCCGTTGAGATGGGATTCTGGGGGGCGTTATTGCTCGCAGACTGACTTGCATTCAAACACTCCTGCACAACTTCACGCGCGAGGCTGGTTTTGCCGATGCCGCCAATGCCGTCAATTGCGACGAGAAACGAACGCGAGCGCAATGCATCATGCACTTGTCGCTTTTCTTTTTCGCGCCCGACAAAATCAGCGCGGTGCGGCAAGTTGTGTGGAAGGGAGAAGGAAGAAGAAAGAGGCACGGTTGTCCTTGGTTCCGCAGCGAGGGTTGCCGCTTGGGATTTTTTGGCCGTGAACAAATCCCACAAACTGCGTTGACCAACGAACATCACATATAAGAGACTGAGAATGCCGGCAATCGAGGCCGCAAGGGCGAGAGCGTCCATTTTTTATGACCGAGAAGAAGACACTTCACTGCCAATCGTATTGCGTGTTATTGCCTTTCAACATAGGCAACCGCCATCTCAATGTCAAATCTCGCAACAATTCATGCTTGCTTCGCCGCGTTTTCTTTTTTATCATCATTCACGCGGCGCAGCCGCAATGCGAACAAAGTCCGATTCCAGTAACAAACAATTTCACCTTCACCCCAAACTGTTGGAGAACCCATGAAACGATTCACGCTGTTGGCGGCGCTGCTCGGCTTTGCGCTGGCCGGATGCGAAAAGCCGAAAGAAGAAGCAAGCAACAAGGACGGCGCAACCCAAACCATGCTCGCCAGCGCCGGCGAGGTTGCGATCAACGTGCCGACGATTCAATGCAATTCGTGCGCGAGCAATATCGAGAAAGCGTTGCAAGGATTGGAAGGCGTGAAAAGCGCAAAAGTCAATTTGGGCAAAAAAATCGCTGCGGTGAATTTTGACGAAGGCAAGTTGAAGCTGGCTGATTTGGAAAACGCCATTGCGGCGGCGGGTTATGATGCCAATGAAACGAAGCGCGAGGCCGCGGCTTACGATAAGCTCGACGCGTGTTGCAAAGTTCCCGAAGACGGCGGCGGCCATTGATGAACTCCGGCGCGAAGTCGGGCTTGGGAGGCGCCAACACAAAGTCCGGCTTCGCCCTCGTGTTGACCATAATCAGGAGCAAGCATGTCCTTCGCCAAACTCACGCGCGCGTTGCATAAATGGATCAGTCTCTTCGTCGGCATTCAAGTTTTGGCTTGGGTGGTCGGCGGATTTGTGATGAGCTATTATCCCATCGCAGAAGTGCGCAGCGAGCATTTGATGCGCAACACGCCCGAAGCCGCGCTCGCACAGGAAGACCTTGGGATTGCGCTGCAAACGCTGCTCGCCGCGCATACCGGCAACGACACCAACGTGCGCGAAGTGCGAATCAAACGCTCGCTCGGTCGCGTCGTGTGTGAGCTTCACAAAACTGACGGCACGCTGACGCTGCTTGATGCGCGCACCGGCGCAATGCTCTCGCCCCTTTCCGAGCAACAGGCCGTGCTTTATGCGCAGCGCGACTTTGCCGGCGCCGGGCAACCTGTTTCCGTGCAATGGCTCACGGAGCACAACACCGAATATCACAAAGCGCTGCCCGTGTGGCGCGTCGATTTCAACAACGAAGAGCGCAGCCATGTTTACGTCTCACCGGCCAACGGCGAAATTCTCGCGCGGCGCTCGGACCTCTGGCGGTTTTATGATTTCTTTTGGATGCTGCACATCATGGATTATAAAAACCGCTCTGACTTCAACCATCCACTGCTCATCGGCGCAGCCGCGCTCTCCGTGCTCATGGCGTTGAGCGGCCTCTTCCTCATCTTCACGAGTTTTCGCAAGCGCGATTTTGGTATATCCTAACGCGGCTTTGGCCGCAACCAAATTTCACCACGAAAGCACAAAGAAAAGCCTTTGTGAACTTTGTGGTGAAAAAGATTTTCACGGTCATGATAATTTTTCCGGAGTAATACCATAAACCTTAAACGTCACGACCTCGCGTTCGAAGCAACACCTCATTGCGCGCTCATGCCGGCCGTTTTTTTTGTTTTGTCGCTGCGCGTGATTGCTTTTCTTCTCCGCTTGTTTACCGAGGTGGCCTTTGCAAGCGAGGTGGCTTCAAAGCGACTGCATCCTACCGCCACTCGCTTTGCTCCCGCCGTACTTTTATAAAACTATGACGCCGTTGACTGCCTCGGCTTCTTCGAACTGCGAAACTTCTACAAAACTTTCATCATCTCTTCCGCCACAAGCTGGCTGCCCGCCTCATTCAAATGCACGCCGTCCGTCGTGAGCACGCCTTTCTCTTTGTTCGCGCCATTGCTCTTCACAAGATAATCAAAGAAAGCGCGGCGCAAATCCACCAACGGCAAATCATACTTTGCCGCGAGCGTGCGGATGATTTGCGAAAACTTGTTCAAATCCGCATCCATTTCGTTTTGGCCGTCGGCCTTCTCGCCGATCACTGCGGGCGTGCAGAGCGCAACGGCAATGCCCTGCGCTTGCATCTTTTTAATGAGCGCGACATAAAATTTTTCAAACTTATCGGGGTCCGTGCCCGTGCCGAATGATTTTTTATGCCACACGTCATTCACGCCGACATAAATAAAAACCCAATCCGGCTTTTGACTGAGCACGTCGTCTTCGAGGCGAAGATAGAGATCATACACTTTATTGCCGCTGATGCCCGCGCCGGTTAATTGAAAAGCGTTCGCCGAGTTCTTCGCTTTGATCATCTTTCGCATGCGATCAATATAGCCGCCCGCATGCACGCCGCCCTCGGTAATCGAATCGCCGAAGAAGATGACTTTGGTGGGACGAGCCGATTGCATTGCAATGACGCCCAAAGCCGCAACTGCCAGGATTAAAAACGCACCTGCCTTCATCAAACCACTCCTTTTGTTTTTAGCTGATTGCGCATAAACTCACGCACTTGTTTGACGGCACAAAGAAATCAAGCTTACGCTTCACGGCGTTTTAAACAACCCTACATTCGCGATCACCGGGCACGCGCTTGCCTTTGCGATATGCACGCGCACTTTGTTTGTCGTCACGGAAGGAAAGCGCAGCAAACGTTTGTGGCCGATGCTCGTTCCTTCGGCAATGATCGCCCATTCCTGACCATTCCAACTTTCAACGACAAAACTTTCGACGCGCTGCCCGAGGGCAATGTACTCTTGCAGCATGATGCAATCGAAAGTCTGCGGCGCTCGAAATTCAAGCGTGAGCGCGGCTGCCGTAATGTTATCATCCGTGGTCCAATAGCTCGCGGCATCATTATCAATCGCATTGCCTGCGCCATAACGCGAAGCATTGCCGCGCACGTGTGAGGCCGAGGCCTCTGCTTCGCGCGCAAAGTTTTTCGCGAAAGTTTCCTCCAACATGCGCTTGAGGTCGCGCAATTCTTTTTCATCATTCTCATGAATGCGGCCGCGGCGATCGGGCGGCAGATTCAACAACAAAGATGCGCCGCGTCCCACGGATTTAAAATAAAGTTCAAACAAATCTGCCGCGGACTTCACCAACGAATCTTGCGCCGCGTGATAAAACCAACCCGGCCGAATCGAAACATCGCACTCTGCCGGCAACCATTGCGTGCCCTCGCGATGGCCTTCGATGCCTTCGCGATAACGTGTGTCGCCGGGCGCGGGCGCGCCGCCGTCTTCACCAACCGGCGAATATGTTGCCCAACACGTTTCGCCCGCATAGCCGTTCTCGTTGCCCACCCAGCGAATATCCGGGCCGACGTCGCTGAAGATCACAGCCTCGGGTTGCAACTCGCGCACGAGCGCCCATGTTTCCGGCCAGCCGTAATAACTCTTCTTGTCGATGAAACGCGCTTCGCGCGCGCCGCCGTAATAGCCGTCGCCGCCGTTCGCGCCGTCGTGCCACACTTCAAAAATTTCGCCATAGTTCGTAAGCAGTTCGCGCAGTTGATTGCGATAATACGTCACGTACTCCGGCGTACCATAATCTTTGTGATTGCGATCCCACGGCGAAAGATATACGCCGAACTTCAACCCATGGCGTTTACACGCTTCCGCAAGCTCGCGTATCATGTCGCCCTTGCCTTCGCGCCACGGGCTGCTTTTCACCGAATGCTCCGTGTATTGCGAAGGCCACAAACAAAATCCGTCATGATGTTTCGCTGTGATGATCAAAGCTTGCATGCCGACTTCTTGCAGCGTGCGCGCGAGGTGGTCCGCGTCAAACTCTGTGGGATTGAACAACGACGGCGACTCTTCGCCATAGCCCCACTCGCGGTCGGTGAAAGTGTTCATGTTGAAGTGCATGAAAGCATAGTATTCCAACTCATGCCAAGCCAACTGCCGTGCGGAAGGCAACGGCCCATGCGGTTGCGGCGGCGGCGGGGCCGAGCAGTTGGCGAGCATGAATGAAAGGAACAACACAGCGGCGCGTGATTTCATGGCGTCCCTTTTTGAGGTGAAATGATTATTGCGTAGAACTTGTTGCGTCGAGCGCACGAGCAAATTGTGTCGTGGAAATTTCCGTGGCGCAAAAATACTCCGTAGCGGCGATCATCGAACTCCCGCCTTCCGGCAAAATCGTTTTTAAGCCGATCCATTCGCCGTCGCCGGCGCGTACACGCACGTGGCGCTCATCGTATGGCGGCAATGTCGCATGCACGATTTTTATTTTCTGTCCGCGATACGAAGTGAAGGCGCAGGGATACGGCAGCGTCTGCGCGCGAATGAAGTCATAAATGCGGCGCGCGGGCCACGACCAATCAATCTCGCCGTCTTCGGGCGCGCGCGGCGGGAAGTAGGTTGCCTCGGTGTTGTCTTGCGGCCAGCGTTGCGCTTCGCCTCGCAACAATTTGGGAATGTGCTCCCGCACCAACGCGCCGGAAGCCATATTCAGCCGAGCAATCATCGCGCTGACTTCGTCATCCGCGCCAATACTCACGCGCGTTTGCGCAATCACATCGCCGACATCCACTTTGTCTTCGAGATAAAACAGCGAAGTGCCGGTTTCAGTTTCGCCGTTGATCATGGCCCACACGAGCGGCGAACCGCCGCGATATTTGGGCAAGAGCGACCAATGCACGCCCACCGTGCCGAGCGGCGCGAGCGCACGCACGCGCGCTGGAATCAGGTGATACCAACCGATGACGACCAACAATTGCGGCTGCCAGCTTGCAATCGTGCGCACAATCTCTTCATCGAACTTGCGCGTGAAAGTTAAAACCGGAATGCCGTGCTCTTCTTCAAAATTTTTAAACGAGCGATGGCGTAAGTTGCGCACTTTGTCTTTCGCATAAGAAATGTCGAACTCTTGCAGGCCGGTGACGATGCCGCGCACGGGTAGGTTTGCTTTGATCATTTCATCGAGGCAATGCCAACCCACGTCCGTGGTGCCGAAGAAGACGAGGCTCATGTGGTTACAAGCTCGCTTAAGAGTCCGGTTGCAATGCGTTGCGTCCGCAAGTGCGCGATCAAATCCATGAAATAAGAGCGCACGCCATAGCCTGCATGACGAAACTCCAACAGCTTGTGCGCGTCGTGATAATGCGGTTTGAAAGCCGCGTAATGCTCCGGCGAGACAGTATTGAGGTAAAGATGAATTGGATGAAAATTAAACACGAGCGGAAGATCGCGGGCTTGAAACAAATTTTCAGAAAAGGCCGCATGGCGCTCGAGTCCAAACCAAATGTCATCTTCCCAAAAAATCGGCACGCGCAAGAGCCGATTGAAATAATAAAAAGGCTTCGCCTCGGTTTGCTCATATCGCAGCAGATTGCGCTCATAAAGTAAACCGGCTTGCTTAAAAAGATGGAGCAACGGTGTGCTGCTCATCATCGCGTGGCTCGACACACCTTTTGCATTTGGATAGAGCGCGAGCAATTCGTGCAGCTTGTTTTCGTATTGCGCGCGTGTCACGTCGTTGAAATTGGGATGCACACCGACTTCAAAGCGCGCCGCGTTGCACGCTTGCAATGCTGAATAAACGCCGGTCGCGAAGACGGTGCAGCACAGTGCGTGCTCCTCAAACAATGTGAGCGCATAGTGCAAAACTTCGGCAGGGCTCCAGTCGGTATCTAGGGTGAGAAAAATTTTTTGCGGTGCTTGCGGCATACACAGCACGGTTCCTCCCTCGGGTGGGCCGAGGTTACATTGGGCGCACTTCGTTTGCTATTTGAGTGTTGCTGCAACGGAATCATGGCAACCATACAACGGGGAACCGCGTGCTACTTCTTCTTTGGCGCAACGGCCAAAATTTTCTTCATCCCCGCTTCATCCACATTCAACAAACCCACGCCGGGCAAGCGTGGCGTCAATTCGATCCAATTCGGATCACCCGCGAAAACTTTCTTGAAGAGCGGGAGCGACTCGTCGAGGCGATTGGCATTGACGAGCGAAGTTGCGGTCCAATAAATCATTTCGAGATTATCGGGCATCATCTTTTGCGCAGCACCATACTCGGCGAGCGCTTTGTCCATGTCGTTGTGCTCCACGGCAAGGTCGCCCGCGTTCATGTGTTGATATGCGCGATGCACATGCACGAGTCGCCGCAATTCTTTCAGCGGCTCAGAATGATCTTCGACGCGCAACTCCATAACGCGATCAACCCACGGCCGGCCCGTGCTCGTGCCGCTCACCACAAGAATCGCCGCGGATTGCTTGCCGCGAATATCGCCGCCCACACTTTGCGCGGCATCAAGCGCAGCGAGCATTTTATCCACGAGATCACCGCTTGTGTTGCGATACGCCTCGTTCATCGCGGGCCAAACTTTGTCGTTCAACATGAGATTGGCTTGCACGGAAAAATTTTCGCCGACGATATGGCCCGCAGCGGGAATGCACTTCTTGCCGGTGTGCGCAGCGACACTGCCTTTCGCGTCGATCATCGCAACTTGGCGCACGGCCTCGTTGGGATCAGCCGCAATCAAGCCCGCGAGCGCATGCTGTGCGGTTTTGCCGGCGCGCATCAAATCCAAACCGAGCGGGCCATAACCCGGATCAATGAACGATTGCGTTGCCACCACGCCGACACCGGCCTCGCCCCATGTCACAAGCGAGCCAACGGAGAACCAATGCGATTGCACGGCCACGCCCATTTCCCCGGTCGCGGGATCACGCGCGACGATGGAGTAGGTATGCACGGGCATGGAGCGTTCTTGCGCGAGGGCGAAGGAGCATATAAGCAGAGTGGCGATAAGGGCGAATCGTTTGAGCATGAGGCGAGTCTCCTTTAAAAAGTTTTTGATAACGGGCAGCGCCAACTTTTATGGCAAACCGAAACTCGGTTTTTCGGGCAGGACAGAAATTTTCCAACAGGTAGAACCTGAATTTTGCACTGATAATGTCGCTAACCACCGCCTACGGTTGAAACCGTAGGCTAGGAGATGAAAGTCCCGTGAACGGGACTAACCACCCATTGGGTGAGAGCGCCGTTCACGGTGCTTACATCTCCTAGCCCGATGCTTCAGCATCGGGTGATGGTGCGCGCGATTAGTAGTGCAAAATTCAGGTAGTAAAGCTCTTTGAAAAAATATTGCAGCATACCTATAACGCCACGCGCAACACCACGGCGGACTTGCCACGCAACTCATAAACACGCGGCCCGCTGCCTACGGCTTCGCCATAGAGCATCTCGCTGTTCGCATAACTCTCCGGCAAAGTGATGCGCTCATTCTGCGTCGAGCGATTAAAGAGACAAACCAATCTTTCGTCGCCTTCACCACGCTCGAATGCAATCACATTGGGTGCATCTTTTATTTCGACAAAACGGCACGTGCCGCGCCGCAAGGCTTTTTGCTCATGCCGCAACTTGAGCAGCGTTTGATAATGTTGATAAAGCTTGTGATCGAAATAAACCGAATCTGCCGGCCGCGGCCGGCCTGTGGGATGCGAGCGCTCGGTTTCGTAAACCATATCAGGCCACACCATAGCCTTGCGTTCGTCGGGATCATCCGCGCCCCACATGCCTGCCTCCGCGCCGTAGTATATCGTCGGCGCGCCGAGATAGCACATTTGAAAAGCGGCAATGAGCCGCGCGGTCGCCATCTCCTCCGCATTGGGTTTGCGCACGCTGAAACTCGTGTCGCGATCGGCGGAACTCGCGTGATCGATCATGCGATTGGGATTCACCACCATTGAGCCGAGGCGCTCGGTGTCGTGGCTGTCCATGAGATTCATGAGCACGAAATTATTGTCGCGCGGATAGTCGTCATAGATTTTTTGCAGGTGCGCCGCGAATTGCGCGGGCGTGTAAGCGTTTTGCGTATCTACAAAAAACTTGAGCACGCCGTCGGCGAAGCGATAGTTCATCACCGCGTCGAACATATCGCCTTGCAGCACGGGCGCGGCGTTAAACATTTTGTTGTTGCGAAAATCTTCCCACCAATACTCGCCCGTGATATAAGCGTTGGGATTGACTGCATGCACCCACTGCCGGAATTGTTTCCAAAAACCGGGCGGCACCATTTCCGAAACATCCAAACGCCAGCCATCGATGCCGTCGGAAGGATCGCCGTCGTTATTGGGATCCATCCAGCGCTTCACAATCGTATGGAAGAGTTGCTTTGGCCCGGCAGCGAGATCGTCGCCCACTTCGCGCACCTCGGGCAAATCTTTCACGCCATACCAGCCTTGATAATCAAACTCGTCCTGCGGCGTTGCGGGATCGTCCCATTTTTTAATGATAAACCAATCGGCATACGGTGAGCGAGGCCCGTGCTTGCGCGCGTGCTGCAACGCGGGATTGGTGACGCCCATGTGATTGAACACACCGTCGATGATGATGCGCATGTTGCGCGCGTGCACTTCGCGAATCAATTTTAAAAACAAACTGTCGGCCGTGGTCCATCTCCACGTGCTGGGGTCGTTGAAATTTTCCTGCGACCAAATTTCGCGATCGCGCGAAGGGTTCGGGCCGAAGTTGTTTTCGATGTGATGATACAACTCCGTATCGTATTTGTGCAGTGTGGGCGATTCAAACATGGGGTTGAGATAGATCGCATTCACGCCGAGTTGCTGCAAGTAATCGAGTTTGTCGATGATGCCTTGCACGTCGCCGCCGAAACGCCGTCGGCCGGCGTTGTAGTTGAAGCGCTTGCCGTTCGCCGCCTCCCACGGTTGCAGGCGATACCAATCCGCGGTCCACGGACTTTTTTCCCACGCGGAAACGGTGTCGTGCGGCCACGAGCCGAACGTGTCGCGAAACTGCGGATCATTACTCGGATCGCCGTTGCGAAAACGCTCGGGAAAGATTTGATACCACACGGCGTCTTTGGCCCAATCGGGCACGGAGGAGGTTGGCTGCGGCGTTGATTTGCAGGCAACGAACAACGCCAAGCAACAACCAACAAGGAAGAGGGCGCGTGAACTTTGCTTTCGATTCATGTGGGGCTTTCTTGATTGCGGTTAATCGGAAAAGGTGGGAAGATTACAGAATGCACGCGAGAACGTGCAAGTCGCGAAAGGTATAGCCACGGCTGCCTAATTCGTTCTTTCAGAAAAAGAAGCATGCTCGTATTAAATGTCTTTGCCGCTTCGCTCTTTAATCACGCCTTTTGCAACTGCGCGAGGATCGGCGCGAGCGACTTGGCCCGCAGCGCGCGGCGGTGCATGGCTTTGAGCTTTTTCGGATTGTCAAGCGCCAACACCATGCGGCGCACTTTGCCGTTCTCTTTGCCGAAGCGAATGGCGAGCACGTCGAGCAACGCTTCTTGGAGTGTATGAGCTTGCTGCTTCTCGACTTCAACTTCGACACGCTTCTCGACTTCGACTTCGACACGTTTCTCGACTTCGACTTCGACGCGCTTCTCGACTTTTTCATCCACCCATTCTTGAATGATTTCCTTAAGAACCGGGGTTTCAGCGAGGTCTCTCAGCTCTTTAAGCATGGTGCGATTCTCCTGAAATAATCCTGCAAAGATATTATTGATGACACGAGTTTGAAAGTGTTTCTTGCCGAACGCGACCGTATAGAGCAGCAACTCGGCGCGACGCTCCGGATCTTTTTCCGTTTGAATCAGTTCGCGCTGACGGTGCAACAAGGCCAAGTCCGGCTTGGCAACGATCTCTGACAGGAGCGGCACAAGCGGCATCAACTCGGGCTTGCCAGCGAGTATCGCATCGCGCAGTTCCCACAGCTTCACCACCATAAAGCTAAACTGATTCGTCGGTGCTTCGAACGGCGCGGTTTGATAAAGCCCAATCTCGCGCGCTCTTTGCGAAGGCGGCTTGACCAAAAGCCAAATCGTGGTCACGTCCAAATCATACTTGGCCGTGAGCAAGCCGGCATAGGCGAACGTCTTGCGCAAATTCTCCCGCGTATAGCGCTTGTAAAACTCAAAGTGGATAATGTGCTTGCCGCGCGCATTGCGAATCAAGACGGCTTTATCCACCTCGCGCGAGCGCACGATAATCTCTTTGTCGAGCTGCGTCGAAAGCACGCGAAATTTGCGTCCGGGAAACAATGCGCTGAGAATATCCTCCGCGCGGCGTTCGAGCACGTCTTTGAGAAAACGATCAATGAGCTTGTGAGCCATAACTTTTCCCTCCTGGCGAATAATATAAGCGCACTTTGCTCAGATGCAATTCCAAAAATAAAACGCCACTCGCTCCAATAAGAACGAATGGCGTTGCGAACTCGAGACGAACAAAACACGCTGCACGAATCATTTGATTTGATCCAACTGGCGCTTCAAATCGCTCGCACCCGGAAAGTTTGAATTGATCTGTTCGAGACGCGCCAGGGTGTCGCGCGCTTTTTGGTATTGCGCGTCGAGCGCGTAGCCGCCGCTCAAATTGAAGAGCACTTGCGAGTCTTGCGGCGCCAGCTTCGCGGCCTTTTCCAAATAAGCCACGCCCTCTTTGATGTTGCCGTCATTGAGCAAAATCTGGCCGAGCCATTTGTTGGCAAAAGGCGTGTCTTCCAATTTCTGCGCGGCGTGCAACAGCGGCACGGCTTCGGCAAAGCGCTGCATGAGAATCAAAACATTCGCGGCGCGCAGATAGGGCGAGGCGTTCATGGGCGTGGCGCACATGAGCGCGTTATATTCTTGATAAGCCTTGTCGTGCTCGCGCCGGCTCTCGAAGTATTCCGCCATTTGCACGTGGCCGCGCTCAAGATCCAGCTTTTCGGTCCAAATTTTCACGGCAAGCGATTCGGCTTTGGTCGCGGGATAATAATCGACCAACGCGCGATTGGGCGCGGCTTTGGGTTGAAACGGCCAGCCGCCTTTGAGAATGCGAATGCGCAAAGCGGCATAGATGCTGTCGAGCGGGGTGAAGCCCCACGTGTCGCGATAATGCTGCGCAGGCTTGATCAAGGTCGAGTCCCACGTCGCGGCAATGAAACCGCGCGCGCGCAGGGCTTGAAAAAAGCCCTCGGCCATGAGGAAATAGCCCTCGACATTGGGATGCAAATGTTCGAGCATCAAATTATCGCCGATCAGCTCGTGCGGCGAGGCCTGTTCGAAATAAGCTTTCATCGGCACGACGGGAATGTCGAAGTCGCCGGCCACGCGTTGAATGAGTTGATTGAAATCCTCCGTGGCGCGAAAACGCAGGCCGTCCAAATCTTTCGCGCGATAAAACGCGGCTTTGGCTTGGGCCCAACGGCTTTCGTGCGCGAGCTTTTGCGCGGCGCGATAAACTTCATCTGCGGCAGGCAGCGTATCCGAGCGCACGGCAATAAAAGGCTTTTGGTCGCGCACGTTGCTCACCACCTCGCTCACGAGCACCGGCACGTTGGCCGAGGCCGCGCGTGAAAAAATATCGCGCAGATTGATCTCGAATTGCCTTTTGCCCATTTGATAAAGCGCGTTGCCATAGGGAATGGTTTGCTCGCTCACCATGCGCTCCATCAACGTGCCCGAGGGATCGCCGGCGGATTCGTCGCCCGTCATTTTTCCCAAGCCGATACGCGCTTGCGCAATCAGATCGCGCAGGAGCAGGAAAGTTTTGAAGCGTTGCAGCTTGAGATACAAGCGCACGAGGCCGTGAAATTGCCCCAACGACTCGGTGGAGGCGACGCCGAGCGCGCCGTAAAACTCGTTGTGTCCGGCGTAGATCAAAAGCGCATCCGGCTGTTGCGCGAGAATCTCGCCCATGTAATCGACCAGCGCGAACGAGTTGATTGCGGACATGGCGGTGTTGATCACTTCGACGTGGCGCGCGGGAAAGGCGTCTTGCAAGCGCCGGTGCAGAATGCGCGAGAACATGATGTTGTTGCCGTAGGGATAGCCGGCCGTGGTCGATTCGCCGAGCACGAAAACGCGATAGCCGTTGTGCGGCTTCTTTTTGAGGAAGATGTCGTTGGGAGGATCGGGAATAACGGATTGCATGAAGAAGAAGCGCTTGCCCACGTGCGGGTTGCAGACATAGTAATCTTGATAATCCGCGGGCGCGGAGATGAAGAGGGCGAGCGTGCCGCCATAGTCGGCCGCGCGCAAAATCAGCTCGAGCGCGATAAAGAAAAGCACGGGCAACCCGAGCACGAACAGGCGAAAGAGCCACAGCCGGCGTGGAGAGTTTGCGGCTTGGTCGGGCGCAACGGTATCGTGCGAAGGTTGCGCCACTCTATTTTGCGCGACCGTATCTTTGCGTTTTTTTTTGTTCGTCACGGTAGTTTCTTACAAGTTCGCTTGTGGCAGAAACCTGCATCGGAAGTTTTTGTTCACAAAAAAGCCTGAGCTTGCCGAACCGCCAAACTCAGGCTTCTATCGTATTCGCACCGCGAGCTTCGTGCGGCAACAGCCGCCGCGCGTTACACTTTACATGCGCGCGCCGAAGCTTGCGGTTTAAGATAATGCTCAGCGAATCAACGCCATCTTGCGCACGTCTTTAAAGCCGTCGGCGCTCATGCGCAGATAATAAATGCCGCTGGACACGCCGTTGCCGTAGCTGTCTTTGCCGTGCCACACGACTTCATGCGCGCCGTCAACTTGCCATTCATCCACGAGCATCTTGACCAATTGGCCCATCGCATTGTAAATGCCGATCTGCACTTTGGTGCGACGCGCCAAATTATATTTAATCGTGGTTTCGGGATTGAACGGGTTGGGATAATTCTGCGCCAACGCGAAATCCACCGGAATGCCAGGATCGCGATCGGCCACGGAGGTGATCAAGTCGGGCGGATTTTCGACGTCGAGGTTATTTTCCTTCCACGTAAAAGTCGGGAAGTTGTAAGTCGAAGGCCAAGTGGGGCCAGTGCCGGAAATCGACGCGGGCTTGATGAATTGATAATAACGCCGGCCTTTGTCAAAACCGCCGCCGTTGGTTTCATAATTCCCGGCAGCCGTGCTATAAGCCACGACATATGGCACTTGGAACCACGTGGGCGTTTGCAACGCGAACGTGCCGGAATAGATGCCGTCGCCGTTCGTGTCTTGCAACAGATAACGACCGCGCGCGCCCGGGCGTTTGCCTTGGGTCACGGCGAACAACGGCGTATCCAATTGAATGAACGCGCTGTCTTGGCCCAAGCGGAAAAGCGTTTTCACGGGATTGGTGGCGCGATCGGCCGCCGGGCGCATGTCGATGTTCCACGTTACCGTGATCGGCGTGGTGATCACGCCTTCGGGCAACACGGAGTCAAAGAATTGTTGGTCGCGGCCAAAGTCGCCGGCCACGGATTGCTGCGACGCATTGAGATATTCGAATTTCCGGTTGCCGCCGCCTTCGACGCCCGGTTCTTCCCAGCCGTCGCCGAGTTCGAGTTGCGGAATGTAATTGGGACTGTTCGCATCCACGCGCGAAGAATCCCAAATGATGAAATACTTATAATTCACATTGGTGCCGGGAATCACACTGAACGGCTCGGAAGCGGTCCACTCTTGCAAGAGCGGATTGAAAACCATGTTGATGTAATTCGCCGGGCGATCCCAGCCTTTGGCGCCGATGACTTTGACTTCATCGCCTTTGCCGAGATCGAACAGGCCCACGCCCTCGAGCGAAGACAGATTCGCGCGAAAGGTGACGACACTTTGCACCGGCGTTTTGCCCACGGGCTTGACGCGGTCAAAATAAACCCAATTCAACGTGGTGTCGCTTTTGGCCGCAGAATAGAAGAACTCGCGGTTGTTGCCGCCTTCCCAGTCAATGCCGCCGGGATTGGTCACAAAAAATTTGTATCCTTGCTTGCTGGGAATCGTAATCGCGCTTTTGGGAATATAAGCCGTGCCCGACCAAAACGCGGCGTTGTCCGCGCTGTTGGCTTCCCGCGTGAGTGTGACTTTCGTGCCTGCATCCCACGTCAACACGCCGCCGGAAGTGGCATTATCGCCGCGCACCGTGAGCGGGCCGTTGACATTGGGGTTGAATTTGCCTTGCTCGGTCACGCCCGCCATGTTGACGCGGAAGTAAATCGCAACGGTATCCGGCTTGGAAGCATAGGGCCGGAAGTATTGATTCACTTTCGGGCCGGCCGGGTGATAAAACTGCGCGGCCAACGTGGTGTCGCTCGTGCCGGAAATGAACGTGCGCGTGTCGGTTTGAATGCCGTTCGAATCGTTAAACGGACCTTCCCAGCCGCCGTCGGGCGCCGTGCCCGTGCTGGAATTGAAGCCCGTCCAGAATTTGTAATTCAACGTGTCATTCGGCGCCATATCGAAAGTGCCCTTCCAATAATCGCCGCCGGCATTGGTCAAAACCAAATCGGAGGAAGAATTCCAATCAATGATTTTGCCGCCGGGCAAGACCGGACCGGTTTTGCCGTTGAGCGCGCCGCGAATTTGGGCAAAGCCGTTGTCGGCCGTGATCGTGTCCAAATTCGTGGCCATGTTCAAGACGAAGGTGACTCTTACGCTTTGGCCGATTTGGCTCGCTGCCGGCAGGCTCAGTCCCAGCACCAACAGCGCCAAGACCGCCGCCTGCAGCACGCCATAGTACGAACACTTCATAGCTTCTCCTGTTATTTGTGGTTCAGAAAAGTGCCGCGTGTTTGAAACGGCACGCATGTCACTTCGCGAGCATGCGAAAGAAATCATCGATAACCATTGCGGCTTCGTTGAACGCTTCTTTCACCTCCCGCGCAATACTTTTCGAAGCACGCTCCTTTCTAAGTTTAAAAATTAATCGCCAACGAGAACCGATTGATCGAATCCAAATGCTCCAACTCTTGAAACGCATAGCCCGCGGTGACGCCCCAGCCGCCGGCCACTTCCAGGTTGAAGCCCGCGCCCAAGGTCAGTCCTTTTTCGCGGTCTTCCAAAAACAGATCATTGAAGCCGCCGCGCAACACCAGCAGCTCTTTGAACAAAGCCAACTCCGCGCCCACGTTCACGCTTTGCGTGTTGTCGTTGGGATTGAGCCCGTCCGCGGCGAGCGTGAGACGTTGCGTCTTGCTATTGAGCGCATCCCACGAAATGCCGACGCGCATGAGCAACGGCGAGTCAAAATCGTCGGTTTTCAACCGGCCCACAATGCCTTGATTGCCGCCGGTTTGACCGGGCGCAATATCGACGCGCACGTTCAAATCTTCGCCGTCGATGCGCATGGAAGAGCCGAAGTTGGTGATGCTCACGCCCAGGCGAATGCCGTCGAACGGCGTCGTATAGAGCGTGCCGAGGTCGATCGCAAAACCCGTGGCGCGCGAGTTCAAGATCGCCTCTTGAATGTATTTCACGTTCGCGCCGATGGAGAAACGATCGGTGAGATTGCGCGCGTATGCTACGCCAATGGCCAGGCTCGTCGCGTCAAACGTTTCGCCCGTGCCCATCGGTTGCTCCATCGTGGTGCGAATCATATTCTCCGTGCTCAACGCGGTGATGTTGAAACCCACGCTGCCGAAACTTTCGGAGCGCAAAGCCAGCGCGAGATAGTTGAAATTCAAACCCGGCAAATAGGGCGAGTGATCGACAAACAAGGAAGATTTGCTCACGCGCGCCAACCCGCCGGGATTCCAAAACATCGCCGAAGGATCGTCGGCCATGGAAACATACGCGCTGCCCAAAGCCGCGCCGCGCGCGCCCACGGGAATACGCAAAAACGCCGCGGAAGAAGTTCCGGCTTTGGTGATCTCTTGGGCCAAGCCGGTAGCCGCCAGGCACAAGCACACGGCCGGCACTCCGAACCACGCCCGATTCATGGAAGTCTTTGTCATTTTCATCATTGCCGTCTCGATTTTTATGTTTGTTCGAGAAACCTTATCGTCGTTGGCCGAAAGCCAAGCTCTTGCGCTATTTGATCACCGCGAACGTGCCGGTCTTTTGGCCCACGCCCGGCGCGTCGATATGATACAAATAAATGCCGTAGCTGATCGACAAGCCGTCTTTGCTCAACATGTCCCAAATCGCGGTGCCGTTGTCGAGCGCGCTGTTTTGCTCGATGGTGTCGATCAACACGCCGCTCACGTCGAAGATGCGGATCGTACACGTTTGGGGCAGGTTGATGAAGTGCAGCTCGCGCGGACCGCGTCCGCTGTTAAACGGATTCTGCGGCTCCCAACGCTCCGCGGCGATGTAGGGATTCGGCACCACGCGAATCAAATCCAGCGAAGTTTTGGCCTGCTCCGCCTCGGCCTTCTCGCCGCGCAGGCTGAAGCGAAAACGATCCTGCGCGAGAAACGGCTTGCGCAGATAAACTTTGAGCGTATCACCCGCCTGCGGATTGCGACCGTTGACGCGCGGCACGAGCGTGATTTGCCACGTGTAAGCCAAACGGCCTGCGGCGTTCGGCTCCAAAAAGTAAATCAAATCCGTGCGATTCGCATTGGTGGGATTCACGGTGAGCCGACCGTCGTTACCGTCGATTTCCGCGAACGCGAATTGCACCGGCTGGCCGGTGTTGATATTCTCCACTTTGAAATTCACCGACTTCGAAGGCAGCGGCACGCGCGTACTGCCGGAACTGATACTGGTGTCTTTCGAAGCGCTCAATCCGGCATTGCCGATGATGACGCGATAATCGTTCGGCTTCTGTTCGCCCACAAAAGTGAGGAACGAAATCGGCGCGAAGCGGAAGGCGTAAATCTCCGAATTGCTCCACGCAGAGAGCGCGTCGTTCACTTGCACACGATTTTCATTGAAGAACAGCAAGCGAAAGCCGTCCACGAGCGGCGTTTCCTCACCGCGCTTGAGCAGCGTGCTTTTGTCGATCTTCACCGCGTTCGTCGTAACATTTCTGAGCGTAAAATTTTTCGTGGTCAAAGTATCCAAGCCGCGGCCGAGACGATCTTTCAGCAGCGTGTCTTGAAACGAAATTTCATACTCATGTCCGTCGAGCACGCTGCGCGGATCCACGATGCGATAATCGACCAAAGCCGTTGTGGTTCCTTGCGTGCGTTGAATCTTTTGGCCGTCCACATCCGCGGGTTTGTATCCTGCCACCGGCATTTCCGGCCTGAGCGCGGCCACGTTTTGGCCCAAGCGCGCGTTGCCTTGAGGATCGACGTCAACTTGAATCGGCGTTTCCGTAGGCGCGATGTTCGCGGGCAAATAACCGGCGTCGTATCCCGTCACGGCATAATAATAAAGCTGGCCGTTGGTCACGTTGGAATCGATATAAGCATGCACCAAGCCGTTATCGCTGCCGAGATTGAAACGCACGCCTTGAATATCCACCGGGTGCAATCCGCTGATGCCGTCCTTCTTATCAAACTGCGCCAGCGGTTGGCGAATGATGGCATTGCCTTGCGCGTTGGTGATGACCAGCGGCTCCAAAAACGCCGGGTCCGTCGCGCGATAGATGCGATAACCTTGAAAATCGCGGGCCGCGGCGCTGTTGCCCGTGATGCGCAGAATGTATCGGTCAATGGAATTTTCCGCGACCTCGTCCCAATAGAGCGTCACCTTGCCGTTGCCGGGAACCGCGGTGAGCGTGGGCAAAAGCGGCGCTTGCGCGAATTGATAATCCGACTCGAAAGCATTGCGCGCCTGCTTTTGCTTTTCCACGGCGCTCAACAACGCGGGCGTGGATTGATCGCCGATGACACCGCCGGTGGCCATCGCCACGGAAATGGCGATGCGTTGCCGCTGCCCCGGCTCCATCGGGAAGAAGCCCGAGGAGAGATACATATCGAACTCGCCGATGCGGCGCGGCAAAAAGAACCGGCCGGGAGACATGAACTTGCGCCAAATAAAATCGTCGGCCACGTTGTTGAAATTGATGCCGCCCGCGGGATCTTGCTGCGCGCTGGTTAAGCCGATGAGATCGGTTTCGCTCACGTCGGTTTTGTCGATGTTCGGCTCCCCGGGGAAATTCGTGCCCGCGCCGCTCGTGGGCTTGCCGTCGCCGTCGCCAAAATCGCCCGAGGATTCCACGCCGTCGAGGCCCACGTCGTCTTGCAAACGATTCCAATCATTATCATTGTCAAAACCGTCGTCGCGCGATTCATCGATCATCGGCGCAACGTTGGCATAATTCTGCGGGGCTCCTTTTCCGGGCGTGAGAAAGCCGCGCTTGAGCGTGTCGCCCACGGCAAAGAACAAATAATTGATATGGCGCACGGGCCGCACCGTGCCGGAAATTTCATCGAAACGTTCCAAGTGCAAGGTCAAACGCTCGTCGATCAAACCGTCGAGATCGTCATCCAGCACGTTGGCCGTGGTGTCTTCCACGAGCGTAATGCCTTGCGCCGGCAAATCATAAATTTTTCCCATCGACTTCACTTGCCCGCCGCCCTGTGGATACGCCAGCACGCGCCGCTCGAACGTGAGCGAATCGATAAGCACGATCTTGTCGCCCGGCGCGAGGTTGCGCGGGTTGAAATCCGCGGCGACGAACAGCGGCGCTTTGATGTTCGCATCCGTAATTTGCACCAGCAATTCCGGATGCTCGTCCGCGTCGCCGTCGTTATCGATGCCGTCCACTTGATTGCCCGGGGTCTCGAGATATTTGATCGAAGCCACGCCCACCGGAACGCCCTGCCATTCCGCGCCCAAACCCACGCGATCGGCGTCCGTCAAAAACGTGATGCTCGTTTGCAAATCCACGAACGGCTCGTCGTCTTGCGAATCATTGCCCACGATGTCCGCGAGCCAAATCAAAAAGGAGGTTTTGGAAATGCGCTTGGTGCCGTCGTTCAGCACGTCGTGAATATAAAAGATGATGTCGTTGATGAGAATTTGCGACCACGCGAGCGCGCGCACATCGACCAGCAAGCCCAAGCCGCCGCGCGCCGGATCGGTGGTATCGGGAATATAGTTGGGCCGCGAATAGGAATCATCGGATGCGCGATGAAATATTTCTTGATCCGCGTTAAAAATATTTTTGCCGAAGAAACCGTTCCACGAGCCGACCCATCCGGGATCGAGCGGATCTTCGCGCTTGTCGCGCCAACCGCCTTGCGCGGCCTGCGGCCACGAAGTGGCATCGTCGCTGCGCGCCATTTGTTTGCCGGGATGATTGGGATTCAAGAACCCGGGCACCGGCTCCAAATTCCAGGACTCACCGCCCGGGCTTTGGCGATACGCCGGGAAATCGATAATTTGAATGGTCTGTCCGCTCTCGTCCTGCACTTCGCCGGCCATCCACAATGCCACGAGCGCGACGTAAATGCGGCGCGTGTTTTTCGGCCATTCATATGGAATTTCATCGGGCACAGAACTCGTGCGGCCGCTGAACGCAAAGTTGAACACCGTGGCGCGCACGTTATTGCCATCGAGGTTCGATTTGCGCCGTAAATTGGGATCGCCGCGATTATCCGAGGGCACGTGCGGCCCGTTGTTGTTTTGCGCCAACGCGCTTCCGCCGGCGAAGAGCAAAAGCACCAGCGCAAGCCCGAACATTCTCAAGCTGTGCTTCGATTTATCATTGAACATGCGAATCATCCTTGTTGATGAGGTAGCTCTTTTTATAACCAGTGATCAGTGGTCAGTTATCAGTGACCAGTGATCGGTAAAAAATGCTCGCTGCTGACTGATCACTGATCACTAATTACTAATGACTGCTTCAAAACCCGACCTTGAATCCCACCTGCACTTCGCGCGGAGCGGAATAAAAATCCGGACGTACGTAAAACGTGGGCGAGGCGCCGGGTGCTTCGAACGACACCGCGTCGGGCGTGCCCGTGTCGTTAAAAATGTTGACCGGGTTCTTGCTATCAAACACGTTGAACACGCGCGCGAAAATTTGCGCATTCAGCTTGGCGAGTTTGAACTCTTTATAGCCGTTCAAGTCCACGGAGAAACGATTGGGCCGCGCGCGGCTGTTTTGCTGCAGGCCCGAGATAATATCGCGGCCCGAAGTGGTGCCCACCGTGAAGCTCGGCGTATACGGCTGCCCGGAATTGAAACGCGCGACGCCGCTCACGCCCCAACGATTGCCGCCCACGAAAAGCGTTGTGTTCAGCGCGTGGCGTTGATCCCAATCCAGCGGCGTCAACTCGCGCGTCGGCTCCGCGCCGTCGCGTTGCGAGAAAAATTCCTCGTCGGGATTGGAGTTCGTGCCTTCCACGACTTGAAACGTGTAATCCGCGCTGAACGAGAAACTGCTCGAAAAACTTTGATTGGCGGCGATGGTAAGCCCGCGCACGTTGGCGAAATCGCGATTGATGCGGCGCGCGTAATTCACGCCTGCCACCGCGGTGGCAATCGCCGGGCTGGAAGAAACCCAATCGCGAATATCGCGATAAAAACCGGTCACGTCGATGCCGATGGTTTCCGTGAGCTGCTGCTGCAAACCCAGCTCATACATCGTCGTGCGTTGCGGCTTCAAATCCGGATTGCCGTACGGGCCTTGAATGCCGATCGCGCTGGTGACTTTCGTTTCATCGCCGCGATAAAGCTGCTCGTAATCCGGCACTTGTTGAAAGATGCCGTAAGAAAAATGAATCACCCCCCGGTCGGTGATGGGATAGGCCACGCCCAAGCGCGGGCTGACTTGCGACTTCGTAGTCGCGCTCTTGTACCAATAGGCCTCGCGCTCGGCCACGGTTTTGCGATTGGCGTTGACGCGCTCCGCAGTGTCGATCAGATTGTCGCCGTTGTTGTCGCGATAAATATTACCGTCTTTGAAGGGGGAGTAAATGTTGGGGTCTTCGGGATCCGCGGGAATTTTCCCTTGCGGGTCGAAATAATCGAAGCGCAAACCGACGTTGATGATCAAGCTCTCGTACTCGATCTTGTCTTGAATATAAGCCGCAAAATTGAACGGTTTGCGGGTGAAGCGATTCGTGTTCGAGCCGCTCGCGTCTTGAATCATCGGTTGAAACGGCGTGATCTGCTGGCCGTTCGCGTCGATAGCCGGCACGAGATTGAGGTCTTCGAGAAAGACCTCGTCGAATTGCGCTTCCACGCCGGCTTTGAGTTGATTGCGATTATCGAACTGGCTGGTGACGTCGAATTTGCCGATCCAACTTTTGGTGTTGCGCGAAAAACGCGCGAGGTCCGTGCCCCCGGTGGCGAATTGATCGCGTCCGGAAGTGTTCTGCGCGCGCTGATCGACATAGCGCGCATCGGTCGGGCTGTCATAAAGCCGCGAGATCAACTCGTTGTATTTGTGCGCGGCTTTGATTTCGTAAAACGTGCGCGCGCCGAGCGTGTGCGTGAAATTCGCAAACGCCGTGATGCCCGCCTCTTCGTCGCCGCGATCGCCCTCGGGATTCAGGCGGAAGAAGTGATCATAGTTGCGGCGGTCTTCCATGCTGCCCAAGGCCGAAAGCTTCAGGCGCATGGTTCCGGTGAGCTTCAAATCCAGCGTGCCCTGTCCGCTCCAGCGCTTGGTGAAATTCATGGAAACCGGACTGCTATCGCCGGGCACGGCAATGAGCGTGTCGCCGCGAAATTGCGATTGCGGCAAATAGGCGCGCGGGCCGTAGAGAAAGCCGTCGTTATTCCAGCGCCGCGCCGTGGCGAAAAACGTCAAACGATCTTTGAGGATGGGACCACTCAACGAGCTTTGGAAATTGTAATTCGCGGCCGGGTTCATGTCATCGATGTTCCAAAACACGTCGTCGCGGCTGCTCAAATAATCGCCGGCCCACGTTTCAAAATTGCCGTGCCAATCGTTCGTGCCGCCTTTGGTTACGATGTTGATAATGCCGCTCATGGCTTGGCCATATTCCGCGTTGAACGTGCCGCTGATCACCTGCAATTCCTGAATCGATTCATTCTCTACTTGCAAGGATTGCGTGCGCGTGAAATCGTCCGTGATGCGAATGCCGTCGACCACATAAGCCACTTCCGTGGAACGGCCGCCGCGAATGTGCAAGCCGCCGCCCGCGTCGCGAATGATGCCCGCTTGCAGATTGATCACGTCGCCCACGTTCTGCACGGCCAAGCGGCTGATTTCTTCGGACTGCACGCGCGATTCCGCGGAGGTCAAATCCTTGCGAATGATCGGACGCTCGGCGACCACCACGACTTCTTTGTCCAATTCCACGGTCTGCGAGTTCAATTTGAAATCGACTTTGGAAGTCAAATCGGTGAGCACTTCGAGCCCCTGCACCACTTGCCGTTGATAGCCGATATAATCGACGCGCACAGTATGTTTGCCGGGCGGCACGCGCAGAATCACGAACTCGCCGTTCAAACCCGTGGCTGCGCCGAGAGTCGTGCCTTCAACCATCACGCTCGCGCCGGGCAAGGGCTCGCCCGTGCCCGCGTCCGTCACCTTGCCGGAAATTTTGCCGGTGGTTTGCGCAAAAGCCGCGACAACAAACAGCAACATTCCAACAAGCGGGATCCACATTTTGCAACGGTTCATCGCCATAATCGTTGTCACTCCCTTCGATAGGTTGACGTGCAAAACCACTATTGATCGTTCAAGCAAAAGCATTTTAGTGCAACTGCACGGTCTGCAATCGTTCCGCATACGTAGTCACCGACACATTCTGCCGAACGCGGTTGATGAAATCGCGGCGCGTGTTCTGCAATTGCATTTGCCGCACCGTGGTTTCTACCTCGTCGCGCGCCTCTTCGAAACTGCGTGGCTGAGAAGGCTTCTGCCCGAGGCATTCCAACAACACGAACATCGAATCCATTTGCACCGGGCCGCGGCGCTCGCCGGGCCGCAACGTGAACGCCAAGCCCGACCATTTGCCCAAATCCTGCGGCGTGAGCCAACCGAGATCGCCGCCTTGCATTGCCGTGCGCCGCCGCACCGAATATTGCTCGGCCAAATCCGCAAACGCAGCTCCTCCCTTCAGGCGCTGCGCCAGCTTCATGGCCAGCGTGGAATCGCGCAACACGATCTCGCGCAAATGCACTTGCGGCGGCGCGGCAAAACGTTGCGGATCTTGATTGAAATAATGGCGCAAGGAATCTTCGGGAACCTTCATCTCGGCGGCAATCGCGTCTTCCATGCGCGTCAGCAAATACGCGTCAAATTTTTCCGCGACCTTTGCGTGATACTCCGTGCGTTGCTCCAGCTTGGCAGCTTTGGCCTGTTCGAGCACGTGCGCGCGTATCACCAAACCCGCGATGAAATCCGCAAAATGCTCTTTCGTGCGAATCCAATCTTGCTGCTTCTCCGAAGTGAAGCGCGCCGCGGCGCGGAATTGCGCCACGTTCCACGCGCCGTTGGCGCTGCGCACGAGTTCCTTTTCTGCAAGATCATCGGGACCGGCGTTGTTTTGTTTCTCTATAAAAATTTGTTGCCGCGCGTCGTTCTGCAAGTGCGCGAACAAATCTGCAAACGTGTCTTCATTGAACGAAACACGCAACGCCGTGCGCATGGAATCGGTGAAGGCTTCGGCCGCGGCTTCGGCTTTGCGCCGGAGCCAATAGCCGCGCAGCTTGTCGCGATGTTGCGCATACTCGGTTTCGGTCAACAACGGCTTGGTGAGCTGTCGCTGCTCCACGCGAATAATGCTGTAGCCGTCGGTCGTGCGCACGGGTTTTGAAATCTCGCCGATCTTAAGCGTGTACGCGGCCTCTTCAAAACGCGGCTCCATTTCATCGACGGTGAAATAATCGAGCAAGCCGCCGGAGTTGCGCAGCACCGGATCTTTGAAAGTCGCTGCAGCCAGAGCGTTGAAGCTTGCGCCGTTTTGTAGAGCGCGATACAGCGAATCCGCCTGCGCGCGCGTGGGCGCATACAAGTGCCGGGCCTTTACGCGCGTGTGCAAGCGCACGTAAAGCTGTCGGAGTTCTTCTTCGCCGACGCGCACTTGCGCGACGATCATTTCGCGGTTGAAGGCGTTCAGCAATTCTTGCAGCGCGAGACGCTCGTGCTCGTGTTTGCCCGCGGCGTCTTCGTGATAACCGCGCTGCAACGCCGCGGTGATCAGCAATTCTTCGTCAATGTAATTTTGTAAAACTTGCCGTCGCGCCTCGCCATGATCGGGCACGCCGCCGCCGGTGCGCCGGCGAAAGTCTTCATAGCGTTTGAGGAAATCGTTCTGCGCAATCACACGTTCGCCAATGACCGCAAGCGTCTCCTCGCCCGGCGGTTTGGGGCAGCCCCAAATAAAGCCGAGTAGGGCGGAACACGCGATTGCGCGCAGCATTTTTTTTTGCAGCACTCGTCTAACCAAGCTTTATTTTTCTGCCCCACATTTTTCTGTTTTAAGTTTTCGTTTCGTCGCGCCGCAGCTTTCGCGCACGACGAGCCGGGTTTCCATGCGCAAATGTTGCGGCGCTTGCTCGCCGTTTTCCAACAAAGACATGATCCGCGCGACGGCCTTGCTGCCCATCTCGGCCATCGGCTGATGCACGGTGGTCAAGCCGACGTATTCCGCCAATTCGATATCATCGAAACCGATGAGGGCAATATCGTCCGGAATGCGCAAGCCCGCTTCTTTCACGGCTTTGATCGCGCCCACGGCTTGAATGTCGCAATTGACGAACACTGCAATCGGACTGCCGTTGCGCGGATGCGATGCCAAGAAATTATTCATCGCCAAATATCCGGCCTCTTGATTGAAGCCGTCGTTCTTGCGCGCGGCTTCACCGGAGAGGGAATCGCTCGTGATGAGCATGCCCTGCGGCAAAGCCATACCGGCTTCCAGCAAAGCGCGCCGGCAGCCGTGCAAACGCGTTTGCGCCGGAATACTTTCGAAATGCCCGGTGAGCATCGCGATGTGATGATAGCCGAGGCGCACCAAATGACGCGCGGCCGAATACCCGCCTTCTTCGTTGTTGACGGTGATGGAATCGAATTTCGGATGGAACGCATCGACGAGCACGAGCGGGAGTTTGCGGCGTTTGAACTCTTTGACGAACGACTCCGCGATGGGCATCGAAAGCAACAGCACGCCATCGACACGGCGCTGTTGCAAAACGCGTTTGCAGCACGCGTCTTTTTTGGTTAAATCGTCAACGCCGTAAAGAATCAAATCAAAATTATTTTCGGAAAGGGATTGTTGGATGCCGCGCAGGAGTTCGACATAAAAATAACCGGTGAAGAACGGCACAATCACACCGATGGTTTGCGCTTTTCGCCGCGCCAGGCCTTGGGCCATGGCATGCGGCTGAAAGTTGAGCTGCTTGATGACCTTCAACACTTTCGCGCGCGTGGCCGGCGTGATTTGCGGGCTGTCATTGAGCACGCGCGAAACCGTGCCGATGCCCACGCCGGCTTTTTCCGCGACTTCATAAATGGTCACCGGCATGCGCCTGCTCCTTGGGAAAGAGCCAAGTGCGAGCGCAATCGGGCGAATGCACGGCGTGCCGGTTCAACGCGCAAGTTCGAACGCATGAAAAAACTCAAAACGAAATGAATAGCTCTCGCCCGTTCGCGAAACGGGCGTCAATTGGGAAGGAGACTCTCTTTATAACTACCAGAAAGCTGAAAGGGGCGGCGCAGCACAACTCTATTCTAAATTACTTCGCGTCTTCAAGGGGGGAGGTTGGTGGAAACTCTTCCGCGCTGCTGATAGCGCGCTGGAAGCCCTTCCACGAAACGCGGGTATTATACTAAGCGACTCCCGCTTTGTCAAGAGCTTTTTAACAAACTCTTTGCCTTCGCGCGAGACTTTTCTATATTCGCTATGCCGAAATTTGGCGCAGCACAAAGCCTCGCTTGAAACCGATTCGCTTACGGCCCACCAAGCGCGCGCAACATTCGGAAAAGCCTTGCGCGTGTTTCGTGTGTTTGGTAGGCGATAAAACCACGCAGCCGACTCTTTCACGCACGGAGATCATCATGCTCTTGTCCAATCGCGCCGCGCTCCTCGCGCAAGATCAAAAACAGTTGCACCCTTTGTATCATCCCAACTTTCATCGCGACCCGCTCATCATCGAACGCGCGGAGGGCGTTTATCTCCACACTGCGGACGGGCAAAAAATTCTCGACGGCATGGCCGGCTTGTGGAATGTGAATGTCGGCTATGGCAGAAAAGAATTGGCGGACACGGCGCACGAGCAAATGATGAAGCTCGCGTATACTTCCAACTTCGTGGGCATGACGAACCTGCCCGCGATGGCATTGGCCGAAAAACTCTCCGGCTATGCCTACCCCAAGCTCAACACGACATACTTTGCCTCCGGCGGCTCCGAGGCGAACGACACGGCCTTCAAAACCGCGCGCTATTATTGGAAGCGCATGGGCCAGCCCAACAAAGTGAAATTTATTTCGCGGCGCAATTCGTATCATGGCATCACGCTCGCGGCCACGAGCGCGACGAGCATCGAGCGCTATCACACCATGTTCGGCCCGCTCATGCCGGAGTTTCGCTATGTGCCCGCACCGTATGCGTATCGGTTTGAAGGAGAAATAAAAAACGGCGAGAGTTTTGGGCAAGCCGCAGTGCGCGTGATCGAAGAAACGATTTTGCGCGAAGGCGCGGACACGATTGCCGCGATCATTGCCGAACCCGTGCAAGGCGTGGGCGGCGTCATTGTTCCGCCCGCGGATTATTTTCCACGCTTGCGCGCGCTCTGCGATCAACACAACATTCTTCTGATTGCCGATGAAGTCATCACCGGCTTTGGCCGCACCGGTGAAATGTTCGCGCTGCGCCATTGGAACGTGCAGCCCGACATTCTCTCGTTCGCCAAGGGCGTGACCAGCGGCTATATTCCGCTCGGCGGCATTCAAATTTCCGACGCGATTCGCGCGGCCATCGAGAGCGCAAGCGAGGGCGAAGCGTGGATGCACGGTTATACTTATTCCGGCCATGCGGCCGCGTGCGCGGTGGGATTGAAGAACATCGAAATTATCGAGCGCGAAGGCTTGGTTGCGCGCAGCAAAGAACTCGGCGCACATCTTTTGGAGAGATTGCGAGAGTTCAAAGACTCGCCCATTGTCGGCGAAGTGCGCGGCCTCGGCTTGCTGTGCGGCGTGGAAATCGTTTCGAATCGCGAGACCAAGCAAGCTGACGCGGCGCTCGCGGGCAAAATCGCGAAAGCCTGCCAAGAGCGCGGCTTGCGTACGCGGCCCGTGGGCAACACGCTCGCGTTCTCGCCGCCGCTCACGATTGCAAAGCAAGAGCTCGACGAAGCAGTGAGTATTTTACGCGAAGCGATGCAGGCAACGCTGGCAAGCTGATTCTGCGATTGAACAGCAGGCTCTCTGCATGAAAAGCAAAAAAATGTTTGTGGATTGAACGAATACCGTTTTTGCTTTGTCCGCGAGATACATGAATCCGCTTACCGCAAAGCTCTGGGTTGATAAAAAAACAGGAGACCGTAAAATGAATTGCCCCGTGTGCAAAGTCGAATTGAAAATGGCCGACCGGCAAGGCGTGGAGATTGATTACTGCCCGCAATGTCGCGGCGTGTGGCTGGATCGCGGCGAGTTGGACAAGATCATCGAACGCGCGCCCTCCGCGTACGCGGAGAGAAGGCGCGAATATGATGACGACGATGATCGCTACAAAGAGCGGCATTATGAAGGCGACCATTATCGCCGTCATCCGCATAAACGCAAATCCTTCTTGGGCGAGATGTTTGATTTTGATTAACGCGGTTTTAAGTGAAAAAGAAAAAACTTCCCGCCGAGTTGGCCGAAGGCACCGAGTGTCACCGAAAAAAACTCCCACGCTTTTTCGGCGAGACTCGGTGGCCTCGGCGGAGTTCGATGGAAGAGTTTTTTCTTCCCAAAAGAAAAGCTTTGCCGCGGAGTTGACCGAAACCACCGAGTGTCATCGGAAAAAATTCCCATGCTTTTCTCGGCGAGGCTCGGTGACTTCGGCGGAGTTCGGTGGAAGAATTTTTTCTTCCCAAAAAGAAAAGCTTTGCCGCCGAGTTGACCGAAGGCACCGCATGTCACCGAAAAAAAAACTCCTATGCTTTTTCGGCGAGACTCGGTGACTTCGGCGGAGTTCGGCGGAAGAGTTTTTTCTTCCCCAAAGAAAAGCTTTGCCGCCGATTTAACCGAAGGCACCGAGTGTCACCGAAAAAAACTCCGAAGCTTTTCTTGGCGAGACTCAACGGCTTCGGCGGAGTGCGGTGGAAGATTTTTTTCCGTGTGCGGCGAAATATTTTTTGATTAAAGAAAACCAAGCTCATGACCTCCCCCAAAAAGTCCAAAGGCCAACTCGAAGCCGAGCTTAGCGCGGCGATCACGCAGTTTGAGCGCGAATACTTGGGCCGCGGCCCGAAAGAGGCCCGCACGTTTATCATTCAAGACATGCTCCTCATGCGCCTCAAAGGCGTGCTCACGCCCGCGGAAGAAAAGCTCGCGCTCGAAAAAGACGGCGCGCAACTCATCAAACAAGTGCGCATGCGCCTCATCGAAAGCGCGCGCCCGTTGTTGGAGCAACTTGTGCTCGAAAAAACCGGTGCGGAGGTGACCAGCCTGCACACTGATATCAGCTCGCGCACCGGCGAACGTGTCTTTGTGTTCGGCTTGAATAAAAATTTAGAAGAAGAAATGAAAAAAGTTCTTGCCTCTTGAAACTTCGTGCGTATATTCCCGTTTGAACGACGCGCCCACGCAAGCCCGCGATGCAGCGGGAAGGCAAGGTCGCACGACATGATTGTAACTGGTTGACTAGTTAGAATACACTCTCCTTCGTGAGAAGGTAAGCTAAAACGTAAGCCGGCACTTGAAACCTCGTAAAGAGGGTGAGTGCCGGCTTTTTTTATTTTATGGTCAAAATTTTCCGCAAGGCGAAATCATGACAATCGCAAAGCTCGAATTGGAAACGCGCATCAGTGCGCTCATGACAAATTTTTTGCAGTCCCAGCTTGGCGAAAGCGCGAGCACAGTACTCACACTGCTCGCCGGAAATGCCATTGCCGTGCGCGCCACGGATTGCCTTACGCCCGTCGAAAAGCAACTCGCGCAAAACGAAAGTGATTGGAGCCTTTTGCAGCATTTCAAAGCACAACAATTCTGCCATGTGCAACCCATGCTCAAACAAAAGCTCGAAGAAGTCACCGGCGCGGAAGTTTTGAACATCGTTTCCAGCGTAGACAAAGAAGGTTTGCGCTTCGAAGTCTTTACCTTCAAAGAAGATTTAGAAAAACGTTTACAATAACTCAAACGGAGAAACACGATGAACACAATGAAGACCTTCATCCTCATGGCCGGCCTCACCGCATTGCTGATCGTTATCGGCAATTGGCTCGGCGGCCAAACCGGCATGTTTATCGCGCTCGGCCTCGCGCTGCTTATGAACTTCGGCAGCTATTGGTTCAGCGATAAGATCGTGCTCAAGATGTACAACGCGCAGGAAGCGAGCCCCTCTTCCGATCTTTATGCGATGGTCCGCACGCTCGCGACCAAAGCGGGTTTGCCCATGCCGAAAGTTTATCTCATTCCCGGCGAACAAGCGAATGCATTCGCCACGGGCAGAAACCCCGAACACGCCGCGGTGGCCGTGACTGAGGGCATCATGCGCATTCTCAATCGCAACGAGCTGGCCGGCGTGATTGGGCATGAGCTGGCGCACATCAAGAATCGCGACATTCTTATCGGCACCATTGCGGCGACGATGGCGGGCGCGATCAGCATGGTCGCGAACATTGCGCAATTCTCCATGCTCTTCGGCAGCCGCAGCGATGATGAAGAAGGCTCGAACCCCATTGCTGCGCTCGCGATGATCATCATTGCGCCGATTGCCGCGATGCTCATTCAAATGGCCGTGAGCCGCTCGCGCGAATATCTCGCGGATGAAGTCGGTGCGCAAATCGCCGGCGACCCCACGTATCTTTCGAATGCTTTGCGCAAGCTGCACATGAGCGCGGAGCAAATTCCCATGGCCGCGACTCCGGCCACGGCGCATATGTTCATCGTGAGTCCACTCACAGCCGGCAGCGCGATTATGAATTTGTTCAGCACGCACCCGCCGATGGAAAAGCGCGTGGAGCGGTTGGAAAGCATGAAACGGTTTTAAAATGCCCGCAAAGCAAAAGCCTAAGACAGAAAAATGGCGGACGGAAAAATAAAGCATGAGTTCGTGCGAGTGAAGTTGCGGTTAGAAACCAAGGAAAACATCTTACATTTTTCTGTCATCCATCTTTCTGTCAGCTAAATGCTTTTGTGAGCATTATATTTCTGCCCTACATGTTTCTGCCTTTGCTCTTATTAACGAAACGAGACGCAATGAATTTTTCAGGATGGCAAAACAAGTTGCACGAAACAATCGCGAAGCTGCGCAGCGCCGGAGAGCGCATGCCCTTCGCATTGCGCCTCACATTGGCGCTCGTGTTTTTCGCTTTGGGAATCGCGGGCCTCTTTCTCCCGATTCTGCAAGGCGGATTGTTTCTCTTCATCTCGCTGTGGTTGATCTTTCCGCGCCATAGCGAGCGCTGGCTGGAAAAGCTCAAAGCGTTTTTTCGCAAAAAGAAAACGGATCAAATTTCAAAACAGGAGAACGTGTCATGAAATGTCCCACCTGCAACGTCGAATTGAAAATCGCCGACCGGCAAGGCGTGGAGATCGACTACTGCCCGCAATGTCGCGGCGTGTGGTTGGATCGCGGCGAGCTGGATAAGATCATCGAGCGCGCCGCCTCGGTTTCCTCCGAAAGAAAGCGCGACTATGATGACGACGACGATGATGATCGTTACAAAGAACGTCGCCACGAGAGCGAGCATCATCAGTATCCGCCGCATCGCAAACGCAAGTCGTTCCTCGGCGAGATGTTTGATTTTGATTAAGGCATAGGCGCACATGAATACGCTTGTAGTAACGCCTGCAGGCGTTGCTACAAGCAACTTGACCACTCACGGAAGGGAATATAAAATGGCTGTGCTCACTCCTCGTAATTTGATTCTGCTGTTCACTGCGGTGTTTGCCACGCAAGTTTTTGCCGGCGGCGGGCATGCTGATCCGATTGCGCCGATCCTCCTGGCGATGATCGCAATACTCCTCGTCGCAAAATTTGCCGGAGAAATTTTTGAGCGTCTCGGACAGCCCGCAGTCTTGGGTGAATTGCTCGGCGGCGTGCTGCTCGGCAATCTGATCCTCCTCAATCCCGCATGGAATTTTTTCGAGCCATTGCGCGCCGCGGTGCTACAAGAAGATTGGGCCGTGGTGGTGGATAGCTTCGCGCGCCTCGGCGTCATCATCCTCTTGTTCGAAGTCGGTTTGGAGTCGAGCGTGAAAGGCATGATGCAAGTCGGCGCGTCTTCTTTTCTCGTGGCCGTCATCGGCGTGATTGCGCCGTTCATTTTGGGGTATGCCGTGAGTTGGGTTTTCATCAAAGAAGTGCCGGCGCAACTCGCCGCGGTCGTGCCCGCGGATTTTAGTTTGAGCTACGTGCACATGTTCATGGGCGCCGTGCTCTGCGCGACGAGCGTGGGCATCACCGCGCGCGTGTTCAAAGACCTCGGCAAGCTGCACACGAAAGAGGCGCAGATTATTCTCGGCGCCGCGGTAATTGACGATGTGCTCGGCCTTATCATCCTCGCGATTGTCGCAGGCATCATCACCGCGGCGCAGGCGGGACAAGCGCTCGCGCTCGGAGAGATCGTGCGTTTGATCGTGTTGGCCGTGGCTTTCTTCGGCGCGACGATCGCGTTCGGACATTTCATTTTGCCCAAGCTGATGGCGCAGCTTGCGAAGCTGCGTTCGAGCGGCGTCATGCTGATCGCCGCGTTAGTGATTGCCTTCGGCTTGTCGTATCTTGCAAACGCCATCGGCCTCGCGGCCATCATTGGCGCGTTTGCCGCGGGCTTGATTTTCGAAGAGTCGCACTTCCACAAATTTCGCGACAAGCTCAAGCTCGAAGATTTGCTCAAGCCGCTCGCCGCGGTGTTTGTGCCCATCTTCTTTGTGCTCATGGGCATTCAAGTGCGTCTCGAAACGTTTGCGAATCTTTCAGTGCTCGGCGTGGCCGCGGGCATCACGGTCGCCGCGGTGATTGGCAAACAAGTTTGCGGTTTCGGCGTCGCGCAAAAAGGATTGGATCGTTTGACCATCGGCGTGGGCATGATTCCGCGCGGTGAAGTGGGCCTTATCTTCGCGGGCATCGGCAAGAGTTTGAACGTGATCGACGACGCGACGTTTTCCGCGGTGGTGATCATGGTCATCGTCACCACGCTCGTGACGCCGCCGATACTCAAGCTCACGCTGGCGCGCAAAGCGAAAGCTGTGACGGCGTAATGAATTTGTAGTCCCGCCCCCTTGTGGGGCGTTGGATCATTTTACCTAGTTCGTGTAGCGACAATGCCCCACAAGGGGGCAAGGCTACAAAAACAATTCTTGGAATCATCATGAACAACCTCCTCACCATTAAAACGCCGGACGATATTCCTGTCGCGTATCGCGCCAGCCCCGTTGGGCTGTTGTTGGAATATCACAACGGCATGCGCGCGTTTGACGACTACGCGAACGCGCAATTGCTCGTGGGCATGTGCATGGACAATCGCAAACACTTGCGCATGCCCGACAACTTCGCGTACATCATTCGCGCGGGCGGCGCGAATCTGCGCTACAGCGAGTTTAAAGTTTCATATGCGATTGCCGTGGGCGGTATTCGCGCCATCGCCCTCATCGGCCACAACAACTGCGGCATGGTGAATCTCATCGCGCGACGCGAGCAGTTCATTCAAGGATTGATCGACAATGCAGGCTGGGAGCGCGCGTTGGCAGAGCAACACTTCATGCACTTCGCGCCCATGTTCGAGATCGGCAGTGAAATCGATTTTGTGTTGAGCGAAGCGAAACGGCTGCGCTTGCGTTATCCCAAAATTCAAGTGGCGCCGCTGCTTTATCGCGTGGAAGACAATTTTTTATATCTCATCAAAGAGGAATAACGCAGCACATGGATACTTTGACTCTCGTGCTTTTCTTCATCGGCATCGGTCTTTTAATTTTAGGTGCGGAGCTTTTGGTGCGCGGCGCTTCACGTCTTGCGGCCGCGTTCGGCATTTCGCCGTTGGTGATCGGCTTGACCGTGGTGGCTTATGGCACCAGTTCGCCGGAGATGGCGGTGAGCGTGCAATCCGCGCTCGCGGGGCAGGCCGACATTGCGCTCGGCAACGTGGTGGGCAGCAACATCTTCAACGTACTTTTCATTCTCGGCATTTCCGCGTTGATCGTGCCGCTCGTCGTGGCGCAGCAACTCATCAAGCTCGACGTGCCGCTCATGATCGGCGTTTCGCTTCTCACCGCTTTTTTTGCCTATGACGGCGCCATTACGCGCGGGGAAGGAGCGGTGTTGTTTCTCGGCATGATCGCGTACACAATCTTCGTCATTCGCCAAAGCCGAAAAGAAAACGCCGCGGTGCAGGCAGAGTATGAAAAAGAATTTGGTCAGGAAAAAATCAAACCCGCGGCCGGCAAAGCGAGGCTGCTGCAAATCGTGTATGTGCTCGCGGGTCTCGGCTTGCTCGTGCTGGGCGCGCGTTGGTTGGTGAATGGCGCGGTCGCGCTCGCACAAAGCATGGGCGTGAGCGAATTGGTCATCGGTTTGACGATCGTCGCCGCGGGCACGTCATTGCCGGAGGTCGCGACCACGATCATCGCGAGCATTCGCGGCGAGCGCGACATTGCCGTGGGCAACGTCATCGGCAGCAACATCTTCAACATACTCTCCGTGCTCGGCCTCACTGCGCTCGTTGCGCCGCAAGGCATCCATGTCGCGCCCGCGGCCTTGCGCTTCGACATTCCCGTGATGCTCGCCGTGGCCGTGGCGTGCTTCCCAATCTTTATCACCGGCAACCTTATTTCACGCTGGAAAGGCGCGCTGTTTCTCGGCTATTACCTGGCATACACGCTATATCTGATTTTAGCCGCGACGCAGCACGACGCTCTGCCGCGCTTTAGCGCTACGATGTTGGAGTTTGTGATTCCGATTACGGTATTTACGATTGCAGGCTCGGTGTTGCTTTATATGAAAAACAAACGGCGTCGGTCGGCTTGATCGAAACGACGACTGCAGCAAATGTAACAACGGAACTTCCCACGGAGAAGAAATGGCAAATGAGTTGTGGATTTGGATTGGCTTTAATGTCTTTGTGCTCGCGATGCTCGCGCTGGATTTAGGTGTGTTTCATCGCAAATCGCATGAAGTGAAAATCAAAGAAGCGTTGGCGTGGAGCGCCGTGTGGATCGCGCTGGCCCTTGTTTTTAACACGATGCTTTATTTTTGGCGCGGCGAGCAAGCGGCGCTGGAATTTTTCACCGGCTATCTCATCGAGAAGTCGTTGAGCGTGGACAACATCTTTGTCTTCATCATGATCTTTGCGTACTTCAAAGTGCCGGCGCTGTATCAACACAAAATTTTATTCTGGGGCATTCTCGGGGCGCTGGTCATGCGCGCGTTTTTCATCGCCACCGGCGTGGCGCTCATTCAAAAATTCCATTGGGTCATTTATGTCTTCGGCGCGTTCTTGATCATCACGGGCATCAAGATGGCTTTGCAGAAGGACAAAGAAATTCATCCTGAAAAAAATCCCGTGCTCAAACTGTTTCGGCGCTTCATGCCGGTCACGACGCAGTATGTCGGCGACAAGTTCTTCACCAAAATTGACGGGCGCAGCTTTGCCACCCCGATGTTTGTGGTGCTCTTGCTCATCGAAACCACGGATGTGATCTTTGCCGTGGATTCGATTCCGGCAATTCTTGCCATCACCACGGATCCGTTTATTGTCTACACCTCGAATGTGTTTGCGATCTTGGGATTGCGCGCGCTCTACTTCGCGCTGGCCGGCGTCATGCAGATGTTTCATTACCTCGCGTACGGCCTCGCCGCCATTCTGGTTTTTGTCGGCGCCAAAATGATGCTGGTCGACTTTTATAAACTGCCCATCGGCATCGCGCTCGGTGTGGTCGCCGGCATTTTGACGATCTCGGTGGTTGCTTCGCTGCTGCACCCGAAGGCAGAAACGAAAGCTGAGCGTTCGTAGACGAATTGGCTGTTCAAACGCAGAATAAAGTTTTGAAAGTTTTTCTCGGCGATACTCGGTGACTTCCGTGCATTTTGGTGGAAAAGCTTTGCCGCCGAGTTTTCGCCGAATAGCTGCTTCGCGATGTTTCGCTTTTGCTCGCATGGCCATGTGAGAAGTTTATTTGAATGAACCTTGACCTTAACGATGGAGATTGATCGATGGAACTGCTAAATCTAAAAAAGCACATTCGCTATTTGGCGACGATGGAGCCGACAGAAGCGCCTGTGCTCAGTTGTTATCTCAACCTCGAAGCCGGGTTGCCGTTTTATCGTCAGGTGTTGGATGAAGAAATCAGCGCACTGCGCTTGAGCCAAAGCGGAGTCGCGCGAAAATACTTCGAAGAAGCATTGAGCCACGTCGAGAGTTTTATTGCGACCGAGTTGAAATTTGAGGCCAAAGGCGCGGCGCTCTTCGCGCGCGGCGGAAAGACGCCGTTTTTTTTGCCGCTGCAATTCCGCGCGCCGTTGCCCAATTGGTTGGCGGTCTATCCCACGCCAAACATTTTTCATCTCATCGAATTGAAAGACAATTATCATCGCTTCGTGGTGCTGTTCGCCACGGAAGAGCACGCCCGCATCATGGAAGTCAATCTCGGTGAAGTGACCGAGGAAATTTGGCGCGAGCGGCCCGAGCTGCGCGACCGTGTAAGCACGGGTTGGAGCAAGGAACATTATCAGCATCATCGTAAAGCGCAAACCGAACAGTTCCTGCAAGAGAAGATCAAAATTTTGGATCGGTTGATGGCTTCCGGCGGGCATACCCATTTGCTGCTCGCAGGTGAGCCGCGCATGATCGCTCGCATCAAACAAGCGTTGCCGAAACATTTGTTGAGCAAGCTCATCGACACCGTCGCCGCTTCGCCGCGCGAAAAAATTTCCGACGTCGTCGCTTCGGCGATCTCGACTTTTGTTGTGCGCGAAGAAATGGAGTCGCTCGCCATGGTTGACCGGCTGCAGCGCGAGTTGAACACCGGCGGCCTCGCTGTCGCGGGCACAAGCGAGACGTTGAACGCGCTCTCTTGGGGCCAGGCCGATGTGCTCATCATGGCGAAAAACTATGACCCGCCCTCGGCATGGCGCTGCGCGGATTGCGGCATGCAAAGCGATAGAGTCGCGCAGCCCAAGCGCTGCCCGCAATGCGAGGGCGCAAACCTGCACGCCCAAAACTTGAAAGAAGAGATGTTGCGCCTCGCCGAGAAGAACAGCGTCAAAGCCGAAATCGTTTTGCACAGCGAATTGCTGCACAACCTCGGGGGCGTCGGCTGTTTGCTGCGTTATCGCATGGCGTAAGGCAAACTTCGGGGGCAAGCGAAAAACATGACCTTTGCCCCCGAAAATTTCTAAAGCATCGCAATCCTTAAGTTGGAACATGTCATTCACCTCTCATGAAGCCTCGCCGCAACATTCGCGTTGGTTTGTGGCGTTGCAAAGCCTAGTTGAATCCAGCCGCACCCAAAATGTCATCACCGCGGTCATTCTCATCAACGCCGTCACCCTCGGGCTTGAAACTTCGGCAACCGTGATGGCGAGCGCCGGCGCATGGCTGAAACTTATCGATCGCCTCGCGTTGGCGATCTTCGTGCTCGAGTTGGCGGCGAAAATGATCGTTTATGGCAGGCGTTTTTTTACCGGCGGCTGGAATGTTTTTGATTTCGTCATCGTCGCCATTTCGCTCATGCCGGCCACGGGCAACTTGTCGGTGCTGCGCGCCTTTCGGGTGCTGCGGGTCTTGCGCATGTTCTCGGTCGTGCCGAAATTACGCGCCGTGATTCAGGCGCTGCTCGAAGCGATTCCGAGCATGGCTTCAATCATCGTCGTGCTGATGCTGGTTTATTATGTCACCGCGGTTTTGGCGCATCAGTTGTTCGGCGAACAATTCGGCGCGTGGTTCGGCACGATCGGGCGCGCGATGTACTCGCTCTTCGAAATCATGACTTTTGACAATTGGTCCTCCGGCATCGTGCGGCCCGTCATGGAAGTGTATCCATGGGCGTGGGCGTTCTTTCTGCCCTTCATCATTTTGACCAGCTTTGCGGTGTTGAACTTGTTTATTGCCATCATTGTCAACACCATGCAATCGCAACAAGAAGCCGAGCGGCAAGATGAAATGACCGCGTTACGCGGCGCGGCGCACAAGGAGGCCGAAACCATCGTGCAGCAAATTTCGAGTTTGCAACAGGAAGTTGCCGCGCTGCGCGCGCTGCTAATGGAAAAAAGATGACTTGCGGTTGTGAACAAAGGAGGTTGGAAGCATATCATGAAATGGTCATGGAAGATTGGTTCGTATGCGGGCATCGGCGTTTACATGCACGCCACGTTTCTGCTCGTTATCGCCTGGGTGATTCTCAGTCACGGGATCGCCGGCAATACCGTGCCGATGATGATCAACGGTTTGTTGTTTGTGCTCGCATTGTTCGGTTGTGTGTTGCTGCACGAGTTTGGGCACGCGCTCACCGCGAAGAAGTACGGCATCAAAACGCGCGATATCACGCTCTTGCCCATCGGCGGCGTGGCGCGCCTCGAACGCATGCCCGAAGATCCCAAGCAAGAGTTGTGGGTCGCGCTCGCCGGTCCCGCGGTCAATGTGGTGATCGCCGTCGCGTTGTTTCTTTGGCTGCAAATTACCTCGGCGTTTGAACCGCTCGAAAGTTTGACGATGACTGGCGGCTCGTTCGCCGAGCGTTTGATGTTGGTGAATGTTTCGCTGGTGTTGTTCAATCTGCTGCCCGCGTTTCCCATGGACGGCGGCCGCGTGTTGCGCGCTTTATTGGCAACGAAAAAAGATTACGTGCGCGCGACGCAAATTGCGGCGACCATCGGCCAGGGCATGGCGCTCGTATTCGGCTTTGTCGGACTGTTCACGAATCCGTTTCTGCTGTTCATTGCATTGTTCGTGTGGATCGGCGCGGCGCAGGAAGCGAGTGCGGTGCAAATGAAATCCGCAATCAGCGGCATTCCCGTGCAGCTCGCGATGCTCCGGGAGTTTCACACGCTCTCGCCGCACGACCGCCTCACGCGCGTGATCAATTTCATTCTCGCCGGCTCGCAACAGGATTTTCCCGTGGCCGATGACGGCCGTGTTGTGGGCGTGCTCACGCGCAGTGATTTGCTGGTGGCGCTCGCCAAACAAGGCAAAGACGCGACCGTCGCCGAAGTGATGCAACGCGAGTTTCAAACCGTGGAAGCAAATGAAATGTTGGAGAGCGCATTTGTGCGTTTGCAAACGTGCGCGTGTCATACCTTGCCCGTGGTGCGCAATCAACAAATTGTCGGCTTGCTCACCCTGGACAACGTCGGCGAATTTTTGATGATCGAATTCGCGCTGCGCGGAGAAAAAAAGATCGATGCGCGAAGTCTTTTGAACCCGCTGCGTGTTTGAGGCGCAAGGAAGCAGTGTTGCTGCGCGGTTTTAAAAAAGACGAATGCTTGAAGCAACAACATTTAATCGAAGGACGAACATTTATGCGTACCAATCGCACCATGCGGGCATTCAGCATTGCCCTGCTCATTCTTTTCGCCAATGATCAACTCGCGGCACAAGCGCAATGGACGCGCGAAACACAGATTCCGGCAATTGAATCGCAAGCGCTCTTGGTCGCAGGCGATACGCTTTATGCGGGCGTGGCCGGTGTCGTGTTTGTCAGCGTGAATCGCGGCGACACGTGGAAAGCGACTGCGGAAGCCGTGCCGGACACGACTCCCATCACCGCGATCGCCGTTCACAGCGGAAGAATCATTATCGGCACGCTGCAAAGCGGTGTGTTGGAAAGCCGCGATCAAGGCGTGAGTTGGCAGACGCGCAACAATGGGCTGACCGGCCTGGGCGCATTGTCCATCAGCGCGTTTGCACAGCGCGGCGATAGCCTTTATGTGGGCACAATCGGCGCGGGCATCTTTGTGGCAAATTTAAAAACCGCCCTCGCCTGGACGCCGTTCCGCGATGGCATGCCTTCCAACCTCGCCTGGAATATTTTTTCACTATTCAATTATGACGGCATGCTCACCGCGGGCGCGGGGCTGAACGCCACTTATTATCGCAACCCTTCCGGTAACACAACTTGGGAAGAACGGAGTTTCGCCCGGTTTGATCCTTCCGGATTAACGGTTTTGGATTTCACCGCGAAATCCGGCGTGCTGCTCGCCGGCGCCAACAACGGTCTGTATCGCAGCCTTGATCGCGGCGATACTTGGGAATATTTCGCGACGAATATCGGCTTTATCGGCGAGGCCAATTTTGCGGCGAGCCCATCGACCGTGTTTGTTGGTTTGAGCCGTGCGTCCAGCACTTATTTTTACTCCACCACCGACGCCGGAAAAAATTGGCAATATGACGGCGTAACCGCCGGCGCCCTGACTTTTAGCCTCGCTGTGTATCGTGATCGCTTATACGCCGCGCGGCTCGACGGCGTTTGGTATTTGCCGCTGCCCTCGAATGCGGTTGCTGAAACGCCTGCGAAGCCGAAACAATTTTATTTGGCGCAGAATTATCCCAATCCGTTTAACCCGCAAACCCGTATTCCGTTCTCGTTGCAACACAACGGCAAAGTCGCGCTGAAAATTTACGACATTCACGGCAAGGAAGTATTCACCGTTCTTGACCAACATCAAACCGCCGGAGATTACGAAGTCAGTTTTGACGGTGCCAATCTCACAAGCGGTGTTTATATTTACAAACTCACAAGCGGCGACTTGAGCACGAGTAAAAAGATGATCATCATGCGTTGAATTGCTAAAAGGAAGAATGAAACCGATCAAATCTGAATCGTTATTGGAAGCGCGGCAAAATAAAAAACCGCTGCAGAATATTGCAGGCCGGCTTCGCCGCGTGTTGCCGTGGCTCATGCTGCTCGGCGTTTTATTTTTGGTTTATAAAATCGCAAGCTTCTTGCGCCAGCCTCCGGTCGCGAAAGTCGCAGTGGTTGCAAAAGAAAACGTGGTGCGCAAACTCGCGCTCACCGGCCGCATCAAAGCGCGCAACTTGAATCGCGTGCAGCCCGTGGTTGCCGGAAGGCTGGTGCAGCTCACGCGCGACGAGGGCGATACCGTGGCCGCGGGCGAAGTGCTCGCGCGGATTCATGATGAAGCCACACGCGCGCAAACCGAGCAAGCACGCGCCGCGGCCGCGGCACAAAACGAGTTCGTCACACAAGCGCGCCGCGCGTTCGAACGCGCCCAGCAACTTCATACCGCGGGTTTGAACTCTGCCGAAGAGTTGGAAAATGCGCGGCTCGCATTGGAGCAAGGCGAGAAAACGTTGCGGCAATTTGAGAAAGCCATTGCCGAGGCGGAAGCGCGTTTGCAGGATTATGTTCTCCGCGCACCGTTTGCCGGTTACATATTGAAGCGTCCGGTCGATCCCGGCCAAACCGTTGGTCCCGAGACTGTGATCTTTGAAATCGCCGGCAACGACACGCCCGAAATCGAAGCGGAGGTTGATGAGCAATACTTAAGCGAATTGCAGATGAACATGCCCGCGCTCGTTGCGCCGCTGGGCAACCAAAGCCGCGTGTTCAACGCGCGCATTTGTTATATCGCGAAAGAGGTCGAGGTGCAAACCGGCGCTGCGCTCGTGCGTTTTTGTTTTGAGGAAACGCCGCCCGCGTTGCCGCTGGGTTTATCGTTGGATGTGAATCTCGCCATTGCGCGCCATGAAAATGCGCTCACTGTGCCGCGCGTTGCGGTCGCGGGTTTTGGCGCGGAGACTTATGTCTTTGTCGTGAACGAGCAGCGTGTGAAGCGTCGTCTCGTACAAGTTATCGATTGGCAATCCGAGCGCATCGTGGTGCTCTCCGGTCTTGCCGCGAATGAACAAGTTGTGTTAAGTCCTCGGCAGGTGAAAGATGGTATGGAAATTCGTCCGCGACTATCTCAATCCGCGTTTTGAGCTTAAGGTCGCGCTGCGCTACTTGTCGAGCGGTCGTTTGCAAACCGGATTGATCCTACTCGGCATCGGCGTGGGCATTATTGTGTATACATTCATGGCCGCGTTGATCAACGGCCTCGCGGTGCGCTTGACCGACGACGTTGCGGGCTACATTGCGCACGTCACACTTGAGCCGCCGGAAAAAATTCCGCGTCTCCTTGCGCCGCAAGAAGAAAAACCGCTGCTCGCCATTCAACGCTTAAATCAACAACGCAGTGAGATTGCAGGCTGGCGCCAACTCGCCACAACGATCAGCGCGACGCCCGGCGTGAGCGCGGTTGCGCCGCAAGTGTTGGGCAGCGGCTTTATTCAACGCGGACAAAAAATTGCGCCGATTACGATCACCGGCTGCGAGCCGGAAAATGTTTCGGCGATTGTGAATGTCGCCGCGGGCTTGGTGCGCGGCAGCACCTCGCTTGAACCCGGCAGCGTGCTCATCGGCGCGCGCTTGGCCGAAGAATTGGGCGTGACCACGGGGCAGCGCTTGCTCATTCAAAGCGAACGCGGCCGTTCGCGCGCATTAACGATTCGCGGCCTCTTCGATGTCGGCAGTTCGGGCGTAAATGAGCGCGTCGTGTTTGTGGAAATCGGCACCGCGCAGGCGTTGCTCGATTTGCAAGGCAGCGTCACGCAAATCGCGCTCAAGCTCAACGATATTTTTGCGGCGCGCGAAATTGCCGAGCGCCTCGCGGGCAGCACGGGTTTGCAAGCGAAAAACTGGATCGATGAAAATCGCCGCTTGCAAGACGGCTTGCGCTCGCAAGGCATGACGGGCGATCTCATCAAAATGTTCAGCCTGCTCATCATCGTGATCAGCGTCGCGAGCAAACTCTTGCTCGCCGCGGTGCGGCGCAGTTCGGAAATCGGCATCATGCGCAGCATGGGCGTGAGCAAAAATTCCATCATGGTCATCTTCGTGTTGCAAGGTCTCTTTCTCGGTTTGCTCGGTTCAAGCCTCGGCGCGGGCTTGGGCTGGGTGTTCTGCGAATTTCTGCGCGTTGCTACGCTGCGGCCCGATGGCCGTCCCGGATTGCCGATCGCGCCGGAGTTAGGCGAATACGGCCTGGCGGTCATGCTCGCAACGATCTTCAGCACGCTCGCCGCGATTTTACCCGCGCGGGCCGCGGCCAAAGTCGATCCCGTGGAGGTCATGCATCAATGAACGAAATCGTATTGCAAGCCGAGCGCGTCACCAAAACTTTTCACGACGGCGAACTGGACACGCAAGTGCTCAAAGGCATTGATTTGAAAATCGCGCGCGGCGATTTTTTCGCGCTCATGGGCCCGAGCGGCAGCGGCAAAAGCACGTTCATGTATATTTTAGGAACGCTGCTGCGCCCTAGTTCCGGCAACGTCGAAGTCGCAGGCAAATCCACGCGCGAAGTGACGGACGCGGAGTTGACGCGCTTTCGCAATGAGCACATCGGCTTCGTGTTTCAGTTTCATCACCTCCTGCCTGATTTCACCGCGCTCGAGAATGTGCTCTTTCCTTCCTATGCACACTATGGCCGCGAAACACCGGCCGCGCGCGAACGCGCTATCGCCTTGCTCACGCGCGTCGGGCTCGCGCATCGCCTTGATTATGCCACGAGAAAACTTTCGGGCGGACAAAAGCAGCGCGTGGCTGTCGCGCGCGCGGTGATGATGCAGCCTGAAATCGTGCTCGCCGACGAACCCACGGGCAATCTCGATCGCGAATCCGCGCGCGAAGTGATGGACTTGTTGCATGAAATGTGTGCCGCGGAGGGCACGGCGTTTTTGCTCAGCACACACGACCCGCAAATCGCGGAGCGCTGTGATCGCATCGTGCAGATTGTGGATGGACACTTGGTGGGTTGAGGGAAAGACAACGGTGGGACAATCGAAGTTTTTAGCGAGCCATTCTAATGAAAATCATTTTAACAGAAAAACGTGACACGACTCGATTACAAGGCCTCATCTACAAAATCCGCTCCGAAGTTGAAGCCGCGGGAGGCCTCACGAGCAAACAAATTGATCAACTTGTGCGTGAGTCGAGACAACGGCGTAAAGCGGCTCTGCAATTCGAACAGCTCAAAAATATTTTGGCAGAATGATTTGCGGCAGAATTATTTGAGAGCATTCTGCCAGTAAATCATCCTGCCCTGAACGCTCAAAGATTTTTTGCATGTGATTCTGCTTTTACAAGCATGTTCATTTCTCCACCAACTTCATCACATGTCCTTCCGCATCGCGCACCAACAATCCTTCTTGAAAACCCAGTTGCGCATCCGGCAAAGTCACTGCGCCGGTTGAAACGAAATGCGATTTCGCGGAGCGCAAGCGCGTTTCTGCGGCATTCACCTCGGAAACGATGAGTGTGGTTTGCCAATGCCAGAGATCGTTCGCACGCGAGTCCAGCGGATAATCGCGGCCGTCGCGCGGAGCAAGATACTCGAGAAACTCGATGCCCGGCCCTTTCGCCGCGCGCAAGCCCGTGATGCGCAGCTTCGCGCCGAACACGTTATTGAGATGCTCCTGCTCCGTGCCGTAGTTCAAACTCTCGCCCGCCACTTGCAAGCCGAGCACCTCGCGATAAAATTTCAAACTCTCTTCCGTATCCGAAACCACAATCGCCGTGTGATCGATGCCGAGGAAGAGCTTCGTACCTGCCCCTTGCTCCTTGCCCCTTGCCCCCTGCCACTTGCTATCACCCTTGCCCGCGGGAAAATAAATCACCTCGAGATTGTGCGCATCGGGATCACGAAAATAAAACGCGCGAATGCCCGCGGCGCCTTTGTTCCAATCGGGAATGCGCTGCGGCCCAGTGGAAGCGTGCTGCACTTTATGTTGCCGCAAGTGCGCATAGGCTTGGTCCATGTCGCTTACCACAATCGCGATGTGCTGAAACCATTCGTCGTTGCTGCGCGAATCAACCGGAATCGGCCGGCCTTCGGGCGCGAGATAATCCGTCAGCTCGATGAACTCTTCGCCGAGGCGCAAACGCACGACGCGCATGCGCAAGCCGAATACACCTTGCAAATGCTCATACTCCTCGCCGAACACTTCAACATCAGATATCTTTTCAAATGTCAAAACCTTCGTGTAAAAATCGAGCGCGCGATCCATATCCGAAACCGTCATGCCCACGGCTTCGACTTCGGACACGAGCGCATGGCCGTTTTGCTGCGCATGAGCCGGGAGAACGCTAAAGACTGCAAGCAGCAGCCAGCACGAGATGAGAAGCGCTTTGCTTTTTATAATGCTCTTCACTGAAATACTCCTTCTTGGTATTCAAATTTCAAAGCGTCCTTTCAAACTGTCATTCAGAAGGAATCTTTTTAAACACTGGAGTTGGTGTCCAGCGCCGAAAAAGATTCCTTCTGAATGACACACAATGAGGGACGATGACCGAATTTGAGATTCAAATTTCATCCATCACTCCACCACTCCACCAATCCAAACTATCCCAACCTCTGCGCGATCTGCTCGCCCACGCGGAGCGCGTTTGCAATGATCGTCAATGCCGGATTCACCGCGCCGCTCGAGGGAAAGAAACTCGCGTCCACGACATAGAGATTGTCGACCTCGTGCGCTTTACAGTTGCGATCGAGCGCCGAAGTTTTGGGATCATTGCCAAAACGAATCGTACCGTTTTGATGCGCCACGCCCGCGAGCGGAATACGTTGCCCAACGAAGAGTTGCAGCGGCAGGAAGTGCTCCATGCAATCGATGTCGCGCAACATGCTTTTCAATTTGGCCTGCAAACGCTTGTGGCCTTCTTCGTTGTTCAGATCATAAGAGAGCATGATGTTGCCCTTCTTATCCAACGTCACGCGATTGTTGGGATCGGGCAAGTCTTCGGAAGTGAGCCAAAAATCGAGCGAGTGCTTGGCCATCACTTCGAGCGTGATGCCCGGCGCAAACGGCGGCGCGCCCGCGGCAAGCGTGGTTGCATCGAGCTTGCCCACAAACGAGATGTGGCCCATGGGATATTCCCACTCTTTGGATTTGAGATAAAAATCATTGAGCGCGAGCGTCTTTTGAAAGATCGAAGGATTCGGCTCGCGCGAAAGAGCGAGCACAATGGAATTGATGTGGCCCATGTAATGGCGACCGACAACGTCCGAGCCATTCGCGAGGCCGCGCGGATGCTTGTCATTCGCGGAGCGCAGCAAGAGCGCCGCGGAGTTGATCGCGCCGCAGGAAACCACGACGACGTTCGCGGAATAAGTTTCTTTCGCGCCGTTGCGCTCAACATGCACTTGCGTCACTTCGCGGCCCGAGACGTTCGTCTCCAAACGCGCAACATACGCGTCGGTGAGCAGCGTCACGTTCGAGTGTTGCAGCGCGGGATCGACGCACACGACTTGCGCATCGGACTTCGCATAGACCAAACAGGGATGACCATCGCACGTGCCGCAGCGAATGCACTTGCTGCGCAAACGATCTTTCTCATTCAACATAATGCCGAGCGGCACATGAAACGGCTTGTGTCCGAGGCGCTCCAAATCATCATGCAGTTTTTGAATGCGCGGCTCGTGGCTAACTTTAGGATAGAGATACGGCGCGCTCGCCCACGGATCGGTCGGGTCAATGCCGCGCTCGCCATGTACTTGATAGAGATGCTCGGCCTTCGTGTAATACGGCTCCAGTTCATCATATGAGATCGGCCACGCCGGCGAAACGCCGCCGTGATGTTGCAATTCGCCAAAGTCTTCTTTGCGCAAACGGAACAATGCCGCACCGTAAAATTTCGTGTTGCCGCCGACATAATAGTTCGTATGCGGATGCAGCGGCTTGCCGTCTTTATCATACCACTGCTCTTTGGTTTGATATTTGGCCTGCACGTTCACGGCGCGCGTGCTCCAATTGTCCTGCTCGCGCGGAACGTAATTGCCGCGCTCCAAGAGCAAAATCTTTTTGCCGGTGGGCGCCAATTGATAAGCGAGCGTGCCGCCGCCCGCGCCGCTGCCGATGATGATCACGTCATAATGATTCGAGCTGGACATGTTGTTCTCCTCTGCATGAACGAGTAATGGGATAGCTGCTTTTCGATGGTCACAGTGCTTGGTCGCACAAGCGCGCGATTCCTTACGCTCGAAGAAACTGCTTTGACATAAAACAAAAAAGGCAACCCCGCGAGGGATTGCCTTTGAAATGTGGCGTTGCAATGCTTTGTGCAAGCGAGATTATTTGCTCTCGACTTCGCGCAAGAAATCACGCAGCACTTGCACGTAAAGCTCCGGCTCGTCTTGCATGGTGAGATGCGCGCTGTTTTCGAGCACAGCGAGTTTGGCATTGGGCGTGAGACTTTGATAGTAAGCCGCGGAGGCGGGTGTCGCTTCGTCGTACCGTCCGCAAGTGAATAGGACCGGCAAGGACAACTCGCGCAAGCGATCGGTGCGATCATACGTTTTCAGCGTGCCGGTGACATTAAACTCATTCGGGCCCCACATTGTGGCGTAAACAGATTCATTGGAATGCGCGAGCGTGCTGTCAACGTCGCTGCTCCACGGATTGTTTTTGAGCAATAGATAGCGCATATAATACTCCATCGTTGCGCCTTTGTATTCGGGTGTGTCAAAGGTGCCGGCCTGCTCGTTCCGCGCGAGCACGGCTTGCACCGAATCCGGCAATGTTGCGCGCAAACTATCGGCGTCGCGTTGCCAACGCGGCAAGCTCAACGCCGGCCCAGCAAGAATGGCGCTCGCAACGCCTTGCGGTTTACTCAACAAGTATTCCACCGCGAGGATCGAACCCCAGGAATGGCCAAAGAGATGCACGTTCTTCAGTCCCAAAGTTTTTCGCACGGTTGCCAGTTCATCCACAAAACGCTCGATGGTCCAAAGCGCAGTATCATCCGTGCGCGTCGAGCGGCCGCAGCCAAGTTGATCGTAAAAAATTACCGGCCGCTCATCCGCCAACGCCGCGAGCGGATTGAGATAATAACTCGTGGACCCGGGCCCGCCATGCACCAACAGCAACGGGGTTTTATTGCCACTGCCGACGATCTTATACCACACTTTGCCGCCTGAGACTTCGATATAGCCTTCGCTTGGTTGCAGACTTTTTTTCGAACAACCCGCAAGAAAACCGGCGAGCGGAATAAAGCAAAAGAAGACGATCACTCCGCGCGTGAAAACGTGGCGCATCGCCATGCGAATTTGCTTCAAAGTTTTTTTCATGAATCTCCTCAGTCGTGATTCTGCTACTTATTGCTTCGGCGTTTCATACCCGAGCCGAACTGTTGCGTCATTAATTCATCAAACCCAATTGCCGCATCAACGTCGCCGAATCCCAGTATGCTTTCATCCGCCGAATTTTGCCCTCGCGCATGGTGAAGGCTTCGGCGAATTGTAGCGTAATGGTTTTGCCGGTCGCTGGAATGACGCCGCCGGGTGTTTGCAACGGGCCGGTGTGCGTGCCCGTGCCGGTGTGCTCGGTGAAAATCAAATCGCCGTCCGCCGCGAGGTTGTCAAGGCGCGTCTTGGAATCGGGCAGCGAAACCGCCCAGGCTTCGATCCATTCTTTCCAGCCGGCTTTGCCGCGCCAAGTCATGCCCAGCGCCATATCGATCAACTCAAAATCTTCGGTGACCAAGCCCATTAATCCGTCCATGCTACGGCTGTTAAAAAATTCATAAACTGAACGGACGGTTTGAATGCTTTGCTCTCTTGACATGTTCGTGCTCCTAAAATTGGGTGAGAGATAAGTTCTTTGCCCAAATACGAAGCGCCTTTAAAAACGGATTGCGCTTGCCACACGTTAATTTTTCTTTGTCGCGGTTTCATCAAAAAAAGAGCGAAAGAAAATTCCTTTCGCTCAAGCTTGCCGCGCGCATAAAGGTTCGTGAAGACTATTTGACGAGTAGCATCTTTTTCGCAGCTTCAACTTGATCCGCGCGGAGTTTGTAAAAATACCATCCGCTGCTGACCGGACGGCTATTGCGGTCTTTGCCATCCCAGGTTGCAACGTGCGAACCCGCGGCAATGCGCTGATCCACCAACTCGCGCACTTCGCGGCCCATCGCGTCATAAACTTTCAGCGAGACTTGCGCGGACTTGTGCAATTGATAACGAATGTTGGTCGTGGGATTGAACGGATTCGGATAGTTTTGTTCGAGCGAAAAACTGAGGGGCGTTTCATTGCCGCGCTCTTGCACCGCGGTGACCGGCGTCGGCTTGATGCGCTTGCCGTAAAACGGGCCGCCGTCAATGTTCGGAATGAGACTACCGTCCGGCGCGATAAAATCCACCGCGGTTCTCGCGGTCAAACTATCCACGCCCACCAGTTCGATGAACGTGCGCACTTGTACGCGACCAGCACTCGCGCCCGTGGAATCAAATACGAAGAGTTGAAACGTCATGTCGTAACCCGCGCCGTTCTTTTCCCATACGCCGAGCGCCGACGACTCGGTCAAGGTCGCGAAGTTGCTGGAATTTTCGCTCATCGTTCCGCCCGCGTGAAAAGTATGAATTGCCTCGAACGGCGGAAAACCTTGATCCGACATTGGAACGTTCACGTGCCAAGTACCCACGAAAGGATCTTGCGTCTGCGCCGCGAGGTTTTGCCAAGACGCGAGTAACATCGCGAAGAGGACAACAAGTAAACCCGCGCTGCGGTTGCAGGAGTTCGTAAAAGTTTTCATGATCAAATCTCCAGAGTTTAGTGGTTCAGGGGAAAAGTTGTTTTCTCTGAAGCATGATCATACGAGAACTGTGCCATCACAAATTGGCGCGCGGCCATCATCGCAAAGTAGCGTGCAGGCAAAGGTTTAATGTTGCAACATAGTTTGCCGGGCAGAGAAGAAGTTCGGAAGACTCGGCAATTTGCCGAGAGGATTCGGCGATTTGCCGAATGTGTTTGAACGCAATCTTTGTGACGGTCAACCTCGGTAATCCAGCGCGCCTCCCATTCCGTGTCATTCAGGAGGAATCTTTTTCGGCGCTGGGCATTGATTCCAGTGCTTAAAAAGATTCCTCCTGAATGACAGTTTAATAGGGTGTATGAGTTAATCCGCAATGCGCGTAAAGTCGTCACGTCTTTTTAATCCCAAATTTCTGCATGCGATAGCGTATGGTTTTTTCGTGCATGCCCAAATCGCGGGCCGCGGCGGATTGGTTCCAATTATTTTTGAGTAACGTTTCCAACAGCATTTTTTTCTCTTGCTCGTCGCGTTTGTTGCGAATGCTTTCTGTCGGTGATGAATTCATCTCGTGATCGAGCACGGCCGCGAGTTGAATTTCGGTGGGCAACAAATCGCGCGTGAGATACTCGCTATTCGGCTCGGCGAGAATGACCATGCGCTCGACCACGTTTTCCAATTCGCGCACGTTGCCGGGCCAGGCATAATCTTCGAGATCGGCGATCACTTCCGGCGCGAAGCCTTTGAGCGATTTGCGATGCCGCTCCATCATCTTCACGAGAAAATGATCGGCGAGAATCACGATATCGTCTTTGCGCTCACGCAACGGCGGCAGTTGCACGTTCACGACATTGAGACGATAAAACAAATCTTGCCGGAATTTGCCCTCGCTCACGTGCGCGCGCAAATTGCCGCTGGCCGCGGAAATAATGCGCACGTCAACCTTGCGCACTTGCGTCGCGCCGAGCGGCCGAAACTCGCCCTCTTGCATCACGCGGAGAAATTTGACCTGCACTTCTTGCGGCATGTTGGCGATTTCATCGAGAAACAACGTCCCGCCATTCGCCTCTTCAAACAAACCTTTCTTATCCTGCGTCGCGCCGGTGAAGGCGCCTTTCACGTAACCAAACAACTCGCTCTCCAACAAATTAGCGGGAATCGCGCCGCAATCCACGGCGATGAACGGCTGCTCTTGGCGCGGGCCGTTGTAATGCAACACGCGCGCGAGGCGTTCTTTGCCCGTGCCGCTTTCGCCTTCGAGCAGAACGCGCCCGTCGGTCGGCATGATGCGTTCGAGCAAATTAAACACGGCCTGCATTTTCGGGCTGTGGCCGATGATGCCGTGAAAAGCGTATTTCTCTTGAATCTCTTTGCGCAAGCGCGCGGTTTCGGCAAACAATTCTTCGTGCAGCCGCGCGTTGATAATGAACTGCGCGCATTGCGAGGCGAGCAGTTGCATCAGATTTTTTTCGCGCTCGCCGAAAATGCTGCCGTCCGTCATTGCCACCAAATTGATCACGCCAAGCATTGCGCCGCGCCATTCGAGCGGCACGCTCAACGCCGAGATGATCTCCGTGTATTTCGGTTGAATAATGCGCGGCCCAAACGTCGCGCTCAAATCCTGCGTCAACAGCGGCGCTTTATGATCCGCCACCCAGCCCGCGAGAAGATTGTTGAGAAAATGATCGAGCTTGCCCGCCGCGGCTTTCGCCTGTCGAATCAGCGTCTTTGCCGCTTGATTGGAACTTGGATCAAAGAGCGTGATCGAGCCTTGCTCCGCGCGGCACAGCGCAATGGCCTCAACAATGATGCGCTGCAAAATTTCATCGACGTGCAGCGACGAGCCAATGGTTTGCAAAATGCCGTGCAGCCGTTCGTAATCCTCGAGTTGCCGCTGCAAAGTTTGGAGGTCGTTGGAGGCGGAGGCGTTCATGATTTGTGGTAAATTTTCAAGTTTAAGTGCGCGTCTGAACATTACTTCCCGAAATCGCCGTAGTCCCGCCCCCCTTGTGGGGCGTTGATGGAACACAGAAATTTCATTGTTCCACCATCCGCCCACAAGGGGCGGGGACTACGATGGCGCGGGAAGTTATTTTTAGATGAACCCTACGTTTGTGATGCTTTGTGATCAGCGTCACGGTTTTTTGAACTGCACCGGCCCCAAATTTTCATCCAGCCATTTGTTGATGATCGGTGTTTGCAACTCCAACGGCGGCGTGTGGCCGGCTTCGAGCAGCGCCAATTGCTTCGGGCCGCGCAGCAATTGATACAGCGGCAGCGCGTGCGTTTCATACGGAAAGACTTCATCATACTGACCATGTAGCATCAGCGTTGGCCCTTTGAGGTACGGCACAAAGTTGATCGGATTGGCTTCCGGCGGCTTCTCCGCATCGAACCAACGAATCGCGCTTGCGATGAAAATCGCGGCGCGATAACGATTTTCCACCGCTGCCGCAATAAGCGCGGCTTCGGAAGCGCCCCAGCTCATGCCCACGAACACGAGTTTATCCAAGGCGAGGTCACCCCGCGCGACTAAATAATCCACCCCCATGCGAAACTCGATCACACGCTGCACGGCCTGTTCGCGATATGCAACCGAATGAATTTTCGGCCAGAGATCATAATTCGCTTCCTCTCTTTCATGACCGCCTCTGGGCACGAGCACGAACACGGCGCGTCCGGATTTTATTTGCGGAGCCAACACGGATTCCGCAATCTCCGCGGCGCTCGCGCCTTCAAACACACCGCCGTGCGGAATGAAACTCAAACATTGATAAGGCGGAGCGGCGCGCTTGGGCAAATACAAATACGCCAGAATGCGTTCGGCAAAGCCGATCTTGTGTCGTGTCCAATCCGGCGTTTCTTTGGTTTCGAGCATTTGCGGATTGAGCGGCTTGGCGTCATACTGATAAAAATTTAGAAAGCTGCGCAACGTCTTTTCCGCAACCGGAGCATATGAGGGCGTGCGTCGCGCGACGCTTATTTTCATGTCGCTCGGTTCGACCGTTGTATCCGTTGCCGCGCGCACGCACCGAAAGCCCAGCGCGTTGGACGAATAGAAGCCCGCAAAGACGCCATAATGCGCAAACAAGTAAGAGGGGTCCTGCCACGAACCGCCCGCCGTGAAATAGCCGGTGGTCGCTTCGTTCATGCACCATTCTTTTACGTTGCCGGCCATGTTATAGCAGCCATACGGGCTGAGGCCAAATTCATAGCTATGCACCGGCGTTGTGCCTCTGCCTTTGAAGTTGGCGCGGCGCGCAATATTCTCTTTCATATTGACCAAACCCCACGGCAGCACGACGCCTTCAACATGAACCAACGCCCCGGCGCGCGCGGCTTTTTCCCACTGAAAGATCGTCGGCAATTTTTTTCCGGCAAACTCCGCGTACGCCGCGGCTTCGTACCATGTGATATCCGTCACCGGATGCTCGCTTTTTCCTTCAGGAAATTCCTGATTGCTCCAACTGCGCGGCCCCGGCAAACCCGTGCGATCCGTGAGTTCTTGCAGCGCTTGTTCCCATGAAAGCGTGCGGCCGTTTTTAATGAATGGAGGTTTCCAGTAGCTTTGGTTGAGATACCCTCCGGCTGTGATGAATCTTTTATAGTCGGCATTGCTCACTTCGAAGCGGTCAATGAAATAATCTCCCAACTGCACTTCCGTGGTTGGCGGCGCGCCCCATGCGACAAGCGCATACTTTCCGCCGGAAACCAAAACCATGTCATCCGCTGTTTTGCCGGATGCAAGCAATTGGGCCTCGATTTTGATTTCACGCGAAAGAAATTCTTCGCGATGCAACTTGCTCGAAACCAAACGCTCGACGGTGATGCAGCCCTCTTTTTCGAGATCGAGTTTGTGATCGACGCGGGGAATACGGTGCGCGGTCACGGGCGTCACGCCGATAAATTCGCGCGCTGCGGAATCTTCCGGCGCAAAGCGCGTCAAATAAGCGCGCGCGCCCGCGGGTTGTGTGAGGATGGTGAGTTCATCCGAAATGATCGGCTGCAAACGTTGCAGGGTTGAATCGTCGGCGAGATATTCTTCCGCTTGTGTTGCGAGCGTGAACGCTTCAAAGTATTTTTCGGCGTCAGCCAAGCGTTCGATTTGCGGCAGCAGAGCCAGCGCGTGTTGCCGCTTGGCAAAATGGCGATAGGGAATAAACGCGGCAATGCCGAGCACGACGAGGAATGCGAAAGCGGCGAGCATTGTCTGCGAGCGCTTCTTCTTTGCTTGGAGGTTGCTCGCCGGCGTTGCGATTGATCTTGTCCCCTCGCGATATGCCTGCAAAAACTGCACGATCTCATGAGCGGATTGCCAACGTAGCTCCGGCTCTTTCTCCAACGCGCGCCGAATGATTGTTTCCAACGCGCTCGGCAAGCCCGCCATCGGCGCAGGTTCTTTGCACAAAATCGCATACATCACCGCCTGCTCGTTTTCCCCCGGAAACGGGAGTTGGCCGGTGAGCATTTCATACATCACCACGCCGAGCGACCAAATATCCGCGCGCTGCTCCACAGTTCCGCCGCTCACTTGCTCCGGCGCCATGTATGCCATCGTGCCCATGGTCGCGCCCGTTTTCGTGAGCGAATGCCGCCCGACAAATTTCGCCAGCCCGAAATCAATGATCTTGACCACGCCCTCTTTGGTGACGATAAGATTCGCCGGTTTAATATCGCGATGCACGATGCCCTGCTCGTGCGCCTTTGCCAACCCCCGCGCGATCTGCATCGCAATCTCAATCCCACTGTTTACTGACAAATGCTCACTGCTCACTGTCTTTTTCAGCGTTTCCCCGTCATAATACGCCATCGCGATAAACATTTGCCCGTCGGCGGTTTCATCGATTTCGTAAATCGTGCAAATGTTCGGATGATCCAGCGCCGAGGCAGCTTTGGCTTCCTGCATGAAGCGTCGTTTCTCGTCATCATTGGCGTCAAGATGCGGCGGCAGAAACTTGAGCGCGACCAAGCGTTCGAGTTTCAAATCCTGCGCTTGGTAAACGACGCCCATGCCTCCGCCGCCGAGCTTTGCGAGAATTTTATAATGAGATATCGTTTGGCCGATCATCGCTGCCTTTGGCTGGTGAGTCGCTTGGTTAAAGAAACCTCTTTTTTTAGAAAACGCAAGCTTCGTTTCAAACGGAGCGCAAGCAGGCTTTTTATTATAAAAACAAAAAAGGCGATTCGCATAATCGAATCGCCTGGGCTACGCAACGCATCGATGATTTACTGCTTCGGCGCTTGTCCCGGTTCGGGAATCATGCCGAGTTGCATCATCATTTTCATGTCGTCGTTCAAGCCCCAATGCTCCACGAAGTGGAGAATGGAAAAATTCGGGGTTGCCTTTTATCAGCATACGAAACATATCTCCACTTGCATTGCAGCACAAGTTTGACGCGATGCTCAGATTTCGTCTTCCAGCGTTTGTTCGATAACCGCAATCTCAAGAGCTTTGGCTCTTTCCAGCCGCGACACGCGCGCATTGAATTGCTCCAGCGCATACGTGATGAACGCCTCGCGCTGCAAACCAAACGGCATTGGGTTATAGAGATCGAACACTTCATTGATGCTCTGCATACTGAGTTCGAGCAAAACCGCTAAACGATTTTCCAACGCCGGCCACAAGCTTGGCTGCGCGGCGAGCAAACGCGAAATCCAATACAAGCCATAAGCAATATGCCGCGACTCATCGCGTTTGAGCAAGACGAGGCCTTCGCGCAAGCCCGGCATGAGGTTGTTGCGTTCGAGCATGGCGAAATAAGCATGATAACCGGTCTCGGCCAACGTGCCTTCGACGATCATGTTGTACGTCGCCGCGGCTTCGATTTGCGCCGCAGGGGAAGCGTCATCGCGCAGACGATTTAACGCGCGCGGCAATTCCTCATAAAAGAGTTTGCGATAAGCCGGCGTGTGAAAATGCGCAAGGTCGGTTTTCGTCTCCGTCACCTCGTCAATGAAGCGGCGGCAAAACTCCGTGTGCTTCGCTTCTTCAAATAAAAAGGTGGAGAGATACATCTCTTCTTCCAAGCGGCCTTCGCGCGCCATCACGTCGAGCACGGGCAGCAGGTCGAGGGTGACAGATTCTTCGCCGCTTTGAAACAGCGTGGTGAGATGAAGAATCACCGTGCGTTCATTCTCATTGAGCTTGCGCCAATCTTCGCGATCACGGCGCAAATCAATATCGCGCGGGTCCCACACGCCGAGCTTTTTCGCTTTGTGATAAAGCCGCATCGGAAAAATGTCATGGCGCAAGCCGCGCGCACTGGTGGTTAAAAGTGCATCGCGCTGCGCCGCGTGCGCGACGCTTTGCCGAGCATGCACTGCAATCGGCGTGGGCGCAGCCGCTTCAACTTCGCGCGCGGTTGCCACCAATTGCTTCGCGGCATTGCTATAGCGCGCGAGCGCGAAGAGACTGCCTTTTTGCAGTTTGATTTTGCCGCGCGCAAGAGCGAGCAACGGATCAAGCTCGCCATTTAATGTTTGCAGCCAGTGCTCCCGTGTCGCGCGCAGCACATAGGGCGTGTGCGCATAATCCGCGGCCTTCGCCTCGCGCGCTTCGCGACATGTGCCGCGCCACAGGTCCAAATAAATTTGCCGCGCGCTGTGCTCTTCTTCCATTTCCAAAATCAGCGGCCATTCCCACGCACGAGCGGCCTGTTGATAAGCAGTGCTTTTATTAATGCGCTGCGCCCAAGCCGTGATCCATTCCGTAGTAAAAATTTCAAATGCCATGTGCTCCTCCTTATGATTAAAAACGCGCAGAGCATACTAAAATACCGCGCAGATTCCAAATTGGTTTTTGGAAGTGCTGGCAATCCTTCAGTCATTAGAAAAAACGGTGCGCTGCTCTCCGGTCTGCGGCAAGGCTACTTGTGCGACCATGCGTAACCGAGACCCTGAATTTTGCACTCGTGATGCCACTAACCTCCGCCTGATGCTGTAAGCATCAGGCTAAAAGGTGGAAGCGATCTAAAGATCGCTGATCATCCGTAGGGTGATAGCCCCGTTCACGGGGCTTGCATCTCCTAGCCTGATGCTTCAGCATCAGGCGAAAGCCGGCGCGAGCACGGTGCAAAATTTAGCGAGACAATTTGGATGATTCGTAGACTCAACTTGACTCTCTGTCGCGAATCACTATTTTGCTTCACCCCTTTGGGATAAACGTTCCCACATGAGCCGGCAAGCCACGGCCAAAGTGTGATGCAATCCGGAGAAAGAACAATGCTCGAAATTTTTAAACGCGCCGCCGCGCATGAGCAGCGCCGCGCGCTCATTGCGCCGGAGGGCGCATTCACATATCGCGATTTGCTCGAGGCTTCGGCACAAATTGCTTCGTGCTTGCTCAACGGCGAAGATGATTTGCAAGAACAGCGCGTTGCGTTCCTCGTGCCCGCCGGGTTTCATTACGTTGCCGTGCAATGGGGAATATGGCGCGCGGGCGGCATTGCCGTGCCTTTGTGTGCGGCGCATCCGCGGGCAGAGATGGAGTATGTGATGGAAGATGCCGCAGCCACGATCATCGTGGCCACACCCGAGTTTGAGACGGTCGCGCAGCATTTGGCCTCATCGCGCAAATGTCGTTTGCTACTCACAACACAGTTCTTTGCGAGCACGCTTTCATCTCTCCCTGAAATTCATAGCTCCCGTCGCGCGATGCTGCTCTACACGAGCGGCACCACGAGCAAACCCAAAGGCGTGGTGACGACGCACGACAACATTACGGCGCAAGTGGCCACGCTGATCACGGCATGGGAATGGACGAGCAGCGATCACATTTTGCATGTGCTGCCGTTGCATCATGTGCATGGCATCATCAACGTGCTTACGTGCGCGCTCTGGGCTGGCGCGACGTGCGAGATGTTGCCCAAGTTTGAAGCCGAGCACGTTTGGCGTCGCTTCGCGCAAGGCGGCCTCACGCTGTTCATGGCCGTGCCCACAATTTACGTGAAGCTCATCGCTGCGTGGGAAGCCGCGCCATTGCAGGAGCAAACGACTTGGTCGCAAGCTGCGCGACAAATGCGCCTCATGGTTTCCGGCTCTGCGGCTCTGCCCGTGCGCGTTCTGGAAAAATGGCGCGCAATCACCGGCCACGTGCTGTTGGAAAGATACGGCATGACGGAAATTGGCATGGCGCTTTCGAATCCCTTGCACGGCGAGCGCCGCGCAGGATATGTTGGCGTGCCCTTGCCGCACGTCACCGTGCGCCGCGTTGATGACGCAGGCAACATCGTGAGCGATGCAACACCGGGCGAGATACAAATTGCCGGGCCAAGCGTGTTTCTTGAATATTGGCGCAAGCCGGAAGCGACGAGCGCAGCGTTTCGCGCAGGCTGGTTTTGCACGGGCGATATTGCCGTGCTGGAGAACGGTTATTATCGTCTCCTCGGCCGCGCGAGTGTGGATATCATCAAAACCGGCGGGTATAAAGTTTCGGCGCTCGAGATTGAAGAAGTGTTGCGCGAGCATCCAAGCATTCGCGAATGCGCCGTCCTCGGCATGCCCGATACGGAATGGGGCGAACGTGTTTGCGCCGCGGTGGTGCTGCACGAAGCCAGCGCGATGAATTTAGAAGCGCTGCGCGCATGGGCCAAGTCACGTCTTGCAGTTTATAAACTGCCTTCGCGTATGATTGTGCTCGACACCTTGCCGCGCAACGCGATGGGCAAAGTGGAGAAGCGGGCGTTGGGTAAATTGTTTTGAAAAACTCTTCGCGCGAAGTGAAGCGTCGCGCTAATGAGTTTTGACTTTCAAAATCGGTAATCCTCATGCTTCCGAACTCATCCCCCCGGCCCCCTTCTCTTGGGAAGAGAAGGGGGAGAGCCGAGACTTGATCGACGTCTTTTCTCCCCTTCTCTTTTTAAGAGAAGGGGCCGGGGGATGAGTTCAAATAGGCTCATTACCGAATTTGATCGTCAAATTTCATGAGAATGCAAACCTTTTCTCGATAAGCGCAGCGTTGCTTTTGTTCCGTCGCTGCTTCACCGAGGGTTCATCGTTGCTTGTTTACCTGATTTTTATCTTTTCAAAGCAAGGTGGCTTCAAAGCGATGGCATCCCGCCGCGCAACGCACGTTTTCAAAATCGGCTTTTGCTTTTCCCAGTCTGCGAAGCGCTTCAAGTCACCTCGCTTGCAAAGGCCACCTCGGTAAACAAGCGAAGAAGACACGCAATAACGCGCAGCGACAAAACAAAAAAAGAGTCGTAACGTTTCGTCAAGTGCATGCGCGTATGAAAAACGCTCGGCTAAACTCTTACAATTTTTTTTGCATCTGATGCACGCATCCGCCCGAGCTTTGGCCCGCTGTTTCCGCACAGTGCGCGTTCGGTTCTGAACGCGGGCCGAGGTTCGAGCCTGTTGCAAGTGGCTTGAAATCAAGCCGCGCGTGCAGGAACGGTGTTTGCGTTTTGAAGCATGGAACGAACGAGGAATAATGATGGATCGACCGCTTACAGAAGATTTTTTGCGCCGGCAAAACATTCGGCGCGCGTTGCAGATCGGCGGCGCGGCGCTGGTTGTGATCATTGGCTTGATGCTGATTTCCGGCTGGCTGCATCCTTCGGTGAATCGCAATCGCATTCGCACGGCAAAGGTGGAAGTGGGGCCGATCGAGGCGACGATTACGGCTTCGGGCACAGTGGTGCCGGAGTTCGAGCAGGTGTTATCCAGCCCGATTGATTCGCGTTTGCTGCGCGCATTGAAACAGCCGGGCGCGACACTCGCTCCGGGGGAGGCGATTTTGGAATTGGATTTGAGCGGCGCGCAATTGGAGTTTGACAAGCTGCATGATCAAATCGCGCTGAAAGAGAATCAACAAGCGCAGCTTCGCATTGATCTGGACAAAACGTTGACGGATTTGCAAACGCGTTTGCGCATTCAAAAGCTGCGGCTCCAATTTTTGCAATCAAAGAACGAGCAGCAGCAGCAGCTTTTTGCAATCGGCGGCAGTTCGAAAGAGCAATTGCGGCAATCGAAGCTGGAAGAAGAGATCGCCGCGTTGGAATTGACGCAATTGGAAACGACGATTCGCAACACCGAACAGTCGCTCAAGAATCAACTCGCGGGCGTGGCCACGGAGATCAGCATTTTGCAGAAGGAGCGCACGGAGCGGCAAAATCAGTTGCGCTTGGCGAGCACGAAGACGGAGCGGTCAGGCGTGTTGACCTTTGCATTGACGCAAGAGGGCGCGACCGTGCGCAAGGGCGAAGTGCTCGCGCGCATTGCGGATTTGAATGCGTTTCGCGTCGAGGCCACGGTTTCGGACATACATGCGGCGCGCTTGTTTGTGGAGATGCCGGTGAAGGTGAAGATCAACGAGGATTTTTTAACGGGGCGGGTGACGAGTATTTTGCCCGCGGTGCAGAACGGCATCATTACGATGCACGTGGGCTTGGAGGATAAAGCAAGCAAACTCTTGCGTTCCAATTTGCGCGTGGATGTGTTTCTCATCACCGCGGCGAAAGCCCAAGTGTTGCGCGTGAAGAAAGGCCCGTTCGTGAACGGAGAAGGCGCGCACGAAGCGTTTGTGCTCCGTGACGGCGTTGCGGTGCGAAAGCCGGTGCGCATCGGTTTGGCGAGTTTTGATTATTACGAGATCGTGGAAGGATTGTCCGAGGGCGAAGAGGTGATCATCTCGGACATGCGCGATTTTATTCACATGGCAGAGGTGAAGGTTAAGTGAGCGTGCCCAACATCTTTTCTATTTCTCCGATTAAAAAATCTAAATTGGGTTTATCAAAGCTCAAGCCCGGTTCGGGCACGCGATGATGCTTAATGTCCGGTGGAATGTGCTTGTGATGCGGGTGCGTAGCCGCCAAAGTCGGATCGTTCGGATGTTCTTGCGGGTCGTAGTAGCAAAGTTTTTCATTGCCTTGCCAAATTTCATAGCTATACCATGTTATTTTGCGGGCATTGAAGTCAAGGTGCTCGACAAAATGTAGTCGAAGGTTTTTCGAAAAGTGCAACACACCGTTCGCGATGCCGGTGTTGGATTTGAGCGTAAAGCAATTGACCTGCGGGCTTTGAATGCCGGGAAATTGGGTTGCGAGGGTGTAGAGGTAAGTGGCGTAAGCGTGGAAATCCGGCAACATTTAATTCTGCCCTTCTGGAACGAAACGTTGAAACGTTGCAGTTTGGGGGTCGATTCCAAGTTTCTCGAGGCTGCGCTTATGTTCATAGAAGCCGGCCCAGTCAATGAATTCGACGTCGCAAGCCATTTCGCCGGCTTTGAATTTTTTCCAAAAATCTTCGGACGACATGCGATACTTCATCTCATATCCGTCCAGAAAATCCTGCACCGATTTGTTCGGAGGAATATCGCGCGCATAAATGTCGGAAGGGTTGAGCGCCTCGTTGGCCACTCGCAACATCGCGTGGTCGGTATCCATCTCGATAACCAACTTTGATCCCGGTTGGCCGCCGAGACGGGCAATCACTTCAACGGGAATGACGGCGCGACCGTCGTTTTGAATTTGCACCGAGACTTGCATGGCATCACCTTTCGTTTGTGCAACAATCTAAAGAACTCCCCGGCATTTTGCAAGCTGCCATTTTGAAGCAACGGTTTTCATTTATTTTTAGGAGAGGACATGATTCAGCTTGAAGGCATCGAAAAAGTTTATCGCACGGCGAAGATCGAAACGCTGGCTTTGAGCAACGTCAATTTGCGCGTGCGCGAGGGCGAGTTCATTTCCGTGATGGGACCTTCGGGGTGCGGCAAGAGCACGTTGCTCAATCTCATCGGCTTGCTCGATGCGCCCACGAGCGGCGGCATTACGCTCAACGGCACAACGATCTCGTCCTATCGCGACAAGCAAATGGCGCAAATGCGCAATGAGTATCTCGGCTTCATCTTTCAAAGCTTTCATCTCATTCCTGATTTGAGCGTCGTGGATAATGTCGAGATTCCGCTGCTCTATCGGCGCATGTCGAATGCGGAGCGCCGGCGTTTAGCCTTGGCCGCGTTGGATCGCGTTGGCCTCACCGCGCGCGTGCAGCATTTTCCGGCGCAACTTTCCGGCGGGCAGCAACAGCGCGTGGCGATTGCGCGCGCCATCGTGGGCAAGCCGAAAATTTTGCTCGCCGACGAACCCACGGGCAATCTCGACAGCCAAATGGGCGATGACATTATGAACATTCTGCTCGAACTCAATCGCGCGGAAAAGACCACAGTCGTGATGGTCACGCACGATCCACGCCTCGGCGAAAAGACTGAGCGCATCGTGAGGCTATTTGACGGCAGGCAGGTGAATTGACAAGGAGCCAAAGAAGAGAAGGAGACAAAGAGCCAATTGGGAAAAAGGAGAAATCATGCTGAAAAATTATTTGAAAATAGCTTTGAAAGTTTTGCTGCGCCGGAAGTTTTTTACATTCGTCAGTTTGTTCGGCATCAGTTTTACTCTGATTGTGCTTCTCGTCGCCACCGCCATGTTCGATCATGAGTTTGGACCTTTGGCGCCGGAGCTAAAAACCGACCGCATGCTCGGTATCTATACCGTACGCATCGAAAACTCGGAAAAAGGGTATGCACGCACCGGCGCTTCGCCTTATTGGCTTTTGGATCGCTACGTGCGCTCTTTGGAGAGCGCCGAAAAAGTGGCGATCTACTCGGTGCAACGCTCCGTGACTTCATTCAAAAACGGCGTAAAACACACGCTGTATTTGAAACGCACAGACGGCGTATTCTGGGAGATTTTAGATTTTAAATTTCTCGAAGGCGGGCCCATCACCGCGCAAGACGAAAAGGACGGCAATATGGTCGCCGTCATCAACGAGGCCACGCGCCGCACTTTGTTTGACGGGCAAAGTGCCGTCGGCAAAACGCTCGAAGCCGACGGCCAAAGCTTCCGCGTGATCGGCGTGGTGGAAAACGTTCCATTCTTGCGCGTGACTTCATTCGCCGACGTTTGGACGCCGCTCACTTCGGCGAAAACGAACGCCTATTTGCGCGACTCCGCCGGAGATTTTCTTGCAATCATTTTGGCAAAGGAACGCGGCGACCTTCCGAAAATCAAAGAAGAGTTGCAAGGCCTGCTGCCCACAGTGCAAATTCCGAGTCCGACGGAATTCAACCGCGTCATCACCGCCGCGGAAACGTTGTTCGAAGCCGCGGCGCGCGGCATCTTCGCGGATGATCGCGACGCCGGTGATTATTCTAAAACCCTGTTCGCCTTGCTGCTCTTGCTCATGTTGCTCTTCATGTTGCTGCCCACGATCAATCTCATCAACCTCAACGTGAGCCGCATCATGGAGCGGGCTTCGGAAATCGGTGTGCGCAAAGCTTTCGGCGCTTCCTCGTGGCGCCTCGTGGGGCAATTCGTCGTCGAGAATTTGGTGCTCACCCTCATCGGCGGCGCGATTGCATATCTAGGCGCAGCCTTGTTGCTCAAAATTATCACAGCTAGCGGCCTGGTGCAGTATGCCGTGTTTACCCTCAACTATCGCGTCTTCTTTTACGGATTGCTCGTCGCGCTCGTCTTTGGCTTGCTCTCCGGCGTCTATCCCGCGTGGAAAATGTCGCGCCTGCACCCGGTCGAAGCTTTGCGAGGAAAAAATTTATGATCAAACATCTCTTTAAAATCGTGTGGAACCGCAAGCGTTCGACGCTGCTCATCATGCTCGAGATTTTTTTCTCGTTCATTGTCATGTTTGCCGTCGTCACCCTCGGCGCTTACTATGCCGACAACTACAATCGCCCGCTCGGATACGTTTATGAAAACGTGTGGAATATCAGCGTCGATATGCAAGCGGCAACTGATGACGTTTGGTCCGCGGAAGCCGTGCAAACCGCGCAACAGCTTTTTCTCGGCTTGCGCGAATTTCCAGAAGTCGAAGCCATCGCCGGCGCGCTCTCTGCGCCCTATGGCTTGGGCAATCGCAGCTCCGTCAACGAATACAACGGCAAGCGCGTCGAAGTAGAAGTCAACGAAGTCACCGACGATTTTCAGCAAGTCATGGGCGTGCAATTGGTGCAAGGTCGCTGGTTTGAAAAAGGCGACGACGCGCTGAATTGGAAACCCGTCGTCATCAACGAACGTTTGGCGCGCGAAGTATATGGCGAGGAGGATCCCCTCAATCAACAGTTCAAACCGTGGAACGCGGACGGCGAAGATTTTCGCATCGTCGGCGTGATCACGGATTTTCGCAAGGACGGCGAGCTTTCCGGGCCGGGCAATTATCTCTTTGAGCGCAAGCGTTTGGATGATCCCCGCGATCGTCCGCCGGCCAATTTTCTAATCAAAGTGCGTCCCGGCACCTCGGCCGAGTTGGAAGAGCGCCTCATGGCCAAGCTGCAAGCCATTGCGCGCGAATGGTCGTTTGAAATTGCGCCGCTCGTAACAATGCGCGACAATGCTTTTAAGCTATGGCTCTTGCCCGTGCTCATCCTCGGGCTGATTGCGGGCTTCTTAATGCTCATGGTCGGGCTGGGATTGACCGGCGTGCTCTGGCAAAGCGTGACGCAACGCACGCGCGAGCTTGGTCTGCGCCGCGCCAAAGGCGCCACACAGCAACACATTCACAAACAAATCCTCGGCGAGCTCTTCGTGCTCACTTCGATCGGCCTGTTGTTCGGCGTGCTGCTCGTCGTGCAACTGCCTTTGCTTGACCTGATCGGCATCGCTCCCCATGTTTTTGCAATAAGCTTGCTGCTCTCACTCGTGTTGATTTATGCACTCACGTTCCTTGCCGGGTTATACCCAAGTTGGCTCGCGACCAAAGTGCAGCCCGCGGAAGCGTTGCATTACGAATAACACGAGCCAGATTTTTTTATGGCTTGTCGCTGCGCGTTCTTGCGTGTCATCTCCGCTTGTTTACCGCGGTGGCCTTTGCAAGCAAGCTGACTTCAAAGCGACGGGTAAAAGCAAAAAACAAAAACTCCCACGAAACACGTTACGGTTTCGTGGGAGTTTTTTGTTTTAGAAGGCATTTGAAAAGTCCGAGCACCCAACAATTCCCCCTTGAGCTGACCATGTCCCAGAACTTCGTTACTGGACACAGGAGGCGGCATCCACATGTCACCCCTAACGGGGTTCGAAGACGCTGATAAGGGGCATGCTTGCTATAAACATATCACCGCTACGCGGTTTTTGATGGCTCAATCGCTTCGGATGGTTTATCAAGCACCCCGTTAGGGGTGCCATGTTTATAGAGAATCGCCCACAAGCTGTGATTAAACTCCTTTAGGAGTGGCATGTTATGATTTCCATCTGTGTCCAGCATTCAAAATGTAGGTAAAGATCAGCCCCTTGAGGGGTTTTTGAGGGCGAAAAAAACTTTCAAATCGTTCTTTACATCTTTACGATACCGAGCAACACCCCCCTAACCCCCCTCAAGGGGGGAATGGTTCTGTGCATGTTTCCTTAGCTTGACACCTATGCCCCTCAAGGGGGGACTTTCCAAATGCCATCAAGAGGGCGCTTCGTGCTTATCGGCTCACAAACACGGTGGAGCAGAGCGCGTGGCAGCAGGAGCCATTCGCTTTGAAGTCAGCGCGCTCGAAGAGGCCACCGCGGTAAACAAGCGGAGAAGAACCCTCGGTGGAGCAGC
>JAYRWE010000126.1:0-14298 GCA_041918175.1 bacterium
AATGATTCCCCCCTTGAGGGGGGCCAGGGGGGTGTTGGTCGATTGAAAAACGCCATTTAAAATTATTCACGTGACCAACATCCCCCTAAATCCCCCTTCAAAGGGGGACTTTCTCTCGCGCTGCGCGCGTTCGGTTGACGCGCATGCGCTTTCGCGGGCAAAACTAACCGCAACGAGTATGTCTCACTGCAACGAGCGGCGTTGTTCGCTTTGCCGTGAGTGTGATCCATTGCACCCAACAACAAGCAACTCCGCGCTTCCGCTTTTTATCAGATTAAAGTTTGCCCATATCAACTTTCCCCGTCAAAATACGCGCACACGGGAGCATGCCTGCTTTTTCGAGCGCGCGCCGTGAAGCGAGATTGTTCGCATTGCAACGGGCCGCGGGTTTCTTGCCGGCTTCATAACAAATCTTTTTCAACTCTTGCACCAAGAAACTGCCGTAGCCGCGACGCTGAAACGGTTGCGCCACTTCCATGTAAATGTCGCCATAAGGCGGATTGTAATGCGTGAAGAAGCCGCCGGTCGCAACAATCTCGCCCGCGACTTCAAGCGCCCACTCGCCCACCGGCTCTGTGGTGTGTGCGAACACATTGGGTTTCTCGTGGTCTGCGAGCTTGCGCAGCAGCGCGTGGGGTGCAGCCAAGTGCGTCGTCAACGCATCGTGAAAGAGCACAACCTCGCTGGAAATTGTTTGGGCGAAATCATAGAGCAGCAGGGTCGGCAGCGTGTCATTGGTCTGCGCGCGGAGGCTTGTCGCTTTGCTCGTGATCAGCAATTGGCGCATGAAAGGAACAGCAAAAGCGCGATAAGCGGGGAGCAAATAAAACTCGTGAACCATTCCGGCAGCGAGCACGCCTTCGCGCGTCACTGCGGCATAGCCGGCAACTGTATTCTCGTGCAAAAGCAAATACGGTGCGGAGAACTCTCGTTGCAGCCAAGCGTCATGCACGATTTGGCAATTCATTTCTTGGCGATACAACTCACGCAGGGCGAGGACTTCTGCAAGCTCGATTTGCTTCGTTTCTATTTTTGTGGTCATAATGTTTGAAAATGTCGCCAAGAGCTTTTCCCTCGAAAATGGAACTGCCACAAAAGCTATTTCTCTTTCGTGGCAGTTCCATTTTCGCGGGAGAAACTGTTTGTGCTCCAGCACGGCTGTTGCATTTTAATCGAAGAGTTCTTTGGAGGTTTGCAAATAAGAACTTGCCAAAGCCGAGAGTGGAACAAGTAGAGGTTAGACAAAAACTTTATGCGCTTTGGCCAGTTCTGCCGCGGCTGGCGTTACCTTCGCGTTGGCGGGCAACTGAATGCGACGCTTCTCTAAAATCGCGCGGCGCACGTCGTTCTCCGTGATGAGTTTTTTCTCTTCATGCGCAAAAGCAGATTTGCCCACGATACGAACTTTGTCGCCATTCACCAAGCCCGCGGCATTGGCCTCATCCGTGTCGAGGTGAAAATCGAGCACGAAGTTTTTATCGACGCGAATGAGCACGTTGTCGAAGATCACCGCGCGCGCTTCACTGCTCGGCGTCGCAAGTTTGGGCAGCGGCGCAATGATAACACGCTCGCGATCGCGCACGCCGAAACGCTTCGCATCCTCTGGACTCATGTGAATGTGTCGCTGCGGAATGATCACGCCTTCTTTGATTTCCAACTCGCCTTTCGGCCCGATTAAGCGCACGCTCGCGGAGCCTTTAAGATCGCCGGAATAACGCACCGGCGGGTTGATACCCAATGTGATCGCATCGGAGCGCGAGATTTCGAGCTGCGTTTGTCCGCGCGTGGGCCCGACGAGGCGCACGTTTGCAATTTTTCCTTTCGGCCCGACGACCGTGAGCGATTCGTTTGCGGCAAACTGGCCTTTTTGCGAAATATCTTTGAGCTTGGTGAGTTGATAACCGCTGCCGAACAATCTCTCAAGATCGCTCTGCGCGAGATGAAAGTGGCGGTTGGATACGCCGACGGGGAGGGTGAGAGACATGAGAAAATTTTATTTCCAGTTTTCGAGGCGCAAGCCGATGATTCGCTCAAAGTGCTTGAGGTTATCGGTAACGAGTACGGCTTCTTCAGATAGAGCAATCGAAGCAATCATCAAATCGAGATCAGCAACCGCTTGACCCAATTTGCGCAAACGGGCTTTATGCGCTCCAAAATGTTTAGCCGCAACTACCGAAAACTCAACATAATCTATTTCTGCAATCAGATCTTCAAGTTTCGCCCGATTCTTCGCACGATAAGCTTCGGCTGAGTTCTCAACCCCATAATATAATTCCGCGACGCTAACAATGTTGGTCGTGATTCTGTCTTCGCTATGAGCATTCACTTGCTCGCGCACGTTTCCGGTATTCTTCAACCAAAAGATGCACGTATTCGTGTCGAGAATATAAGTCATAGCGATTCTCTTTCGACATTTTCCATGCGACTGCTTCTTATGTCGGTTATGATCTCCTCGGCAGAACGCTCGTCTTCCCATGCGCCAGCAAAGCGATCACCGAGCTTTCCTTTTTCCCTGGGAGAAGAAAAGCGGGACACGAGAAAATCTCCGAAATCTAACCATTCTTGCACTTTGTTCGGAGGCAGTTTCTCTAATAAAGCGATGATCTTTTTTGAAGATGCTTGCAATGGCCACATTGAAGTTATCTCACTCATAATCTCTCCGAATGGTTAATATCGGTGTCAACCTAACTTCTCATGAACACAAAAGCAAGCGGCTTTTCCTGCCGGATTTGCGCTTGCATTTCAAACGTCTTTTTCTAATTTGACGCCATGCAACCCTCGGAAATCAAAACGCTCTTGCAACAAGCCGGGCCGGAAATTTTTCAGCGCCACGGTATTGACCTGGCCTATTTGTTCGGCTCGGCCAGCAAAGGCCGCTTCACGCCGCGCAGCGACGTCGATGTTGCCGTACGTTTCATCCAAAACGCGACGGCTTTCGAATATTTCAAACGCGGCGATGCTTTGCATGCAGAGTTGACGCGTTTGCTGCGACGCAAAGTCGATGTGGTCGTCTTGAACAATGCGCCGCCGTTGTTGCGTTTCGAAGTGTTGCGCAACGGCAGTGTTTTGTTTTCGCCGGATGAAGAACTGCGCGCGCTGTTTCACATGCGCACCTTTCGCGATTATGAAGATTTTTGCCACGCCCAGAATTTTTATATTCAAGCCATGAAAGAAAAACTCGGAGTCCGAACATGAATCATCGCGTGGTTCACAAACGCCTCGAAGATTTTCGTTTGTTTCAACAACAGATTATGGAATATTTGAGCAAGGTTGACCCTCCGGCTTCAAGCTAACTCACCTCTTTTCACTCCAACGTATCCAACTCCGGGATGCTCGTGAACGCGATGCGCGTGGGCGCGGAGCTTTTCACTTCGTGAATGCCGCCGAAGTATACCGCGTCCAAACCGTACTTTGCATTGATCGCGTCCATCGCGCGTGCAAGCTGCGTGCGCTTGGGATTATCGAAAAACGAAAGATTGTGCAAATGCTGCGGCACCAACTCGAACAACGTCACGCCCACCGCAAGCGGCTTGCCTGCGGGACAATTTTGCCATAACTGCTCCAATGCTTCGAGCATGGTGAGCGTGTCTTGGCATTCGATCATGCCGAGTTTATCCTCCCAACTGCCTTCTCCCATAAAACGCACAAACACGGAAAAGCCGCCGGCCCAATAGTTCATTTTGCGCAAGCGTGACGCGGCTTTGTGCACAAGCTTCTTGGCGACCGAGTGCGCGCCTTCTTTGGTGCGCAGCTCTGGCGGAAGCACGTGCGAATGGCCGACAGTGCGGCGTTGCGTTTCGATCTCGGGCAAATCATCGCCGCGCAGCCAATGCCAAAAGCGCTCGCCGATAATGCCGTTCCAAATTTTACTCATCTCGATTTTAGAAAGCGCGCAGAGTTGTTCAATGGAATAGACTGAAGCCTTGTGCAAACGCTTGAGCATGCGCGCTCCGATGCCGGGCAAATCTTGCAAGTCGAGCGTGAATAAAATCCGTGGCAAATCCTCGGGGCGTATCACGACGAGGCCGTCGGGCTTCTGCATGTCGGTCGCGACCTTTGCGAGAAAACGATTTGGCGCAAGGCCGATGGAGCAACGCAATGTGCTCCCCACTTGCTCGCGCAGCGTGGCTTTCATTTGCTCGGCGATCTTCATCGCGCGCGCCACGGTTTGCTCACTGCCCATGAGACGACACGCCATTTCATCAATCGACAACACTGCGGTGATGGGCAGGCAATTGCCAATGGCATCCACGATTTTGTGATGATATTCCACATACACGCGGTGCCGCGCCTCGATGAGTTGAATCCCCGGGCAAAGCTTTTTCGCCTCGCCCACGAGCGTGCCGGTTTTTACACCGAATTGTTTTGCTTCATAGCTTGCCGCAATGCAGCAGGTTTTGTCGGTCATCACTGGCACGACGGCCACGGGCTTGTGGCGCAACTCCGGCCGCAGCTCTTGCTCAATGGACGCGAAGTACGCGTTGAGATCAAGAAAGAGCCAGCGCAGCGAGCGCGCAACTTCGGGCGGAGTTTCGAGATGAGAGGCGTCGGACATAGGCTTGCAGCAATGGTTTAAGGTCGTCGGATTTGCCCATACAATACAAAATATTTTGAGAATATTCCATGCGCGCAAGGGTCTTTTATTGCACCAAAAGGCTTTTGATCAATTCGATGAAATAGCTTTCCCCTCAAAGCGTCATTCACCTTCGGCGAGGAAGCAGAACATGAAATTTCAGACGCAAGTTGCACATGCGAAGCGCGCGCGCCTCCACGCGCTTGCAGGCTATATGCTCGTTTGCAGTGGCTTCGTTACGACGTTGTTCAGTCAAAGTCACACGCCGGTTTATCTCCCGGCAACGAAGATGGGGCATTCTTCCGAAGTGACGATATACTCCGATTATGTCTCGCTCTATGGCACGCCGGAGCGCAAAACTTACGTGTATCAAGATCTCAGCTTGCTGCCGTTTCGGAAGTTTCATCTGCGCGTCGAGGCCGCGGGCGAAAGCGGAGACAATCGTTGGCCCAAGCTCGCGGTTGCATTTAATGACACCAATCATCTGCTCAAAGAAATCACCGTGAACAGCACGGCATTTCAAAGTTATGATCTCGGCATGTTCGAAGCGCCAGCCTCAAGCTCGCTTTATTTGATTTTCACCAACGATTATTATAACCCCAGCACACGCGGCGACGTCAATCTCCAAATTCGCCAAGCGGTATTGACGCCCGCCACTTCTGAACCAGTCATTGTGCGAGGCCGCAAACTCACTTTAATCTGGAATCGCAACGCAGAACCGGATTTGGCCGGCTATCGCATTTATCATAGCGTAGCCGTTGGGACTGCGAAAGAATCCAATGCGCGCGTTGAGATAAACCCGGAGCACACCTCGCATGTTTTCGACGTGAACTACGGTCGCGACTATTTCTACGCGGTGACGGCGGTGGATACGGCCGGCAATGAAAGCGCGCTCTCTGCCGAAATTATGGCGCGTGTGCTGCCGGACACGAGCGCCGTCACGAGTGATTTAAACGGCGATGGCAGGTGTGATGCGCTCGACAAAAGCATTTTCAAAAATGCTTTTGGCGCAACCTGTAAAGATCCCAAACAGCGTTATCGTGCCAATGCGGATTTCAATGGAGATTGCAAAATCGATGGACGCGATCAAATCATTTTCACGAAGAAATGCAAATAGCTTTTTCTTTATTTAGAAAGAGGCCGCCATGGAACTCAACATGTTTGACGAGTTTTGGTTCAAAGTAAGAATACAACGTGCGCACGGCGTGTTTGCCGTGGAATGTCAAATCCTCTATCCGCCGGAAATTTTAGAACCCGTGTTGGAAGAAGACGGCAGCGTGCGCACCAAGCTGGGTACGTTCCTCGGCGCGAACGATGAAGAAGTCATGCTCAACGCGCGTTTGGAAGACGACCAGCCGGGCAAGATCATCGTGGCGCTCAATAAATTTGGCGATACTACGCCCAACACCGGCGCCGGCTCGCTCTTCGACGTGCTCTTTCGCTGCGTTGGCGAAGGCGAAGGTGAAATTCGTTTTGCCGAATCGCGCATCAGTGACGCGACCAACAAAATTTATGCGAGCAAATGGGCTTCGGCAAAGGTCAAAGTCTCCGGCATCAATATCGTTTCGGTTGACATCGAGCCGCGCGGTATCGAGCAGCATGAACTGGAAGTGTCGTGGGACATTGCGGGCTAAATTTGCCGAAAAAGACCTTGCTTCGCAGAAGGGGAGTTGCTTATATTGCCCCCGCTTTAAAACAGCTCGGGGCGTGGCGCAGTCCGGTTAGCGCACTTGACTGGGGGTCAAGGGGTCGGAGGTTCAAATCCTCTCGCCCCGACGAGCTGAAGGAGTTGTGATTCGCAAGAGTCGCAACTCCTTTTTTATTTTCGGCCTTTCCACTTCGACCGCCTCCTTTACTTTGCCCACGAAACACGCGAAATACACGAGAACGTAAAAGTTTAGTGTAAATGAAGAGATCATACCCGAGTGCTTTAATCGGGCATCTGCTTTGGATCGGCGAATAAATAACTTTCCCATTTCTAAACCGCGAATAGGCGCGAATGAACGCGAATTAAAAAGAATTAGTGCAAATTCGCGTTGATTCGCGGTTCAGAAAACAGGGGTAGTTTAATCGGCATTCCTTTGTCCCAAACCATCTCCTCGTTTTCCTTCCCTCGAAAAAGGATCTCCCTCGAAGAAGAAAACACTTTTCCTGGCCGTTCTACTTTCGCGGGTTGGTCTTAGCCTTTTCCGCACGGATTACACTTCAAACAACGAGGCAACCATCTCTCCCCCCTAAAAATTTCTGTGAAGTACGCAGCCCATTTAGCGTCTTTCCCCTTGTGCAATTCGGTGCGATACTTCAACGGCATTGAAATAACTTCGCCGGTCAATCATATTGCCAACACTTCTTTTGTCATTGAAAAGGCCTGCGAGGGTTTCAAAGAATTCACTTGCTTGCTGAAAACGCAGGCTTTTATTTATGCCATAAACAAACCCGACGGGGCTTCCCGCCTTCATAATTTTTTGAGGAGTGATTATGCGATTCTATTATTCTCGCCGCCGTTTTTTCGCCCGTGTTCCTTCCACCAAAATGCTCTTGCTTGCAGGCCTGCTCTATTTCTATCTCACGCCCGCACTGTTTGCACAAAATCCACCCATGAAATGGGGCGAGGTTCCGCGTCCGGATTTAGAAATGAAGAACTATCCCGCGGACACGAACGCCACGGCCGTCATTTTATGCGATTATGGCGAAGTCTCTTTTGACGATGCGTTCAATCTTGTTTTCAAACGTCATCGCCGCATCAAGCTGCTTAGCGAAGCGGCTTATGAATGGGGAGGGTTGACCATTTCTTATTATGGCAAAGATCGCGCGCAATGGATCACCGACGTTGAAGGCCAAACGCACACGTTGGTCAATGGCGCCGTGCGCAAAGACAAGTTGGACAAGAAATCAATCTTCAACGAGGAGGTGGATGGCGAATATCGCCGCGTGCGCTTCACCTTGCCTGCGCTTACGCCTGGCGCGGTGATCGAATATCGTTACACCGTGCATTCAAAGGGCGCGCGTTATCTTCACGGTTGGGATTTCCAAAGCGAGGAGCCGACACTGTGGAGCGAGTTTCGCGCGGATATTCCGAGCGTGTTGCAATACGTGCTCGTGCAGCAAGAGCTGCAAACTCTCGTTGTGAATGAGTCACAACCTTCTTCGTGGCCGCCCACCATGTTAGGGTTTCAAACCGCGCGTTCATACAACTTGCGCATCATGAATCATCGTTGGGCTATGCGCAATATTCCGGCGTTGCGCGAAGAGTCGCACATGACCACCGCGGATGATTATCGCGCGCGGATTCACTTTCAACTCGCGCGCGTGGCTTGGCCCGAATCGCCGATGCAGGAGTACATGACCACGTGGGAAAAACTCGCTGAAGAATTAATGACCGAACCCTCTTTCGGCGGAGAAATCGAGCGCCATAAAATTCTGCGCGAGCAAGCGCAAACGCTCACCGCGGGCCTCACCGATCCCGAACAAAAGCTGCGCGCGATATATGATTATGTCCGAACGACCATTGTATGGAATGACAAGCGCGGCGTGTACGTCGATGCTGCGCTCGATAAAGTTTATCAAGCCCGGCGCGGCGACGGGCCGGGCATTGCGCTCATGCTTACCGGTATGCTACGCGCCGCCGGTCTCGAAGCGCATCCGGTGCTTATCAGCACGCGCGATAACGGCAAGGTAATCGATCTTTATCCGCTGCTTTCGCAATTCAATCATGTGCTCGCGTATGCGAAGATCGGCACCAAAGAGTATTTGTTGGATGCAACAGATCCGCTGCGGCCTTATAACATGCTCCCCACGGCTGCGCTCAATCAAGTCGGTTGGCTGGTGGAAAAAAATAAGCCGCGCTGGGTGAATATCACTTCGCCCGGTTCTTATCATTCGCAAACCGCCGTGTTCGCGCAACTCTCCGCGGAAGGCGCAATCACCGGACGCTTCGAAGCATTGGAGGGCGGGTATAGCGGGTTGTTTAATCGCCGCACTTTGCACGACGGCAAGAAAGAAGAAGATTACATTCAAGAAGGCTGGCTCAAGCAACTCACCGGCGCGCAGCTTGATTCGTTTGCAATCACGCAGCGCGATTCGATTGCCGCGCCTTTGCTCACCAAAGCGCATTTTTCTTCGACGGATCATGCGCAAGTTTCCGGCGACAATATTTATTTCATGCCCATGCTCTTTGCGCGCCGCGAGGAGAATCCTTTCAAGCGGCCCGTGCGCACGTTCCCGGTGGATTTTGCTTACACGCGCAAAATGATGTATAGCGCGAATATTATATTGCCGCCGGGCTACGTGGTGCAAGAGCTCCCGCGCAATCTTGTGCTCGAAATTCCGGGCGAAGGCGTGCAGTTTCGCCGCTCGTGTACACTTGACGGCAACACGCTGCAATTCAGCACGCAAACGCACATTCGCAAAGTGCGCTTTACGCCGGGCGAATATACGGCACTGCGCGAGTTGTTTGACCGCATCGTTGCCGCGCATGCGGAGCAAGTTGTGCTCTCGCGCGATCCCGCGGCCGCGGCGAAGAAGGGAGAGTGATTTATGTTGAAGAAAAATTTTCCACAGATTCCCCCCTTGAGGGGGGCCAGGGGGGTGTTTTCCAAAACGCAAAAAAATTTCCATGCTTTTTATCGCGTAGTTTATGACACCCCCCGAACCCCCCTCAAGGGGGGAATTGCTTTGGTGCTCCTGCTCACATTGTTCATGCACACAGCAACAACTTTTGCGCGAACGTTATTCGCGGCCGGGGATGATCAACCCGAGCTTGCTGTTTCCAAAATGCCCGTGCTGCTCGGCCTCAATGCCGATGCAGTCGTTCGCCTCGACACGCGCACGTTCTTCGTTGAAAGTCCGAAACGCGCCACGGATCATGTGCGTCGCGCGGTCACGATTTTCACACAAAAAGGCCGTGAGGCCGGACGCTGTGTGGCGTGGTATGATCGCTTGCAAGAATTGAAGAGCCTGCGCGGTTGGCTGCTCGACGCCGAGGGCCGCAAGATTCGCGAATTGAAAAATTCCGATGTGAAAGACTACAGCGCCATTTCCGGCTATTCGCTTTATGAAGACAATCGCGTGCGCGTCGCCGAACTTTTTCACGATGCGTATCCCTACACCGTGATGTTCGAGTATGAATTGGTTTATAACGGCATCATCACCTGGCCGATGTGGTATCCGCAAGAAGGCGGAAGCTCCGTTGAGCGCACGTGGCTCGAACTCAATGTGCCGGCCGATATGCCGGTGCGTTATCGTTTGAACGGCAAAATTGATGAGCCGCAAGTGAGCACCGTGGCCGCGCGCAAAGTGTATCGTTGGGAAGCGACGCTCCTGCCGAAATACGAGCATGAACCTTACGGCCCCTCGTGGCGTGAACAAGCCGCGTGCGTGCTCACCGCGCCGCGACAATTTGAAATTGCGGGATACCCGGGTGATATGTCTTCGTGGGAAAGTTTTGGGCAATGGGCGCAACAGCTTTATACGGGCCGCACGGTTTTGCCGCCGGAAGCACTCGCGCAAGTGCGGCAGTTGTGCTCCGGTCTTTCCTCCCCAAAAGAAAAGGCGCGCGTGCTTTATGAAAAATTGCAAAGCACGACGCGCTATGTGAGCGTGCAACTCGGCGTTGGCGGTTGGCAACCGTTTGACGCGAACTATGTTTTCACGCGCGGTTATGGCGATTGCAAAGCGCTCTCGAATTACATGGTCGCCATGCTCAACGCCGTGGAGGTGAATGCTTATCCCGTGCTCATTCGGCACGGCGAAGATGAACCTGACGTGCTCAGAGATTTTTCGAGCAATCAATTCAATCATGTGATCGCGTGCGTGCCTTTAGGCCAAGACACTGTGTGGTTGGAATGCACGAGCCAAATTGCGCCCTTCGGCTTTTTGGGCACGGACACGGAAGATCGCAACGCGCTGCTCATTACGCCAACCGGTGGCAAGCTCGTGCGCACGCCGAGGAGCAAGCCGAAAGACAATCAACAAGTGCGGCACGCGTTGATTACGCTCAGCACCACCGGCGACGGTCGCGGCAAAGTGCGCACGCTCTACACCGGCAATCAGCATGACCGCGTGCGCGCAGCTTTGGCGCAAAAGACGCCGCAAGAGCGTGAAGATTGGCTCAGGCGCGAGATCGATATTCCCGGCGCGCGTTTTTTGAAAACAGATTATGCTGCAATTGAAAACAAAACGCCGGAAGTCGCGTTGCCGCTCGCGTTGGAATTGCCGCGTCTCGCTTCACGCTCGGGCACGCGCCTCTTTTTGAAAACGAATCTGCTCAATCGCTGGAAAAGCACTCCGCCCACGCTTGAAAAACGCACCCAGCCTGTGGAGTTGAGTTATCGCTTTATCGATCTCGATTCGATCACGTATGAATTGCCCGAGGGCTATGGCGTTGAAGCCGCGCCCGCGCCGGTTAAGATTGATATGCCGTTTGGAAGTTATTACGCCGCGGCGGATTTCAAGAGCGACGGCACCCTGGTTTATGTGCGCCGCATGGAAATGCGCGAGAGCAAACTGCCGCCGGAGCAATACGAAGCCTATCGCAAATTCCGCGCGGACATTGTGAAAGCGGATGCGATGCAGGTGGTGTTGGTGAAGCAGTAAAGCCGCGCCTCCTCTTTGCGGATGACCATACGCCTCGAGCCGCGGCATTTTTCCAAGGGCTGGAAATAAATCTTGAAGGTCAAAATAGTTTTTGCTACCTACAGCCCGCGCCGGGATTGCGAAGTTGCCCGACGGCTCGAATTCAAAACCACACAACGTATTCGAGCGATCGCAACTCCCTTTCACATTCATTCAGAGCAGGAACGGTTCGATGATTGACTTCTCCCTATCCGAAGAGCAGGAGCAATTTCGCGCGCTGGCGCATGAGTTTGCGCAAAACGAAATTGCGTCGCACGCCGCGCAACTTGATGTTGAAGAAAAATTTCCCGAGGCCGTGTGCCGTAAAGGCTGGGAATTGGGTTTGATGAATGTGCATGTGCCGAAAGAATACGGCGGCCTGGGCTTGGGCGTGCTCGAAGAATGTTTGATCGCGGAAGAGACCGGCTGGGGTTGCACCGGCGTGGCAACGACGATGACGTGCAACACGCTTGCGATTGCGCCGGTGCTCGTCGCGGGCAATGACGAGCAGAAGAAAAGATTTCTCGCACCGTTGACCGAAGATTTTCTGCTCTGCGCCTATTGCGTGACCGAGCCGGGAGCAGGCAGTGACGTGCAAGGCATCAAGACCATCGCTAAAAAAGTCGGCAGTGACTACGTGCTCAACGGCCAAAAGATGTGGATCACCAACGCGGCGCAAGCCGAATGGTATTTCGTGATCGCTTACACCGATCCGAGCAAAGGATACAAAGGCATCAGCGGTTTTCTCGTGCCGCGCAATTCTCCCGGCGTAAAGGTGGGCAAGCATGAACACAAGCTCGGCCAGCGCTGCTCCGATACGCGCGGCGTTTCATTTGAAGAGGTCGTGGTGCCCGGCCACAACATGCTCGGCAAAGAGGGCGACGGTTGGAAAGCGGCGATGGGCGCGTTTGATCATTCGCGGCCCGTGGTGGCGGCCATGGCCGTGGGCTTGGCGCGCGCAGCGATGGAGCATGCGGTGCGTTACGCCAAAGAGCGTAAAACTTTCGGCGTGCCGCTCGCCGCGCATGAAGGCATCAGTTTTATGATTGCGGACATGGCGCGCGAAATCGAAGCGGCGCGTTTGCTCACGTGGCTGGCCGCGTGGACGATTGACCAAGGCAAGCGCAACACGTTGCAAGCAGCGTATGCCAAATGCTCTGCCGCGGACACGGCCATGAAAGTCGCCACGGACGCAGTGCAAGTTTTCGGCGGCTACGGCTTTTCGCGCGAATACCCGGTCGAAAAGCTTATGCGCGACGCGAAAATTTTTCAGATTTACGAAGGCACGAGCCAGATTCAGCGTTTGATTATCGCGAAAGAAACTTTCGAGAGGTGAGGCATTGGCGTGAGAGGCTCGTGGTTGGAATTGGTAAGGGGAGTGACGTAATAAAAGTGCGAAAGAATATGCTATGCGCTTTGTAAGTTTTTTGAAAGGCGGGAACGAAAGGATTGCTTTCCACGACGAAAGGTTTAAATTTAATCTACAGCATATGCAACAGAGGAAAATGAGAAACAATCTGCTAAGAGGAAAGCTATGACATATCAAGAAGTTCTAACCCAAGAAATCGCTACTCTACCTCCCGTGCTCTTACAGGAAGCGCTCGATTTTATTCTTTTTCTGAAAATCAAAGCGCGCACAGCAGATGAGCCACTCACAGTTAGGATGAAGGAAGCACAATTCCAACAAGAGTTGGAGGCGCTATCCCAAGCGTATCGTATGCGATTGGCGCAAGAGGGAAAACTTGAGCAAAGCACGGAAGACGTAATAGCTGCGCTCAAGCTGACGAGGGAAAAAATTGCCGCACACGAGTACCAGCGATGAACGATGAATGGGTCGTTTTCGATACCAATATTTGGATTTTCGGATTGCGTCGCCAGCACGATTGCTATCAATTACTTCAAGGCTTGCACACGCTCTATGTGAAAACGCCTTTTCAAATTTTTCTCGAACTGCAAGCCAATCTTAGCCCCGAAGAGTTGAAACGTTTTTTTCGATTGGTACATCTGAATCCAAATCACGTCGAACTGCTCTGGGAAAAAGCAACCCTAAAAACGATACAGAAATACCGCGGCCTCGGGTGCAAATTAGGGGACGCCGCAATTGCGGCGCATATGGAAATGACGGGTAGCAAAACACTGGTCTCTGAGAATAGAGACTTTTTTGAGGAAATCCAAGGGCTGCCATTTCGAGTCCTGCGCGCGAAAGAAGCCTTGCAGGAATTTAATCTTGGGTAAATTGCAGGTGCAAACTGTTAACCATGCAACAAATAACACGAGACAACCACTTTGTTTCTCAATTCTATTTGAAACAATGGAGCGATGACGGGACTAATGTTTGGTCGTATCGTATTTTGGCGCCTCACCAAGAAATGCGGAAGTGGGATCTTAAACCTATTAGTGGAGTAGCGTTTCAACAAGATTTGTATACGCAACGCGTGAACGGAAAAGAAGCCGATGATTTCGAGAAATGGATGAAGGATGAATTTGAAGACCCCACGCTCGAGCCCATCAAAAAAATACTGAATGGCACAAGCCTGACGGCATTAGACATGAATCGTTTAGTCATGTTTTTGGCAGCACAGGCTGTTAGAACTCCGTCGAGCTATATAGAGGCAATAGAGGAATGGGAAAAGACACTGCCCCGCATACTTCATGAGACTTTGACCAAGTTCGTCCATAACTCAGTACAAATGAAAAACGAAGCCAATCGGCTATCCATATCATCTAATAATCTTTTTTTTGAAAAGTCACTTAGTCTAAAAATTTTAGACGACTCACGCGAAGGACAAAAGTGTATTCAAGCCAGTGTTGTTGCTGGTCGTGAATTGTGGCTTGAGCGACAAAAATTCTTGCTGACGAAAACAGCCAAGATATTACAGCAACACAAATGGAGTATTGTTTCACCAGCACGAGATTATGAGTGGTTTACCAGTGATAATCCGGTTGTACAGTTGAATTATTATCCTGATGGAACCTGAATTTTGCACGCGTGATGCCGTCAATCTCCGCCTGATGCTGTAAGCATCAGGCTAAAAGGTGAAAGCGATCTAAAGATCGCTAAACACCAATTGGGTGGCAGCCCCGTTCACGGGGCTTGCATCTTCTAGCCTGAT
>JAYRWE010000127.1:0-34399 GCA_041918175.1 bacterium
ACGCTCAAAGCTGAAACCATCCCGGCGTTATGGCGAGCCTTGAAATACGCCTTCGATCAAGTTACGCTGCAAGATATTCGCGGTTGGTTCCAACATAGCGGTTATGTCTTACCCTGAACACGCAAATGAAAAACGCTGTAAAGTTCGCCGTCGTATTAAATCATCAACATGTTGTGTGCGTTGCAATTTTAGGGAATCGTCCCATGGCAGCAAAAATTAGCTTAGAAGAAGCCGTCAACTTTTTGGCGCAAAACAAATTTGCAGTCGAAGACGGTTTGGAGCGCATTGTTTGGTTGCGACAAGGCGCGGGCGAAGAAATTCGTCTTATTGAAGTGAATCGCAACGGCTTTCCCGTTGGCAGAGTTGAGGCGTTTTATTTTTCGCCTTCGGAAGAAGTGCCGTTTGAAACGTATTTAGCTGACATCACCCCCACCGAATGGCAAAAAATTTTAACCGGCGAAATTCCGTTACCGAAGAACTGGTCGCTGGAGGGCAGCGTGGAATTTCTCCCGCCGGAAAAAGAAACCGTTACTTTAAAAAGGGCGGCGGAAGATTTAGGCGTTTCCCTTGAAGATCACGTTTCATATCAGAGAATAGGAAACAAGGCGCTCATTGAAATTGATCTTAAACTTTCCTCATCCATCAATGCCGCAAGCGTTGCGTCGAAGGTTATTGATGCTGGTATTTTTCAATGACGTTTTTCATCTTCACTGAATGAGCGTCAAATTGAGATTTGGCTCTGCGATGTCTCCCTCTGCTTTCGACTTCACTTCCCCACGGCTCCCACCTGCCCAATCATCACCAGCGGCTCCCCTTCACTCACCGGCGGCGTGCCGAGAATGTAGAGCACTTCGCCGCGAAACGACGCGCGCAAATCATAAACACGCTTGCCGAAAAAATCCGTGACATAGCCGAGCACCGTGCCTGCGCTCACAGTGTGGCCGCGCTCGACGAGCGGATAAAAAATGCCCGTCGCGGTGCTGCGCAATACTTCCGTGCGTTCGAGAAAGATCGGATGCTCGACCAGCTTGGCTTCGCCCTCGATCATCTTGAGATGACGCATCACATTCATCACGCCCCATTCAATGCGCGCGATTGAAGCGTGATCGGTCTCGCCGAGCGCGCCGGACTCCGTGGTGATTGCAGGCTTGCCGCGCGTGGTTGCGGTCGTTGAGCAATAGATCGAAGCTTGCGGATCGCTCGGCCGCTCGCGATCCATCACAATATGATCCAGCCCAAACGCGAGCGCGAGTTGCTTCGACTTCTCCACCACCTCCGGCCCGCCCGTGTTTACGTCCCAATAACTATACGGCCGCAGCGATTCATTGCCGTCGCCGCAATGTAGGTCAAGCACGTAATCCGCGCGCTCGATTGCTTCATTGGTGATGTGATATGCAATGCGCTCCGAAATCGTGCCGTCGCGTTTGCCGGGATACATGCGATTGAGATTCTTGCCGTCGATGGGGCTATAATAAATCGTGCGGCGCAGAAACGAGGGCATGTTCGCAACATGCACCATGATCACTGTGCCCGCGAGTTGCTTGGGATCAAGCTGCGGCAGCAAATTTTGCAACGCGATGATGGGCGCATATTCATAGCCGTGGTTGCCCGCAATGAGCGCGAGCACCGGCCCAGGCTTCGCGCCATGAATGACGGAGAGTGGAATCGTCGTGCCTTCATCATTGAGCGCGGCGACTTGCATTGTGCCCGAGGCCTTCTCTCCTGCGCGCGCAGTGATTGGGCCGGCGGTGAAGCTGCTGCGCGTTTGCGCGAAGGCAACCGCGGCAAAGAGGCTGAACGCGAACAAGAAAAGAAAGTCTCGCTGTTGGTGTTTCATTCGTGTTCCTTTCATTTGAACTCTTTTTCGAATTGCGGCACCCATCTCCAGCAAGTTTTGTCGTATAGAAAAAGTAAAGACTGAAATCGAGGTAGGCATTTTACTGATATAGGCGATTAGCTATTCGCGCCCATTCACGCCCACGACCACGAGCGTGAAATCGTCGTGCGCGCAGCTTGCGCCGACGTGCGTGCGCAGGCTGTGCAAAATGCCTTCTTTCATCAACTCCGCGCCGGCGTTTCTTTGCTGCTGCACGACGTCGAGCAGCGTTTGCTCTTCATACTCGCGGTTGCGCATGTCGCGCGCTTCCACCACGCCGTCGGTGTAGAACACAAAGTAATCGCCGGGCGAAAGCGGCAGCGTGACTTCTTCCAGCGAAGCGCCAAACAATGCGCCGCGATCCAAGCCGATGCCAAGACCGCGCGGCTGCAACAGCGTCGGCGCTTTATCATGCGGATACCACAGGAGCGGGTTGTGACCGGCGCGACTCAGCGTCATGCGCATGTTCGCCGGGTCAAACACGGCGTAGATCACACTGATGAATAGGTTCTTTTCCAAACTGCGCGTCAAAATCTGATTGGCGTGAATCAGCACTTCGCGCGGTGATTCATAGATGCGGCCGAGCGCTTCCATCACGCCCTTTACTTGCGCCATGTAAAACGCCGCGGCCGTGCCCTTGCCGGAAACGTCGCCCACAATCACCGCGAGCTTGTCGCCTACTTGAAACACGTCATAATAATCGCCGCCCACTTCCTGCGCTGCGATGCTCGTGCCCGCGACTTCAAGGCCCGGCACGCGCGGCATGGTTTTCGGCAATAACTTTTCCTGCGCTTCATGCGCGACGCGCAGCTCTTGCGCGAGTCGCTCCTTTTCCAACGAAGCATTGAGCAAGCGCGCGTTCTCGAATGCAATCGCGGCTTGGTCGGCATACGATTGCAGCATGTCTTGATCGAACTGATCGTAGCTGAAGTAATCATGCTTGGCCGAATAGAGAATGCCGAAAATTTGTTCGCGCGAAATGAGTGGCACGGCGAGCAACGCGCCAATGTCGTTCTTCCATTCCGAAAGCGGCTGCATGCGCGCGTCGTCGTGCGTGTCGTTCGCGAGCAAACTCTTGCGATTTTGCATCACCCAGCCGCTAATGCCAGAATTGGTGCTCAGGGGCATCGCACTTTTTTCTTCTTCGGTGAGATTCACGGCAGAAACCAATTCGAGTTTGGCGTTCCTCTCGTCATAAAACTCCAGCCAGGCGAAATCGGATTTGGTTACTTGCAGCGCGCGCTGCGTGATCAACGCGACGAGCTTCTCTTTCTCCATAAAATGACTGATGGATTGCGTCAGCTCTTGCAACGATTTGATCGCATCAATCTTTTCATCAAACAAACCTGCGGTGGGCAGGCTAAAAAAAAGCAGGAACGCCGAGATGCCGGCATAGACCGCGAAGTAAAGCGATACTGCGCTGACCAAGCTGGCGTATGCAATGCTATACTCCGCCACGAAACTCGAGCGCACATCCAGCGTGAGATAACTCCCCATGAGGCAAATCACCACGGCCGAGAGAAACACCGACCACTTTTGGCGGCGATTCAAAAACTGTATCCAAGCTGTGCGAAACGCATTGAGCACGATGAGCACGATAACCAACGCAAAAGCTATGACGCCGAGCGGACCGTTATCCGTCGGGCTGCCGGCAAGGCTCTCCGGGCCGAGTGCGGAATTAACCGCGGCGAAGAAGAGCATCGCCAGCAACAGCACCCGATAGTTGCGCAGCGTGTTGCTCTTACTTTTATAAAAAACGAGAATACGCAACAGCCCGAGAAATGCGACGTGCAGCAGCATGAGGAAGAGCGCAGTCAGAGTGCCCAGCGCGAAAAAATAAGTCGAGCGATAAATACGCGAGACGCCATAACCCAGGTCCTCGCCGGGCATGAGGTATTGATTCACGAGCACATAGCTTAAAACGCTCACGAGAATGCCCAAACCGAGCTTGCGCAAGACGTGTAAAATGCGTCGATCTTTGAACACTGGCAGTTGCTGCAACAGAGGCACGAGCATGATCAATGCGGCGAGCAGCACCCCGTCGCGAATCAAGCGAATAATCTCCGGCGTGCGGCCAACGATCAGCCAAATCAAATCGAGGAGCGTCAGTGCGAGGAAGGTGATAAATGGAACTGAGAGGAGAATTTTTTTGAACAAGTTCTTCATGCAGGCATCGGCGTCCGGGCTGTTTGCACGTGAGTGGTGCAGAGAAAATAAAACCCCGATTGTTCTTCATTGCCGTGATCGAAGCTTCCGGTTTTAAAAGATGGCGTCCCGCATGGCGCTGCGAAAAAGCAGTGCGCTCAAGCCCTTGGTCACCAGCAATGCACAAGCGAGGTTTTAAAATGATAACGAAGCAACGGTGCAAAGTCAAGCCGTGATTTCGCGGCACGCTTGCTTTTCGTAGTTGTTTTGCTCAGATTTGAAAAAGACCGTAACCCGTGCGCTTGCTGAAGCGCTTTTCATGAGTGCCAATCCCTGCGAGGAACGAGCAATGAATTGTCAACACGCGAGTTTATTGCCATTGCCTGAGATCGTTGAGCGAGCGTTGCACACCGCGGCGCACGCCCATCGCGGGCAAATGCGCAAGGGCATGGACTTGCCGTACATTGTTCATCCCTATTCCGTGGCGATGATGCTGCACAGCGTCGGTTGCTCCGCGGAAATCATTGCGGCCGGATTGCTGCACGATGTGGCCGAAGACACGGCCGTTGGGCTGCCCACGCTCCGCGCCGAGTTTGGCGAAGCGATCGCGAACATCGTCGGATTTTGCACGGAAGATAAAGGCAAAAGTTGGGAGGAGAGAAAAACGCGCGTTGTCGAAAAATTTCACTCCGCACCGCTGGCCGTGAAACTTGTGGCCGCCGCAGACAAGCTGGATAATTTGCGCAGCATCATTGCAGAGCATCGGCGCGTGGGCGAGCACGTGTGGGAGAGATTCAATCGCGGGCGCGAGCAGCAGGCGTGGTTCTATCGCGCTGTGGCGCAGAGCCTTGCGGCCAATGTGCCGGCAACGCCGGAGTGCGAATTGTTTACGCTCTTGCAAATAAAAGTGGAAGATTTTTTCGGTGGGATATAAAACCGCAGCTTGGGTTTCTTTTGCGCTCAATGGAGCGACTGGAGAAAACCATAAAACGAAACCGCGAAGCTCACTTCAAAAAGCACGAAAGCTGCGCTGTAGTAGCGATCATACTTTTCCGCGCGCGCAAAATATGCCTCCCGCGCAGTTGCCTCGCCGGTGACCAGATACTGCTCATACGCTTCGTCTGCTTCGCGTTTCAAGAGGCCGGCGCCAATGCCGGAGGCAAGGCTAACCGCCGCGGAAAGATATGCGAACTTGCGATGTTGGGCAAGCCGCGCTTGCTCTGCGGAACGCTCGTATTGTTGCGATGCGGCGTAATCAAAATTTCTTTCCAATACGATTTCAAAATTACGCTGATACAACAGTCCCTCCCCTCGCTCTCCTATTTCAAAGTGCGCCGGGCGATACGAAGGATGTCGCAGTTCAAGCTGTGTGCTCTGATTCTCCGGCAAACGCAACACATACGGTGTTGTGCCTAAAAGTTTGCCTGCCTGCCAAACCTCTGCGCCATACGGAATGGAATTGATGCGATAACCGCGTCGCATGCGCGCGATCACGCTCAATGAATCACCAGGCCGCAACGAAACCTGCTCCCTCCAATCTTCATCCAACCAACTCGCGGCAGTTCCAGCTTGCACGATGACTTCATATTGCCCGGCAACGAGCGGGACGCGCCGCAACGGCGTTTTGCCAATTGCTTTGTGATTGATCAAAACCGGAAGTTTTTCTTGCAGAGCGTAAACGGAAAGGAATGCGTGCGCGGTGGAATCGGTTTGCGCCCAAAGCGTTTGCGTTGAAAAAAAGCAGAGCGTGAAAAGGATGAGCCGGCACTCAACTGCCCCATGAAGTTTCTTCGACCGGAGCAGGCTCAAGAAATTTTTCTCGCGCATCAGTTTGCCCCTAAACTTTCTTGCGGGCCGAAAAAGTAGAGATAACGATCTTCGCTGGCGACGATCAAGCGATCTTTCCAGAGGATGGGATTGGTTCGGATGCGGCCTTCCAATGTCCATTGCCACAGCATGGCGCCGTTGGTTGCATCAAGCCCATAGATGATTTTATCCAATGAGCCGAAAAAGATCTTGCTGCCGATAATAAGCGGCGACGTGCCAATGCCGCTCGTGGCGCGGAAAGTCCACGCGAGCGTGCCGTTGTGCTTGCGCAAAGCGCGCACAAGGCCGTCACTGGCGCCGAAAATGACGAGGCTATCGCTAGCTGCCGGCGCGTTGAAAATTCTGCCGGCGGTGCTAAAACGCCATTGCTCCTCCCCTGTGCGCAAATCAAGCGCAACAATGAGGTCGCGCGAGGTGCCGAGAAAGACTTGCTGCGCGGAGATGATGGGCGTGCTCAATATCGGTTGCGCGAGATCGATTTCCCAAAGCGCTTTGCCGGTGTTCGCTTCCAGGCCGTAAACTTTGCCGCGATCGGTGGCCGCGATCAAGACATTCTCAGCGAGCGCGGGTGAAGCGTGCATTTGACCGGTCGTGCGAAATTGCCATTTGCGCTTGCCGTTGTGGAGGTAGTAAGCATCAACGTGCTCATATAATGCTGCGACGTACGCGCAGCTATCCGCCAGCAACGGTTCGCTGGCAATATCGCCGGCATCGATCTCCCAAAGTTTGTTGCGCCGCGTCAGGTTGTAATGAAAGAGCGTTTCTTTGCCATAACGCATGGCGAGCAGCATGCCGTCGCTATTCAATGCCATGGTTCCGGTATGTCCGCCCGGCATTTTCTTTTTGCTCAAAAAGCGGCGCGAGGTCAAATCAATCGTGGATAATTTGCCGTCCAATGTCGGCACGAACAACACTCCGTTGTGCACGAAAAGATTTGGCGCAGCCGCAGAGGTGAGCTTGAGCCGCGCGATTTCTGCCATTGGCAGCGACAATTCGCCTGCGCAGTTAGAAGTGCGCGCGAGATTCGCGCCTGCCATGAGCCAGTTTTCGCGCGGGTCGCCGGCTTGGGGAAGTGGGGCGACGAAACGATTGCAGGCGGTGAGAGTCAAAAGAGTGAATAGAAACGAGGTCTTTTTAAAAGGAAAATGCACGAGCACTCCAAATATGAGAAGTCAAAAATATTTCCAGGAATGCCATCAAAATTGTCATCCTAAAAGAAACTTTCCTCGCGCTGGAATGAGAGCCAAGCACGAGGAAAGGTCCTTGCAGGATGACAGACTTGAGGGCACATGCACGAGTACTCAAAAATCCCATCCAAAGAAGAACTGATGATGCACGCCGCTTTCGAGATCAAGTTGCTTGAAGGACAAGCCGTCGTCGATGTTGGCCCAATACAATCTGCGGCCGATGTCATAGCGCAGCACGAGGAAGCCGCCAAGATGCAAACGCGCGCCAAAACCGACGCTGCCGAGCATGTCTTCCAAACGATTGTTCCAGGCGTTGCCCATGTCGAAAAAGAGCGCGCCGCGAATTGCGCTGAACCCAAGGCCGCCAAACGGAAACGCGACTGCGAATTGATCGATGAAGGGGAAACGAAATTCATTGCTCACCAGGAAAGTCTTCTGCCCCCAAATTTGCCAGCGCGGATAGAGGCGCAAATCCCAACTGCCGCCCATGAAAAATGGAAACGCTTCTTTGCCGTGATTGTATTGCACGGTGGTGCGAAACGCATAGGCCGTGCGGAGGCTCGTGCGGAAATAGCGGCGATAGTCGGCGATGACCGTGTAGAAATTCACATTCGACTCGTTTACGTCAATCGTGTTGCCGACCGTGAAATTAAAGCGCTCGCCGTCCATCGGTCCGGAAGGCCCCCACAGCGAATTGTCTTTGATATATGAAACGAAATTCGAAACGAGCAAAGCGCGTAGCGTGCGGAAGCGCAACTCCCGGTCTTTGTCGGATTGCCGCACATTGATGCTGGCTTCGAGGCGTTGAAACACGCTGAGCGGATAGCTAATCGCGCCAAAACCGCCGTACCGCCGTTCATAAAAGAAGCCCTCCGCGCGGTTATAATAACGCCCGGCGAAATGATACAAACCATAAGCATGGTTCGCACGTCGCGAAAGATCGACCTTGCTCACTGCAAGGTTGAAGCTGCGCAGAAACTCATCTTTCGATTGCGCATTGTTGAACACGAGAAAATGATATTGCTGATTGCCGAGCATATCAGACATCGCCAACTGCGCGCCGCCCGAAGTGCCAAACACCGGGTCTTGCGTAATCGCGCTCTGCGCAATATCGAGATTGAACTTGCGCCGATATCGCACTTGGCTCGGCGCAAGTTTGCCTTCCAGTTTGGGCACGGACCACGGGCTGCTGCGCAGCATCATCGTATCCACCGCGGCCACGCTCGATTGCGAGAATAAGTCCGCCACTTTTTCCAACTCACGCAATTGAAAACCGAAATTCTCAAACGCAGTGAAAAGCAAACTGCCTTTGTCGGTCCACTCGGGGTCGTACGCGCCGGTGGTGAAGCTCGTCACTTTGCGCAAATCCGCGGCGCCGTTGATGGCGCGGGGATATACGGGCGCTTCGGTTGCGCTCTCAACTGTTTCCGCGGAGACCATTTGCATGTTGGCATTCTGCGCTTGCATCACCCACACATTGAAAGCGCCGTCGCGATCGGAAGTCATTGCGAGAAACTTGCCGTCGGGCGACCACGCCGGACCATAGTCGTGATGATCGCCGTACGTGGCATATTCGATGTTGCCGCTTTCCAAAAAATAATAGAAAATATTATGCGCGCCCTTCTGCCCCACTTCCGTGCGGTCGGAAGAAAATGCAATGACTTTGCCATCGGGCGACCACGCCGGATCGCGGTCTTCGTAGAAATCATTCGTGAGCTTGCGCAATTGGCTCGTGCCCAAATCGAGAATGTAGAGATCGTGCATGCCGGCGAAACTATTGCCGGAAAACACGATGCGATCCCCTTCGGGCGACCAATTGGGCGAATGGAGCGTGACCAACTCTTTGAATTGATGCCGCGCGAGCACGCGCTTTTCTTCCAACGAGTAAATGTAAAGCGCGTCTTGCCCGTTGCTTTTGGAAATGAACGCCAAGCGGCCGCGTTTGTCCGCGTCAAGTTTACTCTTCAACAAATTGAACGCCTCGAAATCCGAGCTGCGCTCGCCTTTCACCAGCGTTTCAAGCTCGTCTCTTTCCGCGCGCTCTTTGCCGTAGGGCACGCGATACAAATTGGAATAGCCGACACGGTTGGAAATGAAGATCACTTCGCGCTCGTTGTTATAAGCTGCGAAGGTCGGCTTGGTGTTGATGCCGCGATCCGTGAGATGCTTGGTGATCATGCCCGGAGAGTCGTTGCCCTCCATGAGCGGATACTTGTTCTTTTTGAGATGATAGAGCCACTTTTCATCAAAGCGGCGATAGTTCACGCCGAGGGTGAGCTCCATCACTTCGGAAAAGTTATCCGACTTCCAGACGTTTTCGATAAGCTGCAAAAGTTTTTCTTCGCCATAAGTTTCTGCGATGAATTTGCAAATAGCCTGGCCTTCTTTGTACATCAAGAAGGTGCCGTAGATGCGATACATCTCGCTGAGCGGAACGAGATAGCCGGAGAGCACGGCATCGCGGATGAACATTTCGGCTTCGGTGTCCCACCCTTCCGACCAATACTCCGCGATGCCTTCGGTGAACCACAAAGGCAGGCCGGCAAACTGCGTCTTCTTGTGATCGCGCAGCACACGATTCGATTTGCTATGCGTGAACACGTGCACGAGTTCGTGATTGATCACATGCTCGAACTGCGCCAGACTGCCGTTCGCAGGAATGACGACGCGGCCTTTGAGAAATTCAAAGAAACCGCCGACGCCCTCGGGAATCAGCGAGGGGATGGTGTTGGTTTGTTGGAAGTGAAAATGGTTGGAGTAAAAGATGAGCGGAATACGATGCGAGATATTATGATTGGTGAGATTTTCGAGGCGCGTGTATGCGGTTTCCGCATAGGTCGCGCCGATCTCCGCCAACTCGTGCATCTCGGGATAGAAATAAATGTCGAAGTGCGTGGTTTTGAGAATTTGCCATTCGAATTTATCGTAATGAACTTTGTTGCGTCCAAAATAGAATTGCGCGGAGGAAACGGAAACACAACAGCAGAGAATAAAAAAAGTCGCGCACAGTTTTTTCATGGGTCACTCCATTCGGGGGTCTGCGAGAAGAATAGTCGCGGCGCTTTCCTAAAGCCGTCCGAATTTACGGATTGCCGGACGTTAGTCAAGTGAAATTTCCCCAATTTTGCCGCGTGCTGTGTCTTCGCGCTTATTGCAACGTCGGAATGTATGTTTTATTCCCGAGGCGCAAATTGGTTCCCTTTGCGCGAAATGCGAGGTCGTGTTTCTGTCGGTCTCGTGGGGTTTGAAGCGCGTGCAAGTTTGGCGGCGCTCACGGTCGGAGCAAAAGACCTCGGTATTGCCGAAAACTTGCTTGAAAATATATTTCAGGCGGCGGGATGCCGTCGCTTTGAAGTCAGCTCGCTTGCAAAAATAAAAGTCAGGTAAACAAGCAAAGAAGACACCTCGGTGGAGCAGCGACAGGCCATAAAAAAAGTTATGGCGCGGGCGCATGCTTACGGTTCGGTTCGTCTCTCTCAGCGAGTTGCAATCGCGAGCAATCAGAATTGCCGCTTGCATTCCGCAGGAACTGAGATTATATTTCGCCCCACTGAACAAAGGTAAGCGAGGTCTTTAAGTAGAGAACGCAATTCGTCATTTGTTGTACCTTAGCCCACGATGACGATGAACATTGGAAGCTCGGAGGAGGAAAAAGGTGGATCTTTTTCAAAAGTGTCGCAACTTCACGCGCGCGCAAGAGGCGATTCAAGAAGGCTGGTATCCTTATTTCAAGGCGATTGAATCGGGCGCGGACGTGGAGGTGATGATTCGAGGCAAGAAGCTCATCATGGCCGGCTCGAACAATTATCTCGGGCTGACGCAGGACCCGCGCGTGAAAGAGGCCGCAGCGAAAGCGTTGGAGAAATTTGGTGCGGGTTGCACCGGCTCGCGCTTTTTGAACGGCACGTTGGAGTTGCATGAGGAGTTGGAGCATCGCTTGGCGAAGTATATGAAGCGCGAAGCGGCGCTGGTTTTTTCCACGGGTTTTCAAACGAACCTCGGCGTGATTGCAACGATCGTGGGCAAAGACGACGTGATCTTTGCGGATCGCGCGAACCATGCAAGCATTGTGGACGGTTGCCGGCTCGCGTTCGGCAAAACGGTGCGCTATCGACACAATGATATGGCGCATCTGGAGAAGCTGCTGGAAACGCACAAGAATGCGCCGGGCAAGTTGATTGTGGCGGACGGCGTGTTTAGCATGGAAGGCGATATTGTCGATCTGCCGCGCATCGCGCAGCTTGCCGAGAAATATAAGGCGCAGGTGTTGATTGATGATGCGCACTCCATCGGTGTTTTGGGTAAATATGGCCGCGGCACAGGCGAGCACTTCGGCATGGAGGATAAAGTCGATCTCGTGCTCGGCACGTTTTCGAAGTCGTTCGCCTCGATTGGCGGCTTTGTTGCCGGCGATGCGTATGTGCTCGACTATATCAAGCATCACTCTCGCACTTTGATTTTTTCTGCGAGCATGCCGCCGGCGGCCACCGCCGCGGTGATTGCCGCGGTGGATATTATTGAAAAAGAGCCGGAGCGCATCGAACACTTGTGGCGCAATGTGCGCAAAGTAAAAAAGGCGTTCGACGATCTCGGCTTCAACACCGGTCACACCCAATCCCCTATTATTCCCATCCACGTGGGCGAGGACATGAAGACGTTCGAATTTTGGAAACAACTTTATGAGAACGGTATCTTCACGAATCCAGTGATTACGCCCGCAGTTCCCGCCGGGCAAGGATTGATCCGCACGAGCTACATGGCCACGCACACCGACGACATTCTCGATCAGATCATCGACACCGTGGCGCGCGTCGGGCGCAATGTTGGTTTGATTTCCTAGTGCGATGTGTTTCATCCTCGTTGCGAACGAATTTGTGCCTCCCTCTGAAGTTGTCATTCTGGAAGAACCTTCCCTCGTGCTTGGAACAATGCTTGTTTTGAGATTGAGTGCCCAGCACTAGGGAAGGTTCTTACAGAATGACATTCAGAGAGAGGATTTTGCCATAACACTCTAATTTTCCCAACTTCGTCGAGGCTACTCGTGGCACAAATCGAAATCATTCCGGTGGATGATGCGCGCAAGCTGCGCGCGTTTATCCGCTTGCCGTGGAAAATTTATCATGGCGATCCTTATTGGGTGCCGCCGCTGATTATGGATATGAAGAAGCTGCTGGATAAAAAGAAGCATCCTTTCTTTCTTCATTCCGAGGCGGAGTTGTTTCTCGCACGGCGCGACGGCGAGTATGTCGGGCGCATTGCGGCGATTTTCAACAACAATCACAACAAGTTTCATGACGAAAAGATCGGCTTCTTCGGATTCTTTGAAGCGATCAATGATGCGGAAGTTTCAGCCGCGCTGTTTGAGACCGTAGAAAATTGGGCGCGAGCGAAAGGCTTGACCACGTTGCGCGGTCCGGCGAATTATTCGATGAATGAAACGTGCGGCTTGCTCGTGGAAGGCTTCGAGGCCAGTCCGCGCATCATGATGACTTACAACCCGCGTTACTATGTTGATTTGCTCGAAGGTCACGGCTTTACGAAGGCAATGGATTTGTATGCGTGGTGGATGCACAGCGAGATCGGTTTGAATCCCAAAATTGTGCGCGTGGGCGAGAAGGTTTTGCAGGACGAAGGGTTAGTGCTGCGCAATATCAACATGAAAAACTTTGAAACCGAAGTCGCGGCGATCAAAAAAATTTATAATGACGCGTGGAGCAATAACTGGGGCTTCGTGCCGATGACGGATGCGGAGTTTGAACACATGGCGAAGGACTTGAAGCCCGTGGTTGATCCGCGAATTGTGCTCATTGTGGAAAAGGAGGGCGAGCCGGTCGGCTTTTCGCTGTCGCTGCCCGATCTCAATGAAGCGCTGCACAAAATCAACGGGCGTCTCCTCCCCTTCGGTCTGCTCAAAGTACTCTATCATTCACGCAAGATTCACGCGGCGCGCGTGATCACTTTAGGCGTGATCAAAAAATTGCAAACCATCAGCGGCATCGGCGCCGCGCTTTATATGGAGACCTTTCGCCGGAATGTTGCTGCGGGCAATGATTGCGGAGAATTTTCGTGGACGCTGGAGAACAACGATTTGATCAATCGCGGAATGAGGCTTTTGGGGGCGAAGATTTATAAACGGTATCGCATGTACGACAAAACGCTCTAAATTTGGATTGATGGAGTGGTGGATTTTCGGATTAATGGGATACTGGAAATCGCAACGACCCATCAATCCAAAACTCCAGCACTCGCGCTCTCCCCTTCTCAATTCAACCAATACAAAATCCTGCCGCAGTTTTCACAACTCAAAACTTCAACGTCGGTGCGGCCTTGCGCGGTGATCGAAGTCGGCACGCGCATGAAGCAGCCGAGGCATGTGTCTTCTTTGACGGGCACAATGGCGCGTTTGTAGCGGCTGCGCAAACGCTCATAGTTGGAGAGCAATTGCTTCTTGATGTTCTGCACCAATTCCACGCGCGCGCGATTGAGCGTCGCCGCACCTTCCGCGTTTACTTCAAAACCTAACGCCTTTACGTCTTCAATTTCTTTGAGCATCGTATCGAGGTCTTGCAATGCCACCAAGAACTCAATTTGCGTTTTGATTTTTTCGACCATGATTAGCTTTTGAGTAGTTGGGTGAATTCGGGGAAAGTGGAAACGCTGGTGAATTTTTCGCGTTCGGCGGAGTGGCTCAGGACTTCGACCAAGCGTCCGAGCGTGGGGAGATACTTGTTGTTCTGTTCTTGCGGGGGCGCGAGCACCATAAAGACGAGATGCACCGGTTTGCCGTCCATCGCGCCCCAGGCGAAACCGCGTTTGGAATAGCCAAAGGCGATCATCACATCCGAGGCCGCAGTGGTGCGGCCATGCGGCAACGCCACACCGTGATTGAGCGCGGTGCTGCCTAGCTCTTCTCGGCGCTTGACCATTTCCAACACAATCGCACCGTTACGCACCAAACCGGCGGCGACAAAACTATTGACCAACTCTTCCAGCGCCGCTTCTTTCGTGCGTGCCTGCAGTGCCGGAATGAACGTCGCTTCATTGAAATACGAGATCAGTTCTGCCTTTTCCATATGCGCTCAACAGACCTTTGGGTTAAGGGTTCCTCCATGAAGCTGCTATTTTTTGACTGCGGTGCTGCTCAGTGCCTCGTCAATCACCTCGCGCAGGGCGGGCACGAGAAACACGTTTTGCAAATCCATTTGCGCCAACTCCCGCGCGAGAATTTTGATCTTTTGCGCGGCCGGCAGATTGCTTTGCACGATGACCATCGGCTTGTCTTTGAGAATACAATAGCCGCCGGAAAAGTCGCCTTTTTCATAGCGCACTTCAATCTGCAGGCTTTCGAAAATTTTTTCCAACCCTGAAAGGATTTCTTCTTCTTTCATGGCTCAGAGTAAATCCGTCATCTTTTTACGTTTGATCAATTCGACCAGTTCTTTCACCTCTTGCGCGCGTGCGCGGGGGCAAATCAGCAGCGCGCCCTCGCTTTCAACGATCACCAAATCCTGCACGCCGACCGTGGCAACCACTCTATCTTTTACATCCACCAAACAGCCATGCGATTCAAACAAGACGTGCGTGCCGCTGATCAACGCGTTTTGCTCTTTATCTTTCGCAGAAAGCTTATAGACTTCGTCCCAACTGCCGATGTCGTTCCACTCAAAATTTGCGGGCAACACGACGACGTTTTGCGCTTTCTCCATCACGCCGTAATCGATCGAAATGCTTTTGATTTGTTGATAGACGCGGCTAATGGTTTCCTGCTCTTGCGGCGTTCCGAGCGCTTGGTCGATTTCGCGCAGGCCATCGCTCAATTGCGGCAAATGCTCGTCGAACTGCTCCATGATCGAAGAAACGCGCCAGACGAACATGCCGCTATTCCACAGAAAATCGCCGCTTTCAATAAAACGTTGCGCCGTTTCCAAATTAGGCTTTTCGGCGAAAGCTTTCACCTTGCGCGCGGTGGTATTCGACAAAGCGTCTTCACTGCGTTGAATATAACCGTAGCCGGTTGCGGGAAAAGTGGGAGGAATGCCGATGGTGATTAAAACTTTATGTTCGCTGGCAATTCTGCCGCTCGTGGTCAAGATCTCACGAAAATTTTCCGCGGGGCCGATCAAATGGTCCGCGGGCAACACCACCATCACCTCGTCACCAAAACGCTTGCGCATGAACAACGCGGCTAAACCGATGCACGGCGCGGTGTTCTTGCCCCAAGGTTCAACAATGATATTCGCCGCAGGTAGCTGCGGCATTTGGGCCAACACCGCTTCGCGCTGGCTTTCTTTGCAAACTATAAAAATGCGTTCGTTAGGAATGAGCGGGTTCAAGCGCTGCACCGTATTTTGCAACATGGTGCCTGCGCCGACGATTTGCAACAATTGTTTGGGATGACTCTCCCGGCTTTTGGGCCAAAAACGCGTGCCGGATCCGCCGGCCATAATCAATGCCATCATGTTACCGTCCTCGTGCTGCGGTTCAAAGTTGAAGTCCTAAATGCGTGCGTCTCAACCGTCTGCTGCGGGCGCGTGTTGAAGAGTGCTGCGGTGGAAGAAGGGCATCGGTCGGCGCATGTCGGCTCAAGCGGTTTGGCGTTTTTTGATTCCGCCTGAGGCCTGAGAGTTTAATTTGTGAGAGAACAAACTTGATTTTTCAAGCGCGAGCAATCTATACAAGAAGGCCTAAAAAATCAAGGATGATTTTGCCGTATTTTTGCAACAAGTGCTCGCTCGATCATTCAATTTTTCGGAATAAAGATTTGATCGAAGATAGTTTGACCAATTTGCGGTTATGCCACAGCGCCGCGAGCAACGCCGGATCCCAAAAACGTCCTTGCAAGAGCGGCGGAATCACGCCCGGCGGAAGCTGCGCGAGCATGCGAATTTTCTCGTTCCATTTTTCGTCGTCATATTGCGCGAGGCGGCGATTGAGGCGTTGTCCCCATGAAAACATTCTCGCGTAACGCGCACGCCAAGCCTGATCAAAACGCGCAAGGAAATGCGCATCGAATCTTCCGGCTTGGTGTGCCTGTGCTGCAACTTCGCCGGCCAATCTTCCCAATTCAATCGCAAAGCGAATGCCCTCGCCCAGCAGCGTTGAGATGAGCGCAGCCGCATCGCCCACCACGAGCAGGCCGTGCGCGTGGGCTTGCGCCAGCGGCGCCACGCTCGGAATCGCGCCGCTGTGCACCTCAAGTTGCGCATTTGCTTCCAACGCAAAGTGGGTGCGCGCATATTGCAACATCTGCTGCAGCGCTTTGTGCACCTCGCAGTTCGTGTCGGGGTGAATCACGCCGAGGCCGAGGCGCACGCGCTCTTCACCGTGCGGGAAAATCCAGCCATAGCCTGCGGGGCCGGCGAGACTACCGAAGAGCAACGCGATCGCATCTTGCGGCCATCGCGTGCTCACAACGTCAACCTCCACGCCGACGCCATAACGCGCAAACTCACTGCGTAAACCGCATTGTTTTGCGAGCACACCCTGCACGCCCGTGGCATCGATCAACAACGGCGCGAAAAATTCTCCGCGCCCTCGCACTCGTAATCCCGCGGGAAGATTTTTTTTGAACAAAACGCTTTCAACCGGACTCGCCGGAAAAATCTCCGCGCCCGCTTTTGCCGCGAGCAGAGCAAGATATTGATAGAGGCCGCGCACTTCGAGAATGCAACTCACCGGCTCGTCGTAAATAAACTCGGCTTGCGCTTGCGGCGCAAGAAAGCGGCCCGTGCGAATCGGATGCATGTAGCGCGTGGGAATATCAAGCTTGCGCAATTCCGCGATCCAACTGCCGCCGCTTGTGTGAATCGGATAGCCGATTTCTTTGCCGCGTTCAAACAACACGACTTGCAAACCTGCACGCGCTGCGGCATAAGCCGCGCTCAAACCTGCAGGCCCGCCGCCGGCAATGAGCACGTCGTATTGCGTTTTCACTTTGCTCCTATAACAAAAAAGCATCCGGAGTGCGGATGCTTTTGTATGAAGATCATCGTCATTTTCGGTTCAGCCACGGCCAAGCGCCGGTTGAACATTGTCGCGTTTGGTTTTAAACGAGCGCGAGGCTCGCATCCAAGCGCTCTCGGATTTTCTGCTTGGGCACCGCGCCGACGATTTGATCAACCACGCGGCCGCCTTTGAAGATCAACAACGAAGGAATGCTGCGGATCCCAAACTGGCCGGCCGTCATGTTGTTGCTGTCCACGTCGAGCTTGGCGATCTTCGCCTTGCCTTCATACTCTTGGGCGAGCTCGCTAATCGCCGGCGCAATCATTTTGCACGGGCCACACCATTCCGCCCAAAAATCCACGAGCACGGGCTTGTCGGATTGCAATACTTCCTGCGCGAAATTGCTGTCGCTCAAAATCACGGGGTGAGACATGAAAAACTCCTTTCAAGTTATCCATACAAAACGCTGGAATTCAATTTTTATTCCTGCATTAAATTAGAAAGCTTTCGGAAAAATCCAAACTCTAATTCCGGGGTTATTGCAAAACGATTACTGGCAAAACTATTTAAAAGCGAAGGCAGAAAAATATTTGCGCTTTTATTTTTCTGCCCTCCATCTTTCTGCCTGGTCTTTTTAAAATGCTACTGCCCCGTTTTCATCCGCCGCGCCACGTGCATGAGAATCGTGATCATGACGTAAATCAAAACGGTTTGCAGCAACACGAGAGTTTGTCCCCACAGCGGAAGATAGGGCAACAGCGCTGCGGCAAGGCCGATGCTGCACGCGACCAAATAGATGAAGATCACGGCCCCGCGCTGGCTCATGCCAAGATCGACCAAACGATGCGAGAAGTGGCGGCGGTCGCCTTGAAAGAGCGGTCGCTTCTCTTTCAAACGAATGACGATCACCGAGAGCGTGTCGAAAATCGGAATGCTCAAAATGAGTAACGGCATGATGGCGGGCAAAAGATTCACGCTTTCGGGCACAACATAACTGCTCGTGATCGACAGCGTGGCAAGCATGTAGCCGATGAAATGGCTGCCCGTATCGCCCATGAAAATTTTCGAGGGATAAAAATTGTGATAGAGAAAACCTGCGACCGCGCCAGCAAAAATAGCGAGCAACAGCGCGGAGAAAAATTGCGCCTGCACAATCGTGATGAGCAGAAACATCGCGCTCGCAATGAGCGCCACGCCTGCAGCGAGTCCGTCCATGTTATCGAGCAAGTTGAATGCGTTGGTAATGCCGACCACCCAAAAGATAGTGACGAGGTAATTCATCCACAGCACCGGCAGAAACGTGGTATGAATGCCGCCGAGCAGCAAAATGCCCGCAGCAAGAAACTGCGCCACGAATTTTATTTTATATGAAAAGCCAATGCCGCGACGATCATCAATGAAGCCGAGCACGGTCACAAGCGTTGCGCCGAGGAGAATCGTGCCGAGCATGGGCAGCGCGTTGATGAGCATTTCTTTTTGTTCGGCTAATACCGGAAAATGCTCGTGCAGCCAAGCCGCTTTATTTAACCAAAAAAATCCGCCGAGTTGCAGCGCGAGCACGAGCATGAACGCGGCATAGATCGCCAGCCCGCCCAAACGCGGCCGAATGCCCTCATGCACTTTGCGCTCGTGCGGCATATCGATCACCCGCAGCTTGAGCGCCAGCCGCCGCGCATAGGGCACGAACAGCAGCGACAAAACGAGCGTGAGCAAAAAGAGATAGGGATAGACGAGTTGGTGCATGAGGTGAACTTTATTGAACGAGTGATTCTAAATTTTGAGGAGGAACGAGCGCAATGCGAAAGCCAACATAGCTATATGTATCAAAAGGAAGCCCGCTATTACGAGAAGCACAGCGCACATTTCGAGCACTTAGATTAAATGCGCCACCTCGCCAAACGCGGCGAATTTCACGAGGTGCGTTTAGTGCTTCTCGAGTTGGTCCGGGATGATAAGGATAGTGGAAGTCTGGTCCGCTCCAATGTTCTCCCCACAAGCTGCGCGTCCATTCCCAGACATTTCCACTCATATCCTCACAACCGTAAGGGCTGGTGCCAAAAGGAAAGCAACCAGGAGCAGAGCGCCGCCCTGTTTCTACACCTTTGTAATTTAGAAAACCCGAATTGAATTCGTTTCCCCAAGGATAAATACGCGCATCTTGGCCACGCGCAGCCTTCTCCCATTCTGCTTCACTTGGCAGGGCAATTCGCCAACCATCTTGCTTGATCAAAATTGCTAGCTCTTCTGGAAGTTGTGACCATTCGCGGATATTCGCAGTAAGCCATTCACAATAAGCTATCGTATCATACCACGAGACGTTAACTACTGGATAGTTCGCCAATCCGACTAGACTCATGTCATAATCTGGTTGGCGACCACTAGCTTCGACAAACGAACGAAATTGTGCAACCGTCACGGGGAAGCACCCCATATAAAACGTAGATAAAAAAAGTTGATGCTGGGGCTGCTCGTATTCAAACGCTTCTTGATCTCGCTTTTTGTTGCTGCCCATGATAAAATTGCCGCCGGGGATTTCGATGAACCCCAGCAAAGGTTGATCGGGAAGATACCAAGTTTCTGAACGGAAGCGTGTATCGCCGAGTTGCCCAAGTACATCTCCCGCACCAGTTCGATCAATTGGTGGAATATCGTTTCGCCGTAATGAAATCATCAAACTTTGTCTAGCGTCAGATAACAATCGCCTGCCCCAATTACTGTCATTTACGCGATGCAAACCCATCTCCACCAAAATGTCACTAGCAAAGCGAAACTTTCGCCAAGAGGTTTCATCAACAAATGGCCCTCGAGGGTACAATTCGCTCGCTAACGCTAAAGACTTATCTGTTTCACCAACGACATTGACAAGGCGTCCGACAGCCAGTAAGATTGCCTCACGCCAGTATGGTTTGTCCAGGTAAAGCTTTGCGGCTACCGTAGCAAAATCCGCTTGTGTGGAAAGTTGAGCGCCCGCAAGGTATTCTTGAAACGTGCGGTGCGGAAAGGTAAAAACTTCGCGCTCCCGCTCGAGCAACAAGCCCGCGCGAAGTTTGAGTGCTTCGACCATGTTTTGCGCCCAATCGCGGCTGTTTTGCGGATGAAGCTCCGCCAGGATTTTCTCTAACCGCAACTCTCCAATGCCTGCTAGAGTTTCGCCATCGTTGAGACCGCCTTCCTTGTGAGCATCAAATGCCAAACGCCAAAGCGTTCGCTTCAAATCAACTTCACTTCTCCCGGCATCGCGCAATAATTGACGCAGCCGAGATGTTTGAGATTCGCTTTCATTTTTGATTTGTTCCCAATGCCAGAGCAGCATGTCAACGGTTTCTTCGTACAGTAAAACACGGGCGTCGGGCAAACTTCCACGATGCGTATGCACTAAGGCCATGACTGTGAGTAACAAAGGATTGGGTGAAAGACGCTTTAGTTCTGGACGTTGTAAGGCCTCTTGTAATCGTTGAGACAGGGACGCCGCTTCCCGTGTCTTGATCAAACCAATACGGTGTAATTCGGCATACCACGCTTGAATGAATGAAGTTATTTTTTGATCATCAAATGGTAGAAGTTTATAAGCAGGCCAGTCGGGTATTTGCCAATCAGTGTTTTGATAAGAAAGCGTTCGACAACTGGCAAGCATTCGCGAATGATAATATCTTCGCGAAAATTTTACAATCGCCTCGCGGACCAAAATCCGCCGTGATGCGTTTGGAATTTCATCTAGCCCGTCTAGTAAGACTAAAGCTTGGCCCGCTTCAAGCTTTTTATGAAGCGCTTCGCGCACAAAGTCAAGATTTTGATCGGCAATACGCTCACAGATAAAGTCCCATAGCAAGCGTGGTTTGACTTTCACGTTGTTTGGGAGCCATTTTGCAAAGTCGCGAAGCACAATTATTATTGGTACGAGATCCGAGTCTCTCTCCGGCCACTTTTCAAGCCGGTCAAGCCATCGGCCTTTAGGCTCACAGCGATGCGCAGCCAAACAAAGTGCAAGAAAATTGATGAACGTTGACTTACCCGAGCCGGGATCGCCCAAAACTACAAGACGATTTTTATTTATTGTAGCAGATAGAATACTCTGTTGGCGGGCGATGTCATTTGACCGGGGGTTCCGCTCCTTATTCCTCGCTTCTTGTTCTTTGTTCTTTAAGCTCTCCACATCCTTGACCAGCGAAACTAGAAAAAGCGTGGTATCCAAATTCACATAAACCTGCGCCAATTCCAAACGCTGCTGATCGCTCGTAGGATCGCTCGCGCCCACATCGATGCCGCGCAAAGGCAAATGGCGGCACGAAGCGAGCAGCACGCGGCAGTAAATTTTCAGCGCAGTCTCGGTGTCTTGCGGCGTGGGGCCATAGTAAACGTTGCCTTGCACCGTGCCGATACTGTTGTCGCCGGTCATGATTGTGCTGCCAATCATATCGCCGCCCACGATCACGCTGCGCAAAGTGGCTTCATACTTTTGCGCATTACCCAAAGCTTGCAGCTCGCTGCGCAACGTGTCAACGAACCATTGGCGCTGTGCTTCGGGCAATTCCTCGTGCGCGAGTTTGATGGCTTCGAGCTTGGTGAGCAGCGCATCGACTTGCTCGCGCGAGGCGGCATCGGTTGCAAGCTGCGCGTTCAGTGCGCTCGCGGCTTCCGCTTCATCGCGCCATTTCTGAATGCCCGTGGCTAAAAAATTCGTGGCCACATTGGAGAGCAATTGGCCCACGGCCATTAACGCCATCACATCGCCGTGCTGAAACGCGGCAATCACGGGCCACAACGCGGTGGCGGCCAACGCGCCATAGAGCGAGTCGGCTTTGCGCTCAAGCACACGCTGTTTCCAGCTTGCAAGGCCGGATTTGAATTGCGCGCGCCATGTGTCGAGGGTGAAGGGCATATTATATTCGATCAACCTTTAAAACATGCACAAGCAAAACGATTACTGGCAAAACCATTAAAGCCCAAATAGCTAGAAATGGTTTTGCCAGCAATCGTTTTGCGTCTAAACTCTTTCTCGCGCGATGAAAAGTTCGTAGTAGCGCCTTGAGGCGCACGTCCCTTTTCCCTTTGAACCGTCGGCTCCTAAAGGAGCTGCTACGAACAATGCTTCTCATTTCACTCGCGCTGCCATTTCACGCATCATCGCAATCTCGGAGATGCCTTGCCAGCAATGGCCTTCGCCGGGGGCGAAGAAGAGGCGCGCGTCGGATTTGGGATTCTGCGTTTGCTGCAAAAATTTTTCGAGCAGGCGCATGGCGTTGTTGAGATAAAAATTATCCATGTCGCCCATCCAAATATGCAGCTTGCCTTGCAACTTCGGGCCGAGTGTGCTCCAATTCTTTTCGAGCTTCTCGCGCAGGTCATATGGCCGCCATGTTTCTGCAACTTTGTGATCGATCTTACCGGTCCATGAATCCCAAATCGCCGCGGGCCGGCCGTTCGCAGCGCGCGGGCCATACACCGCATTCCACGCGCCCCATTGCCCGCCGGAGGTGACGAACACATTGCCGCGACCGAGCACACGCTCCATCGTGATTTCATGGCGCATGGAAAAACGCGGCTCGCCATCGGTGTCGCGCATGCTCGGCCGCTCGTAGCCGTGCTCATTCACAAACGCATTGTCATCGGAATAAATATTGACGAGTTGAAAATGGCGGAAGTCCACACCGTCGGCGCAGAACGACCACGCGCCGTTGAAGAAGTCGGGATAAAAAATTTGCAGCGCGAGCGCAACCCATCCACCGGTGGAGCCGCCCTCGAGGAAACGTGACTCCGGCGCGGCGAGGGCGCGAAAGTTTTGTTCGATGTGCGGAATGAGTTCTTGCACGGTCGCATCGCCATACGGCCCGTTGTTCGCGGAGTTCGTTTGATACGAGTCGCCGAACGGCGCTTCACCATCGAGATGCACGAGCAACATGCGTGGGCAATCGTCGGAGAGCCAGGCGCGGCGAAACGCGGAACCTTCGCGCAGCATGCGCTCGGCATTGGTGTAGCGCGAATGATAGCCGCCGAGGTGATACCGCACGGGATAGCGGCGCTGCGGCTCTTTATCATAATCTCGCGGCAATATGACCGCGGCGCGCAAGTACATGGGCTTCTGCCAAAACTCGGTGAGCAAGCGGCTTTGCACGCGCACATATTTGACGTGCTCCGTGTCTTGCGGCAATTGCTCCGCGGGAATGCGTTGGTCCAGCGTCAAACGAAAGCGTTGCTTCCCTCCTGCTGCAATCTCGATCTTGCTTGGCGCGCTGTAAAAATTTCCGGGGGCGTTGATGAATGAAAATGTGGTATCGACATCATACAACGCTTGCGCGTAATACATGCCGGGCATGAGCTTGCTGATTGACGCAATCGGAAAGCCGACGGCCTCTTCGCCGAAGGTCAAAGCGGTTTTGCCATTCCAACCGGAAATATCTTTGGCAAAAAACGGATCGGCCTTGGGATCAGCCCAGCCAATGCCCAAACGCGGCTCGCGTTCGGCTTTCGTGCTGAGCATAACGAAGAGACGGCCATGCGCAGGTAAGTTTGCAGCGAGAGTAGGGTGCGTGACAATTTCAAAAGAAAGAAGTGCGGAGGGCTGAGACCAGGAACAGGCAGGGACCAACACGAGCACGAGAAACAGCTTGCGCCACAACTTGATCATGAGGCGAGGGCAGAAAATATTTTTATCATTCATGCAGAAGCCAGAGAGGTTGTGCGACGGGCTTGAGATTTTTTACAGCGTATGATTAGAAGTCCAAGCTTGCCTTGTTGTCTTTGTCCCCTATTCAAAAACTAAATTCTCCCGAAGCGCTTGTCCAACTCTTCAATCGGAATGTTGATGATCACCTAACGGCGGTGCTGGCAAAAGTACGGCGTTTTACGAAATGCTACTTATAGTCTGTAGACATAAGGTCATCAATCGTCTATTTTTCCTTCATGAAAAAATACCCGCAAAAAGCTTTCGGAGATCGCGTTCGCACCTTGCGGCAGAAAAAGAATCTTTCCCAAGAAGCGCTTGCCGATGCTTGCGGTCTACATCGCACCTATATTGGCGCAGTGGAAAGAGGCGAGCGCAATATCAGTTTATTGAACATCGTCGTTTTGGCGCACGCTCTCGGCGTCAGACCTTCTACGTTACTTGAGAATATTGATTGATGAAATCCCCATATCAAGGCATTGCTCCCACGAAATGGTCGAGCATTACACAAAAGCTGGTTGAACGCCATCCGCTATCACAAGACGAGATTATTGACGTCGTTCTCAACTCATGGGACTCGCTTTTTAAATCCCGTTTGGGATCAAAAGGCTTCAAGATCGGCGTGGATATTTTTCCTAAACCTCAAATCATGGGATTTTTCCTGCACGAACTCATCCCTCTCGAATTGGCAGCGCGTTATCCTGGCGTGTGGCGAACCGAGGCTTCATCATCCGATAAGGACATTGTTCATGCACCGGATGATCAATACTCGATTGAACTCAAAACTTCTTCAAACCCTCGCCATATTTATGGCAATCGCAGTTATTCTCAAGACAGCAAACAGGAGAAGAAAACAAAGTCCGGATATTATTTGGCGGTTAATTTCGAAAAATTCCTCGACAAAGAAACCCGGCCGGGCATCACATTGATTCGTTTCGGATGGTTAGATGCAAGCGATTGGATCGGACAAAGAGCTGCTACAGGCCAGCAAGCAAGGCTTTTTCCTGAAGCAGAACGCTTCAAGCTTACGGAAATATACTCACCCAAATAGCTCTCCTTGTTTTTGAGCACGCTCCCTTTCTTTTTTAAATTTTTCATATCGCCGAACGGCAAGTTCGCAATAATCGGACTTGATTTCGATGCCTAAAAATATTCTTCTGAGCCCCGCCGCAGCAATACCTGCTGAACACGAACCTGCAAAGGGATCCAATACCAACTCCATTTGATTTGACGACGCTCGAATAACACGCTCAACGACTCGCAACGGGAACTGCGCGGGGTGGCCTGTGCGCTCTTTCGAGCTTCTTTTTTGCCCGGTCGTCACTTTGGGAAAATCCCAAACGTCGGAAGGATTCTTGCCCAACGGATGACAACGAAATTTGCCTTGCTTCTTTTGATTTGGGTATTTGACATTGGGGTCGCGAATTTCATCAAGATTGAAAGTGTAATTCGCCTGATTCTTCACATAAAACAACCATTTTTCATTTCGCGAACTCAATCGCCGTTTTGCCGTTACCCCTGCACCATATTTCCAAACGATTTCCTGCAAAAGATAAAAAGGCGATTTATCCCAAATTAAATATGGAATGGGCACACAAAGCCCTTTGTTCTCAGCTTCGAGATACCCGACATTCAACCAAAACGCTCCTTCCGGTTTGGTTATATCATAAATTTGATGCATCCAATTTGAGCTCCAAGCGATATACTCATTCAAAAGCATGGAGGCTTCGTATTCCTTCCCAATGTTGTAGGGCGGAGAAGTGAGTACGAGATCCGCTGCAAAAACAGCCTTCTTGAGTTGGGGAAGCAATTCGCAGCAATCTCCGCAATAAAGTATGAAACCAGGGGCAGAATAGAAAGGCGAGCCTATGGCTTTGTTTATCGCTTTTTCAATTAGCTTATGCTTAGATACAATTTGCCTTTCTACGTTTTGAGAAAACGATTGTAAAAGAGAAGGCGGAGCTATTTGTGTGGCTTTGTGGGGTTTTATGCCATCAATCATAAAATGATTCTGGTTTTTGTCAGCAATTCTGCGTTCCATGCTCTTCACCTTCATCTAAATTCTCCCGAACCGCTTGTCCAACTCTTCAATCGGAATGTTGATGATCACCGGCCTGCCATGCGGGCAAAAGTACGGTGACTTGGTGGCGAAGAGTTGATCAATCAGCGCGTTCATACTGTCCGGCGTCAAGCGATCGCCGGAGCGCACCGCGGTGTGGCAGGCATACGAGCGCGCAACGTTATCGCGAATTTCCAGCTTTTCGCGTTTGCCGCGTTTGTATTCGTCGATGATTTTGAGAAACGACTTCTCGTCCTGCGTGCCTTTCACAAAGCGTGAGCCTGCGGGCACGCCTTCCATGAGAATCGTGAATCTTCCAAACGGCTTAAAAGTAAAGCCGAGTTTGGTTAAAAAAGGCGTCATCTCTATGACGACTTCGTAGTCCTCCGCGCTCAACTCAATTACCGAAGGAAACAACAAACTCTGCGAGGCCGGCTCTTGTTCGGCAAAAGCGGCGAGTGCCTCTTCATAAAGAATACGCTCATGCGCGACGTGTTGATCGATAATCACCAAGCCCGAAGGTATCTGCGAGAGAATGTAGCGATTGTGAATTTGCCAAACGTTCGCGCGCTCTGCAGTGTGCTCCGGTCGCTTGTCCAATAAATCAATCGGCGTCACTTCCTGCGGCGCTGCTTGGGCGCGGTTCAAATCAAAGCCAAGCTGCCGCCCCGGATGCTTCGCGCGAAAGTCGGGCACAAAAGGTTGCGACGCGAGCGTTGTGTGGTGCTCCGCATTCTCATTCGGAATCTCCGGCGCGGCATTCCACGGCATGAGCGGCACCGCGCGAATGAGATTGCTCTCGATCGGAATTACCGCGGCGGAATTGATCACTTGGCGCACGGTGTTGCGCAGAATCGCATAGATCAAACGGTCATCCGCAAACTTCACCTCCATCTTCGTCGGATGCACATTCACATCCACGCGCGTGGGATCAACTTGCAAAAAGACGGCATAAAACGGGAAGCCGCCGTGCGCGAGCACTTCGCCATACGCGGAGATGATCGCATGATTCAGCGAACGATCTGAAATATAGCGCGAGTTCAAAAACAAAAACTGCTCGCCGCGTTGCTGGCGCACCGTGCTTTGTTTGCCGACGACGCCACTCACTTCGCATGCCGGCCCTTTGTCGTGAATCGGCAAAAGTGCGTCGCGCATGCGGCTGCCGTAAAGCGTCACCACACGCTCTTCCAGCGAGGCCGCCATTGGCATATCGAAAATGACTTCGTCGTTGTGAATGAAAGTGAGTTGAACGGCGGGAAAGCCCACGGCGAAACGATTCACCGTGGCGAGGATTTGACGATACTCCGTAACCGTGGACTTGATAAACTTGCGGCGGCCCGGCGTGTTGAAGAAAAGATTCTTTACAGCGATGCTCGTGCCCGGCGTGCTCGCGCCAATGCGCAGGTCGGTTTGCACGCCGCCCTCAAACTCGATGATGGTCGCTTCGGTCGCGTCGCGCTCCATCGTTTTGAGCGCCACTTGCGCCACGGAAGCGATGCTTGCCAATGCTTCACCGCGAAAGCCGAGCGTGTGAATGGCTTCGAGATCGTCCTGCGTGGAAATTTTGCTCGTCGCATGCCGCGCAAACGCGCGTTGCGCATCTTCGCGATTCATGCCGCTGCCGTTGTCCACGACTTGAATGAGCGCGCGGCCACCCTCCTTCACAATGACGGTGACCTCGGTTGCGCCTGCGTCAATCGCGTTTTCCAACAACTCTTTCACGACCGAAGCCGGGCGCTCTACCACTTCGCCCGCGGCAATTTTGTTGATCAAATCTTCCGGCAGCAACCGGATTTTAGAGGTGCTCTCGCTCACGCTTGGGTTCTGGTTATGTGGTTTGATTTGAGAGTTGAGAATCGAGGATAGAAGATCGTGGATCGTAGGTTGTGAATCGTGAGCATGCTCGTTTGAGATCGCTTTGCAGTTTTCCTCAAGGTGTCATACTGGAAGAAACTTCCCTCGCGCTCGGACCAAGTTTGATTCTGCAATGAGCACGGCACTGAGCCACAATCTACCACTCACGATCTACAATCTACAATCTACAATCTACAATCTACCATCTTCAATCTTCGACTACAACATCCCTTCATCCGCGAAACTAAAATACCGATCGCCGCCCACGATCACATGATCCAACACGCAAACCTCAACCGCCATGCACGCTTGCTGCAATTTTTTTGTAATGCGAATATCTTCCGCGCTGGGCGCAGGTTCGCCGCTGGGATGATTGTGCACGAACACGACGCTGCCCGCTTGTTCGTTGATCGCGAACTTGATCACTTCGCGCGCGTTGACTTGGCTCTCGTGCAACGTGCCTTCAAACAGCTTTTTCTCTTTGATCAATTTATTGCGCACCGTGAGCAGGAGCACAAAGAACTGCTCGCGCGCTTGATTGCGCACGCGGAGCCGCATGTATTCGAACACTTCGCGGCTCGTGCGAAAACTTTCACGCAGCGGTGAGGTCTCTTGCTGCAGCCGCTTGGCCAACTCAAGCGCGGCTTTGATCTGCGCCGCTTTGGCCATGCCGATGCCGCGCATTTCGCACAACTCGTGCATGCCCTTTGCGTCCAAGCCGTGCAAGCCGCCGCAAGTGATCAACAGCTCTTGCGCCATTTCAAACGCGGATTTGCCGCGCTCCCCCACGCGCAAAAGAATCGTGAGCAATTCCGCGTCGGATAATGACTCCGCCCCGTGTTCAAGCAGACGCTCGCGCGGCCGCTCGTTCTCCGGCCATTTGTTGATTTGAAGCTTGTATTCCATGCGCCGCCCTTTTATTGGTCGTGGATTGTAGATCGTGGATAGTAGTTCGTGAACACGATCAACGATCCACCATCAACGATCAACGAGCTTCACAGCCATCAACTTTGCATTCCCATCATAATAAGAATCGCAAATCCCAAGACAATGCGATACCATCCAAACGACTCAAAGCTATGCTTTTTGATAAAAGACATGAACGCGGCGATCACAATCCACGCCACGACGAGCGAGACGACGAAGCCCACAGCGAACACCAAAACATCATCGGCGCTGAGGAGCTTAATATTTTTGAGCAGGCTATAAACCGTGGCCGCGCCAATAGTCGGAATCGCAAGAAAGAATGAAAACTCCGCGGCCGCGGCATGACTCAAGCCTGTCACGAGTCCGCCCATGATGGTTGAAGCGGAGCGCGACATGCCGGGAATGAGTGAGAGACATTGCGCGACGCCGACCCACAATGCTTGCGCCCAGGTCATTTCTTCCATCGTCTCGGTTTTCGCGCGGAGATTCAGCTTCTCAATTGCGATGATGCCCACGCCGCCGACAACCAATGCCGCAGCCACGGTCTTCGGCGTGAAGAGCAACTCTTCGATTTTATCGTGCAGAAAAAAACCAATGACCGCCGCGGGAATGAACGCGAGAATAACACCCAGAGCAAAACGCCGCGCCTGCTCCACGCTCATTGCGTGCGTGCTACCATACGGCATTGGCGTGCCGAGCACCGCGCGCACGAGATTCAAAATGCGCTCGCGAAAATATCCGATCACCGCGAGTATCGCGCCGAGCTGAATGAAAATTTCAAACGTGTTCGCTTTCTCTCCGGTGAATTGGAGCCAATTGCCCACGAGAATAAGATGTCCGGTCGAACTGACCGGCAAAAACTCCGTAAGCCCTTCGACGATGCCCAAAATCACCGCGACAACAATTTCGTTCATGGAAATCCTTTCGGTGTGCGCTCAGAAAAAAATACGAATTGAAAGTCCTATGTACGCGCTAGGGTGGATGATTGCAGCCTCTTGGGTTTGTCATTCAGGGGAATCTTTTTGAGCATTGGGAACTATCTCCAGCGAGTGAAAAGATTCTTGCCGAATGACAGCGCCGGGAAAGTGAAATTCATTTGAGGTCAAAGTGTTCGAATCAAGTTCGAGATGTGCTGGCAGCGCGATGCTCTGCCAGCGCTTCTTCCGCCAAATCCGCCAACACCTCTTGCGAGCTATCAAACGCTCGTTGCCAACGCTGCTCGGAGGCAAGTTCGGCCAGAATAAAATTGGCGAAAGCAATTTGGTCCGGTTCTGGAAGCTGTGCGGCTTTCTCAAAAGCTTTGATTAGAAGTTGAGTCATTACCAATCTTTTCTTACTCTTCTTCCAAAAACAATCGGCGCACCCATTCGATGAACTGCTGCGCCGAAGGAGCATTTGCGTCAAGATAACGTTTCGTAATTGCCAAGCCCATCGGTGTGCCGGGGTCTTCTTGCCACGCAAGCCAAGTGTGAAGGTGCGCTTTGATGCGATGTGCGCCGATGAAACGTTGCTCCTGCTTCGGAATTTTTTGAAGAGCCTCTTCTGCTAACTTCCACAGCACGTCTTCATTGGGAATCAAATACTGAACGAAGTCTTCCAACATACCGGGCAAGGTATTATTGGGCATGAGCCAAATGCCAATCGTGGGTTTGCCTTCTTCAATGAGAATTGTTCCGAGAGCTTGAGGTTCCGTTGGAATTGACGAATACCCTGCGTTGGCAACAATGTTTCGCAATGCTTCCCAACGATTTGCTAGGCTTGCGTTGGCGTCTAACACGACCCCAAGTCGCTGCAAACCGCTGCTCTTGAGCCGCACCGGCAAGCTTTCGATAAGCTTATCAACGCCTTCACAATCTTTAATCGAATTTGAAACGGCTGCTGGGATTTGATGGCGCAAAAACAAATGCTGCAAAACGTGCCGATCATCCTTCCCTTCAACCAGAAGTAAGTATTTATCCGCCATCGTCATCGCACCTCGATTTGCTCACGGCTCACGATGCGCAATTCCTCTTTATCAAACAGAACAGCTTCGGTCTTGTCCTTTTTGGCTTCAAGCCGAATCAACAGCCCGTCGTGTTGAGGATTCTCTCGAACGGCTTGTTGAAATGCATTAATGCAATCCCAACTATGGGTCGTCGCGAAAACCTGCACGTTAAGGCGTTGGGCAACTCTGAAAACAGTCGTCCATAAAGCAGGCTGCACCGTGTAGTGAATACCGTTTTCGATTTCATCGATGAGCAACATACCGTCTTTGGCGTTCACGAGCGCGAGGATGATGCCGAAAATACGATTCATGCCGTCGCCCATGCTGCTGAGGGGGACCGGCTTAGCCTGGTTGCTCGTTTTTACAATCGCTATGCGTCCCGAATTGCGCAAGGCCTCACCGATCAGCGAAACCTTTTCTGCTTCGGGTGCGATGATCTGCAATGCAAAAAGTATTTCCTGCTCTAAATCTGTCAGCGCAATTTTGTCCCACAAAGCGCCCAGCCGCGTTTGACTCAAGCCTTTCATCGAAATGTAGAGGCAGTTTATTCCTTGAGAATCCAGTTTCGAACGGCGCCCAAATAAACTTTGCCCAAGAGGAAATATTTCTTTTTTCTGTAAGCCAAAACGAACGACCAAAATCAGTCGCACACCAGTAGGAAGTTTGTTTGAAGTCGGATCAACTAAACTAAGTTGACGCCTTCCTTCAGCATCAAGTTGATCGACATCCAATTCCAAAGCTATGGTAAGCGTGTTTTCTAAAGACTCATTGGGGCCAATTTTAATCGACCCTGACTTTATTTCATTGCTTTGGGTATGATAAAATAGTCTTTCAACATTTACTCCGTTTTGCTCCTCAGGTTCAGAAGTCGCACGAGAGGCCTGATTAAGCTCGTCTCGCGATAACAATATCTCCCACACTAGGTTGAGCGAGCCCTGATGCGCATAAAGCCGCAACGCTTCCAACAGCGAAGATTTGCCGACATTATTTTTGCCGACAATGAGGTTGACTTGACCCAAGCGCTCAATCTCCAAGCATTGAAAGGCGCGGAAGTTTTGAACCTGAAATGAGCCTAACATGAGTTGAACTCCGGTTGCTACAGTATTGCTTTTAACGAACACTGGAGTCCATTCGAAGGGCGATTCCAGTGCTCAAAAAGATTCTTGCAGAATGACAAATTGAGAGGCGACGCCGGTCATATTTTTCGGTATTACTCTACCTCCCTCTTCCGGCACTTAAACACCACCGCGGCGAGCGGCGGAAATTCGATGGCGATGGAATAGGGTTGGCCGTGTTGCGCGACTTCTTCGGCATGCACGCCGCCGTGGTTGCCGACGTTGCTGCCGCCGTAAATCTCGGAATCGCTGTTGAGCAGTTCTTGATAGAAGCCGAGCATAGGCACGCCGATGCGATAATCTTTGCGCGGCACGGGCGTGAAATTGCAAACGAACACGAGCGCTTCGTCATTGCTCTTGCCGCGACGCACGAACGAAATCAAACTCTGCTGCGTGTCGCTGAAATCGATCCATTGAAAGCCCTCCCAATTATAATCCACTTCATAAAGCGCCGGCTCGCTGCGATAAAGATGATTGAGGTCTTTCATGTATTCTTGCAACTGCCGATGCCGCGGCTCCTCCAGCAAATGCCAGTGAATGCTCTCCGCGTGATTCCACTCCAGCCATTGCCCAAACTCGCTGCCCATGAACGTGAGCTTCTTGCCGGGATGGCCGAACATGTAGCCCATCGCGAGGCGGAAGTTCGCAAGCTTGCGCCAAAGATCGCCGGGCATTTTATCCAACAAAGAGCGTTTGCCGTGCACCACTTCATCGTGCGAGAGCGGCAGAATGAAATTTTCCGTGAACGCATACATCATCGAAAACGTGATCAGGTTTTGATGATATTGTCGATGAATGGGATCCTTTTCTACATACTTGAGAAAATCATTCATCCACCCCATGTTCCATTTGAACGAGAAGCCGAGGCCGCCGAGATACGTGGGCCGCGAGACCATGGCCCATGAGGTCGATTCTTCCGCAATCGTCAGCGCGCCGGGAAATTTTTCATGCACGACTTCATTCATTCTTTTGATGAAGTCGATGGCTTCGAGATTTTCGCGGCCGCCGTATTTGTTCGGAATCCACTCGCCCTCTTTGCGCGAGTAATCTAAATAAAGCATCGAGGCCACGGCATCAACGCGCAGGCCGTCGATGTGATATTTATCCAACCAAAAGAGCGCATTGGCAATGAGAAAGTTGCGCACTTCATTGCGGCCGTAGTTGAAAATGAGCGTGCCCCAATCGGGATGCTCGCCTTGTCGCGGGTCTTCGTGCTCAAACAACGCCGTGCCATCGAAGCGGCGCAATGCGTGATCATCTTTCGGAAAGTGCGCGGGCACCCAATCGAGAATCACGCCAATGTTGTGGCGATGCATGCAATCCACGAAATATGCAAAGTCTTCGGGCGACCCATACCGACTCGTGACGGCAAAATAGCCCGTGACTTGATAGCCCCATGAAGGATCATAAGGATGCTCCATGATCGGCAGCAACTCGACGTGCGTGTAGCCCATGTGCGTGAGATACTCGGCCAGCTCCTCGGCAATCTCGCGATAATTGAACCAGCGCTTTTCTTTTTCACTCCCCTCCTTTTGCTTCCACGCGCCGAGGTGTACTTCGTAAATCGAAAGCGGGCGTTCGAGCCAATTCGTTTCGCGGCGGCGCTCCAGCCATTCGTCATCGCGCCACTGGAATTTCGCGAGATCGCAAACCATCGAGGCATTGGCCGGCCGCAATTCCGCGGCAAACGCAAAGGGATCGCTCTTCACGCGGAGATGGCCTTCTCGCGATTTGATTTCAAATTTATAAAGCTCGCCGACTTGCAAGCCGGGAATAAAAATTTCCCACACGCCGGTGAGATGCATGCGCATGGGATGCCGGCGGCCGTCCCAACGATTGAAATTTCCGATCACACTCACACGCCGTGCAGAGGGCGCCCACACTGCGAAATATACGCCGCTCACACCGTCAATCGTCATTGCGTGCGCGCCGAGCTTGTCGTAAAGTTGCCAATGCTCGCCTTGGGTAAAGGCACGGAGATCATCGTCACTTAAAACGCGCGCGAAAGAATAGGGATCATGCACGCGGCGCGCTTGGCCGATATAATCGGTGAGTTCGAGTTGATAAGGAAAGCGCTCGCTGCGGTCCGCAATCACGACTTCATAGAACCCCATGCCATTGACTTTTTCCATGACATGCGCCGCACCGCTGTTCATTTCCACCACGGCAATACGATCAGCCTCCGGCGCAAACACGCGCACCACGAGCGCATCGCGTTCGTCCATGCGAATTTGGTGCATGCCCAAAACCGCGAACGGGTCATGATGATCGCCGTGCGCGATTTTGCCGAGATCCTGCGCGGAAACGGTCACTGCTCTTTTCACTTCGCCACTATCCATCTTCACAACACTCTCCCTCGCGTTTGTTTGATGCCGATGCCAGAAAGAAGCTTGCGTTTTAAAATGGGTGCTATGATAACAATTTAAATTTCGATTTGCAATTGCAAAGGCGGCACGTTTGCCTTGCGAGTGTGCGCGACAGATTCATCTCGCCGCAGGTTCCCAAGCCGGGCGTGTCGTGTATAAAACAAAAAAGGCGACCCGGTTAAGGAGCCGCCTTTTAGCATACCCTGTGTGCGCTAGTCAGCAGAAACAAGTTCTGCTCTTGCGCAAAAAATCATGGAGCTACTTCATCAACACAAGCTTCCGCTGCGCCGTAAACTCACCCGCCTTGATCATATACAAATACACACCGCTCGCCACGCGCTCGCCGCGTTCGTTGGTGGCGTCCCATGTGAAGTTGTGCGTGCCCGCGTTCATCTCTCCTGCCACGAGTTTCTTCACGAGTTGCCCGTTCGTGTTGAAAATGGACAGCGTGAC
>JAYRWE010000128.1:0-21171 GCA_041918175.1 bacterium
CCCCCACCCGCGCCCCTCGCCCACAAATCACAAGAACCAGTCGCCCCACCAGATACTTATGATTGTGTGGACCCCTCACTGCATCTATTCCGTTGTCGAAAGGCTCGGGCCTTATTTTAAAAAGAAGTCTGCAGCGTTGCATGAAGCTTCGCGATTCAACACAAGCACGCATGCGCGCAGCAGCATAACATAGATGTGGCTCCCCCTCACAGCCAAGAGGTCCGGGTCGAAAGGCTCGGGCCTTATTTTAAAAAGAAGTCTGTTGCGATGCGCGTTGCTTCGCGAGCAATCACGAGCACGCATGCACGTAGCTGCATGACATAGATGTGGCTCCCCCTCACAGACAAGAGGTCCGGGTCGAAAGGCTCGGGCCTTATTTTTTTGTAGAACCTGAATTTTGCATTGCTCATCGCGCTCCCCATCGCCCCGTGATGAATCACGGGGCTAGGAGATGAAAGTCCCGTGAACGGGACTAAACACCCATTGGGTGAAAGCGTCCCGCAAGCGGGACGCTTACATCTCCTAGCCCGATGCTTCAGCATCGGGTGAAGGTGGGCGCGAGCACGGTGCAAAATTCAGGTAGCAAGCAACTTCAACGCAAGAGCAGCAAACGCAGCGTTGCAGTTGCCACTTGTTTTGAAACGCGCTGCCAGCGCGCGCGGAGAAAATAAATTCCCGCGGGCAACGCGCGTGTGCGCGGCTCCCAACGCAAGCTATAATTGCCGCTGATCAAGTTTGCGTCATAAACTTTTTCCACCTCTCTCCCCTCCAGATCATACACCACAATTTCCACCCGCCCGCTCTCCGGCAATTCCAAATCGAAATGCGTGGCTTCGCGCACCGGATTCGGATAAACCCGTGACAAACGAAACCGCAGCGGCGTTGCGGCGACGAGTGCGCCCGTGCGAAACACCGCGTCGTTGCTCATCGTGCGATTGCCGCTCTCGTCTTCCACGCGCATGCGATAATGATAAAGCGTGTCCGGCGCCAATGCCGTGAGCACGTGCTGGTGCTGCGTCGTGAAAGTATTCGTCAATGCGGTGTGTTTGCCATACGTGGAATCAAAGCCAAACTCTACCTGCCCGAGACACGGCGTATCTGTTTCCCACGCGAGTTGCAGCGTTGTCGCGTTGAGCCAATGCAAGCGCGCGTTCAAAATTGCGGGCGCAACCGGATTGGTGACAATGCTTGCGCCTTCGCGCAGCTTGAGCCATTGCTTTGCAGGGACATTTTGCAGCCGTTCGACTTCCCCCGAGGGCCAGCGAATTTCAACTTGCTCCGCGCGCGCATTCGCACCCAAACCGAAATAGAGCACGAGCGCATTCTGCGAACAATAGCCGCTGCCGCCTGAAACTTCTTGCACGAGCACTTTGCCATTAACCGACACGCGCACGCGCGCGCCGATTGCGCTGCGATTGCTCTCCACGCCCTCCAATTCGACTTTCAGCCAATTGTTGTTGTGGCCGAGATTGCGATAAAGCCGATTTGCAGTTTCGGAATTGACCGTGAAAAAATCCAACGCGCCATCGTTGTCGAAATCGGCGACGGTCGTGCCGATGGTGCGATCATAATCCGCGGTCACGCCGCTCGCCTCCGTGAATGAGCCATCGCCATTATTGAAATAGAGCGCATTGGGCGCATCATAATTGCCGACGTACAAATCCATCGCGCCGTCGGCATCGAAATCGCCCCACGCGCAATCGACCGAGCGCCGGCCATCGTCCACGCCTGCTCGTGCCGCGACATTGGTGAAAGTGCCGTTGCCGTTGTTGCGCATGAGCAGATTCGGCGCATTGTCGCTGGCGAGATAGATATCGAGCCAGCCGTCGTTGTCATAATCCGCGAGCGCTGCGCCTTGCCCTTTCACCGTATTCGCCAAACCCGCCTGCGCCGCAACGTTGGTGAAAGTGCCGTTGCCGTTGTTGCGCCACAAACGATGCGGCCGATCATTCCAGCGACTCACAAATAAATCCAACTCGCCGTCGTTGTTATAATCAAACCACAAACCGATGTTGGTAAAATCATCCTCGCCCAAACCGGCTTGCGCCGTGGTTTCGACAAACGTGCCGTCGCCGCGATTGCGATAGAGCGCATGCACGTTCTCATTCCAATTGGCAACGTAGAGATCAATATTGCCGTCGCGATCATAATCGCCCCACGTTCCCGCCAAACCATTGCCGCGATTGCGCACGCCCGCGGCGTCCGTGACATCGGTAAAAGTCAAATCGCCGTTGTTGCGATAGAGAATATCATCCAAGCCCGCGCACATAAAAAGATCGACATCGCCGTCGTTGTCATAATCCGCCGCAGTCACGCCGCGAATGCGCTCGTGCGTCCGCGTGTTGAGGCCCGCATTCTCCGCAAGCTCGCGAAACGTTGCGTTGCCGTTGTTGAGGTGGAGATAATTGCGAAACTCTTTCACAGTATAGCAGAGATCGAGCAAGCCGTCGCGGTTGAAATCCGCGAACACGGCGCCATGACCGTTGCCGATTTTGGGGCTGGGGCCTGCGACGCCCGCGTCGTTTGCGCTTTCAACAAAGCGCGCGCGTTGCGCGAAAGCGAGGTGCGCAAAAGTAAAGGAGAGCAACACGAGCAGCGAAAAGAGGTGGGCATTCATGGCGTGAGCAAAAGTTTTCGTTTGATATTTCTACACGGGCTTCTATCTTGCGCGCCGGAACTTATCGAACGAAAGCTTTTTTGCAAAGCTTTTTTCGGCGACACTCGGTGACTTCGGTGTCACTCGGCGGCAAAGTTTTTTCGCCGAAATGCGCCGAAGCCACCGAGCGTCACTGAATAGCTGCTTCCAAGAAGCTTTCGCTAGCAGCTTGTCTGAAAATCGGTGTCGTATTTAAACAGTGGAACCTTTGCAATAAAGCAAAAAACTTTGTAATTGGAAGCAACGATGTCAACTTGGTCTCCGCAAAGTTGGAGAAATTTTCCCGCTCAACAACAGCCGCTTTATCCGCAGCCGGAGCGGCTGGAAACAACATTGGCGCAATTGCGCACCTATCCGCCGTTGGTTTATGCCGGCGAAGTCGACCATCTCAAACGTTTGCTGGGCGAAGCTGCACAAGGACAGCGTTTCGTGTTGCAAGGCGGCGATTGCGCCGAACGTTTTCGCGATTGCACGCCTGCAGCGGTCGTGAGCAAATTAAAAATCCTTTTGCAAATGAGTCTCGTGCTCATTTATGGCTTGCGTAAACCGGTCGTGCGCATCGGACGCATTGCCGGGCAATTTGCCAAGCCGCGCTCCGCGGAATTTGAAATCGTCAACGGCCAAACGCTCCCGGTTTATCGCGGCGATCTCATCAACTCCTTCGAGCCGGAAGCCGCGACGCGCGTGCCCGATCCGCAGCGACTCTTGCAAAGCTATTATTACTCCTCGCTCACCATGAACTACGTGCGCGCCCTCATCGAAGGCGGCTTTGCAGATTTGCATCATCCCGAACATTGGAATTTGGAATTCATTTCCGCAAGCGAGCATCGTCGCGATTACGTGCAACTCGTCGAGCGTTTGACCGACGCGATTCATTTCATGGAAGCGCTCGGCGGCGTGCGCGATAGCGTGCTCGGCAAAGTGAACTTCTTCACCTCGCATGAAGGTCTGTTGTTGCCCTACGAAGAAGCGCTCACGCGGCACGAAATCGAAAGCGACAAATACTACAACCTCGGCGCGCACACGCTGTGGCTCGGCGACCGCACGCGCGACGTGAACGGCGCACACGTGGAATATTTTCGCGGCCTCGCCAATCCCCTCGGCATCAAAATCGGACCAACCTGCGCGCCGGAAGAATTGCTCGAACTGCTGCGCGTGTTGAATCCGCTCAATGAATGGGGGCGCATTACGCTCATCACGCGGCTCGGCCATCGCCACATCGCGCAAACGCTGCCGCGCTTAATCACCGCCGTGCAGAAGCAGGGCGCGCGCGTGTTGTGGTGCTGCGATCCCATGCACGGCAATACCACGATGACCGAACACGGCATCAAAACGCGCGACTTCGCGGAGATTCTTGCCGAGTTGCGGCTCTGCTTTGAATTGCATCGCACGCACGGCTCATGGCTCGGCGGCGTGCATTTCGAACTCACCGGCGAAAACGTCACCGAATGCACCGGCGGCGCGCAAAACCTCGCGGCGAAAGATCTCGCCACGAATTATGAAACCTATTGCGACCCGCGTTTGAACTACGCGCAGAGCTTGGAAATGGCGTTTCAAATCGTCGGCGCGCATCAATCCGACCGCCACGCGCGCGAAGCCGCGAACACAAAACCGAGGCTCGCATTCGCCTCGTTGTGAAATGCTGTGGCGCGTTTGCTGCGCGCGAGATTTCTTTTTTTGTTTTGTCGCTGCTTCACCGAGGGTTCATCTCCGCTTGTTTCTCTAGGTGGCCTTTTCAAAGCAAAGTGACTTCAAAGCGATTGCATCCCATTGCCACTCGATCTGCTCCATCAATCACGACACGTGCCCATGTCCCTACTTCACCATCGCCCGCAATTCAATCTCGCAGAAGTCTCGCAACTGGTTCACTCCCTCTACGGCCTGCGCGCGACGGCCGCGTCTCTGCCCAGCGAGCGCGATCAAAATTTTTTATTGCACACCGCCGCCGGCGAAAAATTCGTGCTCAAGATCGCCAATGCCAAAGAAGAGCGCAGTATGCTCGAAGCGCAACAGGGTGTGCTCGAACATCTCGCGCAACACACGGCGCTGTGCCCGCGCGTCGCGGCAAACCTGCGCGGCGAGCCAATGACTGAAGTGCAATCTGCCCACGGCGCGACGCATCTCGTGCGCATGGTCACGTATCTCGACGGCATTCCGCTCGGCAATGTCAAACGTCATTCGCCGGAACTCATGCGCGACCTCGGCCGCGCGTGCGGCGAAATTGATCGCGCGCTCGCGCACTTCGATCATCCTGCGCTGCATCGCGACTTTCATTGGGACTTGGCGAACGGCCTGCGCGTGGTGCGCGCGCATTGCGCGTTGATTCGAGACGAGTCGATGCGCGTGCTCGTAGAAAAATTTGCCGATGCTTTTGAACGAGAGACCGCGCCGCTCTTGTCAAAGCTGCGCCGCAGCGTGATTCACAGCGACGCAAACGATTTCAACGTGCTCGTCGGCGGCAACGAAGATTTATATTCACGCCATCAGCGCGTCGTGGGAGTGATCGACTTCGGCGACATGGTTTATAGCTACACCGTCGGCGAGCTTGCAATAGCGATGGCTTACGCGATGCTCGACAAGCCCGATCCGCTCGCTGTGGCCGCGGAAATCACGCACGGCTATCACGCCGCACACGCGCTCTTCGAAGAAGAGTTGGCCGCGTTGTTTCCGCTCGCGTGTATGCGTTTGTGCATGAGCGTGTGTCACGCCGCGCACCAACAAGCGCAATCGCCCGACAACGAATATCTTTCCATCAGCCAACGCGCCATTTGCAACACGCTGCCAAACCTCGCGCAGATTCCGGCGCGTTTTGCCCAAGCGTGTTTGCGTCATGCCTGCGGTTTCTCTCCCGTGAAAACCAGCGCGCACGTGCAAAACTGGTTGCGCGCGAAAGCAAATTCGTTCGCCTCTATTTTAGAAAACGATCTGCGCACCACGTCGAGCTTTGCGCTTGACCTGAGTGTGAGCAGCCCGCACCTCAGCGGCAACCTTGCAGAAAACGCCGAGCCGTTATTAACCCAAAAGCTTTTTGGTTTGATGAAAAACGCCGGGGCACAGATTGCGATTGGCCGTTATGATGAAGCCCGCTTGCTTTATCTCTCCCCGGCATTTGCCACGGGCGAAAGCTGGAGCGATGAGCGCCGCACGATTCATCTCGGCATCGATATTTTTGCCGAGGCGGGCACGTCGATCTGCGCGCCGCTCGCGGGCACGGTGCATGCGTTTGCGAACAATTCCGCGCCGCAAGATTATGGCCCCGTCATCATTCTGCAACATCACACTGACGACGGCGTCGAATTTTTCACGCTCTACGGCCATCTCAATGTGGAATCGTTGTACGGTTTGTTTGTCGGAAAACAAATCGCAAAAGGCGAGCGCTTCGCCGCGATGGGCGACGCAACCGTGAACGGCGGCTGGACCCCGCATCTGCACTTTCAAATCATCACGGACTTGCTCGGCCGCGATTGCGATTTTCCCGGCGTGTGCCGCGCCAGCGAGCGCGAAGTGTGGCATAGTCTCTCGCCCGATCCCAATCTCATTCTCAAAATTCCTTCTTCGCTTTTTCCAAAAACAGAACCGGCGAAAACCGAAACACTCGCCGCGCGCCGCAAGCTGCTCGGAAGAAATCTCAGCATTGCCTATCGCGAGCCGGTGAAAATCGTGCGCGGCTGGAAGCAGTATTTGTTTGATGAAACCGGCCGCAAATATCTCGATGCGTACAACAATGTGCCGCACGTGGGCCATTGCCATCCGCGCGTGCTCGCCGCGGCGCATGAGCAAATGCTGAAGCTCAACACGAACACGCGCTATTTGCACGACAATATCACGCGCTACGCCGAACAATTGTGCGCGACTCTGCCGGAGCCGTTGCGTGTGTGTTACTTCGTCAGCTCCGGCAGCGAGGCAAATGAGCTGGCGTTGCGATTGGCGCGCGCATATACGAAGCAGCGCGACATGATTGTGCTCGAAGCCGCTTACCACGGCAACACGAACACGCTCATCGACATTAGCCCGTACAAGCATCTCGGGCCTGGCGGCAATGGCACGCCGGAGTGGGTGCATGTTGCGCCGCTCGCGGATGTTTATCGCGGCGTATTCAAACACGACGACGCGCGCGCAGGCGAGAAGTATGCGCAGCACGTCGCGGAGCTTATCGCGCGTATGCAACGCAACGGCCGAGGCCTCGCGGGCTTCATTGCCGAAACGTGTCCGAGTGTCGGCGGGCAAATTATTTTTCCGAGGAACTATCTCGCGGAAGTTTATCGCTACGTGCGCGCCGCAGGCGGTGTGTGCATCGCCGATGAAGTGCAAACCGGCTATGGCCGCATGGGCACAGATTTTTGGGCTTTCACTGCGCAGGGCGTCGTACCCGATATCGTCGTGCTCGGCAAACCCATTGGCAACGGGCATCCGCTCGGCGCCGTGATTACCACGCCGGAAATTGCGGCGGCGTTTGATAATGGCATGGAATATTTCAGTACATTCGGCGGGAGCACGGTTTCGTGCGCGATTGGCGCGGTCGTGCTCGATATTGTGCAGGAAGAAAATTTGCAAGCGCACGCATTGCGCGTGGGCGAGCACATGCTGCACGGCTTGCGCGCATTGCAGCAACGTTTTGAAATCATCGGCGACGTGCGCGGCTCCGGCCTCTTTCTCGGCGCGGAGTTGGTGCGCGATCGCGTGACGTTGGAGCCGGCAACGGCAGAGGCTTCTTTCATTTCGAATCGCATGCGCGAGCACAACATTTTGCTCGGCACCGACGGCCCGTTGCACAACGTTGTTAAAATCCGCCCGCCCATGCCGTTTGATGAAGGCGATGCCGAGTTGCTCATTGCGACGTTAGAAAAAATTTTGGAAGAGGATTTTGCGTAAGACTTTCAAAGGCGGGAGCGCTGCTTCAATCACGCTTATGGAACACAGAAATTTCATTGTTCCACCATCCGCCCACAAGGGGCAAGGGACTACGATGGCGCGGGAAGTTATTTTTAGATGAACCCTAGGGTTTGAGACGATAGCGACGCACCACTTTGAGGCCGTGCTCTACAGGAGATTTTTTGAGGTCGCGCCATTCCAAAACGAGGAGGGCATTTTTGTTTTTGCTGGCGAGCGCAATTAGTTCGGAGACCTCGTTGGTCACAAGTGGGCGGCGCTTTTTTTTGCCACGGCTGATTAGGCCGAGCCACTCCCGCTCGAAATTTCCCGCATTGGTTTTGAGCATCTGCTTGAGCAGCGCGCGATAAAACTGCTCTTGCAAACCCACGAAATCGAAGCGCGCGTCCTTCCCCAAAAGCGCGTGCTGCAAATCGCCGTCATTCAGCGTGTCAAGCTTTGCAGCGACATGAACCACAACTAGCAGTTCCGTCGGTTGCAATGCGTCTTCTTGCGCATACAAGAGGCGCGGCGCAACGAGCAGCAACGTGAGCAAAAGCAGAGCGAGCTTTCTCATATCAAAATCCTGCGGCGAGAGAAGCGAGGAAGAGTTCATAGCGCGGCGCTGCTTTCGCTTCGCCTCGGCGCTGATGCACTTCCATTTTGAGAAAAACCCCTTTCATGAGATTGATATTGAAACCGGCTGTATTCTCCCTCTCCGCATCTTTCCCCAAATCGATATCCGGGTCGTAGTGATCGTAGCGCGCAAACGGTTGCACGCGGCCAAAAATTTCGAGACTGCCTTGCACATATGCCCCCAACGCGCGGCGCTGCCAGCCGAGAAAATTGCCTTTCGTATCCAAACGATCAAACTCATTGACTGTTGCTTCCGTTTGCAACTTCACGCCGAGCAGGTTCAATTCCAAATCGCCCGCGCCGATTTGCTGCATGGTGTTGGCATCCGCGCCGTTGCGCCCGCGAAACGCGGAAACGCCGAGTTTGATCCGCTCGGAGTGATCGGCAAAACGCAGCCGCATGCCCACGGCCTTGTTGTTATTATCGTCGCGTTCATAGGGCGCAGCGCCTTTGCCATTGCCCACATAAAAAAAGTATTCGACTTCTCCATTGAACAGCGGCATCGTTCCATTCAACAAAGCGCCCGCAAGAAATTTGGGATAGTCGCGCTCGCGTTTGCCCGAGGCATTCGCATGGCGATCATACAGCGAGAACGGCAGGCGCGCGAAAATATAACTCGGGCTGTTATCATGCAGCAGATTGTAGATGCCGTACGGCGTGAGAAATTTTCCGACGATGAAGCTATGGTTGGGGTGCAACTTGAGATGCAACTCGCCGCGCTCGAGCGCGATCAATCCGAGGCCGCCCGCGCCATCCAACTCCGCGCCGTGTTCATATTCCACCTCCGCCAAGACGAAGGCCCGTTCGGCAAAGTTGAAAGTGGAGACGATATTCAAACGCTGCACATCGAGGTCGCTTTTGCGCCCTTCTGCGTCTTTGTTGTCAACTTCGAATTGCGTTTCGAAATAGCCGTGCAAATCAAAATAGGTGTCGAGCTTCATTTCCCCAAAGCCGAGCGCGGGATTGCCTTCTGCCAAAGAACTGCGAGCCGAATCCGCGGGCGCGACAAAATCCAAAGTCTCCGGCTCGTTTAAAAAATAATCGCGCTCCGCGCCGTCTTCAAATACCACGGCTTTGCCATTGAGCACGACTTGAGTTGTGCCGCTCCGTGAAATCGTAATGCTCTCTAACTTCGGATAAGCATACAGGAGTGTGAGCGGACGGCGACAATGTTTGAGCCAGCAATTTTCCACGCGCGATTGCTCATCGTTGCTGTTGTCGGTAAACTCAATGCCGTACCAATCATTCGGCGTGGGCAAGGTACTCTCCTCGCGGCTTGCGGCAAACTCTTGATCCTTGCTCGAAGTGAAAACGATGCGTTGTTGCGGCAAGCCCAATGCGCGCAACGTGCCGTCCACTTTAAAAGAGAAATAACCGGCAAACTTCACCACCACGCCGGCCTCGATCGTGAGCGTCATCTCCGCGGGCACGACGAGGTTGCCCGTCACGACATAGGGGCTGTTTGCCAAAGTCCACCGGCCCGATTGCGCACCACGCACTTCACCGGCAGGGGCCTCCGCGGGTGCGATCATTCCCGAAAGCATTGCGCTCGCAGTGAGCACTTTCAAACCAGCAAGGCCTTTACCCAGGGCCGTCATTGCATTACTCCTTCGGCGTTAAAATTTCAGCATGCGCACCACGCGCGCGCCATGTCCCCATACTAGCCGCGCCGAAGAAGGAGTGCAGAATAAAGATTTTGCCACAACGAACGCTGGAAATTTTTATTGCGCTTCTCACCGCGCCGAGTATATTGCAGAGCAAAACCCAAGCGCAGATCTTTGTGAAAGCCGCCTCATGCCAGAACCTCGCCACGACGATGATGCCTTCGAAGATGAATACTGCGATGCCCATGCCGAACAGCCGCTCTTCGCGCGCGCGCATGAACTCACGCCCGCACCGTGGCATTGCGCGGGTTGCGGCCAGCCGAATGAAACATTCCTCGATCTCGGAGCGGGCTTCGCGCAGGAATACGTCGAAGACTGCGCCGTGTGCTGTCGCCCCAATTTGATTACCCTCCATATTGACGAGGAAACGCTGCTCGTCACACTCCGCAATGAATTGGAATATGAATGAACCTCGGCTCGATGAAGCAAAAAGACAAAATGATTGCCGGCAAAACTATTTTTAAAATCGTTTTGCCGGAAATCGTTTTCCTCTTTGATGGTCTTTTGATGAAAAAATCCTCGCGGAATCTAACTCGGAGCGCAAATGCCATTCTTCAAGAACAAAGCTGAGTTCGGCTGGAGCATGTATGATTGGGCCAACTCCGCTTTCACGACCACGGTTATGGCGGGCTTCTTTCCGGTTTTTTTTAAAGAGTATTGGAGCCAAGGCGCAGAAGTCACGGTGAGCACGGCCAAGCTCGGCCTTGCCAACTCGCTCGCGAGCATCATCGTCGCAGTCATGGCGCCGATCTTAGGCGCGATTGCCGATTGCGCCGGACAAAAGAAAAAATTTCTCATCTTCTTCGCAACGCTCGGCTCGCTTGCTTCCGTGGCTTTGTATTTCGTTGCCCAAGGCGAATGGCTTATGGCCGCGCTCGTTTATATCGCGGGCACCATCGGCTTTTCCGGCAGCTTGACTTTTTATGACGGGCTGCTGCCTTCCGTGGCCGATGAGCATCGCATCGATTATGTCTCCTCGCTCGGCTACGCCATGGGCTATCTCGGCGGCGGCGTTTTATTTCTGCTCAATGTTGCGATGACGCTGAGTCCGCAAACGTTTGGCTTGACCGACGCCGGCGAAGCCGTGCGCCTCTCGTTCATTTCTGTGGGCATTTGGTGGGGCGTGTTTACGCTGCCGATCATTTTGTTCGTGCCCGAAACCAAACGCGAAGCCGCCGACTCGATCTCCGCGCAGGTCGCTGCCGGTTTTCGACAACTGGGCCACACGTTTCGCAAAGTGCGCCACATGCGCACGATCTTCCTCTTTCTTGCGGCGTATTGGCTTTACATCGACGGCGTGGATACCATCATTCGCATGGCCGTGGATTACGGCATGTCCATCGGCTTCAAACGCGACGAGTTGATCAAAGCTTTGTTGATCACACAATTCGTCGGCTTTCCTTGCGCCATTGTGTTCGGGCGTTTGGGCGAGAAGATCGGCGCGAAGCGTTCCATCTTCATCGGCATTGCGGTTTATCTCGCCGTTGTGCTCTGGGCTGTGCAAATGTCCCAGGCGTGGGAGTTTTACACGCTCGCGGTCGTCATCGGCTTTGTGCAAGGCGGCATTCAAGCGCTGAGTCGTTCGTTTTATTCGCGCCTCATTCCGCACGATCAAGCCGCGGAGTTTTACGGCTTCTATAATTTGCTCGGCAAATTCGCCGTGATCTTCGGCCCGATTCTCCTCGGCCTCACCGGATGGATCTCGCATAGCTCGCGGGTGGGTATTGCATCGATTGCGGTGCTCTTTATCGCGGGCGGCATCTTGCTTTATTTTGTTGATGAAGCCAAAGGCCGCGAAGAGGTCAAATGGCTCGCGCGCAACGGCGAGTGAATACGAAGTGCGCGTCTGAAAATTACTTTCCGAAATCGCCGTAGTCCCGCCCCCTTGTGGGGCGTTGATGGAACACAGAAATTTCATTGTTCCACCATCTGCCCACAAGGGGCAAGGACTACAATGGCGCGGGAAGTTATTTTTAGATGAACCCTAAACACTCATTGGGTGACAGCCCCGTTCACGGGGCTTGCATCTCCTAGCCTGATGCTTACAGCATCAGGCGATAACTTTTGCATGGAGCGAATATGTGTTGGCTCAATGCCGTGACATTGCTTTCGACCGCGTTCATGCTCGCCGCATGCGGCTCGCGCTTGACGATCATCGAACGCCCGATTCCGTTTTCCGAGGAACGTATTGCACAAACGCGAGAGTATATCGAGCAACACTACGGCGTGGCAGCGAAGGACATTACGATCACGCCGCGCATCATCGTTTTGCATTGGACCGCGATTGCGGATTTGGAAGGCTCCTATCGCGCCTTTGCACCGGAACTCTTGCCCAGCTCGCGCCCGGAGTTGCAAAGCGCCGGGCAGGTCAATGTCTCCATTCAGTTTTTGGTTGATAAAGACGGCACGGTTTATCGCCTCATGCCCGAAACGTGGATGGCGCGACATTGCATCGGATTGAATTACGAATCCCTCGGCGTGGAAAATGTCGGCGGCGAAGGCGGCATTGATAACTTAACCCAAGCGCAACTCGCTGCGAACATCGACCTGATTCGTTACCTCGTCAAAAAATATCCGACGCTGCAATATCTCATCGGCCATCACGAGCATCAAGCTTTCGAAGGCCATCCACTCTGGCGCGAAAAAGACGCCGCCTATCGCACGAGCAAAACCGATCCCGGCGAACCCTTCATGCATGCCGTGCGCAACTCTGTCCGTGAACTCAAACTCAAAGGCGCGCAAGAAGTCATCACGGAAAAAACTGCTGCCAAGCAATAGCCCACACATTTCGCGTTACACGTTACACGTTACACTTTACACGAGCCAACCATGCCTCCCCTCTATCTCGATTACAATGCCACCACGCCGCTCGACCCCGAAGTGGCGAAGACTATGTTGCCTTATTTAAGCGAGCACTTCGGCAATCCCAGCAGCGCGCATTGGTTTGGCGCGCAGACCAAGCAGGCAATCGAAAAAGCGCGCGGCCAAATTGCGCAGCTTTTGGATTGTGCAACCGATGAAGTCATTTTTACCAGCGGTGGCAGCGAAGCGAACAACTATGCAATCAAAGGCTATGCGTGGGCCAATCGCGAGCGCGGCAATCATATCATTGCTTCAACCATCGAGCATCCTGCAGTGCTCGAAGTTTTAGAATATTTGAAGCGGCACGGCTTCACCTACACCCTCTTGCCGGTTGATGAATACGGCCGCATAGCGCCGCGCGACTTTCAAGCTGCGCTCACGCCGCAAACTATTCTCGCGAGTTTCATGCACGCCAACAACGAAGTCGGCACGTTGCAGCCCATCGCAGAGATGGCCGCAATTGCCCGCCAAGCGCGCGTGGCATTGCACTGTGATGCCGCGCAATCCGTGGGCAAAGTCCCGGTGCGTGTCTCGGAGTTGCATGTCGATATGCTTGCGATTGCCGGCCACAAGCTTTATGCGCCGAAAGGCATCGGCGTGCTTTATGTGCGCCGCGGCATTCAGCTTGAAAAACTCATTCACGGCGCGGGCCATGAACAAAATCGCCGCGCGGGCACGGAGAATGTGTTGGAGATTGTCGGCCTCGGCCAAGCCTGCGCCATTGCCGCACGCGAGTTGGAAGCGAACATGCAACACATGCGCGCGCTACGCGAGCGCTTGCGCCTCGGCTTGCAACAAAATATTTCTGAACTCAAATTCAACGGCCATCCCGAACAGAGTTTGCCGAACACGTTGAGCGTGAGCTTTCGCGGCCTCAGTGCGACTGCGCTCATGGCGGAATTGCGCGACGTGCTCGCGGTCTCGCCCGGCGCAGCCTGCCACGCCGAGGCGGTGACGATTTCGCATGTGCTCGCCGCGATGAATGTACCGCGCGAATATGCCCTGGGCACGCTCCGGCTCTCCCTTGGCAAGAGAACCACGACCGAGGAGATCGATCGCGCCGTGGCGATCTTAGCCGCAACAGTGCAAAAGCTGCGGCGAGAATGACTGTTGCGTTAAACTTCATGCGAGGCGCGACATTGTGTTTGCGCGGCGTAATGAAGTTTGATATTTTGCCCGCGTTCGCTCACAGCGTATTTTTGAGACAAAGCATGGAAACGCAAACGCAGACCGCCAAGCCGCGCCCGGCATTGGAGCAAAAAATCATACAAACGATTTTGCACCGCAGCAAGCCACGGCGAATCATTCTCTTCGGCTCGCGCGCTCGCGGCGATGCGGACGAACGCTCGGATTATGATATTGCCATCGACGATGAGCATTTGACACGCGCCGCGCTCGCGCATATTCGCGCCGATCTCGAAGAGTTGCGGACGCTGCTCAACATCGATCTCGTGTGGATGAAACAAGCGACGCCGGTTTTGCGCCAACGCATTCTGAGCGAAGGAAAAATTTTGTATGACCAAAAAAATTGAAGACGCTTTGAGCAAGCTTGAGGCTGCGGTGGCTCGCCTCGGCGAAGCGCTTGCCGAAGATAGTTCCAACCCACTTTATCTCGACGCGACCGTGCAGCGCTTTGAATTTGTGTTTGAATTGGCTTGGAAAACAATGAAGCGCGCTTTGGAGGCAGAAGGGTTAATTTGCAAAACCCCGCGCGAGACTTTTAAGGCAGCTTATCAAGCCGGCTGGTTGCATGAAGAAGAGCTGTGGCTGCAAATGTTGGATGATCGCAACGTGACTTCGCACACATACGACGAGCCACTTGCGGCAGAAATTTACGAACACATCCAACGCTACTTTCCCGAATTGCAAAAGCTCGCCGTGTTCATTCGCTCAAGATATCCGCGCTCATGATGATAGATGAATTCACCGCCGCGCACCATACTGATTTGCAAACGCTGATTCAAGCAGGCGAGAACCAAGCCGTCGAATTTAAGGCTGAAGTCTCTCCGGAAATCGGTAAGAGCATTTGTGCCTTTGCGAATACGAATGCCGGCACGATCATGGTTGGCATCTCCGATGACGGTCGCTTCAAAGACCTCGCAAAAGACGCCGATGAGCGCGTCGCGCAAATCGCTCATGGTTGCAAGCCTTCGGTTTATCCGCGTATCGAAAAGATAAATTGCGAAGGCAAGTCCGTGCTCGTAGTAGAAGTGCCGCATTCGAAAGGCGTTTTGCATTCATATAAAAGCATCGCCTATCGTCGTGTCGGCACAACCGACATGCCGCTTTCGCCGGAAGAAGTCATTGCCTTTGCGCAGCACGCGGGCTTGATTCGTTTTGACAATAAAATTTGCTCCGCGCAACTTGAAGATATGGACGAAGCCGCGCTCGGCAAATTTCTCCGACGCGCGCTCGCCGAACGCCGTTTAGAAATTGATCCTTCATTGCCTGGCGCAGAACTTCTCGACAAGCTGGATTTGCGGCAAGAGGGACGGCTCACACATGCGGCTGCTTTGCTCTTTGCCAAAGAGCCGCAACGATTTGCGCTGCAAGCAGAGGTGCGTTGTGCGCGTTTCAAGGGCACGGAGTCGCAGGTCTTCATCGACATGAAAGTTTTGCGCGGCAATGTCGTCGATCTCATCGACAACGCCGAGAAATTTGTGATGAATCACATTCGCCTCGCCGCGGAGGTCGTCGATTTTCTGCGTGAAGAAAAATGGGAATACCCGCTCGAGGCTTTGCGCGAAGCCATTACCAACGCCATTTGCCATCGCGATTATTTTTCTACGGCCAATGTGCATGTGAGCATCTACGATGATCGCCTTGAAATTTGGAACCCCGGCGCGTTGCCGCCCGAGTTGACCATTGCAGCATTGAAGCGACCGCACAATTCCATCCCACGCAATCCGCTCATCGCCCGCGCGCTCTTTCTCATCAAATACATTGAGCATTGGGGCACGGGCACGGAGCGCATCATCAAAGAAACGCTCGCGCACGGTTTGCCGGAACCGGAGTTTTCGTTGCGAGATGGCGGCGTGTTGGTCGTGTTTAAAAAAGCAGAAGCTTTTCTGGCGAGCTTGAATGAGAGGCAGAGGAAGGCTTGGGGATACTTGCGCTCGCATGGCAGTATTTCGCAAACACTCTATGCCGAACTTTGCAATTGTGGGGAAACCACTGCGAAACGCGATCTGCGGGAAATGTTGGCAAAAGGGCTAATCAAAAAAGAAGGCAAAGCCAGGAAAACTTTGTACACGAGAGCAATTTGAATCCGGCCAAAATCCGGCCAGAATCCGGCCAGAATGGCCCGATTCGAATTCAAAGCACAGTTCGCCACGGAGATCGTCATGCCCTCGTTTCATCAACCCAACTTCATCGAAAGCTTTGCATAGAAACTTCACCAAGAAGTGACTTTGACTTTCGCGCAAAATACGCGCATACTTTGCCCGAATGAGAAAATCAATTCCGCAAAATTTCAGCAGAATGTCCGCAAGCCTGACTGAAATTGGCTCAGGATCGGCTCAAAATCGGCTCATTCTGAGCCGATTCTTCTAAACATTTTTTCGAGGAAATGCTCATGCCCTCTTCGCATCGCCCCAACTTCATCGAACGTTTCGCCGAGAAGCTTCGCCTCATTCCCAACTTGCACGAAGACCTCGGTGCGGAATTGCCGCGCCTCACGGAGCCGGGCAGCCTCACGAATTATCCACCGCCGGAGAAGTGGGATGATTGGACAGAGTATGAAGCGAAACGTTGGCCGCGACGCGAGGCCAAGCATTACATGATCGTGCCCACGATTTGCTTCAATTGCGAAGCGGGCTGCGGCTTGTTGAGTTACATTGAAAAAGAAACGCTGCAAGTGCGCAAGTTCGAAGGCAATCCCTATCATCCCGGTAGCCGCGGCCGCAATTGCGCGAAGGGGCCGGCCACGATCAATCAAATTCATGACACGGATCGCATTCTTTATCCGATGAAGCGCAGCGGCGCACGCGGCGAGGGCAAGTGGGAGCGCGTGTCGTGGGACAGTGTGCTCGATGACATTGCGGGCCGCATTCGCAAAGCGCTGCAAGAGAAGCGCAACAACGAAGTCGTGTATCACGTGGGCCGGCCGGGGCATGAAGGCTATATCGATCGCGTGCTGCAATCATGGGGCGTGGACGGCCACAATAGCCACACGAACATTTGCTCTTCGGGCGCGCGCTTCGGCTATGCGCTTTGGCAAAATTATGATCGCCCCTCGCCCGATCACGCGAACGCGAGTTTTATTTTGCTCATCAGCTCGCATCTCGAAGCCGGGCATTATTTCAACCCGCATGCGCAGCGCATCATCGAAGGCATGATGAACGGCGCCAAGCTCGCGGTGATGGACACGCGGCTTTCGAACACCGCGAGCATGGCGGATTATTGGATGCCCACCTATCCCGGCAGCGAGGCCGCAGTGTTGCTCGCCATGGCGAAGATCATTATCGACGAGGGCATGTATAACGAAACGTATCTGCGCGAGTGGGTGAATTGGCAGCAGTATCTCGCGCACGCGCGGCCCAATGACGAAGCCACGTTCGACAATTTTATTCGAGCGCTCAAAGCCGAGTACAAAGATTTCACGCCTGCGTTTGCAGAGAAAGAGAGCGGCTTGCCCGGCCAAACGGTTGTCGAAGTCGCGCGGCAAATCGCGCGCGCAGGTACACGCTTCTCTACGCACAATTGGCGCTCCGCGGGCAGCGGCAATCTCGGCGGGTGGGCCGTTGCGCGTTGTTTGCATTTTCTCAATGTGCTCACGGGCAGCGTCGGCACGGTGGGCGGCACTTCGCCGAGCGCGTGGAACAAATTCAAACCCAATGTGCCGAACAAAGCGCCGGCGCAAAAATTTTGGAACGAGTTGCACTTTCCGAATGAGTATCCGCTCGCGCATTATGAAATGAGTTTTCTTCTTCCACATTTTTTAAAAGAAGGCCGCGGCAAACTCGACGTGTATTTCACGCGCGTGTTCAATCCGGTGTGGACGTATCCCGACGGCTTTTCGTGGATGGAAGTTTTAAACGACTCGAGCAAAGTTGGCATGCACATCGCGCTCACGCCAACGTGGAATGAGACCGCGTATTTCGCGGATTATGTTTTGCCCATGGGCCATGCGGGCGAGCGCCACGATCTTGTGAGCTATGAAACGCATTCAGGTTTGTGGATCGGTTTTCGCCAGCCCGTGTTGCGCGAAGCCAAGCGGCGCATGGGCCAGCCCGTGCAGTTCACGTATGAGGCGAATCCCGGCGAGGTGTGGGAGGAAGACGAGTTTTGGATCGAGCTATCGTGGCGCATTGATCCCGATGGCAGTCTCGGCGTGAAGAAGCATTTTGTTTCGCCGTATCGCGCGGGCGAGAAAATCACGATTGACGAATACTATCAATACATTTTCGAGCGCACTGTTGGCTTGCCGGAGAAAGCCGCGGAGCACGGGCTTACGCCGCTCGCATACATGCGCAAGTTCGGCGCGTTTGAAGTGGAGCAGACTTCGTACAACAAACATCTACGCCCGATTGCGGCGGCGGATTTGCAAGACGCGCAAACCGAGGCGAGCACGGGCTTGATCACAAAAAACGGCAAAGCCATTGGCGTGATGGTCAATGGCAAAGCGTGCGAAGGTTTTCCCACGCCTTCGCGCAAGCAGGAATTCTTTTCGCAAACCATGATTGATTGGGGCTGGCCGGAATTTAAAACGCCCGCGTACATCAAGAGCCACATTCATCATGAGCACATGGATCGCGACAAAGGCGAGTTCCCGCTCATTCCCACGTTTCGTTTGCCGACGTTGATTCACTCGCGCTCCGGCAATGCGAAGTGGCTGTATGAAATTTCGAATCGCAATCCGATTTGGATGCACACTTCAGATGCGGCGCGCCTCGACGTGCAGACCGGCGATTTGCTCCGCGTGAATACGGACATTGGATATTTCGTCGATCGCGTGTGGGTGACGGAGGGCATCAAGCCCGGCGTGCTCGCGTGCTCGCATCATCTCGGCCGTTGGCGCAGGCCGCAAGATGCACCGGGGAATCGCTGGGCGACGTCGTTGGTGGAAGTGTCCAGTGAACAGTTATCAGTGAACAGTAAACAGTCATCAGTGAACAGTGATCAGTTATCACGATCCACGATCAACAATCCACGATCAACGATCCTCAATCCTCAATCTTCAATCCTCGGCCAGAAGTGGCGCATGCGCACGCTCGATGGCATTCGTCCATATAAAAGCGCGGACGCGGACTCAATGCGCATCTTTTGGAGCGACGGCGGCGTGCATCAAAACATCACGTTTCCGGTGCATCCCGACCCCATCAGCGGCATGCACTGCTGGCATCAGAAAGTGCGCATCGAAAAAGCGCGCGCGGAAGATCGTTATGGCGATGTGATGGTCGATACGGAGAAGTCGTTTGCGATTTATCGCGAGTGGTTGGAGATGACGCGCCCGGCTCCCGGCCCGAATGGTTTGCGCCGGCCGCTGTGGATGAATCGCCCGGTGCGGCCTGCGGAGGAGATGTTTTATTTGTAGCGTGCGCGTATCATAAAAATAGAAAGGCCGCGTTGCTCATTTGCAATGCGGCCTTTCTGTTTACGAGCCGTAGCGTTCCTTTCGCACGCACCGATTAAAAACACACACAGAAAAGCAAAGCTTTTTCCGCTGCGCTTTTGATCTGTGTGCAGCCCAAACGCCTTCAAGATTTTATTCTGACTTTGATTCTCAAATTCGCTTATGCCCACGTGGGCATGGCTTGCATGTAAAGTCCGGCACGCTTCATGGCTGTGGCCGTATCCACCTGCGGTTGCCACATTTGAAACCAGCCGGCAATGGCGCTTTGCACTTCTGCGCGCGTTTTGAGTTTGCCGTGGTCATCCGAGCAATACTTGCAATACGTGTCGCTCTTGCCTTTTAGCTCGGGGTTGCCAAGCGGTGCGGCACACGAGAAACAGAATTTGTCCATAAGATTTCTCCTTTCGAAAAATTTTTGAGGTATCACAACACACGACGCGCCCTAATGCGAGCGCGCATACTGTCCTTCCATAAACGGAAACCACTGCTTGCCGTCCGGCGAAACCTCCATGCGAAATTTATACTGCTCCGCGACGCTGAAATCGAATGTCGCGCGGCTGTGGCCTTGCGCTCCTGCATTGGTGAGCGTTATCACCTCGCCCTCGAAGTTGCCGCGAAACACGCTTGGCGGCATGCCCATGGAATCGAACCAATGCATTTCATAACATTGTTGCGCGGGTTCATAGCGCAGCACGGCATGCCCTTGGAAAGTCGGCTGATTGCCGCGCTCTTGTCCATAATCTTGCACGACAGCAAATCCGGCAAGCGCGAGACGATTTTCAATCCGCGCCATTGCGGTTCCGCCGTTGGGATCGAACGGCGAAGGATAAATGCGTTCTTCGCCGCGCCATTGGCCGACGAATTTTTCTAGCTTGTGATGGGCGGCAGAGAGTTGTGGCATTGACATTAGGATATCTCCTTTTTTAATCGAAGTGTGAAATAGTTTGTCGGATGAGCCGGCGGGTTACATTGGCTCGTCGGCGCTCGGTCCGTAAATTTGCGGTACGGTGGAACCCATTGGGCGCAGGTAGGTGGAAAGCTGGCCGCGATGGTGAATCGCGTCAAACAGAAAGCCCCATGCAAACTCGTAGCCGGTTTCGCGCATGACTTCTTGGCCTTGATAAAGAAACGGAATTGATTTTTCCCATTCTGCGGGCGCGAGGCGATGCATCCGCTGCGTCAGGTCATTGTGCCAAGCGTCATAGGCCGCAAGAATTTCCTGCATGGTTGCCGGTGTGGTCATGTTGGGCCAATCGAGCTTGCCGCTTTCGAGGCCGTCGGCGAGCACTTTTTCTTCCAATACGATGAGCCAGGCGATCTCTCTCGCATTGCGCGATTTGGGATCGGGTTTGTAATCCGACTTTTCTTGCGGAATGCGTGAAAGCACTTTGCGCGTGGCGGTTGCTTCTTTGTCCCAAAATTTTAGGAAGAGGTTCTTTTCATCCATGATCGACTCCTTTTGTGAGTTGTTGGTGGTGATTGTCGGCATAAGATACAACTAACGTGTGACAACCCTATGTCAGCATGCGAGAGGCAATTTGCAGGAATTTGGCTCGCATCGTGGCGCGCCGAGTGCGCCGGATTGTGTTTGGACATGCGTGCTTTTGAAATTACGGCTTGGCAGCGGGAGGCCATCGCTTTGAAGTCAGCCTGCTCGAAGAGGCCACCGCGGTAAACAAGCGGAGATGAAAAGCAACAACGCGCAGCGACAAGACAAAAAAATTATAGGATACTGTTGCCATAATTTTGGTTCTATGTTGTTCTGTGTGGGCAGCATGAATACGCCGAAGGCGTTCAACAGCAAAGCCGAGGGTCGCGCAGCGCACCCTCGGGAAACAACCATGCTCAGAAGAACTCTGAAAGAGTTCAACAAAAGAGGGCGCTCCGCCGGCCAATCGTTCATTGTCGCC
>JAYRWE010000129.1:0-135149 GCA_041918175.1 bacterium
GCCTCACGACGCGTCAATGGACTCTCATAGAGTTGTTACGCTGTCGCCGCTTGACGTCAAAACCAGAACACGCGGAGCAACCCTTGAAAACCTTTCCCCTGCTTCAAATAACATAGTCCACGATTAAGTGGAGAGCTACCATTTCCGTTTTCTTTGCAGAAAATAAATGAACCCCGTGAGTGCAACACCAATGAATGCGAGCGCAAGTTCTAAGATCGGGTCTCGAAGAATTTCAAACATATCGTTTCCGTCCTGGTTTACGAATTTTCGCTGTTGCAGCAAGCGTTGACCTATCGAGCAACTTTCATCAGGAGAAAATCCCGTGTTCAATTCTTCCCAACTCATCCAAGATCATCTCAACACCGTGCTTTGAATGCAGCAAGCTCATCGGAGTTTTATTCGCAAAAGCTTTAATGGGTTGGTTCATCCACGCCATGAAGTTGCTTCTGTTATCGAAGACCTTGATTCCTTTTGCTTCAATTTCAATCAATGAAAGAACCTGTGTTGAGATTGATGAGCTTTCCACTTTACGACTCCGTTGAAATTTATCACTTCAAGCCAATCGCCTTCCGAATCAATCCATCAGCTTTTGTCAAACGAAGCCGCGCTTCTTCCGCGCTTACATTTGCGAGCGCCATGACCAAAGCGGTCTTTACATGTCCCTCCGCCTGTTCGAGCAATGCGTTGGCCGTTTCATATGAAACGCCAGCGACCATCATGACAATGCGCTTCGAGCGTTCTTCGAGTTTTTTCGAAGTCATGCGCAGATCGACCATCATGTTGCCATACACTTTTCCCATACGAATCATCGCGGTAGTTGTGATCATATTGAGAATGAGCTTGGTCGCGGTGCCAGCTTTCATGCGCGTCGAGCCCATCACGACCTCGGGGCCGACAACGGGGCAAATCAAAACATCGACATCGATGCTCACTTCATTGCGCGGATTGCAGGTGAGGTAAATCGTCTTTGCGCCGATCTCCTTTGCATAACTCAGCGCGCCCAAAACATAGGGCGTGCGCCGGCTCGCGGCAATTCCAAACACGACATCTTTTGCATTGAAGCCTATCTCTTCTAAATCTTTTCGGCCATCATCGAAAACATCCTCCGCGCCTTCTTGCGAACGCAGCAGCGCTTTGTATCCGCCTGCAATAATGCCTTGAATCATGTCGGGATCGGTGCCATAAGTGGGCGGGCATTCGGAAGCATCGAGCACGCCGAGCCGCCCGCTTGTTCCGGCACCGATATAAATGAGACGACCGCCATGCTTCAAAATATCGACGACCATATCCGTAGCTTGCGCGATGTATGAAATTTCTCCGGCAACGATTGCGGGAATAGCGCTGTCTTCGGCATTGATAAGTTGCAGAATCTCGACTGTGCTCTTCGCATCAATCTCCATCGTGCGAGGGTTGCGCGTTTCGGTGACGAGATTTTCGATCTCATCGAAAATTTGGCGGCTCATTGGGCTTCCTTTTTAATTGCGATGACAAACCTTGAAGCCTCGACTTGCCACGCGGGATCATACTCGAGCTTTTCTATTTTTAAATTTGGATATGCCGCGAGCAATTCCTCCGTTTCATTTGAAAGGTCGCCGCCTTTTTGCGCGAGCAAGGTGCCGCCGATTTTCAAAACGGGCGAGGACCATTGCCATAAATTATACAGACTCGAAACCGCGCGCGCGACGACGCGATCAAATTTTCCCGAAAACTTTTCTGCGATCTTTTCGGCGCGATCGTGAACGACTTGCGTTTCATCGAGCTTCAACGTGCGCACGACTTCTTCCAAAAAGAGAGACTTCATTCTCCGTGAATCGAGCAAAGTGAGCCGCATCGTCGGGTCGGCAATTTTAAGTGGAATGCCGGGCAGACCCGCGCCCGCTCCTAAATCCAAAACAGAAGAATAGCGTGGAATATGTTTGAGGCTCGCCACGACCAGCGATTCAACAATATGCCGCTTCACAATGCGTGACTCATCGGAAGTGGAAATCAGCCGGACTTTGCCATTCCATTTGAGTAGCAATTCGATATATGCGTCGAACAATTCAAGCTGCGAAGAACTCAACGGGAAATTCGTTGGCAAGGCTTGGAGCAATTCTTTGATATGTGCCGAAGCTGGGGCGTTTGACATTTCAACCTTTCGCGTGAAAAAGCTATTCGACTGGCTCTTCTGTTTCACGTGCAACGGAAGAGAATCCCTTTTTGGCATAAACGAGCAAGACCGCCATATCCGCCGGAGAAATTCCAGAAATGCGGCTGGCCTGCCCAAAGGAAACCGGGCGGACGCGATTGAGCTTTTCGCGGGCTTCCAATGAAAGAGCCGAGAGCTTCATATAATCAAAGCTGGTTGGCAACCGCTTGGCTTCCAAATGATCGATTCGGTCTATCGCCGACTTTTCACGTGAAACGAAACCTTCGTATTTCACCTCGATCTCGACCTGCTCCGCGATTTGTTGCCACTCGCGACTGTCCCAATTTTCCCACAAATCGAGCCGACCGATGCCTCGCAAATCTTTCAAGTCAACCTGCGGACGGCGGAGCAGCTTGAGCAAGCTTTCGTGTTGCTCCAACGGCGAAGAACCTAACGCGAGCAATCTCTCGTTGATTTCAACAGGATTCACGATAATCGCACGCAACGCTTCGATGGTTTTGGAAATCTGCTCCTGCTTGAATCGAACTTTGTTATAAAATGGTTGATCGAGCAATCCGAGATCGTGACCATATTTGCTCAAACGCAAATCCGCATTATCTTGCCGGAGCAACAAGCGATGCTCGGCGCGAGAAGTAAACATGCGATAAGGCTCAATCGTACCTTTCGTAACCAAATCATCGATGAGCACGCCGATATAAGCTTCGCTGCGATTCAAAACAAGCGGCTCTGCTCCACGACATTTGAGCGCAGCATTCACGCCTGCCATAAAACCCTGTGCCGCAGCTTCTTCATATCCGGTCGTGCCGTTGACTTGTCCCGCGAGAAAAAGATTTTCTACGGCTTTGGCTTCCAAAGAGGGAAGCAATTGCGTGGGCTGAAAAAAATCATATTCGACCGCATAGCCCGTCCGAACGACCTGCGCATTTTCCAAACCGGGAACGGTGCGAATTGCCGCGATTTGAACTTCTTCGGGCAGGCTCGTTGAGAAACCGTTCACATAAACTTCGGTGGTTTGCCGGCCTTCGGGTTCGAGAAAAATTTGATGTCGATTGCGCTCGGCAAAGCGTGTGATTTTGTCTTCAATCGAAGGGCAATAACGCGGGCCAACGCCTTTGATTCTGCCTGTGAACATCGGCGAGCGATCCAAACCCGTGCGCAAAATTTCATGCGTGCGTTCGTTGGTATAGGTGAGATAGCACGGCAACTGTTCAACGGACAAAGAATCGTGGCGATAGGAGAAAGGCAGCGGCGGCTCATCGCCAGGCTGGATTTCGGTTTTCGAATAGTCGATAGTGCGGCCATTCAAACGCGGCGGCGTTCCGGTTTTGAGTCGCGCGGTTTCGAAGCCGCATTCGAGCAGCGACTCGGTCAAACCTTTTGCAGCAAATTCTCCGGCGCGGCCGGCTTCGTAGTTGGTCAAGCCGACATGAATGACGCCGTTCAAAAATGTTCCTGCGGTGATGATGACCGTGCGTGCCGCGATACTCCCTCCTGCTCGGGTCTTCACGCCGCAAACTTTTCCATGCGAAACGAGAAGGCCGCACGCCATGTCCTGTCGAATTTCGAGATGCTCTTGTTGCTCGCACGCGAGACGAATACGTGCGGCATATTGCACGCGATCGGCTTGCGCGCGCGGCGACCACATTGCCGGACCTTTGCTCTTGTTAAGCATGCGAAATTGAATGCCCGCATCGTCGATGGCCAAACCCATTTCGCCGCCGAGCGCATCGAGTTCGCGCACGAGTTGGCCCTTTGCAATTCCGCCGATCGCGGGATTGCACGACATCTGCCCGATGGTGGAAACGTTCATGGTCATGAGCAGCGTGCGCGCGCCCATTCTGGCTGCGGCAAGTGCGGCTTCGGTTCCAGCATGGCCGGCACCGATGACGAGGACGTCGAATTGATCTTGCATGGTTCGTTAGGGTTACTCGATTTGTGCTGGCTGTGCGTTTTTAAGATAAGCGCGCTTCCGCTTGTTACGATTTTTGGGAATAAGCTCGATGAGGGTTCGCAAAGCTTTATTCACAGTCGCTGAATCAGAAAAATATTCTTGCACATCCGGCTCCAACATCACTGCGCCTTCTTCAGGCTTAAAGTAATGGATAGAAACCGTTCCATCAGCTTGATGAATTTTTACTGTATGCCCTCTGCGATAGGCTTTGTAATGCTTTCCACGAACACCTCCGCTAAAATCGTATTCGGGAAGCATGTCTTTATCTAAGGGTGGCCGTCTTTTAGAAATTGCTTTCTTCATTTCCCAATACAAAACTTCGAAAAAATTTCTCCGAGCACGTCTTCGCTCGTGACTTCGCCGATGAGCACACCGAGCTGGTGAATGACTTCGCGCAAATCCACAACGATAAATTCCGCGGAGAGATTTTTTTCCAACGACGAAAGCGCGCTGGCCAATGCCGCACGCGCTTTTTCTAAACAAAGCTTTTGCCGCGAATTGATGTGCTGCACTTCCGCGCTGCTCAAATTAGAGAGCGGCATCACCGTGGCGGCAATCGTCGTCTCAAGTGCATCGAGGCCCTCGCCGGTGATTGCCGAAACGCGAATCACACGCGCTGTTTCTTTATCAAACAAAAAAGGCTTTGCTGCGAGGGGCAAATCGGATTTATTTCTGATTTGAATAAGCGCAACGCGTCCGTTTTTGTTTTTTAGATCAAAGCACTCTTGCGCGAGAACATGATCCGCCTCCTCGCCGTCTTTTGAATCGTCGGTGACAAACAGAATTACGTCGGCGTTTTGCGCCGCGGCGCGCGACCGTTCGATGCCGATTTTTTCAATCTCGCCAGCATGCTGGCGAATACCTGCGGTGTCGATCAACCGAAAGAGCAAGCCGTTGATGAAGATGCGCTCGTCAATCGTATCGCGCGTGGTGCCGGGAATATCGCTTACAATCACGCGATCATATTTCAGCAGCGCATTCATCAAACTCGATTTGCCGACATTGGGCTTGCCAATGATGGCGATGCGCCAGCCTTCTTTCAATGCTTGCCCGCGCGCAAATCCATTGAGCAAGTTTGCGATCATTTTATCGAGCTGCAGCAACTCATTGCGCAACTCCGCGCGATCGGCAAATTCGACATCTTCCTCGCTAAAATCCAAACCGAGTTCGAGCATGGCGCACGCATGCACGAGCTTCTCGCGCAAATCCGCCAATTGCCGCGAGAACGCGCCTTCAAGATGCGCGAGCGCGCCATGCAAATACGCCGGCGATTCGGCGTCAATCAAATCGGCGACAGCTTCGGCTTGAATGAGATCGAGTTTGCCGTTGAGCAATGCGCGCTGTGTAAATTCGCCGGGCTGAGCGAGACGACAGCCGAGTGCGCAGAGTTGCTCGATAATCAAATTGGGAATAAGCCGTCCGCCGTGGCAAAAAATCTCGACGACGTCTTCGCCGGTGTATGAGCGTGGCGCTTGATAACGCACGAGCGTGACTTGATCGAGCTTCTCGCCGTTCGGCGCATGCAACCACGTGAGCGCAACGTAATTGCTCTGCAAATTTTCCAATGAGCGGTCGCGTGTCAACAAACCATCCACGTATGCAAATGCATGCGGCCCCGAAATGCGAAGCGCGGCAATGCTGCCTTTGCCCGGCGGTGTTGCCAATGCAACGATGGTTTCTTGCTCGGAAGGATGCACCATAAACGGAAATAGCCCCGCGTGCGGGGCTGAAGTATTTTAATAAAAAAATGTCGCGGCCACACGGCCGGAGTGCAAACCAGCTTTTCTACTAAACAATTAGTAGAACCTATTTCTTCAAAGCGCGATTGCGCGAGAGCGCTGCGTTCACGCCCAGTTTGCGCATTTGCGCCAAGCTGAACTTGCTTTGTTTCTTCTTGGGGGGCGCAAGCTCGGTCGGCGTTTTGCTGATATACTTTTGCTGCACGATGCTAAAGATGTTGAACAGGGTATAATACAAATTCAAACCCGAAGGAAAGCTGTTGAACATCATCGTGAAGAGCACGGGCATCATGTAAATCATCGCCTTTTGCTTGGGATCAGTGACCGACATTTTTTGTTGAATGAACATGGTCACGCCCATCACGAGCGGCAGCACATTGATCGAGTTGCCGAACAGTGGAATCGCGAACGATAACGTGAAAATCGAATCCGGCGCGGAGAGATCCGTAATCCAACCGAAGAACGGCGCTTGGCGAAACTCGATGGTTGAGCGGAACACGACGAATAATGCGTAGAGCAGCGGCATTTGCAACAACATCGGCAAACACCCGCCGAGCGGATTCACGCCGTGCTCTTGATACAGGCGCATCACTTCCGTGTTCATCTTCTGCGGATCTTTCGCATGCTTTTCGCGCAGCTCGTTCATCTTGGGCTGCAAGAGTTGCATCTGCTTCATGGATTCATAACTCTTCTTCGTAAGCGGATGCAAGATGACTTTGACGAGAATCGAGAAGATGATAATCACGATGCCGTAGTTTGAAACGAACTGATGCAGCCACACCAGCGCCCACAACACCAGCCGGCTGAACGGTTTCACGGGCGCCCAGCCCCAGTTCATAATATTCTCTAATCCGACGCCCAAGGCTTTCACTTTATCCAATGCCAGCGGGCCGAGATACAATTCGAAATCATGCGCTGTGGCGCCGGAGCGTGCAAGCGGCATTGCGAGCGTCATGGTATAACTTTTTAGATTGGCCTCTGCGCTTGAGACATATGAAGTGCGGCCAACAAACGTCGCGCTGCGCGCCGGGGTGGTGCGCGGAATAACGGCGAGCGCAAAATATTTTGTGCGAATCGCAGCCCAAGAAATGTCGCGATCTTTTTCTTCTTTTACGGCCTCACTTTTGTCGGACACATCAAAATTCGCAAGCTCGCCGTTGATATAAGTATATGCGTGTGCATCGGACATTTCATCTTTTAAGTTGTGCTCCGTGCTCGCCAAGCCCGACTGCCAACTCATCATATAATGATAGCCATCAATCAGGTTGTGCGCGTCATCGATTTCGACTTTCAGCTTCAGCGCATAGGAGCCGGCATCGAAGTAAAAGGTCTTGCGCAGAAATTTGCCCGATGCCATTTGGCGCTCGAATACGAGTTGCTGCGTTTGCCCGTCGGTCAATTTGATTTCGCTGGCCGAAGGGGTGAAGTGCAGCCTGCCCGTGTTCAGCGTGTCCTCGCGCTGCGGCAATGCAATCGCCAAATTGCCTACGCCTTCTTTCCACAATGTGAGCGGCTGCTTGCTGCTAGTCAAAAATCCTTTGATCGTCCATTCTTTGATATTGCCGCCGCGCGTGGAAAACACGCCGCGATACAATGGCGTCTCCACGATAATCTCTTGCTCGGGTGTGGTCTCGGCTGCGATTGTGTCGGCGTCAACTTGAGGCGCGAGAGAAGAAACGGGCATTTCGTCTTCGTGCGGCGTTTCGATTCCAGTTTGCGATTTACCAGAAGGTGTTGGCGTATTGGTCGGCGCATTCTTGGGGAGATCGCCGTAAACCATGCGTTGATAAAAATCGGTATTCACCACAACGAGAATCAAACCGATGAGGATAAACGCGAAAATTGTTTTCTTGTCGAATTCCATCGTGACTCTTTCAAATTAGGCTCGTAGCCCCGCCCTCTTGTGGGGCGTTTTTTAAACAAAGTTTCGGGTTAAACAAAAGCGCTCCGCACGGGCGCGTCACGACTAAGGCACGGGATCAAAACCCGGCGTATGCCAGGGATGACAGCGCAACAGCCGGCGCACCGCTAGATACATTCCTTTGAACACACCGTATTTTTGAATCGCCTGACACGCATATTCGGAACAAGTGGGAAGAAATCGGCAAGAGGGTGGCAGGAGAGGCGAAATGAGTTTTTGATAAACTCGTATCAGGAAAATAAAAATATGCTTCATCACAACATCGTTTCACGGTTTGCGACGCCAGTTCGATGCGCGTCGCAAAAGAGGGTTAGGCTAACAATCCCGCAGCTTGAAAAACTCTTTTCATCTCAGCACGCACGTCCGGAATTTTTGTTTGAAAAATTTTGGGATTGCCAATCACGATCGCACTACAGGTAGAGCACAAGGTGATTTGTTCCAAACGAAAGGCTTCGCGCAGCCTACGTTTGATGCGGTTTCTCTCCACGGCATTGCGTGCGCGCCGCGAGGCGGCAAAAGCAATCTGTCCCTCCTGCTCCGCATTGCAGAGATAAACCACATCAAACCATTTGCCCTTCACAAAAATCCCGGCCTCGAAGACATGTTTGATGGCTTGAGCGCGACGCAGGATTCTTTGCTTGGGCAGGGAAAAGCTTTGTTGCGGTTTATTCGTCACTGACCGTGAGACGTTTTCTGCCTTTAGCGCGACGGCTGGCCAAGACCTTGCGGCCGTCCGCGGATTTCATGCGCTCGCGAAAACCGTGTTTCGCCTTGCGCTTGCGATTGTGCGGTTGATACGTTCGCTTCATCAAGTGCTCGCTTTCAGGTTTACTTTCTTATGGGAAAAAGTATTTGCCTTTTTTAAAGCCGCGAAAAGTATGGCTTCATGCCCGAAAAGTCAAGTTGTTTTTAGGCGTTATCGGGGAATTTTCTAGATGTTTGCAGGAAAATAAGAGCATGTGCAGTTCCTCGCGCCTTGAGTTGTGCGTGCGTTGCAGGAGTTGTGGTTTTCTAAAATGCGAAACGCTCACGAAGATGGCATATGCAAACGAATGACAGCTTACACAAGGCGGGGATAGAGAAAGAAGAATGAGGGGCGAACAACGTGGTATGCGGCAAATCGAGTATCGGAATCCTCGGAAAAATTTTTACGACATTATCGCATGCACCTTTTTATCGCACAATGCGCATGCTAAACGCGAGCCCCATGCCTTTGCCTAGGAGCGGAACCATGCCACCCAACGCGCCCGCCGCGAGGTCGAAATTAAAATCTCCGGCATGCAAACCAATGCCGAGGCTCGATCCAATTTTATGATGCCCACCCAAGCGAACTCCTCCGCGAGTTGATAGACCGGGAACGATGTTCAATTCTACACCTGCGCGCAGTTCCGGCGTGAGTGTTACTCCGTATGCGCGTCGCAATCCCTGCAAGACATCCGCGCTCACGATAATTTCCGGCCACACGCGCGACACCCCGAGATGCAGCACTGGCGGCAGTGCTGTTGAAAATTTTTCTGCGCGACGACTCTCTGAAGCGTTGTTGAACACCGCGTTTTCATTGTCTTCCACGGCCACGAGCGTGAGCGAATCGGCATGCACGCCGTATTCATAACGCCGCACATTGCGCTGCCATGCAATCGTGGCGAAGGCATTGCGCACCGTTGCCCCCACGCGCCACTGTCGCCGTAGCAATGCGGTTGCGCCGAGGTCAATGCCGAAGCCGTTGCCGCCCTCGGCAACTCGCGCTTGCGCCGCGGCATCGCCGGAAATACCCGCAAGCGTGGTTAGAACTTGTCCTTGTGCCTCGGTCATTTCAACGATACCGAAGCCGCGCAGATATTTAATCGTTCCGCCAACAGCGAGCTTAATGCTCTTTTGCGGCAGCACCAACGTATGTCCATAAGCAACGCCGATGCTCCCGAAGGCTAGAGCCGAACCGCGCGCGTCGGAAAAATCATAGAGACGATCCACGGTGTTGCCGTTTAATAAAAGATCGATCACATCGCGCGGCAGGGTCGCATCGGAAATCGCGTCGAGGCTAATCATCGCTGCGAAGTTATGAAAAGAAAAACCGAGCAACTCAAGGCCGCTGCCCGCGTGAAAATTCCAACCTGCGAGCGGCACTCGCTGCACGAGCGTTTGTTTATCGACAACCGAGAGCTTTGCGCCGTTATAGCGGTTGTAGTCAGATTGATTGAACGCGTTGTTGCTCACACCCAATCCGAACGAGGCGAACATGAGCGAATAACGCGGCGTGGAGCGCAAGCCGAGGGTTGCAGGATTCCAGCGCACGGCCTCCGCGCCAAATGCTTGGGTGAGATATGCTCCGCCCATGCCCAACGCACGCGCATTGCTCACATGCGTTTGGCCAAAGGCAAAGGATGTTGGAAAGAGCACCAAAAGTGTTAGCAAGAGCAGATTGCGCGGCACATTCATAATGTCAATCGCATTGAAGTTTGAAGAATGAAGTCGATAAAGTCGGAACGCCCCTAACATGCTCATCGCAAGGCGTCATCTTCCACGAGCAGCCGCATCTGCGCTAGCGCTTGCACGGCAACATAGTCATCCGCGGCAATGCGAATGACCTTGCCGTTCGAGCCGGGCAGAGTGAGCAAAACACCGACATACAGCGGCGAACTTTGAAAAAGTCTGAGCTGCGTTTCATTCAACGCGAGCACAGCCTCGCTGCTGCGCGGTTGCAAGGCACGCCCGGTGTTGGGATCGAGTGGCGGCAACGTGATGCGCACCGGGCCGACGATTAAGTCCGGCGTGCGAAATACATTTGCCGCGCTACGGGCGATATGTACCGCGGCCGAAGCTTCAAACGGCAGACGATTGTTGAGACGCAAAGTAACGCTGCCGCGCAATAAATGTTTTGTAATGCGCTCACGCACGGAAGCATCAATCGTGAGCGTGCTCACCTCCGACTCTACGCGTTGCGCCGGAAGGGCGAGCGCGAGCGGCGTATCAAAGCGCAGCGCCGTGCTCACCATATTGCTTTCGCTCACACTGCCGTTGAAAATTTTTTCTCCCACCCAAACGCGACCCGAGACCTTCAACGTGCGCGGCAATACATCGAGAAAATTTTGAATGGTGGCGCCGTTAATTACAATGCGCGATTCGACCGGCATGCCGTTCGCCTGGCCCGGCGCAATGCGCTCGCGAATAAACAATTGTACCTTCGGCCCGCGCTCTGGAAAACCTTCCACGCGCAAATCGGTTTGCACCGGAAAGTTGATGCCGTTGCGCAAAATGATTTGTAATTGCGCCTGCAAAAGCTGCAAACTATCGAGGCCCGCGGGCAGATTTAGATCAAACGTCTGCGGCGCGAGCGTAATCTCTTTTGCCGTAAATGCGCCTTGCAATTTCGCGAAAACAATCTTCGTGCTGGCAGACGTTGCCCGCATACCGTCGCCGCTTGACAGCGTCACAAATTCGTTTGCGCTGTTAAGCGTGCGCACTCTCCATTTGAAACGAATCTTCTGTTGGCCAAAAGGCGCGGTGCGCGGTTGCAAATCATAGCCGGCAAGATTTAGTTGCAATGCACTGTTGCCATTCGGCTGCACAATGAGTGTTGCTTTGAGCGTATCGTTGTTGTTTCTACGAAAATCGGGCAAAGTCACGGATACCTCAGTGCGCACAGGAAAATTGCCTTGCAGATTCAAGGTGAGCACACCGGATTTGACCAGCGCCGAAATGATTTGCAAAGAATCGCCGACCGGAATTTCGCCCTCTTCGTCAAGGCGCAATGTGCCGATACGCGCACGTGCACTTTCAACTTCAAACACAGAGGCCGTCATCGTTAAGCGCACCGAGCTGTTTGGATCAATCAACACGAGATTGCCGCGACTGCCCGGCGATTGTCCCGAAAGCACCGGCGTAATGTTATTTGAAAAGCTGCGTCCGTTAAGGTCAAGCACGCGCGTTATTTCACTGTTCGGCGCAATTTCGTTGTTGTGGTCGAATGCCGCGATTAACGTGTCCACATTGCCTTCGCGCAATTCAATACGCAGCGGACCGAGCGGAATCGGCAGGCCGTTGCGCAATGTTATGGTAATCGTGCCCGTGACTCGATCAACTACGAAATAGCTGTCGAAATCCGGCAAGTTGCGCAATGCCAACGCAAACCCAAACGCGGGCAGCGCCGCGGTTTGTCCCGCTAAGTTTCCAGAGGCCGGGTAAATTTGCCGCAATGAAAGCTCTGCAGTTAAAGGAGAAGGCGCGGGAATTTTGAAACGCCCGAGACGATAATCGAATGACTCCTGCAATGCGCTGATCGCCAAACGCTCGCCCACGCCGAATGAGTCTAACTGCACCGTTGTCGCGAAATGCACCAAGCCTTCTTGATCGGCATAAAACTCTTCTTCGTCCGCGATGATTTCTTGCATCGCATATCGCTTGTTGATCAAGGGCAGATTGATTTCTGTTTCCCAACTTGGGGCTTGCGGCGGAGCAAGTTGGCAGGAGGCGAGAAGTAAAAGGCAAATGATAAGAGAAGCTGGCAAACGCAAGGAGCGTGAGTACGTCCTGGCAGGTCTCATGTGTGATGAAATAGTTTTTCTTTCCGCGCAGTAAAAATGGAGTGGCATAAAATCGCTTCGCGCTAGATGGATTGCAAGGATTCATGAATGCTGCCCCACACATGAATGCCGATGAGCTTGCAATCTAAATACCCGCGTTCGCAGCGATTGACGGAAAGCAAAAAGTGTGAGTTGGCGAAGGAGAGGGTGAGAGAGGGTTTTCCCCGGTTACTTTAGCGAAAGCCGAATGATTTTTCTGTAAGAATGGCGCGGTGTTTTCGACTAAGCAACGTAGCTATCTGTGGCCGCGCTCAAACCGTTCGAACCTCGGCTTGGCCGAGGCTTTATTGCGCATTGGCATAAGCACATAAGCATTAATGCAACGGCCAAGCCGTTGCAAGGGCCTCTTACAAAAATTCGCTGTTGCATTTTCCTTTATTCGTCAACAAAATAACCGAAAGCAAGTCGTGCAGTAATTTCTAGACGGAGACCATCTCAATGAACGCCGAAAAGCAACGTCTCACCGAGGCGCAGAATAAAACCTCAGCATGGAAAAAATGGGGCCCGTACGTAACCGAGCGGCAGTGGGGCACGGTGCGCGAAGATTATAGTCCCCACGGCAACGCATGGGAATTTGTTTCGCACGATGCCGCGCGTAGCAAAGCCTTTCGCTGGGGTGAAGAAGGCATTGCCGGAATCTCCGACACGCAGCAATTGCTCTGTTTCAGTCTCGCGTTGTGGAATGGGAAAGATCCCATTCTCAAAGAGCGCATGTTCGGCTTGACCGGCAATGAAGGCAATCACGGTGAGGATGTGAAAGAGTATTACTATTATCTCGACAGCACGCCCACGCATTCATACATGAAGATGCTCTACAAATATCCGCAGCACGAGTTTCCTTACGCGCGGCTCGTGGAAGAGAATCGTCGTCGCGGCAAAAGCGAGGCGGAGTTTGAGTTGATCGACACCGGCATTTTTCATGATGACCGTTATTTCGATGTGTTCATCGAATACGCGAAAGCCGCGCCCGAGGACCTGCTCGTCAAAATTACGGTGCACAATCGCGGCCCGGAAGAGGCGCGCGTCACGCTGCTACCGCAGCTTTGGTTTCGCAACACGTGGTCGTGGGGACACAATGGCAACAAGCCCACACTCACGGAAGTTGCAAAAGGCGTCATCGAAGCCAAGCAAGGCGAGCTTGGCACCTTGCGCCTTTACTGCGAGAACGCAATGGAGCTTTTGTTTTGTGAAAATGAAACCAACGCGAAGCGTTTATACGGCGTGCAGGATACGCGCGGCACTTTTAAAGACGGCCTCAATGATTATGTCGTGCGCGGCGAAAAGAACGCGATCAACTCTTCGCACAACGGAACGAAGGCTGCGGCACACTATCAACTCAGCATTCCCGGCGGCGGCTCGGCCACCGTGCGCTTGCGTTTGGCAAATGCCAATCTGAATCAGCCCTTTGAAAATTTCGAAAGGCTCTTTGCGCAACGTTTGCAAGAAGCCGATGAGTTTTATTATGAAGTGCAAGATCGCGTTGCGAATGCCGATGAAAGGAGCGTGCAGCGCCAAGCTTTTGCCGGCATGCTTTGGTCAAAGCAGTTTTTCTATTTCGACATTCCGCAATGGCTCAAAGGCGATCCCGGCCAACCCGCGCCGCCCATGAATCGTTTGCACGGCCGCAATCACGAATGGCTCCACCTCAACAACGCGGATATCATTTCGATGCCGGACAAGTGGGAGTATCCGTGGTATGCTGCATGGGATCTCGCGTTTCATTGCATTCCCTTCGCATTGATCGACGCGGAGTTTGCGAAGGAGCAGCTTGTATTGCTCACACGCGAATGGTACATGCATCCCAACGGCCAATTGCCTGCGTATGAATGGGCGTTCGGTGACGTGAATCCGCCGGTGCATGCGTGGGCCACGTGGCGCGTGTTTCAAATCGATCGCAAGCAAAGCGGCGGCGAGGGCGATCTCGTGTTTCTCGAGCGCGTGTTTCAAAAACTGCTGCTCAACTTCACATGGTGGGTCAATCGCAAAGACGCGCACGGCATGAACATTTTTCAAGGCGGCTTTTTAGGATTGGACAACATCGGCGTGTTCGACCGCAGCGCGCCTTTGCCCACCGGCGGCCATATTGCGCAAGCCGACGGCACGAGTTGGATGGCGATGTACTCGCTCAACATGATGCGCATCGCGCTCGAACTCGCGAAGCACAATCATGTGTATGAAGACATGGCAACGAAATTTTTCGAGCACTTTTTGTATATTGCCGGCGCGACCGCGAACATCGGCGGCGAGGGCATCAATCTGTGGGACTATCAAGACGAGTTCTTTTACGATGTGCTGCACTTGCCGGATAATTCCACCATTCCGCTCAAAGTGCGCTCGATGGTCGGCTTGATTCCGCTCTTCGCCGTGGAAACGCTCGATCCGGATTTGCTCGAACAACTGCCGGAGTTCAAAGAACGCCTCGAATGGTTTTTAAATTATCGTCCCGATTTGGCGAGCCTCGTTTCGCGTTGGAATGAGCCGGGCAAAGGCGAGCGGCGTTTGCTCTCGCTCTTGCGCGGGCATCGCATGAAGATGCTGCTCAAGCGCATGTTGGATGAAACCGAGTTTCTTTCGGAATATGGCGTGCGTGCGTTGTCGCGCTATCATCACGAGCATCCGTATGTGTTCGAGGTGATGGGTAATCCCCACACGGTTTCCTATCAACCCGGCGAATCCGACAGCGGCCTCTTCGGCGGTAACTCCAACTGGCGCGGGCCGATTTGGTTTCCGGTGAATTATCTGCTCATCGAATCGCTGCAAAAATTTCATCACTACTACGGCGACGATTTCAAGATCGAGTGCCCGACCGGCTCGGGAAAATTTATGACGATCAACGAAGTCGCGAACGAGCTTTCACGCCGTTTGGCGCGCGTTTTCTTGAAGGATGAAAACGGCAAGCGTCCGGTGTTCAATTACAGCGAAAAGATGCAAACCGACCCGCACTTCCGCGACTATGTGCTGTTCCATGAATACTTCCACGGCGACAACGGTCGCGGCGTCGGCGCTTCACATCAAACCGGCTGGACCGGCGTGGTCGCGAAGCTGTTGCAGCCGAGAGGGTGAAACTGCTTGGAGTGGTGGAGTTTTGGATTTGTGGATTGATGGAGCGCAATTCTGAACGACACCCTCCTCACATGTCATTCTGAAAGAATCTTTTTACTCGCTGGCGATACATGTTTGAAGCAACAACAATCTCGACCAGACCGAGTTGGAGCGTGTTAAATGTGGCGGGATTAAAGCGCGGGGCGAGGTTGTTATCAACTGCAATGTGCGAAAATCGCTTCACTCTTGAGTCGTGGCCAAAAAGCGCTTCGAAAAATCTCAGGCGGCTTCGAGCACGACTTCGCGCACGCGCAGTGATTGCTCGCCGGCAAAAATTGCTTGCACGATGCCATCAACGTGGCGAGCAAGCTTGCCTTCCAATGTCTTGTGATCGCAGTTGGTGCAGACCATTGCCGGCACATTCCGGAGACGGACATTTAACCCATTGCGGCTAAAATTGATTTCAGCCACGCCGGTGATCATGTTTGATCGGCATTTCGAGCAGGTTTTCATTGCTGCGTTGTTATTTGCTCTTTCAATCGAATGTCCTGCCATTGTGCGGATCGTAGGGCGAGTTCTTCGACATGTTCGTGCCAATCGTGTAACGTCGCCGGATCGAAGTCCGCGCCGTTTGGCCAAACGAGGGTATGAACTTGGGGATCAAGCTTGACTTGATTGAACAAAGTCAAATCCTTTAGCGGTGCGAATAGCTTACCCTCCATAATCGGCCGGAAGTCGATGGTTTGCTCAACACCGTCGTTGAATTGAACTCGGAGTGTGTATGGAGCGACGGCTTCAAAATTTGTAACGCGATAGATTACATGGAGCATGTGAGGGCCTTTAAGTTGGTGGCGCACTCCTCCCCTAAGTTTTAGCGCGCGGAAAGATAGAAGAATAAACGGATAGAAACAAATTTCAAAATGAGATCGAAGATGAAATCCCCAACCACACTTTCAAACCTACTGCTCGCGCTCATCACAGCCGGAAGTATCTCCACGGCGTGCGCGCGCACGGGAGAGGAAACCAAGATGACACAAGAAACTTTTGCAGCCGGCGATAGCGGCAAAACCGTTGCAAAACTCGACAAGCCGCGCGAAGAGTGGAAACGTTTGCTCTCGCGACAAGAGTATGCCGTGTTGTTCGAAGAAGACACGGAGTATCCGCGCACCAGTCCGTTGAACCAAGAGAAGCGCGAAGGCACGTTTATTTGCGCGGCGTGTTACCTGCCGCTGTTTTCTTCAAACGCGAAATACGAGAGCGGCACGGGCTGGCCGAGTTTTTTTCAGCCGCTTATCAAAGAACATATCGGCTCGAAAACGGATTATAAAATCGGCTATGGCCGCACGGAGTATCATTGCGCGCGCTGCGGCGGGCATCAAGGCCATGTGTTCGATGACGGGCCCAAGCCGACGGGCTTGCGCTATTGCAACAACGGCGTCGCGCTGAAGTTCGTTCCCAAAGGCGAAGCGTTGCCGGCATTGCGACAATAGTTTTGATTGCAGTGTCATTTCCTCCTGAAGGCACGCGCTAGAAACAAAACAATTTTAATTCGAAAATCCCATTCCAAGCTATGAGAACTTATTTTATGAACATGCTCTCAATTTTCGCGGCGCTGGTTTTATCTTCGTGTCAAACCTCTGAGCAACCCGCGCACGACTCTGCGCTCGAGGCGATGACGGCCGAGCAAACAAAAAATCTTACGACTGCGACATTCGCCGGCGGCTGCTTTTGGTGCATGGAAGCGCCGTTCGATAAACTTCCCGGCGTGATCTCGACGATCTCGGGTTACTCGGGCGGTTTTAAAAAGAATCCGAGTTATGAAGAAGTCTCCGCGGGCACAACCGGCCACGCTGAAGCCGTACAAGTGACTTATGATTCGACAAAGATCACTTACCTGCAATTGCTGCAAGTGTTTTGGCGCAACATCGATCCGCTCGCAGCGAATCGACAGTTTTGCGACGGCGGTTCGCAATATCGCTCCGGCATTTTTTATCATAACGAAACGCAGCGCACACTCGCGGAAGTGACCAAGCGCGAACTTGCCGAGTCCGGACGTTTCAAGCAGCCAATTGTAACGGAGATTGTTGCGTTCACGGAATTTTATCACGCGGAAGAATATCATCAGGATTTTTATAAAAAGAATCCGTTGCGTTATCAAGCCTATCGCACGGGCTGCGGCCGCGATCGGCGTTTAAAAGAACTTTGGGGCGAATCGCATTAGCAAAAGCTTTTTCTTCCACGAAAAAAGAACTCTCACGAAATTGCGGCAAGCGTTTCGTGGGAGTTCTTTTTTTAAGGAGCTAAAAAGAGAAGAATGCAAAGCCCCAAGTTGTAAGCTATGACGGTCGCAAACGACTAAGCGGTGATGGCAGAGTAAATTTCTGATGCGCACAAGCGCGTGAAATAGAATTCGAAAATTTTAACCAGGAGAACCAAACATGAAAGCCATAGCCGTAATTCCGGGCAAACCCAACTCGATGCATCTGCGTGAGGTGCCCAAGCCAATGGTGTCTGAGATCCCGAACGGGCGCGGCGTGCTCGTGAAAGTGTTGCGCGTCGGCGTAGACGGCACGGATAAAGAGATCAACGCCGCAGAGTATGGTGCTGCGCCTGCGGGATATGACTATCTCATCACTGGTCATGAGTCATTCGGCATCGTGGAAGAAGTCGGGCCGAACGTGACGGAGTTCAAGCCCGGTGATTATGTTGTCGCGACGGTGCGCCGGCCCGGACATTCGATCTATGATCAAATCGGCACGTATGATATGACCACGGATGATATGTATTACGAGCGCGGCATCAATCTGCGTCACGGTTTTCTTGCGGAATATTATGTTGACGATCCCGAGTACATCGTGAAAATTCCGCGCGGCTTGAAAGAAGTGGGCGTGTTGTTGGAGCCGACGACGGTGGTGGAAAAAGGCATTGGGCAAGCGTTTGAGATTCAGCGGCGCTTGCGTGTGTGGCGTCCGCGCAAAGCCGCGGTGATGGGCGCGGGCACGATTGGTTTGCTCGCCACCCTCGCGCTGCGTTTGCGCGGCATGGAAGTGACGGTGTTTGGCCGCACGCCCAAGCCGTATCTCAACTCGGATTTGATTGAAGCGCTCGGTGCGCGGTATGAATCGACCGCAAGTCTGCCAGTGCTCGAAGGTGCAAAGAAGTATGGCCCGTTTGATCTCATCTTTGAAGCGACGGGTTTTTCGCCCATCGTGTTTGAAAGTATGCAAGCGCTCGCGAAGAACGGCGTGCTCGTGCTTTCGAGCGTGACCGGCGGCGATAAAAAAGTGGAAGTGCCCGCGGATAAAATCAACTTGGAATTTGTGCTCGGCAACAAAGTGATGGTGGGCACAGTGAATGCGAATCGCGAATATTTCGAGGCGGGTGTGAAAGATTTGGCGCAAGCCGAGGCGGAGTATCGCGGCTGGCTCAAGCGCTTGCTCACGCATCCGGTGAAAGGTTTGGAGAATTATCAGGAGATGCTCGACAAGTTGACCACGGCGAAGGGCGCGATCAAAGTGTATTGCGAGGTGGCCGAGTTGTGAGTTTTCTTGTTTGAAAAACAAAAAGCAGTCGGAGCGCAAATGATCCGGCTGCTTTTTTTTATTCACCCACGGTCGCGGCATATTGCTGTGTCCAACCGAGATCGACATGCGAGAATGTGGTGAAGTGCAGAGTTGCCGGCTTGAGCGCGAACGCCAGGCCCACGGTGAAGCGTTCGGGATTGGTGCTCATGCCGATACGCAACAAGAGCTGCGGCAACAATGATAACTCTGCTCCTCCGCGCAATTCCAGCGCGAAGCCGGTTTGCTTAAAAATGTCGAACTGCCCGATGAAGCGCGAAGGGGAGCGATAGCCCACACCCAATGCAAGACTGCGCCCCGTTTCTTCTCCTACTTCAAACACATTGCCCAAAGCAACTCCCCACGCAACGAATTCACTCAGCGGCGCGATGAGGCCCGCGTGCAAGCGCCAATGCAAACGCGTTTCATAGCGCGCAATCTCGACGCGCCGCAAAACACTTTGTGCGCCAAGTAAAAGCGCACGCGTTTCTTTGTTGCGCGTTGTTGCCAGTACAAACTTATAGGCGCCAGAAAGCGCAAAGGCCTGATCTTCAAATTGCGCATGCCCCAGATGCGTCATCGCCGCACCCACTGCGATTTTTTTCAGCGCCGCACTCGCAGCGAGGCTCGAAAGTGTGATCTCTTTGATGCCGAACGGACGTGAATACGAAAGTGTCACGGCCTTGCCGGGAACTTGCGCGAGCGTCGCGGGGTTCATGAGCTGGCCTTCGGGATCGGTCGCGAGCGCAACGCCGCTTCCGCCCAGTGCCTGCGCGCGCGTGCCGAGGTTGTAATCTTGCGCGAACGCGGCGAGCGGCACGAGCAAACAGATGAATGGCTTGACATTCATAAACTCCCCTGACTATATTCGCGTGAGCAACTGAAGTGAATTTAATTTATCGATGGAGAAAGCCCTATGCGTGCCGTGCATAAATTTTATTTTCTGACTGCGCTCCTCTTGTTGTTCGTGACGGGAGCGACGCACGCCAAGCCGGACAAGCGCGGTCGTGTGATCACGGCGAAGGTCACGGTGATTTTGGACAAGCTGCCGCAGGAAAAGAAAACGCGCATGGCCAACTTTGCGGAGAAGGTGCAGAACTATATCAACAACCGAAATTGGATCGAAGAAGATTTCGTGCGCCCGTTCGAAGTGGGGTTTCAATTCTTTCTGGAAGACAATCCTTCCGGGGTCGAGGATCGTTATAAATGCACCCTCATCGCCGCGGGGCCGGATATTCAATATTACGACAAGCGCGCGGTTTTTCCGTTTCAAGAGGGCGAGACCATTCAGGAGTCCGCGACCTACGTGCCTGTGCGCGGCCTGATCGATTTTTATATGTTCATGATCATCGCGAACGAGCTGGACAAGTATGGCGCCTCCGCGGGCGATCATTATTTTACCAAAGCGCGCGGCGCGATGCAAGAAGGCAAGTACAGTTTGTTTGCGTATGGTTGGGATATTCGAGAAGACCTCATCACCGCACTGGCCTCCGACAACTACAAAAAGTTTCGCGAGATGAAGGATTACTTTTTTTACGGCATCTGGTCAACCGATAAAGCGGAGCAAACCCGGCATTACGTGATGGAAGCCTTGAAACGGCTCGAAGAAATTATTAAGGCCGACAAAGATCATCTCGCCGCAAAGAATTTTATCGACGCACACTATCAAGAGATGGTTGAAATCTTCAAGCGCGGCAAAGACACAGCACCTTTTGAAATTCTATCGCAGATTGATCCGGATCGTAAAAAAGTTTATGACGAGTATATCGAAGCGAATTGAGCGTTCGTAGTAGCGCCTTCAGGCGTAAAAGGGTTCGATTTTTTCACACCTCAAACTCCTCCCCCTCAAACGGCACATGCACATTCGCAAAGCCTAAACCGCGAATGCTCTCTGCCAGCGCTTCTGCCGGCTCCGGTTCGCCATGCACGAGAAAAATGTGTTGCAATTTTTTCGGATTCTGCCGCTGCACGAGCGTGAGCAACTCGTCGCGATCCGCGTGCGCGCTCAAGCCGTCGAGTTTACGCACTTCGCATCTGCGCTCAAAAAGCTCCCCTAAAATTTTCGCTTCCTTTACACCCTCACCCAAACGCCGACCCAGGGTGTGCTCGGCCATAAAACCCACGAGCAGCACACAATTCTCCGGTCTGCCAATGTGATGCGCAAGATGATGCAACACGCGTCCGGCCTCGGCCATGCCCGAAGCGGAAATAATAATGCACGGCGATTTCAGATCGTTCAGCTTTTTCGACTCGTCGAGCGTGCGCACATAGTTCAAACGCGCGAAGCCGAAAGGATCGTGGCCGTCTTCCATAAACACACGATTCGTCTCGCGATCAAAGCACTCCGAATGCGCTCGAAAAATTTCCGTCGCATTCACGGCGAGCGGGCTATCGACATACACCGGCATCTCGGGAATGCGATTCATTTGCCACAATTTATGCAGATAATAAACGAGCGCCTGCGTGCGGCCCACGGCAAATGCGGGAATGATGATCTTCCCACCGCGCTTGTAAACCGAAGTAACGATCTCCGCCAACTCGTTTTCGATATTTTCAAAATCATTGTGGAGACGATTGCCATACGTGCTTTCCAGAATGAGCACGTCAAGCTCGTCGAGTTGATCGGGATCGCGTAAAATCGGTGCGCCCGCGCGGCCCCAATCGCCACTGAATGCAAAGCGCCGCGCGCGTCCGTTTTCGTTAAAGTCGAGCGTCACGCTCGCGGAGCCGAGAATGTGTCCTGCGTCGCGATACGTGACTTGCACTTCGGGCGCGATAAAAAACGGCCGTGTGTAGGGCATGCCCACAAATAGTTGCAGTGCGCGCTCCGCGTCTTCAATCGAATACAACGGCTCGATTTCCTCTTTGCGTTTCTTGCGCAACCATTCCGCATCGCGTTCTTGCAGAAAGGCGGAGTCGCGCAGCATGAGGTTGCACAAGCCCGCAGTTGCGCGCGTGGCGTAAATCGGCCCATCAAAGCCGCGTTTGACGAGCGACGGAATATTGCCGGTGTGATCAATATGCGCATGCGAAAGCACGAGCGTATCGACACTCTCGGGATCAAAGTGAAAGGATTCGTTTTTTTGTCTCGCTTCAGCGCGATGGCCTTGATAGAGGCCGCAGTCCAACAAAATGCGTTGGCCGTTGAGATGAAGCAAATGCTGCGAGCCGGTCACGGTGCGGGCCGCGCCGCAAAATTTGATGCGCATGGCGTTGTCCTTGTTTGATGTCTCACATCCAAACTGATTCTATTCGAGCAATATAACTTTGCGAACTTGCATAAACTCTCCCGCAAGCATGCGCACGAAATAGACGCCGTTGCCTGCTAATTGCCCCCCCGCATTGCGCCCATTCCAAATCGCAGCGTGATAACCTGCGTCTTGCTGCTCATCATCCACCAGCGTCGTAATCAATTCACCAAGAAGATTGAAGACTTGCAGCGTCACGCGTTCCGCACGCGGCAACGCATAGCGCAGCGTCGTGGCGGGGTTGAAGGGGTTCGGAAAATTTTGGCTCAATTCGAATGATGAAGGCGCGGCCTGCAAGGCTTGATACTCTTCTTTCATATTTCCCGCGCGACTCACTACGAGCGTGAGCTGCTTGGGATTTTCCGGGCCGCGAGCGGCAACGATATACTGATGGTTCCGTCGTAAATCTTGCGCGAGCGGCAACGCTTTGTCGATCAGCCAAACTTCATACTCGCGCGGCACGCTTGCAATGTCTTCGAATCTCAAACGCACTTCATCGCGCATGTTGGTTTCGATGGAGAAATTCCATTCCTCGCTTTCATCAAACTCCGGCCGCGCATCCGTGCAGTAGTTCTTGCTCAAACGGCGCCACTCTTCGTGCGGGAAAGATAACGAAACGTAATCGCCGATCGCCGGCGGCTCGGGATGATCGTTCGCATCCCACGCGCGCGCCGCGCGGTTCATCACCACAACAAAATTGTTTTCATCGCGCGCCTCTTGGCATTGCGCGGCGATGCGGATCGACCACAGAGTTGCACTCGACTCCGCCTTGGGCAAAGGCTCATTCTGCGCTGCAAATTCATTGGGCAAAATGAACATCGTCGTGGCCGTGTCGCTGAACACGGCATAGCCTTCGAATGGCGCGAGGCGATTACGGCCGCTCGGCCGCCGCGGCGCGCTCCAGCCGTTTTCATAAGCATAAAATAAAAGTGAGTCGCCGTTGGCAAGAAGAGGCGCGGCGCTCGAAGCAAAGTTGAACGGCGTGGCCACGAGGTTCCAGCCTTTATTGAGATTGATCGCGAACCTGCTCGCGGTGCTCACGGTCGTGCCCGAGCCGGAGTCGATCTTGCGATCGCTGCTGCGCACAATTAACCAAAATGCTTTGCCCGGTTCGAAGGCCGTTGTGTTCGGATATTCGATTTTCGTAAGCTCGCCGTTCGCGTTGCTCGTCCATTCATAAAAGCGCCATTGCCGATCATCATACACGCCGAGATCATCGCTCAAAACCGCTTCCGCGTTTTTGTTATTCAATTCGAGCGGAATTGAAATCAAACGATAGCCGCTCTGCGCCGTGCCGGAAGTTTGCGCGCTGCCGCGATCAATGCCCTCGCCGCCAATTTGCACGCGCACGGAGTACACGCCCATTTGTGGCGCGCGGCCGGGCACGCCGTGTTTGTCCTTTGCCTCCAAATAATACTCGACACCGCTTGCGCCCACCGCGGTGTTGGGAATAGCAGCGGTCGCGTTCAAAGTATCAACGCCAACACGAACCGTATCCATTCTAACCAAAACAAAATTGCTCTCGCCGGCTTCACGATAGTAAAGCGTCGTGCTGCGCACCGCGTTTTCATTGTCCGTTATCTTTGCGGAAAGAGTTATGGCTTGATTAAAATTCTGCTGCGCCACGCTCGTGTGCGTGATCACCGGCGGCGGGCTGATATAAACCGCAACGTTGAACGTGTCCGCAATCTGCCCGCCTTTGCCGTCGCTCGCAAACACGGTGATGACCACATTGCCCGTATCAAGCGGCACGACTTCGAGCGTGTCGCTGTTGAGTTGCATGTTCGCTGTTGCCACTTGCGCACGCGAGCTGGTGGCGCCGAAGAGCAGCGCGTCGTTGTCGGCGTCGCTGAAATGCGCGCCCAATGCGCGTTTGAACGCAGGCGCGCCTCGCGTCAAAACTTGATCCGCAATGCCGGCAACCAGTCGCGGCGCGGCATTGCTGGTGACGGTGCGCGCCGTGAACCTCGTGGCCGCGCTTCCGCCTTTGCCGTCATTCGCCGTCACCGTGATCGTCGCCAAACCCGAATCCACCGGCGCAACCGTGAGAATATTTCCAGTGATCGTTGCCGAGGCGGACGCGAGATTCGAGCTGCTTGCGACAAACGCGAGCACGTCTTCATCTGGGTCGCGAAACACATTGCGCAGATCGAGCACGAGCTTGAATCCCGGATTCGTCGCGACGAGCGTCACCGCGGGAATTTCATTTGCAATTACCGGCGCGCGATTGCCCGCGGAATCGCCGACCGCGAGGCCATAAACCGCGCCGAGATTGTTGAACGGCAAAGTCTCCACATGCGAGCCGTCATAGTTCGCGCGCGTGATCGCACCGATGCCGTTCACAAAGGAAGACCAATACACTTTGCGATGCGCGGCGTCCAGCGTCAAGTCAATTGCAGCGCCCGCTCCGGCAAAAAGGTCTTCCTGATTCGAGCCGTCAAGATTCGCACGACGCAGATAGTCGTCCGCAATCCAAAAAATTTTTCCTGCGGCAATATCGACCGCCAGCGGCGAATTTTGTTGATCGGGTTGTTCGACAATGCTCTCAATCGTATCCCCGTTGAGATTCGCGCGCTCGATGAAGCCGGTACCGTCGTCGTACCAATATACTTTGCCGCCGCCGACCGCGAGGCCGACTGGAAACACCACGGTGGTGTTGATCGCTTCGGCATTGCTGCCATCGAAATTTGCGCGCGCAATAGAGCCTGGCCCGCGCTGCGCAACTTGATCGCCTGCGCTGGCCGTCGGATTTACGGCCCAATAAATTTTTTGATTGGGAACGTCGAGCGCAATGCTCGGCACGATGAGCAAGCCGGAGAGAGTGATGATCGTTTCGAGGCCGGTGCCGTCCAAATTGGCCCGCTGAATTTTAGGCAAGCCGTTGTTGAAATTTTCCGACCAATACATTTTGCCGCCGCTGAAATCAACGGCGAGATCGAGCGGGCTGTTGGGCAACGCCGCAACGAGCGTTGCACGTTGCGCTCCGTCGGAGCTTGCGCGCTGGATGCTGTTGCTCAACGGCTCGGTCCAATAAACCGTTCGCAGCGCCGCGGGCTGCGCCGCGTTTGTGATCGTGAGGCGGAATGTGTCGCTCGTCGCAAAGCTGGAAAGAGAATCGAAAGCTTCAACCACAACTTCGGCAGCGCCCACTCGGAGTGGAGTCATTTTGAGGACGTGCTGCTGCAACGGATCAAATTGCACAAACAGCTTGCTGGAATCCGAAACGGAGGCGGCGTAAAATAAATTTTCGCTCGCATTGTCGAAGTAATCGTTCAACGCGAGACGCAGAATCGGGCCGTCAATCGCTGTTGTGGTATCGGGCACGGCGCGCAAGAGTAGATTGACTGTCGTTTGCGCGCTGCGAAACACGCCGCTGCCGCGCGTGCCCGCGTAGAGATAACCTTGCGCATCGAGGCCGAGCGCATTCACGACGTTGTTCGTGATGCCGGTATTCACCATCGAAGACCACGTTGCGCCGTTGTCTTGCGAACGAAACACGCCGTCGCCTTCCAGTCCCGCGAAAATGTCGCCCTGCGCCGTGATGGCAAACGCCCGCACGAGCCCGAGTTGCAAGCCCGTCGTCGTCCATGTGTTGCCATTATCCAACGAGCGAAACACGCCGCTATTCGTGCCCGCGAAAATATGACCGTTTGCATTGATGGCCAATGCGAACACAAAGCGATTTGTCAAGCTGGTGTTGATTGCGCTCCATGTATTGCCATTGTCCGTGCTGCGAAACACGCCGTTGCGAAACGTTGCTGCGAAGATATGCCCGCTCGCATTGATCGCCACGTCTTCCACGAGAATCGTATCGGCAAGACCGTTGCGCAGCGGTGTCCAAGTATCGCCGTTGTCGAGCGAGCGAAACACACCGGCTGCGGTTCCTGCAAAAATATCTTCATTCGAATTGATCGCGAGGCCACGGATGTTGAGCGTCGCCAAACCGACATTGGTGCGCGTCCAATTATCGCCTTCATTGAGCGAGCGGAACACGCCGCCGAGTGTTGCCGCGAAAAGATTGCCGCTCGTGTTTTGCGTGAACGCGAGCACGGTGAGATTGAGCGTATCATTATTAACCGGCGTCCACGCCGCGCCGTTATCGCGCGAACGAAACACGCCCCCGCCAATCGTGCCGGCGAAGATTGTTCCACTCGGAGTGATTGCCAGCGCGCGCACGTCCGCGCCGATTGGGCCGCTCGTTTGTTGCCAAAAATTCTGCGCGGCGACTGAGGTCAATACTCCAAGCACGAGCGTAATCCAGACGCTTGCGCGAGCGCGCCGCAAATTGGTGAGATTGAACATGAGCATATCACTTGAGGTGAGCTTATCGAAAAACGCTCGACGTGATTCGCCACGGCTTGGCCGTGGCATGAAACGACTCAAAGCAAGCCACGGCCAAGCCGCGGCTGAACATCGTTATGAAACGCGCTACTTGCCGAGAATGATACCGCCCGCCGCGCCCGCGGCTGCGCCGCTGATGAACACCCATTTGTTCGGAATGCCAACCTTGAATTGCGGCGGCCGTTTCAAAAGCGAATCGTATTTCGCATTGACGAGTTCATACTTCGCGAACGCCTCGTCATAGCCGCTCTTATACGCCTGGCTCTTTTGAATCTCAAGCACGAGCACGCTGTCTTGCAACACGCCCACGCGTTTGCCGAGCGTGTCGAGTTGGCGCAGCTTCTCGTTCTGTTCTTTATAGGCCGCGGAGTTTTGATCTTGAATGATGAATGTCTCGCTGAACCACAAGGGAATGAGCAGATATTGAATCGACACTTGATTCTCGGCGTTATAAACTTCGGTCACGCCCCAATCCGACTCGGCCAGTTCGGGATAAGTCGCGCGCAGCTTTTTGAGCAAGTCCTCGGGCTTGCGGAGATTGCGTACCGTGAGCTGGCCTTGTTGCCGTTGTTCTTCGATGGCCTCGACTTGTCCGCGCAATGCCTCGCGTTCGGATTGCAGCGTTGTGATTTGCCGTTGCAACATTTTCTGCATCGTGTCTTTGAACGCCACCACGGTCTTGATCGAGTCGCGTGAAGCGCGCAGTTGCTGCAACTCTAAACGATTGCGATTGATCTCCGCGCTATTGTCGGTCTTGCCTAAAATATAAGAGAGCGTGACGAGCAACACGACCGCGAACACAACCACGAAGATCAAAACTTTTTTAAGCTCCACTGCGCACCTCCAGCTTGGATTCGGTCACCATCTTGAAGCCGAGCGCACGCGCAATGCGGCCGACGAGCGTTTTGTCGCCTTGCACGAAATCATAAAACACGACATGCCCGTTGGGCGCCGCTTCGCGCAGGCGAATGTACGTGTTGCGATTGTTGCGCTCGAGTTCCATGAGCAGTCCTTTCACCATGCTGCCCGCGGCGACTTTCATGAGATTGATTTGTGCAATATTGGCTTGAAACAGTTGCTCGATCTCCGCGGGCGTCAAAGGCGGCGGGAGTGGAGCGGAAGACTGGGGTTGGTTCATGGTTTCCTCACGAGATAAAAACACGACGGACTGTATTCATAAATTAAAACTGCCCCATCTTATTTTGTCATTCAGCAGGAATCCTTTTCGGCGCTGGACGTTAACTCCAGAGCTTAAAAAGATTCCTACTGAATGACAGATCTAGAAGGGTTTACAGTAACTGAAGCACAAGTTCAGTCAATCACCACTAGCTTCGCAAACTGCGCGCGCTTCGCCATCTTCACCCTCACGAAGTAAACGCCTTGCCTCAAACCCGCAAGCGGCAAGGAAAAATTCTGCGCACCAAGCGCCACCGATCGTTGACTTTGCCGCCACACGCTCCTGCCGAGCATATCGAAGACTTCGATTTCGTATACGCCCGCTTGGTTGAAATGCACGCGTACGTTCGCAAAGCTCTGCGCGGGATTGGGCCAAACCTTTTCCAAACGAAAAACTTCGGGCAGCGCTTGTTGCTCATCGCGCGCTTGCACGCTCGTGCTCACATTCGAACGCCCAGGCGTCGGCGTTGAAAAAAATCTCCACGTGCTGCCGCCGTCCGTCGTGCGTCCGTATGAAGTATCCGACTTCTGCGCGACGAAACTCATCGTGTCAATCGGCGCATTGCCTACTGCAATCGGCGCGAACAAACCGATTTGCTCGCCGTTGCGGCTGAGTGCAAAGTTCGTGTGCATCGGCCCTTGCGTCGCTTCATTGTCCGTCCACACGAGCAGAAAAGATTTTGCGGCAATCGTCGTATCCGGAAATTGCCACTTTTGCGGCGAAGCGAGATTGTCGGTGAGGAACATGCCGGTGAGCGCAACCGCGGTGTCCGCCGTGTTGTAAATTTCAACCCAATCCTCCCAATCGTTATCCGCTGGGTCGGTAATCGTGCGCGTGTTCTGCGCCAGGAATTCATTGATCACGAGCGGAAACGTGGGCGCGGGCGTGAACACGCGAATCTTTTTGAACGGCGCGGTTTCGGGATAGATCGTCCACGCGCCAGCGCTGCTCTGCGCACGCAAATAAAAATCGATGGACTTGCTCGGCGCTTGGCCGAAAATTTTTCCGGCATACACGCCGTCGTTCGCGGCGCCGTCAAAATGTTGGCCGTCGTCATACATCGCCGCCAACACGCTCGGGCCGCCGGCAACGCTGTAGAGCAAATCCACGCGCGACACGGTTGCGCCGCCATCGAGCACGCGACACTTCACGAGCACGTCATCGCGCGCCGCGGGATTTTGCGGCTCCCATTGCACCTCGGTGATCTCTGCGGGCAAGGGGCCTTCTTGCAATTGTTGCATTGCGCTCGCGCTGCGTGTTTGAATGAAAGGCCGAATGCCGTATTCGACATGCCCGCCGAATGCCGCATCGAGCGATTGTTGCCATGAGGAGAACGTAAAATTCCATTGTATCGGATAATACGGATCGCTCTGCACCCACGGCTCGGCCAGCGCACGCCAGCTCGTGAACTTCGCCTCGTGCGCCGCGAGCGTGAACACGCCGCTCAACGCTTCTTTCATATAAAACGAATACAAATTGCGATACGCCGGAATGTTCAGAATACGCATGACGAGCGGCCGCGCCTCGCTCGGATGGCCAAAGTTATAAATGTCGCGCGTGCCCCAATCGCCGTTCACGAAGTCGATGCCATAGGTGTTGTCGTAATCATACGGAATAAACTCGAACTTGTCCGTGGCCGTGTTGTGATAGAGATAATAGTTGTTTTGCAAATACCAATAATCATCCCAACTGCCAAGCAGCGTGTTGTGCGCGAGATACTTGATGAAAGCGCGCACGTTAAAGCGCGCTTCAATATCGCGGGCGAAATCCGCGTCGCTGGTGTTGTTGAGAAAGTTGATGAAGCTCACGAGGTCGGCGTAGTCATCTTGCTCTTCGTTGATTTCAATGTCATAAGCGCGCTCGCGCGAGTTGCGCATGAATTTGTACGCGGCTTGATCTGCGCCACGCCACGTGAGCGGCGCGGGATAAAGGCATTTGTAGAGATTGCCGTCGTTGCTGCCAAAGCGGTCGAGAATGAAATTCTCGTCGTAATGCTCGACGATGACGTAGAGACCGTAATACGCGTTGTTGATATAAAGCGCCGCGTAAGCCGTGCGCGCGCCAGGCACGCCGGCTTGCTCGAACAAATCCCAACACAACCGCGAGCGCATGATGGCCGGGTCGTTGTGCTCGCCGTTTACGTTCAGCTTTTCAAGGCCGTAAAGTTTTTGCCCCCGCACGTATTCGTTGATATCGACTTTGAATGATTTCTTCGGTGAAGTGCGCGAAGTATTGCCGCGCAAACGAAACCCGACCGGCTCCAGCGTGTCACCCGCGATGTTCTCGTTTTGAAAAATGAAGCGCGCCGGAAAAAGGCTGTCGCTCTGCGAATTGGCCGGATTCAAGATGTAAGCAAGAAACGACGGCGCGATTTCGATCTTGATCGTCGCGACGACGTTGCTCGCGAAGATTTTGGCGCTCTCGGTGCGATAGGAGGATTGGGCGTGGAGCGCGAGAGGAATGCTTGCTACTAGTGAGATAAGAATAGCGCAGTGTACTTCTCTCGGCTGCAATTTGGTTTTCATGGCTCTCATCTACGTCTTCATTCGAACAACCACATTCACTTGCAGTGGAAATAGTTTGGGGTGCTATCGCGAAAGGATGATAGCGGCTAAAATAACCAAACCAACTATTGCGGCATGAACATCAAGTTTATAAAGATCAAATGCCGATCTTGATACGCCTCGAAGTTGGTAACGCAAGGTTCTTTCGATTAGATACTTATTCTCCGCGACTTTAATTTTCGCCCGCATCAGTTCCCAATTAACAGAGAAAACGATCACCGATACCAGCACGAACACAATTGCACCAGTAATCAAAGTCTGGCTTCGCCATTCGATTAGTCGTTCTATCATCAGGCTTGAGTTAAACCCGACCTCAAAAACTAACCAAAGCGCAATCAAAAGCGCGACCCCCAAGGTCCCTCTAAAAACTGCTTTGTAGAAACCGCCTATTCCCATGTGTGAACTGACCAAGTCGCCGATTACTCTCCCTCGGTTCTTTTCTATTTCAGACTTTGCGGGCTGCCAATTTTTGCAGTGCTTGCAAACATACTCTTGCTCAAGCATCTGCTCTAAACAAAAGAAACATTCTTTCATAGAAATTTTCCTTATCTGGCTTGGAGGATTTTCCTTCTCACGGATTCATGTGCTTTTTTGCTATTTCGCTGAGTGAGGAAGCCCGATTCTTTAGCCAAGCATCTGCAACATAAATTTTGCTGGGATTTAAACCAAGCTGGATAACAAGCTCCGAGGCGGATTGAACGGCACGAGATGCAGCGGATAACCAAAACTTTAACACTGCGCTATTCTTGTCGAATCGGGGATATTTTTTGAAGCGTACATACTGCAAGCGGAGTTGTCCGTCTTCTTCATCGATCTTGATGTCCCACTCAATCTCTTGGGGCTCCAAGTGAGCATTAAATAAGAATAGCTTGCGCGAGGAAACATCGTGGAATGCAGGATCAAGCACAAAAATTCCAGGCTGTACTTTTTGGTGAAAAAAGGCTCCTGAGATAAGCTTGAAGTTGGGAGGCTTATCTCTTAACTCATCGGGTAGATTTTTCTGTATAGTTCTATTATAATAATCACCAGGAAAAACTTCGACTGTGTGGGCTTTTACATCAAACCGGAAAATCGAGCTATTTGATTCTTCGTCACGGTAAAATAATTCCAGCAAAGAATCGTTTCGTAATGTTGGAAATAGGGGAATGACTAAGCCCCCGTTTGCTGCAAGGCTCAACATCGCAAGCTGGATGGCATTCTTTCTTTTAAACAAACCCAAGCGCCATATGCCGAAGTCGCTGATAAAAGGCGCGGTCTCTGTTACACGACGAAGGGCTTGGCAAAGACTTAGCGGCTCGAGGCTGCCGTTGGTTTCGGAGAATTGCTTTTCGGTCATTGCGACTTTCCTTTCAACGTGTTTGTTGAAAATTTTCTTTTATAGAGCGACCGTCAGAAGGAATCCTTTTGAGCACTCGGCACAACTTTCAAAAATAGGGTGTGTGCCGAGCACTAGAAAAGATTCTTCCAGAATGACATTCTATGAGATGGTGATCGATACCATCAACCTAAACTACCTCGGCGGATCGGGCGCTTCGGGCAAACGCGACAAGCCCTCGTCTTTGAAAATCAAAAAAGCCGCGACCGCGCCCACGACCAAGCCGCCGCCTCCGATCCAATACCATTTCTTGTCGCTCTTCTTCGCGCGCTGCGCTTTGATCTTATTCACCAACTCAACAAATGCCGCGGGGTCTTGTTGCTCATTGGGAGAAAAGTTCGGACGCAGATCGAGCAAACTCTCCACGGCTTTCTCGGCTTCATTCTCCGAGCCGAGTTGCAAACGCGCGAGCGCCTCAAGTTTGTGCGCGCGTAGTTGCTGCCGCGGCTCGAGAAATTGCGCCGCGGGACATTCTTGCAGCAACTTGAGCGCTTCGTCATACTCGCGCAAATCGTACTGATCCTCCGCGCGCTCGAGCACAGCCGCGCAGGGATTCTGCTCTTGTGCCGAGGCGATTGTTGAAAAGAAGATGATAGAAAATAGAAGATAGAGAATCGTAAAAGGCAATGACGCGAACCACGATCCACCATCCACGATCCACAATCCACGATCTTCAATCCTCAATCTTCGCACGAAGCTGCTCTCTTTCATAAGGAATCTCCTCACCAACCACTTGTTGCCATTCTTTCTCGGTCAGCTCGCGCTTCACGTATTTGAGCGAGATATCGACGAGCGTTGCGGAATTGCTCACCCACACTTGAATGCTTTTATCCGAACACGCGGTGGCGAGGCGCTTGCCCTCGGGACTGAACGCCACGGCCCACACCCATTCTTGATGCGGCAATTGAATCTCCATGCCTTCTTCATGTTGCGCGAGATGCCAAATGCGCGCGGTGCGATCGGCGCTCGCGGAAGCGAGCACATTGCCTTGCGGACTGAACGCGACGTCATTGACGCTACTCGTATGGCCGCGCAACTTCTTCGGCTCTTGTGCGAGCGCCGTCATATCCCACAAGCGAATAAGGCCGTCATCGCCGCCGGTGACGAGCGTGCGGCCATCGCTGCTAAACGCGAGGCTGAGCACGCGGCTTTCATTGCTCAACACGCGAGGCGCTTCGTCGTTCGCGCTTTCCACTTGCCATAAACGCACCGTGCGATCATTGCTGCCCGAAGCGAGAATTTTTCCATCGGGACTAAAGGCCACGACGCGCACGCTGCCTTGATGACCATTATGCACGACCGCCGCATGCGTTTGCGTATTCCATAACACCACTGCACCGGAAGCATCACCCGCAGCAAGCCATGCACTGTTCGGGCTGAATGCAACGGACCAAATGCGCGCGCGCGGCTCGCGATAAATTTGCAACGTAGTTTTGCGCTCGCGTTGCCAGAGATGCACAGTGTGATCGTCGCTGCCCGAAGCGAGCAACGCACCATTCGGCGCGAACGCCACGCTGCTCACGCGCGCGTCGTGACGATAGAGCGTCGTGAGTCCGGCTTGGCCTTGCTCCAATTGCCACAACACGACGGAGCTATCTGCGCTGCCCGAGGCGATCCACTCGCCGTCGGGACTGAAAGCAACGGACTCGCCCCAATCTTGATGGCGGCGCGAAATGAGCGGGCCGCCGGCGGGTTCGAATTTCGGACGCATCAATGCATGGCTCAGCGCGGCGTAAATTTCATTCTGCTCGCTCGGGCCGCCGTTGTTCACATTTAAATAATATGCGCTGCGCGCAATGAGCACCGCAAGCGTGTCATTCGGCACGAGCGAAGATTGCGTGGCCAGCAACAACGCAGTGGAGAGCCGGCGCAAACGTTCAGCAACCACGCGCAAACTGTCCGCGCGATTTGCTTCCCATGCGGCAATGCCGCGCAAGCTATCGGCGCGCAATCGCAACTCTTCCGCGCGACGTTGCAAAGCCACGGCACGAATGCGACGCGCTTCGGCGAGGCGCGCCAACTCTTCCGCTTTTTTGCGCTGCGCGGCTTCATTCGCTCGCGCTTCTTCTTCCGCGAGACGCGCTTGTTCCGCAACGCTGCGCGCACTGTCGGCCTCTACACGTTTGCGCTCGGCCAAGTCGCGCGCGGTTTGCGCGGCTTGCTTTTGATATTCCGCGCGGCCATAAAGCACGAAGGCCGACACCGCGGCGAGCGCGGCAAACAATCCCACAAACGCGAGCACCACGGCGCGGCGACGCAAACGATGCGCGGCGAGCGCTTGTTCTTCCGCGCGTTTGCGTTGCTCTTCAGCGAGCGCTTGTGCTTGTTGCAGCTCGCGTTGGCGCACGGCCTCTTTCTCGGCAATCTCCGCGTCGCGCGCCACTTGGCTTCTATTTAAAAAAGAAATCGCGCTCGCATATTCGGCGTGATAGCGCTGCGCCCAGATTTCATTGGGGCGATTTTCTTTTTGCCAGTGCAATGCGATTTGCAAATCGGGATCGCGCCACAAGCCCGCTTGTCCGGCTTGATGCAGCATCGCGGTTTCCGCGAGGCGACGATACGTTTGCGCGGATTTGGCTTCTTCTTCCACCCACGTTTTCAAACGCTGCCAATTGCGAATCAAACTCTCGTGCGAAATGTCGATGAGCGTGTGCGCACGCAGCGGCGTTGCAATGGGCGGCATGAGAAACGTGCGACCGGGCTTGCGAAACGTATCGACCACGTGTGCAACGTCCTCGTCGTTCGCATTCGCCAGCGCGCTCGCCTCGGCCAATGAAGTGGGGCGCCGAATCTCGCGATTGTCTTCGCCTTTCTCCGTGAGCGCTTTGAAAAGTTTTTCTGCAATCACTTTGCTGCGGGGAGAGAGCAGTTCGTAGTAAGCTTCGTCGGCATGCAACGAGAGTGCGCTCGCCATGGCGCCGATGGCTTCGTAATGCGGCAAATCAATCGGCTCATTGCCGCGATGATGGCGCGACCAATAATCCCACGTGCGCATGAGGGCGTGTTGCAAGATCGGAAGTTGATCGGGATTGTCGCCGACGTCGTTCAACAAACGATTCACGAGGCGCGGCGTGATGCGCGCGCCGCCGACTGCTATTGGGCCGGTGACGGCTTGGCGGCGTTGGTCGCGCGTCATGCGGGGAATGAGATATTGGCTATCGTTGATCGCCTCGGGCAGATCGCGAAACTGCGCGCAGTCGCCGAGATAATCGGAGCGCATGGTGAGCACGACGTAAATGGGAGGCGCGTCGCGGTGTGTTGCGGTGAGAAATAATTTCACGAAGGCCGCGGCTTCGTTTTCGCCTTCAATGGAAGCTGCGCTTTGTTTAAAACGAAACAGTTCTTCGAATTGATCGATGACGAGCAAAACTTTTTCGTGCTCGGGCAAACGCGCTTCTTCAATTGCCTCGATCAAACCCATTTTGCCGCGCCGCAACGTCGTTTCGGTGAAACGCTGCTCGACTTGCGCGAGACTGCGCGCGCGCGCGAAGATCTCGGCCTCGTTCAATGCGAGTGCCATGTTTGCAATCGGCGCATTGCCGGGGCGGAACACCGCGATGCGCCAATGCGAGCCTGCCTGACGCATGAGGCCGCCGTGCAACGCCGGCAACATGCCCGCGCGCACGAGCGAAGACTTGCCGCTGCCCGAAGTGCCGACCACCGCGAGAAAACGATGTTGCCGGAGTCGTGCAAGCAGTTCATCGCTCTGGCCTTCGCGCCCGAAGAAGAGATGATTCTCATTCGCTTCAAAGGGCCGCAGGCCGGGGAAGGGATTGAAGTGTGTTTTGAGTTCGTTCATTTATTCGCAGTATTGATCAAAGCTCTCCGCCGAAGAGCGCCGAAGTCACCGAGTTTCGCTGAAGCCGTGCTTTTGATTTTCTCGGCGACCCTCGGTGCCTTCGGTAACCTCGGCGGAAAGGCTTTTCAACGGTTTTTACATTTCACAGCAAAAACTCTCCGCCGAAGAGCGCCGAAGGCACCGAGTTTCGCCGAGAACCGCTTTTGATTTTCTCGGCGAGGCTCGGTGCCTTCGGTCAAGCTCGGCGGAAAAGCTTTTCCGTCAAAACCTACCGAAGTGTTCCGGGCTACACCGAATATTTTTTAGAGAATGAGCCTCAATTAAACCCCCACGTTCGGCTTGTATTTTTTGCGGTCATTCTCCAAGACGAAACGCTTAAATTGCAGGCGCGGCCGCGAGAAGTTGACAAGGTAGCCGACTTCATAAACGGTTACTTCCAAGTACGACAATATCTGCTTGACATGAGAATCATCCAAGTCCGGCACGGTTTTGAACTCAACGATGACCTTGTTCGCCACCAGCATGTCGATCCGGTACTGATCATCGAGCTTCTGGCCCTTATAGACATCGATGAACTTCTGCCTCTCCGCGTGATAATTCCGCAGCTTCACCTCTCTTTCAACACAGGCCTCATAAATCCTCTCGCTGAGATGAGAGCCCATGAGCTTGTGTACTTCAATGCAGGCTCCGATAACTTCATCGGAAAGCTGTTTGTAAAGAATCTCACCCATAATCCACCTCCAATGATTCATGTTTAGCTTCGGCGAAGGCTCAGTGACTTCGGCATTATTCGGCGGAAAAGCTTTTTTGCATTGTAAAAACGCGCGGCGCCATTGTGCATCTTTCATTCGATGACAGGCAATCGCCACTCCACGCGCAAGCGTGCATACTCTGCTTGCGGCAATTGCACCAGCACCGGCTTCGCCTCACGGCGCAGCCATTTGATGATCGCTTCCATTTCATCATCCGCCATCGCGGTGCAGCCTATTGTCGGCTCTGTCGGCTTGCTCCAAATATGGAGAAAGATGCACGAGCCGAAACCTGGCCGACTCGGCTGAGTGTTATGCTCGACAAACACACCGAGGCGATAATCATGTTTGATCAAAAACATCTTTTCGGAAGATTGCCAATCGCTCGCGCCGAGCTTGTTGCGATCAACCAATGTGTTGTAATGCTGCGAAGCGCCGTCATCCACGCATTCGAGAGCTTCGGTGATTTGCAGATAGGGAAAATGCAAGCCGCGCATTTCTTTTGTTGAAGCAAAGCCGAACGCCGTGCTCAGTGTGAACACACCCGCCGGGCTGCGGCCGTCGCCTTCGCGCTTGAGCGGGCGATCAACGGGAATGCCCGCGTGCAAGCCTTCGCCCCAACCCAAGCCCGAGCGCCCGACGACAATTGGAATCGCCTCGCCGACTTTCTTCCATGCCGCATCATTTTTCTCGCGCTGAAATTTGTACAAGAAGCCTTGCGTAGCTTCATAAGAAGGCGTGAGTACCAACAAGAGTTGCGCACTAGATGATGGGATAGGAGAAGAATTGTTTTCAGCTACTACTGACATGCTTGCGAACGCCGGCAAAAAGCAGAGCGCAAACACGGTGATGAGCGACGAGAGATTCTTCAACATGGCCGAGCGTATTTGGTTTGGTGGGATGAACCCTCACAGTGTCATGCAGTAGGAATCTTTTTAAGCAAGGGTTGAATCTCCAGCGAGTAAAAAGATTTCTCCTGAATGACACCCTTTGAGGGCGTTTTGAAATTCAAACGGTGTTATTGCGTTGCGGCCAACGCCTGCAAAAACGGCTGCAGCGTGTCGGGCGAAAACGTGTCGAAATTTTTAACGACAAGCGCCTCGTGCGTGCGAAAGCGTTGCTTGAGCGGCGTGTCCGGGCCGGCGATATACACGAGATTCGCGAGCATGGGCTTGTCGCGGCCATAGCCGGGCGCTTTGATGAGATCGAGCAATTTCGTGCGCACCCAATTGTCGCTCGCTTGGCCGTAAAAAATGATCGCCGCGTCGCACATGGTCAAGCCGGTTTTGTGCGCCTCGCGTATCTCGGCCTCCTCGCCCTCGAAGGTGGAGGGCATCACTTCGAAGCCTTTATCAAACAAAAAGCCTTCAAGTGCGCTCGTGGCTTCGAAATCGATTTGATCGCTGATGAGATAAATGCGTTTGCGTTGTGATGAGATCGGCGCGCTCGCCGGTTCGGGCTTGGGCTTCGCCGTGAGCTTGTCTTGCATCACGGTCTTCAACTCTTCCAGCGAAACTTGCAGCATGTCCGCGCCGGCTTGCGCTTCTTGCGCGTTCTTTAAAAGATTGATGAACTCGCCTTGCCGAATGTCGTTCGACTCCAAACCGGGCGGGAGCCAAATCAAGCGCGCGAACGCAGTCGTGGCGCTGTGTTCCGCAGCCAACTCGTTCTGCAAATGCACCACGGAAAACATTTCGCCTTCAGGAATGATGCCATAATTTTCACCGATCAAATGCACGGAGATTTTACTTTGCGCCAAATACGCCCGCACCGCGGCTTTGAAGGATTCACCTTCGAGCGGGAGCGTTTTATCGGGGAGAATAGTATAGCCTTGATGCTCGAATTCGCGTTTGAGTTTTTCGCGCTCGGCTTTGAGGTCGGAAGTGGTTTCGGCGAGATAAATCGCCAGGCCGGAGGGTTTGGCGCTCGGCGTTTTTGCGGCATGGCCGTTTTGATTGCGCATGCTTTCGAGCATGAGGCGCAAGTGCCACGCGAGGTCGTCGAGAATGGCGAGAAAACTTTGGAAGGCTTGCGGCCCGAAATCTTTGCGAAACTCTTTCGGCTTGCCCGTGGCTTTATCGACTTCATAAAACTCGTAGCCGAGCATGCCGCGCACTTCCTCGGGCTGCTTGTCGCGCGGCACGAGCGTCTTGAGCACTTTGAACACGCGTGCTTTGTCGCCGATCACAAAGCCTTTGTTGCTCTCCGCGCTTTTAATGAACTCTTGCAGCTCTTTCAAACACCAGGTCGAGTTCACATAGCGCGGCGTCATCACGGAGACGAGCACCGCGGCGTTGGAGAATTGGTCAACGAGCGTCTCGCTGAAAATGTCGTTGCCTTGCAGCTTTTGATCGCGCCAAATCTTCGGCTTGTCGCCCAACAACTCTTGCAAGCGCAATTCGAGCGCATGATGAAATTCATCGATCCAACCGCGCTGCTCTTCGGTGAGCGTTTGATTGTCGATGTGGGCGTAGCTGATGAAGATGTCGTTCTTGAATTCGGGAACGTAGGCCATTCATATCTCCGGCGCACATGCGATCGCGTTGCTTGCCGCTCGGCGATTGCTTGCGCGGCTTATTCTGCTCGTATCAAAGTAGCGATTTGGGAAGGAATGTCAAGAAGAAATTTTATTTGCGAACGTGCAGACAGGTGGGTACATTCGCGCACAACAAAGGCGAAACATGATTGCAATCGAACAACGACAAGAACGGCTTCGGCAACGCTGCCTCGCCTTGAAAGAGGCGGACAATGATTTGATCGACGTCATTCAATTTGGTTCGTCGATCTATGCGCCGGATTTGGCGCGCGATATCGATCTGCTCGTCACCACGAAGGCGAAGAAAGACGAAGACCTCTATTGGGATATTTTCTCGGATTTGGATCTCGGCGTCGATGTGCTCGTGCGCACGCCCGAACAGCCGATGGGAAGAGACATTGCCGCAAACGTCAAGCTTCTGGGCAACGTGCTCTTTGGAGACGGCGAGACATTGAAACAAGCGGAGGTGTTTATGGAAATTCCAACCTATGAACGCGCGCGCAAAAGCGCGCAAACCGCGGATACCAACCTTGCCTCCGCACAGCAGGCAAAAGACCCGTTGTTGCGCGATGAGTATTACCGCATCTCCTACGATCGTTTGTTTGACGCGAGCCGCTACGCGGCCATGGCTTTTTTGAGCACGGCCAACTCACGCTGGGGGCAACTGCGCCATGGGTTGCCCGCGCCGCACAATGAGCAATTTCGCGGCTTCATCAACAAGTTGCACATTCAATACAGCTATGACGGCAATTATCCGCAGCAAGATCCCGATCGTGCGTTCACGCAAGCGCGGCGGGAGGCGGAGCAGTTCATTGCAAGTTTGGAAAGAGTTCAATCCGTGAAACCATAACCATAAATATCGCACTCTTGACCCAGACATTACCGCGCGCCCCGCAGGCCTGTCATGTTCAGTAAATTTTTGCAGCCGCGTTCACGAACAAAAGCCGCCCTCATTCATTGTACGCCGCGTTCAGCGTGCCGGAATATTGGCTGATCGATTTACAAAGGCAAGGCGCATCTCATAGTGCATGGCCCTTGCTCTTATCCGGCACAGCGTTACGCTGCCGGTGTTATCAATTCTCCCGCCTCCTTTTTCTCGTCCTTTCTCGCCATCACCTCCGTCACATACACGCCGACCTCGCGTTGCAGAATCTCCTCGACGCGGCTTGCAAATTTGGAATAAGCCTTATCGTGTGTGGAATATTGCTCGCTCGAATAGTTGCCAATCTGCTGCACAAACTGCCAGCCCTCGGTTTTGAGCGCTTCGAGATGTTGACGATAATGTCGCCAGCGTTCGCCGAAGCGGAAAAATTCTTCCACCGCGCCGCTAATTGCCACCAGCAAGCCGAGCACAATCACGAGCCATTTTGTCTCGTATTCGGTGTCGCCGACTTTGAATTTATCGAGACTCACCAACGCGGGAATCAGCACGCCGCCTATGATGGCCGTGAGCCGCAAACGAAAATACCAATTCTTCGTGTGCCGGGCTTTGCCCGACATCCATTTCATTTGATCGAGCCAGCGGCCTTGCAACGCCTGCTTTTTTATGTCATCGAGTGCGAGCGCTTGCAGTAGCGTTTGCAGCTCGGATTTGTCGGTCGCGTTTGTGGACATGATTCAACTCCTGGTTAAGAGAGCGTGAAGTTTGGAAGAGAGCGCCGCGGAATCGTCAGCCGCAACCACATGTAGCAAGTGCGAAGCAGGCGACTCGGCAAGTTCATCGGCGAGACGGCCGGTGCCGGAGATGACGAGAACCGGCCGACCGGCTTGCAAACTGAGATTCACATCCTGACGCGAAATTTTTCCACCGTTGATGAGTAGCGTGAGCGATGAACGACCTTGCGATAATACGCGCGCACTTTCGGAGAGCCACGCGGATTCGTCCCCCCACGTGTTGCCGGGGACGATGATAAAATGCGTGTGAAAAGGCTCGAGGTCTTCGTGCGCTTCCGGGTTGTCAAAGCCGGGCCAACGCACCATGCGCTCGACCGCGACGCCGATCAAAGGAAAGCGAAATTTGCCCTCAGCGTATATTTTCCCCATCAAAGCCATGATGCCGGATTGCGTTCCGCCATCGATGATCGCTGTGCGCAAACTCTCCGCAGTTTCTGCGATCACTCGAAGCACGCTTTGAGCGTGTGCCATGTGTTGTGCTTCAAGTCCGGCCGCGCCGCCGACGAGCACAATAGCAGACCGAGGGACGTTCAATGCAAGCCTAGTCAAGGCGGGTTGCAACGCACTCATCGCAAAGAGGCGCAATGCTAACGCGCGTCGCGTCGGTGAAAATTGTATTTCTTCTTCACGCATAAATCAAAGCCATCAATTCACTTCTCCCACGCGCTGTCGCCAACAACGACGATTCCCGTGCGGCCTTCCATAAACAAAAACCGATCTTGATAAATCATTCGCGCAATATGACCCTCCAGCGGCATAGCCCAAATGATTTGCCCATTGCTTTGTTGCAGCGCGAGAAGGTGTCTTTGGCCGTTCAGCAGGCCTTGCAAATAGAGCACGCCTTCTACTGCAATCAGACTGCTCGACTCTTGAATGGTTTCGTTGCGCCAAAGTATGGCGCCGTCGGCTTGACGCAAGGCCGTCACGCTTGCAGCTTCGGCAAAAAAGATTTTTTCATTCATCACACACGACGGGCCGCCGGAAAAATTGGGCTGTGCCGCTTGTTGCCAAACCGTTCTGCCGGATTTCAAAGTGCGCGCCTGCACCTGCGCCCTTGCTGCGAGATAGAAACTTTCGCCCTCTAACACCGGCACAGTCGCATAACCCAAATCGATTGACGACTCCCACAATGCGTTGCCGCTCATCGGATCAAAGGCGCGCGCACTTTGTGAAGTGATTGCAATCAGTGCGTTTGCATTGATGCCGATTTTAACCGGTGCTCCTCCATTCGGCCCCGCGGAAATTTTCCACAGATATTCGCCGTCGCTCGCGCGAATGCAAAAAAGAAAATTGTCGCGCGCTAACACGTAAACCCGTTGGTCGAAGTAAAGCAAGTCTGCGGCGGTCATTGGGCCGAAGGAACGACGCCAGGCATTCGTTCCATTCGCCAAGCGCGTTGCCAGTAATTCACATTCATACGGTTTGCTCGGCTTATAGCCCGTCATGAGATGAAACATGTTGCCGCTGCCGAGCGCGGGATCGAGGTTGTTGCTCACGACGTTCCACAACGACGAGCGGGCATTATTGCCGTCGAGCGCGGTGAAGCCGCCGTTGCGATTGCGCACGATGAAATCGAGACGGTCATCGTTGTTCACATCATACACGCGCAAATCATAAAGCCGCTGGGAATCCAACACGGCGCGCACGCGCGGCTGCTTGATGCTCGGATCGGGAAACACGGGATTGTTTTGCGCATTCGCCCATGCCATGTCCCACGTTTTGGGGTTCGCGCGACGCAACGGCAACAGCGCGGGATGCGAAACACGAATTTTATCATTTTCCACCCAGCCAATCACGCTGTCGGTGAGCATGATTTTGGTGTGATGCGAAACATAGGGTGAGTGCGAGAACGCGGCGTCGTTATAGAGCACGCGCACTTGCAAGCCGCGCGGCAGATGCTGCAGCGGTTCTTGCTTTCTATCCAAATCGCGGTGCAGCGGAACATTCGCGCCGATCACTTCCGCGCGCTTATAGCCGGCTTCCTCCAACTCCTGCAGCCGCATACGCGCGACGTGCGTCCCAAGCTCGCCCACGCCCGGCTCGTAGAAATTGAACTGGGCAAAATCATTGACGACGCGCAAATACTGTTGCTTGAGCGCGGCAATGTTCGCGTTCGAGCGATCCGCGCGCATGGCTTTGCGCAATACCGCGGCCGCGCCGATGCGATCTTCACGAAAATGGTGCGACAACGAATCGCATAAATCGTCGAAGCTTTCGGAATCGCCGCGTTCTTCGCACGCAGCCAGCGCCGCCATCGCGACTTTGTTGGCGTAGCTTAATTCGGAGTGATAAAAAGTCCGCGAGGTTTCAAGAAAGCGCGTGATCACCGCAAACGTCGTGTCGCGCATGGCCGCCATCTCACCGCGCAACCCCATGCCCTTTACCAAGCCGGAATAGCCGATGAGCTGAATTTGAGGAACCTGCGATTCGGCAAGGATGCGCTGCGACTCGCGCAAGAGGCGCTCGGGGTCATTGCCGGAGAGCGCGACGATGGCGCGCGCCGCGGCGTCATCAACCCAATCGTTCCACTCAAAGCCGAAGATCGTCTCGTTGGGGTACTTTCGAATCACCTCATGATACTTTTCCAGCGCGCGGGTGGTGTCGTGCGCGTGATGCAGATAGTCGTTCGCCAATTGCAAACCCGCATAAGGTCCGGCGCGGCCGTTGAAAATTTGTTGCTCCCCGTAAAGCCTTTCCATTTTCTCGCCTTCGGCTAACATTTGCTCGATCTGGTTAAGGCTGAAATAACACAGCCTCCTTTGATACGCGAGGAATGCGCCTGCACCGACTTCGGAATTGCGCTCATCCATTTCCTCCAAGTAAGGATCGAGATAAAGCGTGTCGCTCACCGCACACTGCTGCTCCAACTTGGCAAGAACACGCAAGGCCGCGGCATGATCCCGACGCTTTCTTTGGAGATTTTTCATTTCGTGTGACGAGCCTTCATAGGCCCGTAGGAGTTTGTAATAAGCGTCGCCCATCAAGGGTTCGAATTTGCGTGTGCGCAGCCAACCATCCCGGCCGGCGAACCAGTTTGTTTCAGCGACGCGAACTCGTTGCGTGATCCGCCAAAACTCGCGCGAAGTGGCCGCGCGGAAAGCCGTGTTTGATTCCGGTCGTTGATAAATGGAATCGCCGGCGCTAACCACGATGCAGACATGATCCCCCACAACGAAATCCTCGAAACGCGCCCAACCTCGTCGCTCATTCTCAAACTCGATTCGGCTCCAACCGTTGCTGCTTTGCAGCGTGCTCACGCGCTCGACGATTCCGAGCACCGTCACATAATCTGCAAACTCGAGTTGCGCGAGCACGCGTGCTTCGCGTGAAGAATCCGCATAAACCAAAACGCTATCACGCAGCGCAAAGCCCATTGCAATCGTTTCGATTTGTGCGTGCGCCGGCAGCGCGGCACAAAACCAGAGTGATGATAACCAGATCAACTTCATAACAGACCCCGCTCGTTTGTAACAGTTCAGCCACGGCTTGGCCGTGGCTTGATTTGACCAAAAACATTTTTCGCTGGAATAAAACTATGCCAAGCCATCGTTGAGCAGATCACATTCAATTCGGCAACGCAGCCCTCGTCGCCGCGTTCTTCACATACTTCTCGAACCATTCGAGATTGCGCTTGATCGAGAAGAGTTGATGATTGCGCTCGCCGAAGCCGTGCGCTTCGCGTGGGTAGAGGTCGAACTCCACGGTTTTATCGAGCAGCTTCATCGCCGTGTAAATTTCCCAGCCTTGTCCAATGGGCACGCGATCATCTTTATCGCCGTGCGAAATGAGCAGCGCGGTTTGCGATTTCTCCACGTGCGCCATGGGCGAGCGATCCCACACCAGCGGCATGTTCTTATACACGTCGAGATTCCAATGCACCATCGAGTTCTCTTTGGGAATATCCGAGGTGCCTGTGAACGAGAGCCAATTCGCAATGCCCGCGCCCATTGAAGCGGCCTTGAAATGTTCCGTGTAGCGCGTCGCGGCCAGCGCGGAGAAATAGCCGCCATAAGAAAATCCGCCCATGCCCACGCGCTCGAGATCGACAATGCCTTGCTTCGCGAGAAAGTCGAGACCGTCGAGCACGTCTTCGAACTCTTTGCCGCCGAGGTCTTTGTGATCCGCCTTCGCATACGCCACGCCGCGCCCCGTGCTGCCGCGATAATTCGGGCTGAACACGACATAACCGCGAGCCGCCAGCAACTCACCCCATGTTATGTAGTTCGTAGCCCAGCCTTCAACATATGCGCTCTCCGGCCCGCCGTGAATCTGCACGATGCAGGGATATTTTTTCCCGGTTTGATAGTCGTGCGGCAACATGAGCAAGCCCGTGATCTCCAAGCCGTCTTTCGCCTTCCATGAAAGTTCTTTCGCGCCAGAAAATTTCATTTGATCCAACTCGGGATTCGTGTTCGTGAGGCGGGTCACTTTCTTCGTCGCAATATTTCCCACAAAAGCTTCGCTGGTGTGATTAAACGCGCTCATAGCCAGCGCGAACGTTTTGCCGTCTGCGGTTGTGCTCGCATTGGCGAACGCGTAGCCCGAAGCGATGATGGCCTTGCGCGCGCCGCCGCTTGCTGGCATGGTGTTCAATGCCGTATGGCTGCGCTCCGTCGCGGAAAAAACCAACGTTGTCGCGTCGAGCCAATCTACCCACAGCACCGTGCCTTCATAATTTTCGGAAAGATTTTTCGCCGCACCGCCGCTTGCCGGAACGACGAAGATGCTGCCCGCGGCGGGATCGGTTTCATCCACGCCTGCATTAAACGTGATCATCTTGCCATCGGGCGACCACGCGAGGTTGCCGAGCTTGCCTTTGGTTTCGGTTAAAATTTTGGGAGCGCCGCCCTCACGACTCACGACATAAATTTGCTTGAACATATACGAATCATCCGTGGCCGGCGTGGCGCTCGCTTGAAACACGAACTGACTTCCATCGGGCGACCAATCGAAATCCCAAACCGAGCGCTCACCGCTCACGGCTTTCGCTTCGCTGCCGCCAACGGCTTGCACATAAAGGCGATGATGCTTGAAATTTTTATCGACCGTGTTCACATCATTGCCGAGCTTCGTTGCATTTTTATCCGCGGCGGATTGCGCATCGCTCATCGCATACGCGATCCACTTGCCATCGAGCGAGAGCAGATATTGGCGCACACCGTTGCTGCTCTTCGAAACTTGCTCGGCCTCGCCGCCATCCACCGGAATGCGATACACTTCATTGTGCTCATCCATTTCTTTGCGCCGCGCCGTGAAATAAATCCACTTCCCATCCGGCGACCATTGCGGCGAGCTGACGCCGTTCGGTTTGAAAGTGAATTGCTTCGCGCTGCCTCCAAGCGCGGGCATGACGAACAATTCCGTGAACGCCCCGCCGGTTTCTTCTTCCGCCCCGCGCGGCGTGCGCAGAATGTACGCGAGATTTTTTCCGGCGGGATCAATGGTGACGGAACTCACGCTTTTGAGGGTGACGACCATTTCGGGTGTGAGCGTTGATTGCTGTGCGTGCGCGGCGAGGATGAAGAGGAGCAGCAACTTTGTCAGAAAAATGCTTTTGAACATACGATTACGCGACATAAAATTTCTCCTTATACGGTTCTGCTGAGTTGATCAACTCTCTTCAAAAGCGAAGGGAGACGATGTTGCCCGTGCATTTGCGCGACAAGAGCTTTTGCTTCCGCTTCATCAAGACCGATGGCGGTTACATACAATGCGCGTGTGCTGCCGCCTCGATAAACTTCCGTCTCTTGCGGTGTATCTTGAAATCGCGTCTTGGCGACGCCGATGATGGGAACGCGGCCTTGCAGCGCTTCATACAGATGTTTGCCCAAACCGGCTTTGCGCTCATTGCCAAGATAGACATAACCATCAATGACGATGCACTCCGGCAATTGTGCAAGGTGTCTTAAAAGCTCCAAAAGGCAAGGCATCTCCCGTTTGTAAAACTGGCCAGGCTCATATTCTGCGACGGATGCAATCGGAACGATTATTTCCGTGCTGGGCGCGGGATCATTCCAATTTTTGAAGAGCACGCCTGCAGCAATGGTTTTGTTCTCGCGATAATCGACGTCTGTGGCAAGAATCATTTTCTCAGCCGTACTTTTTCAAATAAAACATGTGCCCGGCCATCAATGCTTGGTTACAGCGGAGCTGTTTCAGGTTTCCGATTGAGCAATCCCGAAAGCTCGAGCAAACGCTGCGACCATTGCGCGCAGGCAAGGGTAATGTTCGTGCGCCAACCTTCATCGTCTTTGCGTTGAGAATATGATCCCTGCCAGTGCTCGAGATTGGTTTGCAATTCTTGTAGGGCTAGGGCCGTTTCATATTCTGCTTCCGGCGCCGCCCATCCCGCAAAAAGGCGGCACTCTTGCGCGAGATCGTGAACCGTCTTGTCAAATTCTAACATGGAAATGAAACGCCCCAAACGCTTGACGCTCGAAGCTAGATTGCCCAACCGTCGCGGCGTGCTATCGCGCAGATAGCGCGTCTGCAAAGCTGCTTCATCGATCATGGTTGCTCCAATAGTTTGCGTGCGATGCTTTCAACTTTTGCGCGGATGTTTTGATCCAATATTGTCATCGAAGGATTATTCTGCTGCGGCCGAATATTGATTAAAGAATCGAAGTCAACTTGCCGTTTAGCGGGAATCCAATCCGCGCCCCAAATGTTTGCCTGCGCACTGTCTGCTTGCAGCAACACCTCTTCGCAGTCCGCGTGCATGCTGCCGCCGCCGGCAAGAATTTCTTCTTCAATATCAACGGCGAGTTTGATGAACTCGTCGAACGCTCGCAGCATGTCGGAGATCTGCTCCGGCGTTGCGGGTGTGTGGAGGAGGTGAATTGTTGCCATGACTAAAACTCATAAGAAGGTTGACAGAAACATCCGGGACAGAAAAATGGCTGCAAGTTTTATTTTGCTCGACGAGAAGCTTTCGGCTTTTATCTTTCTGTCCTCCATGTTTCTGTCTTTGCTCTTATCGGCTCACTGCTTCAACCCCTCGGGCAAGCCGCTTGGAAATTCTTCCTGAATCGCTTCTTCAATGCGCGCGATGCGGTTTTCGGGATTGGGATGCGTGCTGAAAAACTCCGGACGCCCGCCTCCGCCGCCCGAGGCTTCTTCCAAAATTTTCATCACGCCGATGAGCGCGCGCGGATCGTAGCCCGCCTCGGCCATGAAGCGCACGCCGAGATTGTCGGATTGCAATTCATCCTCGCGGCCGTATTTCATGTTGACGAGATTGCCGATCATCATCGCAATCATCGCCGTGTTGCGACTGCTCGGATTGTTGGGATCATACGTCGCCATCACCACCGCACCGCTCAAACCTTGCGTGAGTTCTTGCTGTGCGATGCGTTGCGCGCCGTGTCGCGCGACCACGTGCCCAATCTCATGCCCGAGCACGCCCGCGAGTTGCCCTTCGGTTTGCAAACGGCTATACAAAGCGGCCGTGATAAAACATTGCCCGCCCGGCAACGCAAACGCATTCACGGTTTGCTCATCCGCGAGCAAATGAAATTCGAACGGATATGCCGTTTGCGCCGCAGCGCTGTTGCGCACCAAGCTTTCGCCGACGCGATCAACCATTGCCTGCGCTTGTTCATCGGGATGCAAGCCGCCGTGCTGTTGCGCCATCTCCGGTGCGGCTTGCAAACCGAGCGCGATCTCTTGATCCTCGGTGATGCTCACATGCTGCTTCTCGCCGGTGATGGGATTATAAACGCTCGAGCGAAAATAAGAAAAGAGCGCAAAGCCGGCCATGATCAAACCGACGAGCAAACGCCCTTTCGCAAAGCCGCCACCGCCGCGCATGGGAAGCGCACGCTGGCCAAAATTTCCATACATGAGATGCTCCCGAGTTGGTTGTCAATGTTAATGGCGTGGGGCAGAGGGCGTAGTGCAGAGGGCTTAGAGCGAAGGTTTTTGTGCTTTGTCTTTCGCCCTCTGCTCTCCGCTCTACGCCCTATGCGTCTCTACCGGCTCAAACTTCTCCACTTCCAACGCTTCATAAATTCCGCCCGCAAGCGCGCCGAACGCAACGTGGCTCACGACCATAATCCAACTGCGCATGGGGAAGAACCAGGGAAAGAAAAACGTGAACGTGTAGAAGTTGATGCAATACAGCGCGAGGCCAAACACTGCGCCGCCGAGAATGCCGACGAGCATGCCCCAACGGTGCAGCACGAAAGCGATGAGGCCGGCGAACGCGAGGGAAAGAGGAAAATGCACGAGCAGTGCGGAAAGAAAAATTTTGAGATCGAAACTTGCGGGCGGTGGCAACACGCTTTCGCCCATGAGCACGGACGCTGCGAGGCGCACGATGATCCACGGGCTGCCGAGGTAGATTTGCGTGAGCAGCATGTTGAGAAGAAGAAAGGCGAGACCGCTCATAATCCCGGCCCACAGTGCCGCGCGCCAATCCACCACTTGCCGCATTTTAATTTTGGCAGAACTCATCCAACCCTCCGAAGGGTTTAGAATCAAGCTAAAGGCATCGCAAATTTAAAATTGAAAATTTGCAATTGACAATTTCAAATGCTTTAGGCCTTGAATTTGGCAAACGCGCGATCAAACGCGCCGCGAATCTCGGTCCAACTTTTTTCCGCGCCGGCTTTGATTTCATCCCATGCTTCGTCGCCCGCTTCTTGTAGCGACTTCAGCTTGGTTTGCGCCGCGGCTTTCTTCTCGCGCAACTCGGCGATTTGTTCTTGCAGCTCGACTTTGGCCTCGGCTTTGGCGTCCTCGGCTTTGAGCTTCAATGCGTCCAACTCGTCGTCCCACTTTTGCAGTTGCAACGCGAGCTTGTCGAGATAGGATTGTTTGTCTTCCATGGCTTCCTCACTTTTAGGGTAAATGAATGATGGTGAATTACAAAACCTCAAGCTTGCACAGGAATGTTTTCGAATATATTCGCGAGCGGCACCTCAAAACCCGGCAACAAATCGGGCGCGGTCAGTTTTTCACGCTCGCGGCGAAATCCGGAAGCCGTGCAGATCAACGCTTCGCGCTTAACGCACATGATCAACCACACGATCTGCGTGCCTTGTTCGAGATACGCATCGACCCTATCCATCACTTCGGAAAAGTTGTCCTCGGACGAGATAATTTCAACCGCCAAATCCGGCGCCAGCGCAGGAACGTGTCGCAGGTCTTTCGGCAGCTTTTCTTTTTTTAGAAAAACAACATCGGGCACACGCGATTCGCGCGGACGCTCAGGCCAAATGCGAAAGTTGGTTTCGGTCATCGCATAACCAATGGGATTTTGCCGCAAATAGTTTTTGAACTCTGCGGCAAGATTTGCTTGCACGATCCCATGCTCGATATTCTGCATTTTTGAAAACCACATTGCCGTTGTAGAGTTCTGCCGAAGCAGGCAATGAGGTCTTTTCCAACTCGTCAACGGTGACATCCGTGCGTTCTTCGAGTGAAAGATTTTTTTTGTTTTTTTTGAAAGCCGCTCTTTCCGGATAAGTTGGGACAGTCGTAGGCGGGGCTTCCAGTGTGAGGGTATCTGTCATTCGAAGCTCCTAAATATTGCTTGCGAGAGTTACCGAGACGTTCATCTCTTGAATGGCTTGTGTGGGATCGCCGCATATGCCATCCTGCCGTCTATCTTCCAAAATAAGCGCGATGGCATCCGATAAACTTTCGCGGCATTCTTCCAATGTGCGGCCTTGCCCGTTCGCGCCCAAAACTTCGGAGCAATAGGCGATATACCATTCGCCATCGCGCTCAATGAGCGCAGTAAATTCGTTGCGCATGATTGATTCACCTCGCAATGACAGTTTTCACTTCAGACGACGGTATCCAGCCCCAATTGCTTTCTGATCAGCTCGCACAAGCCGTCTTTAATCTCGGCGTGGCGCGGCACCGGCGCGCTTTTCCCATTTCTTGGGTTGGCGTAAATGTCATGATTGCCGCCATGTCGTTTGAGATAGCAACCACTGCGCACCAGTTCTCGAATGAATTCCCGCCGCTTCACACCGTCACTTCCAATTCTTTTGTCAGAAGTCCTGGACGCTCTTGTGATTCATCCGCTTCTCGCATGAGCTCATAAGCTTCGCGAATGTTTTCTTCCAACTCCTGCAAGGTTTCGCCCTGGCTGAATACGCCCGGCACTTCTTTTAGCTTGCCTACATACCAGCCTTCGTCCAGCCAATACTCGAGAGTAAATTGTCGTGTCATGTTTATTTTCTCCGATACAAGGAAGTTCTGGCGCAATGCCATTTTTTTGATCGAAGCATTTCATTGGAAGAACAGCAGACAACACACTCCACTACTCCTTCCGCCGATACCCCGCCATCTTCTCCTGCATATACGCCACGAGCTTGTCGCTCGCCACGCGCTCTTGCACGAGCGTATCGCGGTCGCGCACAGTCACGGTTTGATCTTCGATGGTTTGGCCGTCGATAGTGATGCCGAACGGTGTGCCAGCTTCGTCCATGCGGCGATAGCGCCGGCCAATCGCGCCGCCGTCATCATAGAACACGTGGAAATGTTTTTTGAGCTCGTGATAAATTTTCTCCGCGGCTTCGGGCATGCCGCCTTTTTTCACGAGCGGAAAAATGCCGGCTTTGATCGGCGCAATCTGCGGCGAAAGATGCAGCACTGTGCGCGCTTCGCCTTCGACCACGTCTTCATCATACGCATCGACCAGCGACGTGAGCAATGTGCGATCACAGCCCGCGGAAGTTTCGACGATATAGGGCACAAACTTCTCGCGCGTTTGATCATCGAAGTAGCTCAAGTCTTTGCCGCTGAACTCTTGATGTTTGGAGAGATCGTAATTCGTGCGATTGTGAATGCCTTCGAGTTCTTTCCAGCCGAAGGGAAATTCGTATTCGATATCGAACGCGGCCGCGGCATAAAACGCGCGCTCTTCCGGCGTGTGCTCGTGAAAGTGCAACTTCGACTTGCGAATGCCGAGCGCATCGTACCATTGAATGCGCTGCTCCTTCCAATACTCGAACCATTGCATGTCCGTGCCCGGCTTCACGAAGAACTGCATCTCCATTTGCTCGAACTCGCGCGTGCGAAACGTGAAGTTGCCCGGCGTGATCTCGTTGCGAAACGCCTTGCCGATTTGTGCAATGCCGAACGGAATCTTTTGCCGCGCGGCTTGCATGACGTTGTACACGTTCACATAAATGCCCTGCGCGGTTTCGGGTCTCATATAAACCACATTGGCCGCTTCTTCCACCGGGCCCATGAACGTTTTGAACATGAGGTTGAAATTGCGCGCCTCGGTGAGCGAGTCTTTGTTGCCGCAGCTTGGGCACTGTTTCGGCTTTTCGGGATTCAACGCGTCCGCGCGAAAACGTTTTTTGCAAATCGTGCAATCCACCATTGGGTCCGTGAAATTCGCCACGTGGCCGCTCGCCTCCCACACGCGCGGGTGCATGAGAATCGAAGCGTCGAGACCCTCGATGTCGTCACGCGTTTGCACCATGGCCTTCCACCAAAAGTCTTTGAGATTGCGTTTGAGCTCGACGCCGAGCGGACCGTAATCATAGCAACTGTTCAAGCCGCCGTAAATTTCGCTCGATTGAAAAATGAAACCGCGACGCTTGCACAGCGCCGTGAGTTTATCCATGAGGTTTTTAATTTCGGGCATGAGAGGCTCCTGACTGACATCTCCGTTAGATGATTACAAGTTGAAATTTGAACTGTTGAAACTATTTCACCAGCCTTCTTCTCTTTCTTTGATAACTTCCGCGGCAAGCGAACCTTTTATACCCGACAAAGAGTGTCGCACTTGCTCAGGAGGAATGTCTTTCGGCAAAGGATGAATCTTTCCCTCCGCCACAAATTTCTCGCAAATCAGCCTGTGCCTGATTTGGTTTTTCAAAAGGCGCTTTATCGCCTTTGCTTTTTCTTCTTCAGGCGATAGCCGTGGGACCGTCATGAGATCAGAGAGATAATGCTCAAGCGCCTCCATCGCCACTTGATTGGCGGGGCACTCTTGAGCCTTTGCCAGCTTTTCTACAGCATCCCACAGCGATTGAGGGATATTCAATGAAAGAATGTTTTCAGGCATGTTTATCCGAGCATAAAAAAATCAAACCGCGCGCAACGGCGCCAATTCTTTCTCTGTAATCGGCGGCAAATTCAAGTCGGCGAAGACTTGTTTGATTGTCTCGCGGGCAACTTGCTTCGGCGCAGTGATCTCCAATCCAATAGGATTGCCGGCTTTGTTATAATCAACGAGTACACCTCGGCGGCTTTGGAAGTTTTTTTGACTTTTTCGCGTGCCTGGCGCGGCAGGTAAAGATAAGCGGCAACTAATTTGCCCTTGCGATAAGTGATTTCCAAATAGCGATCTTTCATGCCGCTTCACCACTCTGGCCATATGAAATATACTCCCTTTCGTTCAAAAAGCAAGTCATCACTTGGGCGGCAACGGCGCCGTGCTTGCGCTTTTAATCTCGCGCACAAACTTGAGCGCGGATAAATTACTCATCTCTTCCAAATGATGCGCGAAATAAATTTTAAAGAAATGCTCGACCGCATGGCGCGTGGGAGTCGAGACTTTGAACCGCGCAAGCCGTTCGAAGGAAACGGATTGCAAACTTTGCAAGAGCCGAGCGGCGCCGCTGGATAGCAACTGCACGCTGCGCGAGGCAGAACAACGTTCGCACAACACGCCGCCGTGCGCAATATCGAAGTGCTGAATCGCCTGTTCATCATTAGCGCTTGAGTTGGCCGCGCCGCAGCTTTGGCACTGTTTAAAATTTGGCGCGAAGCCGAGCAGGCCGAGGAGATACATCTGAAAACGCCAAAAGCACAACCGCACTTCGACGGTTTCGGTATTCATCGCGCGCAGCGTTTCTAAAAGTAGCGGATAGACTTTAGTCTGCAACTCCACGCCGAGATGCGTGCGCTCCACCAACTCGCAACACGCGTTCGCGAAACCCCATCGTTCCAAATCGGAGGAGAGCTTGGGAAAGTGTTCGGCAATTTCGGCCTGGCTGAGAAACTGCAAATCGCGCGTCTCTTTATCATAATAGACGATGCGCGTAACGGTGAGCGGCTCCAGCGCCGCGCCGAAACGGCTCTTGCTCGTGCGCGAGCCCTTGGCGATCACTTTTAAAAATCCGAAGTCGCGCGTGAACAGCGTCACGAGCTTGCTGCTCTCGCCCATTTTCATGGCGCGCACGATTATGCCTTCGGCTTTGACGATCGACATGAGGGAGAAATTGGATTGTTGGATTTCTGGATTAGTGGATTGATGGGATTCTAATATCGATTTTCATTTGCGTGAACAACCCTCGGAATGTCATTCTGGAAGAACCTTCCCTCGCGCTTGGTATGAATCTCACAATAAGAATTGTTTCAAGAACTAGGAAGGTTCCTCCGGAATGACATCGCAGTCGAGATTATTTGGCCTTCATCTTCACGCATGCATTTGCCAACTGAATCAACTCTGCAATCGCCAACGTCTCCGGCCTGCGTTGCAAATCAATGAAATCGAATTGCGTTTCGGCGTTCATGAATTTGCTCAGGCTGCGGCGCAAAGTTTTACGGCGTTGGCCGAAAATTGCTTTCACCATTTGAACATAAAAATCTTCATCGAGAATCGGCACGGGCGGCGGCTGAAATTGCCAACGCACCACCGCGGACTCCACTTCCGGCTTGGGACGAAACACATGCGGCGAAATCGTGAAGAGCAATTCCGCGGCCGCAAAGGTTTGACTGATGACCGCGAGAATCCCATAATCCTTTCCGCCCGGCGTCGCGACAATGCGCTCCGCCACTTCGCGCTGCACCATGAGAAACATATCTCGCAGCAACGCTCTTTGCACAAACGCCGTGAACACGAGATGGCTCGTGATGTGATAGGGAATATTGCCGATGAGGCGCAGCCGGTGTGCGCCTGCAAACTGCCTCAAATCGACTTCGCGAAAATCTTGATTGAGCAATTTGAAATTGGGATAGGTCGCAAAGCTTTCTTGCAGCAGAGGGATGAGGCGTTGATCGATTTCAACTGCGAGGCATTGACTGCCGGCTTCGAGCACATGTTTGGTGAGCGCACCCATGCCCGGCCCGATTTCAACGAAGTGGTCTTCGGGCTGCGGAGCAATCGCGCGCACGATTTTGCGCAATACATTCTCGTCGAGCAGAAAATTCTGCCCCAAAGATTTGCGCGGCTGAAAATCACTTGGCCAGTTCACGACGGCCTGCCATCATTTGATGGCACGATTGAAAAGACGGTGCGTCTTTTAATTCCCCCCTTGAGGGGGGCCAGGGGGGTGTTTTCTAGCATGAGCAAACGCCTCTGAACTATTGTGACAAACCAAACAAAGCTACAGCATTCTGCGTCGTGCGCGCGCAAACTTCCGCAAACGAAACGCTTTTAATCTCCGCCAGCTTCTCGGCGATATGCACCGTATACGCCGGCTCATTGCGTTTGCCGCGATGCGGCGCGGGCGTCATGTATGGGCTGTCGGTTTCGAGCATGATGCGCTCCAACGGAATTTGCTTCGCCACTTCCGGCAGTTTGGATTTTTTATAAGTGAGATTGCCCGTGAATGAAACATGGCAGCCGAGATTCAAAACTTGCTCCGCGTAATTCCAATCCTCCGAAAAGCAATGAAACACGCCCATGAGTTTCGACACGCCATGCGCACGCAACGTGTCCATAATCGCCGCGCCTGCCTCGCGATTGTGAATGATTATCGGCTTGTTGAGCTGCGCGGCCAAATCGAGTTGGCGCACGAACACTTCCGCTTGTTTGGGCAACGGCACAGTCTTCCAATAATCATCCATGCCCGTCTCGCCAATGGCCACGACTTTGGGGTGCTGCGCAAGTTCAGCAATCTGCTTGAGATCGTCGTCGCTCGTTGCAGCGCAATCATTAGGATGAATGCCGACCGCGGCATAAACCTGTGTATGTTGTTCCGCCAACGCAATCGCCGCGCGACTCGAAGCCACATCGGTTGAAATGCAAATGATCGCCGTTACGCCGGCTGCGTGCGCGCGTTGAATCGCCGCGTCGCGATCGGCGTCGAAGTGATTGAGTTGCAAATGGGCGTGGGTGTCGATGAGGGAAGCAAGCATGGCGACGGAATTACGTTGCGGGCTGTTCAATTCTCAAATCGTTCTTTATAAAATCCATCGTGACTAAACAACCGTGCATAATATCCGTGCCAATCGCAGGCTCATCGTCATCGGAAAGAATAATCTCCACCGCGCGTTGCTTATCATGCCAATGCAACACCCCATGACAAACGACTTCTTCAACACTTTGACCATTGGCGTAAGTGACCTCGACAAAACGAGCCAATTCTAAATGCAAACGGTCCGCGGCGAGATATGGCAAGGCGACTTGCCCATCAAACCCGCTATCAAAAAGCGCCTTGAAATCAAGCGGCCCAATTGGTGACTCGAGCTTCAGGCGAACGCGCGGATGCAAGCCATTTTCAATTGTTCCCTGAATCATGCGCGTTTCCCGTCGTTCAAGCCGGTTCCACCAAAATGATAAACCGCGCGATAGCCGATGCGAATGACAAACGGCAACGCGCCAGGATATTTCGCGTGCATCACTCTCGTCGCTTCTTCTTGAGTGGCCGCAACGACGTAATCGTGCGTTTTGACATTGATGGCGATGTACTCGCCCCAATGTTCTTTTTCCAACTTCTCCCGCATCGGTTCGTAGGTCGCGCGCGCCATGAGACCGATTCGCGCGCGCTCCTCTTTGCTCGGCAAATTTTGCAGGGGCATTGTTTCCATGAAACACCTCGCTTAAAAATTCATCACTCCATCAATCCAAAACTCCACCACTCCATTCTTACTTCACCTTCGCCCCACTCGCCATCTCTCTTTCCGGCGACACAACCGACAGCGCGCCGTCTTCCGTCGAGGCCGCGAGAATCATCCCTTGGGATTCGATGCCGCGAATTTTTGCGGGTTCGAGGTTCGCGACGATGACGACTTTTTTGCCGATGATTTGTTCGGGTTGATAATGCTGCGCGATGCCGGCCACGAGTTGGCGCTCTTCATTGCCGACTCGAATTTTCAGTTTGAGCAGCTTGTCGGCTTTCGGCACTTTCTCCGCTTCCAAAACTTCGGCAACGCGCAAATCAATTTGCTTGAACGTGTCGATTGAAATCAACGGCGTCGCGGGCGCAACTTCCGTCACTGCCGGTGCTGCTGCGACCGCTGCTTCAGTGGTGGTTGCATTCATTTTTTTCAAAGCCTCCTCAAGGCGTGCGATTTCAGGTGCAATTGCTTCGTCTTCAATTTTCGTAAATAAAATTTCCGGCGTACCGAGTTCATGATTCTCCGCAAACGGCTCGACCGCCGCATTGAGCCAATTCTGCTTCTCAACTTCTCCGGGGAGATTGAGCATCTTCCACAAACGCGCGGCAGAGAACGGCAGCGTCGGCGCCATCAATACCGCGAGCGCTTTGCACACGCGCAGGCAAACGTGCATCGTGGTCGCGCAACGATTGCGCTCTTGTTTGAGCGAACGCCACGGCTCTTCATCGTTAAAATACTTGTTCGCTTCGCGCGCGAGATCCATCAACTCTTTCGTGGCGCGGCGGAACTCGTAGTTCTCATAAGCCGTGGCAAGTTTCTCCGGCCAAGCGTGCAGCGCGTCGAGCATGCGGCGATCCGCATCATTCAACTCATGCGTGAGCGGCACGCGGTTCGCGAAATTCTTCTGCACAAACGTGAGCGTGCGATTCACGAAGTTGCCGAGAATGTCCGCAAGCTCGCTGTTGTTACGCGTTTGCAGTTCCTTCCACGAGAAGTCCGCGTCCTTCGTCTCGGGCATGTTCGCCGCAATCGCATAGCGCAACGGATCAGGTGGAAAGCGGTCGAGATATTCGTGCAGCCACACCGCAAAATTGCGGCTCGTGGAAAGTTTGCGGCCTTCGAGATTGAGAAATTCATTCGCGGGCACATCGGTCGGCAGAATATAGCCGTCCTGCCCCATCAACATCGCGGGCCACACCATGGCATGAAACACGATGTTGTCTTTGCCAATGAAGTGCACGAGCTTCGTATCGGGCGCGCGCCAATACTCTTTCCACTTCTCGGGCTGGCCGATGCGCTTGGCCCACACTTGCGTCGCGGTGATGTAACCAATCGGCGCGTCGAACCACACGTAGAGCACTTTGCCTTCATAACCAGGCAGCGGCACGGGAATGCCCCACGCGATGTCGCGCGTGATGGCGCGGTCGCTCAAGCCTTCTTTGATCCAGCCATAACAAAAGTTGAGCACGTTGTCGCGCCAATGCTTTTTGGTGTCGAGCCAATCTTTCACTTGCTGCTGAAAGCGACCAAGCGGAATAAAGAAGTGGCGCGTCTCGCGAATTTCCGGGCGCGTGCCGCACACCATACACTTGGGTTCGACGAGTTCGAGCGGGTCGATCCATTTGCCGCACGACTCGCATTGATCCCCGCGCGCGCCGGGCTTGCCGCAATGCGGGCACGTGCCTTCAACGTAGCGATCCGCGAGAAAGCGTTTATCGTTCGGGCAATAAAGCTGCTTCACGGCTTTCTCAACGAGCAAGCCTTTTTTGTGCATGGTGAGGAAAAATTCCTGCGCCTGCGGAATGTGTTCGGGCGTGGTGGTGCGTGAAAAGATGTCGAAGCTGATGCCTGCGCGCGCGAACGTGTCGTTCATTTGCTTCCAATAAAAATCCACAAACTCTTGCGGCGACTTCTGCGCGCGCTCCGCAGCTATGGTGATGGCCACGCCGTACTCATCCGTGCCGCACACAAACAGCACCTCGCGCTGCTGCATGCGTTGATAACGCACGTAAATATCCGCGGGCAAATACGCGCCCGCGAGATGCCCGAGATGCAGCGAGCCGTTGGCGTAAGGCAGGGCGCTGGTGACTAAGATGCGATTATGAGGTGACACGAGAAATTCTTCCTGAAGGTTTGAAAATTGGATTGTTGGATTGATGGAGTTTTGGATTGTTGGATTCATGGAAAGCAATATTCCATCGCTATGATTTCGGCTTATACTTCTTGGCGGCGAGAATATAAGTCATAGTGGCTCTCGATATGCGATATCGATCCTGCTCTGACGAATATCCGCAATGATCTCCTCCGCCGTGCGATCATCTTGCCAAACCCCTGCAAAGTGATCAGCGAGATTCTGTGGTTTCTGCTGCACCGGCACACACGGCAAAAGAACCGCGCCGAAATCCCAAAGCTCTTCAACTTTGTTGGCGGGGAGCTTTTCGAGCAAAGCGTGCAACTAATGGTTGGCTGTTTGTGTTCTTTGCGTCGTTGTTTCCATTGCGGCACCTCTTGCCGATTCATTCGCTAATCTTTCGGCGGATGCCAGCCCGCGCTCACCCAATTGCGGCGCACGATTACAGAAATCACGTTATTCAAATCAAGCGCCGCAACGGTCGCTCGGCCAGCTGAGGTGATGCCGATAATCTCAACGCCGGAAATACTCCAACGAAAGTGCTCTTTCCAAGTCTGCTTGCGAGGGTTGAATAAAGACACGCTCCGGCCTGTGAGCGGATCAAGACCTTCCGTCTTTGTGCTTTTCGCATTGTTACACGCGCGACAGGCGAGCCAGAGGTTTTCTTCTTCGTCGCTGCCACCCTCGGCCACAGGGACGATATGATCGATCTCCAATGCCCACAGAACAAGCTGCTGTGGCGCCAAACAGTAGCCGCAACGATGACCCGCCTGCAAACGGATTTTTTCGCGCAAAGTCGTCGAAATCATATTCACACGACGGATGCTAGCGGTTCGTGCAGGCCTCGTTTAACCGCTTCGGCCAATGCTTCGGAGTTGCGCAACCATAAACGCAAATAAGCTTGAAATAGACTGTTGAGCGTCGCACGATCTCCATTGGTCAAAGCGCCCGCTTGCTGCCGCTCTAATAATTCGGATAATTGGGCATCATCTTTCGCGCTCATGCGTGCTTGCGCCAGGGCTACGACTTCATCATTCGACAAAGTCGATACCGCGGGCAATACTTCAGAGCCTATATCCGGCAAAGCGTACTCTAATGCGTCGGCTAATATTTTTTCAATCGGCCGCGAGACCACGCCAGCCAAATTAGACGCGCGCTGCAATGCGGCATCGGAAAGCGTGAGAGTGATTTGTTGATTCATCTTGATGACTCCGGTAAATGTGTGCGGATTGCGAATCTTTCACTACCACCTCTTCTCCGCCTTAAACCACGTTGCGAAATCTTTATCAACCTCCGTCAGCGGCTTTTGCAAAATGCTTTCGAGCAAGGCTTGGCTCTCGGCTTCGGGCGTGGTTTTCATCTCTTTGGGATTGCGCGTGCGAAACGCGTTGAAGACCTCGGCCAGCTTGTTTTGCTCCTGCAAATACTGCATGAAATAACGCGCGGTGGCGTGATTCGCGGCTTGCTGCTCCATGGCTTGCATGGAAGGCTCGTCTTGAAATTGATCGAACTCCACCCAATTCATTTTGATCAATTTCTCCAGCGATGGCCGCGTCCACCAGAGATTGTCCAACACTCGTCCGCGCCAATTGCCGAGGCCGAGCACGCGCCCGCCCTCGATCTTCGACACTTCATACAGCGCGGCCATGCCTTCATCGAGCCACGGCGGAATGTCGCCGAATGTGCTGCGCGCCATCAAATGAAACAACTCATGATAGAGCGTGCTCGTGCTGCGGCCAGGACAAAGCGCGGCGAGACTCAAATCATCGCGATAAGAATAGCCGATGGAGGCATTCGGCAATTCAAAGCCGTGCAGCTTCACCGCAAGCTCGCGGTATTGCCGATAGTCGGGCGAGAGATAAACGGTGATCATATACGGCGGCAGCTTCAAGCCAAATGCAGTCGCGAAAAATTTCTCGCACGTATTCAAGTTGCCGGCGATGCCTTCATAATCAACGTCCGGCCTAGCGCTGGCGATAACAAACTTACCGCGCGTTTTTATTTCATATTTGGCGCCAGCCAGCTTCGCGACTTTTGCTGCGGCGCTGTCCGCTTTTTCGAGCGGCGTTAAACGCGCGCGCAGCTCTTCGTATGTTTTGGGGGACAGGATTTTGATGGCCGTGGCGCCGAGCGCTTGATCGCGACTTATGTAGTGAAACATCTTACCGCTCACACCGGCGCTCGCGCTGCTGCGCGCGGTTCCGGCCGCGATGGCTGCGGGCTTGGGCGCGGCCAATGCTTGCGCGCATTGTTCCGTTTCTTGCACGATCTTGGCTTTGTCCGTCGCCTCTATTTTGTAGTTGCTCAAACACCACGCGAGGAATTTAATACCGTCAACTTGCAACTCCGGCACACGGCACAAGCTCGTGCCGAGCATGTAATCCAATTCTAACGTGCGGCCAAAAGGCTGCTCACGCAGCTCGCTGCCTTTGATGATGACTTCATCGTACTTTGCTTCGCTCCACAGCGCGCGCAGCTCGGATAAATTATCCTGCGCTGCGGCGTGTCCCGCCAAACTTGCGCTCAAGAGCAGAACCGCAAAAAGTTTTATGCTAAGATTCATACCTCGCATGGCGCTATTCTCCTCGAATTAGGGTTGCTGAGCTTCCTGCGTTTTCGCAAGCGAATCCGCTTGCACACTGAGCCGAATCTTCTTCGCGGCGTCGGACAGCTTTTGCGGCGCAGAGGTGGTTGTCGCGGTGGTCGAGCTCACCGCGGTGCCGCTGAAATAAAGCGGGCTGTCTTTCACGTCGATTTGATGATGCGTGGTGATCGTCATGAGCATGAGTATCGTGCCGAGCACGACCATGATCAATCCAGGCGAGGTGGAAGCAATACTCACTTGCCAATTTTCCATCTTGCCGGTGATCTCCGAAGTTTGTTCGCGCAACTTGCCGAGGATGAACGCCGCGCCCACCACGGCGAGAATCATTCCGGTGACGAAGCCCAAGTACGTCGTCCAAATTCGCGCCATCAAAATCACGTTGGCTTGATGATAACGCTGTTGAATGGCGTGCGCTTCCAAGCGCGCGAGCGTGCGCCACTGCTCCTGCGCCGCGGGTAGATTGTTCGCCGGCGCTAGTTCGAGATTGAGCGCAGGCGCTTGCTCGATTTTTTGATGCAGATAATAAATCTGCCAACCGCTCGCGAGCAGAAAAAACGCGAGCACGCCGGTGACGATGAATTGCATCCACGCGCGCAAACGCGCTTGCCAACGTTGCGTGGCGCGGCTCTCTTTGGTTTGCATCGGTTGCGAAGGTTCGGACATATGAGTTCTTTCGATTGGGTAAATTCCGCTTTCCGTCACTCTTTTGGCGGATGCCAACCCGCGCTCACCCAACGGCGCCGCGCAGCTACGATTATCGTATTGTTCATTTGCAAAACGGCGATAGTCACTCTCCCCGTCGGAGTCAAACCGATGATTTGAGTCTTACTCTCATCCCAACTGAAATGATCGTTCCAGCGCTCTTGCAGAGGATGAAAGAGCGGCGCAACGTTTTTCGTGAGACTATCTATTCCGGTTTGCCGCGCGGCTTTGTGCAGGTTGCACGACCAGCAGACAAGGCAAAGATTATCGAGCGTCGTTGTGCCGCCGGCTTTCTCCGGCACGATATGATCAGCGCTCATGCGTTGGCCGCTGTTGGCTTCCGTCGCCAAACAGTAGGCGCAGCGGCCTTTGTCTCGTTCCTCGATCGACCGGCGTATGGTTGCTGGAATTGCCATACCAATCAATTCGTTATTGCGTCGGATTGCGGAAACACAATATGCCCGCGACGAGCCAAAAGCCGATAGGCCTCGGCTTTGCGCAACATGAGCTGCTGCGCTTCATTCATCAAGTTGCCTAACTTCGTTTGTTCGGCATTCGAAAGCGCACGGGTTTTACTTTGCTCGACAAGGGATTCGAAGGCTGCCTGCTGTTCGTCGTGCATCATGCTATTGGCAACCTGCCAAAGCTCGGCGTCGCTCGATAACGGTAAGGTGTTCAGCGCCGTTCTCATAGCAGCAGGCAACTCCTCTTCTATTTCCGGCAATGAGAGCGCAATGAACTGTGTGAGCGCTTGCTCCAAAGAAATCGCTGCGAGCGCGGCAGCCTCACGCGCGCGTTCATACAATGCGCTCGGCAAAGGCAGCGTAACGACGTGGCTAGACATGGACTGTATCTCCGATTTTTATTTATGCCGACTTCACTTGTTCAATAAACCCTCGGGTTTGCTTCATTGCAAAACCAAATGTCTTCCCTGTGCTTAAAAAGATTCCATCTGAATGACACGAGCAGGGGGTGTTGCCAATCACTTGATCTATCTTTCACGCCTACTGCGGCTTTTTCAATTCTTCCCTGTTGCCGTGCCCGTGCCCGCAGTCGTTTTCGCATTTGTAGATTTTCTCTTTCACCGTGGCGAGCAGGAGCACCTCCACTTCGCTGTTGGGATATTTGACCGTAACCGTGTCGTGGAAGATGTCGATCTTCGTGATCGTGCCCGTGCCTTTTTCCGTGGTGATGGGTTTGGCCAACTCGGGAAATTGCGCGATGGCTTCGTTATAAAAATCGCGCTCGTACATCAAGCAACATTTCAAACGGCCGCACACGCCCGCGAGTTTGTTGGGATTGAGCGGCAAGTTCTGCTCTTTCGCCGCTTGCGTCGTAATGGGCGCGAACTCCGAAATCCACGAAGAGCAACACAGCTTCAAGCCGCACACGCCATAGCCGCCGAGGCGCTTGGCCTCGTCGCGCACGCCGATTTGCCGCAACTCGATGCGCGTGCGATATTCACCCGCCAAATCTTTCACCAGCTCGCGAAAGTCCACGCGCTTCTCCGCGGTGAAGTAAAACGTAATCTTCCCGCCGTCGAGTTGATACTCGCAATCCACGAGCTTCATTTCCAAATTATGCACCACAATTTTTTGCCGGCAAGCCTCGCGCGCGCGTAGCTCAATCGTTTTGTTGGATTGGTATTTGATAAAGTCCGCATCGCCGGCTTTGCGAATAACGCGCTTGAGCGGCTCGTTGCCATTGGGCTTCAGGCTCGGCGGGATATCGAGCAGATTCACCATGCCCATGTCTTCGCCTTTTTCCGCCTCGACCACGGCATAGTCTTTCACGCGAAACGGAAACTCTTGCGGGTTGAGATAAAACGCAATGCGTTCGCCTTTGAATTTAAGCTGTATAAGATTGGGCATATTATTTCCCTGGTCGAGATAATTGCCGGATGCGTTGCAAGAGCACCATGAGCACGAGCCACGGTTGCACGTAACGCTCCAAGCACGTAATCGCATATTCGACTTCTTCCAACACCCGGTCGAAATCGAACTGCGGAAGATTTTTGTTTAACTCCAACAGCGCGGTGCGAAAATCCGTGTTCACAATGGGCTGCTCCGCGCCGCTGCATTTCAACACATACGCATCGCGCAGCCATGAAGCGCAAAATTGCAAAAGCTGCTGCAACGCGTAACGATCATTTTCTTGCACGAGTTGATTGAGAAACTCCACTTGCTCCACGGGCTTGTTGAACTTGAATGCCATGCGCAAATATTCCACAGCGAGTTTGCGCCGGCCTTCGAGATCTTCTTCGAGCAAGGCCATCGCATAACGCAGATTCCCGTTGGCCAAACTTGCCACAAAGCGCGCGCGCTCCGGCGCGAGATTGTGCTCCTTTTGCAAAATCTCCACGACCTCTTCGAGCCGCGGCACGGAGACCAAAATCGGCTGGCAACGCGAAATGATCGTGGGCAGCAAGCTTTCCAAAGAGTTTGCGGTGAGAATAAAAAATTTTTCATCCGGCGGCTCTTCCAAAAGTTTGAGCAACGCATTCGCCGATTCCGCTTTGAGACGCTGTGCTTCAAACAAAAGCGCGACCGAGCCACGGCCCTCATAACTCGAAGTGGCAAACGTGCGTTTGAGTTCGCGCACGTCGTCAATCAAGATAAAAGAATTTTCCCACGGCCGCGTGCGATTGAGCGGCTGCGTTGCTATGCTGCGCAACACTTCCGTGATCTCGGCCTCGGTGGATGAAGCCGCGCGCGGAATGACGATATGCACATCGGGGTGCGTTTGCTCCGCAATGCGCTTGCAACTCGAACACTGACCGCAGGCCCAATCGCTCTTTGTCGGCGCGGCAAACAAATCGCCAGAATCCGCTTTGCCGCGGCGCTCACACAAAAAAGTTTGCGCGAGCGCGAGCGCAATCGCCTCTTTGCCTGAGCCTTCCGGCCCGTGCAAAAGATACGCATGCGCCATGCGGCCGTGCCGTATCGCGCGCTGCACCACTTCTTTCGCGTGCGATTGTTGGATGAGTTTGAGGTCTTGAAGAGCCATTTTGTTTATTGTCATTCAGCAGGAATCTTTTTACTCGCTGGAGATATCGCCGCGTGCATAAAAAGATTCTTCCGAAATGATGGAATTGAAGGTGATGTGAGCGTTGCCGCAGTTGATCATTAAACCGCAATAGAGACTTTTTATGGCGCGTCGCTGCTCCCCCGAGGTGTCATCTTTGCTTGTTTACCTCACTTTTATTTTTTCAAGCTAGCTGACTTCAAAGCGATGGCATCGCGTCACCTGAAGTATATTTTCAAGCAACCGATGTACCTTGCTCGCGCCTCAACTTTGATTTTCAAATTTGCCTCTTCCCTCACCTGTCATCCTGTAAGGACCTTCCCTCGCACTTGGCACCTCCCTCAGAAACGGGAGGAATGCCGAGCACTCGTATCGTAGAAGTTTGATCGTTGCTAAAAACTAAAACTTTTCCGCCGAGCGACACCGAAGTCACCGAGCTTCACCGAAAAAAAAGCTTTTCTTCGGCGACACTCGGTGACTTCGGTGAATTTCGGCGGATGAGCTTTTCTTGTTTAGCTCCGATTCCTTCAAATTGTGGATGGTTTTTCAGAATGACAATTATGGGACGATGATTTTTATTGCAACCACTCTTGCGGATTCAAATCCTGTGAGCGGTTTTCTTTCGTGCGTTGCCAAATTTGAAAATGCAAAACCGTTTGTTGCTCGCCCGCTTCTTCGCCGATGCGGCCGAGCGCTTGGCCGGCGCTCACGCTCTCATTCGGCGCGACCAGAATTTCGGCGAGATGCGTATAGACCGTGTAGAAACCATCGGAGTGCAACACGATCACGACGTTGCCATAGCCGCGTTGCCATGTGATCGTCATCACTTTGCCGCTCGCCACGCTGCGCACTTCCGAACCTGCCGCCGCTGCGATGTCCACGCCGAGATTCTTCGTCACGGTGTTGAGCACGGGATGTCGAAAATCGCCGTAAGGTGTCACCACTTTGCCGAGCACGGGCCAGAGCATGCGGCCTTTGAGTTGCGCAAACGAACCATCGTATTTCACCGGATTCGTTGTGGCAGTTTTCGGCGCGGCTGTGTTTGCTTTCGGCGCCGCGGCATTGGCTTTCGGCGCGGGTGTGATCGGCGTGGTCGCAATATCCGCGTTGATGAATTTGGCAATGGCCTCCGCGGCTTGCTTCTTTTCCGCAAGCTGCGCTTGATAATACGCCTTGTCTTTGCGCACACGCTTGAGCACGTCTTGCCGCTCTTTCTTGCGCGCCTTGAGCGTTTGATCCTGCTTCAATTTTTCCGCGAGCAAACGTTGCTGCGCCTGCAACTCCGGTTCGAGCTTCGCCTTTTGCTCGCGAATTTGTTGCTGCTTCGTGCTCAGGCCTGCCATCAAACGCCGCTCGCTCTCCGCCAAACGCCGTTGATATTCCGCCCACAACAAAACTTGATTCAACGAACGCGAAGTGAGCAGCATTTCGAGGTCGGGAATGCGACCATACTTATAAAAGAACACCGCGCGCTGCGCTGCGAGATCTTGCAAACGCGCCAACTCCGTTTCCGTGGTTTGCAAGCCGCTCGTCATTTTCTTCACGGCCTCGCGTTTCTCCGCTTCTTGCTTGCGCAATTGCCCGACGAGCCGGCTGGTGAGATCAATTTCTTTGTCGAGCGTGCGGAGATATTCCAACGTGGCGCTCTCCGTTTTTTCAAAACCCGCCAGTTCGGATTGCAAGCGCTCGATGTTTTGGCGCAAGTCGTCGAGTTGTTGCTGCTTTTCCTGGGAAAATCCCGACGCGGCGAATGTGAGGGCGAGGAGAAATACTGCGCAATAATAGCGGAAATGTCTTTGCAATTTATGTGGCGTGAGATTCACATGCAATGCCGTGATTCATGAAGCGATACGCATTCGTGCCCCGTTGTTTGATTGCTAAAACCCGAAGCAAAAGATCTTCACACCACAAAATTTTTCTTTGTGAACTTTGTGCCTTTGCGGTGCAGCTTTGCGTCGGCTTGTCTTAATGCTTATTCGTTTGGGTCACGTTTATCGCAGGGCAATCTAGAAAGTGAGCCGCAAAATGCAAACGGAAATTTGGCCGCGGAGCGCATCCGGCGCGCGTTCTGTGAAGTTTGCGCAACAGTATAAAGGTTGCGGTCAAACCGCTTGACTCGCTGCGCCACGGTTTTATATATTGGGCCATGAACAATCACCCTGACTCCGTGAGCAACAAACGCAACGACTCTTTCTGGGGCAATGTCTTCCGGAAAAAAAATGACGACGAAGACGACGTCTTGCGCACGCTTAAACAAGTGCCGCTGTTCAGCAACATGACCGACGCCGAATTGCGCGAGTTTGAAAAGCTCATTCACCGCCGCCATTTCAAAGTGGGTGAAACTATTTTTTGGGAAGGCGAGCCGGGCGTGGGCATGTACATCATTCAAAACGGCGAAGTGTCGATCAGCAAATATTTCCCGCAAGAAGAGCGGAAAGTGCTCGCCGTGTTGCAAAACGGCGAGTTCTTCGGCGAGTTGGCATTGCTCGACGAATCGCCGCGCTCCGCCACCGCGCTCGCGAAAGAAGCCACAAAAATTCTCGGACTGTTTCGTCCCGACCTTTTCAGCCTGCTCGAACGCAAACCGGGTTTAGGCAACAAATTTCTTTTTCAACTCGCCCTCATCATTGGCGAGCGCTTGAAACACAACAATTCGGAAATGCAAAAGCTGCGCGCGCAACTCGATCGCTCGGACATTATTTTGTAATTGCACGCCCCTACAATGCGTTCGAGCCATTGCGATTCATATGGAAGTGAAAAGCAAGTATGACACCTCAGCAGGACGTGTTTAAGGTCACTGCGCGCCGCAAGCAACCCGCGTTAGCTGCATCACCTGCCCAAGACACTGTTCCCCCTCTCGTGTTCGCCGCAACAGAATCTCGCCGCACACTCGGGCTATTCGTTTGGCTCTTGTTGGGTGGCGTGCTTTTGTTGCTGCCGCACACAGTTTTTGTGGTGCTGCATGTGGCCGTGGCCGCAAGCTGCGCGGCAGTGCTCCAGCCGTTGGTGTCGTTCTGCACGCGACGGCGCATACCGAGCGCCTTTGCCGCGCTGCTTGCGCTTGCATTGCTCGCCGCGTGCGTTGCCGGTTTCATCTTTTGGCTCACGCCCATTCTTCTCAAAGAAATCGCCAAGTTCACCGCGTTGCTCAATGCCTCCGCGCCGGAAAAAATCGCGAGCAAGTTGAGCATCCTGCTTTTGCGCGCGTTGCCGTGGTTGCGCACGAAGAGCATTCTGCAACAATTGCAAACCGAGCTGACGCCGAGCATTGCCGCATTCTTACAAGCCGGTCTTTCGTTTGAAGTCGCCATTCTCGCGAACTTGGCAAGTTATTCTGTCATCGCACTCGGCATTTTTTATTTGCTGCATTGGGGCGAGCACACACGCCGGAAGATGATCGGCGCGTTACCGAATCGCTATTTGGAAATGGGCGCATTGTTTTTGGAAAGAGCCACGCCGCGCCTTGCGCATTATCTACGCGTACAAGCGGCGCTTTTTCTCAGCGCGAGTCTCGTGCTCGCTGCGGCGCTCGCGCTTATGGGCTTGCCGGGCGTTTTCATTATGAGCGTGTTCGGCGGTCTTGCATTACTGACGCCTTTTTGGGGCGTGCTGATTGGCGCGATTCCGCTCGCCATTGCCGGAGCCAACGCGTCCAATTCTTTGCATGTGGTTTTCGGCGTCGTGCTCGCGTTAGCGTTGCTGCAATTGCTGCTCAAGATGCTGCTCTCGTTTGCGCGTTTCAAACTAGCCGTGCGTTTACAAGCGTGGGAGGCCTTGTTGGCATTTGGTGTGGGAGCAAGCCTCGCCGGTGTGTGGGGACTTCTGCTCGCAGGCCCATTGGCGGGTTTCGCTAAAATTGTTTTATGGGAGGCCACGGAGGTGAGAAAGAGTTTTCGCGGGTAAAAATAAAGAAGTGGAGAGGTTTGAGTATTAAGCCTCCACGCGATGTTTCCAATAATTGGGTTTACGGCTCAAGTGCATAACAGCGAGCACATAAACATAGTCTCCATGAACTTGATACATCACTGCGAAAGGAAATTGGCTCAAAAGGTATCGGCGCACGCTTCCCCAAAAGATGGGCCGACTTTCAGGAGAATCGGCAATGACTGCTAATGCATGATCAACTTCACCGAGAAACCGCGGCCGACACCTTCCGATCGGGCTTCATAGTATTGCGCAGAGGCAATCATTTCCGCTTTGGCTTCTTTGTGGAAAAAGATGGGCTTCATTTCAAACTCGCGTAAGCCTCTTTCATAACTTCTTCAGCCGGAATACAGACCGCCGTTCCATTTTGGATTTCCTTCCATCTTCTATCGATTTCAATTTTCCACAGTTTTTCGACCTCGGACTCTGCGTCTTCATCCAAACTGCGCAAAATCTTTTCCGCCAAGATTGCGCGATGTTTGGTCGGCAGACCGAGAACTTCCAACGAAATTTGTTCTAATGTCATTGCCATGAGTAAGCCTTTCAAATTGCCTTTATGATCGAGAACAACCTCGCACTTTCGCAGGAGAAGCTAAAATAAAATTCGAATCATGCAATCAAAAATCCCATGAGCACTTTTATAAAAAAAGAAGCCCACGTTAGAGCGGCTCTAACATGGGCTAAAGTCGGGGATTGGGCGATACTCAATTCGCCGCGGCGGGATACGCGAAATTCAAAGTTGCAGCTTGGCCCGCGGTCACGGTCACTTGCGCGGTTTTCAAGCCGAGCTTCTCTTGCCAAATCTCGACCGTGTACGTTCCCGGGGGCACGTCTTTGATCGTGAACGCACCCTTTGCATCCGTCACCGCATGATAAGGATGATCCACCACAAAAATGTTCGAACTCATCCAGCCATGCACGTCGCATTTCGCCACGACCAATTCCGGCGCTGTAAAAGTCGCCGTCATCTCTTTTTTAAACTGCGGCTGCGACTTGTTGAACGGCGCGTTCTTTTTGCTATACGTATGAATGTTGTGCAAAATGCCGTCGGGGTTGAGAATCTTCACCGGAACATTGATCGGCACGATGGAAGTGTGCGGCGAATATAGGCAGCCTTTTTGATCGAGCACGAAGTTCGTGCCGAGCGCGTCCAAGCCCTTGCCGCCCTTGATGCCCTTAATGCTCACAATCGCGTCTTTGATGCCGCCGTTCGCGCCGACGACCAAGGTTTCATCAAAGTGTTCGCTTTTGCCGCAGACTTGCGTGTCTTTGGTCACGGCTAATTTTTTCGGCGCCGCGGCTTTACCGGAATATGTGATCGCGCCGGAAACTGCGCCGCCGTTTTGCACGGGCATCACCATATAGGCCGTCGCCTTTGTTTCCGGCTTGGCCGGCGTTTCTTTCGGATTGTTGCCGTCGTTGGACGTGAAGCCAAACAACGCGACGGATGCCATCAACATCGTTGCCATTGCTGCACGCATGAGAGAAGCCTCCTTTGCAAACTGAATGATGTAGAACAAGAGTTGTTTAAAATTTCAGGGCAGCACAATAGCAATCGCGCCCAAGAATGTCAAGGGAGAAATTGCCGCTTAGTTGCCGCGCAGCCTCAAAATTTCTTCTTTCGCAAGGTCGGTGACTTTGGAAATAAGATCCACCGGCATCCCTTCCGCCAGCAGCTCTTGCGCGATTTCAGATTTTCCCTCCCGCTTGCCTTCTAGCTTGCCTTCGATCTTCCCTTCCAGCTTCGCGGTTTCAATCACGTCCTTCTCGCTCGCTTTGTTTATTAAAAAACGCTCATAGGCTTTGCGCTCGCTTTCAGGCATTTTGAGCAAGTCGAGCTTCTCTTTTAAAAGCTGAATGTTTTTCACTTTGAAGCTCTCTTTGATTTCAGAGTTCTTGAAAAAGTATATCCACTCGTCCAAGTCGTTTTGGAGAGGATTTTTATTTCTTGCTTGAGCAAAGTGCACAGAAAGCCTTCGAGAATGCCGAAGTTGGCTTTATCGCGCAGAATCTTTTTGGCGGCCCAATCAAAGCTGATGAGCGGTCGGCTTTTGCTCGGTGCCATTTTTTGATCTCGCAAAAATAGAACGGTGTGCGTTGCGTGCGGCGCTGCTGGTTTTTAATCTAACAGAATTTTTTGAAGCTCCAAGAAAAATGTCCGCGGCGATGATGCGGCGTGATTATTTCGCCAACACTTCCGCATAAAACGCTTCCCACTCCGGCATGATTTTCTCGATGTCAAACTGCAGCGCGCGCGCGCGGGCATGCGCGGCAAACTCTTTCAGTTTGCTCTCGTCTTTTAACAAGCGCAAAGCCGCCTCGGCCATTTCCGAAGTCTCGCCCACCGGATAGAGATAACCATTCACACCGTGCTCGACCACTTCCGGCACGCCGCCGGTGCGCGCGCCAATCACGGGCACGCCGCTGTTCATCGCCTCCAATGCCACCAACCCAAAACTCTCCTGCTCGCTCGGCAAGAGAAACAAATCCGCGCAACGCAAAATTTGGTCAATGTGATCGACCTCGCCCAGAAAGAACACGTCCTCTTTCAGTTTCAACTCCTTCACGAGTTGTTGAATGAACAAGCGCTCCGGGCCTTCACCCACGAGGAGCAGCTTGCACGGCATCTGCTCGCGCACGCGCGCGAAAATGCGCACCACGTCGCTCACACGCTTTACGGGCCGAAAGTTCGAAGCGTGCATGAGCACCTTCTCGCCTTTGGCCGCATACAATTCTTTGCGGCACGCCCCCTCGCTCAAATTTTTCGATTGCTGGGTGTCGATGAAATTATGAATACGATGGATCTTGCGTTTGATATCGAACTCTTCGATGGTGCGCTGCACGAGGTAATCCGAAACCGCGGTCACGCCATCGGATTGCTCGATGCTAAATTTAATCACGCTGAAAAATGATTTGTCCGCGCCGAGCAACGTAATGTCCGTGCCGTGCAGCGTGGTCACCACGCGCAGGTGGGGCAGATTCAAAATATGCTTCGCGAGATACGCGCTCGTGGCGTGCGGCACCGCATAATGCGCGTGAATGATGTCCAAGCCGTATTCCGAAACCACGTTCACGATCTTATTGGTCAAGCCCAATTCATAGGGCGGGTGTTTGAGCAGCGGATACGTTGCCATATCCACTTCATGCACAAAGATGCGCGGATGAAATTCGCGCAAGCGAAACGGAATCGCATAACTCACGAAATGCACTTCATGCCCGCGTTGTGCGAGCGCCAAACCTAGTTCCGAAGCCACCACGCCGGACCCGCCGTGCGTGGGATAACAAATCATGCCGATTTTCATGGTGCCTTTCCTCAGTTGAGTACGTTCGTGATGGTTGAAATTCAAAATAGTCACGCCAAAATAAAATCACAAACCGAATGCTCCCAAACGCGAAAAAACTTTTCAGCCTGAAACTGCGCTTTTCAACTTGAAAAGGCTTTTCCCATTTCTGCAAAGCGCAACGCCGATAGGGCGCAAGTTGTGATGGGATGAACAAAAATTTTTTGCCGTGGTTTTCGTGTAAGTTAAAGCACGGCGCATGAGCGGCACGCGCAAAACGGCTGCGCTGGTATACGGTTTGAATAAAGCCACGATCAAATATAGTTCACCGATCGTTGCAGTATTTTTCAAACAATGGAGTGTACTCATGAAACGCAATAGCATCTTTTGCGCGCTGGCCGTGACGGCGTTGCTGGCATTCACCGCTTGCAGTGATGATGAAAACCCAGTGAAGCCGCCGGATTTCGGCACGGTCTCCGGCCGTGTGACTTTCACCGGCGCGTGGCCCGCAACCGGCGATGTGCAAGTTTCGATTTGGACCTCGTGGCCGCCCGCGGGTCCGCCGGCCAAAGCTTCGGAAGTGATCGCAAAAGGAACGACGGTTTATGATTACAAACTCGAAGGCTTGAATAAAGGCGAATATAAAGCGCTCACCGTCGGTTGGCGCGATCCCGCCACGCCCACGACCGCGAAAGTGCTCGGCCTGTATTGGGCGAACTCCGACAGCAGCGGCGTGAGCGCGGCTCCGCCGTTTTTTGCGACGCCGACCGTGATCAACATCAGCGATGCGAAGATTGAATGGGCCAATTCCAATATGAAAGCCGATCTTTCTTTCGTGAAGTAATTCAACCTAAGCAATCTAGATTTTTGCCCACGAAACACGCGAATGACGCGAAAAAATATTTTCGTGTCATTCGTGCGTTTCGTGGGCAGAAAAAGAACGTTCGTAGTAACGCCTTGGGGCGTTTGAAGTGGATGAGAAGAACACGCCTGAACGCGTTACTACAAACAAACCGAACCGGCAAAAGTGCGATGAAGAAAAATTGTTTAGCAACATTGCTGCTCATGCTCGCCATGTGCATAACGCGCGAGTTTGCGCACGCTCAAAATGAAGACGCGCTCTATGGCGAGATCTCGGGCCGCGTGCTCGACGCGGAAACGCGCGAGCCGTTGGCGTTTGTGAATGTCTATCTCGACAGCACGCGCCTCGGCGCGGCCACGGCGCTTGACGGCAGTTTTCTTTTGCGCCAAGTGCCGCCGGGAAAATATCGTCTGCACCTCTCGCGTTTGGGATATGAGCCGGTGCTCGTGCATGATCTCCTGCTCGCGCCGGGCAAATTATACGCGCGCGATTTTTCCATGCGCGAAAGTCCGCTCGCCGGGCAAGAGGTGACGATCACCGCCGCGCGTAAAGAGCAGACCGCGCAAATGGCGCCTGCGAGCGTGGCGATTCTCAATGCAATGGATTTGAAGCATCGCCACATCGCCACGTTCGATCAAGCCTTGGAAACCGTGCCGGGTGTTGCGGTGATGCGCTCCGCGAGCACTAACGTGCAATCGCTTTCGATTCGCGGCTCCTCGGATGTCGCCGGCGGCGGAGTCGGCAATCGCGTGTTGTTGCTGATCGATGGTCGTCCTGCGCTCACTTCCGATGCCGGCGGCGCGTTGTGGAGCCTCGTGCCCACGAATTTCATTGATCGCGTCGAAATCGTCAAAGGCGCTTTCTCCTCACTCTATGGCAGCACCGCGATGGGCGGCGTGGTGAATGTCATCACGCGGCGGCCGACGTATCACCGTCAAACGCGCGTTGAGGCCACGTATGGCATCTATGAATTGCCTGCGCCCGCATTGCGTTACACGAATGAGCCAGGCTATTTAAATGCGCTCGGCCTCAGCCACAGCGGCCGCAAAAATCAACTTTCCTATTTGCTCAATTTCAGCCGCAAGCAATCCACCGGCTTTCGCGAGCGCAGCGCGTATGAGTTTTACGATCTCTACGGCAAGCTGCTTTATGATTTCCGCGCGAACCGCAATCTCGAACTCAGCCTCGGCGCAACGACTTCGAAGAACGATTATCCCCACACGTGGCTTGACAACTTGCAACCGTATCGCGTGATTCCGCGCTATCAAGATGATCGCCAGGAAAAATTGAACTACAACGCCGACGTGTTCTATTGGGCCGTGCCCTCGCCGCGCGTGAAATACAGCTCGCGTTTTTATTTCTATCGCAACACCGCGCGCAGTTTCTTCAACGAGAACGAACCCAATTGGATACAAACGCGCAACGATCCCTTTGGCCTGCGCACGCACATCGACGCGGACAAACTCGGCAACATCACACAGCTCGATTGGTCCATGACGCCCGCGCACTATCTCATTCTCGGCGTGGACACGCAAATCGACCGCGTGCAAAGCTCGCCGGATACGATCATGTACGGCGATCGGCAAGTCAACAACTTCGCCGCCTATGCGCAAGACGAGATCAGCGCGACTTCGCATTTGACGTTCACTGCGGGGTTGCGACTCGATCACAACGTGCTCGTGCATGGCAAGCGTCAAGCGCAGATCAGTCCCAAGCTTGCCGCGGTTTATCGCGTCAGCGAGCGCGTTTCTTTGCGCGCGCTCGCGGGCCAGGCATTTCGCGCGCCTTCGATAGCCGAGCGTTTTTTTCAAGAAGAAATCAGCGGCGGCACTTTGTTCGTTCCCAATCCCGAGCTTAAAGCCGAGCGCATGAACTCCTTCGAGTTGGGCGGACGCGGCCAACTCGGCAAGTGGTTCGAAACCGACGCGGCCTATTTTCACTATCGCTATCGCGACATGATTTATTGGATCGCGCTGCCGCAAGAGATTGGACAATTTGAACCGATCTTTCAAGTGCGCAATCTCAATCGCGCGCTCATGCAAGGCTATGAAATCGGCGTGAATTTTTATTGGCAACCGCGCTTGCACGTGCGCGCCGCATACACGTATCTCGACGCGAAAGATCGCTCGGAGAATCGCACGGACGATCTGCTCGCGTATCGCATTCGCCACTCGTTCAACTTTGGCGCAAGCTGGCGCGCGCAGAAATACGAGTTGAGTTTCGACGGACGCTACAACGGCCGCGTCGAAGAAGTTTTTCTTTATCCCAACAACGAGCCGGAAGCCTATGTGTTGCTCAATGCCAAAGCCACCGCGCGTTTCATCAAAGGCTTTGCGTTCTCGGCAAGCTGCAACAACCTGCTCGACACGCAATACGAAGAACTCGCGCGCTATCGCATGCCCGGCCGGCATTGGATCACGAGCGCGAGTTGGGAGTTTTGAAATGGAGTGATGGAGTTGTGGATTATTGGATTGATGGATTGATGCGTCACCCCTCTAAAATGTCATTCAGCAGGAATCCTTTTAAGCACTGGAATCAATGCCCAGCCTCGAAAAAGATTCATCCTGAATGACAATTCACGGATCACGATCATGCAACAACTCATTTCTCACATCCCCATCCTCACCACGCTCATCGCGCTCGTGTTCGCAATCGAAGTTTTGCGACGCTATCGCAGCAAAGGCAAGGGCACACATTTGTTGTGGTGGGCCGCGGGCATGCTCATGTACGGCGCGGGCACGTTTGCCGAAGGCTTCGTCACGCTCTTCGGTTGGAATGAAAACATTTTTCGTTGGTGGTACATCACCGGCGCATTGCTCGGCGGCATGCCGCTCGCGCAGGGCACGGTCTATTTGCTCATGAAACGCAAACTCGCGCACGGCCTCACGCTCGTCGTTGTGCCTGTCATTCTTCTCGCCGCCACGTGCGTGCTGCTCTCGCCGATTGATTACGCGTTCGTCGAAGCCAATCGCCTCACCGGCAAAGTTTTAGAGTGGCATTGGGTGCGACTCTTCAGTCCTTTCATCAACACCTATGCTTTCATTTTTCTAGTCGGCGGCGCGATTTTGTCCGCGTATCGCTTTCACAAAAACCGCAGTACGCGCCACCGCTTCATCGGCAATGTCTATATTGCCCTCGGCGCGCTCCTGCCCGGCATCGGCGGCACGTTCACGCGCTTCGGCTATACCGAAATTTTGTACATCACAGAGCTGCTCGGCATTGTTTTGATCTATGTGGGCTATCGTTCTTGCATTCGCATACCTCTGCCGCTGCAAACCAAATCCTCGCCCATCGCTTCCATCTCCCAAAGCAAAAGCTTGGCACACGGATAAGGCTCCGCAAAAAATTATCCAACGGATAGAAACAACCCAACTGATAAAGCTTTTCATTTGTTGGATTGTTTCTGCCTGAGTTTTGCGCTCGTGATACTGCCAATCTCCGCCTGCGGTTGAAACCGCAGGCTAGTAGATGAAAGCCCCGTGAACGGGACTAATCACCCATAGGGTGAGAGCGCCGTTCATGGCGCTTACATCTCCTAGCCCGATGCTTTCAGCATCGGGTGATGGTGAGCGCGATTGGCAATGCAAAATTCAGCTTCTATCCGTTGGAGAAAAGTTAAGCGCATATCCGCGAGCATCTATTTTATCCGTGTCCTCCCTGCTCGAAAAGGTGTCCCCAGATTTGCTTTTGCAATCCCCGCCGTGATTCTTTATATTGCCCGCGCTTTGAGGCCTCGCACCTCCTCCAAGCCTGTCATTCAGCAGGAATCTTTTTACTCGCTGGGAAGAACCCGCATACGAAGGTTCTCGCCAGTGCTTAAAAAGATTCTTTCAGAATGACAAATTGCGGTGTGTGGCAAAATATGCGGTGCGTAATATCGCGTTAAAACTTCACTCGGGGCTTCAACCCATGCAACATTTCTTCGTCGATCGCGAACCCGAACAGCAGGCCTTTCGCGAGGCTTTGCACATGCTGTATGCCAAGCCCGGCCGGCCGCAGGTGTTGCTCTTTCACGGCGGCAGCGGCATGGGCAAAACTTGGCTCACGCAACAATGCCGCGCTCTTGCCGAGGCCGACCCGCACCAGCCTTTCCATGTTTATGTGGATTGCGACCGCAGCAACATGACTTTGGAAGCGCTGCTCTACGACATTCACATTCAACTCGAATCCCGCTTCAAAAAAGAGTTTGAAGATTATCTCAAACTGCTCGATCAAATCGAAGAGATCGACAAGGCCGTGGAAGAAGAGATTCGGGCCAATCCGGAAAATGCGCAGAAAGTCGCGAGCGTGGTTTCCGCAGTGGCCTCGAAAGCCATTGCCGACGCCGTGCCCGGCGCGAATACTCTCATTGGCGAGCAGAATATCCAAAAGGTCACGGACCTCGTGACCGGCGGCATTGCCACCGGCATCACGGCTTTGCGCCAACAATTCGGCCGCAAAAAACTCGAACGCGAAAAGTATCGCCTGCTGCAAAAAGATTTGCAAGCCGAACAAGCGCACCGCTTTGCGCACTTGCTCAACGAAATCGGGCGCGAGCACAAGCTCATTCTCTTCCTCGACCGCTTCGAAAAACTCGCGCTCTCCGCCAATCTCAAATCCGACCTCACGTATTACGATTACTGGCTCAAGCACTTTCTCAATGCGCTCTCCGAAAACGTTTTGGTCGTGCAAAACGGCCGGCTCGATCTCAAAGGCGATTATCAGCTCAAGCTGCCGCGGCATCGTGTGGTCTCGTTTCAATTGCAAGCCTTTAAGCCCGAAGACATTGCCAAGATTTTGGAACAACTCGCCGTGTTGCGCGAGCAGATGGCTTCATATGAGCAGTTCGTGCAGCAGGTCCACCAAGCCACGCTCGGCTACCCGGTGGCCGTGGGCCTCATGCGCGACAATTTTCAAGGCTTGCGTTCCAATGCCGACGTGGAAAGCCTGCTCGCCGAGCTTCCCGGCAAAGAGACCGAAATCATCGAACATTCCATTAAATGGTTTTTGGATAACAACGCGGACCCGAACCACCGCGACACGATTTACAAGCTGGCGATTTGCTGCACGCGCTCCGGCAAAATCAAAGAAGACGCGATCAAATTTATTTTGCAGAAAAGCGCGATGACGTTCCCGCAAGTGGAAGCCGAGCTGGCCAAGCTCTCGCAGCAATACAGCTTCATCGATTGCGTGCGGTGGACCATGCACGAGCTGGCGCGCGAGTTTATCTTGCGGCATTTGCGGCAGCGCTCGCCTGAGTATGTCAAACAAGTGAGTCGTGACGTGAAAAACTTTTACGCGCAACTCGCCGCAGCGCAGGAGGGCAGCGATGCAAACTGACAAGCAGCAACAAGAAGGCACTTGGGAAGAGAACATCCTGAACGCTTTGTACTATGCCTTTGCCGCCTCGGACACTGAAGGCCGCGTGTACTTCCTCAATCTCGTGTTGGAAAATTTTTACAAGCGCTCGAGCTTTTTGGCAAAACTTTACGAAGAGGTCGCCGCCATTCGCGCGGAAGGTATTTTTGAGATTTCTGAAGAGACTTGGGCATGGGTGGAGTTTTGGCGGCAGTTTGAGTCGTCAGATAAAGAAAAGATTCCCGCGCAAATTGAGCGGCTGCAAGCTTTGAGGAAAGAAGAAGCGCTCTCGCGGGAGAGTCAGGGGATTCTATATTTTCTTTGGGCTGCTATGGAAGGCGAACGCGGCGAGCATGGTGCAGCAGCAGAGCTATGTGAGCAGTCTGTACATTTCTTACCGGATTTTTCGTGGGCGTATAATGACTGGGGCACCAGTTTGGCGGCTCTCGGTCAAGATGAGCAAGCGATGGCGAAATACCAAGAGGCTATCGCGTTTGATCCGAAAAATGACACGGCCTATAACAACTGGGGCACTAGCCTGGGCAAGCTGGGTCAACACAAGCAAGCGATTGAGAAATACCAAAAGGCCATCGAGCTTGATCCGAAATTTGCCGCTGCTTACTTAAACTGGGGCAACAGCCTAGCTAATCTTGGGCAACATGAGCCAGCGATTGAGAAATACCAAAAGGCCATTACGCTTGATCCGAAAGATGCCGTTGCCTATAACAACTGGGGCCAGAATTTGGGTGATCTCGGGCGACACGAAGAAGCCATTGCGAAATACCAAAAGGCCATTGAGCTTGATCCGAAACTTGCCATTGCCTATAACAACTGGGGCAACAGCTTGGCTGATCTCGGCCAAGAGGAGCAAGCCATTGCAAAATATCAAAAGGCTATTGAACTTGATCCGAAAGATGTCGCGGCCTATTACAACTGTGGCAACAGTTTGGCTGCTCTCTGCCAACACGAGCAAGCGATAGAGAAATACCAAAAGGCCATTACGCTTGCCATTGCGCTTGATCCGAAATATGCCGCGGCCTATAACAACTGGGGCAATTGCTTGGCTGCTCTCGGCCAACACGAGCAAGCGATTGCGAAACACCACAAGGCCATTGAGCTTGATCCGAAATATGCCGCGGCCTATAACAACTGGGGCAATCGCTTGGCTGCTCTCGGCCAACACGAGCAAGCGATTGCGAAATACCAAGAAGCCATTGCGCTTGATCCGAAACTTGCCTATGCATATAACTGTTGGGGCTACAGCTTGACTGCTTTCGGTCAACACCAGCAAGCGATTGCGAAATACCAAAAGGCCATTGCGCTTGATCCGAAACTTGCCGATGCATATAACGGTTTGGGCTGCAGCTTGGCAGCTCTCGGCCAGCACGAGCAAGCGATTGAGAAATACCAAAAGGCCATCGCGCTTGATCCAAAATATGCCGCGGCCTATCACAGTTATGGCTACAATGCATTGCTCATTGGCAGGCTTGAAGAAGCTATTGAGCAGTTGAAAAAGGCGATGGAGTTTGATACAAGCGACTACTCTGCACCAATCAATCTCGGCATTGCCTATTATCGTTTGCAGCAGGTCAATGAAGGCAAAAAATATTTTGCGCTAGGTTTCGAAAATTGCCATGAGCATTCCTCTGATTGCCAATTCAACAAAGCCACGGCCTTGCTCGGCTTGGAGAGAACGGAGGAGGCGAGGGCGCAATTGCAAGAAACAGTCGCCGCGTTCAAGCTAGCTCCCGGCGAGCAAAAAGAATTCATGACCGACTGGCAATTGCTCGCCACCGCGCCTGCGCCGCCCGCGGGCATGGAAGAGTTTATGGCATTGGCAAAGAGGTTTTTTGGGCAAGAGTAGTCCCGCCCCCTTGTGGGGCGATGCAACATGCACGAACAGCGGCCCACAAGGGGCCGGGGCTGCGATGATTACCGCGCTTGAGCGTCAAAACCCATTAGGCATTTGTGCCTATTCACCTCCAACGCCTGAAGGCGTCACTACGAGCGCATTTTCGTGGAAGAGTTTATGCGTTGGTAAAGAGGTTGTTTAGGCAGGAGGCGTGAAGTTAAAAGAGCGGGTGGAGTTCATTCAAAAATAAGCTCTCAAAAAAACTCCGTTAGGAGTGGAATGTTTATAGAAACGTGACGCTGGGACCGCCTCGAACTCCGCTAGGAGTGGCATGTGAATCTGGCGCGGAGTTCAGCCTGTAAACCCGATATGTCACTCCTAACGGAGTTCTTAGAAATGAGGTGCGCGGCTTTGCTATAAACATTGCACTCCTAGCGGAGTTACGAACAACTTATCGCGCGGTTTTTGTGCGTTCTCCCCGTGGATGGATTGAGGTCGCGATAAAACCGGTGCGCATCGTGACTTTTGCGAACCCCGGTGTAAAACTCCAAAACTAAACGTCAACTTTTGGCAAAGAACAAATCTGTCTTATAGTTGACCGACAGTTGTTCTTCGCCTTCACCGCAACCAATAAAGCCGGAGTCCTCAAAAGACTTGAGATGATCTCGCGGCGCCGGCGGCGTTCGGGTCAATTCATAATAGAGGTTGATGGAATTTTTCAAAACTTCGGCAAGCGTCAATTGCGTGGTCTTGAGGAGATAATCGACTTTTTCGGCAATGCCGTCTTCCAGTTTGGTGTTGATCAGCATAACGGCCTCCTGAATGATTTCGCCGCTCATAAAATAGCATTCTCGCTTTTATTCGCAACGACAAACTTTTCGGAGAATTTTCATGTCATCTCGTTTTACCCAAGTTGTGCTGCCGCTTTTTTTTCTCGCCACGATTGCTTACTCCCAAACACCGCCTTACGGTCTCACGCAACGCGTGCCGAACACGTCATTCAAAATTTCCACTTCGGGCAGCGGCCTTGCGAGCATGCAATTGCGCCGCGTGTTCGCGCGCCTTGCGTTCTCCTCGCCCATCTTGCTCACGCACGCGGGCGACAACAGCGACCGCGTCTTCGTCGTGGAGCAGCCCGGCGTGATCAAAGTTTTTTCCAACCAAGACAACGTTGCGAGCGCAAAAACTTTTTTGGATATCCGCAGTCGCGTGACCTCCGGCGGCGAAACGGGTTTGCTCGGGCTGGCGTTTCATCCGAACTATGCAAGCAACGGCAAGTTTTATGTTTATTACACGCGCGGCAATCTCTTCTCGCGTTTCTCCGAGTTTCAAGCTTCGAGCAGTGATCGCGATCTCGCCGATCCCAACAGCGAGCGCATCATGTTTGAGGTGTCGCAGCCCGCTTCGAATCACAACGGCGGCATGATTGCGTTCGGCCCGGACAATTATCTTTATATCGCGCTCGGCGACGGCGGCGGTGGCGGCGATCCGTTTCGCACGGGGCAAGATCGGCGCAGCTTGCTCGCAAAAATTTTGCGCATCGACGTGGACACGCGCACCGGCAATCTCGGCTATGGCATTCCGACGGATAATCCGTACGTGGGCAACACGAGCGGCTGGCGCGAAGAGGTGTGGGCGTGGGGCTTGCGCAATCCGTGGCGCATGAGTTTTGATCGCGTGAACGGCAACTTGTGGTGCGGCGACGTGGGCCAAGGCGCGTGGGAAGAAGTCGATCTCGTGGTCAAGGGCGGCAACTATGGTTGGAGTGTGATGGAAGGCGCGCATTGCTACAACTCTTCGAGCTGCAATCAAAGCGGATTGCTCTTGCCCGTGGCCGAATACAATCACAACGAAGGCCAATCCATCACCGGCGGGTATGTGTATCACGGCCTGCGTTTGCCCAAGCTTGCGGGCGTGTATCTTTACGGCGATTATGTCTCGCGCAAAATTTGGGGATTGCGATATGCGAACGGCAGCGTGATCGAAAACAAATTTCTCGCGGACTCGCCTTCAAACATTGCGAGCTTTGGCGAAGATCAAGCCGGCGAAGTTTATATTGTCGGACTCAATGGCCGCATTTATGTTTTCGACGAACTCGCGGGCAGCGAGCCGCCCGGCAACATTCCGAAAACGATTTCCGCCTCGGGCCTCTTCACCAACGTGGCGCAACAAACACCCGCGCCCGGTTTGATTCCGTACTCGGTCAATTCGCAATTGTGGTCCGATGGCGCGATCAAGACGCGATTGATCGCGTTGCCGGACACGACGAAGATCGTGTTCGCGCGCGACGAGTCATGGGAGTTTCCCGCGAACGCAGTGCTCGTGAAAAATTTTTATCTCGAATTGGAGCGCGGCACTGCGAGCAGCCGCAAGATCGTGGAGACGCGCTTTCTGGTGAAGCGCACCACGGGCGAGCAATGGGACGGCTTCAGTTATATGTGGAACGACGCGGCCACAGATGCGAACTTGCTCGAAGCGAGCGCGACGAAAAAGTTTATCATCAAAGATGCGAGCGCGCCCGGCGGACAATTCGAGCAGACGTATTATTTTCCGAGCCGCACGGATTGCATCACGTGCCACACGCCCGCAGCCGGTTACGTGCTCGGTGTGCGCACCGCGCAAATCAACAAGCAGCATGTTTATGGCAATGTTTCCGACAATCAATTGCGCAGCTACAATCACATTCGCCTCTTCACCACAAACATCGGCGAGAACTACGCGGGCTATCCGCAACTGCCCGATCCGCTCAATGCGCAAGTGAGTTTGGAGAATCGCAGCCGCTCGTATTTCGACGCGAATTGCAGCCAATGTCATCGCCCTGGCGGAACGGGCCGCGTGGAAATGGATCTTCGTTTCGCCACGCCGCTCGCCGCAACGAATCTGATCAATGCCGCGCCGACGATTGATAACCTCGGCATCATTGGCGCAAGACGCATTAAGCCCGGCGCGCCGGATAGCTCGATTGTTTTTCTGCGCATGTTGCACCTCGCGCAGTTTCGCATGCCGCCGCTCGCGTCTTCTTTGGTTGATAAAGCCGGCACCGAGGTGATTCGTCAATGGATTGCGAGCATGCCGCGCACGGGAGTCGAAGATACTTCGGGTGAGCAGCCGGAAACGTTCGCGCTCGCGCCGGCCTATCCGAATCCTTTGGTGCGCGCGCATCGTGCCGCCGCAACGATTAACTATCAACTCGCCACGAGCGCGCGTGTCGAGCTTGCGATCTTCGACGTGCTCGGCCGCAAAATTAAAACGCTCGTTGCTGAAGCGCGACCTGCGGGCATGCACCTCGTGTTTTGGGATGCGAGCGATGATGACGGCAACCTCGTGAGCGCCGGCGTTTATTTCTATCGCATGCGCGCGGGTGAGTTTACTTTTACGCGAAAAGTTTTGTTGGTGCGCTAGTTTGTAGCGATGTTTGAGGAATTTCGCTTTTCAGGTTCTCGCGTCGCCCCTCCATTTGTCATCCTGAAAGGAACTTCCCTCGTGCTCGGTTTTCTTCCAAGCGCGAGGGCAAGTTCTTTCAGAATGACAAATAAAGAAGAGCCATAAATAAACCCGCGACGAACACACCTCCAGATTTACCGCAATCACCTACGTTTGCCGGTACAGAATAAGTCCGAAGAATTTCTCCGCAACATTTCATCATTCTAAGGACGGATGTACCATGCCCTCACTTGCGAAATTCGCAGTTTCTCTTTTCGTCATTTCTCTTCTCGCCGCTTGTGGCGGGAGTCAAAAGCTTGTTGATCAAAAAACTTTGGAACCGTGGGTCGGAACATGGCGCGGGCAGGGCGTGCGTGATAATCACATTGATCCGTTGCAGCAATGGACGCTCACGCTTGTGCTCACCAACGGCAAGCTTGCGGGCCGCATGAGCGACGCGCTCGGCGAGATGCGTAATCTCGAGCTGCGCGAGGTGAATGTGATTGCAGGCGAGTTGCACTTCAGGTTGAACTATGAGTCGAGCCGCGGTTTGCACCTGGTCTATCGGCATCGCGCGCGCATGCAAGGCGATAAGTTGCTCAGTTTGTTCGAAGGCAATGAGGGCGGAAAATCTTTCGCGGGGAAATGGGAAGCGAAACGGGTTTATGAAGACAACGCGGTGCAGAAATAATTTTGATAAAGCAAAAGCGGAAGGCAAAACTATTTGCTGGCAAAACTATTTTGAAATCGTTTTGTCGGTAAGTTGTTTTGTCTTTTTGTTTTTTACTCTCCTCTCATCCACACCAACATCTCCCCCGGCGCACGATTGTCCCACGCGAAATACGGAATGGCTTTGAAGCGCACGTCTTCATAACGCGGCGCAATGTTGCGATAGAGTTCTTCGCCGTCGTTTAGATCATGCCCGCGGAGCGCCATACCATGAATAGCCATCACGCCACCGAGTAAATCTTCCTCCCAACTTACTTCAAGCTTTGCCGCACGCGGCAAAAGCAGTGCATCGAGATTTTTACCGTTGTCGCATTCTTCCAAACCATAAACGAGCGGACCGCGTTGCAAAGCTACGCGACCTACGTTTGCCGCCACGCGCGGATGCGCATACACGCGCTCGACGGGCATGGGCAAGCGCAATTCGACTTCATCGTTTGCCTCCCACAGACGACGCACGCGCACATAGCCTTTGTGCAACGCGGCATAGAGCGGAACCGCCTCGCCATTCACGCGCAACTCAGCCGCGCGGCACCACGCGGGAATGCGCAGCGCGAGCGTGAACTCTGTTGGAACAGAAGCATGCACGTGCAGCAGAATTTTTTCTCCCCAGGGATAATCCGTCTCTTGAATGAATGTCAGCGCGCGATCTTGTAGTTGTACCGTGCTCGCGGCATAGAGATGAACATAAAACTCGTCCTCGTTTTGCGCATAGATGAATTGCCCGAGACTCGCAAGCAAGCGCGCAATATTCGGCGGACAACATGAGCAATGATGCCATGACGAACGATGATGACGGCCGCGACTTGCGAGCGGATTCTCATAGAAAAAAGTATCGCCCTGCAGCGACACGCCGCTGAGCACGCCATTGTACAACGCGCGCTCGAGCACGTCGGCATAAACGCCGTCGGCTTCGATTTGCAGCATGCGATGGCTGAACAGGCAGAGCGCAATCGCGGCGCAGGTTTCAGCGTATGCCGTTTCATTGGGCAGATCGTAGTCTTCGGTATAGCCTTCATTCGCGCGCGAAGAGCCGAGGCCGCCGGTGAGGTACATGCGCTTCGTGGTCACGTGCTCAAAGAGCGCGCGACACACGTCGAGCAGTTCGTCGTCGCCATACTCCGCGGCGAGATCGGCCATCGCGCAATAAAGATACATGCCGCGCACGGCATGCCCCACAGGCACGCGCTGCTCGCGTACGGGCGCGTGCGATTGCGTATACTCGTGCGTCTTCGCCCAATAATCTCGCGGGTCTTCGCCGCGCGCGCGTGCTTCGAGATCAAAGTAATGTGGCTCTCGCCCGCGCTCATCCACAAAGTATTTGGCGAGATCGAGGTAACGGCGCTCGTGCGTTGCATGAAAGAGTTTGACGAGCGCGAGCTCGATCTCTTCATGCCCGCAATAGCCGCGCTTCTGCGTTTCGCCGGCGCCGAAAGTTTGCGCAATGTGATCGGCATAGCGGCAAACGACATGGAGCAACCGCTCACTCCCCGTTGCTTGGCGATGCGCAAGCGCCGCTTCGATGAGATGACCCGCGCAATAAAGCTCATGCCAATCGCGCAAATTTGCCCAACGCAAATGCGGGCGCACGACTGTGAAGTGCGTGTTGAGATAGCCGTCGGGCTGCTGCGCTTGCGCGATCAAATCAACGAGCGTTTCGACTTGTTGCGCGAGCACGGCATTCGGATGCGTGATCAAACTATAACACGCGGCTTCGAGCCACTTCGAAACGTCGGAATCCCAAAACACATGCGGCTCATTCGGCATGCCTGGTTTCCACTCAAGCTTCCACGCGGCAATGCGGCCGGTTTCCTCGCAGCGTTGATACACGGTTGGAATGGTGACGGCCGCGTTGAGCTCTTGCCGCGTTTGCCAAAAGCCTGAGGTGAGTTTGACTTGAGAAAGAGAGAGAGGGGTGAGCTTTGGAATGGGTGGCATATTACGCATGAAGTTTCTTATCGCGCGCGTTTCTTCCGACTGCGGCTTGGGCGCTCAAAGTTGATGCGAATAATATGGGTAAAGATTCGCTTGTCCGCGATGATTTCATCTTGGGTGAGCACGTCGTTTTCATTGTGCTTGAGGCTGAACACGACGTAATAGCCCTCCTCCAAGTCCGCGGTCTTCAAGTATTCCGCCAACTGCTCCTTGCCGTTTTGAAAATAAGTTTGGTCCGTGAAGATTTTGGTTTCGATAAGATATTTTTTGCCGCGAAACAGAATCAGAATGTCCGTCCGCCCGCGGCCCAAAGGAACTTCGACAAACGTCTCGCCGCCCAAGCGCTCGATGAAAAAATTTATGAAGCCATCCAACGAATAGTGCCAGGCGCCCTCCTTGAGCTGCGCGGTATCGAACGCGCGAAAGCCGCGCTTTGTTACATACTCGCGGTAGCGTTGCAAGACGGCGTTGAGCTGCAAACCCTCGGCAGACGCGTAAGCCTCGAGTTTCTCGTGCGTAGACATGAAATATCCGGTTTCGCCGTTGCTCGCGGGCCGAAAGGCAAACAGCAAACGTTTCTTGTACAGAGGCACGATGACCTCGGCGAAGCCATTGATATTTTCGACGACGCCGTGCGCATATAAAAATGAAATGTCGGGATTGTCCACATTGAACGGAACCGCGGTCTCGCCAAAGAGCAAGCGGAGCATGAACGCTTTTCTCGCTCCGGCTTTTTGCACAATGTTGATGATGTTTTTGTCGTATCTTTCCGTGAGGTAATGCTTCAACGCTTTGTAGAAAGCGCTCATGGTTACGGTTTGCGCGCTATCGGTGACGAGCGTTTCCACGAGATAATTGCACAAGCCGCACATCAGCCCCGGCTGGCCATTGGTGTTTGCATAGAGCGCGCGAATCACCTCCTCGTCAAACGGCTGCCCGGTCTCGGTCGTGTATTGATTGATCAACTCTCGCACTTCCGCCTCGGAAAAATATGAGATCGCGATTTCATCCGTGATATTGAAGGGCGATGCGGTGGATACAATCAATTCGGCGATGGTGCTCACGCCGACCAACATGAGCGCATGCAAAGCATAAAGCTCGCGGCGATGATAGATCTTGCGGAAGGTGTGCAGCAACTCGCTGAGCGCTTCAGGCGGAATGCCTTCAAACTCGTCGATGATGAGCACGAGGTTATGGCATTGGTTGCGCAACTCTTCAAAGAAGCGCGTCAACTCCACCGGATTGGCAACGGTGCGCGGCGGCGTAAGCCCGTGCAGCTTCAGTTCGCGATGCAACTCGTGATTCAATTCATCATAGAAAAGCGCTTTCGAAATGTTTTTTAAATTTTCGAAGCTGAGCACGATCGGAATAAAATCTCCGGTGCGGCGCATCTCCCGTGCGAGCAGTTGAAAGTACGTGGTCTTTCCGGCCTGGCGCGGCGCGAAGAGCGTGAGATATTTGCCGCGTCGGATTTTCTCCATGCCTTCCGCCAGCATGGCCGCGCGCATCACGGTATAATGCTCTTGCGGATTACACGGGCCGGAAGTGTTGAAATAACGCATGACAGCCTCTCTCTCATGATTGCGAGACAAAGCTAGTATGAGCCTTGCTTAAAAGCAAGCCTTTATCTTTTTGCAAAGCTCCGGCAAAATACTTGTTGAAATCCGCAAGCGTCCATGCTATCTTGAAACAGGAAATGAGACCTTCCTTGCAAGGAGTGCAACGCAATTCCCCGCGCGAAAAACTGCGACCAATTCTACTGAAACAGATTTTATACTGCGCCTGCGAAACACGCAAAACACCCCAAATGCTTTTCGTGTACCTTGTGTGTTCCGTGGGAAAAATCATTCGCGAGCTTACCTCTCGCTCATCATTCACGGAGGATGGAAATGAGCTTTGCGCTGTTGGATTGGATCATCGTTGTGCTGTATCTCGGGTTTGCGATTTGGCTCGGGCTGCGCGCGCGCAAGTATGTCGAGGATTTGAGCGGCTACATCGTTGCGGGCCGCCGCGTGAAAGTCGCGCTCGGCGTGGCGACGCTCACCGCAACGGAAGTGGGCACGGTGACTTTCATGTATTACGGCGAGCTGGGTTATGTTTCCGGCTTCGCGTGTTTTGTCATCGGCCTCATTTCGCTCGTCGCGTTTTTGATCATCGGCAAAACCGGCTTCATCATCTCCGGCTTGCGGCGCTTGCGTGTGATGACGATTCCCGAGTATTATGAACTGCGCTACAATCGCAACGTGCGCTGGCTCGGCGGCTTGGTGCTCTTTGTCGGCGGCGTGTTGAACATGGGCGTGTTTTTGAAATTCGACGGCATCTTTCTTTCGGAGACGATGGGCTTTGGGCCGGAGGCATTGACCGCGATCATGGTGGTGATGCTCGTGATCGTGGTGTCGTATACGATTCTCGGCGGCATGTTCTCCGTGGTGGTCACGGACTTCATGCAGTTCGTGGTGATTGCGATTGGGATGTTGATCGCGACGATTGCGGCGTTCATGCACGTGAGTCCGGCGCAAATTTCCGCGAAGGTGTTTGAGCAATTCGGCGCCGCGGGCTTTGATCCAACCGCAAGTCCGCAATTCGGTTGGGCGTTTATCATTTGGGTGTTTTTAAGCAGCATGGCCGGCTCCGCGCTCTGGCAGCCCGCGGCCTCGAAGGCGCTCTCTTCTGCAAGCGTGGAGGCGGGGCGCAAAGTTTATCTCTACAGCGCGCTCGCGTATGCGGGCCGCGCGATGATTCCGATGTTTTGGGGCATTGCGGCGCTCGTGTATCTCGGCAAAATTGATAACACCGTTGCTGCCATGCCGCGCTTTCTCGCGCAGACGGTGCCGAGCGGCTTTCTCGGTTTGATCGTCGCGGCCATGCTCGCGGCTTCGATGTCAACGTATAGCGCGTATTTGCTTTCATGGAGCACGGTGGCGGTGCGCGATATTCTTGGCGGTTTGCGGCGCGCGCCGATGAGCGAGACGAAAACGATCACGCTCATTCGAGCGTTCGTGTTTGCGATTGGCGTGTTCTTGCTGCTCTTCGGGTTGCTTTATAAAATTCCGGACACGGCGTTTCAATATATTTATATTACCGGCACGATGTACACTGCGGGCGCATTTGGCGCGGTCGCGCTTGGGTTGTATTGGAAGAAAGCGAATGTGATCGGCGCGTATTGCTCGCTCATCCTCGGCGCGGTCGCGCCGGCTTTGTTTTTGGTGTTGGAAAAATTTCGCGACACGCTGCCCGGCTGGCTCAAGTTTGCCGGCGACGTGAACGTGACGGGCTATTTGAGTTTTGTGTTGTCGATTGGCGGCATGATTGTCGGCTCGCTGCTCACGCAAAAGTCGCATCCGCCCAAAGTGCTCACGACCAAACACGAGGAGAATGACTGATGCATACCGGTGCGATCATTTGGTTTGTCATCTTTGCCGTTGCCGCGGCGCTCTTCTTTTGCGTTGCAGCAGTCGTTTCGATCAAAGGCTGGAAGGATTTGCAGGAGTTGTTGCGCCACAGCTCGCAGAAATAAAAAGGCAGTTGCGGTCTGCAAGAGTCAGGGCGCAACGTCTCGGCTTCCTGCGCAAGCACAAGACCGGACTCACATCTCGCCTCGGAAGCAACGTAATCGCAGGCACGCTTTTGCTCACTCCACGTGTATCACGTGAAGAAGAGCCAGTCGCCAATCCTCCGCAGGAAAGAATTTTGCGCGTAGAATGGTTCATCGTCCGCGTGCAAACATGAGCAACAGTGATGCGTGGCAACGAAAATCTTCCTTCGATTTGACAAGTGCGAAACAAAGCGCTACTCTGGCAACGGGCGCTAGCGCAGAGCGCAGGATCATCACCACTTCTTTGGAGGCTTCATGGCAGTGAAATACTCAATCAGTCCCTCCGGCGAGCAATTCCCTTTGCCGCAGCCGGAAGATTATAAAGCCGAGTTCGCGCGTATTCAAGCATTGGCCGAGGCGCAACGCAAGCTCGGCCGCGAGATCGTCGTGGTGATGGGCGTCGGTTTCGTCGGCGCGGTCATGGCCGCGATTGTGGCGGACACGGTTGATCGCACCACCAAGCAACCGAGCAAGTTTGTGATTGGCATGCAGCGTCCGAGCGCGCGCAGTTATTGGAAAATTCCGTTGCTCAATCGCGGCGTGTCGCCCGTGAAAGCCGAAGACCCCGAAGTCGATCCCATGATCTATCGCTGCGTCATGGAGAAGAAGACGCTCATGGCCACGTACACGTATGAAGTGCTGAAGCTCGCGGACGTTGTGGTGGTCGATGTGCAATGCGATTATCTGAAAAACTCGCTTGGCAGCGTGCGCACCGGCAGCGTGGATATGGCCGCGCTCGAAGATTCGTTCGGCGTGATTGCGGAGCATGTGCCGCCACAGGCGTTGGTGTTGATCGAAACCACTGTCGCACCCGGCACGACCGAGCAAGTGGCGTATCCTATTATGCGCCGTGCGTTTCGTAAGCGTGGCATCACGAGCGAACCGTTGCTCGCGCACAGCTATGAGCGCGTCATGCCCGGTCGCGATTATGTGGCGAGCATCCGCGATTTTTGGCGCGTGTGCAGCGGCATTAACGAAGAAGCCAAAGGCCGCGTCACGAAATTTCTCAACGAAGTTTTGAACACGGAAAAATTTCCGCTCACCGTGCTCGACCGCCCGATCGAAAGTGAAACCGCGAAGATTGTGGAGAATAGTTATCGCGCCACCACGCTTGCATTTCTCGATGAGTGGAGTTTGTTCGCCGAGCGCAACGGCGTGGATTTGATGAAAGTGATCAAGGCCATCAAAGTGCGCCCCACGCACAGCAACATTATTTTCCCCGGCCCCGGCATCGGCGGCTATTGTTTGCCGAAAGACGGCGGCCTCGGCATGTGGGCATACAAACACATTCTCGGGTTCGACGACGACATTTTCAAAATCACGCCGCTGGCAATTGACATCAACGACACGCGCGCGATTCACGTGGCGCAGCTCGTGCGTGATGCGATGCGTTTGATGCACCGGCCCATTGCCGCGGCGGAAGTGCTCATTCTCGGCGCGGCCTATCGCGAAGACGTGGGCGACACGCGCTACAGCGGCTCGGAAATTCTCGCGCGCAAGCTTTCGGAAATGGGCGCAGAGATTCGCGTGCATGATCCGTACGTGGAGCATTGGTGGGAATTGGAGAATCAAGACGAGTATCCCGGCAAAGGCCACGGCCGCAAAGAATTCTTCCGCAATCAAGAAAAGCTCAAAGATGTGCGCGTGCAGCAAGACCTCGACAAAGCTTTTGCGGGAGCAGAGGCTGTGGTGTTCGCGGTGCGGCATCAGCCTTATTTGCAGCTCACGCCCGAAGAGGTCGTGCAGAAATGCGGCAAGCCCGTGGCCATCATCGATGCGTTCGGCATTTTAGATGACGAAAAGATTCGCGGTTATCTAGAACTCGGCTGCGAAGTGAAGGCGATGGGCCGAGGGCACATTGCGAGGATTAAGGAGCAGGTGAGGAGAGGATAGTAGATTTCGTTTGCAAACACAAAAACGCCGAAGGCGTTATACTTCACAGCCCAGGGTGCTCGGCTTCTGAGCACCCTGGGAAAGTATATGAAAAAATTCCAGAGAACCCCGCAGGGGTTCAATAAACAAAGGGCAATCATTGTTATAACGCGTATGTCTGATGAACGATAGAGCGCCAATTTTTGTTGAACCCTTGTAGGGTTCTTGATGATTATATGACCGGTTCCCGAGGGTGCGCTGCGCGCAACCCTCGGCTTTGTTGTTGAACGCCTTCGGCGTATTTTAATTTTGATTGCCCACACTGAACCGGATAGAACTCAAAACGAGATTATGAGCATTCAAGAGCTGCGCGGGAAAAAGCTCGTGCTCTGCGTTGACGCGGGCGAATACGAAGGCACGAGCTTGTTCGCAATGAAAAAATATGAACACAAATAAAAGCTCCATCTCCCAAGCCGCTTCTTACGCCGAAATGGGCAAATTTTGGGACAACCATGACTTAGGCGATTATTGGGATCAAACTCAGCCCGCGGAGTTTGACGTTGATATTCAGTCTGAAATTCAACTGTACGCATTAGAGCAAAACTTATCACAACAAGTCGCTTTACTCGCAAAGCAGCGAGGCATTTCCTCGGAGGCTTTGCTGAATTTATGGGTGCAAGAAAAAGTGCGCGAGCAAAGCAGCGCGCTCGTCGCTTAAGCTCCCTCCCAAAAAACTCCTTGCTATTCTTCCCAAAATCCCGCTCCTTTTTGCACATCAAGTTTCCTTAACACTGCACGGTTGGTGATCTTTGGCGACGGCGCTTGAGGAAACGATTCGCTCCGCGCGATAAACGGCGGAGTTCGATCTTGCCCACCTTCTCTCTTCGGATGCGCCAAAGGTCTGCTTGCACGCACAGCTCGGCGCCACTTCCGCCCACCGTGGTTTGCGTCTCTCATTTCTCTCTCTTCCACCTATGATCGCACCCACGCTCTCGCGTCTTCGCCTTAGTGCATGCATCTCCGCTGCGCTCGTCTTTGCGTTTGCGCAACCCAGCACGGCGCAAAAACCGTTCAATCTCGCCGCAGGCCCAGACACGCTTTTCGTTTCGGTAAATAATATCGCCATCGCCGGCGAATATGCGCTACGCGGCAAGACCGCGAATTTTCATTATCCCGTGCTCTCCATGCTCTCCTTGGTCGATAGCAGCAGCCGCATCGTCACCGGCCTCGCGGATACCGTGCGCTGGCTCAATGCCAACGAGACCGCGGAGAACGGCTTGCCGATCACACAAATTTGGCCGCGCCTTTTCGAATATCATCGCGACAATCCGCTCTTCCCGCCGAATCCTGATCTCTATCAATCTTCGCCCGGCGTGTCCTTCACCGAAGTGCGCGAGTGGCAAAATTTTCCCACGAGCACCATGCTCGTGATGGACGTGAGCGGCAGCATGCAAGATCAAATCGACGAAGCCAAGGACGCGAACCTGCTTTACGTCAATCTCCTGCGCACCGTCGATCGTGCGGGCGTGATTCAATTCGACAACACCATTCGCAGCAAGCTTGCAATGACGAACAACCTCGCGCAAGTGCGCGATTCGATCAACATCGCCTTGCCAATGGGCGGAACTGCGATTTATGACGCACTTGCGCTCGCATTGCAGGCAACCAAGAACGAGCTTGGTCGTCGCCGTGTTGTTATTCTTTATACCGACGGCAATGACAATGCCTCCACCACCACACCGCAAGCCGTGATCGACAGCGCGCAAGCTTTGGGCATCCCGATCTACACGGTCGCACTTGGCTTTCTCACCAGCGACAGCGTGCTTGCGCGTATCTCGAGCGAAACCGGCGGCCTCTTTTTCAAAAGTCCGACCGAGAAAGAGTTGGCGAGTATTTATGTGCGCCTCTCCGACATCGTGCAAAATTTTTATGTCATGGCGCACGGCTCGCCCGATCCGATCCGCAACAACACGTGGCGCACCGTGGACGTGACTGCGAGCTTGCCGACTCGCAACGGTCGCGGCAAAGGTTATTACTTTGTCGGCGCGCAGCCACAGCAAAGAGCTACAGACGTCGCGCTCACCTTCACGTCGATCACCGATACGCAAGTAGTCGTCAACAATCGCAGCGTGAATGCGGTCAAGCCCGGTGGCACATATCGCTATCGCGTGCGCCTTCACAATCGCGGGCCGGCCGCAGCGAGCAATCTTCGCGTGCGCCAATTCCTGCCCGACTCCGTGCGCTTGCTCGCTGCTTCGCGTCCGCCGCTCTTCACCGACGGCGATTCGCTGCTTTGGCAAATCAGCAATCTCGCGGCGGGTGCAGAAGATTCCATTCTCGTCGAAGCCCGACTTGCTGCGAACGTACCGAATACGTTACAAGAGCTTTTCAGCAGCGCGCTCTTGTTCGTTGCGAACGACACCACGCCCGCGAACAACGCAGCATTCGACACCGTGCGCGTGCTTCACCCGCAATCGCCGCCGAACAACAACACCGACCTCGCGCTCGCGATGGCTTCATTCACCGACACGAGCATCGTGGTGAATGGCAAACTCGTTCGCGCGACGAAGCCCGGCAGCGAGTACGAGTATCGCCTCAAGCTGCGCAACCGAGGGCCGAAAGCCGCGAGCAACATTCGCCTCCGCCAACTCCTGCCCGACTCCGTGAGCTTTGTGCGCGCTTCGCTTGCGCCTTCTTTTGTTGATAAAGACTCGCTCGCTTGGCAAATGGCAAGTTTGCAAGCGGGCAACGAAGATTCGATCAATGTCACGGTGCGACTCGCGGCGAACGTGCCGCGCACTTTGGCACAACTACTCTCCGAAGCACAACTGTTCTTTGCGAACGACACCACGCCCGGCAACAACGCAGCATTCGACACCGTGCGCGTGCTTCATCCCGCGCCGCCGCCGAGCAACAATACCGACCTCGCGCTCGCGATGAACTCGATCACTGACACGAGCATCGTGGTGAATGGCAGACTCGTGCGCGCGACGAAACCCGGCAGCGGGTATGAGTATCGTTTGAAAATCCGCAATCGTGGCCCGCGCAACGCGAACAACATTCGCGTCCGCCAACTTCTGCCCGACTCAGTGAGCTTTGTGCGCGCCTCGCGTGCGCCTCTTTTTGTTGATAAAGACTCACTCGCTTGGCAAATGGCAAGTTTGCAAGCGGGCAATGAAGATTCGATTAGCGTCACCGTGAAGCTCGCTTCGAATGTGCCGCTCGGCCTCGCGCTTTTATCCAGCGAAGCAAAACTCTTCTTTGCAAATGACACCACGCCCGGCAACAACGCAGCGTTTGACACCGTGCGCGTGCTTCATCCCGCGCCGCCGCCAAACAACAACACCGATCTCGCGATGTCACTAGCGTCATTCACGGACACGAGCATTGTGGTGAATGGCAAGCTCGTGCGCGCGACCAAGCCCGGCAGCGAGTATGAGTATCGTTTGAAAGTGCGCAACCACGGCCCGCGCAACGCGAACAACATTCGTGTCCGCCAACTTCTGCCTGACTCGGTGAGTTTTGTGCGTTCCTCGCGCGCGCCTTTTTTTGTTGATAAAGACTCGCTCGCTTGGCAAGTGGCAAGTTTGCAAGCGGGCAATGAAGATTCGATCAACGTCACGGTGCGACTCGCGGCAAGCGTGCCGCAAACCCTCGCGTTATTATTCAGCGAAGCAAAGCTTTTCTTTGCCAATGACACCACACCCGCGAACAACGCGTCATTCGACACCGTGCGCGTCATTCATCCGACAATACCCCCGAACAATAACACCGACCTCGCCCTCGCGATGAGTTCAGTCACGGATACGAGCATCGTGGTGAATGGCAAACTCGTTCGCGCAACCAAGCCCGGCGATGAGTACGCGTATCGCATTAAACTAAGCAATCGCGGGCCGAAAGCGGCGAGCAACATTCGCATTCGTCAACTCTTGCCCGACTCCGTGAGTTTTGTACGTGCCTCGCTTGCGCCTGCTTTTTTTGATAAAGACTCGCTCGCTTGGCAAGTAGCAAGTTTGCAAGCGGGCAATGAAGATTCGATCAATGTCACGGTGCGGCTTGCGGCGAACGTGCCGCGCACTTTGGAGCAACTACTCTCCGAAGCACAGCTCTTCTTTGCGAATGACACGACGCCTTCGAACAACGCCGCATTCGATACTGTGCGCGTCATTCATCCGCAATCGCCGCCGAACAACAATACCGATCTCGCGCTCGCGATGAGTTCAATCACAGACACGAGCATCTTCGTGAATGGCAAACTCGTTCGCGCAACGAAGCCTGGCGATGAGTACGAGTATCACATAAAGCTGCGCAATCACGGGCCGCGCGCTGCGAGCAACATTCGCATTCGCCAACTCTTGCCCGACTCCGTGAGTTTTGTGCGCGCCTTGCTTGCGCCTTCTTTTGTTGATAAAGACTCGCTCGCTTGGCAGGTGGCAAGTTTGCAAGCGGGTAATGAAGATTCGATTAGTGTTACCGTAAAGCTCGCTTCGAATGTGCCGCAAACCCTCGCGCTTTTATCCAGCGAAGCAAGGCTTTTCTTTGCGAATGACACCACGCCAGCGAATAACGCGGCATTCGATACTGTACGTGTGCTTCATGCTCCGCCGCCGCCTCTGCTCACAAACATCGCGATAACACAGCGCGCGCAGACCGACTCGTTCGCTGTGGTTGGAAATGATACTTTGCGCTTCGCGCGGCCGGGCGAAACGTATCGCTATCGCATTACTGTTTCGAATACAAGCACCGTCGCCGCGCAGAATGTGATCGTCACCAACTTCCTGCCTGATTCGATTCGCGCGAGCAATATTTTGCCGAGCGCGCAGCTTGTGACGAACGACTCGCTGCAATGGCGATTCGCGACGCTTGCGCCATTGAGCCAAATCGTTTTGACTTTCGAAGCGACCGTTGCGGCGCAGATGCCCCTCGGCACGAATCTTTTAATCAACACCACAAAAGGCAGCGCAGCGAACGAAGACCCGGCGCAGCTTGCGAACAATGTCTCGGTCGATACGGTTTTCAATGTCGTCGCGCCGCCGCCGATTCCGAAGGCGGTGTTGCGCGTTTGGCAAATCGCGGCCACGGATTCGTTCGCAGTGAGCGGCAATGACACGCTGCGTTTCGCGCGCACGGGCGAGACGTATCGCTACACGCTCGCGGTGAGCAACGAGAGCGACAACGAAGCGTTGAACGTGCGGCTCATCGATTTTCTCCCCGACGCGATTGCAGCGAGCGCGTTTCAACCCACGCCGAGTTTCGCGAACAATGATTCTGTGCGTTGGGCGCTCGGCAATCTCGCGCCGCGCACACGGCGGTCGTTTACTTTTAATGCGACTGTGCCGAGCGTCATGCCCGTGGGCACGAATCTACTCATTAACAAAATTGTTGCTCGCGCGGACAATCTCGATCTCGCGTTGAGCCGCGTGAGCGCGAGCGATACCGTGCGCAATATCGTGCGCCCGTTGCCACCGCTGCTCACGCCGTTGATCGAAGCGCGCCCGCCGGTGGTAAATGTCGGCGAAAAAGTTTTTGTGCGCGTGCAAGTGCTCGATGCGATCAGCGCGTGGGACTTGTGGGCGCACTTCGCGGACGGCGGCATCGACTCCTCGTTTGCAGATGCCTTCATTGCAGCAAACCCGCAGCTCACGCCGAATGTTTGGCATGAGATCGAGCCTTCATTCAACAACACGCGGCTCGTTACTGCGGCAAAGCAAGAGGAACTGCGTTTTGAAATCCGCACGCGCGACCGCTTGCAACGCTTCGCCAATGCGAGCGCGAGTGTGCTGGTGCAAAGCGGCAACGACATGGCGCTTGACCGCAATGTGTATGAGCCGGATCGTGAAAACGGTTTGAACATCAATTTCAAGCTCAGCTCGAATCGCAAAGCGCGTTTGGAGGTTTATGATCTCGCGGGCCATTATGTGACCAAGCTCGCGGAGGGCGAATATAACGCGGGCTGGAATACGCACGTGTGGAACGGCGTGATTGCGGAAGATGGGCGCATCGTGGGCAGCGGCGTGTATCTCGTGTTGCTGCGCGCGGGCGAGTATGAGAGTTGGAAGAAGGTGATCATTATCCGATGAAGAATTTCATTTCACTCTTTGAGCATATGATGATGAAACCATTCGAGCATGCGTCGAACTATTCCCCCCTTGAGGGGGGCCAGGGGGGTGTTATTCGCGTTGCCTCAAAAACTAAAGCACACCCCCCTAGCCCCCCTCAAGGGGGGAATTGTTGGGTGACCTGCTTCGCAATTATTGTTTGCACGGCGACGATGCTCCTCACGCCGCAACTGCTGCACGCGCAAATCCGCCACGGCGCTTCGTTCTTGCGCCTCATGCCCGGGCCGCGACAGCAAGGCCTCGCGAGCAGCAGCACGGGCGTGATCGATGAGCTTTACACCGTGTATGCGAACCCCGGCGCCACGGGTTTCTTGCGCGAATGGCAATGGTCCGCGAGTTATTCGCGGTGGATTGCGGACGTGTATAGCGCTTCGGTGTTTTATGGCCAACGCGTGCGCATGCCGTGGAGTCCTCACACGCGCATTGGGCTTGGCCTCGCATATCAAGGCGTGCCGGAGTTTGACAGCTCGCAACGTAATGCTGCACAAGCTTCCGCGAGCGACGCGCTCTTCGCCGCGAGTGTGGGGCAGCCGTTTCAAATCGGGCAACAGCAATTCGCTGCGGGCATAAACGTGAAATATCTCATGAGCAAGCTCGCGCAATATGACGCGAACGTTTGGATTGCCGATATCGGTTTGCTTTATCGCACCAAAAGATTTGCGCTGCTAAAATCCGGCGGCGTGTTTGAGCACGGCATCTTCTCCGCGGGCGTGGCGCTCACGCAGCTTGGCCCGTCGCTCGAGTTCATCGCGAGCAAAACGCCGTTGCCGCGCACGTGGCGCATGGGCGCGGCATTCAATGCCGGCACGCACGACGGTTTGCAAATGCAATTCGCGCTCGATTATCATCGCACGCAACAAGAGCCGGGCGAAATCAGTTTCGGCACGGAGCTTTCGTGGAATCAGATCGTGTCGTTGCGAGGCGGATATGATTTTGAAAACCGGCTCATCAGCCCGATTGCGTTTGGCGTGAGCTTTCGGTTTGACGATCGCAAGATGCCGCTGCACAGCGCGCTGCCCGGGCGCAACAATGCGCTACGTTTCGATCTCGCTGCGGCGGAGGACAATCTGCTCTTCAGCCGTCCGTATCGCGGCGGCATTACGCATCACACCATCGGCCCGGAAAGTTTTAATTGGGGCGGGCCGGCGTATGGCGCGATCATCGAGAACGACAGCGTCACGCTCGCATGGGAAGCGACGCGCGATCCGGATTTGTATGATGACGCGCAATACGTGTTGCTCGTGGATCGCGATAGCCTCGCATTGGCGCAAACCGTTGCATTGGCCGAGCGCAATGCCGCGGAGTTTTTTAATCAACAAAAGCAAAAAGCTTTCTTTGTGGAGGAAAAGCTTGGTGCGACGAATTATCTCGTGACGCCGTTGCGCAGCGGAAAATATTTTTGGAGCGTGCTCGCGTATGATGCCGACCAACACGTGCGCGTGATCGGTAGCGAGAAGCGCCGACTGAACATGTTTCAAGTCGTTGCGCCCGATGCGGAGATCAAAGCAATCACGTTCGATTATCACCCGTGGATCACGGAGGACGAATATCAAGGCAAGATCAACGTGACGGTCGCGAACACCGGCTTGCGCAAAATTACGGAGCTTGCGCTCGCGCTGTATGATTCGAGTGCGCCGCGCCGCGCATTTGCAAGCACAGCGACGAGCATGAACGGCGAGAATCACACGCGCGCGCTCATAGGTCGCGCCGCACTCGCCAACTTGCCGCCGGGCACGGAGCAAACCTTCACGTTCGAATGGAAAACGTCGCAGCACGGTTTGCATCACGTAACCGCGGTGGTCGATGAAGAACGGCGCGTGCTTAAAACGAGCGTGCGCCACGGCGCAGAGTTTTACACGATTCCGAAAGGACGATTCGCCGCAGGCGACAGCGTGACCGCGTTCGTGCTCGCGCGCGAGGCGTATGAAGTGCCGTTCATCCCGGAAGTTTGTTTCGAGGCGGGCAGCGCGGAGATCGCGGCGGATTACGTGCGGCGCTGGTATTTGGAGCCGCCGCTGCAAACGCTCGCGCGACGCATGAAGGCGCATCCGAACACGCGCATCAATTTGCAAGGCTTTGCGGATCCCAATTCGAACGAGCATGACGTTGCGCTTGCGAATGCGCGTGCCGCGGCGGTGCGCGATTCGTTGGTGCGCTTGGGCGCGGCCGTGGAGCAGATCACGATTTTGCCCGGGCAAGTTTTGCCTCTGCGCCGCACACCGGCGAACGCGGACGATGCGCGTTGGGTGACGCATGAGCGGCGTTATGTGCAAATCACGACCGATCTCACCAGCGAATCCGTGTTGTTCGAGTTGGTGGCGTTTGAGGAAGTGGATACGTTGCCGCAGCCCGTGGCTTTCATCGCGGCGATTGACGGCGCCGTGGCGTTGCGCGAAGCGGCGTTGCAAATCAGCGGCGCAGCACAGGAGCAAATCGCGCTGGCACAGTTGCAACGCGGCGCGCGTTTGCAAGGCGAGTATGTTTGGGAAGGGCACGGCAAGAGCGCGCGCGTGTGGCAAAATCAAAACGCGGGGTATGCGATTGCGGTGACGGATTCGCTGGCGCGCGCGTTTCGCACGCAGCCGCGTTCGGCTTATTTGCGCGCGAGGCCGAAGCTGAAAGCGCAGCACGTGTCGTGGCCGATTCGTTTCAACGTCACCGCGCCGATGTATGATTTCTATTGGTCGAAGCTGCTCAAGCACATCAACTACATGCTGGCGCAGCCGGACATGCGCATGCGTTTTTCCGGGCACGCGTGCGCGATCGGGCCGGAGGCGATCAATCTGCGGCTCTCGCAACGCCGGGCGGAAGAATTTCAGCACGGTTTTTTGCGTTACGCGCAAGGGCAATATCCCGGCGCGTTTCAACAAATCGCGGCGCGCACGGGCGAACCGAAAGGCTTCGGCATCCGCCAGCCGATGGCGCTCAATCGCCGCAGTGGCGCGGCCGATATTCGCGACTTGAATGAAACGCCGCTGGCGAGAAAGTTGAATCGCAGAATCGAAGTGGAGTTTTATTATCCGTAGTTTTGCTTGTTGTCAAGCTGAATGATGAAAACGAAGGCTCGTAGTGACGCCTGAAGGCGTTACTACGAACGCTCAAGCCTCACCCGCACCAACCCTCGCAACGCATTGCATACCCACACCTCCTCCGCGGCTTCCAACTCTTCTTTTAAAAAAATCTTTTCGGTTAAAGGTAAAGCCTTCGTCGCGAGCAGATGCGCGCGATACACACCGGGCAACACGCCGCAAGCCAGCGGCGGCGTGTAATATTCGCCGCCATGTTTGATAATCACATTGCTGCGCGCGCCTTCGGTCACTTCGCCGCGTTCGTTTAAAAAAATCGCATCGAACCAGCCGCGCGCTTGTGCTTGCGCGAGTTCGCGCGCATAGACTTCGCGGCGCGTGGTTTTATGAAAAAGAAAACGGTCGTGCGAATGCGTGCGCGTTTGGGCGAAACCGACGACGACGATTTCCGGCAAGTCTTCGAGCGGAGCTATTTGCACGGCGCATTGTCCGCGACGATTGAGCGCGAGTCGCACGCGCAACGTTGCTGCACGCGTATGTTGTTCGCGCACGGCTTGCTGCAAAGCGTCGAGCACTGCGGCTTCGTTGTATTGAAAATCAAAATACTTCGCCGAGTCGTGCAAGCGCCGCAAATGTCGAGGCAGCAATGCACAACCGCGCGCGCGCTCCCAACGCATGGTTTCGAGCAACTCAAACTCATGTTGCGGCTCGGTGAGAAAACGTGCTTTGAGCAGGCATTCGCGATACTCTTGCTTCGGCGCGGAATCCCACACCACGCCGCTGCCAATACCCATCTCAACCACGTTGCTGGTTTGATCAAATACGAGCGTGCGAATCGCGACGTTGAACACGGCTTTGCGCTGCGGCGCGCAATAACCGATGGCGCCGGTATAAACGCCGCGCGCTCCGTCCTCCAACTCATGAATGATTTGCATGGTGCGAATTTTCGGCGCGCCGGTGATGGAGCCGCAGGGAAAGAGCGCGCGCAGCAAATCGACCATCGTGACTTCCGGCCGCACACGCGCCGTGATCGTTGAAGTCGCTTGCAGTACGGTTTCGTAGCGCTCGCTCTCAAACAAGCGCGGCACGGCCACGCTGCCGATTTCGGCAATGCGGCCCGCGTCGTTGCGCAGCAGATCGACGATCATCACATTTTCTGCGCGATCTTTTTCGGAGTGAAGCAAAGCAAAGCGTTGCTCTTCATCTTCTCCCAGCGTGCGGCCGCGGGGCGCGGTGCCTTTCATCGGCTTGAGCGTGAGGCCGAGGCCCTCCCAGCGAAAAAAAAGTTCCGGAGAGAAAGAAAGAAGGTGCTGCTCGGGCAAAGATATAAAAGCGGCATAACTCACGCGTTGCGCGCGGCGCAGGCGTTGATACCACGCGGCCGCGGAATTTTGCAGGGGAAATTGCAATTTAAAAGTGAGATTGACTTGATAGGTGTCGCCGCATGCGATATAGCTTTTGATCGCGGCAATGGCGTGAGCGTATTCTGCCTCGCTCAAAGTTGGAAGCGGCTCTGCGCTCGGGGTTTCGTTATGAGCCGTTTGCAATTGCGCATGAATGCCCTGCGCCTCGGCTTCGCCGCAAACAAATCGCTGCGCGTTGTGAGCATAGATGATGGGTTTTTCATAAACCCCAAACCAAAGCAGCGGCGTGCGCGCTAAACGCGGCGCAGGCAGAATTTGCTCGAACGCATAGCCGGCTTCATATGCGAGAAAGCCCGCAACGTAATAGCCCATGCGCACTGCATGTTCGAGCTCATGCAGGCACGCAATGACATTTGCAAGCTCACGACATTGTATCACATGCGCCGGCGACGTGAACAACAGGCTCTGCGTTTCGTCGGCGGTGACGCGCGTGGTTTCCAACAACACCGCGTCGCGTTGTCGTTCGAGCCAATGCAGTAGTTCGGCCTCGAACAAGCCTTCGTTGTTGATGAGCATGGGCAATTCTCTTGGCAAAGCACTTTCCTAAACTTTTCAAGCTTAGGAAAACTTTGGTTCCGGTTTGCTTCTCGATTCCAACCAAATGCAAGCCGCGGCTTATCCGTGGCTGAACACAACTGAATATAATCATCTCCCCGTGCGTGACAAAACGCTAATCATGTTTTGCAGGAGCACGCGCGCGGCTTGCAACTCGGCGCGCGGTTCTTTATTATGCCCGGCATTTTTAACCAAACACGAGGACAGTGTGAAAATTTTAAGGTATGATGAGCCGCAGGACCGGCAGGCTTTGTTGGAATTGTTTACGGTTGACCATTTTCAAATCGACCGCGTGTCGCGCACGGTGCGCGGCATTCTCGATGCGGTGCGCCACGGCGGCGATGCGGCGCTCTTGAGTTTTATTCATAAATATGACGGCATGATTCTCACCGCCGAAGATTTATCTGTGCCGATTTCGGCGTGGGATGAGGCCCGCACGCATGTGACCACGGAGTTTTTACGCGCGCTCGAAATCGTGGGCCGCAACATTACTGCGTTCCATTTGCGCGAACTCGATGCTTCGTGGCAATTCGAGCGCGAGGGCGTGGTGTTGCGACAGAAGATCGTGCCGCTCAACTCCGTGGGCATTTATGTTCCCGGCGGGCGCGCGCTTTATCCTTCCACGGTGCTCATGCTCGCGCTACCCGCGCGCTTGGCCGGCGTGAAGCGCATCGTGATGGTCACGCCGCCGCACGCGAATGGCGTGAATCAACACTTGCTCGCGGCCGCGCACGCTGCGGGCGTCACGGAAATCTATCAAGCGGGTGGCGCGCATGCGATTGCCGCGCTCGCGTTTGGCACCGAGACGATGGCGAAGGTGGATAAAATTGTCGGGCCGGGCAATGTGTATGTGACTGCGGCGAAGCGCCAAGTTTACGGCATGGTCGATATCGATAATCTCGCGGGCCCCGCGGAGATCGCGATTCTGGCGGATGAAACTGCGAATGCGGAATGGATCGCGCGCGATTTGATTGCGCAACTGGAACATGACATCGCCGCGAAAGGCGTGTTGTTCACGGCTTCCGTGGAGTTGGCGGAGCAAGTTGCGGCGCGCGTGCAAGCGTTGGCGGAGACGGTGGCGCGCACGGAGATTGTGCATGCCGCGATGCAAAACGGTTGCGCCGTGGTGATTGTGCCTTCGCTTGCCGAAGGCGCGGCTGCGGTGAATGCGATTGCGCCGCAGCATTTGCAGATTATGACGGCTGCACCACGTGAGATGGCCGAGAGCATTCACAACGCCGGCTGCATTTATTTGGGCGAATATTCTCCTGCAGTGCTTGGTGATTACGTTGCTGGAACGAATCACACTTTGCCCGCGGGCAATACGGCGCGTTTCGGCTCGCCGCTCGGTGTGATGGATTTTTGCAAGCGTGTGAGTTTGGTGGAATACGGCGCGGAAGCATTTCAACGCGAAAGACAAGCCGCAGAGTTGTTTGCGGAGATTGAAGATTTGCGGAATCACGCGGAGGCGCTGCGAATAAGGAGCCAAAAGGGATAAGGAGACAACGAGCCAAGAGTTTACAAGCTTTATTGCTTCGCCAACCACGTCTCGATCTCGTGCAAAACGTGTTTCAAATCTTGCAGCGGTTTTCCCCGAAGGGGCGAAGTATGAACTTCGCCCTTTTCGTTATGGAAGTGATGAGGCGCGGTAGCGAGATTGGGATAGTGTGGCGCATTGTCCCAACGCAGGATCGGGCGATCGGTGAATAATTGATAAGCGTAGTGGCGAAAACTCGGCTCTTCATGCAACCAAAGTTGAAACTTGTAATTCTCCACGAGGCGGCAACGAATTTTTAGCTCAAGCTTTCCGCGCGGCGTTATGTCGTAGTTGACGATCCGCGCGTTTTGCACCAACGTACTTTTATGCAGGAGTTTTAATAGCGCGTCAACGAGAGATGGCATGACTTAAATCCTGATATGTTTCTTGCCAATCGTTCAGCATGCTGCGCGCAGATTGCCACGCCAACCAATCGTCTTCCTGCGCCGGCGTGGCGCGACCCTGGAGACGCTTGGTAAATGCGGCGAAATCCATTTGGTGTTTCTGCTCCAACCGATGGATTCGTTTACGATAGTAAGATGTTTTGCTGCGCACTGCGGCAAGTGCAATTTCGCGCAAAGCCTCTTCAATGCTGGTGTATCGCTCTTTCGCGACGAGCGTATCGGCCACGGAAGTGAGTATGTGGGCGGGCGAACTTGTGTTTCGCATGTCGTTTCCTTTTTCAAAACCGATTATTGCGTTGCTGAGCGTGAATGAATATAGCTTCCCCCAAACAAAAATGCCAGAACTGCTGTCCTCAATCTTCCGCGTTCTCTCCCCTGCGCTCGCGCATCAATATCAGAATCGCGGCTTGCGGCACGACCAAATAATTCTTGCCGTCGACTTTGATTTCCACCGCAGCTTTGCGCAAGAAAACGGCAAAGTCGCCTTCCCGCGCTTGCATGGGAATGTGGCGCGATTCGCGTCGACTCACGCGCCACGGCTCATCGTCCACTTCCTTAAAATCCGGCAAGGGCGTGCCCGGCCCCGTGGCTACAATCTTTCCGCTCTGCACGGATTCTTTTTCCACGGCCCATTTGGGCAAATACAATCCGACCTCGGTGCGCTCTTCACCCGCGTCGGGTTCGATCAACACACGATCGCCGACCACGAGCAGTTGCGTGCGTTTGCCGCCTTTCGTTTTTTTCATTTTCTATCCAATACGTTTGATGAGACGTTGCACCAGTTCGGTAAAAGCACCCTCGGCAGCGTGCATGGCTTCGCATGCGGAAGAAGAGTTTGCCCGCAACCGCATCAGCGCGAGCACTTGCATGCGCCGCGAGATCGCGGTTAAAATTTCCGTTAGGCTGCATGCCGCAAGCGCATCGGCGCCGGCGCGCTTTGCCATTTCGATTTCTGCCGGCGTTTGGTGATGCGGCGCACGCAAGCAGAAGAGCACGCCGCGACGCAACGGAATATGCATGGCGCGCGCCACTTGCAATGCGATACTTTGCAATGTGGGAGAATAAGGCGCGGACATATCCGGCCAGCCCTCACCCCATTCTTTGCGATGCGCTCCCCGCAATGGATTGCGAAACGTCAAATTGATGTGATCGTCGAGCAGCAGCAACTCTCCCGCGGCAAAGTTTGGGTTGAGATTCGTTGCGCAGTCGGCCACGAGCAAGCGCTGCACGCCCACGCGGGCCATAACATGAATCAGCAAACTTTTTGACGTGGCTTCCTCATTGGCAAAGGTCGTGGCGGTGTTTGCAAGGAGCAAAATTTTTTTTCCACCGCACTCTCCGAAAATCCAATTTTGCCGAGCAATCGTGTGGGGCATTTCCGCCGTGGGAATCACACGCGGTTGCCGCAAATGCTCCGCGAACAGTGCAGTGTTTGCATGCAACAGCAACGCGAGGCGAGGAATAAACGGCGCACGGCTTTGGAAAAAAGCGGTTGCCTCCGCGAGGGCTTGTGCGTCAACGCGCGGAAATGCGGGAACCTCATGAATGACGCTCATAAAGAAATTCCTTTGCCCGAGGCGCTATGGCGCGCGGAGCGAAACGCAGCGCCTTGAAGCCAATCCCAAAACCATCCTGCAATTCATGCCCGAGTGATTTTATCGCGCAACATTACAAACCTCACGAGGTTTGGGGATCGGCACTTACTCTGCGTTCGGCGGCACATAACATTTGCGACAACGCGCTTCATACATTTCCGTTGCGCCCACAACCACGCGGTCGCGCGCCATCGTCAAGCGCTGTGTAAACGTCGCCGGCTCGCCGCATTGAATACAGATGGCTTGCGCTTTCGTCACTTGCTCGGCAATGGCCATGAGTTGCGGCATCGGCTCGAACGGAATGCCGCGATAATCCATATCAAGCCCGGCAATGATCACACGCACACCGCGTTGCGCGAGGGTGTTGCAGACGGCAATCAAACTGTTGTCAAAGAATTGCCCTTCGTCGATGCCGAGGACTTGCGCGTCGCCGGCTTTTTCTAAAATTTCGTGCGCATTGCGCACGGGTTCGGAGCGCAGCTTTTGTTCATTGTGCGAAACGATGTGATCGTTGGCGTAGCGTGTGTCAATGGCCGGTTTGAAAATCGCGACACGTTGTTTGGCGATTTGCGCGCGGCGCAAACGGCGAATTAATTCTTCGGTTTTGCCGCTGAACATGCTGCCGCAGACAACTTCAATGGAGCCGGTGGCAAAGGAGGTGGGCATAACGCGTTCGATGTTTCCTTTCTCTGGAAATGGGTTCGGACTATTCTCGTTCGCGCAAGAGCGCTTCGATTTTGGTGCGCAACAAATCAATCGCCACGAGATTGTAACCGCCTTCGGGAATGATCAAATCCGCGTAGCGCTTGGAAGGCTCGACGAATTGCAGGTGCATGGGGCGCACGCTGTTTTCATATTGCTCCATCACGGATTCGAGCGAGCGGCCGCGTTCGCGAATGTCGCGTTTCAACCGGCGAATAAAGCGCAGATCCGCGTCGGTATCCACATAGACTTTGATATCCATCAACGCGCGCAGGTGCGGATTATCCAAAATCAAAATGCCTTCGAGAATAATGACGTCATGCGGGCCGGTGCTGCGGGTTTCGGTTTTGCGCAAGTGCTTGGTGAAATCGTAGATGGGAATCTCAATGGAGTGGCCGTGCAGCAGCGCTTCGATATGCTGCACAAGCAATTCGGAATCAATGGCATCGGGATGATCGAAATTCTGCCCTGCGCGTTGCTCAAAAGGAAGGTGGCTGAGGTTCTTGTAATAGGAGTCTTGCTCGACAACGATGACACGATCGGAGCCGAGCGTACTGATGATACGTTGCGTGACCATCGTTTTGCCGGAGCCGGAGCCGCCGGCTAGCCCCATCAATATGCCGCGTTTTCTCAAAGCCTCACTCCAAGGTTAATAGGCGATCATCGAAAGCCTCGGGCAGAAGTTCGCGCAAGTGGAGTGATCGGGTTGCGCCCGCGGCATTAATTAAAATGACTTCCAGGTTTCTGGCATAATCCCACAACACTTGCCGGCACGCGCCGCACGGCGAGCAAAATTCCTTCGTGTCGGCGCACACGGCGATCCGTTCAAACACATGCTCCCCTTCGGAGAGCGCTTTGTAGAGCGCCACGCGTTCGGCGCAACACGTCAGCCCAAACGAACTCGATTCCACGTTGCAGCCTTCATAGATTTTCCCGGAGGCCGTGAGCAATGCTGCGCCAACTTTGAAACGCGAGTATGGCGCTTGCGCAAAAGTTTTTGCATGGTGGGCGGCAAGCAGCAATTGTTCAAAACTGGTTTTCATGAGGCCTATGAATGAAGAACCGCGTTGGCAACAAGTAAAAAAAATCCGAGCCTAGCGAACCGGACTCGGATTTGAAAAGTCATTAGGCAAGACGCCTTTCGCGCGTTAAAACGGCAAGTCTTCTTCACCGTGGCCGCCGCCGCCGGCCGGTGGCAGGAAATCATCGCCCGGTGGAGGAATTTCTGTGGAGCCGCCACCTCCGCCGTCCTGCTTCTTGCCGAGAAATTGCACTGTGAGCGCAACCACTTCTGTGATGTAGCGTTTCTGCCCTTTGTCGTCGTCCCAAGAGCGCGTCTGCAAGCGGCCTTCAACGTAAACTTGTTGGCCTTTTTTAAGATATTCGCCCATTACTTCCGCGGTGCGGCCAAACGTGACAATGCGATGCCACTCCGTGCGCTCTTGGAGCGCACCCGTCTTGTCTTTATAAGACTCCGTTGTCGCAACGCTGAAGTTGGCAATCGCAACGTTCCCTGGAGTATACTTCATCTCCGGATCTTTGCCGACGTGCCCGATGAGCATGACTTTGTTGAGTCCGCGTGACGCCATGATGCTCCCCTTTCCTGCTTTGGTTCACAACCGTGCAACGCATGAATTTAGATGGTGCTTTAGGGTATAGATTTTTTTTAAGTGAGTCAAGCACTTTGTTGAGAGAGAAAGCGCACGGCCTCGGCAACATCGTCGCCGGAGCCGAGAATGAGTGGCGTGCGTTGGTGCAAAGCCGTGGGTTGAATGCTCATGATGCGTTGCGTGCCGTCGCTGGCAGCGCCGCCGGCTTGTTCTGCGATAAACGCCAACGGGTTGGCTTCATATAATAAACGCAGTTTGCCGGTCGGATTTTTTTTGTCCGCGGGATAAAGAAAAATCCCGCCGTACAGGAGATTGCGATGAAAGTCTGAAACCAACGAACCGATATAGCGCGCGGAATACGGCCGGTTTGTCGCTTTGTCGTTCGCCTTCACGTGCGCGATGTAATTCTGCATGCCCGTGGTCCAATTCGCAGAGTTGCCTTCGTTGGTGCTGTAAATTTTTCCGCGTTTGGGAATTTGAATGTTTTCGTGCGAGAGCAAAAACTCGCCGACCGTAGGATCGAGCGTGAAGCCGTGCACGCCTTGTCCGGAGGTGTAAACCAAAATTGTTGAAGAGCCATAGAGCACGTACCCTGCGCCTACTTGCTTATCGCCCGATTGCACCGCGTCTTCCAATTCGCCGCGTCCTTCTTTGCTCACGCGCCGATGAATCGAAAAAATCGTTCCGATGCTTACGTTCGCATCGATGTTCGAAGAACCGTCGAGCGGATCATAAAGCAAAACATAGTGGCCGCATTCAAACTCTTCGGGAATGGGAATCAAATCGTCGCGCTCTTCGCTGGCCATGCAACACAGCCGGCCCGTGTGATCCATCGCGCGAAAGATAACGTCATCGGCATATTCATCGAGCTTGCGCACCATTTCGCCTTGCACATTTTCCGAGCCAGTGAAGCCGAGTATATCCACCAAGCCCGCGCGCCGCACCTCGCGTGAAATGACTTTTGCGGCGAATGCCATATCATAAAGCAAAGCGGAAAACTCGCCCGTGGCTTTGGGAAAACGCTTTTGTTGGTCGATGATGTGCCGCTCGATGGTCATTAGCTTCTTGGGCATGTCAATCTCCTGTGGTTGGCAACCAAGGCAAGGTCTTGCTGCACGCGCTGAACGAGCACGTGCGACTTTGCCGACAAAATGATTTTGGATGAATAATGGCGCGGTGGCGAGTGCGGCCAATTTAAACTCGAAGGCGAAAAAGTCAAGCGCGAAGTCGGCTGCTTCCTTTTGGCGGGAGCCGTTGTCGCGTGTTGCGGATAAAAGCGAAGTCGGGTTTCAACATAAATGACGCAAGCGTGAATGCCGTGCGGCATATTCGCCGTCAAACCGCTTGCGCTTTCGGACGGAATTTTGTATCCTGCCCGCACGAAAAATATCATCATGGAATAACAGGACGACACTGCATGGCGCAGAAATGCCTCACCATACACGGACATTTTTATCAACCCCCCCGCGAAAATCCCTGGACCGAAGTTATTGATCGTCAAGACAGCGCACATCCCTTTCATGATTGGAATGAGCGCATCGATCACGAGTGCTATACGCCCAATACCTACGCGCGCGTGTTGGACGATGAAAACCGCATCACCAACATCGTCAACAATTTTGAGTTGATGAGCTTCAACTTCGGCCCCACGTTGTTGAGTTGGCTTAAAAAATATTCGCCGCACACCTATCGCGGCATCTTGCAAGCGGATGCCAACAGTTTGCGGCGTTTCAGCGGTCACGGCGCCGCCATCGCGCAGGCATACAATCATGCCATCGTGCCGTTGTGCAACGAGCAGGATCAAATTACGCAAGTGCGCTGGGGCTTGGCAGATTTTCGTTTTCGCTTCGGCCGCGAGCCGGAGTCGATGTGGTTGCCCGAAACCGCGGTGAATGATCAAACGCTCCGCGTGCTTATCGATCACGGCTTGAAGTACGTTATTCTCTCTCCATATCAAGCCAAGCGCGTGCGGCGTTTGGATAACGGCGAATGGCTCGGGGTGGAGCACGGCGAAATCAACACCGCGCAAGCCTATCGTTGGTTTGATCGCAAAGCTTCGGGCGAGATTAACGGCAAGCGTCATATCGACCTCTTTTTCTATCATGGCGAGCTTTCGCGCGGCGTCGGCTTCGAGCATCTCGTGCGCGACGCGGGTAATTTCGCGCATCGCATCGACGCAAGTTTTCCTTCGAATGGCACGGGTGCGCCACAACTTGTTTCGATTGCCACCGACGGCGAGAGCTACGGTCATCACGAACGTTTCGGCGAGCGCGGGCTTGCGTATTTGTTTCATCTCGAAGTGCCGCGCCGCGAAATTCGCATTACAAATTACGGCGAGTTCCTCGCCGAGAACCCGCCCATGTGGGAGGTGCAATTGAAGGAGGGGCATAATGGCGAGGGCACGGCATGGAGCTGCGCGCACGGCCTCGGACGTTGGGCGCGCAACTGCAGTTGTCGCGGCGGCGGGCCTGGGCACTGGACGCAGGAGTGGCGCGAGCCGTTGCGACATGCGCTCGACGAATTGCGCGACGAGTTGAATCATCTCACGCTGGAGTTGGGCGAGCCGTTGTTCAAAGACTGGCTCGCAGCGCGTAACGATTATGTCAACGTTATCTTGCAGCGCACGCCTGAAATCACGGCCGCGTTTCTCGCCGAGCATCAACGCAAAGCGCTTTCGGTGGAAGAGAATCTTACCGCCATCAAACTCATGGAGATGCAACGCAATCTCCAACTCATGTACACGAGCTGCGGCTGGTTTTTTACGGAAATCTCCGGCCTCGAAACCGTGCAAGTGATTCAATATGCCGCGCGCGCCTTGCAGCTCGCAGAAGAAATGAGCCGGCGCTCGTTTGAATCCGGTTTCTTGCGCAATCTCGCGCTGGCGCCGAGCAACATGCCGGAGTATAAAAACGGCGAGGGCGTGTTTGAAAAACTCGTTCGCCCCGCGGTGGTCTCGTTCAATCACGTGGTCAACACCTATGCGATTCGCTCGCTGTTTTTGGCGGCGCAACAAAGCGACAAGCTTTATCATTACGTGTTGGAGCGCGAAGATTTCGCCGAGTCGCAAACCGAGCAAACCACTTTGATGATGGGCATGGTGCAAGCGCATTCCGAGTTGACCGGTGAGCGAAACCGTTATGCCTATGCGCTGGTCAAACACGGCGCGGTCGAAGGCCTCGAATGTCACGTGCGTCACGCGGATAAAGCGTGGGATTATTACAAGCATCGCGACCGCTTGATTCCGGAATTGCATGAAATGGAAAACGACCTCAGTGAATATTTGCAAAAGCATTGGGGCGGCAAAGCGCTCGGGCTTTCCGCCATGTTCTTCGAAGAGCGGCAACAAGTCATTCAAATGATGCTGCACGACCGCCTCGAGCAAATTGGCGCAAGCTATAGCAGGCTCTATGAAGAGCACAGCAGTTTGATTCGCTCGCTGCGCGATTTGGGCGCGACTATTCCCGAAGAGTTGCGCGTGCCCACGCGCTACACATTGAGCCACGACCTGCGCCGCGAAATCGAAGTGGTCGGCGACGCCGCGGATCTCGACTCCTATAAACGCAGCTTCGAAATCGCGCGGCTCGCCAACAAACTCGGCATTGAGTTGGATACTTCGTGGGTGAGCCGGCAAATTCAAATCATGCTCGAAAAGCGTTTGGCGTTGTTGTATGAAGGCCTCACGCCCGAGGTGTGCAAAGAGATTTTGAATCTGCACGAGGTCTCGCAGCGTTTGAAGCTCGCGCTCATGAGCGAGAACATTCAAAATCAAATCTTCGCCATTCTGCGCGATCGCCTCGCGCCGTTGATCGACGTCGTGTTGGCGGAGCGCGAAACCAACACGAGCTACGATCTTGCCAACACATTTTTGCAGATTGCTTATAACTTCGGCTTCAGCACAAAAATTTACAAAGAGCGTTTGAAAGCCGTGGAACAAGAGCTCTCAGAAGATCCGAAGTATTGGCCGTGAAACTTCGGTTCGTAGTGACGCCTTCAGGCGTTTTGGTTTATGAACCGCGAGCGCTTGAAAGCGTCACCACAAGCGCATTTTCTCTCGTTCCCAAACTCCGTTTGGGAACGCAAGTGCATTTGAAACTCCGTTTCAACTCTTTGCTTGAAGCCGAAACAGAGTTTCTAAAACAAGTGTGTTCCCAAACAGAGTTTGGGAACAAGAAATTGAATCCCCATGCTCTCTCCTGAACAAAAAAAACTCCGCCAACACGCCAAAGAAATTTTCTGGGCGGGTTTGGCCGCGGTTGATCCGCAACATGCAGTGCGCCGCGCATTGCACCGCGAGGGCGATCTGCTCGCGGTTGCCGGCGAAGTATTTGATCTGCGCGAATATCGCCGCATCTTTGTGATCGGCGCAGGCAAAGCCTCTGTGGCCATGGCAAAAGGCGTAGAAGCTTGCTTGGGAGAAATGATCGAAGCCGGCCTCGTGGTCACCAATGCGCGCGGCAATGAAACGCTGCAACACGTGCGCGTGCTCGAAGCCGGACATCCCATTCCCGACGCACGCGGCGAGCATGCGGCCAAACAAATTTTGCATCTCGCGGAGAGTGCGCAGCATGATGATTTAATTCTCTGTCTCATCTCCGGCGGCGGGTCCGCGCTCTTGCCTTTGCCCGCGGGCGATTTGAAACTCGCCGAAGAGCAACTTGTCACCAATCTCTTGCTCGCGCATGGCGTGACCATTCTCGAAATCAACACCGTGCGCAAACATCTCTCGCGCATCAAAGGCGGCCAACTCGCGCGCGCCGCGCATCCTGCGCGCCTCGTCACGCTCATTCTCTCCGATGTTATCGGTGATCCGGTTGATATCATCGCATCTGGCCCGACCGTGCCCGATCCTTCCACCTTCGCCGATGCCGAGCGCATACTTGTGCTCTACGGCATTTGGCAGAAGCTGCCCAAGTCCGTGCAAGAATATATCACCGAAGGTTGCCATGGCAACATTCCGGAGACACCCAAACCGAACGCTCCGATTTTCGAGCGCAGTCATTATACGATTGTCGGCTGCAATGCCGACGCGCTCGCCGCGTGCGAACGGCATGCGTTGAGTTTGGGATACAACACGATGGTGCTCGCGAATCGTGTGCAAGGTGAGGCGCGCGACATCGGAAGATTTTACGCCGCGCTGCTGCACAACGTCGTCAATTCTGAGCAGCCGATTCGCACGCCCGCGTGTATTCTTGCCGGTGGCGAAACGACCGTGACCGTACGAAATTCCGGCGGCAAAGGCGGACGCAATCAAGAGCTTGCGCTCTCCGCGGCGCTCGATATTGACGGTCTCGAAAATTGCGTGTTGCTCTCCGCGGGCACCGACGGCATCGACGGCCCGACTGAGGCCGCGGGCGCATTTGCCGACGGCTGGACCGTCGCGCGCGGCCGCATGCACGGCTTGCGTTTCATGAGCAGTTTTTTGCGCGACAACGACAGCCATACTTTTTTTGAAAAGCTCGGCGACTTGTTCCTCACCGGCCCCACGGGAACGAACGTGATGGATTTGCATATCATGCTCGTGAGCGAATAGTTTGTAGTAACGCCTTCAGGCGTTGTTTGTGTATTGACCTCGAAAGCACAACGCGGACAAGCTGCACCCAAACAGGAAAAGCCTATCCGCCGAATTTCGCCGAAGTCACCGAGATTCGCCGAAAAAAGCTTTTGTTCGGCGACACTCGGTGACTTCGATGTCACTCGGCGGAAAAGTCTTTGCTTTTTTTGCAACGATTTCACTCTAAAGAAACTAAGTTGCTAAAGGCGTTACTACGAGCGAATTGCGAGCGGGTTTATAATGGAATGCACTCATGTTCTGGCTCTCGATGTTCTTTATCATTCTCGGCAACGTGATTTATCATTTGTCGCAGAAAGCCATTCCCGCGAGCGCGAATCCCGTGGCTTCGGTGCTCGTGTCGTATGTCGTCGCCATTGCGTTGAGTGCGATGTTCTTGCCGAAGTATTTGTCGGGCACCTCGTTCTCGGAAGCGTTGCGCACGCTGAATTGGAGCAGCGTCCTCGTCGGCGTGTCCATCGTCGCCATTGAATTCGGCTTTTTGCTCGCCTATCGCGCGGGCTGGCAAATCAATCTCGCCGCGCTGCTCGCGAGCGTGGTGATTGCGTTGATCCTTTTGCCCATCGGCGTGTTCGCGTTGCGCGAGCATTGGTCGTGGTATAAAACTCTCGGCTTGGTTTGTTGCGTGGCGGGATTGATCTTGCTCAATAAGAAGTGATTTGATTGATGAAGTTTAACTTTCAAAAGCGCCCTGTCATTCAGAAAGAATCCTTTTTAGCTCTAGGCTCCAACTCCAGCGCTTAAAAAGATTTCTCCTGAATGAGAGGTGTGAGAAGACCTCGAACAATGAAGGAGTCATAAAGTTTGCCGCAACGTCGTACCAAAATCGTTTGCACGCTCGGCCCGGCGAGTGAATCGCAAGAGGTGCTCGCCGCCTTGATGGACGCGGGCATGAACGTCGCGCGCTTGAATTTCTCGCACGGCGATTTCCCAAGCCATCAACGCCGCATTGATCTCATTCGCACCGTCTCCGCGCAAAAAGGCAAACACGTCGCGATTCTGCAAGACCTCTCCGGGCCCAAGCTGCGCATCGGCATGATGGCCGCGCCGGTGGAATTGCAAAGCGGGAGCACGTTCATTCTCACCAATCGCAACGTGCCCGGCGATGATAAAGAAGTCGGACTAACTTATTCCAACTTGCCGCAAGAGGTCGAAGTCGGCGACACGATTTTGCTCGCAGACGGCTTGCTCGAATTGCGCGTGCTGCGGCAGGATCAACACGACATTCATTGCCGCGTGGTGCATGGCGGCAAACTCGATTCGCACAAAGGCATCAATCTCCCGCGGCGCACGCTCAAACTCAACGGCCTCACGCCGAAGGACAAAGACGATCTCAAATTCGGTTTGCACGCGGGCGTCGATCTCGTGGCCATGTCGTTCGTGCGCAATGCCGGCGACGTCATTGCGCTGCGCACGCTCATGCAGCAACTCGGTCGCGTCGCACCGATTGTCGCAAAGATTGAAAAACACGAAGCGCTCGCGGACATCGACGCGATCATCGAAGCCACGGATGGGTTGATGGTCGCGCGCGGCGATCTTGCCGTCGAGACTTCGCTCGAGCGTGTACCGCTCGTGCAGAAAATTTTAATCGAGAAATGTAATCGCCAGGGCAAGCCCGTGATCACGGCCACGCAGATGTTGCGCTCGATGGTGGAGAATCCGCGACCCACGCGCGCCGAGGCCGCGGATGTCGCGAACGCCGTGCTCGACGGCACGGACGCGGTGATGCTTTCGGAAGAAACCGCGGTGGGAAAATTTCCATTGGAAACCGTGCAAGTGATGGAGCGCATTGTGAGCGCCGCGGAAACGCGTTTGTCGCGGCGCGAGCGTTTGCCTGTAGAAAAGCATCAAGGCAAAGTTTCCGTGCCCGCGGCGATCAGTCATGCGGTCACTGCGATGGCGCAAGAGTTGAAAGTCGCGGCGATCTTCACGCCTACGCAAACCGGCTCGACCGCGAGAATGATCGCACGCTATCGTCCGAGCGTGCCGATTATCGCATTCAGTCCCGCGCTTGCGACGGCACGCCAACTTGCGCTCGTGTGGGGCGTGCAGCCGGTTTTGATTGATCGCGAATATCAAAGCACAGACGAGTTGATCAAGAAATGCAAAGAACTCGCGCTGGCGAGCGGCCTCGTGCAATCCGGCGAGACCGTGATCGTTGCCGCGGGCCTTCCGCCCGGCGCGCCGAGCAGCACGAATTTGATTAAGGTCGAGCTGATCTAACCAAAAGCGCAAGACAGAAAAATGGCGGGCAGAAAAATAATTTCTGCAAACGAAATTTTTCTTCCCGTCATCTTTCTGTCTTTTGCTCTCCGTTTGTTAAGCACAAAAGCTTTTGCAGAGGTTGTTTAATGAAAAAGCAACGAACCAAAAGTTCATTGTGGGTTGCGGTATTCGTGTGGCGCGGCTTGCTGCAAGAAGTGAAGGCCTTTCGCTCCGAAGCCACGGCTTTAAAGCAAGAACAGCGCTGGCGCAAGCAGATGGACAAGCAATATGACGAAGTCGGCGTTTTCAAATTGAAGGCATAATATCCATGCCCGGCCCCTTTCACGCTTCGCACGCGCACGAACCGATCCTCAAATACGCGCGCACGGATTTTCCTCTCTTTCAACAAGAGAGCACCGTGGCCGAGGCGTTGCGCAGCATTCGGGAGAAAGGTTTGGGCGAGCGCATCGTTTATTTTTATATCGCGGATGAGGCTGGACGCTTGGTCGGCGTCGTGCCCACGCGCAAGTTGTTGACCGCAGACCTCGAGCAGAAATTGTCCGAATTGATGGTGCAGCGCGTCATCAAAATTCCGGAAACGGCCACGGTGCTCGAGGCTTGCGAGCTTTTTGTGCTGCACCGCTTGCTCGCGTTTCCGGTAGTGAATGCGCAGGGGCAAGCGCTTGGCGTGGTCGATCTCCACCAATTCACGGACGAGGTTTTGGACTTGGCCGAGTCGCAGCAGGCCAACGCCATGTTTGAAGCGCTCGGCTTTCGGCTCGAACAAGTGCGCAGCGCGCCCGTGTTGCAGGCTTTTCGGTATCGCTTCGTGTGGCTGCTCGCGACGATTGCGAGCGGCACCGCATGCGCTCTGCTCGCGGGTTGGTTTGAAGCCACATTAGCAGAGAGTTTGGTCATCGCGTTTTTTCTCGCGCTCGTGTTGGCGTTGGGCGAAAGCGTGAGTATTCAATCCATGACAGTGACGGTGCAGGCGTTGCGCGCGCTGCGGATTTCGTGGCTGGAATATGGACGCGGGTTGTGGCGCGAGCTTCGGATCGCCGTGCTGTTGGGCGCTGCTTGCGGCGCATTGGTTACGCTCATTGTCTGGCTTTGGCGCGGAGATTTGCCTGCCGCGCTCGTGATCGGCGCGAGCATTTTTGTCTCGCTGCATTTGGCCTGCGTCATGGGACTTTCCGTGCCGTGGCTATTGCATGCGATCAAGCTCGATCCAAAAATTGCCGCAGGCCCGATCACGCTCGCGGTGACTGATGTCGGGACGCTGCTGTTCTATTTCACGCTCGCAGCGCGAGTTTTATGAAAAAAAAGCCGCGGCAGAAGAACAGACTATGCCAGGTTCTTTCTACTTCGCATTGCCGGCGAACGCGAACTCAAAGTTCTCGCGAAACGATGAGAAAACTTCGGCGACACTCTGTGACTTCGGTGCGGCTCGGCGGAAAAGCTTTGACGGAGGTATTTTTCCGTCCTTCATCTTTCTGTTCGACAATTTTTTTTATTGATGAATAAACTGCATTTGGACTTTTAGCCAAAGGAGAATAATCATGTCTGCAATTGCTGAAATTCGTGGCCGTGAAATTTTGGACTCGCGCGGTAACCCGACGATTGAAGTGGATGTGCTATTGGAGCGCGGCGTGATCGGTCGCGCCGCGGTGCCGAGCGGCGCTTCAACCGGCGAGCATGAAGCCATCGAGCTGCGCGACGGCGATGCGAAACGTTATAAAGGCAAAGGCGTTTTGAAAGCCGTAGAGAATGTCAATCAAATCATCGCGCCGGAATTGATCGGCATGGATGCACAACAGCAAAAAACGATTGATCGCGCGATGCTCGAGCTTGACGGCACGGAGAACAAGGGCCGCCTCGGCGCGAACGCGATTCTCGGCGTGTCGCTCGCCGTCGCGAAGGCCGCGGCGTATGAAAGCGATTTGCCGCTGTATCAATATCTCGGCGGCGTGGCTGCGCATGTGTTGCCCGCGCCGATGATGAACATCATTAACGGCGGCGCGCACGCGGATAACAGCGTTGATCTGCAAGAGTTCATGATTATGCCGCTCGGCGCTTCGTCATTTTCCGAAGCGTTGCGTTGGGGCACGGAGGTGTTTCATTCGCTCAAAGCCGTGCTCAAAAAGCAAGGCCATAGCACCGCGGTGGGTGATGAAGGCGGCTTCGCGCCGAATTTGAGTTCGAATGAAGAAGCGCTCGTGGTGATCATGCAAGCCATCGAGTCCGCGGGTTTGCGCGCGGGCGAGGATATGTTCATCGCGTTGGATGCGGCTTCAAGCGAGTTTTATGACAAAAAGAAAAATATGTATGAATTGAAATCCGAGAAGCGCTCGCTCACCGCGGACGAATTGATCTCACATTATGAAAGCTGGACCAAGAAGTATCCCATTGTCTCCATTGAAGACGGCCTCGCGGAAGATGATTGGGAAGGCTGGAAGAAGATTACGCAAAAGCTCGGCAAGACTGTGCAGCTTGTGGGCGACGACTTATTCGTCACGAACACGAGGCGTTTGCAATCCGGCATTGAGCAGGGCGTGGGCAATTCCATTCTCGTGAAGGTGAATCAAATCGGCACGCTCACGGAAACGCTCGCTGCAATTGAGATGGCGCATCGCGCGGGTTACACCTCCGTCATCTCGCATCGCTCCGGCGAAACCGAGGACACGACCATTGCGGACATCGCCGTGGCTACGAATGCCGGACAAATTAAAACCGGCAGCGCTTCCCGCACGGATCGCATCTGCAAGTATAATCAACTGCTGCGGATCGAAGAATTGTTGGGCGCGAGCGCGAAATATGCCGGCAAAGCGATGTTGCGAAAAAGATAATGTCAAATTTTAACCGTGAATCGCCGCTAATGAACGCTAATCTTTTATTCGCGTTGATTCGCGCGCATTCGCGGTTGACGTTTGTCTGTTTGAGAAAGGCATTGTTTTTCTGCCGCGATTTTCTAGATTAGCGCCCTACAATTTTTGGCAACAATCACCTAGACATTGGCTGAGAACGAAAGCGGAGACGGTGCATGGCCTTTAAAGATCCGAAGTACGATAAACCGATTCAGCTTCGCAAGACACGTCGTCCCAAGCAACTCGCGGTGATCAATCAAAGTGGCTGCACGGGTTGCATGGTGTGCATTGATTTTTGCCCGGCGGATTGCATTCTTATCGTGCCCGGCCCCGACCCGTCCACGCCGACGGTGCATAAACTTGTCGAGGTCGATTTGCCGCGCTGCATCGGTTGCACGCTCTGCGCGAAGTATTGCCCGTGGGAAACGATTTCGATGTTGGACTTCGACGACGGTTATAAAAAAGCGGAAGAATGGACCATTCGCACGGTGCTAGGTGAAATCATCGAACCAGTTCCGGCCGCGGTACCAACTGCGCCCCGCGCCCCCGCACGCCAGCCGGCTCACGCCGCAGCTTAGCGCGGAAGATCACGACGATTTGAGCACAGGCCTCGCGCTTTTTAATGCGGGTGAATTTTGGGAGGCGCATGAAGCGTGGGAGCGAATTTGGAGACGCCACGCCGAGCCGTGGCGTTTTTTTATTCAAGGCTTGATTCAAGCCGCGGCCGGACATCATCAAATGCGGCGCGGCATTCATCACGGCACGGTGAAGCATTTGAAGAACGCGCTTGCCAAGCTCGAAGTTGCGCCCGCGGATTTTGCGGGATTGGCACTGGAAGCGTTTCGCGTTGAGTTGCGCAAGCTCGTCGCGCAATTTGAAGACATGTCGCCGGAAGAATTTCAGGATTATAAAAATGTCGAGGCTGCGACTCTGAATTGGAATGTTGCGGCGTAAGCAAAACTTAACGCAAAACGATTTCCGGAAAAACTATTCTTAAAATGGTTTTGCCGCAAATCGTTTTGCTGAATCCCCCCAAATGCTGCGGAATTTTCGCTTGACAATGCTGCGCAGGGCATAGTATCTTGCCGCGCTTTTTTGTAAAGCTGTTGCTACGATTGACTTAGAAATCACCGATGAAACTGAATCCAACCGCTGAACCTCTTTCCGAACGCGAGCGCATGGTGTTGTCTTCGATTGTAGAAGACTTCGTGCGCAATGCCATTCCGGTGGGTTCGCGCGTGTTGTCCAAACGGCACGGCATCAAACTTAGCCCGGCGACGATTCGCAATGTAATGGGCGATCTCGAAGAAATGGGCTACCTCACGCACCCCCACACTTCTGCCGGCCGCGTTCCCACGGATAAAGGTTATCGTTTCTATGTCGATACGCTCATGGAAGTCGAAGCGCTTTCTGAGCAGGAGAAGAACGACATTCTGCAACAGTTTTTGCGCGTAACGAAGGAAGTCGATTCGATTCTCGATGCGGCTTCGCAAATGATCGCGCGCGTGTCGAGCCAGCTTGGCGTGGTGCTCTCTCCGCGTTTTTATCAAGGCGTGTTTGAAAAGATCGAGTTGGTGCCCATTGCCGAAAAAAAGGTTTTGATGGTGCTCTCGATCAAATCGGGTTTGGTGCGAACGATTCTGTTAAAAATGGAAGTCGAGGTTTCGCGCGAGGTGATGGAACGCACCGCGGCGATAATCAACGAGCGTTTACACGGTTTGAGTTTGAATGAAATCAAAAGCACGCTCGACAGTCGCTTGCGCGATCTCGTGGAGGTCGATCCCGGTTTGGTGAATGCCATCGCGAGTTCGGCGACGCCTTTGATCGACCAAATCGATCATCGCAATTTTCATTTCGGCGGCACGAACAACATCATGGTGCAGCCGGAGTTTTCCGATCATCGCAAGCTTTCCAACATGCTCAATCTTTTGGAAAGCAAGCAAATCGTCATTCGCTTATTCGAGCAAAGCGAGTCGCACGGCGAATTGACCATTGCCATCGGCGAAGAGAATCGCGATGAATTGATCAAATACTGCAGCTTGATCACCACTTCCTATCATCTCGGCGGCGTCACCGGCACTTTGGGCGTAATTGGGCCGACGCGCATGCACTATCCCAAAGTTATCGCGTTGGTCGATTTTATGGCGAAAGTTTTGACCGAAGTGCTGGAAGAAAGCGTCGGCGGCGCGGTTTCTAAAAACAATTAGACGAGGATACGATTTTGGCAATGACCGAGGTGAAGCCTGATCAAACGGCCGAGGACGGCCCATCCGTGGCAGCGCAAGAATTGGCGATGATCGAAAACGAAGCGGCGACGGCTCTTGTGGAAGAAACGCAGACTGCTTCTGACGCAGCGGCAGTGCAAGCAGAGTCGCCCACGGAGCAAACCAACGGCAAGTTGACGGATACACCGCATGCCGAAGAAGGTGTGAACGGCGTTTTGGGTGCGCATGAGTTGGAGGCGCAAGCCGAAGCCGAAGCCGCGCTTAACGCTCCGGCTGAAGACGGCGCAGAAGAACACGACGCTGAAAAGCCCAAAGGTTTTTTTCGTCGCCGCGTTCAGAATCAAGAAGCAAAAAAACTCAAAGCAGAGAATGAAAAACTCGCGGTGGAAGCGGAATTGTACCGCGAACGCTATCTGCGCGTCGCGGCGGAGATGGAAAATTTTCGCAAGCGCACGGATCGCGATTTCTACAGCCGAGTGCAAGCCGAGACCGGTCGCATACTTCTCGCCTTTCTGCCGCTCCTTGATGATTTGGAGCGTTGCGTGAATACTAAAGACGACGGGCGCGATTACGAAGCGTTGCTCCACGGCGTGCGCTTGATTCAACAAAACTTCGGAAAAATTTTGGGCGACCACGGCGTCGCGCCGATGGCGGCCGCGGATAAAGAGTTCGATCCCAATTTGCATGAAGCGCTGACGGAAATGGCAAGCGAGGGCAAGGCCGCCGGGCTGGTGTTGGAAGAGCATGTGAAGGGCTATATGCTGCGCGACAAAGTATTGCGTCCCGCAAAAGTGATCGTGAGCAAATAACCGCGTCGATAATTCAAATAAGCTTCGCTGTTTGTTGTGAGAAAATATGGTCAAACGAGATTACTACGAAGTTTTAGGCGTTGAGCGTGGCGCTTCCGAGGAGGAGATTAAGAAAGCCTATCGCAAGCTGGCGATGCAGTATCATCCGGACCGCAACCCGGGCGATCATGCAGCCGAGGAGAAATTCAAAGAAGCGGCCGAAGCCTACGAAGTTTTGCGGGATGGCGACAAGCGCGCGCGTTATGATCGTTTCGGCCACGAAGCGTTGCGCAGCGGCCCCAGCTACAGTTCGGCGCGTGATTTTGAATTTGACCTGGCCGATGCGTTGCGCACGTTTATGTCCGAAGGCATTTTTAGCGATTTCTTCGGCGCGACGCGTGCGAGCCGGGCCGCGAGCGGCGGGCAGCAGCGCGGCAGCGATCTGCAAATTCGCCTCAAGCTCACGCTGGAAGAGATAGCGACGGGCGTCACCAAGAAGCTGAAGATCAAACATCACGTGCGTTGCAATACGTGCAGCGGCTCGGGCAGCCAGCCGGGCAGCGAGGCGGTGCGGTGCTCCGCATGCGGCGGCACGGGCGAGCGGCGCCAAGTCTCACGCTCGCTCTTCGGACAATTTATTAACGTCACCGCGTGTCCGCAATGCAACGGTGAAGGCCGCATCATTCGCGACGTGTGTCGCGATTGCAAAGGCGAAGGCCGGCGCGAATCTGAAAAAATTTTGCAGGTCGAGATTCCCGCGGGCGTTTCCACGGGCAATTATCTCACGGTGCGCAATGAAGGCAATGCCGGGCCGCGCGGCGGCCCTCCAGGCGATGTGCTCGTGGTGATCGAAGAAGCCGAGCACGAACAATTCGAGCGTCACGGGGATGACATTCTGTATGAGTTGCCGATCAGCATTGCGCAAGCGGCATTGGGCGACCGCGTCGAAGTGCCGACCATCGAAGGCCAAGCCATGCTCGAAATTGCCGCCGGCATTCAGTCCGGAAAAATTTTACGGATGCGCGGCAAAGGCATCGCGCATTTGAACGGCTATGGCCGCGGCGATCAACTCGTGCGCGTGCATGTGTGGATTCCAAACAAGCCGGGATCGAAAGAGAAAGAACTCTTTCAACAATTGGCGCGCATGGAAGGCATTCGCCCGCCGCAGAACTGGCGCAGCATTTTACAAAAACAAAAAGAGAATTAGTTTGCAAGCGAGGCGGCTATGTGGGGCTTCACGCGAGCAGAGCAACGCGCGATATTATTCTTGCTGGTGACGTTTGCCATCGGCAGCGCAGTTTTGTGGTATCGTCGCAGCTTGCCGCCTCCGCCGGTCGATCCTGCGTTGTTGGATAGCTTGCGCGTGCATACGCAGCACAGCGCTCCAGAGCCGCTTCCGCGCACTGAGCGCGATACTGTGAAAACGCAAACCAAGCAGTTGGTGAAGGGGCCGATCAACCTCAATTCGGCGACAATGGAAGATTTGATCGGTTTGCCGGGCGTTGGCGAAGTGCTGGCGAAACGTATTTGGGATTATCGCGCACAGCACGGCAAGTTTTCACGGCTGGAAGATTTGGAGCAGGTTAAAGGCCTCGGTAAAAGCAAAGTGCAAGCGCTCAGAGAACATGTGGTCGTGCGGTAAGGTTTGCGCCACACTGCCGCAAAAATTGTTAGGTGCGCTTCAGCAAATTTACAAGTCTGTCGGTACATGTTTTGTAATGTCTATCGGCGAGGCCGCTGCTGAAATAAAATATTGCGAAACTGCCAAGTATCGACTATCATGTTTTGAGTTGCGCCAGTAGTGCGCAATGCCAGGTAGAAATAAAACGATGAGATCGGACTGAAGCATGGCCAAGGATGTCGATGCCGGAATTATCGGTATCAGTATACGTGATACCGCCCTGCGAATGAGCGAGGCTGCACGTTCAAACGGCGAATACCAAATCACTCATATTGCACAGGGACGTGTGCGAACACCATTCGTATTTTCCTCCCTGCAAGACTCCAGCCTGATTCACAAATACGCGGAAGACCTCAATCGGCTTTATGAGACTTCCAACTTTCAAGCGCGCAAGGCGGTCTTTACGCTCGACTCCAGCATGGTGTTGATCAAACGCATTCCGGTCGATGTGAATTTAAAAGGCCAGCGTTTGAAAGATCACGTTTACTGGGAAGTGGAGCAATGCGTGATCAATCCGTTGGAAGAATACATCATTGATTTTGAGCACGTGCCGCCGGCCGAGGAGCAGGAGTTTGCGGAAGTCATCGTGGTCGTCGTGCGTCGCGCCGCGGTGGATTTTCTGAAGGCCGTTTTTAAGAATACGGATTTGCGTCTGGCGGCGATCGAAGTCGATGTCTTTGCCGCACATCGCGTTTTGCTTTCCAATTATGAAGCCATGCAAGACGCGTATACGGCTTTGATCGACGTGCGCAAAGACAACATGCAATTTGCCGTGCTCAAGAACAAAGAGTTTTATTTGGCGCAAGAAGTCGATTATTCCTTGGAAGAGCAAGGCGCCATGTCCAATGCGGATGACGGATACCTGTCGCGGATTCTGTCGAAAGAGCTGCGACGCATCATCATCGACAACAAGATCGGCAAAAGCGTTGACGACATGCAGGCGGTGTTTATTTATGGCGAAAATATCAACCCGCAGATCGTCACGGCCTTGCAGCAAATCCATCGCATTCGCATCGAATTGGCGAATCCGTTTCGCCGCGTCAAAATTGTGGATGAAACAATGGCGCCCGAAATTCAGGAACATCCGGAAGCCTTCGTTGTTTCCGTGGGTGCAGCAATCAAGAATCTCTAACCATTTTTAAATATCATCGCGTGGAGGCCGGTAATGGTCGACATTAATTTATTGGGTGAGGACGAGAGCAGCGAGGACCGCGGACGCGAAGAGAGTTTCGCTAAAACGGTTAGCCTTGACGAGCCTTACAAAAAAGTGGAAGACGACGATCTCTCCTCTTTCACCAAGCAAGAACCGCTCGGGTCCAAATCTTTTGCCCGAGAAACCGCGGCGCCGGCTTTCTCGCGTCGCCCCGCGGAGCCGTATGGTAGCGGCAGCGAGGGTTCTTCCCGCACGAAAGCTTACTTCATCGTGTTGGGTTTGATTCTCATGGCGCTCACGGCCGTCTTCTTCCTTTTCCCGCGTGATCGCAAAAAGACCGCCGATCTCACGGTAAATAATCCGCCCGTGGAAGAACAAACCCAAGAGCAGAACAACTTTCCGCCGGACACGTCTTTCACTTCGGGCACGGATATGCCGCCCGTTAGCGAGCAACCCAACACGACGACGGAAACGCCGACCACGACCACCGAACCCGATTTGAGTTCGACTTTATCGCCGATGGAAAAGCAGCAGCTTTCTTCCGCCAAGCTGGCTTATACCACGGTGCGGGCATTGGCAAATTCGTTGAATGGCGCGAATGATTTTACGCTGATCACGTATCACGGCAATCATCGTTTCTTTGCGGAGTTCCGTTCCAATTCCCAGCAAGAAGCCGGCAGCGTCGCCGAGTTGTTGCGCGGCAATGTCGGTGCGCTCAATGCTAAAACCGTTTCGCAATCTGACGGCACGGAAAGCGGCGGCATGAGCAAAGCGTTGGTGAAAGGTGAAATGGATCCGCAAGCCGGAAATATTATTTTGACCGGCTCGCTCAACACCATGGGTGCGAATGATTTTGCCGAATGGTTGCAGCAACAAGGTGCGAGCAATCGGCTAACGCTCGTGCGTTTTTCCACCGGATCGAGCAGTGGTGCCGGCGTTCCGATTCAGGCGCATTTCTCCGGCGCGAATAGCGACGTGATGGCTTTTTTGAGCGCTTTGGAAAATGCCAATGTGAATGTCACGATAAACAAAATCATCGTCAGTCCCTCGAATCGCAAATCCCTGAGCACGGATAATCTCGATCTCGTTTTACAGCTCGAAATGTAGTTGAACGTTATGCGCGTGATTGCCGGATTACGCAAAGGGCACACCCTGCTCGCGCCGCCGGGCCGCGAGGTGCGGCCCACGAGCGATCGCGTGCGCACTGTGCTCTTCGACATTCTCGGAGAGACTGTCCTTAACGCCCAGGTGCTCGATCTCTTCGCCGGCGCCGGCACTTTGGGAATCGAAGCACTTAGCCGCGGCGCGAAATCCGCCGACTTTGTCGAAAGTCAGCGCACGCATGCGCAGCGCATTCACGAAAATTTACGCAGGACGCATCTCGAGCCTCACGGACGCGTGATTCTCGCAGATGCGTTTGTGTTTTTGGCGCAGCCGCGCCAGCAGCCTTATCACCTCGTGTTCGCCGATCCGCCGTATGCTTTTAATCAAACCGAAAAGCTTTTTGAGTTGATTGAAAAAGAAAACGTGTTGGCGGAAAACGGCATGTTCGTGTGGGAAAGCTCGATGCGCAGTGCAGCGTTGCCAGGCGGAAACGTTTTGGAATTGACCAAGGAGAGAAACCTCGGAGAAACAGTGTTGCGGTTTTATCATCAGCGATCACACGAACGGCTTCAAGGTTAATGTGTAACACTTCTCTTTGAAATGTCGGGTTGGAAGAAATTTTCACCGCGCTCGGCACGCTGCTCAAAACGAGTGGTGGCACAAGCGCGAGGGAAGGTTTTTCCAGAACGATAAAATGGATGAGAGTTACAACTCAACCTGTCGCGATCATAACTTCGCGGCGCGATTAAAAAATGCGGCTGTGACGGACTCAACGGAGAAAACGTGCATGCGCCTCGCCATCTATCCCGGCACTTTCGACCCCATCACGAACGGACATCTCGACATCATCGAACGCGGCGCGCAGTTATTTGATCGCCTCACCGTCGCGGTCACGAACAACCTCTCCAAAAATCCCGTGTTCACAACGCAAGAGCGCATGGATATGATTCGCAGCGTCACCGCGCACTTGCCCAATGTCGAAGTCGACAGCTTTTCCGGCCTGCTTGTGGATTATGCCGCAAGCCGCGGCGCGTGTGCGCTGCTGCGCGGCCTGCGCGCCATCTCGGATTTCGAATATGAGTTTCAAATGGCGCTCGTCAATCGCAAGCTCTCGCACGGCATCGTTACGGTCTTTCTCATGGCGCACGAAAAATATACCTATCTCAATTCCACCATTGTCAAAGAAGTCGCCAAGCTCGGCGGCGACGTGGATAGCTTCATTCATCCTTTGGTCAAAGAACGTTTGCGGGAAAAATTTCCCAAGCCATGAGCTTTATTAAAAGAATACGCGAGCGCGCGCATCAGAAATTGCGTCGCCTTGTTTTTCCCGAAGCCACGGAGCCGCGCGTTTTGCGTGCCGTGGAAGTTTTAGTGCGCGAGCAACTTGCCGTGCCCGTGCTCATCGGCGAGCACGGAGCAATTGCGCGTGCGGCACAGACTGCGCAACTCGCTTTGCCGAAAGTCGAAATCGTTGCGCCCCAATCTTGGATAGCGTTGTCTTCATGGGCGGAAAAATACAACGCGCGTTTTGCTGAAAGAGGTTTGAACAAGAGCATCGCGCCGAGCGCGTTGCATGAGCCGTTGGCTTTTGCCGCGGCTTATGTTGATCACGACGCCGCGCACGCACTTGTGGCCGGCTCGGTCTATTCCACCTCCAATGTGCTCCGCGCCGCGTTGCACTTCATCGGCTTGAAAGAAGGCAACGCACTCGTTTCGAGCACGTTTGAAATGGTCGCCCCGCAAACGCATCGCGTTTTTACTTTTGCCGATTGCGCTGTGGTGCCCGATCCGACCGCGGAGCAATTGGCGCAAATCGCCCTCGCCTCGGCAAACATGCACGAACGCTTGACCGGCGAGTTGCCGAAAGTCGCGATGCTCTCTTTTTCCACCAAAGGCAGCGCGAAGCACGCGGCGGTTGATAAAGTGCGGCAAGCCACGGAGCTTGTGCGCGCAATGAATCCGACGCTCATCCTCGACGGCGAGTTGCAATTCGACGCGGCCGTTGTTCCCGAGATTGCGCAACGCAAAGCGCCGCAGAGCGCGATTGCCGGCGACGCGAATGTGTTTATCTTTCCCAATCTCGACGCAGGCAACATTGCGTACAAGCTCACGCAGCGCCTCGCGGGTTATCAAGCCATTGGCCCGATTCTGCAAGGCCTCGCGAAACCCGCGAATGATCTCTCGCGCGGCGCTTCGGTCGATGACATTGTGAACGTCGCGTGCATTTGCGCGGTGCTGGCAGAGTAAAAAGTTCGTAGTAGCGCCTTTAGGCGCAAACCGCGCGGATTGATTTGTAGCTCCACCTCAAGCGGAGCGTCAGGATTTCCTTCTCATGTGAAGCGTGGGAAGGAGAAAAACGTCGCGTGTATTTGCGCGGGATTTAGAATGAAAAAGTGGACTGTTCAAGATCGCTACGGCAATACGATCTATTTGACCGAGGAACGCTGGCAGCATATTTTAGAATCACGGCCGGAAATGGAGCCGTTTTTTGAACAGTTCCTTGCTACAATAAGCACCGGACGGCGCAGAGCCGAGACCTTGATTCCGAATGAATATCGTTACTTCAAACAATTCGAAGAACTATTACCTGACAACAATCATCTCATCGTCAAAGTAGTGTTTAAAACGCAAGTGGATGAGAACGGCAGTTATGTTCCCAATAACTTTGTGGTCACGGGATGGGCAACGTACATAATCCCCAAACGGTGAAGCTATGAGTGAGCTTAAAATTCATCGCACTGAAATTCCGGCGACGAATGGAGAGAAGATAAAACTCGTCTATGACGAGAACGAAGATATGCTCGACATTTTTTTCGGCGAAAATGAATCCGCCACCGGCGTCGAATTGACCGATCACATTCTGTTACGATTGAATCAATCCGCGGCGCGTGCAGTGAGTTTGACGATCAATCATTTTTCGATTCTCACGGAGCAGACGGAATATGGGCCGCGCAGTTTTCCTTTGGATAATCTCGAAGCGTTGCCGGAAGACTTGCGCGAATTGGTGGTTCGCCTCCTCGCGAAGATGCCAGTGAGTCAATTCTTGAAGCTGTCGAATTTCCAGATGTCGCCGACGAAGCGCGTGCCGCTGACTTATGTCGAACCTTATCGCTTTGCTTCCGCGACGTGAGCCCGCACTCATTCCCACGCTCTGCGTGGGAATGCAGTTCGAACGCTTTGTGTTTATCAGTTTAAATTTTATCACGCCTCAAAGTTAAAAGTTGGACGCGGAGCGTCTGGCCTGCATTCCCACGTGAAACGTGGGAACGAGAAAATTTAACTCTAGTACAAAGAAAGAGCATGCACTTCACCGAATCCGAATTTGCGCGACGCCTCACTGCTTCCGAAACGCTCGCGGTCACGACGCTCGTTGCGGAGATGCGGCGGCAAGGCAAAACCGTGATCGACCTCGGCGCGGGTGAGCCGGATTTTGAAACGCCGGATCACATCAAAGCCGCGGGCATGCGCGCCATCGAAACCGGCAAAACGAAATACACGCCGAACGTCGGAACGATTGCGCTGCGCGAAGCGATTTGCCGCAAACTGCAAAGCGAGTTCGGCGCGGAGTATGAGCCGAAGCAAATCGTCGTGGCCAACGGCGCGAAGCAGGCGATTCACAACGCCGTGCTCGCGCTCTGCAATCCCGGCGAGGAAGTAATTGTGCCTTCGCCCTATTGGGTGAGCTATCCCGAGCAGGTGAAAATGGCCGAGGCCGTGCCGCGCTTTCTGCCTGGCGAGGAAGCGAACGGTTTTAAAATCAAACCCGAAGATTTGGCGCGTCAAATCAATGCGAGCACGAAGCTCATTCTCTTCAACAATCCCTCGAATCCGACCGGCGCGGTTTATTCCAAACCAGAAATCGCTGCGCTGCTCGAAGTGTTGCGCAAGTATGAGGTGTGGATTCTCGCGGATGAAATTTATCTCAAACTCGTGTATCGCGACGCAGCGACTACGAGTCTCGCTTCGTTCCCGGAAATTCGCGAACGCTTGTTGTTGGTGAATGGCTTTTCGAAGTCATATGCGATGACGGGCTGGCGCCTCGGCTATATTGCCGCGCCGCATGCGGTCGCGAGCGCTATCGCAAAAATTCAAAGTCACACAACTTCGAACCCGTGCTCGATTTCGCAAGAGGCGGGCTTGGCTGCACTCGAAGGCAGCGAGGAAGCGCTCGATGCGATGCGCGCGCAATTCGAGGCGCGCCGTGATTTCGTGCATGCCGCAGTAAACCAAATGCCGGGTGTTTCGGCGCGCTTGCCCGGCGGCGCATTTTATATCATGTGCAACGTGGCTCAAGTTTTAGGCAAGCAGCTTAGAGGCAAAACCATCAGTTCGCCTTCGGTGTTGTGTCACATGTTGATCGAGCACGCGGGCATTGCGCTCGTGGGCGGCGAAGCGTTTGGCAGTCCGCGGCATGTACGCATCTCCTATGCAAACTCAATGGAGAATTTGCGCGAGGGGATGAGTCGTTTGCAGAGTGCGTTGGAAGAGATTGCGGCGTCATAATGAAATGTCATTCAGGAAGAATCTTTTTACTCGCTGGGCACGCATCCCGGTGCGTAAAAAGATTCCTCCTGAATGACAAGTTTAAGGGGAGAACTTGAATGCAAAGTTTCATTTGAAATAATCAGGAGTTGCTTTATGCCATCTTACGATTACGATTGCTCTTCTTGCAATCAAACTTTCGAAGTTTTTCAAAGCATCATGGCTCCGTCGTTGGAAGCCTGTCCGACGTGCGGCGGCAAAGTGCAACGTCGCATTCACGGCGGCACGGGTTTGATCTTCAAAGGCTCGGGCTTTTATTTGACCGATTATAAAAAGAGCAACACCAGCCCCGAGAACAAATCCGAAAGCAAAACCGAGAAGAGCGACGACAAAGCCAAGCCCGCGGGCGAGAAAAGCGGCGACGCGAAAAGCGCGAGCGCAACGAAGAGTGAAACCACCTCTGCCACGTAACGGCATGCGATGAAGGAGCACAAGAGGAGAGGACATGCAACCCTTGGGTTTGAACGGTGACATTCTGGTCGGAGGTCACCGTTTTCATGTGCAGACCACCTATTCCGCCAACAACGAGAAGATCATCTCGCACGTTTTTGATCAAGGCCGCATCATCGACCAGCGCGAAGTTGCGTGCGCGGACGAGCCTGCCCCGGATTCCCTTCCCAAAAAATTGAAGGCCGTGCATTTCGACGTGATTTCCGAAATGGAGCTGCTTTTTTTTATGGCGGAAAAAGTGCGGCGCGCGAAGCATGCGGCCTCGTGCGTACGTCTCGGCCAAGTCTTCATCGAGAAAAATCTCTATACCGATGCGCTCGCGATCTTGCAGACCGCGGAAGAATTGACGCCGGATACGCCGGAAGTGTGTTTGTATCGCGGCATTGCGTTGCTGCGGCAAGCGGAGTTGCCGCAAGCCGAAGCCGTGTTGCGTCATGGCTTGCAGCGCGCGCCGAATTACGCGGACCTGCATCACTACCTCGGCGTGACGTATTTGGAGCAGCATCGCGAGCTGGAAGCGTTGCCAGAATTTGAAGCGGCGCTCGCGATCAATCCGAAATTTTTTTGGGCGCGTTTTCACCTCGGTCTCACGCTTTTGCAAACGTTGCACTCGTCTTTTCAAGCGGAGAATCATTTGCCGCCGCCTTCGATTCGCTCGAAGCGCGCGCAAGAGCATCTTGCAAATTTATTGCAAACCCCTTCGGTGCTGAAAGACGTTTCGAGAATTCAAAGCGCGCTGGATTTGATGCGTATGGGCGAGATGACCGCGGCGATTGATGAGCTGCACAACATGCGGCGCGAAGCGCAGGCCGAGTTCACTTTCGGCTTTGAAAACGAGTTTTATTTGAAATTCATCTACGGCGGCAAAGCGCGCGATGAGGCTTTTGTTGAAAGTTATGCTACGCGCTTGCGCGAGGCCATTCAAGTCGCGCCGGAGTATGCGGACCTGCACAATCATCTCGGCATCGCATATCTCATTCAATGCCGCAATCTTTTTTTGCGCGCGTTGGATGAGTTTCGCGCCGCGTTGAAAATCAATCCCAACTACAAACGCGCGGAGCGCAATCTCAAGATTTCCGAAAACGACGGCAAAGGTTTTCTCATTTTGTTACGCGCGCTCTTAACTTAATCCCGCGCTTGAGACACGAGCTAACATAAACACACCTGCTTTGCGCGCCGCCACGACGTTCTTCCAGCCGCCTTCTTTGCTCTCCATACTTTGACTTGCGGAAAAACGCGCTGTTTGATTAGAAATTTAAAGCATAAGTGTTGGTCGCGAAACCTGCTCGTCGCGTTGCCGCTGCCATGTCGCGTGCGGCTAGCACTGGCAGGGTGTTTGCAAAATATTACACCGGCCTCACGAACTTATGAAGTTTATCATCATTGTTATGTTTCAGCACAGAACATCGTCACAAGGATGAGACAGGAGCGGTTCCGATGAAAAAAAATTACGCCCGATTTATGACGCTGCTTTGCGCTTGCGGCGTTTTGGCTTCTTTCCCCAACCTCATGGGGCAAAATGCGCAGCGCGCCTCGGTTGATTTTTCCCTCCGCGCCCTTCGCGCCGAACCCGGCAAACCTTCACTCTACGACCTGCGCTTCACCACAAGCGATACGCTCGATCCGCTCGCGGAAATGGTCTTTGAATTTCCGCGCGAGTTGGATTTGCGCCAATTGCAGATCGCAAGCTCCACGAGCATCAATGGCGGCTTCAAAATTTTTCGCGAAGGCAATGTGGTGCGCATTCGTCGCACCGGCTTAGGCGAAGTGATTCTCCCCGGCAGGCAAGTCGAAGTGAAACTCGGTTTGATTGTTAGCCCGCTCAGCCTCACGGCCTATCATGAAGTCGCGTTCGAGGTGCGTTCCGCCACGGGCAAAGTGAAGTTAGAACGCAGACGCTTGCCGATTCAATTTCTCGCCGCGCAATAAATTCTAAAAACATCTTTTTGCCCGCGAAATACGCGAATCACACGAAAAAAAACTTTCGCGTCTTTCGCGTGTTTCGTGGGCCGTCAAACTCGTCAACAAGCCATGCTGTTCATAAAGAGAAATCGTGCTCCCATGACCAAGGATTCGGTTTTCAAAAATTGCTCACGATGGGCAATCTGTGCGCTGCTGTTTGTGACCGCGCCGCTCTTTGCACAAGGAACTCTCACGCGCGTTTTTGCCGTGCCTTCGGATACCGTCTCGGGCAATGGCGCGTTTTATACTTTGAGCTTTCGCACCAGCCTGCTCGGCAGTTTGAACGGCACCGGCTTGCCCGCCAAAGGCCGCATTCGCGTGACGTTCGATTCCACTTTCACGGATTCCACGATCACGGCCGCATTCAATGTTTCCGGCCTCAACGGCGGCTACGATTCGATTCGCGTGAAGAATCATAAAGCCACGCTCTATCGCGACGGCACCGGCGCGGCGCTCGCGGCCGGCGATTCGGCCAAGCTCCATCTCGCCATCGTGTACAATTCTACGCTCGCCGATACCTTTCGACTTTTCGTTGAAACTTTGAACGACACCGGCGCGGTGATCGACACCGCGAAGACGGCTCCGTTTCGCATCACCACCGGGCCGCTGCATCACTTCGCCATTGACAGCATCGGCACGAAAACCGTCGGCGTGCCATTCAGCGTGAAACTCTCCGCGCGCGACAAGCACGAAAATTTGGTGACGAAGTTCAAGCGCTATGTTCTCTTCAGCGCGAATCAAGGCGTGGTCGAGCCAGACACAAGCGGCCTGTTTGTCAAAGGCGTATTGACTGATACCGTGTTTCTCAATATCGCCGGCGCGGGCCGCATTCTCAATGTGCGCGATACGCTCAATCATGTCGGCGCTTCGAAGCCCTTCCTTTTGAATCCTGGTGCGTTGCATCATTTCTCCGTTTCGAATATTTCCAGCCCGCAAACCGTAGGCGTTGGTTTCCCCGTAACTTTCACAGCGCAGGATACTTTCAACAACACCGTCACGAGTTTCGTCGGCACGGCAGCTTTGTCTGCATCAATTGGCGCGCCCGCACCGGGCACCACCGGCGCATTTACCGCCGGCGTGCGCAATGAAAGTGTGAGCATGAATTTGGCGGCGACGAACGATACGCTCATCGTCACGGCCAATGGCAAACGCGGCAAATCAAATGCGTTTAATGTGAATGCCGGTTCGTTGCATCATTTTCATTTCAGCACGATTGGCGCGCAGACCGCTGGCAATCCGTTTAATGTCACGCTCACTGCGCATGATGTGAATCACAATCTCGTCTCTTCTTTTAATGGTAGCGTTGCGCTTTCCGATAATACCGGCTCGCTCTCTCCGCTCACGAGCGGCGCATTCAGTGCAGGCGTGCGCACGTTCTCCGCAACGATCACCAAAGCGAGCGCGAGCGTCGTCATCTCTGCCAATGACGGCAACAGCCACTTGGGCCAATCCGATAGTTTCATCGTCACGCACAACGCGCTCGATCACTTTGTTATTTCAAATGCCGCGGACGGCAACATTGCCGCACAAACTGCAGGTCTTTCTTTTAATATAAAACTAACCGCGTTGGATGCGTTCGATAACATTGTTACCTCGCACACGGGCGCGGGCAGTGCTGTGTCGCTTGCGAACACGACCGCGAGCATTGCGCAGACCTTGAGCGGTAATTTTACGAACGGTGTACTCGCTCCGCAAAATGTGACGATCACAAAAACTGCAAATGCCGATGCGATTACGGCCACGCACGCCGCCTCGGGCAAGAGCGGCTTATCGAATGCGTTCGCGGTGAATCATGGCGCGCAAACTGATTTTCGCATCGACCCCATCGCGAGTCCGCAAGTCGCGGGTTCGCCTTTTTCTGTGGTGATCAAAGCCGTGGATGGCAATGAGAACATCGTCACGAGCTACACGGGCACGGTGACGCTTTCGATTTCCGGCGGCGGCGCAGCGACCCCGAATGTGAGCGGGAATTTTATCGCGGGCGTGTGGAGCGGCAGCGTGTCGATTTCCACCACGGGCAACAGTCGTGTGCTCACGGCTTCGAACGGTACGTTCTCCGAGCTTTCGAATGCTTTTAATGTGAATGCCGGCGGACTCGCGAGTTTTGAGATCGATGCGATTACGAATAAAACTGCCGGACAAAATTTTAGCGTGACCGTGCGAGCAAAAGATGCGAACGGCAATGACTTTCTGCACACAGGCAC
>JAYRWE010000130.1:0-8934 GCA_041918175.1 bacterium
CCTGCGCGAGCGCGCGGCATTCGCGAAGCATGCCGCGAAAGATAAGCATGCGATCTATTGGGCGCACGTGAGCGAGCTGCAAAATCTCAACACCAAGCTCGCAGAAGTGCTCGCGTGTTGGCAACTCGCAGCAAATGGCAAGGCAGCGGCGCAGCAATAGCGTGTGCAACATCCAGAGAAGAGTATGGCTCAAGCAATCAACAACTCCACGCCCACGAGTGATCTCTCCAAATTCGAAGGCCTGGCCCTCGAAGACGCGAGCGATCTGCTCAAGGCTTACATGTTTCAGAAGCAGCAAGCAAAATTCTTGCGCGATAGCGTGCGGGTGTATTTCGATCCGAGCACGAAGGAAGTGTTCTTGTTTGATAGCCGCGCGAAGATGGCGAAGCTGGAATATAGCGAGCTCAAACAATTGGCGATATGCCTGCGCTGCGGCGTGAAGGGGTTTGTGGAGGGAGAAGCGCCGCGGTTTGTGAATGATACCACGTGCGCAGCGTGTGCGAATCAAAGTGAAGAGACGCAGCCAGTGCGCACGAGCAAACGCATGTTGTCACATCAAAAGAGGCACGCATGAAAGATTACGGCCCCGAGTACAAACCACGCGCACCGAAACCACCGGCCCCGCCCGCGAAGTATCAATGGCCCGCGAACAAGATCACGCCCGAAGACATGGCAGTGCTCTATCATCTCCGTACCCGAACCGGCACGCCGATCAACCGGCTCATTCAAGAAGCAATTCGAAAATTCGGCGAGGTGATGGGAGTGCAAGCCGCAAGCGCATCCACCGAACCCGCCGCAGAATAGTCACGCCTTCACCATTCCCTCTCGCCGCGTTGCAGTTCCCCTCGTAAACATTCCTTCCCGCCACGTACTAAAATTTTGTAGCAACCCCTTCATGCTATCGACTCGGACAGAATTGCCCAAGCGTGGACACCGCTGCGATCACACAAACCTCGACGAATCTGCGTGCAGGCCACACACTGCGCCGACTCGTTTGCAGCGAGCATCACTTCAATAACGAACGAAGCGGCAACACACCGCGCTCCTGCGCGCAGCAGAGCTTCATCGCGTTGATTTACTTGCGGCTTTCAACAACAATCCCATTCGTGGCTTCGACCTTCATAATCAGAAACTGTCCAAGTTGTTTCCGCAAAAATCAAAACCGTCCAGCGATATGAGCATTCCGCCGTCACGCTCGATCTCATTGCTGCTGGGGCACGTGACGAATCCGTTGCGCCTAACCATTGCAATGGTTATCTTGCCCGTATGCAGTGATAGTAAATCGCTTCCCTCCTCTATAGCGAATCAATGCCTCGTGTATGGCAAACCACTCGAACATGCCGCAATCGCGGCTTCAGGCGACTCTGCTGTTAGTCGATGACGAGCCTCATCTGCGCGCGAGCATGTGCGTTACGCTTGACGATCCCCATTATCAATTTCTTGAGGCGGGCGACGGCATTACAGCGATCAAAATTTTGCAGAGCGCCGCAGTCGATCTCGTGCTGCTCGACCTTGGCATTCCCCGGCGCGACGGCATGGAAGTTTTGAAATGGAGCCTCGCCCGATTTCCGGACTTGCCCGTGATCATCGTCAGCGGCACGGGCACGATTGCGAAAGCAGTGGAAGCCACCAAACTCGGCGCGTTCGATTATCTGGAAAAAGATTTCAAAGCCGAGCGCTTGCAACTCGCCGTGCGCAATGCGCTGGACAAGCGCCGACTCAAGCAACAGCGCGATCGCCTGCTCGCGGAAAGTCGTGAGCGCTTTGCGATGGTTGGCGATGATTCTTCGATGCGCAAAATCGCGGACTTCATTCAGCACGCTGGACGAGTCGACAGCAAAGTGCTCATCTGCGGCGAGAGCGGCACGGGCAAAGAATTGGTTGCGCGCGCGATTCATCTCGCCAGCAGCCGCGCGGATTTTCCGTTTGTGCCGGTGAATTGTTCCGCCATTCCCGAGACGTTGATCGAGAGCACACTCTTCGGCACGGCCAAAGGCGCATTCACCGACGCGATTGATCGCCCCGGCAAATTGCAACAAGCGCAAAGCGGCACATTGTTTCTCGACGAAATCGGCGACATGAGTTTGATGGTGCAAGCCAAAATGCTGCGCGTGCTCGAAGACGGCGTGGTGGAGCCGGTCGGAGGAACGAAAGCGCTCCCGGTTGACGTGCGGGTGGTTTCTGCTACGTGTAAAAATTTGCAAGAGGAAATCAACGAGGGCAACTTCCGCCTCGATCTCTTTTATCGCATCAACGTGCTCACGATCACGCTACCGCCGCTGCGCTCGCGCAAAAGCGACGTGCGTCCGCTCTCGGAATTTCTGCTGCAAAAAATTTGCGCCACGCATGGCTTGCCGCCATTAACGCTCTCGCCCGAAGTTTGGCCGCTGCTCGAAAATCATCATTGGCCCGGCAATGTGCGCGAGCTGCAAAACGTGCTCGAACGCGCCGCAGTTTTCGCCGTGAGTGAGGTTATCACTTCAGAGCAAGTTGTCGCCGCCATGAACGCGTTGCCGTCGCATGCTTCAAAAACGCAGGCTCAAACTCTCCACGAAGCCCGCGCCCAATTCGAGCGCGACTTCATTCTGCAAAAGCTGAACGCGCACGAGTGGAAGATGCAGGAAGCTGCAAATGAGCTAGGAATTGAGCGCAGCCATTTGTGGAAGAAGATGAAGCTGTATGGGATTAAGAATTGAGCGCCGTGCGAAAGCAAAAGCTCTCACGCAGAGAGGCTAAGGCGCAAAGGGCCGCAGAGAAAAACTCTTTGCGTTTCTGCGTCTTTGCGTGCGCTTTTTCTTTGGCAGGGAAAGATTATTTCGAGGCTAAAAGTCGCCGGTGATTTCGCCCATTGTGATTCACCGTCGGAGAAGAGTTAAGCCGTGACCGCAAACTGATCTGAAACCGTGACGCTAACACGATAACCAAGCCGCGATAGAAATTCTTCACAATCCTTCCAACTTAACCCGAACGCCTTCACGTCCGCCAATCCCAAGCGGCTGACAATATCGCGCAGAGTGTTGAAATCGCGCTCGTCGAAATCCGCTTCCATCATCGCCCACTCCGCCCAATCCACCATATCTGCCAAGCTGAGACGATGATGGAGAAAATCAACAAGCTTTTCGGCCACATCGCTACGCGTGATTTTCATGTTCAATCTCCCGTGATTATGATGTGTCCTTTGTCCGTCGGATATTTTTCGTGAAGTTCGACCAACCGGCCAAGATGATCGTAAATCTCTTGATGAAACTTTATCGTTCGTTCAAGCTCATCCACTTCCTTGACGTAACGCGCGCTCCAGCCATAATGCCCCGCGATTTTATGAAAATAGCGGCAACCGCCGTGAGACAATTCTTCCCACGTGTCGAACTTGCGCTCGTCTCGCATGATGACGTCCGGTTGCTCCTCACGCTTTCACTTTGAGCCATTCACGTCCATAACACCAGCCTATTTTAACCATTTGCTTCATCTATGTCAAACACTCATTTCGCCGTTGCTTCATCGCGATATGATGAGGAAAACCGCTTGACTTCCTCTCGCGGCCTGCTATTTTAGCCGCCGCAACCAACGCGCGGATTTTATACCCCTTCCTTCTCAAGCAAACTCCTATGCCGCCGCTTATTCGCCAAAAACTTCCTGCGGTGCTTGCGCTCGCGCTCATCGTGGGTTGCTCCACCAATGAATTCAAACCCGAAGAGTTGCCCGTGCGCTTTGAGACCGTGCTGGAATATCCTGGAAATGCTTATACTAGCGATCTCAATTGTGACGGTAAAGACGAATTCATTTTTGTAAGTCAATCACCTAGTGTATCTAAAGCGTCTGTTAGTCGAAGCTACCTTGGAATTAACACACTTGATAACCAAATCATCGAACGGGTGAATTATGCTGGGCGTGTTATTCCGTGGTCTCTGCATTTTCTTGACTATGATGACGATGGTCAATTGGAAATCTTAGTGCCATACATTGTTAATGATTCACTCTTCGTCAGTATAGTGAGCTCATCCGGCAAGAAACTTTTTGGTTTTTTTCTCATTGCTGGGCATCCACGAAAGGAAGATTCCGGTGAAATCGCCTGGGACCCGTTTATTCCATACTTTTGCTTCACAGATATTGATGGCGACAGTTCAAAGGAATTGGTCACAGTGGTGAATACTGCGCTCGCCCGCCTTCCACGCGGTGTTTTAATTCATACTGTGCCTGATGGTAAACCTTTGGGAAGGTTAATTGTCGGTGCCAGCCTTTATAGTGGTTTCTTCGATGATTTTGATGGCGATCAGCGCTTAGATTTTGTTACAAGTACTGTTGCTGTAAATAATGGCGCATCCGTAGGAGGATTCGATGACCAGCATGCCTATATCATCAATTTTAATCTGCGGGTAATGCCTCGAATAACACGGTGGCGGGCATTGGGGAATCTCTGGAATTGGGCTTCTTTGGCTTACCACGATTTTGACCTTGATGGGAAAAAAGAACTATTGTGTTTTACAACCGGAACTGGTCCCACACAAAAAGCGCAATTGGAGTTGATCAAAGCTGAAAACTGGGAAACCATACGACGACGTACTTTCAATGAACTCCTGCGTAGAATCGTCGTAATTGATTTGGATCGAGATTTAAATCCTGAAATTGTCATAACCAGTGCGTCAAACGAGTTATTGGTACTGGATCACCAGTTTGAAATCAAAAAGCGGCGAGCAATGGTACCTACTATAAATTTCCTCGCAGCTGTATCTGATCTCGACGGAGATGGTATTGATGATTTATTTGTGGCCAACATGGTACAAAGTTTTTTATTAACGTCAGAATTAGATATCAAAGGAGTTTTCCCTCGATTTGAATCTGTACGAACAGTCCAGACAGGTATCGGCGTGCGGCCGTACTTGCTAGTTACACAGGTAGATCGCTCCAATGGGCAAATTCGATCACTCTTATTGCGCCAGCAGGAAAACCGTTTTTATCTTTGGCATCGCTACGGCCCGACCACGCTCAAAACTTTGGGCGCGGGCTTGGTGCTCGCGCTTGCGCTCATGACTGCGGTTGCTCATCGACGGAATCAACGGCAACGCGTCATTCATACTTTCATCACTGATACGGATCGCCGCGCTTTGCTCTTGCTTGACGGAAAGGGCAAAATCGTTTCGGTCAATGTGCAATGGCGGCAGATGATTTCAATGAACAGAGAGGAGAGGCAAAGCGTACTCTATACGAAAGCCGTTGCCTGGCCGGAGTTAGTGGCGTTCATCCGGCGAGCGCTTATACCGCCGGAGCGGCGTCATGAAACCACTTTGGCATTCACCTCGCATGGGCGACAAATACGAGCGCTCGTTGTCGTCGAGCCGATCACAATGGCGAAAGAGAATGGCGCGTACTGGCTCGTGAGTGTGAGTGATCGCTCCGTTGAAATGGATGCGCATCAAGCCCAAACCTGGTCGCTCATGGCGGAGCGTGTGGCGCACGATCTCAAAAGTCCGCTCACCAGTATTTTGCTCACGCTGCAGCGTTTGCAAAAGGAGTATCGCAACCATTCGCCACAGCATGCGCACACTTACGATGAGTATGCGAAGAACATCATGGAACGCATCGAAGCCTTGCGCCGTTTGACGCGAAACTTCCTCAAGCTGATTGACATTGAACAACTCCATCTCGTGGAAACGGAGGTGAATCGCTTCTTGCAACAGGCCGTTGGTGCGATCAACTTTCCGCCCGATATTCAATGCGAGCTGAAGCTGAGCGCGGAGCCGTGCCTTGTGCCGATGGATCACGAGCAGATGCACGTCGTGCTCGAAAACCTCGTGACGAACGCGATCAACGCCATGCCCGAAGGTGGCAAGATCACGCTGGCTGCGTCGCTTGCGCGTGATCTGCATTTGCCCAACGCGAACGGCAACGCGCGCGATTACGCCGTGCTCGAAGTGCAAGACACCGGCATCGGCATTCCCGCCTCCGCGCACGAACATATCTTCGAGCCGCGTTTCACCACTTCCGAAAACGGCACAGGCCTCGGGCTCGCGATGGTGAAAAAAATCGTCGCCGCGCACCACGGCCACATCGAGTTCGAAAGCGAAGAAGGCACAGGCACGGTGTTCAGCGTGTATTTGCCGGTGAAGTGAAAGAGATTTTGCTTTTATTTCTCCTTTGAGTTATATTTTTCCGTATTGAAGATGCGAAAAGGTTCGGCTGTCGGTAAATCTATCCGGCGTGGATATGGAGCCAAACGAACAAAGCAGGCGTTGGGAAACAGCAAAAGAGCATCGCGAGGCGGCGCAACAGCTTTTGATGAACGGCATGTATCAGGCGAGCGTCAGCCGAAGTTATTACGCTTGTTTTCAAGCCATGTGGGTCGCATTGGGTGATCCGCCTTTGGGACATTGGAAACACGCGGGCTTGATGAAAACGTTTTGCTTTGGGAGATGGCTCACGCCGCCGGTTTTGCCGGCAAGCTTGGCAGTTCTTTACAAAAAACTTTTGACGCTCTATGATTTGCGATTAGACGCCGATTATCGCGCTGTTCCTCTTGATCAAGATAAAGCCCGAGAAGCATTCGACACAGCCAATCAAATTCATACTTTGGTTGCGCAGCACAAAAATCTATAAACAGGAGAATAGCAATGGCGCTTGCCCTCATGAAACAAAACGCCTTCAACGCTGCCTCCGCCTCCGCAGAGTTGACCCAAAAAATCCTTGCCGCCTATCCCCAAGCGGAGATTCGTCCCCGCGTATTGCCGGTCGCCGATGAAGACGTGAGCATGGAAATCTTTCTGCCGCTGCCCATGAATGAAATCTATCGCGTGCGCGAGCGCATCTACGATTGGATTTTGGAATTGCAAGACCGCCACGACGTTTTGATTTTAGCCTCGGCGCTGCCGCGTTGAATTTTTCTCGGCGACACTCGGTAGCTTCGGCGTAACTCGGCGGCAAAGCTTTTCTGCCGAGTTACGCCGAAGGCACCGAGTGTCGCCGAATGGTTGGTTGAAATCTTGCCCGTAAATTAGCATACTTTCTCTCGGAAAACCGTTTCCGCTCATCAACCTTTCCCGCCTTTGCTTCCCGCGTTTCAAAAAGACAACCCTGAGGTTTCCTAAAGCAAACATGCTCGCCTAAGGCGCGCCTGCACTCGATTGCCGCGTTCGCGCCAATGAATTGATTTTCTTGCTTGCCGCGTGCTTGCTTTTATCAAGCGAATAGCGGCATGTCATTTGACTCTTTTGTTGCGCGTGATCGAAAGAACAAACCGGGTTTCAAAGAACGCGCGCTGCTTCATGAACCATCAATCAAAAGGAGGATGATATGCGCCGCACAACACTGCTTCTCGCATTGCTCGTTCCCGTGATTTTCATCAACGCCGCCACGGCCTTCGCGTGGGACGGCACGCGCAAAGGTTTTGTTTTGGGCCTCGGCGCGGGCGGCGGCTTGGCTTCTTATAAGTTTTATTCCACTTCTTCCGGCTTCGGCGCGAACGGAACGACCGAAGGCGAGCGCGAAAGCAAATTCGCGCTCATGACGGATTTCAAGATCGGCTATGCGCCGAGCAATCAGGTTGCGATTTTCTGGATGAGCAAGGTCGCGTGGTTCGGCTATTCATTTGAGTATCGCGACGACTTTATCAACATCAGTGAAAGCTACACCATTGCCAACGGCGTCGGCGGCGTTGGTTTCGCTTATTACTTTCAACCCGAAGGCCCTTCGCCCTATGTGACTGCAGGTCTCGGCTTTTCATCCTGGGATGCGCCGTTTGAAGAAAACTCCAATGGCATCACAGACTCCGGCTTTGCGCTCGGCGCGGGCTATGAGTTCTCCAAACACTGGAGCCTCGAAGGCAATCTTACGTGGGGCAGTCCGAACGACGAAGATCAAGGCGATGAGGATGGCGTGAAGACGCTGGCGGTGCGGGTGACGGTGAATGTGTTGGGGTATTGAGATGAAAAACGAAGTCGCTTGTTTTGAAATGCGCTCTTTCACGTTTTCGAACAAAGGAGTCAAGCATGTCGAAGTTATCATTCAAAAATTTGTGCGCCGTTTTCATGGCGGTCGCTTTCACATTTTTTCTAGCTGGCTCGCCTTCGGAAGCGCGCTCACAATCGCCGGACAAAATCGAGAAAGCAAATTCGATCAGCAATTGGCTCATCGTCGGCGCTCTCGCCATAACTCTCGTCGTCGTGATCGTCACGGTTTCAAAGGGCGACAAGAAGGGCAAAGATGAAGGCGAGAAAAAAGATGCCGAAGCGCAGGAGATGCGGCAAAACTTGGGGAATCAAGTGCGGCTTGGATCATCATCTTCGGACATCAAAGCGTCTGCTTCGAGTGAATACGAGGCCGGAGAAGTGATGGATGGGAGGCCGGAAAACGGAACGGCGTCGCCTGTTCAGAACGCTATTTTACAGCAGCACGGCTGTATGAAATTTGATGAATAAAGAATAAAAGTACACACAGTCTTACAAAGGCTATTGATTTTCGCCCATTTCAAAGCTCAAAATTTCGTCAATTCGGGAAGGACTAATCGCCATGAAATCTAAAAGACTGAACCCTCGGTTGATGCATCGTTGCAATGTGTTTTTCAAAAGTGTGGTCGTCGCTATTGTGCCGCTATTGCTCCATGGGCTTCCAAGTTTTGCTCAAACGCCCGCCACGTTGTTCTCCGATGATTTTGAGAGGGGACAAGGGAATTGGACTGTTGATAACGGAGTTTGGGAAATCGGCCGGCCTACTGTTGGTCCCGACAGCGCCCACTCCGGCAACAATGTCGCCGGAACCGTGCTCAACGGAAACTATCCTCCAAATGCAAACACCCGACTCATTAGCCCCGAAATTCATTTGGGCAGCTTGCAATCCGGTGAGAACTACCTGCTCAAATTCTGGCATTGGTTCAGCTTCGGCAGCGATGATTACGGATTGATCCAAATCTCGGTCAACGGCGGGGCTTGGCAAACTGTCTCCAAC
>JAYRWE010000131.1:0-81151 GCA_041918175.1 bacterium
GAGAGAAAGTCCCCCTTTGAAGGGGGATTTAGGGGGATGTTGGTCACGTGAATAATTTTAAATGGCGTTTTTCAATCGACCAACACCCCCCTGGCCCCCCTCAAGGGGGGAATCATTCGCTTCGGTTGACGCGCATGCGCGTTCGCGGGAATGACAGTGGAAAGTGTTATTCTCACCTATAAAGAGTATAGCAAGCCGCGGCTGAACTTGACGAAGCTACTCCATTTAAATTCACGCCACTCACTCTTCTTTCGCCTCCCGCTTCATCCTCTCCTCAAACACTGTATACAACGCAGGCACGAAGAACAGCGTGAGCACAGTAGAAACCGTTAAACCGCCGATCACCGCAATTGCCAAAGGCGCTTGCGTGGTTTCGCCGCCCATGCCAATGGCCATGGGAATCAAGCCGAGCACAGTGGCGAGCGAGGTCATGAGAATCGGCTTGAGGCGCGTGCGGCCCGCTTGCACCACAGCCTCGTGCAGCGGCACTTCGCGCAGGCGCAAATGGTTCGTGTAATCCACGAGCAGAATGCCGTTGCTCACCACAATGCCGACCATGACGATGATGCCTTGAAACGAAGTCACCGAAAGCGTAGTGCCCGTGAGGAACAATGTCCAAAACACGCCGACAATGCCGAGCGGCACTGTGAACATGATAATAAACGGATCGAGCAGCGATTGGAATTGCGAGGCCATGACCACGTACACGAGCAGAATCGCCAAGCCGAACGCGAGCAAGAGATCGCTGAACGCTTTCTGTTGCTGCTCCACATTGCCGCCGAGCACGACTTCGAAACCGGGCGGCAGGTTAAGCTGCGCGATTTGCGCACGCACGTCGTTGGCCACACTGCCGAGATCGCGGCCCGTCACGTTCGCGGTCACGTTGAGAATGCGCTGTTGCTGCTTGCGATCAAGTTGCACCGGCGCGTTGGCTTTGTAAACCGTTGCGATGTTGCCGAGCAACACTTGTTCGCCGCCGGCGGTGGTGAGCACGATGTTTCTCAAATCCTCAATCTGCGAACGATAGTCTTCACTCAAGCGCACGAGAATGTTGTATTGATTGCCCGTAACCGGATCGGTGAAGAGCGAGGCCACGGTGCCGTTGATGCACGTGTTGATGGTACTCGAAATTTGCGCGACGTTGATGCCGAGCACGCCGGCTTTGTCGCGGTCGATTTGCACGCGCAGCTCGGGCAGGTTATCGTCGCGGCTGATTTGCACATCCACTGCGCCGGGCGTGTTGCGCACAATGTTGGCAATCTCTTTCGCGAGGTTCGAGCCGGTCTCCAAATCAAAACCGCGAATTTCGATATCGAGCGGCGCGGAGGAGCCGAAGTTGAGCAAGAAGCGCAAGAAGCCGCTCGGGGTAACGAAGATCGTTGCGCCGGGCATGCGCGAAACTTTGCCGCGAATGCCGTTGATGATTTCAAACACGGAGCGGTTGCGGTCATGCGGCGGCACGAGTGCGATTTGCACATTCGACGTGTGGCTGCCGGCATTGCGTGAGAAAAAATTTCCGCTGCGTGAAGAGGGCACGCCAATGGTTGAAATCATCGCGTGCATCTCCGGCACTTCGCTTTGCACAATGCTTTCAATGGCCCGCGTCACTTTGTCGGTTTCTTCCGCGCGCGTGCCTACGGGCATTTTCACGCTGATGGTAAACTGGCTCTCGTCTTGATCGGGAAAAAATTCGGTGCCGATGAATTTCACCAAAACCAACGAAAGGCCGGCGAAAACCACGATGCCGCCGATGACGAGGCGGCGATGGCTCAACGCCCATTGCAAGCGCAAGACGTACCAATCATCGAGGCTCGACAACAGATCGTGCGCGAGCACGCGCATGCGGTCGGAAAATTTTTCCGATTGACGATTCAACGCTTTTTCCGGAGGAAGATATTTTAAACAGAGCAGCGGCGTGACCGTGCGCGAAACGAAGAATGAGCCGAAGAGCGAGACCGCAATCGTGATGGTGAGGGGAATGAACAAGAGCTTCGCAATGCCGGTGAGAAACACGATGGGCAAGAACACGATCACGGTGGTGAGCGTGGAAATGAAAATCGGCGCGGCCACTTCTTGCGCCGCGGCCAGCGTGGCTTGCAGTTTCGATTGACCGGGCTGCCAATGATGATAATGTCGCGCGATGGCTTCGAGTTCGACAATCGAATCGTCAACCAAACGGCCCACCGCAAGCGCGAGACCGCCAAAGGTCATGATGTTGAGCGTGACATTGCCGAAGCGGAAGAAAATGAACGTGATCAAGATCGAGAGCGGAATCGCGACGACGATGATGAGCGTGCCGCGCATGTTGCGGAGAAAGAGCATAATGATGAGCATCGCGAGCACGCCGCCGAGCGCGGCCTCGCGCTGCAAGCCCGAAATGGTTTGGCGAATGTAGAGCGATTGATCGAACGTCATCGAAAGCTGCACGGACTGCGGAATGCCGGAGAGCTTGGGCAACGCGCGCAGAATGTTGTCGACCACTTCCACGGAGTTTGCGCTCGCGAGTTTTTGCACGCGCAAAGTGATGCCGGGCTTGCCGTTGATGCGAATAATTTCCGTCTGCTCTTGATAGCTGTCCTCCACCTGCGCCACGTCTTTGATGCGAATGGGCACGCCATCAATGATCTTCACCACAATGTCGGCCATCGGTTTGATCACGTTGAAGCGGCTCTCGGTTTTGAGCGCGTAATCGAATTGGCCCGTTTTCAAATCGCCCGAAGGAATGATGAGGTTGGAATTGGCAATCGCGGTCAGCACGTTTTGCACCGGAAGCTGCAACGCTTGCAAACGATTGCGGTCGAGCGTGACGTGAACCTCGCGAATGCGGCCACCGCCGATTTGGCCCGAGGCCACGCCGCGCACATGCTCGATTTGCGGCTGAATCACATTGAACGCGAGATCGTAAAGCTCGCGCTCGTCCATATCGCCCGCAATGGCGATGTTGCACACCGGCACGTTGGTAATATCGAAGCGCAACACCACCGGCTGCGACACGCCCGTGGGCAATTGATTCACGATGCGATTCACGCGCTGCACCACGTCGATCAAGCCCACGTCGACGTTCGCGTCCCAATTGAAATTGATGCTCACACGCGAAACGCCTTCGCGCGTGGAAGATTGAATGTAGCTCACGTCATTCACCGAACTGACCGCGCGCTCGACGAGCGTCGTGACTGTCTGCTCCATATCGAGCGGGCCTGCGCCGGAATAAAAAGTAACCGTGGTGATGACGGGAATCGTAATGTTCGGCAAGAGATCAACGGGCAGTTGTTGAAACGAAACATAGCCAAAGACGATGATCGTGCAAGCGAAAAGGAAAGTCGAGATGGGATATTTGAGGGCAAGGCGAGTGAGCCACATAGGTCAAGGAGCCAAAAAGGATAAGAAGCCAAAGAGCCAAACGGCTGACGTCGCAATGATCTTAAAGCAAAAGCTTAAGACAGAAAGATGGATGACAAAAAAATAAAAGAAAGCTTCGAACGAGTGAATTTGAAGTCGGAACATAGAAGAAGCGTTTTGCATTTTTCTGTCCTTCATCTTTCTGCCTTCAAAATCTTTTTGCAGCTCAATCGCTGCCGCCGGGCGTTTGATTTTGAATCGAAACTTGCCCGCCGTCTTTCACGAATTGCTGGCCGGTGGTGATGATGTCTTCGCTGCCCGCAAGACCCGAAGTAATTTCCGTGCGCGTGTTTTGCTCCGCGCCAGTGTTGATCGGGATGCGTTTGGCGGAATTGTTTTCCACGGCGAAAACATAGCTGCCGTTATCGTCCTTCAAGATCGCTTGCGTGGGCACAGTCAAAGCCTCCGCGCGCTCGTCGATGATGAGCGTGACCTTTGCGAACATGCCGGGCTTGAGCACATGATCACGATTCGGTACGGCGACTTCGACCGCAAGCGTGCGCGTGGCGAGGTCGAGCGCTTCGCTGTTGCGCGTGACACGACCCGCGTATTGTTTTTCGGGATAAGCGTCGACCGCGACCAAAGCCTGCTTCACTTTCGCGAGACGCGGCGTGTCTTTTTCCAAAACATTGACCACGACTTTGACGCTGTCGAGATCCATCAACATAAAGAGCGTGGCACTGCCCGTGGTCACCATCGCGCCGGGATCGAGCATGCGTTTGGTGATATAGCCCGCGAACGGCGCAGTGATGCGCGCATAGTTCAAACGCGTGCGCGCGGCTTCATAACTTGCCGAAGCGACTTTCATGGTGGCTTCGGAGTCGTCCACGTCTTCTTTCGAGACCAAATCCTGCTCCAATAAATTTTTCATGCGCTGATGCTTGACCTGCGCATTGAAAAACGTGGCCTCGGCTTGTTGCGCTTGCTGCCGCAATTCGGTGGAGTCGATCACCGCGAGCAATTGATTGCGCCGCACACGATCGCCGATGTCCACCAGCACGCGCTCGAGATTGCCGCTCACGCGCGAAAAGATCGCGGCTTGTTGAATGGCAGCCACGTCGCCGCTGAGTTGGAGCTTATGGACAACGGTTTCGCGCACGGGTTTTTCAATGCGCACCAGCGGCGCGCTTTGCGTCCGCGCGGCCTGCGCCGCCGGGCGATTGGCGATAATGCGATAAGCCGCGAAGCCGAGCACGGCTACTGCGATGAGGCCGAGGATGAAAGGTTTTTTCATGGAATAGTTTTTGGGTTGAAAGAAGATCGATTTGCAACTGCGCGCTTAACCGTGCTTACGTCGTTTTGTTGAGTTGCTTTTGGCTTTAACGGATTTGCTTGTTGCTGCGCGAATGTTTCTTTGGCTTTGAATCTCGGTTTGCCGCGCGTCGAAATCTACAAACGTAGAAGATGCGCCAGTATCAAAGTTGCCGGTGATCACCATCGCCGTATGTCCGGTATGGAAAACCATGGTAAGCGTGGGATAGTAATCGTCGGGAATGATGGTTTGAGGCCATCGCGCGCCGCCTCCTTCAATGCTCAAATATTCCTCGTTTATAAAGAGAAAAGGAAACTTGCCGGTGCGTTGGCAGGTTTCCAAAAGCTTGTCCGGCTTTGGATAGCTTGCAAGCGACGCCCCCCACGCAATCACTTGCTGATCCACGATCACCAGCCACGCGGCTTTCAGCTTTTCGAATTGCAATGAGAGCCAAGCCTGGTTTTGCGTTTTGAGCCGGCGTTTCAGCGCCGCGCGTTCTTGCAAAGAAGAGTTGCGGCGAGGATCAAAAGGAAGATTTTCACCAATGAAGTGCAAACCTCCGCCAACGAGCGCTTGCGTTCTAGTTGGCTCGCTAACCAGGGGAGCGTGCGGTCTGCGCTCCGCGTGCTCGACGATTTCCCAAATGGAATTGAGCAAGGCAGGTTCGATATGCGGCAGTTTGGTTTTGATGTTCTCGATCATCATTTCATGGCTCATGATGCGCTCCTCGTTATGCCGACGGCAATGTTGCCATTTTTCGCGGCGCAATGATATGCTCGAATGCGCTCGCTGATACGCGCCATTTCTTCAATGGAAAAGTCTTCGCGATAGATGCGTTGGAACGTTTGCACGAGTAATTCGACTTCATCCAACTCGGGCGACTCTGCAAGCAGTGCGGAGATGATGCGGTTCTTGAAGCTGTTCCACATGCGAAATCCGTGCAAAGCCCGCTCGCCCGGTGTTTTGTTTTGCCAGAGCTGCAAAAGCACTGCACGAGTTTCGGGGCGCGTGTCCTCGGCGAAAATCATGGTAATGCCTCAAAGTCTTCACGAAGATTCAAACGATCTATCCACGTGTGCAGATAGCTCCAATCCAGTTCTTCTCTTTGTGTGGCGATAACGTTTTTCAAGTCGTGCCATTGCCGCTCGGATTTTGTCGCCGCATACGTTCCAAACGCTCCACCACGATTTTGAGCAGCTCATGTTGCTCATCTAAGCCGAGGGCAGTCATCGTTTGATTCTACGCAGCATTGTTGTTCAAGAAGTCTTCAAGCAGCTTGCGCAATTCACTCACGGGAATATTCTCGGTTTCATTTTTTGTATAGAGGTCGAGCAGCACAATCATATCAGAATAAAACCTCCAAAAATATACAACTCGCAACCCCCCGCTTTTGCCTTTGGTCATGTCGGAACTCGCCAGCCGAATCTTGAAGAGCCCGGTGCCGAGCGGAATGCCGGCAGTGGGATTAAGCTCCAAGCGCGTGCGCAAGATTGCAATGTCCTGATCTATTTTGCGATACTTCTTTCTAAGCTTCTTCAATGCGCGCGCAAAAGTCGGTGTAACTTTAAACTGCACGTAGAACCTCGTCAAGGTTTAGCAATTTACCCTGAGCCAATTCTTGTACGGCGCGCTTGGTTGAACGCGGCACTTTCTCTTCTTCCAAGAAAGTTATAATCACCAGCGCCTTTTTCCGCGCGTGCTTGCGGGGAATAGGCTCCAAGAACTCGACTCTTTCACCGTCATATAAGCCTTTGACCGTAAGCATGACAACACTCCTTTCTCAAATTCCTCGTGGTGCGTTTTGCCATTCAATTCGTCGCGTTAAAAAATCTTTTCGCAAATTGAAACGTCTTCTTGCGAGACTCGACATAATCCGCATCGGCTTCGTTCAAACTATTGCTGCGCACATAGTCCGAAGCATGAATGAAGCGCGGGCCGCCGAGCGAGAGCGCAACGTGCGTGATGCGGTTTTCTTTTTCACCAAAGAAGAGTAAATCGCCGGGCTGCAATTCCGCGAAATCGTTGCTCACGGCGAGCGGCGTGCCTTGTCGCGCTTGCTGGCTCGCGTCGCGCAAAAGCGGAATGCCGTTCAAACGAAACACGGTTTGCGTGAAGCCGGAGCAATCAAAGCCCGCGACCGAAGTGCCGCCCCACAAATAGGGCACGCCCAACATACGCTGCGCCTGCGTAACCACCGCGGCCGGTGAGGTCGGCGCTTGCGGATAAAACTCGTGCGCGCTCGTCACCATTTCGTTTTCAATATAACCTTGCCGGCCATCGGGCAACGCAACCGAGAGCCATTTGGTTTTCGTGTTTGAGGAAGCAAAGGCCTCCGGCAAGCGCCGCAGCACATTGCCTAACACGACATTGGAAAGCGGAGGCGCTTCGAGGCGCGCTTCGGCGCGCACCAGGCCGTGCATGTTTTTGAACGCAACCAAGTCGCTCGCGCGCCATTCTTCAATCAAACTCTGTTCGCCCACCTGCAGCGAGCCGTTCGGAATCCACGCGAGGTATTGATCCTCGGTTTGCACGTAATACCATGTGCCTTCTTTTTTGAGAATGGCGACGCTGCTGCCCATGAGTTGTTGCAACGCCAACTCCGCGGCATGGCCGGGTTTGCTGCGCAAGTTGGCCACGCTCACGCTGATGAGGCCAAAACGCTCGTTGCGCGGCAGAGCTTCATCGGGTAGAAAAAGAATTTCATCTTCAACTTTAAAATCCGGCATCGCGGCTTTGACGGCTTGCACCAACTCGCGCCGCGCCGCGGCGTCGGACAACTCGCCCATGAGTTTGAGGTTCGCGCCGCGAATTTGCACGTGCACATCAAACACGCAGAGGCGAGGATCAGGACAATACTTTTGCTTCACAGCCTCCACGGCTTTCGTAACCGCGAGCGGCAAATCTTTTTCAATGCGCTTGCAAGCCGAAAGCGCGAGGAGGAAAATGAGAAGAAGAGAAGAAACATGACGCGGAGAATGAAAACGTGAGGGCATGAATCAACTCCGAGAAGATGCTGGTGTGAAAATGAAAAATCGTTGTGATGCCTTACGAGCTTTGATTTTCAAATTCGGTAAACGCCCCATCCGAACTGTCATTCAGAAGGAAACCTTTTTAGCGCTGGGCATCAACTCCAGTGAGTAAAAAGATTCCTACTGAATGACACGGTGAGGGAGGCTCGCCTCGTTACCGAATTTGCTCGTCGAATTTCATTAGACATTTCAAGCTAGAGGCAGCAGACGCCTGAAGGCGATACTACGAACGCTCGCTCGCGTTGCGCTCATACGTCACTGTGCCTGGAACGGCCGCCATTTCTCTTCGGGCGGCGGCGGCGTGAGCAGGCTGACAATGATGAGCGTGAGAATCGAGGCCAGAGCCGCGGGCAAAACGATATAGTCCGTTTCCATCGGCAAAAATTTTATGCCCAAGAGATTAACTGTAGCGGTCGAACCTTCCATCACAAAATTGGCGACCGTGATGGCGATGGTGACGAACATGCCCACGGCAATCGAAGCGACGCCGGCAGGCACAGTCGTGCGTCGCCATAAAAACGCGGCGAGCAAAGCCGGCGTGATGCCCGCGCCGACAATCGTGTATGCCGTGAACGCCATGTCGAGAATGCTTTTGAAAAATCCGGCAATCACGAACGCCAAGAAGCCAAGCCCGACGATCAAGCCGCGCTGTAATGCAATGATTTTGGCTTCGCCGGCATTGGGGTTGATGAAGCGTTGATAAATGTCGCGCGTGAGGTTGGTGGAAGGAATCATCAAGAACGTGTTCGCGGTGGAGAGAATAATCGCCACGCCCGCGGCGATGAGCAAGCTGCCGGCGAACACAGGCAGATCAAAACGCGCGAGATGAAGAATGATCGTTTCGGTCGCGCCTTTATCCAACGAACCGTCGGCATTTGCAAAAGGAGGCAACGCGAGATACTTTGCGCTGCCGATCACCGCGAGCGCGCAGAGCAATGACTCGATGACGATCACGCCCACGATCATGCCGATGACGGCCTTGCGCGCCTCTTTGCCGTCTTTGGCCGCGAAAAATTTTTGATAGATGCTGCCCTCGCCGAGCAATAAAAAAAACGTGGGAAAGAACACGCCCATGGCCCACACCCAACCGCTGCTGCCGAACACCGTGAAATGATCCGCGGGCAAAGCATGATGCATCTGCTCCACGCCGCCGACCGCGGCAAGCGCGAGCGGCACGCCGACCACCACGCCCAATGTCATGATGATGCCGTTCACAATATCCACGGAGATGATCGACACCAAGCCCGCGATCATGGTGAAAGCAATCGTGACCACACACGTGAGCAAGCCGCCCCAGAGCGGATCGATGCCCGCAAGAATGTTGAGCAAGCGCCCGCCGCCGCGAAATTGATAACCCGCAATGGTCAAGTATGCGATGGTGATGGAGATCGTGCCGAGAATGCGCGCCCAATGATTGTAGCGCGTTTCGAGAATGTCGGAGAGCGTGAACTGCGCGATGCGGCGCACGCGATGCGCGAGAAAGTAGATGATCGCGATGCCCGCCCACGCGCCCGCGCTCATCCACAATTCGGAGAAGCCCATGCGAAACGCCAGGCCCGCGCCGCCGAACAAACTGCCGGAGCCGATCCATGTGCAGACCAGCGTGCCCGCGAGCAAATACCACGGCGTTTTGCGACCGGCCACCATGAAGTCTTCCTGCGTTTTCACCGCCCGCATTTTTGACAAACCCACGGCGAACAGCACCGCGACGTAAATCACGACCACTGCGACGTAAATCATTTGACCTCCTCCGTTGACAAGCTCACAGCGTTGGGGAAATTGCACAAAAACTCTGCGTAGAAAAATCCGAGAGCAGCAAAGCTCTGTAGCACGTGGAGAAAAGCATGACAGAAAAATATTGCGGCCCAATGCCGTCTCACGGTGATGATCTTTTTAATAAAACCGAACGCCCATTTTTCTGTCATAGCTTTTAAATCGTTTTGCCGGAAATAGTTTTGCTTTTTAAAAGACAGCAGCATTAGTTCGATATGCCGCCGCGGATTTTCAGTTGCATTTCAGCCCGATTTTTGGCTCTTTGCATGCAATTACAGCCGTCAACAATTTCATAAAACTTCCTCGGAATAGCAATGAGAAATTCCTTTGCAAACGACTTTCCCGGCATGGAGGCGCGCGCCGACGAGCAACGCAAGCAACTTCAAACCGCGTTTCCGGCAAACATGCGGTTCAACAATCGCGAACTCAGTTGGCTGGAATTTAACGCACGCGTGTTGGAAGAAGCGTGCGACGCGAATGTGCCGTTGCTCGAGCGCATCAAATTTTTGGCAATCTTCGCGTCGAACCTCGATGAATTTTTCATGGTGCGCGCGGCAACGGTGCAGCGCCAAATCGAAGCGGGCGTAACCAAGCCCGGGCCGGAAGGTTTGACGCCGGCGGAGGTGATGAAGTCGATCAATGCCAAGGTGCATCAAGCGCACGAGAGCATTGGCGCGTGCTTTCGCGGCCAGCTCTTGCCGGCATTGGAGCAAGCGGGCATCACATTGGTTGATGATCGCACCGCGACCAAACAACAAGTCGAGTTTGCGAGCAAGTATTTTCATAAACACGTGAAGCCTTTGCTCACGCCGCTGGCGCTTGATGCTTCGCATCCGTTTCCGCAGCTTGAAAACAAGGCGCTGTATTTTTGTGTGGAATTGGGCCGCCGCAAAAAGTCGAAAGCGAAAATGAAACTGCGTCTTGCGCTCGTGCTCATTCCCTCGCAAACACTCGGGCGCTTCGTGGCGTTGCCTTCCCAAGAGGACAAACACTTCGTCATTCGTCTCGATGACGTCATTCGGCTGCACCTGCACGAAATCTTTCCGCAAGAAAACACGCTCGGCTGCTATTCGATCAAAGTGGTGCGCGACGCGGAATTGGAGATTGTCGAAGACGAAGCGCAGGATTTGTTGGAAACCATTGCGGAGAGTTTGGAGCAGCGCAAACGCGGCCCGGCCACGCGCTTTTTGTATGATCCCGATATGCCGCAGCGCGTGGTGGAAATGTTTGTGCAGCAGCTCAAGCTTGAGCCTTCGAAAATTTTTCCCGGTGCGCGTTATCATTCGTTTGCGGACTTCATGCAATTCCCCGGCTTCGACGCGCCGCATCTGCAAAATCCGCCCATGCCGCCGTTGCCCGTGGCTTTGTTAGAAAAGAGCGAAGATATTTTTGCCACGATGCGGCAGCAAGATATTCTTTTGCACCATCCTTATCAACGCTTCGATTACGTCGTGAAATTTCTCGAAGCCGCGGCAGAAGATCCGGACGTGAAGGCAATCAAGATGACGCTGTATCGCATCTCTTCTAAATCGCCGGTGGCCAAAGCGCTCGCGAAAGCCGCGAAGCACGGCAAAAAAGTTTTTGTGGTGGTGGAATTAAAAGCGCGCTTCGACGAGGAAACGAATATTGATTGGGCGCGCAAATTGAAGAAGGAGGGCGTGCATGTAATGTACGGCTTATCCGGTTTGAAGACGCACGCGAAACTCGCGCTCGTCGTGCGCAAAGAGGCCGGTGGCGTGCGACGTTATTGCCATCTTAGCACGGGCAATTATAACGACCGCACCGCGCAGATTTACAGCGATCTCGGTTTGCTCACCGCGCGCGAAGATTTGTGCGCTGAAGTCGCGCAGATGTTTGATCTGCTCACGGGCAAAGCTGAGCCGGAGGCATTCCAATACTTGCTCGTTGCGCCACAGCATATGCGAAATGAGTTTATTCAACGCATTCGCCGCGAAGCCGCACACGCGCGCGCGGGTAAACGCTCCGGCATCATTGCAAAGATGAATTCGTTGGTCGATACCGAAATGATCGACGAGCTTTATCTCGCGAGCCAAGCGGGCGTGCCGATTCAGCTCATCATTCGCGGCATTTGCTGCCTCAAGCCTGGCGTGCCCGGCTTGAGCGAGAATATCAAAGTGACGAGCATCATCGACCGCTTTCTCGAACACGCGCGCGTTTATGTTTTTGAAAACGACGGCGCGCCGGAATACATTCTCGCCAGCGCGGATTGGATGCCGCGCAATCTCAACTCGCGCGTGGAGGTCGGCTTCCCCATTCTCGAGCCCACGTTGCAACAACACGTGCGCGAAATTATCAACGTGCAGCTCGCCGATAACGTCAAAGCGCGCGTACTCAATGACGATAGCACAAACACGCGGCCGAGTATTGCAGGTCCAGCCCGGCGCACGCAAGAGGAATTATATGCGATGGCGAAGCAATGGGCGTGAAGATGATGAAAGCCAGTCTTGCTTTTAGGATGGCTGTGGCTTACGTTCGCGCGCATTGCAAAAATTCTTCTCAAAGGAGATGAACCCATGGTCAAAAATGATTTCTCCATTGAAGAGCGCGACATGACGCTCGAAGAAGTTCGAGAAGCGCTGGCGCGTTATGAGCAACAGTACGACATGCCCTCCCAGGAATTTTATGCAAAGTGGAAGAAGGGGGAAACGTATGCGGTGGCGGAGTCCGTGGATTGGAGCCTTTTGTTTGAAGCTTATCAAGTCATGAATGGTAAAGATTCTCATGCACGGGGAGCGAGCAATGGGCATCTCAATCTACGCAGTAGCTTTCCATTCTTATCCACGCCGGTAGCAAAACAAATTGTAAGCAAAGGGTTGTTCGAATAACTGTTGCACACTTTGAACCTTAGCCTTGCCTTTTTCGAGGACCGTCATTATGTTGAAAGCAATGAAATGAAACTCAAAGCCAGAGGTTGGAAATGTTAGACGTCGAATTTCTCACCGATAAAGCCGGCCAAGCCAAGGCCGTGGTCATTCCCATTGCCCTGTGGCGGCAATTATTGCCATACGATGAAGCGACTATCGAAGAGCTAGCCGAGGCGATGGAAGATTATTGTCTGAACAAAGCAATCGATGAAGTGCGCACGAGCCGTTCGTTAAACCGCGAAGAAGCTCTGGCTTTTCTGAAGGAATGAACCGGTGGAAGTCCGCTACAAAGAAGCGTTTCTAAAAGACCTCAAAAAGCTGAAGAAGCAGCCCATCTATGATCAGGTCTACGAACTCGCCTTTACCAGTTTGCCACAAGCTGCGTCACTCCATCAAATTGCCGGCATCAAAGCGCTCAAAGGTCATCACGGACGTTATCGTGTTCGTATCGGCGACTATCGCATCGGCATTGAAGCCGACGACGATACGATAGAATTGATGCGCGTTTTACACCGCCGAGAGTTTTATCGTTACTTTCCATGAGGCTTCATTTAGAAACCTGCCTGCAGTTTCGCCCTTCCAAGCACGACTCTTACCTCACTGCAAACGCGGAGGCGTCCCAGACAACAACATCGGCAAAGGCTGGCCCGAGCGAGCGCTCATCACCGCCAACTTTTTCGCGCAGGAAGTTTATGCAAAGCAAAATCCTTGGGCAGGAGATTCATGTGAGGGTGTGAGATAGATTTAGGAAATGCCTTTCACGCAGCGGAAGCCCACATTGCTGCGCTTGTCATGAGGCGCAAATTTTCCACGATGCGCGCAACGCACCTCATCGGCACCATCGAACCAAGAACCTCCGCGCAGCACGCATTCTTTGCCAACCTTCGGCCCCTGCGGATTGTGTTCGGGACTTTGCTTGTAATAAGGGCCATCGAACCAATCGCTGCACCATTCCCAAACATTGCCCGACATATCATAAAGGCCATAGCCATTAGGGGAATAACTGCCGACATTTTTCAAATAGCGCTTGGCGTTTTCCCAGCTATAATCTGTTCGACTGCCACTCTCACTGAAGTTGGCGTGACTCGCCTTCGCCTCGTTTCCCCACGGAAATTTGTAAATCGGTTGGCCGCCAAAGCCCGTCATCCCTCCTCGTGCAGCATATTCCCATTCCGCCTCATTCGGCAAACGCTTGTCGGCCCATTTCGCATATTGTCGCGCGTCCTCCCAGGTCAATAATACTACAGGCCATTTCGGATTGTCAAGTTGTTCGTCCCAATGCTTGGGGCTTTCCCAATGCTTGGTTGCCAGCAAAAAAACTTGGTATTGCTCTACTGTGACTTGATGCCTGTCCATGTAGAACGCATCTATGTAGACCTTGTGACTGGGCCTTTCTTCTTCCCTCTCATCACTGCCCATGAAAAACAAACCGGCGGGAATGTGAACCATGCCGTAGGGAGGCGCGATAGTTTTCTTTTCGGGTTGAATGCTTGAGTGCGGTTGCGCTTGCGTGCTGCCCGACTCCCTGATATGGAAGGCCGCCAACAGTGTTTGGAATCCCGACTGAAAATCAACTGTGAAGTCGGCATAATGCAAATCGTTTAGCAAGAATGGGCGGGTACATTTATGATATAGTACGGGGACAATGATTTTATTCTTACTGTTTGCGGCAGAGATTTCCTTGAGAACATACTCCGAGTTGACAGAGTGAGGGGAAAGAATGACCACGAAGTATTCACAGTTCTCAATGGCTTGCTGCAATTTAGAAGGCCAAGACTCACCCGCCTTGATATTTTTGTCAATCCAAATTTCTCGGCCGACTGCGCGCAAGTCGGTGGCTAATTTCAAAGCGAATTCTTTATCTTCGCGGGCGTAGCTGATGAAGGTGTGCGGCATGAATAAAAGCGGATAAGTTTTAAAAGATAGAATGTTCGATTCGAACGGCAGTGCGCAAAAATTAAAACAAGTTTAGTTTGGTTTCGTCGCTTGCGCTAGTTCATTGAGAATTTGCGAGATCTCTGTAATGAGCCTCGGAATATCGGTTTGCGTGGTGTCCCACACCAAAGAATAATCAACTCCGAAATATCCGTGTACCAGCCGATCCCGCATGCCGGCTACTTCCTTCCATTTGATGTTGGGGTATTTCTCTTTGATGGCGTCGGGGATATGTTTTACCGCCTCGCCAATGATCTCGAGCTTGCGAATCACGGCGCTGCTCGTTTTGTCGTCGCTTTGAAATTGCAAATAATCGAACCCCGCGACGAACGACTTGATCTGTTGCGCGGCTTCGAGTATATCGCGCAGAAACAGGCGAGAATCCCTTTTCATAAATACACCATGTCGTTGTAGATTTGCGCCCTCAATTCTTCACGCATGGAAGCGGGAGTCACGATATCAACCTTACGTTGCAATTTTTCTTCAAGAAAATTGCCGAGGCCAGCGAGATCAAGCAGCGTCGCGCCTTTCTGAAATTCGACCAAGACGTCGACGTCGCTATCCGCGCTCGCCTCGCTTCTCGCGAAGGAACCGAATACGCCCTTTAACTCCGCCTTGTACTGTCGTCGCGCCGCTTCTTTCATGCTTAAAAGCATTTCATGCACTCGAGTTCCTGTCATAACCTTGACCTCGCATATTGAATGAGCCTCGCTGTTGTCGGTGCTACAAGCAAAGGTATTTTTCTGCGCGGTGAAAGTCAAGCCGTGTTACTGAAAGAAAAAAGTACAGCAAGTGACCTGCACACAGCTAACGCCGATCACTTTGTCGTAATGGCACTCTTCAAACCTAGACCTTGCTTTTTAAAGGAAAAATCTTTCCACCAACACGGCGCGCCCGGATTGTTATCGTTGCATCACCGCGACCATTTCTAAATCAACGTGAGCAAAGCGCGCGGCGTCTCAATCACAAAGTCCGGCTCGAGTTCGAGCAGCGCTGTGCGCGGACGAAAGCCGTAAGTCGCCGCGCACGTACGCACGCCTGCAGCTTTGCCCACGAGAATATCATTCTCACTATCGCCGATCATGAGCGCATGCGCCGCAGAGATTTGTAACTGCGCCAATATTTGTTTCAAACTGGTGGGATCCGGCTTGAGCGGCAACGGCGGTTGCGCACCTTGAATGAACACAAACTCATGCACGATTCCCAAGCGTTCCAACAAAGCAAGCGTCAAATCATGCGGCTTATTCGTGAGCACCGCCTTTTTGAGCCGATGAAAATGCGCCAGTGCCTCCGCCATGCCGGGATACAAGCGCGAATGATCCGCAAGATGCGCGGCATAATGCTCGCGAAATTTCTGCATGGCAAGTTGCAGTTCATCCTCCGTTGGCTGATGCCCCAACGCGCGCGTGAGCAAAGTGCGCGCGCCGTCGCCGACCATCGTGAGCACCTCTGCCAACGCTAAAGGTGCTTTGCCCAGCGCGGTCAGCGCATAATTCACCGCATGTGCCAAATCCAATGAGGTGTCGATGAGCGTGCCGTCGAGATCGAAGATCAGCAGTTCCAGATTGGGAGTTTTGCGTTCGGGGGGAGAGGAAGAATCGGCGTGCATGCAGATTTGATATTGAAAGGGAGCAACGATTGCGCGAGCGTTCATTCGTGTGCGCTCAATGTGAAAAGCAAGAAACTCACGAGCAAGCATTTTCTCGCAAGATTACGCCTTGCTTTCTTGCATGCACGCCTTTATCTTCACGCGCTTTCAATTTTAGGAGAGAACTATGTTCGCAATACTTTTATCATGGTGGTTGCTTGTGCCGCACAGTGGCGGCACAACCGTGGAGCATAAGCCGCAACCGTGTTATCGCGTGGGCGACCAAATCGCCGCGGACGTTTTTGTTTATGAAGCCTCAGGCGAAAAGAAACGCTTGCTCGATTTGGTGAAGCCGGAAACCAAAGCGATCTACTTGCTGCTCTTTGGCGGTCCGAGCCTCAATCCTTCGGAATCCGCGGGCGGCCTGTGGTGCGGCGATTCGTTCAATGACATGCCGACTTCAACCTACATGTATCGCAAATATCGCAACAATACCGAAGTGCTTTTTGTCGGCGTCGCGTGCCCGCCGGTCTATGACGAAACGGATTACGGCTTTCCCGGTGAAATCTTTTGGGCACAACCCGACACCGCTCTTGCGTGGAAGCAAGAGTTTGCGCGTTTTGTCCAAGCCGCATACGAGTTGCAGGGCAAGCATGTGATCACATTCGATCAGATTTATTTCGATCCCAAGTTGCGTTTGCTCTTCAATCATAAGAAGCATGCCGAAGGCATGAAATTCTCCGACACGATTTTGCCGTGGATGGGAAAATTTAAGCCGAGCACGGATACGCAAAACTACTCCGTGCCCGTGATTTGGCTGCTCTCCAAAGAAGGCAAAGTCCTCCACGAGCCGTTTGTGGGAAATCGCTTCGGCATGTCCACACAGAGAATTAATTATACCGTGCGGGAAGTAGAGGCCGCGTTGCTGGAGGTGATCGGGGTAAAAAAGTAGGGGATTCGATTTATAATCGTGTCGGCCAGCAAGGAGATCTTATGGATATTCCAACGAACGCAGAAATTATTGCTCTGTTGGATCAACTTTCTCATTATACTGCGGATGAGCTTGAGTCTCAGTGGTTAGAATTCAAGCCATGGTCAAGCGCTAAAGAAGATATGAAAATCGCAGTTGAGTACGCGGCCTGTTTTGCTAACGCCGACGGAGGTGTGATTGTATTCGGTGTTGCGGATAGGACGCGTGGCCGAATCGCTGCCATTCATGGCGCACAAGGATATGATCTTGATGTGTGGCGACGGGGGATCTACGCCGCTACTACCCCTGGCATAAACGTCACCGTAGAAGAGTTGATTGTGTCGGAAGGAACGACACGATTGCTGGTTGTTCGCACGCCCAAAGGATTCGCGCCACCGTATGGAACTGCACAGGGTCTATACAAAATACGCATCGGCAAAAACTGCATGCCTTTGAATCCGGCTAATTTTGCTAAAACACAAATTAAAACCGGGGCGATAGACTGGAGCGGTCAAATTGCAGAAGACGTTAGCGTCACCGATTTAGATGCTGTCGAAATTGCACGAGCACGAAATATTCTACGGCGTATCAACCCGGAATCGGAACTTTTGAAACTTGATGATGGCGACTTTCTGGTCGGTTTGGGAGCAATACGCAGCGGTAGAGTAACTCACACGGGGTTGTTACTCTTTGGCCGAGAACAAGTTATTGCAACGCTATGTCCACAGCATCAAGTGCACTATGTCTATCAAACTTCTGACACGATGGTTGTGCGCAACGATTCGCACCGTTTAGGCCTGTTGAACATCCTGGACCGTATCGATCAAGCATTTAACGGGCCTGCGAACCCCGAACAAGAGCTATCTCTTGGGCTCTTCAAGTTGAGAATTCCCGCGTTTCCTTTAGAAGTTGTGCGTGAGGCGGTGTTGAATGCCGTAACTCATCGTGATTATTCCGAGCCCAATGAGGTTTTGATACGCCACACCAACAAAGAGCTGGTTATTACAAGCCCAGGCGGTTTTATAGGCGGTATTACGCCGCAGAATATTTTGCGCCATGAGCCAATCAGCCGCAATCGCACGCTTGCCGAGGCTTTTGAAAAATTGCGCCTCGTCGAGAGAGCCGGAATTGGTCGTCGTCGCATTTTCATACCGATGTTATCATATGGCAAACAAATGCCGCAATATGAAACCGACGGCTTACGGGTTGTCCTTCGAATTTTCGACGGACGCTATGATCAGCGCATGGCCGCGCTAATAGCCAAATGGAAAAAACAGGGCACTGACATTGATCTTGATGCTTTGCTCGTTCTTGCCTTTTTACGAGAACACCATGCTATTGACACTTCAGCGGCAGCGAGCTTGTTACAATTACCGCGCGAAGCGGCTCGTGCAATGTTGGATCAATTGGCGCAACCGCGTACTGGGCTTTTGGAGCGTCGCGGGAAGACCAAAGCCGCCTCGTACTATTTGATCAAAGGCGTGGCGAATGATTTATTGGGCAAAGCTGCATATATGAAAATCAAAGGCCTTGCTCCGATCCGTTATGCTGAAATGGTAAAGGCCTTTTTGAATGATCATGGTTCGATCACGCCACATGAGTGCCGCGAGTTGTTGGGGCTGGGAGAATCACAAACCGCAAAAGTGGAAATTTCGCGCCATTTGAAACGATGGTCGAGCGAAGATGGTTTTCTTCGACGCGAAGGAGCACCGCCAAAAGTACGCTATTTCTTGCGAGGCGGGCAATAATCTGGGTAGCCGTTTGTGTTAGCAAATACGATCCAAATGTGTGCTAATAAAATTTACGTTCACAAAATTATAAATGATAAAACCATAAGTGTTAGCAAAGTGTTAGCAAATATCACAACCATCGTTCTTTCGCAATGCCCGCAACAACTCTTTCATATCTTCCGGCAGTTCGCTTTTAAATGAAAGCCCCTCGCCCGTAATCGGATGCACGAAGCCGAGTGTGTGCGCGTGCAACGCCTGCCGATGAAACTGCTCCAACAATTCCACCACCGAACGCGTGTCCGCGACATTCAATCCTTGTAACTGCCCCTTGCGACCATCGTAGGTCGGGTCGCCGAACACGGGATGGCCGCGATGCGCCATGTGCACGCGAATTTGATGCATGCGACCCGTCTCCAAACGCACGCGCAAGAGCGCATGCAAATGAAACTTCTCCGCGACTTCGTAATGCGTCACCGCCCACTTCCCCTCTTTTTGACTCACCACAATTTTGCGCCGATCTTTCGTGCTACGCGTTAGAAAACTCGAAATGGTATCGCGCTTGGGTTTCGGAATGCCACATACCACGGCAAGATACTCGCGCGCCGTTGTCTTCGCTTTAAATTGCGCCGAGAGCGCGGCGTGTGTGCGCTCATCGCGCGCGACCACGAGCAGGCCGGAGGTATCTTTGTCGAGACGATGCACAATGCCGGGCCGCGCTTCATCGAGCAACGAGACGTTTTGAAAATGATGCAGCAGCGCGTTCGCGAGCGTGCCAGTGCGATGCCCATACGCCGGATGCACCACCATGCCCGCGGGTTTATCCACTACCACGAGATATTCGTCTTCATAAATGATTTGCAGCGGCAGATTTTGCGGAATTAACTCACTCGGCGGTTTTGGCGGAATGTTAATGTGAATCGTTTCACCCGGCGCAACGAGGTGACTGGCTTTCGTTGGCTCGCCATTGACCGTGATGGTGCCGCCTTTGATGAGCAGTTGCAATTGCGCGCGTGAAATATTTGCCACGTGCTCGGCCAGATATTTATCCAGCCGGACTTTGCTTTGATTGGGAGGAATGACGAACGTTTGCAAGAGGAGGGAAAGTTTGTGTTCGTACCCTTGCCTCTTTCATGTCATGCTGTAAGAACCTTCCCTCGTACTGAGAGAGAGCCGAGCGCGGGAGAAGTTCCTTACAGGATAACATACCGAGGCGGGGCATTGATGAGAAATGGTTATGGCTTGCACAAAAGCAGCGTCGTCATTTCACGCCGCGGAGCGATCGCGCACCTCGCGCCAATTGTCGCTTTCGTCGCTCGGCGCGGGTTTGGTTTGGGGAAAGGCCGGACCTTTTGCGGAAGAGTCAACCGGCTGCGGCTCGCGTTCAAATAAAACGAAGAAGACGAGAATTAACATGCCGACTGTGACCGCGCTATCGGCGACATTGAACACCGGCCAACGCGTGTCGAAGTCAATGCCAACGTCGATGAAATCGATGACTTGACCATAAGCATAGCGGTCAATCAAATTCCCGATGGCGCCGCCAAAGATGAGCGCGAGCGCGCTGCGCGAGAGCAAGCGCTCGTGCCGAATGCGATAGAGATAAACCAGAATCACAAGCGTAGCGAGCGAGGCGAACACCGTGAAAAAATATTTGCCGCCGAAGCGAATGCCGAATGCCATGCCGGGGTTTTCGATATACGTGAGCCGCACGAGATCGCCCCAGATAGGAATGGATTCGTGCAAGGCAAATTTCGCCTTCACCGTGAGCTTCGTGATTTGATCAAAAACGACGATCAACACCGAGAACCACAACACGCCCAGGCCTTGAAAATGTTTTCGGAGATCCGTCACCGCTACGCCTTTCAAAAAAAACTTTACGAAGGCGACGAGCCTTCGTAAAGTTGATTCATTCAATACTGCATCACGCCGTTTTCTTCTTTCATCTTGCAGTTGATGCACAACCGCGCATGCGGCACGGCTTCGAGGCGCGCCGCGCTGATGGGTTCATTGCACTCATGACAGAGGCCGTAAGAGCCGTCTTCGATGCGCTCCAGCGCTTGCTCGATGTGATAAAGCAAACGGCCTTCACGCGTGGCGAAGTAATAGGCCTTTTCGCGCTCCATATTGTCCGTGCCTTGATCGGCCATATGAAAAGTGTACGAGGAATTATCGCCGGTGGCGTCTTTGATCGTAGAGGAGTTCTCACCGTTTTTAAACGTATCCAACTCTTTCAGCAACTCCGTACGTTTCGACATTAAGAGATTTTGATAGTGCTGCACGTTTGAAGCTGGCATAAACGCGCCTCCTGGGTTGGTTTCCGGACGTAAGCATGTTTGACCCGACTTAGGCCAGAAAGAAGAACGGATACTCCCTCCGTTCTTTAGTTAATTTATAAGATCACGCGTCAACTTCAAGCCAAAACTCGCGCGACGCTGATGGTGACTTGCTCACTTCCAACTTGCCACTCTTCCTGGTGGGCAAGATGATCGTGGGGCGAGGTGATCGTTTGCACTTCGTGCGCTAGCGTTTCATCGGCAATATAAGCCGACATCTTTTGCAAAGCGCTGCGCAACGTTTGCGAGCCTTCATAACGAATGCGAATGCGATCCACCACTTCGAAGCCCGCATTCTTCCGCATGTTTTGCACGCGATTCACAAACTCGCGCGCGAGGCCTTCGGCGATGAGGTCGTCATCAAGCTTCGTGTCAAGCGCGATAGTGAGACCAAAGTCCGTGGCCACGGCAAGGCCCTCGGCTTGTTGTTCGACGATTCGCACATCGTCGCTCGCCAGAGTGATCGGCTCGTCTTCTACGCTCGTTGCCAACATTCCGCTCGTCGCGAGTTCGCGCACTTGTTGCGGCGAGAGAGCGCGAATGAGTGCAGCCACGGCGTTCGCGCGTTTGCCAAACTTTGGCCCGAGCGCTTTGAAGATCGGCTCCGCGCGCGAAACGGTCAACGCCTCAGCATTATCGACAAGCTCAATCTGCTTGACGTTCAATTCGTCTTGAATAAGATTCGCGCCGGCCGTAATCGCTGCGCGCTTCTTTTCATCAATCGTAACCACAATGAGCCGCCGCAACGGCTGCCGCACTTTGAGCGCTTGCGCATTGCGCAACGAGCGGCCGATAAGCACGACTTCACGCACGGCTTCCATTTGCGCTTCCAGTTCTGGCTGGCGGAATTGATAAGCTGCGTGCGAAGCGCTCGGCAACAGCGCGAGATGCACGCTCTCTTCGGCATGATCTTGTTGCACGCGCAAGCGGCGATAAATCGCTTCGGGCAAAAACGGCGCGAGCGGCGCGATCATTTTGCACACAGCATTCAAGGTTTCATATAAAGTTTGAAACGCGGCTTGCTTGTCTTCGCCGAGGCCCGATTTCCAAAAGCGGCGACGGCAGCGGCGCACGTACCAATTCGAGAGATCGTCCGTCACGAACTCCGCAATCGCGCGACCCGCGCGCGTCACTTCGAAGCCGTTGTAATTTTCTTCCACGCGCGCAACGAGCCGATTTAATGTCGAGATGAGCCAACGATCAATCTCCGGGCGCTGCGACATGGGAATCGGTTTGGCGGGATAAACAAACTTGTCGATGTTCGCATAGAGCGCGAAGAACGAGTACGTGTTCATCAACGTGCCGAAGAAACCGCTCACCACTTCTTCCACGCCTTTCACGTCGAAGCGCGTGGCTTGCCACGGCGGGCTCGCCGTCATCATATACCAGCGCGTCGCGTCCGCGCCGTGCTTCGCCATCACTTCGAAGGGATCGACGATATTGCCCTTCGACTTCGACATCTTCTGGCCGTCTTTGTCTTGAATATGGCCGAGCACCACGCAGCTTTTATAACACGGCTTATCAAACACCATCGTCGCAGTCGCGAAGAGCGTATAGAACCAGCCGCGCGTTTGATCCACCGCCTCGCTGATATAATCCGCGGGAAAACTGTTTTCGAAAATTTCTTTGTTCTCGAAGGGATAGTGCCATTGCGCCACGGGCATCGCGCCGCTATCGAACCACACATCGATCACTTCCGGCGTGCGGCGCATGGGCTTGCCGGTTTGCGGATGTTTGAGCACAATGTCATCGACGAACGGACGATGCAAATCGAGCCCGCTGAGATCGCGACCCGCGAGTTGCGAAAGCTCTTGCACGGAACCGATGCAATAACCGCTGCCTTCTTCATCCAACCAAATCGGCAAGGGCGTGCCCCAAAAGCGTTCGCGCGAGAGCGCCCAATCCACATTGTTCGCGAGCCATTCGCCGAAACGGCCCGTGCCCACTTCTTTGGGGAACCAATCGATTTGCTTATTCAATTCCACAAAGCGCTCTTTGAATTGCGTGGTGCGAATGTACCACGATTCTTTCGCGTAATAGATGAGCGGCGAGCCGTCGCGCCAGCAATGCGGATAACTGTGCGTGTAGCGCTCCGCTTTATAAAGCCGGCCATTCGCTTTGAGCATAGCCGTGATGGCGGGATCCGCTTCTTTGAAGAACACACCGGCCCACGGCGTTACTTCACTCGTGAAGCGACCGCTTTTATCAATGGGTTGAAAGAAAGGGAGATCGTATTGCCGTCCCATTTTGTAATCATCTTCGCCGAACGCGGGCGCCATATGCACGATGCCGCTACCGTCCTCGGTGGTCACGAAATCCGCGAGCAGCGTGTAATATGCGCGCTTGGGCGAAGAGAGATACGTGAATAGCGGCTCGTATTCGAGATTTGCATACGCACTGCCGGGCTGCTTCTCTAAAATTTCATACTCGCCTTCGAGCGCGGCGAGACGCGGCTCCGCGAGAATGAGCTTCTCGCCGTGGTGCGCGACTTTGACATAAGTGACTTCGGGATGCAATGCGAGCGCAACGTTCGAGATGAGCGTCCACGGCGTGGTGGTCCAAACAAGAAACGAAGTGTCCGGCGCGCTTTTCAAACGCATCTTCACAAACACGGAAGGATCTTCGAGGTCTTTGTAGCCTTGCGCAATTTCATGGCTCGACAGCGGCGTTTCGCAGCGCGTGCAATAGGGCACGATCTTATGTCCGCGATAAATCAACTCGCGATCCCACATTTGCCGGAGCAGCCACCACACGCTTTCGATGTAGGAATTTTCATACGTGACGTAAGGATGATCGAGATCGACCCAATAACCCATGCGCTCCGTCATCTCATCCCAAAGCTGCTTATACTTCCACACGCTTTCGCGGCACAGCGCGTTGAACTTGTCGATGCCGTACGCGAGGATTTGATCTTTCTTCGTGAACTTGAGCTGCTTCTCGACTTCGATTTCAACCGGCAAGCCGTGCGTGTCCCAACCGGCTTTGCGTTCGACGCGATAGCCTTGCATGGTTTTGAGGCGGCACCCAAAATCTTTCATGGTGCGCGCGATCACGTGATGAATGCCGGGCTTGCCGTTCGCGGTCGGCGGGCCTTCATAAAAGATGAAAGATTTATTTTCAGGACGGGAGGAAATGCTCTTTTGAAAAATATTGGCGCTCTTCCAAAAGGCCAACACTTCGTGCTCAAGCGCGGGAAGGTTTAACTCTTGTGGGAATGGGTCATACATCGAGAGGTGCCTTGTACTGGTTGCTGGATGCTTGATACTCGTTGCTAAAAACTGGTTATTGAAAACTGCTTGCTGTGTTTGTTTATAAAATGGTGCAGTTCCCCTCTTTTGTCATTCAGAAGGAATCTTTTTGAGAGCTTGGCATCAATTCCAGTGCTTAAAAAGATTCCTTCTGAATGACAGTTTGAGAGAGAATTGCTTTCATTAACAAAGAGCTGAAGCTAGTATGCGCAAATCTACAACCTCGCAATCACCTTCTTCATCACCGTGGTCAGCTTCGGCTCGGCTTCGCCGGCGATTTTGATGATCTTCGCGATGTCAACGGGTTCGAGTGCATCGGGGAAACAGTTGTCGGTAATCACGGAAAGGCCGAGCACGCGCATGCTGCTATGCACCGCAACGATGACTTCGGGCACGGTGCTCATGCCCACCACGTCCGCGCCGATGGCGCGCAGGAAACGATACTCCGCGCGCGTTTCGAGATTCGGGCCGGAGACCGCGACGTACACGCCTTTTTGCAAACGAATCTTTTCTTCGAGCGCAACTTGCTCGGCTAGTTTGATGAGGGCGTGCGAATAAGGTTCAGACATATCGGGAAAGCGCGGACCAAGCTCGTCGTCATTCGGGCCGATGAGCGGATTGTCGCCGAGCAAGTTGATGTGATCGGTCATGATCATAATATCGCCCGCGGTGAAGAGCGGATTCATGCCGCCGCATGCGTTGGAGACGAGCAGCGTGTCGCAGCCCATGGCCTTCATCGCGCGTACGGGAAAACTGATCTGCTGCATGGAGTAGCCTTCGTAATAATGAAAGCGGCCTTGCATGACCATCACTTGTTTGTTGCCCAATGTGCCGAGCAACAAACGTCCCGCGTGACTCTCGACGGTGGAAAGCGGAAAGTGCGGCAGTTCGGAATATGGAATGATCGCTTCGGTGGAAATCTCTTTGGCAAGCGCACCGAGGCCGGTGCCGAGGATGATGCCGATTTTAGGCTGGGTTTTGGAACGTTGGCGAATGACCGCCGTGGTTTCCTGCAGGTGTTGCCGCAAAGTGCTCATGCGATGTGCTCGTCCTCTCTCCAAGTTTGGTGTGTTGGAACAATAATCGCGAGGTGAGGTATTTTTGCCCACGAACCACGCTAAACTTTTTGGTGTGTTTCGCGTGTTTCGTGGGCGAATAAAACCGATCTAATTTTTCGGATTCTTTTCTTTGCTCTGCTTCGCGCGAATTTGTTTGAGCAATTCTTCGCGCTCGGCTTCTTGGCGCTTGCGTTCGTCATCGAGCTTTTTGCGTTCTTCGGCGAGCGTGTCTTGTCTCTGCTTTTCTTTGGCGATGTTGTCTTGAATGCCTTCTTGCCGCGAATCTTTCACGGCTTCGACCGCGTGATTGTAGTCACGCACTTTGCCGTTGTGTGCGAAGAGCGCGGTGCCGATCACCGTTCCGGCGCCCGTAATCGCCCAAAGCGCGGTGCGATCATCACTGCTGGTGCTGCGATGAATCATGGAGCCGACAAAAAAGCTCACGCCAAAACTCAACGCCCCGCCGCCCACGGTGTAGAGCATGAAATTCTTGTTCGTTTTTTTCGCAGCAACTTCTTCGGTGGTGATGGGTTGGCTTTTTTCATCCACCAGCGCCATGCGCGAGGCGCAAGCAGAGTGGCCCAACGTCAATGCGCACAAGCCGGCCACCGCCAAACGGCGACGCACAACTTTCCAATTCGACATGATGAAATCTCCTGTTGTAAGATCAAAGATGAAAACCGGCTTCGTGATGACCGGGAGTCCTAGTTGCAATGTCGGCAGTCGAATGAATTTTTGAATAAGCAAAGAACAATTTCAGCGGCAAGATTCCAGCGCGAGATTACGTAATCAAATGATCGGAAAGTCGCGGATCTTTTTTCGCGGCGGTCGCGGTGCTGTCGGCTTCGGCTACCGGATAAAACTCTTGTCCCGTGGCCGTGCGCATCGCGGGGCGACGCGGTGGTTGCTCGCGCGTCGCAGTCGGGCGAAAAGTCTCGCGCGCACCTTCTTCATTCGGATTTGATTTGAGAGGCGTCGGACGCCGCGCTTCGGAATTTGTCGAAGGTGCGACGTGCGCTGCCGTTGTTCGGTCAGCTTGTGCGCGCGTTGTCGCAGGTTGCGCTTCCGGCTCGCCAAAACCGAGATCGTCCATTTCCAATACGCCGATAAGCTCAAGCTGGCTTTCGAGTAGATGGCGCAGTCTGCGGGCAAACGATTCTTTTTGTGCGCGCACAAGCAGCAATTCGTTTTTCAACTCCGCGAGTTTCGTTTTCGCGTCGTACAATGTTTTATCCGCTTGCACGTCGGCTTCGCGCAATGTGATCTCCGCCTGTCGCCGTGCATTTTCCACGGTCTGTTGCACCGAGGCCTCGGCGCTCTTGAGCGCGTGTTTGAGGGTGCGTTCGATCTCTTGATAGTCGTGCAACTGTGTACGGAGTTGCAGCGTCTCTTTGTTCAAGCGATCGACTTCCGTGAGCAGGCCTTCGAAATCCTCGGCGACTTTGTCCATGAAGGCATCGACTTCGTCGCGATCATAGCCGCGCATCACACGTTGAAATTCGTGTTTTCGTATATCGAGAGGTGATAATCGCAAAGTGAAGCTCCGATCTTAGTGTGAATGAATAAATACTTTCGTCTGCGGCGAAATGCGCAAGTCGCGGGCGAAGATTCGTTGCGAGTGTTTCGGGACGGTTGCAATCGAGAAAGTTTACTGCCGCTCGCCAAAGAGTGCGCGCCCAATGCGCACATGTGTTGCGCCTTCTGCAATGGCAATTTCAAAATCGTCAGTCATGCCCATGGACAAGTTTTGCATTGTCACATTCGGCAAATGCAAGGCTGCAATTTCTGCGGCCAACTCGCGCAGCAAGTAAAAACATTGGCGGAGACGAGGTCTATCATTGGTGAGAGCGCCGATGGTCATCAAGCCGGTCAGTCGTAGATGGGGAAATGCGGAGAGTTCTCGTGCCAGACTGGCCGCCTCTTGCGGGGCGACACCATATTTTGTGCTTTCACCCGAGGTATTCACTTGTGCGAAAATTTCAATGCTTCGATTAAGTTGCTCCGCGCGCTTTTGTAATGCTTCGGCTAATCCAAGCCGATCAACAGATTGAATCACCTCAAACAATTCGAGCGCGGGTTTAACCTTGTTGGTTTGTAAATGGCCGATGAGATGCCATTGTGCTCGCACTCCCTGAGTTTTCAGCAAAGGGATTTTCGCTTGAGCTTCTTGCACGCGATTTTCCCCGAAGCAGAGCACACCGCTCTGATATGCGGATAAAATATCAGCCGCCGGGACAGTCTTGCTCACCCCCACGAGAGTTACCTCTTCCGGGCGGCGGTTGGCGCGGGCACACGCAGTGACAATACGCGCGCGTATCATTTCGAGTTGAGCAACATTAAACATGAGGAGCAAAAATAGGCTGGTAGCCCATTAAATGCAACGGAAAATATTCTGCGCAACAACGTGCCCACAAGCATTGTAACGTTGGGGCGCGTCGTTTTGCAAAAATTTACTCAACCGAGCGGCTAGCGCTGGACAAAGAACTTGACTTTCGACGGCTCATTTAATATTATTGCGCCGCTTTCGTATGGCATAGCGAGTTGACGCCGTTTGTTCAAAACGCAAGTCGCAAGCAAGGTCGTGCCGCACGTTAAAGCCATGCAACTGATAAACGCGTTCTGAGTTGAAAAGGCGTTTATCAAAAACATGATGCATAAGCCGAAGTGGTGAAACTGGTAGACGCGCTGCGTTCAGGGCGCAGTGGGCGCAAGCCTGTGGGGGTTCGAATCCCCCCTTCGGCACATAAGCCAAAATCTTTGATTTTGGCTTTTTTTGTTTCGCCCCTATAGTTCAAGAAGCGGATTAAATCTTCGTAACAGAGCTCAGATTTTTATAAAACTTTAGATGAAAGCTTGACTCGCGCCCGAAATTTCCTTATTCTCGCTCACGATTGCCAGCTTCAACGAACAGCTTTAACGCACGCAATCTTGACCACCCTCCAGTAATGATTCTCTTGCCGATCATGTGCGTTCATCATAAAGCAACAGCTTTCCCTTTCAACCGACTGCGCTTTGCCGCAACGATCAAGCTAACACTACGCAATAAGGCGTAAGCCCCAAACTTTACTTGCGGTGACTTCATGCTCCATTGCACCTCATCAACCATTCGGGAGATTTATGCGCAAACAGGAAGACCTATTCGTACTGGCTGAAAAACTTTGGACCGAAGGGGAGTTTGAAAAAGCGCTACGGGTATATCGGGAAATTTTAAAAGATGAAAGCATCTCTCCCATGGCGCGCGCCATTGTGTGCGAATACATCGGACGTTTGCTGATCGGCGTCGGCAAGCTTGCGCAAGGAGAAAATTATTTGCGCCAAGCAATCGCGTTAGAGCCGGACGGCCTCGATCATTACGTGCAGCTTGCCAATTGTTTGTGTTTGCAAGAAAAGAATGAAGAAGCGTGGGAAATGATTCAGCGGCTTTATGCACAGCATCCCGAAGAGCCTGCGCTCGTGCACTACATGGGCAAAATGCTCGACGAACGCGGTGAGCACGAACGCGGTTTGGAGTTGATGAAAACCGCAATCAAGCTTGATCCCCACAACGAACGTTTCTTGGCTGATCTCGCCTTTGCCTATATGGTTCGCGGCAATTCCGGCGCAGCTATGATATGCAGTGAAGAAGCCATGGCTTTAAATCCCGAAGATGAAGTTGTGCGTTTCATCCACGAAGTGGCTACGGAGTTTGAGCTGCAGGAGAACTCACAACAGCATAAGCCTTTGACGCCGCGCGAACCGAAAGCCGCGGTGCGGAAGAATAAGATGAGTCGCAAAGCTTCACAGTTCTAGTTTCACATTTTGCTCAACCCGCAAGGCCGGAAAACAGAATCCCAAGTTTAGTCGGAAGGAGAACGCAATGTCGGAAGTCGAAAAGCAGATCGTCAAAATTGAAAATGATATTGCCGCGGCGTTCAATCGGCGCGACCTCGCCGGAATTGCAGCCTTTTTTGACGAAGGAGTGCTCGGTTTTTCCTCCACCAAGCATGAACGCCTACGCGGTTTGGAAGCCTTGCGGAACACGTTCAATTTTTATTTACAGCAATCCGAAAAAGTCGAATACGCACTAGATGAAATCAGAGTACAATTCTTTGGCCAAGTCGCGGTCTCGACATTTTACTGGTCCGTTACGCTCTCCGGCCCCAAAGGCGAACACGAGATTCACGGTCGCGGCAGCCATGTCTTCGTCGAAAAAGGCGGCACATGGAAAATCGTTCACGAGCATTTCTCGCGCTCGCATCGGCGCCCGGAATTGTGGGATACTTCGCCGGGATGAGGCTGCACTCACACTCCGCGCATATCCGGCGGCCAGATATATTTGTGCAACTGGATTTGAAAGCGCACAGGCACATGATCGGCAAGCATCCACTCCGTGAGCGTGCGATAGTTCATTACATTGAACACCGGGGAGAATAACACGTGAAAACGCTCCGCTAAACGATGCTCGTGCAACACGGCCACGCTCCATTCATAATCGCGACGGTCTTTGATTACGAACTTGATCTGATCGTGCGGCTGGAGCACCGCGAGATTCGGCCAAAAATTTTTATCCACTTCGCCGCTGCCGGGACATTTGAGATCGACAATTTTTATAACCCGCGCATCGAGTTGCGATAAATCCAAGCTCCCGCCGGTTTCCAACAACACGGTATAACCTCCCGCAAGCAAGCGCGAGCTTAAAGCATAAATCTCTTTTTGCAACATCGGCTCCCCGCCGGTGAGTTCCACCAGCTTGCATTCATAACTTGCCACCTTTGCGAGAATCTCGTCGAGCGTCATCTCGACGCCTCCATAAAATGAATACTCCGTGTCGCACCATGTGCAGCGCAAATTGCAGCCTGTGGTTCGAACAAACACACAAGGTAATCCGCTGAAAGTAGATTCACCCTGTATCGAAAAAAAAATTTCAGTAATACGCATCGGCTTGGTTCCGGTTTTGTTGTTAAAAATGGCGCGTTCGTTTGCGTTCGTCAATATATCTTTTCCGCGCCAGGTTTGCAACCCTCGGAACTTTCAAAAACTCCTTCGGTTGAACTGGCATTCCAACAGAATCTTTTTTTGACGTGAGAAATCTATGCCCTGCTCGAAAGCATTCGCCTGGTGCTGTGCCTTGCTGTGTTTGAGTCAAACTTCCACCCTCATGGGGCAAAGTGTCAATGACGTCAGTTCTTCGACCGCGTCGCGGTTCTATCAAAATTTTCTCGCCGGCGTACGAATGGGCATGCAAGCGAGAGATTTGACTTTGATGACTGCAAGTCTCTTGTTGGAGCAGCAAGATAAATGGCAAGGCTTCGCGCTCCCGCCTTCCGAGCTTGATCTCACACTTTCATCACAATTGGCGCGCACTGATGGTCGGCGCGGTTTAGGAGCAGTCAGCCCGCTTTATTACCCTCGCGCGGTCGCGACCTATCGCTTGGGCGCGGTTCTGCTGCTCGACGCTTTCACGGGAAAAGACTATGCGCCGCAAACTTACTTCAAATTTGTTCGCTTTCATCAAGCTTTGTTGTACAACACCGTAGTCACTCATCTGGCAAAACGCAATCTGAGCCGCATCAGACCGGATGGCTCGGACGCGCAATCGTTCTTCTCCGGCCATACTTCCACGGCTTTCGCAACTTCGACTTTTCTGTATCTCGAATTGAATGATTTTATCAATCACGCTGCCGCAAACGGTGACTTGCCGCTGTTGTCGCGGGAAAACTGGAAGCGCTTGAGTGGGGCAACACTGTTTGGGTGGGCCGCCTATGTGGGATATTCACGCATTCATGATCGCAAACATTATCCTACGGATGTCGTCGTCGGTGCGCTTTCCGGCGCGCTGGTGAGTTACTTGGTTTATCCCCGCAATCCCCGCGAACACTTCGCCTCGAACTCTTCATGGAAATTCAACGCCGGGCTTTCACCCAAAGGTTTGCAAATGAGTTTGCAATTCTGAACGAAATGCACGGGGGTTATTTTCTCGACGCATTATTTAAACCCTTCCCAATCCTCTCGAATCTTTGCATACCAGGCGCGATTGAATTCTTGCAATCGCGCCGCATGCGCCGCAATTGCAACTCCAGTTGACGACAGAAACCGGTCCGCTTCATAAGCCGGAGCAAGTCGTTGTGCCGTTGTTTCGAGTTGCGCATTCAACTTCTCAACGGACAAACTTTCATCCAACATTGCTTTTAGCAGCGCGCGATAGCGTGCGCGATACTCCGCGTTTGCCAACAAACGCTCGCTCAATTTGTTCGCGCCGCGAATACTGCTGCGCGTCGGATGCAGCGTGAGAATGTGATCCATATCCCACGGCACGAATTGGAATTTTCCCAAGCGGGGCTCACGATGCAAACGAAAATTGTTGAAGTAGCCATCCCAATTGTGAATCAACACGGAAACCGCGAGATAGCGTAAATAATTTTCTACGTCGAATAGCGGTTCAATGCGCGCAGGCAAATGCTCCGGCGCGGTTTCATCCAAAAGCACCAGCAGCCGCTCCAAATCTCCGAAATAACCCTCCTTCTCGCCGCGACTCTCAAAACCCAAACGCACGTCATAGCCGTTCCCAAAGGAGAATTGCGCGTTCGCGTTCGTGGCTTCATACAACGATCCCAAACCTTGTCCGCGTTTGCGAAAAAAATCTTCATCAATCGGTTCGATCAAAAAATATAAACCGAGATACTCGCGATTGAGATAAGCCGCAACAGGCACGACTTCCGGCGTTTGCAAGCCGGCTTGTTGAAAAGCCCAAAAGCCGGTGGTGGGATTTAGAGCCGTGGGATCGCCGGTTTGGGCACTCATCACATATTCGCGATGCTCGCGATAACGTTGTGCCTCGTCAAAAGTAACCGTGAAAGACTTCTTCAAACGATTGATCGAAGTCTGCCCCGAATAGCGCACGAGCACGTTGTAGCGCTTGCCTGCGATTTCCAAACGTGCGGGAACTTCGCGACGTGCATACACATGACTATTGAGCGTTGCAAGATCATCGTGCGTGATCGTCATTTCTACTTTGGGCAAACCATAATCTGCGAGGCTCGTCGGCTCGACGATCTTTCCGCAACGCAGAAAAGCGAGGGGCGCGAGCAGCACAACGAGCAAGCTGATCGCGCGAGCTTTGCCCGAAAACGTCTTCACGTTTTTCACCAGCGCACCTCCATCTGCACAACAAAATTGCTTCCCGCCAATGTGCGCGCATTTGTATTGCCGGGAGAATTGGTGAGCAGAAAATCCGCATTGAGGCTCAAACGCGCGTGCGGGGAGAACCAATAGTTCGCTCCGCCCAAAAGCTCAATCGTATTGACCTCACTTTGCTCAACGTCTTTCGCCAAAATGCTGATCACAGCCACCGGCTCGAACGCACGCGTTGTTGCTTTTGAAAGCGCGAAACGATGCGAGTAGAGCATTTTGCCGCCGACAAAATAGATCTTGCGACCCGAGCCAAAGTCTGTCTCAAACTCGGATTGAAACGGATCTTGCCCAAGGAGCATTTCCAACTCAGCGTGATGCGCATCCGTGTCGCGCGCCACATCAAAGCCGAAACCGCCGACGGTTTGCGCGCCGTTGTCTTTCTTATCGCGCTGCACAATGCCGTTTACCGCGAAAGTAAATGAGCCAAGCATGCGCAAGCGTTGCCAGCGTGCGATGAGATTGAGGTCGTGCGCTTCATTGTAACCGAGGCTCAAAGAATAACCGCTGCGGCGTTTCTCTTCTTTCGTGGTGCGATAGTAACGCAAATTCAATTCGCGCCCGGCAAAGCCGAACGTCTCGAGATGGCGATAGAGCAGCGTGCGTTCGAGCGTGCGCAAGTTTTCTTTGCTCTTTTGATATTCCAAACCGAAACGCTTTTTGTGCTGCCCGAAATCCAAATTTAAGCCCTCGCCCACATCCGCGGTAAAGTAAGCTTCGCGCAATTCAATCTCGTGTCGCGTTGACTCCCCGCGCAGATCAATTTGGGCTTCGAGCTTTTTGCTCAAGTCAATTTCATATTGCACTTTCGCGGCATAGAAAGATTCTCCTTCGCGTTCTTCATGAACCTTTATCATGCCGCTGCGCACCCAGCCGGAAAGTTTTGCTTTCGTTTGCGCAACAAGCGGCGCGCTGAAACTCAACAGGAAAAGTAAACAACACTGTGGTTGGAGCCATTGCCAAAGATATTTCATTTGTATCTCCACAAGATTGAATGATGCGAGGCGGCGTTATGGAAGTCAGCTTGATGAAGCAGGCGAAGACGAGGCCAGGCTCATCGTAATGCGTTCAGGCGTTCGTTTACTTTTAAGCTCAAATGCCCAACGCGGACGAGCCGCAACCCAAAGCTTACCCACCGAGAAGCGCCGAAGTCACTGAGTGTCACCGAATAAAAGCTTTTTTCGGCGAAACTCGGTGTCTTCGGCGCCTTTCGGTGGAAAAATCTTTGTTTTTTTGCACAGAATTGACTCTTAGAGATACTAAAGGCATCACTACGAACGAGCGTTTTCATTCCACGGTTTGGCGCATCAGTTTAAACTGCGCCCACGTGGCAAGCATGATAATCACGAACAGCACCATCGACATCGCCGAAGCATAGCCCATGCGCAGATTATCCCACGCAGCTTGATAGATGTGGAACACGACGACATCCGTGCTGCGCGCCGGGCCGCCGCCGGTCATCATGAACACCGTGGTGAAAACTTGAAACGAGCCGATGAGCGAAGTGACGAGCACGAAGAAAGTCGTTGGCCGTAATTGCGGCAGCGTGATGTTGCGAAAGCGTTGCCACGCCGAAGCGCCGTCGATGGTCGCGGCTTCGTACAGCATTTCGGGAATGCCTTGCAAGCCTGCGAGAAAGATGACCATTTGATAGCCCAGCCCGAGCCACACACTCATGATAATGAGCGCGAGCATCGCCGTGCTCGGCGCGTTGAGCCATTGCGCTTGCGGCAAGCCGAGCGTTTGCAAAATGTAGTTCGCAAGGCCAAAGTTCGGTTCATAGAGCAAGCGCCACACGAGCGCGATGGCGACGAACGAAGATACGCTCGGCAGAAAGTAGAGCGTGCGCAGCAAGTTGACGCCGCGCAGTTTTTGATGCAGCAGCACGGCCACGCTGAGCGCGAGCACCATGCACAGCGGCACATTGAGCGAATACACGAGCGTGTTCTTCAGCGCATTCCAAAACGAATCATCCCGCAACATCTCGCCGAAGTTTTGTAAGCCAATAAAAGTTTTTTGCGGTACGATCACTTCCCAATCATGCACGCTGAGATAAAGCGCGAACGCAATGGGCGTGAGTAAGAAGACGATGAGATGCACCGCGGAGGGCAATAAAAAGAGAAAGCCTTTGATCGTTGCCAAGCGCGCGCGTTCACGCGTCAATGCCACGCCGAGCAGCGCAAGCGCACACGTGATTGCGGCCACGCCAAACAGAAAACGCAAAATCTCCGTGTTGCCCGTGAGCGGTTGCAGCGTTCCGGCTTGGCTCGTGTGAATTTGTTCGAGCTTTGCGTCGATACGTTTGGCATAACTCGCTAAACTTTCGCGTAGCGGGCGATGATTGACGAGCGTTTCATCAAGCGCGTCTTGAAACAAGCGCTCCAATTCCGTGAAGCGCTCGACGCGCGTGCCCCAGGGTTGCCGGCAGTGTTGCACTTCCTCGAAGAATACTTGCTCGATACCGAGCGTGTCGCGTTTTGCTTGCTCCGCGGCCACGGATTTCACCGCGGGCAATGCGAGCGCGAGATCACTGCGCGCGCGACAAGCATATTCGCCGGAAAGAAACGCGGCGAGCGCGACCGCCAACTCGGGATGCTTGGTGTTGCGCGGCACACACCATCCGGATTCATACATGACATTCACTTTGCGGCCGTTGTGCGAAGGCAACGGCGCAACGCCCAATTCGAGTTCGCCGCTTTGCATGAACGGCAAATAGCGCACGAGGTTCCAATGGCCATCGAGGCGCATGCCCACGTGATTGCTCATGAACAGCGAATGCGCGACGCCGGAACGATTGCTCTGCCCATGCGCGCCGGTGTTGGGCGCGACGCGATATTTGTCGTGTAAATCCACGAGAAATTGCAACGCGGCTTCCGTTTCGCGCGAATCAAAAAAGCCTGAGGCGCGACGGCCAGTGGGATCGAGCACGTCGCCGCCGAAGGTCCACACCAATGTGATCCACGAATAATAAGTGTTCGGCATGATGGCGCCGTATTGATCGATGCGTCCGTCGCGATCCGTGTCTTGCGTGAGCTTCTGCGCGAGCGTAAGAAAATCTTCCCACGTCCAACCCGCCTCGGGCGGAGCGATTCCCATTTCACGAAAAAGTTTTTTATTAAACGAAATCACCAGCGGCGTGAAATCTTTGGGAAAGGCATAGAGCGCGGAGTCGCGTTGGGCAATAGCGAGCACGTTGGGGAAGTACATATCGAGATCAATGCCGAGCGTTTTGACATACGGCATCAAATTTAACAACACGCCTTTGTTGATGAAGCTCGGCATAATCTTCGAATCGAGCAAGAACACATCGGGCGGCGCGCCGGCGACAATGTTGGTGATGATCTTTTGCTCGTAGGCATGAAATTGCAGCGCCGGTTCGTACGATACTTCCACGCCGGGATGCAAGCGCATAAACTCCGCGACGATGTTTTCATCCGCGGCAATCTCGCCTTTGGAATCGGCCCAACTGCTGACATAGAGTTTGGTTTGCGCGGAAATCTGCGGCGGGAGAAAGGGGGCGAGGACAACAAGCAAAGCGAGCTTGCCGATGCAGTGTGAAAGCTTCATGGCAGAAATATACAGCGGGAACGTTGCGCCGCAAGCGTTTTTTGCGTGCCTTGCAAAACTACGAGTTCGCAAGGTTATCGCGCTTCGTCAGTTCTAAAAAAACTCATCCGCCGAAATTCACCGAAGTCGTCGAGTGTCGCCGAAGAAAAGCTTTTTTCGGTGAGACTCGGTGACTTCGGTGTATTTCGGAGGAAAAGCTTTGCCGCCGAGTGACACCGAAGTCACCGAGTCTCACCGAGAAAAAACGGAAATTGATTCTGTATTCGCTTATTGCCCAATCGGCGCGCCGGGCGGAGCCGAGAGTGGCTCGGTGCGTTCATAAGCGCGCTCCGGGCTGTTGAGCACGCGCTGAATATCGCGCAGAGCCATTTTGTAATGCGCCTCTCTGGCCGTGGGCTGCGAATATTCCATCGTCGTTTTGAGATACGCGGCAAGCTCTTCGAGTTTGAGCATGGTTATCGCGCGCACCTCGGCAGCGGCATCGGGATTCATGGCGAGCGCGATCATGCGATCCAACACCACGCGCTCGACGCCGCGTTTGATTGCCGCGCGCGTTTCATTGCCTTCGCGCTCTTGCCAAGTTGCCGCGAGCAATTCGCTGAGGATTTCATGCCAGCCTAAAAATTTTCCGTGGCGCACGTGAAACTCGACAATGCGCGCGGCGCGATTCGGCTCCAACAGCAGGCTCACGGTCAGATCCGCCGCGGTCGCGGCCATGTTGATCAAATCAAACGCGGGTGCGGTGCGTTTGGCAAACAATTCTACATGCGCGTCATAGCCGTGCGGCCGCGGCAAAAGTTGTCGCAACAATTCTTCGGGCAATGCAAGCGCTGCGGGTGAAAGCGTTTCTAACACCGCGGCGAGCGCCGCTTTCTGCTCTTTCGGCGCAACGATTTCGTTTTGCGTTTGCGCTTCGCCATTCACGGCATAATGATAATGCATGCCGCCGATCAGCTTCATCGTGGCTTCGAGTTGATAGCGATGATGCAAATAAAGCGGCACGAGCGCTTCTTCCAACAATGCGAGCGGCGCGCCGTTCGACAAGGCTTTCGCGCCAAAAGTTTTGAGGCCAATCTCGCGCACTTTCATTTCGTGGCGCAACTCGGCAACCATGTCGCTGCCATTGTCCCACAAATTTGCGCGCGGGTGCGCCGCGCCCGGCGGACGTGCGTCATGATCCGTGAGAAAGAGCAGGCCTTGCGCAAGGCCCTCGGCAACAATTTTTTTCAACTCCGCGGCTTCATCCGCGCCCGGCGGAAAATCGGCGTAAGCATACTTCACTGAAAAAATATCATACGCGCCGCAGCCCACAGCATAGGCCTCGGAAAGATCAAGTTTGCCGTCCGGCGTAATCTTCACGAGCGGCGCGGGATAATCCATCACCGAAGCGCGGCCATACGTGCTCGCGGCAAAGTTGTGCGCGAAGCCGATGGTGTGACCAACCTCATGCGCGGAAAGTTGGCGTAAGCGTGCGAGCGCCATCGCAACAGGATCGTCGGGTGTGGCGAGCGCGTCGAGATAATCCATGGCGGGCAAGGCCGCCATCTCGCATTGCATGCGGCTTTGATCAAAACGTGTGACCAAGCCTGCGGCAATCAAATAATCCTGCCGCACGCGCAGCGAGCCGAGATTGACATTGCCTTTGATGATCTCGCCGGTGCGTGGGTCGGCAACGAAACCGCCATACGACCAGCCGCGCGTGGAGCGATGCGTCCAATGAATTACGTTGTAGCGAATATCCATCGGATCGGCGCTTTCAGGCAGAAGCTCCACGCGAAACGCATTGCGAAAGCCCGCGGCCTCGAAGCACGCATTCCACCACGAAGCGCCTTCGAGCAACGCCGAACGAATCGGCTCGGGCACGCCGGGATCGAGATAATAAACGATCGGCTTCACCGCCTCGGACATTGCCGCGCTCGGATCTTTTTTCTGCAAACGAAAACGATAAATCCAACGCTGATGCAAGGGCGAGGCAATGGGCGAAGCATAGTCGCTAAAGAGCAACGCGTCGCTGCTCACGCGCGGATCAAACACACGCGGCTTATAACCCGGCTCAGGCAATTTAACAAGCGAATGATGTTGCCGCACAGTGAGTGCTTGCGCCGTGGGAATCGTCGCGCGCACGAGGCGGCCCGGCTCGCTCGCTGTGAATGTAAGCGTGGCTTCGACTTCAGTGTTTTGCGGAAACGCTTTGGTGTGGGGTAGATAAAACGCGCTGCGCTCCGCACTCAAACTGAAATTGCCCTGCCCGGCGTTTTTGAGTTGCTCGCTCACGCCGTGCGCATCGCGCAGAAAAAAATCCGTGGCGTCAACGAGCACGTTGCCGTTTTCTTCCGCGGCGATTTTAAAGCCCCACAGTATCGAAGTGGCGAACGACTCGCGCACGGTCTTGCGTTCGCGCGCATCATCGGAGAGCGCGCGAAATTTATAATTCGGTTGCACTAACAAAATTTTCGGCCCGACGCGCTCGAAATAAACCACGTGCTCGCCGCCGAGTTGGCCGCGATCCAATCCAATCGGATTCGAACCCACGCCGCTCGCAAGCGAGACTTGATAGAGAAACTCTTCGTTGAAGCGCGAAATTTCCAGCCAGAGCTGGCCGCTTTTTTCTTCCCAATACAAATTGAAATAGCCGGGCAATTTCGTCATTGCGCGTGTGTGTTTGGCAATGCTCTGCGCAGTATCCGTCGCCGCGCTGCGTTGCGCGAAGGCATTGGTGAGAAGGAGCAGGAGCGCGCAGATTAAAACATGAAAACTTTTCTCCGCAGCGTGCAAATTGCCCTTGCGCCTCGTTTGCAGAATCCGAAACGGCGACGCGTATTCAGCTTGAGAAGCCAGCTCGAAATTGAATCCCGCGGCGGCTTTTGAACGTTGATGCCAAGCTTTCATGCGATTTCTCCGTGGATATTTATGAGCGCGATCTACGCGGCCATGAATAAAATTTTTTCCCACGAAATACGCGAATGGCGCGAACGAGGCTTTGCGTTATTCGCGTATTTCGTGGGCAGAGACGGAATCAGCTACTCGATGCGAAGCTGCAGCGGCCATGAGCCTTGAAAGGTCTTCGCGTGCAACAAGCCGGAGCAGGGTTTTTCACTTTTTATCTTCGCTTCGTGTTTGGAAATGAATTTGGGCAAAACGAGCATCGCCGCCTCAAAGGCTTGCACGAGCGGGAAAGAGGGCGCACGCAAGGGAGGAGTGCGTTTCGGAGAAATTTTGAAGACGTGGGGATAAGCTTGGGGCGCGGCAATTTCCCAACGATTTTGTTCGATGGCGTCGAGGTCTTCAAAGGCGAGATAGAATTGCTCGGAGAACAGCACGCTGGCAGTGCGCACCGGCGGCACGGTTTCACCATCGGGTACGCCAAACTCGGCGAGCATATTGATTTCTTCACGTGTGATAAAAAGGCTAAGGCCAAACTCCATTCCGCCGTTGCCCATCACGATGAAGAAGAGCGGATTGCGAAAGAAGTGGGGACATTCGAGCATAATCTCCGTCTGATCGCTGATGGTCTTCCACGGCGCATGACGATAAAATTCGGCAGCCACGTGATAAAAATGTTCGGCATACTCATGCGTCACGCCCGGCACCGTAATGAGCGCAGGAAAGGGTTTGCTCTCCTCACCCTCTACTGTTTGCATGGTTCTGGTGAGCATTTCCACCACTTTGTCAATGGCGATGAAACGATCAATGACTTCGACGGTGATGCCGAGACCGGCGAGCGGCGCGCGCACGTACTCCGCGAGCGCGGCATCCTTCAAGCACAAATGCGTCGGTCGCCGCGGCGAGCCCATTTGCGGCGCGGTCATCGTTTGCAAACATTGTTTGAGAAAAGTTTCCGGCTGGGGTGTTTCCTTCGCAAGCTCGTGCCCGACGATCAATCCATTTTGCAAATCGAACCACAATGCCATGGTCGGGCGAATCGGTTCGCGTTTGCCTTCCTGCATCCAGTTTGCGAGCTTCACTAGGCCGCACTCCCAAACTTCGCGTTCGGCTTGCGGCAGTTTTTGACAAGCTTTGAGTGTAGCCATATCTCCTCCTTCACTCCATAAGACGGTACGCAACCATGCTTCAAGGCAGGCGCACGAGCAATCGCGCTTACCAATCCGTTTTCAAAATCAAATCAAGGCCGCTTTCTTTATCCGCCTTGCCGCCTTTCACGGCTTGCAGAAATAGAAGGCGATTGATTTCCAATTCTAGCGCCACGCGCAGTGCATCCGCGGAGCCGCTGAAATCTTGCGTCACACTGAGAAAGAGATCGTTATTGAGGTACCGACCCACCATCACCGAAGCGCGCTCTTGCTCACCGCCCTGAAACTCGACGACGTCCAAGCCCAAACGCTTGCCCAATGTATTCGTGAGTTGTTGCGAGACCAAGCCGGAAACCAAGCCGCGCGCGGTTTGCGCGAGATCGACTTTGTCTCCGGTCGCGTTGCCGCCTGAAAGCCCGAGACTTTCAAATGGAACATTGAAGAGCAACAACGCCAACGCTTCTTTTTGCTCGAGCGTCGTGCCTTGTTCGTTTAAAAATTCGATCTGCGGATTGTTGAGCGCGCCGGTGATTTTGACGAACATCTCATGCTTTTCTTTATCCAGCCGATACACATAGCGCGCAGTGAGCGCGATGGTCGGCGGCGTGTCAATGTTGCCTTGAAACGTCAACTCGCCTTCTTGCACGTCGAAACGTTTGCCGAACAATTCGTAATTGCCGCGCACGATGCGTATGGGGCCGAAGACGGAAAAGTTCGCGCCTTCTTGCAGAAAGTTGACGTCGCCGCCCAATTCGAGATTGACTTCCGGGCCGCGAATCCACGTGTTGCGCGGAATGTTGATGCGCAATTCGCCGCGCACTTTTTTGAGCAAAGTGGAAACGGGATCATCCGCTTGCGCCAGCGCCACGCGCGTGGAATCCGCCGCCGCCGGCGTCGTCGTTTCCAACTCCAACGCCGTTTGGCGTTGCAAGCCTTGCAGAAAAAAACGCGCCCGCTTGATCGTCACGTCTCCGGCATAGCTGAGTTGCTGCGGGTCGCCGCCGGCGCGCACGTCCGCCTCGAGCAACAATTCCATATCGCGCGTGCGCGCGATCAAAAAGTTTTTCGCCTGTAAATCGCCTTCGGCGCTTATGATTTTATCTTTTTCATATTTGACCACCGTGGTCAAACTGACGTTGCCTTCTTTCTCGCTGCGCGCTTTGCCGGTGAAATTGATCACGCCGGGAGCCACGTTCAATCCGAAGCGCACATCCTGATAGGAGGTGCCGTTTTCCGGAATGCTAAACTCGCCTTCGAAAACATTGAAAACGCCAGTGGGATGCGGATCGTGCAACGTGTTTTCGATTTTGGCATCCAGCGACAAGCCGCCTTTCACGCGCTTAAGCCTGGGCAAAAATGTTTGCAGAAAAGCGAGATCGAGCCGCTCTGTCGCAGCTTGAATGCGAATGGGACGATCCTCGCGCAGCACAAGCCCCGTATCGCCTGCGGCAAAGCGCACGGGCAGAAAACCTTCGCCCGTCAACACGCGCGCGCTCTCTTGCGCCAGCGTGAAGCCCCAACTGATTTGCTCACTTTGCAATGCAAAGTCGCCGGCCAAATGCTCGAACGCAAATTCCGAAAACTTTCCGTTTCGCAGCAAAACGTGCCCGTTGATTTGCGGCTGCTCCAATGGCCCGCGCAGTTGTGTTTCGAGCGTTAATGCGCCGCGCAACTCTTCTTTGTAACCGAGGCGTTCGGCCACGGAGGCGAGTTGAAATTCTTCGACGCCAAAACGAAAGTCCTGCGGACCGAGGAGATCGATTTTGCCGTGCGCAAACACTTGCGTGCGGCCCGAACGCAGCTTGAGGTTGTGATAAAAATAATCGAATTCACCCACGTCGATCCACATCGAATCGGGCGGCGTTTCCCAATGACGATCGAGCGCTTCGAGCGCGGCTTGCTGCAGATGAAAACGGCCGACTTCTCCATAAACATATCGGCCCTGCAACTCGCCGCGATGTTGCAAGCCTTCCCAGAGCTCGACGAAGACGTCGGCGTGCGCAGAATTGTAGTCAATGGTCGCGCGCAGCGAGTCGAGCGGCACGATTGCGGCGAGAATTTTTCGCGCAGTAGCGTGTATTGCACCGCCGCTGTTGGTGTCGCGTCGTGCAAAGGTGAAATCGCCAAACAACGTGTCGAGCTTCGTGCGATTGTACTTCACTTTGTTTAACTGAAAAACGCCGGCCACCTGCAGCGAATCCACCACACCGCGCAAACGTCCCGAGAGCGCTCCGAACGCGGCGAGTGTATCAAGCCGCAGCGCCTTGCGCGCGCGTTCAAGATTGCCCAATTCTACGCGAAATTGCAAGTCATTTGCCTGCTCGGCGCTGACGCGGCCCTCCGCGTGAATACGCGCGAAGTCCGTGCGCGCCTGCAAAGTGTCGAGCCAAAGCGTGGGCGCGCGCCAACGAAACACGCTGAATAACGTATCGAGCGGGAAGGAATGAATAACCGAAGGCGCGAATGCGAGCTTGCCGTCAAACTGCATTTGTTGCGGATCAAAGCCGGCACCGTGACCGGCGAAATCGAAACTCACTTGCGCGGCGAGCGCACTGTCTTGCGCAATCGCAGCCACGTTGAAATTGCGCGCGCTGAGGTTCACATGGAATACTTGCGTTTGTTGCACGTCGCTTGCGCTCGCAATCAAAGCCAACTCGCCATTCGGAGAGAGTAAAAGCACATTGCCGAGAATTTGATTGTCGCCCACCGCGCCTTCGAGCACGAGATGCGAAATCGGCACATGCGCGAGCCGCGAAGTATCCAGCGTGACATTGACGTTCGCCGCGAGTTCTTCCCACCGCACATCCGTGCCGTTGAGTTCGAGATTAAGATTGAGCCGCGAAGATGGCGCGCGTTCGGGCAAGAGCTTCGCCAAATCAAGTCCGCGCAGTTCGGCGCTGAGTTCATAAGCGAGCACACTGTCTTGCTGCACGGCAAAAGTGGTGTGCGCACGCCCGGCCTCATGTTGCAAAGTCAGCGTGCCCGTTGCGCGCTGTGCGTTGCCCGCAATCTCCGCTTCGAGTTGCAGTGCGCCGGTGGTCGTCATTTGCGGCAGAAAGTTTTGCACGTCTTCCAATTGCAAAGGCGCGGCCTGCAATTGCGCGCGAAATTGCGGCTGCGCAAAATGCGTGAGCGTCAAAGTGCACTGCAATTTTGAAGCGCCAAATTGCAACGTGAAATCTTCCAGCCGCAAAGAATCCGGCGCCACATGCAAGCGGCCGCGCGCTTCTTCCAACTTAAACGGAAAGCCGGAGAGCGCGCACGAGAGATGTGTCAAAGCGAGCGCAGTGCTCGTACGCGATTGTTCGAGTTGCAAGCGCAGCGCAAGGTTTTCACACGTGCGGCGATATAAAAAACTCGCCGTATCGAGCGGCGCAAATCGCACGGAGCCGTGACGAATCTCGAAATGCGAAAGCGACAAATGCGGCGAAGCCGTGCTCGTCGTGTCGGGATTAGGCCGCACGAGTTTTTGTACGTTCCATAAACTGTCGGCTTCTTGTTTTAGATGCAAAACGAGGCTGTCGATAAGAACTTCGTCGATCTGCACACGGCCTTCCCACAAAGGCAGCAAGCGGAATCCCACTTCAACGCGCGGGATGCGCGCGAGCGCTTCGTCGGCGTAATCCAATTGCAAATCCACGAGCGTGAAGTTGCTCACGAGGTTGCCTTCGATGCGACCGAGTGCAAGCTTGCCTGCGAGCTTCTCCTGCGCTTGCGCGAGCAGTTCGTCGCGCAGCCACGCTTTGAAGCGCGTCGTCTGCGTCATCGCCGCAAGCGCGAACAAGAGCACGACAACGGCAATGGCAACACCGAGCGTTATTTTGAAAAACAATTTTATTGATCTTCGCATTTCACATTACACCTGACACGTTACACCTCCTAAAACGCCTGCCCCACACTCACGTGAAATTCAAATTTGTCTTCGGCGCGGTCTTGGCGATTGAGCTTCCACGCAAAGTCGATGCGCGCCGGGCCGATGGGCGTATCATAACGCAAGCCCCACCCCGCGGCATAGAAGAGAGCATTGAGCGGAAAGGTATTCGCATCTTGCCAAACATTGCCGGCATCGAGAAAAGTCACAGCGCCGAGCGCTTGCCAAAGAGGAATGCGCAATTCCGCGCTGCTTTCAAATAAACTACTACCGCCGATTGGAAAGCCCGAGGCATCTTGCGGACTAAGCTCTTGCCGTTGCCAACCGCGCACGGAAGAGCTGCCGCCCGCGTAAAAACGTTCTTCCGGCGGCGCAACCGGGCGGCGCGCACTGAGCGGATGAATCGTGCCCAACTTCGCGCGCGTGGCAAACACCACCTCGGGAAAAATTTCAAAATAGCGTCGCGCTTCGAGCGTGGCTTTGAGATATTGAAAGTCCGCGCCGAAGAGCAGGCCGCTCCAATCCGCTTCGAGCGAAGAGAACATGCCGCGCTTGGGCGAGAACAACGGCGTGCTGCTGTTGCGAAACAGGCCGAGCGTGAAAATAGATTTGCGATACTGTGTGGTGACGCCGCTGGTATCGGCATTCACGCGCTCATAACGATAACGCGCGAACCCGTTGCTGAACTTGCCCCACACGCGCTGCGCCGCGAGTTCTGCGCCCAACCTTCTGACTTCGTAACCGCGTTCACTTTGCCGCAAATAAAATGGGCTGATTTGCAGCGCGGTTTTCGGCTCGGGAAATTGCGGCTGATAGATGGTCACTTGAAATCGTCCCGGCTCCAGCTTGGAATACTTTGCTTCCGCTTGCAAACGGCGCGCATCGCCGAGAAAATTTCTGCGGCGGAAATTTACGCTCACCCGCCCGCGCTCTTCCGTGCCGAAACCGCCGCCGAGCTTCACCGTGTGGCGCGGCGCTTCTTTAACGCGCACCTCTATCGGGATGATGCCGTTCTGTTCTTGATCCACCCGCGCGCGCACGCCCACGGCTTGAAACAATTCGAGGCGGTAGATGCGCTGCTGTGATTGCAAAAGTTTGCTTTGATCAAAGCGCTGTTTCGGTTTGAACGCAAGCTCTTTGCGAATGACGCGCTGCGGATATTTTTTCGTGTCGAGAATCGTGACTTCGCCGAACGCGCACCCGGTGCCGGGTGCGATAATGAACTTGACTTCCGCGTTTTGATCTAGTTTGTCGCGCGTCGTCTCCACCTCGATTTTGGCAAAAGGAAAACCGCGTGTGGCGAGATAGGCCAGCAATGCGAAACGATTATCGCGCACCAACGCTTCGTCCAGGCGCGAACCCGCTCTCAGCGCGACTCGGGTTTCCAGCTCGCGCCAAAGCCGCGCGTCATAGGTGGCGGAATCCGCGGCCACGAGCGCGAAGCTCGTGATGCGCGCCGGCTCGTTTTCAATAACCTGCAAACGCAAACGCACCTGTTGCTGCTCTTCTTCAACCCGAATCTCTGGCGGAGCCACGCGCACGCGGAAAAAGCCTTTGGTGCGATAAAACTGCACGATGCGGCGTTGATCGAGTTGAAAATCATTGCTGCTAAAGAGCGGCGCTTCTTTCCAAAAAAAAATGCGCTGCGACCACGGCGGCGCTTGCGTGGCCAAGGCTTCGCGGAGTTCGGCCTCATGCACGCTCTTCACGCCGTCGATTTGGAAAGTTTTGATTTGATAATTGTCTTGCGCGCGGAGGTTGGCATGAAGAACGAGAGAGCAGGTTAGGAAAAGATAAATCGCGCAGTAAACGAATCTGCGCTTGCGCGAAAGCAAAGCACTAAACATTCTGGTTAGAAGGAAAAGCATCATCTGCGCGTTATGTATGCAAAGTGAAAGTCGCAACCAACTCGATGGGCGCATTCATGGGCAATCGTTCGACGCCAAACAGTGCGCGCGCATGCCGGCCCGCATCTCCGAGCGCGTGCAGAAAAAGCTGCGAAGCGCCATCGACCACTTTCGGAAAATCATTCCAGCCCTCGACCGTGAGCAAATAAGCCTCGAAGCGATTCAGCCCGGCAATGCGCTCAAAACCGACATGGCGATGGATTTGCGCGAGCACATTCACGGCGCAAAGTTCTGCGGCGCGATAGCCCTCTTGCGTCGTCAACTCACGCCCCAATCTTCCACGATATGCCAGCACGCCTTCGTGAAACGGAAACTGCGCGGCAACATACGCAACGCCGCCGAGCACGCGCACGGCCTCATATGCGCCGCCGGGTTTGGGCGGTTCAGGCAATGCCATTCCTTTTTCTGCTAAGCGCGCAATAACGTCGTGCATGTTGGCTGAGTTTGTGAGAGAAAAAAGTATGGGTAAAAAAAACTTCCAACAGAAGCTCATCCTCCATTGGAAGTTTTTTGATTCGAAATCTATTTGGCGCTTCTCAACCTTCCGCCTTCACGCCTTCGCTTTCCAATGTTTTCACGATCATCTCATGCAAACGACCATGGCTCGCGAGCAAGCCTTGACGATGGCGCACATCCACTGCGGAGTAATTCAACGGCGCGCCGGCCATGTCAGTCATCATGCCACCCGCGGCCATGAGAATTGCGGCCGGGCCGCAACTGTCCCACATATTCACGCGCGAACTGGGATGCACATACACTTCACATTCGCCGCGCGCAATCAAGCCGCACTTCAAGCCGACGCTGCCGGAGCGCAAAATCTCGTGAATGCCCAAACGCTGGCGCACGCGATCGACGCGCGGATCAAAATGCGAGCGGCTCGCGACCATGCGCAGTTGCGCAGAGGTTTCGATATTTGACACGCGCAAAACCTTTTCGCCGTTCGGTGTCGCGAGCCAAGCGCCCAAACCCGGCGCGCCGGAATAGAGAAAATTCGTGGCCGGTTGCATCACGACGCCCAATGTTGGCTTGCCGTTTTCAACCATGCCGATCATAATCGAAAACTCGCCGTTGCGTTTGATGAACTCCTTCGTGCCGTCGAGCGGATCCACGACCCAAATTACGTTCGAGCCGAGGCGGCTCATATCATCGCTCGACTCTTCCGAGAGCACGGCTTCGCCGGGGAAATGTTGATGCAACGCGGCAATGATGCTTTCGTTCGCGGCATGATCCGCGACGGTCACGGGATCGCCCGGCGCTTTCCACTCGACCGAGACGCGTTCATCATAATATTGCAACACAATATCGCCGGCGGCTTTCGCGATGCCGCGCACAATTTGTAACCGGCGATCCAATTCCAAAGACTGCATGAGAAACTCCTAATCTGGTTGAATGTCCTAATCCAAGTTGAGTTATCGAGTTTTGTCTCACCACACAGCAAGTGGTTTGATGAAAAAAGAAAAAGCCACTTCGAGTGCTCGAAGTGGCGAAAGCAATCCGGCTAACGAAGCAACGTTCGCCAAAACGCATTCAAACCGCGCAACACGCCGCCGATCACGGAAGACACATTCAGCAGCGGCCGCTCGATTTTATCGCGCACCATGCGTTCAAGCTCGTGAATCTCCTCGGCCGTAGCACGCAGCGCTTCCACGGCCTGGCTCACTTTGGGCATGTCGCGCTCCACAGATCTCACTATGCTACGCACATCGGAACTGATTTGCGTGACGTCGTGCATCACGGCGGGCACGTGTTGGCGCGCCGTGTCCACGAATTTTTCGAGTTCGCGAATCAAGCTGCGCACGCGCAGGAGCACGGCGACAATGGCGAGCATGATGAGCAGCATGCAAAACGCGATGAAGGCCACGCTCACGGTCATTACCATTTCCATCGACACCTCGTAATTGATAGCTGCGCCGAGGGTGAAACTTGACGATACACAAACGGCGCACGCTTTTTAGAGTTTAAAAATAAGCGCCGCTCAATTGGCAATGGCGTCGTCGACTTCATCGCGGAAAGCCTGCACGCCCGCATCCATCGCGGATTTCAGCTTATCTTTTCCACTTCCGAATTTTTTTTTTCCTTCTTCGATGATGCTTTGCGCCTGCGCCTTGGCTTCGGCGATCTTTTCGCCGGATTTGCCGGAGTAATCAGAGACGAGTTCACGGCCGCTCGCCACGAGGTCATCCGCGGCTTCCCGCGCTTCCTGCATTTTCTTTTCGGCTTGGCGGCGCAAATGCGCGGCTTGACGCTTGCCTTCTTCGATAATGTCTTCGGCTTTGTCTTTCAAATCTTCAAACTGATCTTCCGCGTCTTCATACAGCTCGCGCGATTTGCGTTTGATATCACGCCGCATTTCTTTGCCGGTCTTCGGCGCATACAGCAGCGCGACTACCGCGCCGACAAGGCTGCCGAGAAATAAACCTTTCAAAAAACTTTTTTCTTGAGACATGGTATTGCTCCTCTTCCTGTTGGGTGATATTCCGTTATTTTGTAGCTACTTTGTTATTGTGTAATCGCAGCGCCGTTCAGGGCTTGTTGCGGCACGGCAAATTCGTCGAAAAGCCTCTCCGCCTCTTGCAAGCTCTGGACGTATTTCAAGCGTTTCATCAGTTCCTGCAATATTTCCGCTTCATGCGTTTGTGCGACGCGCGTGCTCAAAGGCAAACCCTCGGGACCGAATTTTATTTCAAGAATGGCGGTGATGCCTTGGGTGACGCCTTCGGCGATGCCTTTTTTGATGCCGAGACGTTCCATCGAAGTTACATATGGCATGGGGACTTTCTCCTCTATCGTTTTGATTTCTTCTGAGATTTCGTTTTCAAGTTCTTTCGGCAGCTCCATAATCCAATCGATAAACTTGTAAATGGCCAGCAAGGTCTTTCGGCTCATCCCCCTGTGATAAAGCTCCAGCAAAAAGTGCTTCTTCCACGAGAATAACTCTTGCACCTCTCCCTTCACTTCCAGCGTCTTCAAAAAAGCGCACACCACGATCGCGAAAGGATTATCACTCGCTTCTAATTCCGCCCAGCGTTCGCGATAATCAATGATCTTCACAATAGGATAGCGGCACAGCATTTCAAAGCCCCAACGCTCGCGACGATACTCGCTCGGGCGGAATTTCGGATTCTCATCCGTCAAGAGCGCCAAGCTGATGACTTCGCGATGAAACTTGTCAAAGATGCGATAGTTGTAAACGAACATGCGCTCGGGAAATCTTCTTTCGGGATAGCTTTGAATCTCGATGTGAATCAAAAGCCATTTCTCCGCACCATCTTTGAGAAAGACCTTCACGAGCTTATCCACAATGCGTTTGCTCGTCGCGCTGCCCTTGAGGATTTTCCGCAACTCTTGATCGAGAAATTGATGGCCTCGCGACCAGTCAATGTCTTGATGAATCTGCGGAAAGAAGAACGCCAGAAAGTCTTCGAATAAATCTTCCAGCACCTCTTTCCACGGGCTGTCTTGTTCCATTCTTGCCCTCCGATGAAGCTACCCGAAACTATTTCACCGCAACGGCGCGCCGCACCTCGATGGCAATCGTCTCCCGCACGGCTCGTTCTAAATTCGCCGCCGGCTTCTCGGCATCCATGATATTGCGCAGCGCTTCGTTGATCAGCACGTAATATGCCTTCTTTTCTTTCTGAGCGCGGCGCTGAAAGTATTTCACCACGTCGGCGTCAAGCGGTATCATCTTTTGTGATTCTGATAAGCGGAAAAATTTCCCTTGTACGCCGTTGGAAAAATCCGGCTGCCGGCGCGTCGCCTTTTTCTTAGCCTTATTCATTACTCCACCATCTTCAAAAACTCTTCCTCCGAAATCACAGCTACGCTCAACTCGCGCGCTTTGTCCAGCTTCGAACCCGCGCCTGGGCCGGCAACAACATAATTTGTCTTCTTGCTCACTGAGCCGGAAGCGCGACCGCCGCGCTCATCGACCATGCGTTCTGCCTCATCACGCGTGAATTTTTCCAGCGCGCCCGTGAAAACGAAAATCTGCCCCGAGAATTTTTGATCGGCAACTTTGGGCTTGGCGATTTCACGAATCTGCACACCGCCCTTGAGCAACTTCTGAATCGTGGCGAGATTCTTCTTCTCTTTAAAAAAGCTCGACACGCTCTCCGCCACTTGCGGGCCGACTTCATGAATCTGCTGCAAGCTTTCGGCGTCGGCCTTTTGCAAATTTTCCAAAGAACCAAACTGCTTCGCGAGCACGCGCGACATGTGCTCGCCGACATGCCGAATGCCGAGCGCATAGACGAAGCGATCAAGCGTCACCGCGCGGCTCTTGTCGATCGCATCGATAATATTCTGCGCCGACTTTTCCGCCATGCGTTCAAGCTCCGCGAGCTTTTCCTTTTTGAGAAAGTACAAATCAGCATAGCTTTTCACAAGCTCTTTATCCACCATCTGATCGATCAACTTCTCGCCGAGGCCATCGATGTTCATTGCGAGTTTCGAAGCGAAATGGCGAATGCCTTCTTTCAACTGCGCGGGGCAACTGATGTTCTGGCAACGATGCGCCACCTCACCTTCGAGACGCGCCACCGGCTCGCCGCACACCGGGCACTTCTTCGGAAAGCGAAACTTCTTCTCCTTGCCCGTGCGTTTCGATTCGATCACTTTCACCACTTCGGGAATTACGTCGCCCGCGCGTTGAATGATCACCCAATCGCCGATCTTCACGCCGAGGCGATTGATCTCGTCTTCATTGTGCAGCGTCGCGCGGCTCACGGTGACGCCGCCGACTTTGATGGGCTGCATAATCGCAACCGGCGTAATCGTGCCCGTGCGTCCCACTTGCACTTCGATGTTCTCGATCTTTGTGCTCTCTTGTTGCGCTTCATATTTGTACGCCACGGCCCAACGCGGACTGCGCGTGCGCATGCCCGAGGCGCGCTGTTGCTCGAACGAATTGACTTTGATCACGGAGCCGTCGATTTCATACGGCAAGCTCGGCCGCAATTGCCCGATGTGGCGATAATGCTCAAGCACTGCTTCCACGCCGCGACAGAGCTTGGGTAGCGGATTGACTTTGAAGCCCCATTGCTTGAAAGTTTGCAGCGCTTCCCATTGCGATTTGAACTCGTAGCCGGCGACTTGGCCGAGGCCATATACAAAAATATCGAGCGGGCGCTCGGCCGTGAGTTTTGGATCAAGCTGGCGCAACGAACCCGAAGCTGAGTTGCGCGGGTTGATAAACGCCGGCTCGCCCGCTTTGACGCGCTGCTCGTTGAGCTTCTTGAATGCGGCCACGGGATAAAACACTTCGCCGCGCACTTCAAGTCGTTCGGGAATTTTTATCTTGCCTTCGCGCAAACGCAGCGGCACAGATTTAATCGTCTTCAAATTCAGCGTGATGTTCTCGCCCGTGTAACCATCGCCGCGCGTGGAGCCGATGGTGAAGACGCCGTTTTCATAAACCAACTCCACCGCAGTGCCGTCAAGTTTCGGCTCGACGGTGTATTCGATCTCATCAAGTTCGAGCAGCTTGCGCAAGCGTTGATCGAAGTCGCGCAGCTCGCCGTCGTCGAACGCATTGTCGAGCGAGACCATGGGAATCGTGTGCGTCACGGTCTCAAACTCTTCCACCGGCACGGCGCCGACTCTTTGCGTCGGCGAGTCCGACGTGATCAATTCCGGATTTTTTTCTTCCAACGCTTGCAGCTTGCGGAAGAGACGATCATACTCCGCATCCGTAATTTCCGGATCGTCGAGCACGTAGTAACGATACGCATGCTGATTAAGCTGCTCGCGCAGCTTGAGGATTTCGGAATGGGGGGAAGTGGAAGGCATAGGTCGAGAATGGAAGGTCAGTTTTCCTTTTTCATTCCATCAATGTTGAGTTCCGGCCCAGCATCGTTGTGGCTGCGAATGAGTTGAATCAAATTTTAATGCTGGCGTTGAACTCTATTAAAAAAGGCGGCACCTGAGAAGCCGTGCGATTTGTGTCGCAAACGTACAAACGCCCTGCGCCAAAAGCAATTTGGTTTCTGACGAGAACATACTTTTCAAAAAACATGCTAGCGCTCCTCGTCTTTGCGCGAGAGTCGGAACGCAACCACCACGGCAAAAAACAAAAACATGAGCGTGCCCAAGCCTTGCAACACCTCGACGAGCTTGAATCCGCCGAACAGGTCCTTGAGCGCCTGCCAGCCTTGGAGCGCACCGAACACGCTGCCGAAAATCGCAAACAGCTTTCCCACGTTGATTTTTTCCATTGCGCGCAGAATCTGCCTCTGCTGGTCGGCGATCTTTTGTTTAATGCCGAGCATTTCGCTGCGCTGCTCCTCTGCCAACACGAAGCTTTTAACATGCGCCATGATGCGTTGCAACTCATAGCCGTTGAAAACGTAATTCTGAATGACCTCGGCTTTCGGTGTTTTGACTCTCTTATAGAGCAACAAAATTTTTTTCTCGCCTTTAAACAGCAACGGAATTGCGGTCGCAGCTTCCACAAGGCAGCGTTCATTATCCAACGGCATTTCTATTTGCGTAGACTCGGCCTTGTTTGCAGCGTGGGCTGATCGCATCAAGCCGGTCAGCAATTCCGCGGATAGCAGCAATGGCTTCTGCAGGTCTCTTTCCGCTTCATACGCGGGCTGAAAGCTTGCGCCGTCCAGGGTTTGGTTCAGGCTGAAATGATTTAGATCAAAGAGGTAGAGCAAAAGCTTCCACTGCGTCGGCAGCGGTAGGAACGCGCCGTTAGTGAGCGCGCGCATGATGTCAGGTCGTTTTTCGAGAAAACGCGCGAAATCCTTGTCTAGGTTTTCTTTCACGTTGAGTTCCCTCTCATTGTTCTTGCAGCAACGCAAGAATGCGCTGCGGCACCAAATCCAGCGGCAGCACCGGTTTTTGAAAAACTTCTTGCGCCTGCAATTCCTTCATCGTTTCCGTTAGCTTATGATCGGTCACAGCGGTCACGATCATCACCGGAACCTTCGGCGAGGTTTGAATTCTTGCAATCTCATTGCGCCGCAGCTTACGCAACAAAACTTCGCCGGCTTTGCGCGGTTCGATCTTGTCGCCGATTTGTTCGCCCGGTGGGAGCATGATGTCCAGCACGATCAAATCGTAGCTGTTTTCTCGCAATAAGTCTATCGCCTGGTCTCCATCCATGGCGAGATCGACCTCGAGACCGTGGTCGCGCAACATAGGAAAGTAAGCATCAACGCTCCAATCTTCGTCGTCCACGAAGAGAACACGTTTTGCCATATCACACCTCCTTGGGGTTCTGCGGCAGTAAAACAAAAAAAGTCGTTTCGTAACCTTCGAAGCTTTGAATCTTTCTATGGGCTTTCATGAAGGCTACACTCTTCAGCCAGATCCTTCCCTTGTGCTGCTGCACGAAGTCGCGGGCAATCATCAAGCCCAGGCCCGTGCCCGGAATGTAGCGCGTGCTGTCCAAAATTTCGCTGCGTGTGAAGCCTTGAAAAATACGCTCGTATTGATTCTCCGGAATGCCTAGGCCGCGATCCATCACTGTGATCTCGATTTTGTTGCCGATCTCCCGCGCTTTGATTTCGATGTTTTGTTTGCGATGCGAATATTTGACCGCGTTGTCCAGCAGGTTGGTGAAAACCTGCTCCATTTGCGTCTTGTCGAAATACACCGGCGGTAGCCTTTTAACGCTGTCGAACACGAGCAAACGAATATCACGCTTTTGTGCGGTTTCCAAGAAGCGGTCGGCGCATTGCACCAGCAAATCCCCGAGTGAGCCTTTTTCGAGATTGATGCCGCGCGCTTTGCGCGACTCTACGGTGGAGAGTAGCGTGTTGTTCATTTGCCGTGCTGCACGTGCTGCTTCCTCTTCAATGATCTTTAGTTTTCTCTTAACGAAATCATCCTCCGGATAAACCTTGTCAAGATGATATTTCACCCCTCCGAGTTGCGCCGTGATGATGTGCAGCGGCGAGCGAAATTCGTGGCCCACATCCGCCAGCTTGAGACGTAACTTGTCGATCGTAATCTTGTGGCGGTTCGATGCGATGGCTACTGCGATTTGATTGGCAAAGCCGGAAAGAATTTCCAAACACTCACCCAAAAAATACTTTTCACCTTTAAGTAAATCTTGTCTGTCCGTAAGATCGATTTGCAACACGCCAATCACCTTGTCCTGCACAAGCAGAGGCGTCACATATTGCGCCTTCACTTCCGCCAGACGCACCAGCGCTGGCTCGCAGCGCGCGTCATTCGTGCAATCTTCGAGCAACTGCGCCTTTTGGCTGCGCACCACTTCCGCTAGGATGTTGTCACTGCCCAAATCGATCTTGAGAAACTCTACAAACTTGACCCAGCCTTCACCCACGGCGTGCTGCGGCACAATCATGCGTTGCTCTTCTTCTACGAGCGAGATCATGCCTTTGCTGTAACCCAGCGCGCGCAGATTATTGAATACGGCCTGATAAGCCTCTTCCAAAGTCGCCATGCCTAAAAGCGCGGTCGTGGCTTTGTTAAGGTGGTCGAGATGTTTTTCGATGGCTTTACGTGTCGTCAGGTTTTTGCTTATGCTAATGGTCTTGAGGATACGATGACTCACCGGGTCGCGCTGCAAAACCGAGGTGGATAGACTGATGGGGATCGCATAATTTTCCTTGTGGATGAACGCCGTTTCAAAATCCGAGAGTTCGCCGTCGGCGTCTTTGAGAGCCTGCCGCAAACTTTGCAAATAATCACCGACAAGATCGCGCGCGTTTCTGCCCGCCAATTCTTTCATTGCGAAATCATAACCAAACATCTCATGCGCGGCCTGATTGGCAAGCTGGATTTTCCATACACGTTTGCCGCCCTCGCTTTTGTTTTCCGTCACTATGATCGGATCGGGCACGCCGTCAACGATACTGCGCAGAAATTCTTTGCTCGTGTGTAGTTGGTCGATCAAGCGCGAGTTTTTGATGGCAATGGCCGCCTGCAACGCGAAGGTTTCCATAATCTTTTTTTCGATCCCGGAAAATTCCTGCGGCGTGCGATAATTCAAAAACATTAAGCCTACGATTTCCTCTTCCACCTTTAAAACCAGCGCGGCCATGGATTGAATATTTTCACGCTCATTAAAGCGTTGTTTGGGCATGCCTTCGTGATCACCGCGTTTGACTTCTTGCATGATTGGATGGGTCTCAATTTTAGCCTCACGATAAACTGATTCACCACGCGCAATGATCAACTCCGCGAAAGAGTTGCCGCTGAAGACAAAATCATCTGCATAGCCCTCTGGTTGCAGCAGTTTGCCCGCGAGAATAGGCGGAGGCTGCAATTTCTTCGTTGCTTGGTCATATTGAAAGAGCACCACCGGCTCGGCGCACAATACTTCCATGGCGCTGCGCGCAATGTTCTCCAAAATCACGCGAATGTCTTTTGAAGAAGTCAAGCTTTCGGCAATCCGGTTGAAATGATCAATCAACTTTGCGTTTTGAATCGCCACCTCTGCTTGCGAGACCAGTGCTTTTAAGTAAGCTGTTTCTTGATCAAAGAAGCCGTCGGGCCGTCGAGAATAAACGTCGAGCACCGCAAAGACTTCGTTCGCAAAAAACAACGGGAGGCATAACAGCCATTTGAGCCTGGTGGTCGCAATCATCTCGGGATACAAATACTTCTTCTCTTGCGCCACGTTGTCGATGATCACCGCGTCGCGTTTGGCGAGCACTTCGGCAACGATGCCCTTGCCTGCCGGAATCTTGACGTCGCAATCTTTGAATCTTTCGAATCCGATACACGCGCGTAACACAAAACTGCCCTCCCAATCCTTTTCCCATAGCGCCACGGCGCTGGTGCCGATGAACTCTCCGGCTTCACGCACTAGCGTATTATAAATCTCTTCGAGGTCGTGAATTGTGCGGAAAGAGGAGCCGAGCTTTTTGTAGGCTTGATCGAGCTTCTGCTTGTGCAACGTCAATGCGAGATGTCCGGTGAGCGCTTCCAAAATCTTTAGGTCGCTTTCCTGAAAAGCGTTTTTTGGGCGTGCATCAATGCTAAGAAGCCCAAGGGTACGGTCCTTATATTTGAGCGGCACCAGCGCCTCGGAAAGTATGCGACAGTCTCCACGAATTTTGTGGCGTGGGTCGTGAGTCACGTCGGCGATGATTTCCGCTTTGCCGGTGCGCACCACATAGCCCGCGATGTCTTCATGGCGCGAGCCGATGCGCAGGCGCCGCACGTTGCGTACTTCGCGCGGATGGGAAAAAATCGGCTCAAAGCGCAGATGCTCATAATCCACCAATGCCAGATAGCCGCCATCGCCGCCCACAAGCTTAACGGCTTTGGGCAACACAAATTTGATCGTCGCCTCCGGCGTGTCGAGCAACTGGGTTTCGCGCACGATTTCCTCGATCGAATTTCCGCGCTGTTGCGCCTGAACCTCACGCTGCTCATAATGGTGCAACGCGAACGCAGTCCAGTTTGCCAGCAGCGTGAGCAGGTCGATTTCGTCTTCGGTGAAATCGTGAAAGCGGTCGCTGTGCGTGTAGGCATTGAGCGCGCCGAAAACGTTTTGCTGATGATGCAGCGGAATACTGGCGAGGGAGCACAGCTTTTCTTCGGAGGCGAAATCATGATAAGAATACGCGGGTTCCTCATAGATATTCGGCACGATGCGAGGTTTGCCGGTTGCCACGACTCCGCCCGTGATGCCCTGTCCCTCCAAAAGCTTAAAAGCCTTTTGATGTTCCTTTGATAAGCCGCGCGCCGCGGCCATGTACAAACGCCGCGGATTCTCTTGATCGCGCAAAATCACGGCGCAGATTTGAATGTCCATGCGCTCGACCACGTCATTCACCAGCTTGTCGAGTATCGCGCGCAGGTCGGGATTGGCGGCGATGAACTCGCTGAAGGTTTTGGCGAACGAGAGGCTGTGATTCGTTGGAGGTGGCATTGCGTTGTCGATGATCATAACCTTGCCTTACTAAAAAACCATTCCGCAGTTTGACATTTCGAATGTAGTACGAGAGTTGTTCTTTCGGCCAAATTAAAGTTTACTCAAAGATTTCCGCAGATGAAGCACTTTGTCGCAAGGAGCGTGTCATGAAACCTAATCTGCTTAGACGGCTTGAAAGTTTGGTCACCAAAATCCATTCACGACTCAATAGAATCCGAAGAATCATAGAAAACTTAGAGCGCTTGGTCATTGAGGTGATTATTGTTTGTATCCTCTTTTTCCTTTTGATCGGTTCCATTGTCTTGGCTGGCAAGATAATCTGGTATCTACTGGTCACACTGAACAACTAGCCCTCCATCTCTCCTCTTCTTCAAAAATCTTTCAAAACCTATTTTCTGATTTGACTATGATCATAAATTAATCGCCTTGCAAAAATAGTCTTCTGCGGTTCTGGGGCTTATTAGGTATTTCGACTGTTGTTTTTAAATCCAGTTGTTGTGTAACATTGTAAACAACTACCCGAGATAGGGGAACAGATGAATATACCAAAGTTTAAACTACGCTATTCCTGCCCATCCATTCCGGATGACATTTCTGCCCTCCAAACTGAACTCAACGATTTGTTGACGGGCTGCATACTTTCCAACTTCGGCAAACACGTTACCGACCTCGAAACCCGCCTCGCAGCATTGCTTGGGGTCAAGCGTGTACTCACGGTGCCCAATGCCACGACCGGCTTGATGATGGTTTTATCCACCCTGCCTAAAGGCTCGGAAGTGCTCGTACCTTCTTTCACATTTCCGGCGACCGTGCATGCGATCATGCACATGGGGCTTCAGCCGTGTTTTGTCGAGGCGGATCTCGACACGTTCAACATTTCCGTTGAAGACGCCGCGGCAAAGATCAATGAAAAGACTCGCGCCATTCTCGCGGTTCATGTCTTCGGTAATCCCTGCCGCATTGCAGAGCTTGAAGCACTAGCGCGCAAACAGAACTTAAAATTATTTTTCGACGCGGCTGCGGCCACGGGTTCGGAATATCATTCTAAATTGCTCGGCGCGAACGGCGATGCCGAAGTCTTCAGCTTAAGCGGTACGAAAGTCGTATCCGCGGGCGAAGGCGGTTTTGTCACTACAAACGATGGCGCTTTGGCGCAGCATATCAATTGGCTGCGCAATTATGGTTACAATGAAGACCGCAGCGATTGTGTCGCTTTTGGTTTCAACGGCAAGTTGAGTGAGCTACAAGCGCTCCTATCATTAAAGTCGTTTGAACGCATGAAGGAAAATCTCGCGTATCGACGTAAGCTCGCGGCACGTTATCGCAAGCATCTAACCGGGGTCTCGGGCCTTATGTTTCAAGCTCCGACGAGAGGCTCCCTGCCGAATTATTTTACGATGGCTTTACAAATCGATCCGAGTAAATTCGGATGCACAGCGGAGGCGGCACAAATTCGGCTCAACGAGATGAACATCGAGACGAAAAGATATTTCGCGCCAGTGTTGCACCGCACCTCGGCCTATAGCCAATTTGCCACAAATGACCTTCACAATAGCGAGCAACTTGCTGAACGTTCGCTCTGCCTCCCTCTCCATACGCGACTAAGTGAAGAAGATGTCGATTTTATTTGTGCTGTGCTGCGTGATTTGCACGAAAACCATCAAGCCCGTAATGACGGTAAAACCCCGCAGCATTTACATCTCAAAACAAGCACTGCTTGGGCGCCGGCTTCATTTGAAAAAAACGAACACTCGTCGCAGGATTTGATGTTGGCCTAACAAATTTTGTCCTGCAATAATCGATTCCTGGTATTCGTTGTTTGTTCGAGCATCACGGCAAGCCGCGACTTAACCGTGGTTGCCCGTTGTCGCGGACTCCTAATCGCTTCCTCAAATCTGCAAGTACCTCCGGCGTGTGATGAAACGCCATGGCGTCCGGCAATGCGTTTAACTCAAACCAACGCGCGTCGGTGAGTTCCTCCTGGGGAAGGATCGCGCCCCGCGCGAGGCGGCAAAAGTAATAAATGATGAGCACCGGCACGCCCTCAGGGCCATAATGATCGGCATACGCGCCGAAAAGCGTTATCGGTTCGACCTCGATCTGTAATTCTTCCCTCATCTCGCGCCTTAATCCTTCCTGTGGCGTCTCGCCCGCCTCCAAAAAGCCGCCGGGAAAATCCCAACACAGCTTGAAAGGCTCCTGTGCGCGTTGCACAAGTAAGATATCATTCTTGCGTTGTATGATCGCGGCAACGCAACCGCGCGGATTATTGAAATGAACAAAGCCGCATTTCATGCAATGCGGCTTGCCTTGATGAAAATTCGGCGAAGATTGCAGAGCATGCCCGCACGAAGGGCAGAAGTTGTAGTTCATGAAGTCTCTCCACTGCGCTAGGTGAGAAGCTTTATGGCGTTGGTTGTTGCAAAAGAATTTTTCTGGCGGAAATCTTCTTAAAGCTTGCGCAACTCTTCCTGTAACGCGCGGAGCGCTTTGTGTTCCGTCCGCAATTTGGTGATAAACTTCTCCCATTCCTCGGGTTGGTGCAAGAACGTCACATAAACTTTTTTTATTGCACCCGCAAGCTTCGCGGCCTCTTTATAACTCTCACGTCCGCGGCGCTTGACGAGCCGTACGATTTCGTCGCGATAGTGTTGCGCATAAAACTCGGCATGTTGCGGGAGCAAATGCGCTTCGTATTGTAGCAACAAATCATGGTGCGGCTTTGCCACGGCAAAGAGGCTTTGCTCGTCGTTTTTATAATGATAGATTTCAGTCAGGATTTTTTCAGCTTCAGAACTTCCTGACCAGAGCGCCAACGAGGTCTTTTGTTTCTGCTGCAAATCTTTCAAACGCTCGAACAACTCCTTCTCAAACGCGAGCCAATCCTCCGGCTTCAAATTTGTTCTCGCGTCTTTATACAACTCTAAATCGATGCGATTCGCATGCAGGCGCAATTCCAAAAGCTGCTTCTGACCGAAGTAGTTCTTTGCCGCGGCGTAGTGTTTCGCCAGGCATTTGTAAGTTGGATCGTCCTTCAGATTGATCCAGCGCGCAATGTTGCCCTTTGCCAGTTTCTTTTGCAGCAGATGAAAAATGCTATCGTAGTCGTTTCCACTTTCATAGTATTCTTGCATGAAGTCATAAAGCTCATCTAAGCGGCCTTCGGCTTTATCGATTCCGGCCTGCACGATTTGCGCCGCCTTCGCATGCTCACCTTTTTCGAGCCAGTATTCCGCCAAGCGCCAATAGTCCGCGCCGAGTTCGAGATTGCTTTCCAGCATTTTGCGACGCGCGCTCTCGTCGCCAACCTTGGCATATAAATTCGCCAATTGGCTTCGATAATACGAGTTGTTTTGGCCTTTCGCTTCCAACTTAGCGATCAAGATTTGATAATCCGTGCGCTCGGAGCACAACGCATGAACGGCGTCATACAGCGCGTCCGACATGCCGCTGTTGCCCCAAAGATAATAGTCCATGAGCGCCGCAAGCAACACCCGCTTGCGCTCGCCCAACTCCGGGCGTTCATGAAAACTCGCAGCTAACTTTTCGAGCACGTCTGCGGCGAGATTCTCCAGCGGCTCGTCTTGCATGCCGTATTCATTCAGTTCGCGCAACGTGCGGTCCGCAATGGCCCAATAGACCTCAAGCTGCATCGCAGGCTCGGCACCTTCAATGGATTTTAGAATTATTTTAAGTTGCTTGGCAATGGCGCGGGTGGAATAGCTGCGGGATTCAATTCTGGGAAAGGCGCGCGTTACGTCTTTAAGAAGGGTGTCTAACGTTGCTTTTTGATTCGGGGCGAAACGCACCAACAACTCGCGCTTGAAATCCGAATATTTCTCGGCGCACGTCAAAATCATTTGCACCAACTCAGCATGCGGCAAAGCAGCGAGTTGCGTTTTAAGTTTGTCGGTTTTGGGGGTGGCCGCGGGCCGCGACTGGATGAACTTCGATTGGCGGTGAATAAAACTCAGAAGCACGGCAACGATATGTTTGCAAGGATAGCCGTCGTACAGGCAGTCACATGAGGCCGCGAGTTTGCCCTTTTCCATTGCGATCTCTACTTCATAGTCGCCATAGTTGCCGGAAACTTCGGCGCGAAGACTTTTGTTTGCTTCGTCGTAATCACAAACCAGCACCATACCCGAGGAAAAATACTCATGTCCGCGTTCGTAAATCGTAGCGCCCGCGAATTTTCGAACTTCCGCCTCGGTCAAGCTTTCAAGTTTCATGGCTTGAGTTCCTTTACTGGGGCTTCACCAGATCGCACTTATTGCGCGATAAAAGATAACCTTTTCGAGGCAGATGGCAAGTGCTTTATACGGCTCCGATTTTCAATTTGCAAAACTCAGGCGCAAACGTTAGGCGCGCACGAGCTTAATCACCGCCACTTCCGCGGGCGCGCCGATGTGCGTTGCAGCGGGCCCCAATAACCGGCGCCGCAGCTCACGTAGAGCCGCGTGTTCTCAGCGGAGATCGTTCCTGAAACGCGACAAACTTTGCCTTGCGGGGGCAAGACATGATTGCTACATTGCTCGAAAAAAAATGCCAACCAACGCATCCTCCACGAGAATGAACATGGAATTTCCCGGCAATAAAACCAATCTCATCGGCAAGAGCCGCGCGGAGCTGATGGCGTTCGCGGAAAGCCTTGGCGAAAAACCGTTTCGCGGCAAGCAAATCTTTCAATGGCTCTATGGCCGCAATGCCGAAAATTTTTCCGAGATGACGAGCCTTGCTGCGAATTTGCGTTTGCGCCTAGATGAAGTCGCGGCGATCGACACGTTGCAAGTCGTGCAGCGCCAAATTTCGCAGCGCCGCGACGCGGAAAAATTTCTCTTTGCGTTGCACGACGGCCTGCGCCTCGAAAGCGTTTTGATGCACGAAGGTGAGCGCCACACGCTCTGCGTTTCTTCGCAAGTCGGTTGCCCGATTGATTGTCAATTCTGCGCCACGGGCAAGATGGGGCTGCTGCGGAATCTTACCGCGGGCGAAATCATCAATCAATTTTTAACCGTGCGCCGTCTCACGCAGCAGCCGATTACCAATGTCGTGGTCATGGGCATGGGCGAGCCGATGCTGAACTATGATGAACTGATTAAAGCATGCACGATTTTGTCGGATGCAGAAGGCCCCAACCTCGCGCAGAAACATATTGTGATTTCCACGAGCGGTTTGATTCCCAAGATTCGGCGCTATATGGAAGAGGGGCACAAGTTTCGGCTGGCGATTTCATTGAATGCGACCACGGACGAAGTGCGCAATCGTCTCATGCCGCTCAATCGCAAATGGCCCATTGCCGATTTGCTCGCCGCAGCAAAAGAGTATGCGCTCGCCTCCAAACAACTCGTCACGTTTGAATATGTTTTGCTCGCCGGCGTGAATGATAGCGTGGAAGATGCGAAGCGCCTCAAACGTTTGCTGCGCGATATTCCGTGCAAAGTGAATTTGATTCCCTTCAATGCCGTGGATGAAAATTTTCAGCGGCCGAGCCATGATAAGGTCGAAGCATTTTATCAACAATTGCAAGGCATGGAGGCGCCGGTGATGATTCGCTGGAGCAAGGGAGATGATATTGACGCGGCGTGCGGGCAACTTTGGACCAAAGCGGAGAAGGCTTCTGGCTAGCGTGAAGCAACGCCGAGTTGGATTGAGCAAAGTTTTGTTGACACAGCGGTTCTTGAAACAATATAGTGAGATTGAAGAAAGGGCATCGCATGAAAGATACGCGCCAACGCTATGCGCATTTTGCAGAAATCGAGTGGAGCACATGGCAACCCGAGCAGCGCGCCACATTGGTGTTTGTGATCTGCGCAAGCCGCGTGCTGCTCATTCACAAAAAACGCGGGCTTGGCGCGGGCAAAATCAACGGTCCCGGCGGGCGCATCGATCCCGGCGAGACGGAATTGGCCTGCGCGATTCGTGAAGCGCAAGAAGAGTTGCGCATTACGCCCACGGGCTTGGAGCAAAGCGGCGCATTGCTCTTTCAATTCACCGACGGGCTTTCGATTCACGTCACTGTGTTTCGCGCCTCCGGCCATCTCGGCGAGCCGGAGGAAACCGATGAAGCCAAGCCGCTGTGGGTTGCGCTCGATGCAATACCTTATGAGCAGATGTGGGCCGATGATCGTTTGTGGATTCCGCTTATGTTGGCGGGAAAGAAATTCGTTGGGCGGTTTTTATTTGATGATGATGCGCTGCTTGGGTATGAGTTGAAGACAGAGCAATGAAAGTTCAGCCACGGTTCCGCCGTAGCTTGTGTATCGGGTTATCAAACAAAAAGGAGGCATAAACATGAGCGAGGGTTTCATTCCAAAGCATGGCGGCTACCAAAATCTGCTTTCGTACAAGAAGGCGCTGATCGTTTATGACGCAACGGTGTTCTTCTGCGACCATTTCATTGATAAGCGCAGTCGCACCCATGATCAGATGGTGCAGGCAGCGCGATCAGGTAAACAGAATATCGTCGAGGGCAGCATGGCCTCAGCCACCTCCAAAGAGACAGAGATCAAGTTGACAAATGTGGCGCGTGCGAGCTTGGAGGAGTTGTTGGAAGATTATCGCGATTTTTTGCGCACGCGAAAGTTTGTGCTGTGGGATAAGAACAGTCGGGAAGCGCTGTTTGTGCGAAAATTGGGGGCGGATAAAAATGTGTCGTATGAGACCTATAGGACATATATTGAATCGCGCCCTCCCGAAGTGGTCGCTAATATCATCATATGCCTAATCCACCAAACCAATTACTTGCTTGATCAGCAGATTCGGCAACTGGAGAAAGCTTTCATAAAAGAAGGCGGCCTGCGTGAACGCATGACCCGCGCTCGGCTGGAGGAGCGACGCCAAGGAAAATAGAGTAAGCGGTCTGCCCCAAACCTTACACGCGCAAACTGAATCAGCAATTTCATCAAAAGATAGTCAGCCCAGTAGCCATCATTCAAAACAATCCCATCTGCACATTCCCCGCGCCCTTTTCGCCCGCCCATTTCGGCAATGCAGACATCTCCGGCGCGAGTGTGCGCACCAACTCATGAAAGTAGCGCGCGAGTTGCGGCGCATCGACGTCATTCGGCGCGTGCATGAAAATATACGGTTGCTTTCCCTCTGCGAGCCATGCAAGCACACGCTGCGCCCACGCCACAAGCAACGTTTCATTCTTTTCAAGCATCGGGTCTCCCACAAAGCGCACGAACGGCAAACCGCTCAACGCGAGAAAGCGCGCGGGCACTTTGGGTTTCTTGCGTTGTGCTTCGCGTGTGATCGTATCGTTTGGCTCTGCCTGCACCGCGTGCAAGCCGCGCGTATCAAATACGGCACGCCCCATGCGCAATTCTTCCAATAGAGCATTCAATCTTTTTTCCGTCTCGCCACTTTTGAAGAAAGCCAAGTCGCGTACTTCAATCGCATAGCGAAATTCGGCAGGCAAGTTTCTTAGAAATTTTTCCAGCGTTGCGAATTCGCTTCCGCCGAAAGAAGACGGCAATTGCAAAAAGAACGGCCCGAGCCTCTCGCCGAGCGGAGCCATCAAATCTAAAAACGCGCGCGCTTCTTTCTCCGCAAGCTGCAAACGAAGGTGATGGCTGATCGTTTGTGGAAATTTGAAACAGAAGCGAAAGCTGCTCGGCGTTTCTGCGCGCCATTTCAGCACGGTCTCCGGTTTCGGCAGCGCGTAGAACGTCGTGTTGCCTTCGACTGTGTTGAACACGGAAGCGTATTGCCGCAGATAATCGCTCGGCTTGGCATTTTTCAAGAACAGAGTTCCCACCCATTCTGCCTTGCTCCAAATCGGGCAGCCAAGGTAATAGGGAAGTTCGGACATAATCGCACTCGGGAAGAAATGAACCGCAACAGCTTTTTCTTTTTATAAAAATACCAGGCCGCGCGGAATTGCGCAAGAGGGTTGATGAAAACAAAGATGCGATTGCTTTTGAACGCTGTTCTTATAAATTCTCCGTCACTGTTAATTGCACTCAACCAACGAGGAGTATACAATGTCTGCTGTGCCCAAACTTCGTTTAACGCCGCAAGAGTATCTTAGCTTGGAACGCAAGGCCGAGTATAAAAGCGAGTACTATCAAGGGGAGATTTTTGCCATGGCCGGCGCCAGCGAGACACATGCCTTGATCGCATCAAACATCAATCGTCTACTTGGAAACCAATTGGTGACGCGTGATTGTTTTGTTTATAATGGGGATTTGCGCGTTAAGGTCAGTCCGCTCGGTAAATACACCTACCCCGATCTCATGGTTGCATGCGGCAAGAGAATCTTCGACGACGCAGAGCAAGACACGCTCGTGAATCCCGCGGTGATCATCGAAATTCTTTCGCCCCCAACCGAACGTTATGATCGCGGCGCGAAGTTCGATCATTATCAATTCATCAAAACGCTCGCCGAATATGTTTTGGTGGCGCAAGATATTCGCAGAGTGGAGCGGTATGTGCGCCAGCCGAACGGCGATTGGGCGTATCGCGCCTTCAAAGAGAATGACGACGTGATCAAGCTGGAGAGCATCGGCTGCGAGTTGGTGTTGCATGAAATTTATCTCAAAGTGCCGGAGCCGGCCTCTTCCGAATAAGCGCTAGTCGGCGCGAATAAAAAGCGTTCGCGTTCCTCTGCGCCGCTGCGCAGTTAAACAAAATTTCGTCTGCAAAACCTTTGTCACAACTTTTCCCGCCCTTGAATTTCGCAACCAATCTTCTTACTTTGCGCCCACTTTATTTTTAGCGCAGCCGATTTCTTTTTCAAAAAACTTTTTGTTGAAGGACAACTTATGTCGATGCACGAAGCAAGTACACCTTCGCATTTCATTCGCGAAGCGATTAAGGAAGATCTACGCACGGGGCGTTTCAGCGAGCCGATTGTCACGCGCTTTCCGCCGGAGCCGAATGGCTATTTGCACATCGGCCACGCGAAAGCGTTGAGCGTCGATTTCGGCATGGCGCGCGAGTTTAACGGCCGCTGCCATCTCCGCTTTGACGACACCAATCCCACGAAAGAAGAGACTGAGTACGTCGATGCGATTCAGGCTGACATTCGCTGGCTCGGGTTTGATTGGGGCGAGCATTTGTATTTCGCCTCCGATTACTTTGAAAAAATTTATGACTATGCGGTGCAATTGATTCAAGCCGGCAAAGCATATGTCGATGATTTGAGCGCCGATGAAATCCGCGGCCATCGCGGCACGTTGACCGAGCCGGGCAAGAACAGTCCGTTTCGCAATCGCTCCGTTGCAGAGAACCTCGATTTGTTTGCGCGCATGCGCGCGGGCGAATTTCCCGACGGCGCGAAAACGTTGCGCGCGAAGATCGACATGGCCTCGCCGAATCTCAATATGCGCGATCCGGTGATGTATCGCATTCGCAAGGCAGAGCATCATCGCACGGGCAACGCGTGGTGCATTTACCCGATGTATGATTGGGCGCACGGCCAGTCGGACTCCATCGAGGGCATTACGCATTCGCTGTGCTCGCTCGAGTATGAAGATCATCGCCCGCTCTATGATTGGTTTGTGGAAGCGCTCGGCATTTATCGTCCGCGGCAAATCGAGTTTGCGCGCTTGAATCTCACGTACACGGTGATGAGCAAACGCAAGCTGCTCACGCTCGTGCAGGAGGGCGCGGTGGATGGTTGGGATGATCCGCGCATGCCGACGCTCGCAGGCATGCGGCGACGCGGCTATCCGCCCGAGGCGATTCGCGATTTCAGCGACCGCATCGGCGTGGCAAAGAGCAATAGCATGGTCGATATTGCATTGCTCGAACATTGCGTGCGCGAAAATTTGAACAAGCGCGCGCCGCGTGTGATGACCGTGTTGCGCCCGCTCAAGCTCGTGATTGAAAATTATCCCGAAGGGCAAGTGGAAGAATTGGAGGCGGTCAACAATCCCGAAGATTCGAGCGCGGGCACGCGCCTCGTTCCGTTTGGCCGCGAGCTTTATATTGAGCAGGAAGATTTTCGCGAAGTGGCTCCGAAGAAGTATCATCGCCTTTACCCCGGCAACGAAGTGCGATTGCGTTATGCCTATATCATCAAATGCACCGGCGTGGTGAAGAACGAGAACGGCGAGATCGTTGAAGTGCGCTGCACATATGATCCCGAAACGAAGAGCGGCCACACCGCGGAAACGCGCAAAGTGAAAGGCACGATTCATTGGGTGTCAGCGCCGCATGCGGTGCAGGCGGAGGTGCGTTTGTATGATTATCTCTTTGCCAAAGCGGACGCGGAAGACGTGGAAGAAGGAAAAGACTTTCATGCGAATCTCAATCCGAGCTCGCTGGAAGTTTTACCCGCGGCATATCTCGAACGCAGTTTGAGCAGCGCAGCGCCGGGCGAACGTTTTCAGTTTGAGCGCAACGGCTATTTCTGCGTGGACACGAAACGCTCGCAACCGGGCGCGCCCGTGTTCAATCGCACAGCGACGTTGCGCGATACATGGGTGAAGATTGAGAAGGGGGAGAAGCTTTAGTTTGACAAGTCACATTTGAATGCTTGCCCACGAGACACGCGAATGGTCGTGAAAGAATCTTCGTGTGCTTCGCGGGCAAGGTTTAAAGGTTTGCACTCTTCGATTTTGCAACCTCATCGCATTCTAACCGGTATTTCCTCCCCAATTTTTTATTTCAGGCTCTCACTTCAAAATTTCCCCTTGATTTTCCAAATCTTAATGACTACCCTTTCGGCATTAGCATTAGCACTTGTACAAATACTATTTCTCATTATGAGCACACAAAACTACACCCCCGGCGAAGTCATCACCCGCGTTGGCAAAGGCCTGAATCGCGACAAGCTTGCCTACTTCGTGCGCGAAGGTTATTTGCAGCCGGAGAAAGTGCAGCGCGGCGGACAGTTTTATAAATTTTTCCATGAGGCCGATATCTGGATTCTCGACCGCGCCATGACGTACATCCAAAAGTATCAAACCACGCCGCGCGCCGCGTTCGATAAAGCGCGCAGCGAGTATGCGCAATCTTCGCAATCGGAGTTGCCGCTGCAATAGCTTGGCAATGTGCAGACTTCAAGTTTGAGAACCGTGCAGGCCGGAGGCTGGCGCTGAAAAAAATCGCGGACGAACTTTTCTCCTAAAACTTCAAGGACGAATCGTGCAGATCAATCGACATGAGCTGAAAAAAGCCGTTAAAGCGACGACGTATTCCCAAGCGATGCGCTTGCAACAAAGCGGCGCCGTTGAAATTCACGAACGCTTCGACATGGCCGCGCGCGGCGCGGTTAAAGCCGGCTACATGTTCGAACACAAAGTTTCCGTCGTCGAAAATGCCCGCGGCCAAATCGAGAGTCGGTGCTCATGTTATAGTTACGGCTCGATCTGCGAGCATGTCGCCGCTCTCGTTCTCGCGGTGCTCGCCGAACAAGATCGCGAAGCGCATGTTGGGCCGCGAGCGCTGCCGTGGGAAAGTTATCTCAAAAATCTGCCGGCCTTGCCGACCGTGAGCACGGGCGCATTGACGCCGAAATCGCACAAGCTCGTTTTCTTTGTGAAGCTCAATGCGTTTGATTGGCGGCTGCAGCCCGCGCGCGTTTACATCAAAAAGAACGGCGAGTTTGGACAACGCGGCTCGATCGGTTTTGACTATCAAGGCGGGTTACGCAACGTCGAAGCCACGACGCAGGAGAAAAAGGCGCTCAACGAATTATCTCAACGCAAAAAAACGCGCAGTCAAAGCTCCTCCCACTATTCTTATTCCTACGATTCGGTTTTCGATTTTGAATTTGAGTACGGCGAAGAGATCGGCGCGATTCTCGATCTCCTCTCCGGCAGCGAGCTGTATCTCGAAGACCACAGCGCAGCGCCCGTGAAATTACGCGTGACCAATGCGCCCGTGAATTTATCCTTCAAGCTCGAACGCGCGTTGGAAGAGGCGCAGGCGCAAGAGAGTTATCGCTTCTTTCCGCAGATTCAGTTGAACGGCCATGCCGAGCCGTTGAATGATTCCTTCCGCATTCTCGCTTCCCGGCCTTATTGGCTGCTGCACGAACGTAAAATTTTTCGCGTGGAAAAATCTCTCCCGCCCGCTTATTTGAAACCCTTCACGCAAAAGAACTATCGCTTGCACGTTCCCGGCGAAAAGGTGCTCGACTTTTTGCAGGCGTTCACGCCGCACTTGAAGCACAACCTCGATCTCGCCTTGCCGGAAAATTTGCACCTGCAAACCGCGCGCGAAGTCACGGCCCGGCGGCTTTACCTCAACGAGCTTGACGACAGCCTCGGCGTTGAATTGAAATTCGGCTACGGCGAAATCGAAGTGAGCGGCATGCGCAGCGAAGACGTGAGCCTCGCCGCGAACGGACAGCCGCACTCGTTGTGGCGTGTTGAACGCGATCACGCGACCGAAGCCGCGGCGCACGAAACGTTGCTCACAGCAGGCTTGGTGCGAGAAGCCGGCGAAGAGTTTTATACGCCGAGACAAGAGCCGCTCGATTGGATTTTCGATGAGTTGCCCAAACTCGCGCAAGCCGGCTTTGAAATTTTCGGCGAAGAAAACCTGCGCCAACATCGCGTCAATCGCGCTGCGCCCAACGTGAAGCTCGCAGTGTCTTCGGAGATCGATTGGTTTGATTTGAACGTGGAGATCGATTTCGACGGCATCATGCTCTCGCTTGCGGAATTGCGGCAAGGCGTGCGGCAACAGAGCCGTTATCTCAAACTCGCGGACGGCAGCCTCGCGCGCATGCCCGAAGAGTGGGAGAAACGTTTCCGCCACTTCTTCAATTTCGCGCAGGTGAAGGAAGGCAAAACGCAAATCGCTTCCGCGCACGCCATGCTCATCGACGCGCTGTTTGATCAAGTGCAAGACAAACGCTATGATGACGAGTTCAAACAGCGGCTGCGCAAGCTGGGCAACTTCAAAGGCATTCAAGAGATCGCGCCGCCGGAAAATTTTCGCGGAACCTTGCGGCCCTATCAACACGCCGGACTCAATTGGCTCAACTTTCTGCGCGAATACGGCCTCAACGGCTGCTTGGCCGACGACATGGGCCTCGGCAAAACCGTGCAAGCGCTCGCGCTCTTGTTGCAAGAAAAAAACTCGAACGGTTATTCCGCCAACGGCGCGGCAAAGAAAAACGGCGTGCATAAAAAATCCGAGTCGGCCAATGGCACGCACAACGGCCATGCGGGTGCGCGCACGAGTCTGATCGTCGCGCCGCTCTCCGTGCTTTTTAATTGGGAAAAAGAATGCGCCGCTTTCGCGCCCGATTTGAAAATTTGCACGCACCACGGCCTCGAACGCGAGCGCGGCACGGAGCGCTTCCACGAATACGACATCGTGCTCACCTCGTACGCCACCATGCGCAACGACATCGAGTTTCTCAAAGACTTTCCGTTTCATTATCTCATTCTCGACGAATCGCAGAACATCAAGAATCCGGTTTCGCAAACCGCGAAGGCCGCCACGGTGTTGCAGAGCAATCATCGCCTCGTGCTCACGGGCACGCCGGTCGAGAACAACACGCTCGAGTTGTGGTCGCAATTTTCGTTTTTGAATCCCGGCATGCTCGGCTCGCTGAATTATTTCCGCGGTGCGTTCGGCACGCCCATCGAGCGCTACGGCGATGAGGAGAGCGCCACGTTGCTCAAAAAAATGATCTCGCCGTTTCTGCTTCGTCGCACGAAGGAGCAAGTGGCGACCGAACTGCCGCCCAAGAGCGAGCAGGTTTATTATTGCGCGATGGACCCCGGCCAGCAAAAATTTTACGAGCAAGTGCGCGATCACTACCGCGCGGAGTTGATGAACTTGATCGACCAATCCGGCTTGCAAGACGCGCGCTTCAAAGTTTTGCAAGGCCTCACCAAGCTCAGACAGATCGCGTGTCATCCTGCATTGCTCGAAGAAGGCCGCCGCAAAGAGTCCGGCAAGTTTGACGCGTTCATGGAATCGCTGCGCGAGATCGTGGCTGGCGGGCACAAGGTGCTCGTGTTCTCGCAATTCGTGCGCATGCTCAAGCTCATCGAGAAGCAACTCGTGGCCGAGGGCCATCAATACGAAATGCTCACCGGCCAAACGCGCGACCGCCAAGCCTGCGTGGAGCGCTTTCAAAACGATCCGAGCGTCAAAGTTTTTCTCATCAGCCTCAAAGCCGGCGGCTTTGGCTTGAATTTGACTGCGGCGGATTATGTGTTTCTCTACGACCCGTGGTGGAACCCGGCCGCGGAGCGCCAAGCCATCGACCGCGCGCATCGCATCGGCCAAAACAAAAACGTTTTCGTTTATAAAATGATCACGCAAGGCAGCGTGGAAGAAAAAATTTTAGAGCTGCAAAAGCGGAAGGAATCCCTCGTCACGCAACTCATCAGCACGGAGGCGGGCTTGTTCAAGCACTTGACGGTGGAGGATATTCGAGGGTTGTTTAGTTGAGCAAATCGAAGCGTGCTCAACCACGCTTGGCCGTGACTTTGTGCTTTTATATGGCCGGAGAGTACCGCGTTTTGAACGCCATCATAAAATCCCCTACATGAATTTGATCTCCTTCACGCAACGGGTGCCGCTCGCGAATTTGTCTGCCGTTCACAAATGTGCCGTTGAGTGTAATTTGAACCCTGTCTTTATTGATCCGGATCATATCGGTGACGTCACCGATATGATCGGAACGGCGAATGTGAGGGGTTTTCCCGTGCGCCCAAACAACGTTGTGTTCGACCATTTCGGTGATACCACCGAAATGGTCGGCACGTGCGCCGTTCATTTGAGCCGCGGTGGTTTTCGCGCCGTTAGCTTTTTGATGCTGCCTGCAACCGGAAGCTCTTCCGGCATGGTGCCGCCCAATTCTTTGATCGTTTGTCGAACTTTCCTGCCAACGTCATAATGCGTTTGATTGGCTTTGTCTTTTCCTTTGATATTCTCCCGCCTGAGCTTTTCCTCGGTTTGAGTGGCGCGAAAAAGATTGGCAGCCAGTTCCGCGCTGCCCATATGATCGAGAATTTGTTGCCCTTTCTTCAACCCCTTGCGAATATGAATGTCGCCCGCAGTAAGGCCGCCATAGAGTCCTTGGTAACCGTGGTTCTGAAAGATCGCGTAATCTTTTGACTCGATCACGCCCGCCTGTTTCGCGGCATCCGCAAGCTTGATGTTATGCTTCTTGATTTCATCGCGCAGAAGCAAACGGCGTTGATCTTCCAAATACATGTCGCCTAGTTCCTGCTTGCGCGTTTGCACCGCGAAGTAGGTTTGCCCCAGCGCGACGATTTCTTTCATGGGATCGGCATTCTGAATGATCAGATAGCAAGCGTAGCGCGAGAGATAAACGGTTTTGATCGCGCGCTGCGCTCCTTTGCCAATCTCGATCATTTCGGTGATATCACCGAAATGATCGTCGATGCGATGGCCGCTATTGAAACACGCGGCTTTCGCTCTTTGAATAACTTGCTCGAAGTTGCGATAGTCTTCATATCGCAAGACTCGCGCAAAATCGCGGCTCGACCAATACTCCGCGCCGGCGTCATTCGTTCGACGGATTTGCTCGAACGGCGAAACGTGGGGAGCGGAATCGCGCAATACTTTTTTGGACATAATAATACCCTCCGAAAGTTAAATTGAGTGAATGACAAACAATCCGTTTAATGAACACATATTCGGCAGCCATGTCAGCCTCCCTCGGCGTGCTTCGGATATATCTTACACATTCGCGTTGTTTTTCGCAACGCCTCTTACGGCGGCAACGGGCGACTCTTCTTCTTTGATATTCGCACCGTGACCGTTATTTCTTTGCGGGATTAAAGCTTGATTTTTGCCCCCTCCCCGATTATTTTTCTCCCCGCTATTCACACAACCAATCGGAGTGTCAATTAAAGCATGACACTCCGATTCAAACGGCTAAATCATTTCACTTCAAAGAAACGATTGTGACCCCAAACTCTTCCCGCTTGCGCCGCTGGCCGGCGTTGCTGATTCTCGCATGCAGCGGCATTGCGCTGCTTTTCATCTGGATGGTCGAAGCGCCGAATCGTCAAGAGCAAGTGATGCAAACCATGAGCGTGCTCGGCGTTGCGCTCGTTCTTCTTGTGCTCTGGCTCTTGCTGTTTTCGCGGCTCGCGTGGCGTGTGCGCGTTGGAGCTTTGGTGTTGCTGCTCATCGTCGCGTGCGCGGCCGCAACGTTGTTTCGCGTGCGCGGTTTTAGCGGCGATTTGATTCCGATTGTGGAAATTCGCAGTCTAGCTTCGCGCGAGCAATTGCCCGCGCCCTCTGTGCCAATCACCGACGCGCCGCCTTCTTTTTCACCAAAAGAAAACGCAGCGCAGGCCTTGCCCGAAACCACGGCACCGAAAACGTCTCTGCCCGCGCCGGCATTCGATGCAGCAAAACGTGAAGCCCCCCAAGCACCCGCGTCTCGCGATTATGCGCAATTCCTCGGGCCGGAGCGCAACGGCAAGCTGGTTGGAATCAAACTCGCGCGCGATTGGCAAACACAACCGCCAAAACTTTTGTGGCGCAATCAGGTCGGCGCGGCATGGTCGTCGTTCGCCGTTGCTGAGCATCGCGCGATCACACAGGAGCAGCACGGCGCGTTGGAAGTCGTGACATGTTATGACCTCAAAACCGGCGAAATGAAATGGCGGCACAGCGACAGCACGGCGTATGAATCGCCGATTGCCGGCTCCGGGCCGCGCGCAACGCCGACGATTGTGGGCGAGCGCGTTTATGCCATGGGCGCAACCGGCCGGCTCACTTGTTTGCGATTGGATTCGGGCGCGCGACTGTGGTCGAAAGATGTGGTTACCGACAACGACGCGAAAGTAAATTCCTGGGGCATGAGTGGTTCGCCGCTCGTGCTCGATAGTTTGGTGATCGTGAGCGCGGGCGGAGCGCAAGGCAAGTCGCTCGTTGCGTATCATGCGCAAACCGGCGCGCGTGTGTGGAGCGCGGGCGATGATCGCGCGGGATATAGCTCGCCGCAACTCGCAACGCTTGCGGGCGTGCCGCAAATTCTCATCTTCAATCGCGCGAATGTGGCGGCGCATGCGCCGGATACGGGTGAAATTTATTGGCAACAGTCTTGGCCGAATGAAACCGAATGCGTTGCGCAACCTGTGCCGCTCGCGGGCGATCGCGTTTTCGTGTCAAGCGGCTATGGCGTCGGCTGCAAGCTGTTTCAAATTTCACGCGACGAACACAACGCTTGGCGCAGCGCGCTGGTGTGGGAGAATATCAATCTCAAAGCCAAGTTCACGAACGTGGTGGAGCGTGAAGGTTTTGTTTATGGGTTGGATGACGGCATTCTCGTTTGTCTCGAGCTCGCGACCGGGCAGCGCGCATGGAAGCGCGGCCGTTATGGTCACGGCCAACTCATTTTGATCGACGAGCTGTTGCTCATTCAAGCGGAGAGCGGCGAAGTGTTTTTGGTGGAAGCGAACCCGCGCGCGCATGTGGAGTTGGCGAGCTTTCACGCGTTGGAAGGAAAGACGTGGAATAATCCTGCGTTCGCCGCGCCGTATCTGCTCGTGCGCAATGATCGCGAGGCCGCGTGTTATGAGCTTGCGCTAGCGCCGTCATTGTGACCACCTGCGATTCATATCTTAGAGGGCATTTGAAAAGTCCCCCCTTGAGGGGGGTTCGGGGGGGTGTCATCGCAGCTCAAGCCGCCAATGCAGATCAGATTTGCGGTTTGACCACTTGCAATGGCGCATTTATAAGTTTTGAAGCGCTCACTTACGCTGGAAAACACCCCCCCTAACCCCCCTCAAGGGGGGAATTGTTGGGTGCCCGGGCTTTTCAAATGCCCTCTCAGAATTTGGATCGTTGCAGAAAAAGTAAAAACTTTTCCGCCGAGCGACACCGAAGTCACTGAGCTTCACCGAAAAAAGCTTTTTTCGGCGGATGAACTTTTCTGCAACAAAACTTGCAAAGGCGATTTGCACATGACAACTCTTCTCCGGCAGCGCTATGTCGTTCTCATGCTTTTCATTTTTCACGCGCTGCTCAACTCCGGTTGCGCTGCGGCGCAGAAAAAAAGCAAAGCTTCGCCCGTCGCAACGCTGCGCGCGAAGATCGACGCCATCCTTGCCGATTCGGCGCTGTATCGCTCGCAAGCGGGCGTCAAAATTATTTCGCTGCGTACCGGCGAAGTTTTGTATGAGCGCAACGCGCAACTGCTCTTTCATCCTGCCTCGAATCAAAAGCTGCTCACTTCTTCCGCGGCTTTCGTTTTATTGGGCGAGAATTTTAATTTCAAAACTCTGCTCGCGTGCGATTCGAGCGCGCTGCAAAACGGCGTGATCAAGGGCGATCTCGCCCTCATCGGCCGCGGCAATCCCGATTTGACCACGGGCGATCTTTCCACGCTTGCGCAAACATTGGCGCAACAAGGCGTGCGCGAAGTGACCGGCAATCTCATTTGCGATGATTTTTATTTTGACGATATGCGCTGGGGCAGCGGTTGGATGTGGGACGACGATCCCGGCACGGATTATTCGCGCATCTCGGCGTTGACCGTGAATGACAATGCCGTGCACGTGACCGTTGCGCCAAACGCACGTGTGGGCCAGCCCGGCCAAATCATGATCAACGCGCCCAGCCCGTTTGTCGAGTTTATCAATTCGAGTCTCACGGTTGCGCGGCGCAGCCAAATCGACTCGCTCGGTTTGCCGCGCGTATCGCTTGACCGTCGTTGGCGCGAGAATGAAAACGTGTATCTCATCTCCGGCGCGATCGGCATGGACGAAGCGCCGCGCGCGGAAACCATGAACGTGCTCAATCCCGCGTTGCTCGCGGGTCACATCATGCGCGACGTGTTGTTGCTCAACGGCATCGTGGTGCGCGGCGGCGTTTATCGCGGCTTCGGCCCGAGCAAGATGCGCGTGCTCGCGGAGCACAATGCGCCGCTCTTGCCCGTGCTCACGAACCTCAACAAAATTTCCGACAACCTCACTGCCGAGCTTGTGCTTAAAACCATCGGCGCGGAACGCTTCGGTCGCCCCGGCACTGCGGAGAAAGGCGCGCACGCGATGCGGCTTTTTCTGCAAAGTGTGGGCGTGGATACGTTGGCGCTCAAAGCCGCGGACGGTTCCGGCCTGTCGCGTTATAACCTCGTCACGACCGGCGGCTTGCTCGAACTGTTGCGCGCGATGTGGCAACGCGAAGATTTGCGCGCGGCGTTTGTGAGCACGTTGCCCATTGCGGGCGTGGACGGCACATTGCGCAATCGCATGAAAGGCACGAGCGCCGAAGGCGTGTTGCGCGCGAAGACCGGCTCGCTCTCCGGTGTGAGCGCGCTCTCGGGTTATACCGTCACCGCGGAGGGCGAAGAACTTGCCTTTGCGATGATGATGCAACACTACCTTGTGCGCGACTCTGCCGTGCGCGGGAGGCAAGATCGCATCGGTGCGGAGTTGTGCTCGTTCCGCCGCACGTTGAGCAACACGACTAGCGGCCGCCGCGCGAATTGAGCGCATCATTTCGCATTCACCCGTTTCAGGATATCACCTTCTCCTTTCTAAACCGCGAATAGGCGCGCGTGAACGCGAATAAAAAGAATTAGCGCGCATTCGCGTTGCTTCCCGGTTCGAAAAAAGCAGGCCATTCAAGCGACGCTCCTAAGCAAAACCATTTCCGGTAAAACTATTTTCAAAAATTGTTTTGCCGCATTGCTTTATGGAATTTGACGATCAAACTCGGTAACGAGGTACACCGCCCGTATCGTGTCATTCAGAAGGAATCTTTTTGAGCACTGGAAAGAGTCTCCAGCGAGTAAAAAGATTCCTTCTGAATGACAATTCGTGGAGGTGATTACCGATTTTGAAAATCAAAACGCATTAGAAAATTATCCATCAAATATTTTTGAGTTCTTGCATGACCCGCAAACAAATCCTTCGAGTTGTTCTGTTCTCCTGCGTTCTGTTGTTCGCATTTCCCGAATCGCCTTCTTCACACAGCACGCCGGTCGCGGCTGCTGTCCCCGATAGCGTGATAGTAAATTTCGATGCGTATGTGCACAGCGTTATGGCCGAATCGCCCACGCCCGGTTTGGCGCTCGCTGTGGTCAATGCCGAAAAAATTTTATACATGAAAGGTTTCGGCGTGCGCAAAATCGGCGCATCCGAGCCGGTTGATGCGAACACCGTCTTTCGCCTCGCTTCCGTGTCAAAAGGTTTTGCCTCGGTGCTCACGGGCTTGTGCGTGCGCGATAGTTTGTTGCACTGGGACGATCGCGTGACCCAATACTTGCCCGATTTCGCTTTGCGTGAGCCGGCCAACACGCGCGAGCTGACCATTCGCCACGTGCTCAGCCACACTGCGGGGTTGCTCTCGCATACGTATGATAGTTTGATTGAAGACAATCTCGAATTGGAAGAGATGACGCCGCAATTGCGCGAGGTGCCGATCAATTGCGCGGTGGGAAAATGTTACGCGTATCAAAACGTGGTGTATAGTTTAGTCGATCCCATTCTTACCGTGACCACAGGAAAGAAATATGAAGAGCTGATGGTGGAGCGCATCTTCAAACCGTTGGGCATGACCAACGCTTCGTTGAGCAAGGCCGCGTTGTTAGCCACGAACAATTATGCCGTGCCGCACGTGATGCGCAGAAGAGGTTGGACCGCGGTGGAGATCAAAGACACATATTACTCCGTTGCGCCGGCCGCGGGCGTGAATGCGAGTGTGCATGATATGGCGCTGTGGCTGCACGCGCTGCTCGGCGCGATGCCGGAGATCATTCCGCCCGAGATCGTGGCCGAAGTCAGCGAGCCGCTGATCGTCACCCCGCGCGAGAAACGCCGTTTCAATTGGAATCGCCGCATTCGCGCAGCGCACTACGGCATGGGCTGGCGCGTGTTCGATTACGCGGGCCACAAAATGGTTTACCACAGCGGCGGCGTGCGCGGCTATCTCTCGCAAGTCGCGTTCTTGCCCGAAGAAAAAATCGGCATCGTGGTTTTGCAAAACTCGTGGAACAGCAGCCCGTTTGTGTATGAGTTTTTTGATCGGTATTTGAGGTTGCAGAAGTTGCCGTGAGTATGCTCGGAAATCTCGAAACTTTGTTAAGGAGAAGATATGGAATTCTCAGGCGTAATCTCATCTTTCGAAGATTTTCGCAATGTCATTGCAGGTGTTTCCCCAGATGGACGTTATTTCTTCCGAGGCGAACCACGCGACTATTTTTCTCTAATTTCCAAGATAGGGCGTGCACTAGATCCTGGCGATCAGGAGCTATTTCGGAACTTCAATTATCACGATGAGAAATCAATCTTTGATAGATTCAAGAAACAAGCTATGGGTCTAACCCAAATCGTTTCATCAAATGACTGGGAATGGCTTGCCCTCGCTCAACACCACGGTTTACCCACGCGATTGCTTGATTGGAGCATCAATCCTTTGGTTGCGCTATTTTTTGCAGTTGGCGAGTTGCTTACCGAAGCAGATTTCAATAAGACCCAAATTGATAATCCATCTTATACAGGGGATGCGGCTTTTTATTTTTTGACAATCAAAAGCAGTTTCATTGACACAGTGCGAAACCCAAATCCTTTTTCTATCGAAGAAGTTGGGCTTTTTAAGCCCAGTCACATAACTCGTAGAATCACAGCACAAGGTGGGGTCTTTACAGTTAGCCCATATCCTCAAAAACCATTAAACGAGCAGTTAAATGCTGGGCGTGTTAAAAAATATAGAATAACCAGAGATGCACGGGAGAGCCTGCGAAAAGAATTGATGTTATTTGGAATCCATCATGCATCTGTATTTCCTGATCTAGATGGATTGTCAATGTATCTTAAATATCGTTTAAATGAAAACATCTACCCAATATAGGCCGACCAAAAACAAGTCAGCGATGACAAATCCGTTGATAGGCGAAAGAACATAGCTTTAGCAAAGCTTAGCTCACGGTTTCTTAATCAACTCCTTCAGCTTTTTCTTCGCTTCCTCTTGCACTGCTTGCGTGCTTTTGTTTTTCTCCGCTTCGATGCGCGCCTCGATCTCGGCTTTGCGTTTATTGATCTCTTCAACTTGTTGATCAACCACGTCGCGCACCTTCTGCATTTCAGCTGTTAGGCTCTGTTTGTAATTTTCAACCAAAAACCTCGGCTTCTTTTCTCCGTTTATCCACTCCGGCGCGCACTCCCGTTTCGATTTGTATTCGCGCCTCAGTTAATTTTTCTCCCACCACCCTTTGCTATTGCTCCGCGAGTATGTTGTACAAATTCGAATGAACACTCAATTCGCGTATGCGCGGCTATCTCCCGCTAATCGCGCTCTTCCTTTTTCCTACTCCGCAGGAGAAACCAACCCAAACTCCCCAATAAAAATGCGAGCACGCTTTGCAAGCCGAGGAAGGCGAGGACTTTGAGCCAGCTAAAATGGGGATGAACAAAGCGCACGAGCCAGCCCGCGGCTTCATCTAAAAAAGCGGAGGCAAAGGCAGCAATGATAAACCCGATTTTCATGCGTTGCGAGAACGGCGCAAAAAGCAGCAAGTGCGTCAACAACAACACGACCATTGCCATCATAGGCAGGTGCATGTGGGTCACTTCGATCATGGTTTGATAAGTGCGCGGCATGCGATACGTTTCTTCGTCGCCCAAATAGTATTTGCGCACGGAGTCCGGCGTGAGGTCCATCTTCTCAAAATAGAGCGCAAAATTGGTGAGCCAAAATCCGAACAGCAATGCGGCCGTGAGCAACAAGGTGAGCCGCATGAGCGGATGATTTTGAAACGCGCCGGTTTGCAAATATTTCATAAAACACAACTCCCGAAATGGCGTTTGCTTTGTAGGCAAATGACAGAATCAAACTCTGAATAAAATTCTGCAAGTTTTTCTCGATGTCACTCGGTGACTTCGGCGTATTTCGGTGGAAAAGCTTTGCCGCCGAGTGACACCGAAGTCACCGAGTGTCACCGAATAGTTTTTATTTTTAAATAAACGACAAAAACCTTGTTCATACTAGCGAGATTCGCCGGTAAAAAGCAAGCGGCTTTTGCGCCGTGCGCAGTTGCAAAGCATTGTCGGTAACTAAATGTTCATGAAGCCTAACATGAGCACAACACATATGCACTTGCAATACATCCTTGCGCCGGAGAAATCGCGTTATGCCGGAAACTCTCCTCGCTGAAGACGAGCTTTCTGCGGAAGAAAAAATCCGTCCGATCAAAATTATCACCGTGGGCGGCGGCAAAGGCGGCATCGGCAAAACGCTGGTCAGTTCGAGCCTTGCGATTGCGCTCGCCGAGGCGGGCACGCGCGTGGTATTGATCGACGCGGATTTGGGCGGCGCGAACGTTCATACCGTGATGGGCATGCACACGCCGGAAAAGACGCTGCACGATTTCATTAATCGCAAAGTGAAGTCACTGGCGGAGGTGGTGATTGATGCGCCTGTGCCCGGCTTGCGACTCATTTGCGGCGCGGCCGGCAGCATTGGCATGGCGAATATGGAATATGCCGACAAGCTAAAACTCATTCGCCATTTTCGTCGCCTGCTCGCGGAGTTTGTCGTGGTTGATATTGGCGCGGGCATGTCTTTGAACGAGGTCGACCTTTTCAACTCCGGCGATATTCAAATTGTGGTTGCGAACCCGGAGCCGACGTCGATTCAAGAGTGTTATAATTTTATCAAAGTCGGAGTGTTTCGCAAACTGCGGCGCGAGTTTGCCGCGGCGAAGGAAGTTTTGGAAGTGTTCGATCGCTCGAAAGATCCTTCGCACGTGCATGATCGTCGCTTGCTCACGGAAATCGGCGAGCAAATCAAAGCCGTGAACCTACGCGAGGCCGTGCGCTTCTTTCGTTTGATCAATGCCTACTCGCCGAAACTTATTTTGAATCGCGTGCATGATTATCGCGAAACGCTGGAAGGCTTGGCGCTCCAAATTGCCACGCAAGATTTGCTGCGCCTGCGTTTGGAGTTTTGGGGCTTTATGAATTACGATCCTTATATTGCCAAGGCCGTGCGCGCCATGCGTCCCGGCGAGATTCTCGCGGGCGATTCGGAGAACCGCGACCGCTTTTTGAAAATGGTGCAACAACATGTGCTCGGGCAGAACGTGCATTATCGCTCCGTGGGCACCCGCACGATTTTGCCGATTGTGGATTTGCAACCAATCGACGCGGCGAAAGAAGGCCGCATCTGCTCGCAAGAATGTCCGCTCTGGGGAAATTGCGAATTGCAAGAAGGCGGGCTGCCTTGTCGCATGCCGGATCACATGTACCGCGAACGCTTGGGCGGCAATCTCATTCCAGCAAAAGTTTGAGAGGGCATTTGAAAAGTTCGAGCACTCGACAATTCGCCTGGTTCGGGGGGAAGGCGAAGAAAATTTTAAAATACTTCATTCGCCTTATAGTGCTTTTCAAAATACTCTTGCACTTGTTCATGATGTTGAGCGACACCCCCACTGGCCCCCCTCAAGGGGCATAGGTGTCAAGCTAATGGCGTAACACAACCGAAGGACAAACACCCCACCAGATTTTAACAAATAGTTTTCTAGCTTATACCGGCATGGAAAAGAACCCTGCCGCAAAGAATTTGAATGCGCTTGAGCTCCAAGCGGAGATCGCGCAGTTCACACAACGTGTCAGCAAGTTGTTCAATGAGCAACTCACGA
>JAYRWE010000132.1:0-21144 GCA_041918175.1 bacterium
AAGCGCTCGACTCTTTCAAACATCTCGTGCGCATGCGCCTGTTCGCGATGACGTTGTTCCATCCGGTTCTCCTTTTGCTTGACCGCAACGTAAAAATTCCAAGCCCAAGAAGAAAGATGGGTTCACCGAGGGGATACTGTTTATAACATAGCTGTGTATTTCAATTTTTAAACGCCGGAGGCGTGGCATGCGGTTGCTTAAACGGTGCGAGGCACAAAACCCTCGCTTGACATGTCACGCCTCCGGCGTTGGAAGAGATTTCTAGATTTCTGGCTAGAAACATTTCATCCCTACGGGATTTTATTGACACGAGAAGGTTTACGAAGCCGAGGCTTTCATCTCTGTAAGCTCGGGGAAGTCCGACTTGGGCAAAAAAGACTTTGCAAAACTCTAAACTGCTTGCGCCCAAGTCGGACTTCAGCTTTTCATCTCCGCCAGCAGACGCGCGTAATTCTCCCGCACGGTTTGGGTGTTGGGATGATCCGGGCCTAAAGATTTTTCACATATCTCCACCGCGCGACGATAGAGCGGCTCCGCTTCGCTATATTTGCCTTGTGACTTCAGCAATCTCGCCAGGTTGTTCAAGCTCGTTGCGACATTGGGATGCTCAGGGCCCAATTGCTTTTCCAAAATCGCGAGGCTGCGGCGAGAGACAGACTCCGCCTCAGAATACTTGCCTTGCGCATACAGCAATGCCGCCAGGTTGTTCAAGCTCGTTGCGACATCGGGATGCTCCGGGCCCAATTGCTGCTCGCGAATCGCAAGGCTGCGGCGATGGAGAGGTTCGGCTTCGCTAAACTTGCCTTGTGAATCCAGCAATGCCGCCAGGTTGTTCAAGCTCGTTGCGACCTCGGGATGATCCGCTCCATATGCTTTTTCATCAATCGCGAGGCTGCGGCGATAGAGTGGGTCCGCCTCGCTATACTTGCCTTGCGCATACAGCAATCCCGCCAGGCTGTTCAAGCTCGTTGCGACATCGGGATGCTCCGGGCCCAATTGCTGTTCGCGAATCGCGAGGCTGCGGCGATAGAGCGGCTCGGCCTCGCTATACTTGCCTTGCGCGTCCAGCAATAGCGCCAGGTTGTTCAAGCTCGTTGCGACATCGGGATGCTCCGGGCCCAATTGCTGTTCGCGAATCGCGAGGCTGCGGCGATAGAGCGGCTCGGCCTCGCTATACTTGCCTTGTGAATCCAGCAATGCCGCCAGGTTGTTCAAGCTCGATGCGACATCGGGATGCTCCGAGCCCAATTGCTTTTCCAAAATCGCGACGCTGCGGCGATAGAGCGGGTCCGCTTCGCTATACTTGCCTTGCCCGCGCAGCAATTCCGCCAGGTTGTTCAAGCTCGCTGCGACAGCGATATGCTCCGGCCCCAATTGTTTTTCCCGAATCTTGAGGCTGCGGAGATGGAGCGGCTCGACCTCGCTGTACTTGCCTTGCGACTCCAGCAATCCCGCCAGGTTGTTCAAGCTCGATGCAACATGGGGATGCTCCGGGCCCAATTGTTTTTCAAAAATCGCGAGGCTGAGGCGAAAGAGCGGCTCGGCCTCCTCATATTCCCCACAATTATAATAGCACATTCCAAGTTCGTTCAAATGCTCGGCTAATTCCAAATCAGTGAACTGAATCTTCTGCTGGACAACCAGTGTATGGGCTTCATACATGGCCTCAAGCGCTTCTGGGTACTCACCCCTCTCCTGCAAAACCTCGCAGTACCAGCGCAAGAATTGGTACAAGCCTCCGGCTGTGGCACCTTGGGTCACACGCTTGCGTTCGGCGTTGATTTGCTGGGGCAAGTCCACGCGCAGTTTTTGTAAGCGCTGAAGTTTTTCTAACGCACGAGCTTCCTCACTTTGCCATAACGTGCGGTTGACGGCAATGCGATAGGGCAAGGCTTGTTCCCAATTCTCTTGAAAGCAAGCGTGCAGCCATTCTTCCAAATGCACGAGGCATTCATGAAGGGGTCGATCCAATTGTTTGGGATCGCAAGACTGCTTGGCTGCATGCTGCAAGAGCGCTTGCCATTGCGGATCGCAAAAGCGATAGACAAAGAAACTACGGCCCTGCGCGCCGGTCAAGGTTTTGTTCTGCCCATTCTCTTGCACTGGCTCGGCCAAAGCAGGGAGGTTGTCGCTCTGCTTTTCCAAAACTTCATACCATAAATCTTCCCAAGCAGCAATTTCCTCGGCGGTGTATTCGCGCTCGCGCGGCAGAGCAGTTTCAGCCACGGCTTGCGGCAAAAAAGTTTCGCCCATGGCCGCGGCCGGCAGCAGGCCATCGATCAACAGTTCATGCTGCCCCACGGGAATTTGCTGTTCGTGGCGTTGCACCAACTTTCGCAACTGTGCGCGCACAAATTCTTGCGACAGAATATAGCGCGGCTCATCGCGCGTGACCCATTGGTTGCTTTCTTTCTGCAAAATGTCTTGCGCTTGCAGAAGCTGCCACATGGCATTGAGCGGGCCAGGATGCCCTTCCGAGAAGCGATGCAAAGTTTCCGCCCACGCCGAAGAAAGTCCGCAAGCCGTGAGTTGCGCAACGGATTCTTGCTGCGTCAAAGGCGCTATGCCCAAGCCGCGCAGGTGATCATCGCGGCGGAGAAAACGCCGCAAATTCTTTAACGTCTCTTCCGCGCTGGTGGAAGTTTCGTGCGCAATCAAAACGAGCGCAAAAGCGATTGCACGCCGGTGGCTCTCATTCACCAAATGCTCAAGGCTGCGGGCCTGCTCCGCATTGGCGATCTCGAAATTTTCAATCACCAGCAGAACCGGGCGCTGTTCGATGAGCAGAAAAAGAAAATCAACAATATCAGAAAGAGTGCTGAAATTTTTCTGCGGCCGGGCTTGGAGGATTTGATCTTTGGTGAAGATATGCGACACACTCAACACCAGCTTGAGCCAATAGGGGCTGGATTCTTTCGCAAATTCCAAGAGGCTTTCGAGACCTTTCTCTTTGAGCTTTTGATTGCTCTCCGTCAGGTCAGTCAAAACCGGCGTGCGAAAGTCCAACGGGCAAACGGTATATCGCTGCAACTCGGGTGTGTTCTCCAAGCAATGCCGCAACAGCGTCCTTTTGCCCACGCCTTTTTCGCCATTGAGCAAAATGGCTTTGGTCGTACTGGCGCGCGGGGAGAGGTGAGCTTGTAGAAAATCGCGTAGCTCGTTTTCTAAATCCGGGCGAGGCAGATACGGGAGATCAGAAATGTTCATGGGAAGCCCTCGAGGTTATTTTCTAATCCCAAAAGGAATCTTTCAGAATGACAGAGTAATATTTTATTCCTGAAAGGCAAGCAGGGCTTCAATACGCACACACCCTCCTCGCCGCCTCCGCGATTCTCTCCTCACTCACCAAGAAAACCTCCTCCAACGTCGGGCTATACGGCACGGGCGCATTGAGCGCGCCGAGCACGCACATGGGCGCATCGAGGTGTTCGAACGCTTCTTCGGCGATGATCGATGCGATGGATTGCCCGATCCCGCCGGTCTTTGAATCTTCGTGAACGATCAACACGCGATTGGTTTGGCGCACGCACGAAAGGATCGCGGTTTTATCCAAAGGCAACAACGAGCGTAGATCGAGCACTTGGCAAGAGAGGCCGTACTCTGCTTCCAACTTTTGCGCGACGGACAAGCAGCGATGCACATACGCGCCATACGTGATCATCGTGAGATCACTGCCTTCGCGTTTGAGCTGCGCGCTGCCAATCGGAATGATAAAATCTTCCTCCGCGCTCGGCAAAATTTGTTTGATCGCCGCGAGCCGATAGAGCGCGATGTGCTCATAGAAGAGTACGGGATTGTCGTCGCGAATCGCAGCTTTGAGCAAGCCTTTCGCTTCGCGCGGCGTGGAGGGACAAACGATCTTCAAGCCCGGCGTGCGATAAAACCACGGCTCGGTGTTCTGCGAATGATACGGCCCGGCATTGCGCAACCCGCCCCACGGCATGCGAATCGTCATCGGAACTTTGTGCCCCCAACGATAAAAAATCTTCGCGCTGTTGTTCACGAGTTGGTTGAAGCCGCTCGCCACAAAGTCGTTGAATTGAATCTCCGCAATCGGACGTTTGCCCACGAGCGCCGCGCCCGTTGCACAGCCAATGATCGCAGCCTCGGCCAGGGGCGTGTTCAACATGCACTCGCCAAACTCTTCGAGCATGGATTTGAGCAGCACGAACGCATTACCATACTGCCCGCCAATATCCTCGCCGAGCATGAACGTGTTCGGATCACGCCGCATTTCTTCCACGAGCGCTTCGACAATGGCTTGCCAAAAAGTTTTGCCGTTGCTATCAAACTGAACGCCGCTCAACTCGCTCGGTTGCCACTCTTCTTTTTTTGATAAAGAAAAAGCGCGCGGGAAATTTATCTCTTCATGCGCGAGCCACGGGCCGTCACTCACCACGGGATGTCCCGCGAGTTTTGCTTCGGGCCACGCTGCGGCGATCACGGCTTGCGCGGCGTGCTCCATCTCGGCTTCAATCTCGCGCCGCATCGCTTGCAAATCCGCGGCGGCGAGCATGCCGTTATCCAACAGCTTTTGTTGGTAAAGTTGAATCGGATCCTTTTGCGACCAATACGCATATTTTTCTTTATCCACATAACCCGCTTGCGGATTTTCCACATACTTCAAAAACTGCTGCGGCTCCGCGCCAAAGTAGAGCATGTCATCATGATGCGCGTGACCGCACATGCGCATCGCAATGAGTTCGAGCAGCACCGGCCCGTTGCCAATGCGACACGCTTCCGCGGCTTCGGTCACTGCCGCAAAAATTTCTTCGGGATCCGTGCCGTCGAGTGTGAACGAAGGCATGCCATAGCCCAAAGCTTTTTGCGCAAAATTAAACGCAGCGCATTGCTCGCGCACCGGCGTCGAAAGCGCGGTTTGATTGTTCTGCACGATGAACACAATGGGCAGGTTTTGCACCGCGGCGAAATTCACCACCTCATGCCACTCGCCCGAGGACGCGCCGCCTTCGCCGATGCAACTAATCATCACGCGGCCCGTGCCTTTCAGCGCGAAGCCGATGCCGCACGCGGAGCCGGTGCTGATCGTGATTGGCGCTGCGGGCGGCAGAATGCCGCACGCGAAATCGCCGAGATGCAGGTCTTTGCCGTTCGTCGGTTTCCCCACTTTGCCCATTTGCGCAGCCATCACATCATACGGCTCCTGCCCCATCGCAAGCGCAAGTCCGAGATCGCGAATCATCGGCGCAACATAATCGCCTTCGTATTGTTCTAAGGATTGATAGTCCGCACCGCGGCGCAAACGAATCGCGGCCGCGTAAATCGCCTCTTGCCCCATCGAGCGAAAACCTTTGCCTTGAAATGCGGACCCGTCGGGTTGCCGCACTTCACTGCTGCCGAAAAATTTCTTGAGCCGCGCATCGAGATGGCGCGTACGCAACATGCCGCGCAAAATTTCGCGCTGCTCCTCGCGCGTGAGTGAAGCCTTGAGCCGCGCGCGCGCGAATGCCGAGGCGAGATCGGATTGCAAACGCGCTGCCGCATGCTCTGCCAGCTTTTGCGCGCTCGTCATGGGGTAGGCTTCGAAAAGAAACTCCGTTGCATGCAAGGGCGCAATGAGTTGTTCAATTTCCGCGAGCAACGCGGTTTCACATTGCTCCGCTTGTTCGAAAGAAAGCTGCGCGCCGTGTGTGCTTAAAATCGTATCAACGACCGGCCGCAATCTTTCTTGCAGCAGAGGCACGCTTTGCGCGAGCGCGGCAAAGAGCGCGTGTTGTAATGTTGTTTTAGAAATGGAGAACGAAGCGAGTGCGTGAGCTGTGGGCATAGGTCGGTTGGAGTATAATACGTTTGGAGTGGCTCCTTATGAAATTGGACGATCCAAATCGGTAATCAAGCACGTGCCCCCATATCCTGTCATTCAGAAGGAATCTTTTTACTCGCTGGCGATACTACCCAGTGCTTAAAAAGATTCCTCCTGAATGACAACTCGTGGAGGGCTTACCGATTTTGAAAGTCAAAACTCATTAGGAGCCGACAGTAAAAATAAATTTTATTGAAAAGGGTTCGCGCAGTCATGATCAACCACGGCTTGACCGTGGCTTCGTTGATTCATCATTCACGCCTTAACCTGCGCTTGCATTTTTTTGTTGTGTCGCTGCTCCCCCAACGTGTCATCTTTGCTTGTTTACCTGACTTTTATCTTTTCAAGCGAGCTGACTTCAAAGCGATGGCCTTCCGCCACCTCGCGGATATTTTCAAACAAGCCGCATCCATTCACGATGTGGCGAAAACATTTGCCGGAGCAAAACGATTCATGAACCCCGTCACCAGCAGCAACTGCCCGACATAATACAACGGCCAGATGAGTTGCGCCAGCATGCCGAGCGGACGCACGAACGTGTTGAGCGCAATGAGCGAATCGGAGATGACGTACAACACCGCGCCGAGAATGAGCCACGGATTGCGATAGTTCGCGCTGGTGAGCACAAGCGTCATGGCCAAGATCACGACCATGTACACGACGACGGCGGCAAACAAATTTTTCGGCAAATGCGGAATGATGAGCATGGCCATCGCAACGCCGTATAGCACAATGGTACCCGCTAAAATCTTTTTTGCGAACGGCAAGCTTTGCAGCGCCATCAGGTTCGGCCAGAACGTGACGAGGTAAAGTACATGACCAACCATGAACGCGCCGACCGCGGGCAAAAACAATCGCGTGCGGTCCCAATCGAGCAACACGTCGCCAACGCTATGGCAGCACAGCGCAACAACGAGCAACGTTTCTTGCCAGGACTGCCGCTGCTGCCAAACGAACGTGGCGAGGGTGATTATCGCGAGCCATTTCAAAACGACGTTGTACGGCAATGGCGCGTGCAGCACCCAATAGAGCAGTGCGGCAAAAATAGAAAAGAGCACAAGCGGATTTTTCATGATCACCTTCGCGGAGTTTTGCTTTGACATTTCGGGCAGAAGTAAGTGCTGCGACCAAGTTGCACGATGCGGCGAATCGTTGCCCTGCAATCCTCGCACGCTTCGCCTTCGCGGCTGTAGACTTTGAGGTATTGTTGGAAGTAGCCCATCTCGCCGTCGCTGTTGTAAAAATCGTTGAGCGTCGTGCCGCCGCTCGCGATCGCGGTTTTCAATACAGAGCGCACGGCTTTGGCCAAGCGTTGCCAGTCGGGCAAGCTTAGTTTTCCCGCAGGCGTTTCGGGATGAATGCCGGCGCGGAAGAGCGATTCGTTCGCGTAAATGTTTCCCACGCCCACAATGCGATTCGCATCCATCAAATGATTCTTGATCGGCCGCGCCAAACCTTTCGCCTGCTCGAATAAAATTTTCGGCGTGAACGCGGTGGAGAGTGGCTCAAGCCCCAAATGGCGAAAGTGAACGTAGTCTTCAAGTTTGCCCGGCGCAATCGCATCGACCAAACCGAAGCGTCGTGGATCGCGGAAGCGCAACTCGTCGCCCTCGTCGAGAATGAATTGCACGTGATCGTGCTTCTCCAACGGACGCACGCCATCGCACCACACCACGCGCCCGCTCATACCAAGATGAATCACGAGATGCGCATCATTGCTCATGCGGCAGAGCACATACTTCGCGCGCCGCTCGACCGCGACGATGCTTTGTCGCGCAATCCAACGCTGCAAGAGCTTGGGCCGCACGGGAAAACGAAAGCGCGTTTCATGCACATGAATTTTGGAAATGGTCTTGCCGATGATGACGCGCTCCAACCCACGGCGCACGGTTTCTACTTCGGGAAGTTCGGGCATGAAGCTCCGTTTTTAACTGTTCAGCCACGGCTTGGCCGTGGCTTGGTTTTCAGGGTGGCGAGTTCATAAAACTTTGGCTTGGCCAAAGTTTTAATAGAGCCTGTTCGTCGTTGCGATATTAAAGGCGGGACAAACGAAGCATGGCATGCTTAACATGCGGGGCGCAATTTAAGCGTCGGGGAAAATATAGCAAGGCTTTTTTCAAAGACACGAAGCGGTGCGAAGCAGCAAGCAGGCAAAACGATGATGAGCAAAACTATTTTGGAAGCAAGACGCTAGCGAGGGTTCATAGCAAACAAAAAAGCCGGTGTGCATATTTTAAAAAAGCACAGACCGGCTCGGGTTAAAAATTTTTGCGCGCAATGCAGCGTGTGCGCTATCCGCGAATGAGATTATGCACGGGATAAACTTGCGGCGGGGTGGGCGTGACGCCGTTCTTTTGCAGAATTGGGATGAGCGTTTGTGCAAACGCGGCCATGGATTCCGGTGCGTCCCAAACATCGATCACGAACCATCCGCCCTCTTTCGCGTGCGCCGTGTGATGCAGCCGGCCCTTCGGCGCGCCCGCGCCTGCGGCTTGCAAATCTTTAATGGTTTGATCGTACTGCGCGGAAGTCATTCCCGGGATGTCGAAAACTGCGCTGATAGCGGCCATGATAAAGCTCCTTTGAAAAATTGAATGAAGTATTGTGATGAAGTTTATTTGATAGCGACGACCATCGAATCTAACCGGTGTAATCGAAGCTTTCGAGCGTTTCGAGGTCATTTGCGAAAGGCTTCGGCGACTATCGCCGAGTCAAAGAAGTGATGGAACTTCGTCACTTTGCCGTTTTGCACATGCCACTTCATGACCCAATCGGTTTCATAACTTTTGCCCGTGGCTTTGCTGCGGCCTTTAATCGAACCGAAAGCCACCACCGCATCGCCCTGCGCCACAAACTCCCGCGGTTCGAAGCCTAAAGTGTCTTGGCTCTCAACCAACTTCTGGAAGAATGTGCCGACCTGCCCGGTTCCGCGATACGTGCCGCCGAAGGGAATGCCCGGGGCCGCGGTGTGAATCCACTCCACGTCGCTCGCGAGCGCGTTCAAAATTTCTGCGATATTGCCTTGACCAAATGCCGCATAGATGTTTTGAATGACTTGCGTGTTCTCTTGCGCAGACATGACAATGACTCCTTGCGTTTGGTTTGTACGAAGTGAATAGGTTCGTTGTATGCGTAATACGAAGTCACGAAGCAATTGGATTGGCAAGGTATTCGGTTGGAGGAGAAAAGCAATTTGATTTTGTTTTTTGGGCAAAAAAGTTTGTCTGCTTTGCGATTCCCAACACACGCGCGACCAAAGGCGTAGGCTTTTTGCGACGAGAAAGGCACGCAATCGCTTTTTGTGAGCTTCAACCAGCGGCAACTTTTATGCATCATTGCCTACAAATTTTGGAATCACGTTTGGGTTCGGAATGAAATGCAAGCCCCGGCCAGGCCGTGGCTGAACATTCCGACTTTGATCATCAAATCTCCCGTGGCTCACTTGCATTTCTAAGCGCATTCTTCTATTTTCGAACCGTGTTTCCTCAAATGATTGGCTCTTTGGCTCCTTATCCTTTTTGGCTCCTTGACATGGACTACGTCAACCACCTCGAAAACCTCTTTCAACATTATGCCGGTGCGCAGCCGCAGAACACTTCCGAGCTTAAAGCGCACGGTTCCGATCGCAAAATTTTTCGCATGACCGAAAGCGCGCGTTCGCTCATCGGCATTTACAATGCGGACCGTGCGGAGAATCTCGCATTTCTCTCCTTCTCCAAACATTTTCACAAATGGGGCCTGCCCGTGCCGCAGATTTTCGCCGAAGATTTGGAGCGCGGCATTTACCTCGAAGAAGATTTGGGCGACGCCACGCTTTTTTCGGTTTTAAATGAAGAGCGCAAGTCGCACGGTTTTTCGGAAAACGTGTTTGCGTTCTATCGCAAAGTCGTGGCCGCGTTGCCGCGTTTTCAAATTCAAGCCGGGAAGGATTTGGATTACTCCGTGTGCTATCCACGAGCGCGCTTTGATCGCCAATCCATGATGTGGGATTTGAATTATTTCAAGTATTACTTCCTCAAGCTCGCGAAGATCGCGTTCAACGAGCAGGAATTGGAAGACGACTTCAACGCGTTCACGGATTTTCTGCTCGAAGCGGATCAAAACTTTTTTCTCTATCGCGATTTTCAATCGCGCAACATCATGATTCGCGGCGGCGAGCCGTACTTTATCGATTATCAAGGCGGTCGTCGCGGCGCGCTGCATTACGACATCGCCTCGCTGCTCTTCGACGCCAAAGCGGATTTGCCTTTTGACGTACGCGCGGAACTGTTGCAGCTTTATCTCGAAGCCGCCGCGCAATTGCTGCCGCTCTCCGCCGACCAGTTTCTTCGCCATTACTACGGCTATGTGCTCATTCGCATTTTGCAAGCCATGGGCGCATACGGCTTTCGCGGTTTTTATGAACGAAAAACGCACTTCCTGCAAAGCGTGCCCTATGCCATTCGCAATCTCGAGTTCGTGTTGCGCCACGCCGAGTTTCCGGTGAAAATGCCGGCACTTATCGATGTGCTGCATCGCATGGTGCGCTCCACGGCCTTGCGTGAACTGGGCAATGTGCAACTCAATCTCACGGTGCGTATTCAAAGCTTCTCGTTTAAAAATGGCTTGCCGCATGACGACACCGGCCACGGCGGCGGCTTTGTGTTTGATTGTCGCGCGTTGCCCAATCCCGGCCGTCTCGAAAAATTTCGCGAACAAACCGGCAACGATCCCGAGGTTATCGTTTTTTTGGAGAATGAAGTGGAAGTACACAGTTTCATGACGCATGTGCGCGATCTTGCGGATCAAGTCGTCGAAAACTATCGCCGCCGCAACTTCACCGACCTCTCGCTCGCGTTCGGCTGCACCGGCGGGCAACATCGCTCGGTTTATTGCGCCAACAAACTCGCGCAACATCTCCGCACGAAGTATCAAGTGAATGTTGAAGTGGAGCACCGCGAGTTGAAAACAAAATAAGCAAGCGAAGTCGGACTCGCGCATGAAGACCTTGGGCATTTTACGAGGTCTTTGGCGCGAGTCCGACTTCGCCGAAATGTTCTGCTCAACCTCGCCCTTGCATTTCACGAGAGCGCGAGGTATTATTTTCTGGTAAAGCAAAGCAGTTCATGATTTCAATACGAGGCCGACATGATCGCCTATCCCGAACAAGACTTAGTGGAGTCCGTCAAAGCGCTGCCCGCGGAACGCTATGCGGAGGTGCTCGAATTCATCAACCTGCTCACGCAGAGCAATGAATTGGTCGCAATCGCCATGGCGTGGATTGCCGAGCGCTTGCCGGATCGCTATTGTGCCGGCGAGCCGCGCTTCGAAGTGCGCACGCTGAGTTGGCGTGTTCCGATTTTGCTCACATATCCGAACGGCAAAGGCGGAGAAGTGGGCGCGCTCTATTTTGAAGGCCGCACCCACGAGCTCCGCGAGCATACCGCATTGGAAGAGTTGCGCGCACGCGGACGTCAAATCGCGCAAGAGCTACAGTATGCCTAAGCCGCCGTTCTTCCCACAGGAAACCGATTTTTCCTGCGCCGTGGCATGCCTCCGAATGGCGCTTGCGGCTTTTGGTATCGAGCGAACGGAAGAGGAGTTGCGCGAGTTGTGTGATTGTGGCTTTGAAGGCACGCATGCCTTCAAACTGGTAGAGGCCGCGCGGCAGTTGGGGTTGCAAAACACCGGCAAATATAATCTCACCTTCGAGGAGTTGGTTGCTCAACTCGCCTCAGGAAAATATCCGATTGTGTATGTGCGAATTCGTTTAGATCACAGCAAGTATCCGACGCAACACGCTTTTGTTGTCACGGAAGCGAATCGTCAGTTTGTAACCGTGTTTGACCCCTGGCATGGTGAGCGCAGTATTGCCACCGCCGAGTTTGAGTATTCTTGGGGGCAAATGCGTGGGTTGGCGATTTTGTGTGAGCCGTAAGCGCTGCCTATGATGACGAGCGAACTCCGATTCGCGTATGCAAGCCTTCAAAAGTTTGCGCCGCTTTTTTTGCGCATCGGACTTCTCAGATTTTTTATCCTGCCCAATTCCAAATTTTCAATTTCAAGTTTAAAATGCTTCCCTCATGAAAGCCATGCTCTTCGCCGCGGGCCTCGGCACGCGGCTGCGACCGATAACCAACACCATTCCCAAAGCGCTGGTGGCAATCAACGGCGTCACGCTGCTGGAGCGCGCGTTTCGGCATTTGCAGAGCGCGGGCGTGGACGAAGTCATTGTCAATGCGCATCACTTCGCGGAGCAGATTGCCGCGTTTCTCCGCGCGCAGAATAATTTCGGCATGCGCGTGGAAATCTCGTTTGAAGATATTTTGCTCGACACCGGCGGCGGCTTGAAAAAAGCCGCGTGGTTCTTTGATGATGGCAAGCCGTTTTTTGTGCGCAACGCCGATGTGATTTCGCAGCTCGATCTCATAAACATGTATCGTTTTCATGTCGAGCACAACGCGCTTGCCACGCTTGCCGTGAAGCCGCGCAAAACGAAGCGGCAATTGTTGTTTGATGAAGAAGGGAAGCTTTGTGGGAGGAAAGAGATTTATTCCCCCATTGAGGGGGGCCGGGGGGGTGTCGGCGCGGCTGATGATGTGAATCAAGTTTTAAATTCAAACAGCAGTGCAAGCACGAGCGACACCCCCCTAACCCCCCTCAAGGGGGGACTTATTGACCTCGCCTTCGACGGCATTCACGTCATCTCGCCGGCGTTCTTCGGCATGATGGAAGAAGACGGCGTGTTCTCGATCATCACAACCTATCTTCGTCTCGCTGCGGCCGGCGAACGCATTCTCGCGTTTCGTTCAGACGAAGCCTATTGGCGCGACGTGGGTAAGCTCGAAGAGTTGGAGCAAATCGCCGCGGAGTTGGCGCAGCGCGAAAAAACGTGAATGTTTATTCTGAAACCGAATTGTTCATCGCCAAATTTTGACTTGACATTCGAAAGCGAAATTTCTATTGTCGGCCTTCCAAAATCGGGTTGGGATGGGTTCCTCTCATTTAGCAATCAAATTTTCCTTCTTGCCTAGTCGTTGTAACCAAATTTTTCACCTCGCGCTTCCGGCTGCAAACCGTTGTGAGTGTAATACGCTTTTTTATCACGCATTCCGCTTCATCACTTCCAACCATTTTTAGGAGAAAGCTTCATGAAGCTTGATCGCCTGCTGCGTTGCGTTGTTGCCTGTTGCGCGTTGGCTGCGTCGTTTGGCTATGCGCAGAAACCCTTCACCTCGCGCGTCCGCGAGATTCACCTCACTGAAAACGAAAAGACCCGTACTGCGGCCAACATGCAAATCGGCGCGGAGAGCAACATTCCGCGCTCGCTCGCCGGAATCAATTACGCGGTGCGGGCGGCTGATCCCGAAACCATGGCTCGGCAATTTCTGCGCGACCATGCGGAGCTTTTGCATTTGCGCTCCGATCTGAGCGATCTCGTGCATACTTCGACGCGCGAGACCAAAGGCGGATTTAAAGTGCGCTTCCAGCAACAACTCGCGGGCATTCCGGTTTACAAAGCGGAAATCGTGGTGGCGATCACGCACAATCATCTCGTCACGTTTGTGATGAACGGCTATCGTGAAAATCTGCGCCTCGCGCAAACCGCGCAGAGCATGGCTGCGCCGCAAGCCATGGCGCTCGCGAAAAATTATCTCGCGGTGCAAGGCCGCATTGATTTCGAGAAGACCGAGTTGATCGTGCATGACTTTCAAGGCCGCACGCGCTTGGCGGTGAAGGCGACCGTGGTGCCCGCGGAAGATCCGATTGGCGATTGGGAAGTGTTGGTGGATGCGCAGAGCGGCGAGATTTTCAAAGTTGTGAACAATGCGTTTCATGCGAGCGGAGATCGCGGCGAGCGCGGCAATGTCGTCGCGGCCACGGGCACGGGCAACACGTTTGATCCCGATCCGATCACGCGCTCGGGCGCAACGTATGGCACCGGCGGCTTCACGGATAACAACGATGCGGACAGCGCCGATCTCACCGCGCAAGTCACTTCCGTGACGTTGCAAGACATCACGTTCAACGGCAGCCAGTATCAACTCACCGGACCGTTTGCCGCGGTGCAAGATTTCGAATCGCCGTTCAAAGGCACGTTTAGTCAAGCAAGCTCAAATTGGAACTTCACGCGCAATGCGGATGCGTTCGAAGCGGTGCTCGTGTATTATCACATTGATAAATCCATGCGCTATATCAATCAAACGCTCGGTGTGCCGCTCATGCCGTTTCAATACAGCGGCGGCGTGCAAGTTGATCCGAGCGGTTTGAGCGGACAAGACAATTCGCACTATGTCGGCTCCACCGGCCGCGTGGCGTTTGGCGAAGGCGGCGTGGATGACTCGGAAGATTTGGAAGTAGTGCTGCACGAGCTTGGCCACGGCTTGCACGATTGGTTGACGAACGGCGGCATTTCACAGGTCGATGGCTTGAGCGAAGGCAGCGGCGATTATTGGGCTGCATCTTACACGCGCAGCCTCGGTTATTGGCAGCCGACCGATCCGGAATATAGTTGGGTGATGCGTTGGGATGGTCACAATTCTTTTTGGGCCGGTCGCATTGTGAATTACTCCGCGACGTATCCGAGCGGATTGACCGGCTCGATCCACACCGACGGCCAGATGTGGTCTTCGACGTTGATGCAGATTTGGAATGACATCGGCAAAACCGCGACGGATGAAAATTTTCTCGAAGCGCTTTCGATGTTGAACAGCAGCTCGAGCCAAAACGACGCGGCGAATGCGTTTTATCAAGCCGATCTTGCGTTGCACGGCGGCGCGAATCAAGCCGCGATTTTGAGCCGCTTCACGGCGCGCGGCTACACGATCAACACCGGTGTGCCGCCGAACGCGCCCACGGCTTTGAGCGCGACCACGGTGAGCAGCAGCCAAATCAATCTCGCATGGACGCAAAATTCGAGCGACGAAACCGGCTTTAAGATCGAGCGCAAAACCGGCGTGAGCGGCACGTATGCACAAATAACCACGGTTGGCGCGAACGTGGTGAGCTATTCGAACACGGGCTTGTCGCCGAACACGACGTATTATTATCGCGTGCGCGCGTACAACGGCTCCGGCGATTCGAATTACTCCAATGAAGCGAATGCCACTACGCAAAACGCTTCCGTGAATATCGCATTGAACAAAACCGCGACCGCCTCGAGCACAAGCGGCAGCAACGTTGCGGGCCGAGCGGTTGACGGCAGCACGAGCACATTTTGGCGCAGCGGCAGTTTGAGCACAAACACGATTGCCTGGTGGCGCGTGGATTTCGGTTCGGCGCAAAGCATCAATCGCGTCGTGATCAAATGGCGCAGCAGCTATTATGCACGGCAATATGATATTCAAGTGTCCACTGACAACAATACTTCGCCCACAGCTTGGACCACGGTTTACACCGATAATGCCGGCAACGGCGGCACGGACGATCGCACGATCACAACCGTGTCCGCGCGGCATGTGCGGATTTACATGCGGCAAAATAATACGTCGAGCGAACGCATCAACGAAGTAGAAGTTTACACTGCGGCCGGTGCTGCGCCTAAGTTGAGCGCCGAAGAAGAAGAGACGACGGACGCTGTTGCGCCCGCGGATTTTGAATTGGCGCAGAATTATCCCAACCCGTTTAATCCCTCCACGACGATCAATTTCGCATTGCCCGAAGCAGGCCAAGTACGTCTGGCCGTGTTCAATGTGCTCGGCGAGCAAGTGGATATGTTGATTGAAGGCTTTCACGAGGCGGGACGGCACACGATCACCTATGCGCCGAGAAGCTTGCCAAGCGGTGTGTATTTCTACGTGCTGCAAGCGGGCGAGACGAAGCTGGCGAGAAGGCTCGTGTTGATGAAGTAAGCTTGTGTGGTGTAGGGCGAAAGGCGATGAGCGCTTTTCGCCCTTCCATTTTTAAAAAAGTTTTTGAATGAGGGCGACGAAGGTGGGATTAGCAAAAGTGAGCGAGATAAGGGCGATGGCGATGAAGATGTTCATTTTGAAATTCAGATGCGCGAATCTTTCGTCGACCATTTTGAAGCGTTCGTCCACAAGTTTAAATCTTTCATCAACGAGCTTGAATTTTTCTAACATGAGATTTTGAAGAGCATTAAATCTCTCATCGACACTCTTGAAACGTTCTTCGAAAAGCTCGCGGGTGACGAGTTCGTTCCTAAGCTCGTCTTTGACCTCGGCTTTCAAAAGCTGTTTTTGCGCGATGATCTTCTCCTCGGCTTTTTGATGGATGATGTCGACGGCCGATTCCACCCCGCGTGCGAAGCGCTCGGCTTTTTCTTTGTTGCCGAAATTCTCAATCAAGAGATCAAAAGTTTCGCGAGGTAACGTGTAGGTTTCCATCTTGGCCTCATCAAAAAAGTAAGACACCCGAAAGTTCCCGCAACTGTTTTGGACACGGCTGAAAATAAAGAACGCATTTGCAAAGCGCAATTTGTTTGTTCTACCCCGCTGTTGCTTTAAAATTTTCAATTCCTCGTTTCATCTACCACTTCATCTTCCAAACAAAGGAGCAGGCATGAGACTGTCTCACAGACTGATGGTGTTGGGCGTGTTGTTGTGTGCGGCTGCGGTTTTCGCGCAGCAGTTGGACATTCCACAAACCACCAAGCCGTATTCGTGGATGTCGCGCGTGCATTACGGCAAGAAAGAAACGGCGAGCGCAGTGCGCGCAACGCCCGCGGAAACGCATCGCATTGCCGTGAGCGATGCGCCGTGGGTGCGTTTGAGTTTTCCGAATGCCAACCTCGGCGAGAACAGCTATCTCACCATTACCTCGCTGCACGACGGCGCAACGCAAACGTTGAACGCGCAAACGTTGAGCGAGTGGTATAACACCAGCGCCTATTTCAACGGTAATGAAGTGGAGGTGAAGCTGTACGTTGATGCCAACGACAAAGGCGTCTTCTTTGAAGCCGGAGAGATCACGGTCGGCAAATGGGTCGGCAACGATCGCACGCTCGCCAAGCGCGGGCCCGGCGGCGACGTGATTGAAAGCCAATGCGGCACCACCGATGATCGCGTGGCCTCCAATCATCCCGCTTCGGGACGTATCGTTAGCGTCGGCTGCACCGGCTGGATTGCTTCAAACGGAAAGTATTTGACCGCGGGCCATTGCATCGGCAGCTCCGCGGCGACGTTGCAATTCGATGTTCCGCCCTCGTTGTCGAGCGGCACGATTCAACACCCCGGCCCGGAGGATCAATATTCCGTCAATCAAAGCAATTGGCAATTTGTAAACGGCGGCACCGGCAATGATTGGGCGATCTTCCAAGTCGCCAACAATTCGCAAACCGGTCTGCAGCCGATTGCGGCACAAGGTGCTTCTTTCAATGTCGTGCAAAGTTATGGCGGCTCGACTATTCGCATCACCGGCTTTGGCGTTGATACCGGCACGGCGAATCAAACGCAGCAAACGCACGCCGGCCCGAACGCGGGTTCTTCGGGCAACACGCTGCGCTATCAAGCCGACACCGAAGGCGGCAACTCCGGCAGCCCGGTGATTGATGAAGCCACGGGCAATGCCCTCGGCATTCACACGCACGGCGGCTGCACCAGCACCGGCGGGAACAATAGCGGCACGAGCGCGTTTCTCTCCGCGTTTTGGACGGCATTCAACAGTGTGCCGTGCACGAACATCGCGCAAGGCGATCCCGCTTCGGCTTTGAGCACGAGCGGAAGCAACGTGGCGAGTCGCGGCAACGACGGCAGCACCAGCACGTATTGGCGCAGCGGCAGCGGCGGCACGCAATGGTGGCAAGTTGATTTGGGCAGCGGTTCGTTGAGCTATAGCAATTGGGAACTCGTGTGGAATGCTTCCCGCCACGCGACGAGTTATGAAATCCGCGTTTCCACTAGCTCGACTTTTACTTCGTATACGACGGTCTTCAGCACTACGACCGGCAACGGCGCAACCGACAATGGCGCAATGGCCGGTGCACCGCGCACGGAGCGTTATGTGCGCGTGCATATGACCGTGCCGAACTCCGGCCATTATCGCATCAGCGAATTTCGCGTGTGCAGTTCCAGCAGCGCCGCGCCGAAAGAGGGCAGCGAACAACCCGGCGAATCGATCACCGCGTTGCCCAAAGATTTCGCGCTGCATCAAAACTATCCCAACCCGTTTAACCCGAGCACGAAAATTTCTTACGACCTTCCGCAAGACGCGCACGTGAAGTTGCAAGTCATCAACGTGCTCGGCGAAGTCGTAGCCACGCTCGCGGATGATATGCACCCGGCCGGTAGTCACACGGTGACATTTGTGCCGAACACGTTGCCGAGCGGCGTGTACTTCTATCGCTTGCAAGCCGGTGAAGTCAACTTAACGCGGCAGCTTTTGTTCTTGAAGTAGTTTCTGTTTGTCGTAATTCTGTAGCATCGTTCCCAAGAAACTCGTTTCCTCCGTTAAGGTGAGGAAACGAGTTTTTTATTTCTCCCTTTGCGCAAAACCGCACGCCGCCAAGTATCTTTTCCTATAACCTGCATCGCGACGCGTTTGGACGCTCTCTCTTCGGTCGCGAACATCACCTCCGAGCACATCTTTCCGGCTTAGGCTGAGCCTGTTCAAATCGAAAACAAAACGTGTGGCACATTTCAAAAGTGGAGAAAGAATGAAACGAGGATTCGTTTTACTTGCCGTACTATTTTTTTGCGGCGGCAATGCGGTTTATGGACAAACAAAGATGCGCGCTGAAGACCGTTATCCGCTCCGGCCGGAGTTTGAATACCATCCCAAACAATTTTACCTCATTCCCAATGTTATTGCGCAGACGGATGAAACCGCGCTGCAAAACGGCGGCGATTGGTTGCTCACGCAGCAGTTCGCCGACGGCTCTTATCCGTGGACCGTGGGCCAAGGCTCGTTTTCGGATAGTCAAGGCACGACCGCGCGCGGCATGTTGACCGCATATTACGTTATGCGCGACGCGGATCATCTTGCCTCCGCGGTGCGCTCCGGCGATTACCTTGTCGATTTCTATCCGCGGCGTTTCTCCGACGGCGATCCGGATATCTTTCCGCTCGACCCATTGTTCCTCGAAGAATTGACTTTGCTCACCGGCAATAACAAGTACGCGAATTTTGTGCAGACGTATTTGTGGGATAAACTAAACGCGGGAACGTATGGCGAGGATAACAATCTCGACGCCGAGGAATGGGCCGATGCCGTGCCCGTGTTTGAAGACTTCGCCCACTGGGTCGCGATGGAGCCGTTGTATCGCTCCACGGTTGCGATTGCCGCACATTACACCAACGAACCGGCCATTTCCGATGCGCTCATGCTCAGCATTGTCGATAAACTCGAAGATATCGACAGCGATAATTTCGACGGTGATCTGACGGGCTTGGCCGGCGCGATTCTCGCGTCTGCGCACACGGGCTTTAATTTAAACCCGCAAAGCGGACGCTGGGCGAGCGCCAACTCCACGCAAGATTTGGTCAATATTCTCGTCGGCTATCAACGCAGCGGCGGCGCATGGCCCTATGATAGCAGCAGACGCGCTTCGAATTATGTCGGCGACGTCAGCGTGACGAGTTGGGCATGCAAAGCGCTCAAAGCGTGGAATGCGCAAACGTATGCTACCAACATCGCCTCTGCTCTGAGCTTCATCAAAAGTTTGCAACAAGCCGACGGACAAATTCTCACCAACCCCGGCTACGCCCCGGAAACGATTGTGGGCGTGGAAATTCATGCCGAGGCCTTGATCGCCATCGGCGCGGACGACGGGGTTTTGCTCAATAACAGCAGCAATCCGAATAACCAAACGCCCGTTGCGTACGACGGTGAGGCCACGACCGACGAAGACAATGCGATCGGCGTCACTTTGCAAGCAACGGATGCGGATAACGACGCGCTCACATACAGCATCGTGGCGAACCCGACGAAGGGAACGTTGAGCGGCACGGCGCCCAATCTCACCTACACGCCCAACGCCAACGCGAACGGCAATGATAGTTTCACCTTTCGTGCAAACGATGGCCAGGCCAACAGCAACACCGCAACGATTTCGATCACGATCAACGCGGTGAATGACGCGCCGGTGGCGAACAATCAAAATGTGATTACGACGGCGAACACCGCGATTGCAATCACACTCACCGCGAGCGACGTTGACCATGCCACGCTCACGTACAGCATCGTCACCAATCCTGTGAATGGCACACTCAGCGGCACACCGCCGGCGTTGACTTACACGCCGAACGCGAATTATACCGGCAGCGACAATTTCACCTTCAAAGCCAACGACGGGCAGGATGACAGCAACATTGCCACGGTCGCCATTACGATCAACCCCGCGAATACCAACACGAATTTGGCCTTGAACAAACCCGTCACAGCTTCGAGCACGAACAGCAGCTATCCCACTTCGCGCGCGGTGGACGGCAACACGAGTACGCATTGGCGCAGCGGCAGTGTGAGCAGTTCAACCGTCGTCTGGCTGCGCGTCGATTTGCAAAGCACGCAGACGGTTAGTCGCGTCATGGTGAAATGGAACAGCAGTTATTACGCGAAGAATTATCAAATTCAAACTTCGCAAGACGATTTGAATTGGAGCACGGTGTACACGGATAATTCCGGCAACGGCGGCGACGACAATTGCGCGTTCGCCACAACCACTGCGCGTTACGTGCGTGTGTACATGACGAAGAACAACAAGTCAACCGAGCGCATCAAAGAGCTTGAAGTGTATGCCGGCGCAAGCGGCTTGGCGCGCCCCGTGGCAGAAGCTTCGTCCGAAACCGCCACGGTTGCCAGCCTTGTTTTGCATCAAAATTATCCCAATCCTTTTAACCCGGCTACGACAATTCGTTTCAGCTTGCCGCAAGCACAACACGTCGAATTGAAAATCATCAATGCGTTGGGCCAACAAGTCGCGCTCTTGTTAAATGAAACCCGCGTGCCCGGCGAGCATGCCGTGCGTTTCAACGCCACCGGCTTGCCGAGCGGACTCTACTTCGCCGTGTTGCAGTCCGGCGCCGAACGCCAGGTGCTGCGTTTACAGTTGTTGAAATAAAATCGCATGAACGCTTTGCGAAACCGTCTATCGTGGTTACGGATTACCGATTAAAAAAACTCTCCCGCTTCTAAGCCGCGAATCGGCGTGGATGAACGCGCATTGCAAAGAATGAGCGTTCTCGCGCGTTGCCTCGCGGTTCGAAAAACGGGCAGGTAATTTTTGCCGGCGCTCCGTACTGTCTTGGTAGCTCTCCACTTAATCGTGGACTATGTTATTTGAAGCAGGGGAAAGGTTTTCAAGGGTTGCTCCGCGTGTTCTGGTTTTGACGTCAAGCGGCGACAGCGTAACAACTCTATGAGAGTCCATTGACGCGTCGTGAGGC
>JAYRWE010000133.1:0-7757 GCA_041918175.1 bacterium
CCCCCCGCTAAAACCCCCAAGGGCCCCCACCCGGTCCCTAAAAGAACCTCTTCCTATCTTTCATGTTCATCATCATGCGAAGCGACACCCCCCTGGCCCCCCTCCAGGGGGGAATCATTTGGTACTCGTGATATTCCCCCCTTGAGGGGGGTTCGGGGGGTGTTATTCGTTGCAAAAAAATTTTCATGTTCATCATCTTGCGGGACAACACCCCCCTGGCCCCCCTCAAGGGGGGAATCACTCGACACATTGAACGGAATCACTATCTGCGCGAGCGCGCCCGTGGCGCTTTGTTCGAGATGAAAAGTCGCGTGTGCGCCATAAAGCGTGTGCAACCGCGCGCGCGTGTTTGCGAGGCCAATGCCAATCGTATCGCTCGCGCCATTCGCAGTGAAGCTATTGCCGCTATCGCGCACGCTCAAACGCAACGCGCCATTTTCGCGTGCCGCATTGATGGCAACCACGCCCGGGCCGCGACGCTTGGCAATGCCGTGGCGAATCGCATTTTCCACCAATGGTTGCAGAATCAGATTCGGCACGCGCGCGGCGAGCGTTTCCGGCGCGGCGTTGAGCTGCACCGTCAAACGGTCGCCGAAGCGCGTTTGCTCGATCTCCAAATAGAGTTGGAGAAATTCCAACTCCTGCGCGAGCGACACTTCTTGCGCGCTCGCGCTTTTCAAAGTATAGCGTAAAAGATCGCTCAACAACTCCACCATGCGGCCGGCCACATGCGGATCTTCATGAATGAGCACATTGATGGCATTGAGCGTATTGAAGAGAAAGTGCGGATGAAGCTGCATCTTGAGCGCGTGCAGTTGCGCGTTGGCAAGCTCGGCCTGCAATTGCGCAGCTCGCACTTGCTCAGCTTGCATGCGTTCGTAATAGCGCCATGCGTGCTGCACAAAGAGAATGACGAAGTAGATCAACAAGCCGTAATCGAAATTAACGATCACAAGCTGCGACACGCGCGCAAATGAAATGGGCGCGGCTTGCACGTAGAGGGCGAGGAGATTGTAGAGGGTTTGCTGGGCAAACGATACGAGCGCGGCGAAAAACAGATGCAATCCCACGCGCGGCAGCCCGCGTTTGCGCGCAATCGGAAAGCGCGCGGCGAGCGTGACGATCACCGGCGTGAGCAGAAACCACAGCAATGAAAAGGAAGCGGCCGTGAGCGCAATGGCCGCCCACGGCACTTCGCGGCCCGCGACCGCGCGAAAATACCACGACTGCCCGAACGAGATGACGCCCGCGAACAGCCAGAGCAGAAGAATGAAGCCGCGTTTTTTTAACGTCGAGGACATGACTTGCGCTACGTGAATGATGACAATGATTCAACGCGCGCAAGATAATGTCAAAAGCCCGGCAGTCAAAATGATTTTTGTGTTTTGCTATTCGCTCACCTTGAACCGCGCCGGCAGCACGACTTTGACTGCGACGGGTTTGCCCTGATAATACGCGGGCTTCCACTTCATATCGCGCGCCGCGGCAACCGCGGCTTGATCAAGGCTCTCATTGCCGGAGGATTTTGCAACGGCAACCGCTTCCGTCTCTCCTGCTGCGCTGACGCCAATCTCCAAATAGGTCGTGCCTTCAATGCCGGCTTTGCGCATCAGCTCGGGATATTTGAGATCGAAAGCGCGCAACATCTCGGGCGCGTGATCGAAAGGTTGAGAAACTTGCGCGGAGGTTGGTGCCTCCTGCTTGGGAAGCTGTGCGGCGGCGTTATTATCCAGCTTAAAATTGAACGGCATCGTGACTGTGACCGCCGCAGGTTTGCCGCTTTTTTGCGCGGGTTTGAATTTCATGGCGCGCGCCGCGGCCAAAGCCGCATCTTCCAAACCATAACCCAGGGCATCGACGTCTTCCATGCCCTCCTCGGTCATCTCTCGACTTCTCAAAACTCTTGCGGCAGCGACATTGCCTTCGGTATCAAGCTCCATTTGCACGAAAACCATGCCTTGTACTTGCGCCGCTTTGGCGGCTTCGGGATATTGCGGCCCGGCAAAGGAGACGACTTCCGGCGGCGTATCAAACTCTGCTTGTTGCGATGCCGCGGTTTGATTCGCGCTCTCGGGCGCGAGTGGGGCCTTGTCCATTAACTTCGAGCCGCTGCATTGCCACGAGAACACGAGCAGCATTGCGCCCATGAAACCGAGCAAAGCGATGCGGCCAAACTTGTTTGCATTCATGTCAGACTCCTTTCGTGTGAGTAAGTGTTGTAAGCGTTGATATAGCGTGGATTGTTGCGCGGCGAAGGTGATGCCGCTTGCCAATGCCGCGCTCGGCTGCGATTGTTTCTCGGCAAAGGCGTAAAGCAATTTGCCGTAATCCAGCGGCGCAATGCCGGTGCGCGCGATTGCTGCGAAGTCGCAGCGCAGCTCGCGCAAATAAGTCAAGCGGCGGCGCAGGAGCCACACGAGCGGGTTCAATCCAAACAACACGAGCGCTGCGAATTCGAGCACGAGCGTGTAGAGATCGCGCCCCTGCATGTGCGCGGCTTCGTGTTGTAAGATAGATTGCAAATGTTGCGACGACCATTCCCGCCATGCGCGCGGCAGATAAAGTTTGGGCTGGAACAAGCCGAGCAGCACGGGCGAGGCGATCGCTTCGGTTTCAAAAGTGGCGCAGCTCATGTTTGGAAAAGGCGGGAGCAAAGTTGCGCGGCGCAAGCGACGACGTAAATGAACGTGATGCTTTATCATCAAACCCAAAAACAAAAACGCGGAGAGCAGCCAAACGCAGAACAACAACGCATTCACATTCATTGCCGGCAATTCGCGCGCGAGGTCGGTGTTGGAGGCGACGAGGCTCGGCAATATGAGGGTGACGGGCACGCTCTCGGCGAAAGACGCGGGCAGTGCAATCACCGGCGGAACGAAAACTTTTACGAGCGCGAGCAGCCACAACGCATAGCGCGTGGTCACGTCAAGCTTGAGCACACGTTCCAGCGCAGCGAGGAGGGCAATGAAGAGCGTGATTTCAATCATGTGCAGCGCGAACACGGGCCACCATTTGTCCGCGAGACGAATAAGCCACGTCATTATTCACCTCCGACTTTTTGTTCCTGCTCTTTGGCGGCAATCAAATCTTTGAGCTGTTGCAACTCATGCGACGAAAGCTCGCCGGAGTCCACGAGATACGTGGCGAACGCGCCCATGGAGCCGTTAAAGATGCGCGAGGCGAGCGAACGCGCTTCGTGCTGCGCGGCAAGTTCACGCGAAACTTTCGGCGTGTAGAAATTCACCATGCCGATCTTTTTTCGTTTGAGAAAGCCTTTGGTCACGAGAATGTTCATGATGGTCTGCGTCGTGGTGTAAGCTTTTTCGGCCTTGGGATAAAGCGCGTCTTGCACTTCGCGCACGGTGACTTGGCCGCCGTGGTTCCAAATGCCTTCCATGATTTCCCACTCCGCTTCGGCGAGTTTGAGGGGCTTGGGCATGCGTGCTCCTAATAAGTTCGGGGCAAGATTGAACTCTTCTACTAACTGATTAGTAAAATAACGAAACAGTTAGGGGAAGTCAAGAAATTTTTCCGGTATTTTCTAAAGCCGCGTGAAGAATGGGGGAATTGCCCGAGGCGCGGCGGGGCGCTGGGCTTTTTCACGCAAAGAACGCGACACAGCGCGCGAGCACGCCGCCTAAACTCATGTTTGCATATGCTCGCGAAACATTTTGCAATCTGGCACAAGGCTTGTCTTGCTTATTGCTCGCTGTGCAAGACCAACGCGCGAATGTGCTCAGCTTCGGCACGCCTCACCCGTTGGTAAGACTCGCAACCCGACACGCATGACTTCTTGTGACAGCAACATCCCAACGAGCGGCAGTCCATTGAAATCACATTCCAACTTGCCTCGGACTGCCGTTTTTGTTTCATGGCAAGGCACGCAGTTCAACTCAATGTGAGGAGGATTTATGCGACACAGACTCAGTGCGTTTATGATTATCTTGCTAGCGTTTGCTGCCGTGGCTTTCGCGCAAGATATGGCAGGCACGGTGGGCATGGGCTTTCGCGGCGGTGTGACCAATTATCAAGGCGATGATTTTGACAGCGCCAAGTTGCGCGCGACCGGCAGTGTGTTCGGCGAACATTTTTTGAGCAATCGTTTCTCCGCGGAAGTGGCGTTGAATATCGCGGACGTTGCCGGCGAAACCGGCGCGCAAAGTTTTCGCTCCACGCTCACGGGCATGAGTGTGCTCGGCCGCCTCGGCCTCGTCAATAGTCACAGCTTTCGTCCCTATATCGCCGCAGGCGCAGAGTATTCCGGTTTGCAGCCGCGCGATGAACCGAAGCCGGCGTACAAAAACAATAATGTGATGCTTCCGCTCGGCGGCGGCGTGAGCTTCGGTCTCTCCGAAAACATGGCGCTCGATTTTCGCGGCCTGTATCATTATGCGTTCACAGATTTGTTGGATCGCAGCGAAGCCGGCTCCGACGATGCGTATCTCACCGGCACGGCGGGCCTCACGTGGTATCGTCACGGCAATCAAGATCCCGATGGCGACGGCTTGAGCAATAAAGAAGAGAAAGCGCTCGGCACCAATCCGAAAGTTGCGGATACCGATGGCGACGGTTTGAACGACGGCGAGGAAGTGAAGACGCACAAGACCGATGCGCTCAAAGCCGACTCTGACGGCGACAGCTTGAATGATCGCGAGGAGTTGCTGACGCACAAAACGAATCCCAACAAGGCCGACAGCGATAGCGACGGTCTCGCAGACAATGCCGAATTGAACAATCATAAAACCGATCCGCTGAAGGCCGATACAGACAACGACGGCTTGAGTGACAGTGAAGAAGTGAATGCGATGAAGACGAATGCCAATGTTGCGGATACGGACAGCGACGGCTTGAAAGACGGCGAAGAAGTGAATACGCACAAGACCGACGCGCTCAAAGGAGACACGGATGGCGAAGGTTTGAAGGACGGCGAGGAAGTTGCGAAGCACAAAACGAATCCGCTGAAGGCTGATACGGACAACGGCACGGTGGATGATGCGATGGAGTTGCGCAACGGCACGAACCCGCTCGTGGCCGATGATGATGTGCCGAAGAAAGAGATTTTGAAAGTCGAAGCCGGCGCGCCGATCGTGCTCGAAGGCGTGGTATTTAAAACCGGCAAGGCCGATCTCACGCCGGAGTCGGAAACAATTTTGGTGAAGGCCTTCAACACGCTTGAGGCATATCCGCAAATGGCCGTGGAAATTCACGGGCACACGGACAATCGCGGCAGCAAAGCGCTGAACACGAAGCTCTCGCTCGCGCGCGCGGAGTCGGTGAAAAATTGGCTCGTGGGCAAAGGCATCGCGGCGAGCCGCATCACGGCACGCGGCATCGGCCCGGATAAACCGATTGCGCCGAACGACACGGAAGACGGTCGCCAAAAGAATCGCCGCATCGAATTCTTCCGCGTGAATTAAAGCTAGCGGAGCGAAACATAACGCAAAAGCTTTTGGCAATCGGATAAAGCAAGAGCTTGTCTTGGGCAATAACAGCTAAAGCTTTCTCCCAGAAAATAGAACTCCCACGAAAATGATTTTTACTTTCGTGGGAGTTCCACTTTCGCGGGAGATTTTTTTGGAGGGAATGCCTCAAAGATGGTATTTGAAAAGTCAGGGCACGATATAATTCCCCCCTTGAGGGGGGTTAGGGGGGGTGTTTTTCAGCACAAGCGAGCGCCTCAATATTCATAAATGCGCCATTGCAGAGTGATCAAATCGCAAATCTGTGTTGTGCTGGTGGCCTTTGACGCGATGACACCCCCCGACCCCCCCTCAAGGGGGGACTTTTCAAATGCATCTAAAATCCTAGTAGCCTTTGGAAAGGTTTGTTTGTATAATCCCGCCCGCAATATTTTCCCACAACAATCAACCCAAGCAATATTGACATCGGAGAGAGGAAGCATGGCGAAAGAAAGCATCGGCTTCGGCGGCGTGATTTTGCGCTTGCTGTTCGCCCTCGTGTTGGTTTATGCCACGTATAATCCCGAAGGGATTTCGTTTTATCATTGGACGATTCTCCCGCTCACGCAGGCGACGAAGTTTTCGCTTGCCGCGATTCATCCATTGAAGTTTCTCGCCTCGGTCGCGTTAATTGTGGGATGGATTGTTTTTCTGCAAGCCACGCAACGCTCGCTCGGGTTCAAGGGCGTGGCGCTCACGCTTGCGCTGTTCGGCGGGCTAGTGTGGCTGTTGATCTATTGGAACGTGTTCTCGCCGCGCGGCGGCCGCGCCATTTCCCATATCGTGCTCATAGTCGTGTCGCTGGTTTTAGCCACGGGCATGTCGTGGTCGCACCTCAGCCGGAGATTGACAGGGCAGATCGATACGGATGAAGTTGGTTAAGGCTTGCCAGCTCAATGACGTTCCGATTTTTAAACCGCGAATAAGCGCGAAGCAACGCGCATGAAGAAAAATTCGCGTTGCTTCGGGATTCGAAAGACGGGCAGCTAATGGCATCGGTGTTCGTCGGCAACTCACCTCATTTCTTGATAAGGAGCAGGTTATGGCGCGCATTTCCTCCAAAGGCCAATGTTTGTACTGTAAAATAGAAACGAGCTTCAACCTCATGCCGAAGCATTTGTCCTCATGCCCGGCAAGGCTCGCGTTGCAATCCAAAGCGAAAACGGGTGCAGCGGAAACGCTCTTTCATCTGCGCGTGCAAAGTTTGAACAACGGAGCCTTTTGGTTGGACTTGGAAATGAACGGGTCGGCCACGCTCGAAAAACTTGATCGCTATTTGCGCGCGATTTGGTTGGAATGCTGCGGGCACTTGAGCCACTTTGCGTTCGGGGGTTGGGACGGCGACAAGTTGGGCATGAAACACAAAATCAATGATGTATTCGAGAGCGACGACGATCCGCTCATTCATCTTTATGACTACGGCACGACTTCGGAAACGATGATTTACATGATTGCCACGCGCAAAGGCAAGCCGACCACGCGCCACCCGATTGTGCTCATGGCGCGCAATCTAATGCCGCTATCGAAGTGCATCGTATGCCGTAAGCCTGCGACCAATCTCTGCCAGGAATGTTTGATTGAAGGAGACAAATGGGGCGCGTTGTGCGATGAGCATATAGATGAGCACGTGGAAGAGAACGATCACAATAATTACGGCGAGCCGATTGCGCTGGTGAACTCGCCGCGACTAGGCATGTGCGGCTATTGCGGCGATGCCCAGCCGCCGTATTAAAACTGTTTGATATAGGCCGGACGAGCCGGAACCGAAAAAAAATGTCCAACGGATGAAAGCGGCCAATGGCTTTTGATTTGATGACCCGTTGGGAAATTTTTTGCTTTTCTTGCACAGATTTCACTCTTTAGATACTACCTTGGATTTTCAAGCCCGCTGGAAACCGAAGCCCTTCGGGCAGCACACTGATCAAAAATGCACGCGGAAAAAGTTTCTGGTTTTCTGTGTGTGCTTTTGATCCGAGTGTTGCTCACCTCTTTCTGCTTACCCACACAGATCAAAAAAACACACACGAAAAAAGCTTCTGCCTTTTCAGCGTGCGCTTTTGATCCGTGTGGAGTCCAAAAAACTTTCAGAATGTTATTCTGAGTTCGAACAGCCAATCGCATAAACTTTTCACGTTTAGTACCTGAATTTTGCACTACCAATTTCGCCCGCCATCGCCTGATGATGAATCATCAGGCTAGGAGATGCAAGCCAACTAAAGTTGGCTACCACCCTACGGGTGATCAGCGATCTTTAGATCGCTTCCACCTTTTAGCCTGATGCTTCAGCATCAGGCGGAG
>JAYRWE010000134.1:0-45711 GCA_041918175.1 bacterium
CGTTACAGACCTCAGCCCAGGGTGCCCAGCTTCTGGGCACCCTGGGTCCAACAACGCCCAACCCAATGAACACCGAAGGTGTTCAACAAAAATGGCCTTGTAGACAGAAATGCGTGGCGACAATGAACGATTGGCCGGCGGACTCGCCCTCTTTTGTTGAACTCTTTCAGAGTTCTTCTGAGCATGGTTGTTTCCCCGAGGGTGCGCTGCGCGACCCTCGGCTTTGCTGTTGAACGCCTTCGGCGTATTCATGCTGCCCACACAGAACAACATAGAACCGAAATTCTTTTGCTTTTTTTTGCAACGATATCACGCATAACAAACTAACTGAGCTATGAGGATTAAACCATGTTAAAAAGAAAAACTGAAGAACCAACTCCGCGGAAGTCGCTTAGGTTGTGGCCAGGCGTCGTCGCCGCAGTGCTGTGTTTGATGCGATTTGTCGTTCCTCTCGTCGCGCCCGATGCTCTTTTGTTCTCGCTGCTTTGTGGCGCGACCGGCGCGGTGGTTGTCGTTCTGTGGTGGCTGTTCTTCAGCCGGGCGCACTGGCTCGAGCGCGTGGGCGCTATTATCCTGTTGCTCCTCGCGCTCTTGGTGACACCGAGCTTCCTCCATGAATCGGTAGCGAAGGGGAACATGGGATTGCAGTTCTACCTCTACGCTGTCCCGTTTTTGTGCCTCGCTTTTGTTGTTTGGGCGGTCGCCAGTCGTCGCCTCGCGGCTGGATTGCGGTGGGCGAGTATGGTCGCGACCATCCTGCTCGCGTGCGGAGTTTGGACGCTCGTCCAGAGCAAGGGCATAACCGGCGAGGGAACTGCAGAGTTTGCGTGGCGATGGGCGGAGACTCCCGAAGAGCGTCTCCTGGCTCAGGATGGTGACGAACCCCTCGACGCTGCGCCGAGTAAGCCCGCAGCGGCTCAGATTGCAGTGCAAACTCTCGATACAACTCAAACGAGCGATGAGCACATTGACGCTGCTCCGGGCAAGCCGGCGGTGCTTGCCTCGACGCCAATAACTTCAAAGACTTCTAAAGAAGGGCTCGTGGTCAAAACCAGCGACCAGCCCGCAGCAGCGCCGGCGGCCTCAACAGCAGATGAGGCGATAGCAGATTGGCCGGGTTTTCGCGGACGCGAACGCGACGGCATTGTTCGCGGTGTGCGCATCGCGACTGACTGGTCCGCGTCGCCGCCGGTCGAGTTATGGCGACGACCGATCGGGCCGGGGGTTTCTTCTTTTGCGATCCACGAGAATCTTCTCTACACCCACGAGCAGCGCGGTGACAACGAAGTCGTTGCTTGCTACAATGTGACCACAGGCGAGCCGGTGTGGATGCATCAAGACTCGGTTCGATTCTGGGATTCACATGTTGGCGCCGGACCGCGCGCGACGCCGGCCCTCAGCAATGGGCGCTTATACACGTTTGGTGCGACGGGAATTTTGAACGCGCTCAACGCCCATAGCGGTGCCGTCGTGTGGTCGCGCAACGTGGCCTCTGACACCGAGACGAAGCTCCCGACCTGGGGCTTCGTAAGCTCGCCGCTCGTGATCAACGACGTGGTCATCGTTCATGCTGGCAAGCTCGTCGCTTACGAACTCGCCACTGGCAATCCGCGCTGGTTCGGCCCGGTCAAGGGCGGGAGCTACAGTTCGCCACATCTCTTGACGATCGCCGCGGTCCCGCAAATCGTCTTGCTGCGCAATGCCGGTGCGACCAGCTTGGCGCCGGTCGATGGCACGCTGCTTTGGGAGTACCCGTGGCCGGGCATCGGCATCGTGCAACCGGCCGTGACTGCGGATGGCGATCTCCTCATCAGCATGATCGACAGCATGGCCGCTCCCATCGGCATGGATCGCATCTCGGTTGCACACGGACCCGATGGGTGGACCGTTGAAAAGCGCTGGAGCTCGACCGCGCTCAAGCCATCCTTCAGCCCCTTCGTCATTCACCAGGGCCATGCGTTTGGCTTCGACGGCAGCATCCTCGCGTGCATCGACGTCGCGGACGGCAAGCGCAAATGGAAAGGCGGACGCTACGGCCACGGCCAACTCATTCTTTTGCCCGAGCAAGATTTGCTGCTCATTCTTTCAGAACAGGGTGACTTGGCGCTGGTCAATGCCGCCTCCGACAAATTCACGGAACTCGCGCGCTTGCCGGCGATCAAAGGCAAAACGTGGAATCATCCCGTGCTGGTCGGCGACGTTCTGTTCGTGCGGAATGGGCAAGAGATGGCCGCGTTCCGGCTGTCCGTCGCGCGCACTTGAGGAAATGTGTAGACTCGGAGCGGTACTGTCTCGGCGAGTCGTGCTGTGGGCGCACGGCTCGCCTTCGCCGTTGCTCTTTTGTGCAATAAAAGCTAAAAATTTTCCCAACGGCTGAAAGCGGCCAACGGATCAGCAAATCAAAAACCGTTGGCCGCTTTCATTCGTTGGACATTTTTTTTTTTGGTTCCGGCGCGTCCGGCTTATGAATAAACTCTGAAGAAGAGATCGACGATAACGAAAGCTGGCATAGCTATCACTTGATACAAGCCTGGTCTGGCGATCAAATGTGGTTCTATGTTGTTTGATGTGGGGCATTGCAAGACAATGACACTGTGTGGCAACCATACGCCGAAGGCGTTACAGACCTCAGCCCAGGGTGCCCAGCTTCTGGGCACCCTGGGTCTAACAACGCCCAACCCAATGAACACCAAAGGTGTTCAACAAAAATGGCCTTGTAGACAGAAATGCGTTGCGACAATGAACGATTGGCTGGCGGCCGCGCCCTCTTTTGTTGAACTCTTTCAGAGTTCTTCTGAGCATGGTAGTATCCCGAGGGTGCGCTGCGCGACCCTCGGCTTTGCTGTTGAACGCCTTCGGCGTATTCATGCTGCCCACACAGAACGACATAGAACCTCAAATGTCCTATCGACGTGCAAGAATATATTGGGGCTTCTCGTCTCTGCTGTAGAAGAAAGCTGAACCTCACCGCAAAAAGCGTTTGACATTCGGAAGCGCCCGAACTATTTTCGCGCACAGTTCGGTTTGTAGAAATTTATGCCGTAGAGACGTTCCGCCTGAACGTCTCTACCTGAACCATCGGGGAAGCCCCGCATGCCCCTCAAACAAATCTTCCTCAGCTCTACTTCTCGTGATCTCGCCAAGCACCGCGCGGCCGTGATCGAGGCCATTGAACGTCTCGACGGATATCATTGTGTGCGCATGGAAGCTTTTGGCGCGCGTGATTGGGACGCGGACTCTTTTTGCCGCGCGAAAGTGAAAGAGTGCGATGTGTTCGTTGGCATTGTCGGCCATCTCTATGGCAGTTGCCCAAAAGACAGCGCGCAATCTTACACCGAACGGGAGTTCGAAGCAGCCATTGCAGCGAACAAGCCGCGCCTGATGTTTATCGCGCCCGAAGATTTTGCTTTGCCGATGAATCTTATTGAAGCTGACGAGCCGCGCAAGAAGCAGCGCGCGTTCCGCCAGCGTGCGAGCACCGGCCGCATTCGCGATACGTTTACTTCGCCCGAAGATTTGGCGAGCCGCGTGGCGCAGGCCATTCACAATTGGGAGGTAGAGACGTTCCGCCGGAACGTCTCTACAGATGCCGACCAAACCTTCGCGCTCCGCCCTTTGCCGCCGCAGCCGAACTTTGTGCATCCCTATCCGCTGCAAACGCATTTCACCGGCCGCTGCAACGAGCGCGCAATGCTCACGCAATGGCTCGCGCGCGGCAAGCAGCCCGCGTTTGCCCTCATCGCCATGGGCGGCATGGGCAAATCCGCACTCACGTGGGCGTGGCTGCAGCGCGATGTGCTCGGTATGCCTTTGCCCGGTTATGCCGAAGAGCCGCCGGAAATTGCGGACACCTGTCGCTTGCCCGAGGCCGCGCGGCCCAGCGGCGTGCTGTGGTGGTCGTTTTATGAACGCGACGCGCGCTTTGCCAATTTTGTGAACGAAGCCTTGCGCTATGCCAGCCACGGCCGCTTCGATCCCGCGCAATTGCCTTCCCTGCACGACCGCGTGCAAGCCTTGTTCAATGTTTTGCAGCAGCAACGTTTGCTGTTGGTGTTGGATGGCTTCGAGCGCGAGCTGCGCCTGTATGCCGGCCTCAACGCCGCGTATCAATCGGATGAAGTGCATGCCGCGTTGCCGCACGAAGCCTGCGGCTGTGTGGATCCCTATGCTGCCGCGTTTTTGCAGGCCATTGCTTCTGTGCCTATGCAGAGCCGCGTGCTACTCACCAGCCGTTTATTGCCTCGCGAAGTGGAAGGCCTGGCCGGTTGCCGCCACGAAGAATTGCACGCGCTCGCGCCCGAAGATGCGGTGACGTTTTTTCATAGCCAGAACATTAAAGGCACACGCGCGGAGATTGAAGAAGTATGCAAGCCTTATGGCTATCACCCGCTCGCGCTGCGTTTGCTCGCCGGTTTGATTGTGCGCGACCCGCGTTCGCCCCGCGACATAAAAGCCGCGCAGCGCCACGCCGTGTTGCAAGATTTGAAAGGCAAAGCCCAGCACCACATTTTGCAGGCCGCTTATGAAGCCGTGGCGCCCGCGCCCCGCGACTTGCTCAGCCGTTTGGCCGCGTTTCGCAGCCCGGTGGCGTATGACACGTTAGCCGCGCTCAAGCTGTTTAAAAAAGAAGAACAGCTCGCTCACGCGCTGGAGGAATTGCGCGAGCGCGGCTTGCTGTTTTTTGATGCCGAAGCCGGCCGCTACGACTTGCACCCGGTCGTGCGGCAATACAGCTACGACCGCTTGGCTGACAAAGCCGGCGTTCACACGCAACTGCGCGACTACTTTAGCACCGCGCCCATGCCGGAAAAAGACAAGATTCAAACCCTCGAAGATTTGACGCCGGTAATTGAGTTGTATCATCACACCGTGCGGGCGGGGAAGTTTGATGAAGCAATTGAACTCTTTCGTGATCGAATTAATCAGGCGGCTTATTATCGTTTCGGTGCTTACCAGCTTCAAATTGAATTGCTGCGTGTGCTCTTTCACGAGGGCGAAGAACAACCGCCGCGTTTGAAAGAGGAAAGCGACCAAGCGTGGACGCTGAACGAGTTGGCAAATTCCTACAGCCTCTCCGGCCAGCCCCGCCGCGCTGTGCCGCTGCTTGAGGGATATATCTCAATCTCTGAGAAACGCGATGACAAAACCAATACCGCTATCGGCCTGGGGAACCTTGCCTCTATGGCGCAAATTCATATCGGTGCGCTGGCGGCGGCAGAGCGCAACCTGCGGCGCCGCATTGACCTGTGCCGCGAGATCGGCGATGAGTTCAGAGAAGCCATCGGCCACCAGGAATTGGGGCGGTTGCTCACTTATCGCGGGGAATACAAAGAGGCTGACAGCGAACTGAGCACCGCGCTTTCGATGTTTGACAAACAAAAGAACATTCAGTCGCAAGGCCTCGTGTTGGCCTACCACGCTCTGCGGGCTTTGCTCATGGGTGATCACGCGACTGCGCTCACTGCAGCGCAAAAGTCATTTAAGTTTTGGCAAAAACAAGCAGAAGATTTTCCTGTCGAACGCGATCGTGTTCGCGTTGAATGGTTGCTTGGCGCAGCGCTCACCGGCCTCGCCGTTGCTTCTCCCAAAAAGCAAGACAAGCTGCTAACCGAGGCCGAAACCCATTTAACCGAAGCCCTCACGCGCTGCCGGCGCATCAATTTGGTGGAATTGGAGCCGGATATTCTGCTGGCGTGGGCGAAGTGGCAAAAGGCAAGGGGCAAAGGGCAAGAGGCAAAAAGAAGTGCAACAGAAGCGCTGGCTATTGCCGATCGGTGCGAGTATCGTCTCGCGCAGGCAGACATTCACAACTTTCTCGCCACCCTCGCGCTGGCCGAGAACGACCGCAAAGCCGCGCAACACCACGCGGCCATTGCGTATGAACGCGCCTGGTGCGACGGCCCGCCCCATTGCTACAAACCCGCGTTGGAACAAGCGGAGCGCATGCTCCAACAACTCGGCGCGGCGTTGCCGGAAATCCCGTAGCCCCGGCCCCTTGTGGGCCGATGCTGGAGCACGAAATTTCATTGTTCCGCCATTCGCCCACAAGGGGCGAAGACTACATTAGCGGTGTCATCTGCTCGCTGCTGCGCGCTTCTTTCCAAAGAAATGCTTTGCGGGTTTTCGCCTTCTTTGTATCTTGTCGCGCGCTTTTTGATTGGCTCGATTCGACCAAATGACGAGGCTGGCTGAAAACAATTTTCAACAGAGGAGCGTGCGATGACGTTTGCCTTGTGGGAAAGCATTCTGCTTGCAGTGTTAGTCGTGGGATCCATAGCAATCTTCCTGCGCGACTTGGCGCAAAAATATCGTTTGATCACTTTAGGGCGCGGCGATCGCCCTCGCACCGGCAACCTCGGCGCGCGCGCGTGGATTACTTTTAAAGAAGTGGTGTTGCAAACGCGCGTGGTGGGCGGAAGACCGGTTGCAGGCGTTTTGCACGCGATTGTGTTCTTCGGTTTCGCGGCGTTCGGCCTCGAAACGCTCGATCACTTTCTCAAAGGCTTTGGCCTCGGCGTGCTCAAACCCTTGTTGGGAGATGCTTATCTTCCCTTCAAACTTTCCCTCGCGGTGGTTGCCGTGTCCGTGAGCCTCGCGATTGTCGCGCTGGCTTTTCGGCGCTTCGTGTTGGTGAAATACTCGCCCGATCCCAAATCATACAGCTCCGGCATTGTCGCGTTTCTTATTCTCGTGCTCATGCTGACATATCTCAACAGCATTGCGGCGGAGCCGATGGCGGTGAAAGCGAATTGGTGGGCGCATGCGCTCATCATTCTCGTTTTTCCGCATCTCATTCTGCGCTCCAAACATTTTCACATCGTCATGGCGCCCATCAACATCTTCTTTCGCACCTTGCGCCTCGGAGAGTTTTTGCCGCTCACGCTCGATCCCGAAGCCATGGCCGAAACCGAAGAGGTCGATCTCGGCCTCGAAAAGATGGCGCAAACGCCGTGGAAGATGCGCATGGATTTTTTCACGTGCGTGGAATGCAAACGCTGCACGGACCAATGCCCCGCGGCCACGTGCGGACAAGAACTCAACCCGCGCGGCTTCATTCTCGCCGGACGCAGCGCGCTGCAAGCCGGCGATCGTGAGCTTGACGTGATCGGCAACGTCATCTCGGAAACCGCATTGGGCCAATGCACCAGTTGCGGCGCGTGCGAAAACATTTGCCCGGTCGGCATCGAGCATTTGCAAGTGCTCCTCGGCGCGAAACGCGCACAGGCTTTGGCCATTGGCAAAGGCATGGTCGCCACGGAATTTTTAGGCAGCATTGAAAACTACGGCAATCCCTTTTCCGCGCGCAAAGATGTGCGCGCGAAATTGCTCGAAGAGTTGCAAATCCCAATTTACGAAAAAGGCAAGACCGAATATTTGTTGTGGCTCGGCTGTGTGTGGGCTTATAACAACGACGCGCGCAAGAGCGTCGAGGCCATGGTCAACGTGCTGCGCCAAAGCCAAGTCAGCTTCGGCGTGTTGGAACAAGAGTCGTGTAGCGGGCATCACTCGCGCAGGCAGGGAGAGGAGATGCAGTTTCAAACTTTAGCGCGCGAAAATTTGGCGAGCTTTGCCGAGCATGACGTGCATAAAATCGTCACCGGCTGCCCGCATTGTTTGCACACCATGCGGCGCGAATATCCCACGCTCGAAGAAAAGTTTTCCGCGGAAGTGGTGCATCATTCCGACCTGCTTGTGGAGTTGTTAGACAAAGGCGCGGTGCCGCTCAGTCCGCGCAACGGCCACACGCCCTCGCTCACGTATCACGATCCGTGTTATCTCGGGCGCTATGAAAAAAATTACGAAGCCCCGCGCGCTATCATCACCAAGCTCGGCTATGAATTGACCGAGCTGCCGCGTCACGGCGAGCGTTCGTTTTGTTGCGGCGGCGGTTGCGCCGGCTTTGCGCGCGAGCAGAAAGTCGCGAAGCGTGTCGATCAAGAGCGCAAAGCTGAAATCGCCGCCTCCGGCGCACAAGTGCTCGTCACTTCCTGCCCCGAATGCAAAATGATGCTCAACGCCGCGGTTGAAACCACACAAGACTTGGCCGAACTCGTCGCCTCTGCCATGCCGCGCGGCTAGGCATTGTCGCCCCGACTCCTTGCTCGGCGAAATAGTTTGTACCTGAATTTTGCACTCGTGATAGCGCGAACCTCCACTGTAAGCATCAGGCTAAAAGGTGAAAACCCCGCAAGCGGGGTTCGTATCAATTGAGTGGCAGCCCCGTTCACGGGGCTTGCATCTCCTAGCCTGATGCTTCAGCATCAGGCGAAAGCTCAAAAAACAAAACTGCCACGAAAGCCTATTCACCTTCGTGGCAGTTTTATTTTACGCGAGCCTTCCGTAGCTCACAGCCAACGCATCACGCTACGCGCGCGTGCGATACTCCATAAAAATTTGCTGCAACAAGCGCGACAGCCAACACGTGAACTCCGTCGCCGGCATCGGCGCATAACTCCGCCATGCTTTCTGCCATACCTCGTTCGCCACCCGGTTTGCGCGCTCCGGGCTGCGGGTCAAAATCAACGCCGCGCGAAAAATGCGCTGCGCATAGGGACGAAATCTAAGCTCAAACTCCACGCCGCTCGAAAAAGAGCGGGCCGGTTCTTTCTCCGCGCCCACGAGCAGGTGTGGATAGCCGTTACTCGTGCCATTCGATATCGTTGCCCTATTGGGGTCAGTTAAAGTTTGCATACGCCATATCCTTCTAAAAAAATCCTGATTATCAATCTGCCTCATCTTATCCGTTAAAACCCGCGAAAGGTTTCATCCTTTCGCAACAATGGTTGCAAGATAAACAGTGTCTTTCGTCACGACAACTCCATGAACATGCAGTTTCTTCTCGTTTGCCCGTTTGCATCCCGGCAACGCAGCCTCGTACTCACAAAGACCATTGCACGCCAACAAACGTTGCGATCATTACTAAATCTTCTTATGGCTTGTCGCTGCGCGTTATTGCTTTTCTTCTCCGCTTGTTTACCGCGGGGGCTAGCGGACCGAGCTGACTTAAAGCGCTTCGCGGATTGGGAAAAGCAAAAGCAGGAGTCGAAAAAAAGATCAAAACCTGGGAAGAAAACTTCCACCCGCGTCGTCTAAATCACAAAAGCTGACACACGATCTTGCAAGCGAGCATGATTTTGCCCTTCACTCAAACCGCGGCAGCGACCACATGGGACCTGCGCGAGATTTTTCTCGCACAACATCGGCGCTTATTCCGCGTTGCCTATTATCTCACAACCTCGCGCCACGAGGCCGAAGACATCGTGCAGGAAGTCTTCGTGCGTCTGCACGAACGCCGCGCGCAATTTCACGGCAATGCCCAGCTTTCCACCTGGCTCTATCGCATGACCGTCAACGCCAGCCTCGACGTGCTGCGCCGCTTCAAGCGCCGCCAACAACGAGAGACCGCGCTTGATCTACCCGCAAGCGCAAACGCAGCTTGCGAGCAAGCCGCGCCCTCGGCAACACAGATTGAGCTAAAAGAAAAAGTGCAACGCGCACTCGCACGTATCGCCAAGCCCTATCGCGCCGCAATCATCCTCCGCGATTTTGAAGGCCTCGCTTACGAGGAAATCGCCGAAGTTTTGCAGATCGACAAAGGCACCGTCGCCTCGCGCCTGCACCGCGGCTATAAAAAATTGCAAAAGGAATTAGCCGCTCTCGGCATCGACCAACACTATCTCGTCGAGTGACCTTCGCGAACCAAAAGCATAATCTTATGAAACTGCCACAAACAATTCTCGCATGGTTGCATCTGCGCCGCCGGGAACAAACGCTGCTGCTCGATTTGGACGGAGAACTCTCCACCTCTGAAGCGGAAATTTGGCAACAACATCGTAACCACTGTACAATCTGCCGGCAAGCGCACGCCCAAATATTGGCGAGCCGTGCGCTCTTGCGCGCCGGTGACGACGCGCCGCTTGTGCCGACGCAACGCATGTGGTTGCGCTTAACCCGAGCACTCGCAAGCACAAAACCGGCGTCTGAAGCTTCTTTCGCGTACACATTGCGCTGGGCCGTGGTCGCGACTTTGGTGTTGTTCGGCGGCGCATTGGTTTTGCGCTACGCCGGAAAGCCGCGCGCAGAGCAAACTCAACTCGCCGCGGTGATTGACTACAGCATTTTTTTCGACGCCTTGCAGCGCGACGCGACTCCGCATCGGTTTTATGAACGGTATCCCGCGCAAGAAATGCAACTCGAAGAAGCGCAACGCGTCGTTGGCTTCCCTCTCGCCGCGATTGAACTTTTGCCTGCCTCGTTCCAATTGCAAAGCGTGCGCGTGTTGGAATGTAGCGGCGTGAAATGCGTGCAGCTCACTTGCATTAACGACGGCAAAACGATCAACATCTTTCAGCACAAGCTTGGCCAGCCGTGGACGTTCGGGCAATACGCCCTGGCGCGCGCGCCGATTTGCAAAACGGAATGTCTGCTCGTGAATGAAAAAGAATTGACCGCGGTGAGTTGGCAGGGAAGTCATTCGGAGTATTTAGCGGTTGGGCAACTCGCCCCGCTTGAGCTTGCGCAGATTGTGCAAGCCTTACGTTGAAGCCATGGCAATTCACATAAACCAAATTCCAATCATCATTCAAGGAGATGTAGCATGAAGCGAACTCTGTTGGCCTTTGCGGCAGTTGCTCTGTTGGCGCTCGGCGGCCTCGCCATTTCTTCCGAATCAAATACGGAGAAAGAGTGCCCACCGGTGTGCAAGCCCTCTGATTGTTGCTCCACGGTGTGCCCGCAATAAGCACGCGGTTTAGACAGGAGCACGCATTTGCGCTGCTCCTGTCTTCCTTCCGCGCTAACCACGCCTGCTCAAATCCCCGGCAGCTTGCGCACGTCAATGCTGCGTTGCATCACAATCCTGCCTGCGCTCTGCGTCTCGAAATCTTTTTCCTCGACAATAAGTTGAAATACATCGGAATGAATCGGGCTGATATTGATATCCACGTCGAAATACTCCGGCGCTACATGCTCGCAGCCGTTATCCATATCGAATTGCACGATGATGCGACCGGCTTCCACCATGAGTTGCGTTTTCGGTTTCGGCTCGCAGCCTTCGGCCACGACATTGATACGCAACAAGCGCAAGAGGGGATTGAAACGCAATTGCAGCGAGTCCGGCACAGGTTGATAGTTTGCAGTGCTGTGCGAATGCGCGGCAATCGCCACAACTTCCGTGGGAATGTCTTCGTACAGCGTGTTCTTTTGCCCGCATGCTAGGTTCACACATACCAGCAAGCCGAGTAATAGACTCTTTGAAATGAAACCTATGCCGAAAGCACAAAGCGCCTTACTAAACTCGAAAAGTTTAGCAAGGTTTTGGTTGCGGCTCGTCCGAGCAATGAGTTTATTCATAAATCATCCGTTAGGCTTTTGCCGTTGTGCTGAGGTGAGTTCTACCGCTTTTTCACATGAATTGCGCGTACTGCCGTCACGCCGCCCGGCAGTGTTGCTAGCCGTGCTGCGAGCCAACAGGTTCCCTCCACCAAAACGCCGTTGCGATCTCGGCCATTCCAGATTGCGCTCGCCGCAAGTTGCTGTTGCGGCGCGAGGCTAAACGAAACCTGCGACTGAATCTGCTCAAAGCTGGTGTTCTCTTGCCAAACCTGCGAAGCCTCATCGAGTTGCCGCGCAGGCTGGTGCAATTGCGGCGTGATGAGCAGGAACTCGACTAAACGCTCGCCGCGCTGCACTTGCACGGGATGAGCATGCGGATTCTTCACGCTGAACGTGAGCTCCACCTGTTTACCGTGAATTAAAGTATCGCTTGAAACAGAGAGCGCGAGTTGCAGCGCGTTGTTTCTGATTTCGGCCATCTGCTGGGTAAAGCGCGCGAGCAATTGCCGCACACTTTCCGGCGCGCTCACGCTATCGGTTTGCAAGATCTTGCCCGTGCCGCCGTGTCGGAACATGAGACGATAGCGGTCTTGCACGAGAGCGGCGCTGCCTTCATAACGCTCGGCCAGATGTAAAAAATCTTTTTCTAAAAACAAAGCGACATACTTGCCCAACTCTTCCGTTGAAAGCGCCGAGGTGACCTCGCCGAGAAAAAAGCGCGCGTCGCGATAACTCACAAAGCCGTTGGCCGCGATGCTCAAGGCGCGTGCGGCATTGGGCTGCGCGCCGCTGACTTCTAACGCGAGCACAATTTCACTGCTCGGGCCATTGATCGGATTGCTGATCGGCTCTTGCGGCTTTGGCTCAAATAGATTGCTACGTTGGCAACCCAATGGCAGGAGCATTGTCGCGCTGACCAATAACGAAGGCAAATATTTCATAAGCAAGGGCAAGACGGCAAAGAGAATGGCAAGTTTTCTAAGTTTCATATGTTCCTCCGGCTGCAGAGCAGCAACATGCACATGCATGTTGGTTATGACATAGGCAAGTCCAAGGCCACCCGCGCGAAAGCCGAGCGCACATATTAAATTCAGTAATTTGCTTGAAATGTTATTTGGGCCGAGGCGGGATGATCTCAGAAACTTGAGGGAGAGTGCGGGAATCCGAAGCAGAATCAGAGGCGCAATTCAAAACCGGCGAACAGCAAATTCTTGCGATAAAACAAACTGCGCACTTGCGATTCATTGTTGTGGCGGGTCCAACGCAGGAGCAGCGTCGTCGTCGTGGAAAGATCGCGCGTGAGATCAATGATGACATGATTGCTCTGTTCGCGTTCCGGGTCCAGCTCGGGCAATGACACCGGCGGGCCTGCGGCGAGATAGCGTTTGCGTTGCATCAGCAGCGAAGTGCGCAGCAACCATTTTTGCGCAAAAGGATAACCCACGAGCACATGCGCTTGCACGCGATTATAATCGAAGACCTGACGATTCGAGCGATTGCGTTGCACTTCCACGCGCGTTTGTAGCAGCAAACGCGCATTGTAATTCGCCGCCAAACGCAGCGCGGAGAAATCGTCGTGCTGCGTGATCGCCTCAAAATTGTTCGGCGAGTTTAAAAAGCTCGCACGTTGATAATCCAAATCGCGTTGCGTCACACCCAACTCGCCGATGAGCTTGCCGCTGAAACGATAGCGCACTGTGGCAAACGCTCCGTTAAAGGTGAAATCGAAATCGTCGTTGCGTGCGTAATCTAATTGTCCGGTTTCTAAACCGAGTTCGAGATTGGAGTTTTTAATAACAGGGAGGAGGACGCCGATTGCGCCGGAGGTCATGCCATAGTCGGTGGGACTTTCCAAATACAACTTAAGATGGCCTTGCCCGCGTGCATAAAATCTAACGCCGCTGCGGTGACTCCACAGGACGCTGCCACTGGCATCTTGCATGAGTTTATTTTCACCGCGCGCGCTTTCATAGAGCAACAACGCTCCGGCATAATCCAGCGCGATGCGCCACTGCGGCGTTGTGCGTGTGGCGCGCGTTTGCATGAGAAACCTTCCCACCGAGGCTTCGACCGCACGTGAAGGCGACTCATAAATATTGCTGTCGTACTCAAATCCGGATTGCAGCCGACCGGTAATTTGCCATGGCCTTTGCGCCGAGGCCGACACGACTAAAAGTGCGTGGAGGTAAAGTAGAACTGCAATCCGAAATAAATTCATAGGCGAAATGATCAATCTTGCCGGGGCGTTTCAATCTCCGCGGCGCGTTGCTGCAGGCTGTCGGCTTGCGCGCGTAAACGTTTCTGCGTCTGCTGCAAATGTTTGATCCAATCGTTCAAATCCTGCATGGAAAGATTCGCGATGTTGTTCGGCCAGGTGAATGCGAAAACCAAAGTGCCCGCAAACGAAGACGTTGCCCGAGTGCTTTCGCTGTCGCGCGTACCACCGTCCGAAAGACCGGTGCCCTGCGTGCCCAATGCGCGTGAATCGGTTTGCTGTTGCTGACCTTCATTCGAAGGTTCGAGCATCACAATTTCCTGTTCAAACTCCCGCATGCGCTCCCGCAAAGATTCTTCACGGCGCAACTCCGCCAGCTTTTGCTCCAGCCGTTCCGTTTCGCGCACCAGGCGATCGGATTGATCACGCAGAAAATCCGCTTTGCGTCCCAGCGTCGTTGCATCGTCCTCGGGATTGGCGCGCACTTCATAAATCAAAATCTTCGTCGGCGGGGTGTCCAAAACTTTTTGACACTGCTCCTGCCATTGCCGGCAAAGCTTCAACTCTTGCTGCAACTGTTTGCCAAGCTGCCTTTCTTTCCTCTGTGAGGCTTGGCGCGCCGCCAAGGTCAGGCGGTCGAGATCCGCACTCAGGTTTTTGAGCAACTTTTCAGCTTTTTGGCGCAGCGCTTGATCTAAAAATTGCTCCTCCGCCTGCGTTTTTTGCAACGCTTCCGCAAAAGTTTGCGAATGGCGCAATGCCGCTTCCAACGCCGGTGCATTTAGCGGCGAGGACTTTTGCAGCTTCAGGCGCGTAATCGCTTGCGCCAAGCTATCCGCGCGTTTCGACATAAGCGCTTGGCCCGCATGAATCTCCGCCAAACGCGCCGTCAACGAATCAACCTCTGCTTTACTTTGCCGCGTTTCGGGCGATTGCGCCATGAGCGCAGAACTCGCCCCCAAGGCTCCGGCTAATACCAAAATTTTTAATCGACGAGTGAACATAGTGTAGTCCAGTTTCTTGGCTTGTGATGAAGCAAAAGCGCGCTGAATATAAATTTGAAAATGAAGAAATCAAATCCTATTCCATGTTTGCTCAAACGCGCACTTGCATCTGTCACCGATCGTTCATAGGTTTTGCACGAACCCGTACAGCTTTCATTGGTCTTGATTTCCACAAAAAAGAGTTTTAATTAAGTTATCACCTCTTCCGAACCCGCTAGACCAATGGCATTGTGCTTGTGATCTCATGCTGCGAAACTACAAACCACTCAGCCGTCTTTCCACCAACGGAGGTTGCAATGAAAAAGCCGTCAGCCGTTTTGCTTGCACTCATCAGCATCGTGTTCATGAACTGCTCGTCCATGACCATCAAATCCGACTTTGACCCGCAAGCCAATTTCGCGCAGTATCAAACATTCGATTGGATGCCGCGCGCGAAGCCCAGTCCCAATCCTTTGCATGATAAACGCATCGCCGCCGCGGTCGAGCAACAACTCACTGCCAAAGGCATGACGCAACAAACCGCAGGCGCGCCCGACTTTCTCGTGGTCGTGCATGCCAACATTAAAGATAAACTCGACGTCGATACCTATGGCTATCGTTACGGTCGCTATGGCCGCCGCGTCGGCACTTACACAACCGTCCGCGAATATCAACAAGGCACGATGGTCATCGACTTCATCGACGCCAAAACCAAAGAGCTGTTCTGGCGCGGTTGGGCCAAAGGCGAAGTCAGCAACCCCGAAACCGCCAAAGAAAAGATCGACGAAGTCGTCGCCAAAATTCTCGCGCAGTATCCGCCCAAATAAACTGCCGCATCGCGGCTTCACATACATAAACGGGCAAACCGAATTTCGGTTTGCCCGTTTGCATTTTGTTGGCTGCTCCGTGCTTCCACAGTGAAAAAAAACTTTCGCGGCAGCAAGTTTTTTTGTCTTGTCGCTGCGCGTTATTGCTTTTCTTCTTCGCTTGTTTACCGAGGTGGCTAACTGACCGAGCTGACTTAAAGCGCTTCGCAGACTGGGAAAAGCAAAGCGAGTCACAACGTGCGCCGTAATTTTGACAAACCTGCATGAATCCCGCCTTGCCTTGACCAAGAAATTTCCCTATCTTTTCGCATGACACTGCAGAGCCATCCCATCCTTCAAACCGTGAGCGCATTCGCCCACAAAACCCGCGCGGAAGTTTATGCCGTCGGCGGTTTCGTGCGCGATCACCTGCTGCAACGCCTCGCGCCACAACACGAAATCGACTTCGTCATCGTCGGCGATGGGATTCAATTCGCGCAAGGCCTCGCGCGGCATCTGCGTCTGCCCAAGCCTACCGTATTTGAAAAGTTCGGCACCTCCATGCTCAAAGTCGACGAGCATCAACTCGAATTTGTCGGCGCGCGCAAAGAGAGTTATCGCGCCGATTCGCGCAACCCCCTCGTCGAAGCCGCAGACTTGGCAACGGATTTGGCGCGCCGCGATTTCACCATCAACGCCATGGCCTTCGCGCTCACCCCGGAAAATTTCGGCGCGCTGCTCGATCCCTTTCACGGGCAAGAAGACTTGGCCGCGCGGCTCATTCGCACCCCGCTAGATCCGGTTGCCACCTTCAATGACGACCCGTTGCGCATCATGCGCGCGATTCGTTTTGCCACGCAATTGCATTTCGAAATCGAGCCGCAAACTTTTGCGGCCATGACCGCCATGCGCGAACGGCTCAGCATCATCTCGCAAGAGCGCATCACCGAAGAATTGCTCAAAATTATTTCCGCCGCACATCCGGCCTACGGCTTCGAGCTGATGGACAAATGCCGCGTGCTCGAAATCGTTTTGCCCGAAATGGCCGAACTCAAAGGCGTGGAGGAATACGAAGGCTATCAACATAAGGACGTATTCACGCACACGCTCATGGTGCTCGAAAACCTCGCCGAAGTTTCCGACAAAATTCCACTGCGCCTCGTCGCGTTGTATCACGACATTGCCAAACCGCGCACGAAAGAATTCAAGCCCGGCAAAGGCTGGACATTTCACGGCCACGAAGAGCTGGGCGCGCGCATGATTCCCGCGCTCTTTCGTCGCCTCAAACTCCCGGCGGAATGGATGAAGTATGCGCAAAAACTCACGCGACTGCATTTGCGCCCCATCGCATTGACTGAAGAAGAATGCACCGATTCCGCGTATCGCCGTTTGCTCTTTCAAGCCGGCGAAGATTTGGAAGACTTGCTCATGTTTTGCCGCTGCGACATCACTTCGGGCAATGTCAAGCGCCGCCAACGCCATCTCGCCAATTTTGATTTCGTTGTGCGGCGCTTGCATGAAGTGGAAGAAAAAGATCGCATGCGCGCGTTTCAATCGCCTGTGCGCGGCGAAGAGATCATGGCGCTTTGCGATTTGAAGCCCGGGCCGCTCGTGGGCAAGTTGAAAACCGCCATCGAAGAAGCGATTCTCGACGGCGTGATTCCCAACGCAGCCGAACCCGCGCGCGCTTATTTGATGCGGATTAAAGATGAGATTCTGAAACCCAATCACGTTGCGTGAGAAAGGATACTCTGCGCGACAAGGACAAAGCCGATGCTGCATTTCTTGCGGAATTAATCAAAGCGCGGCGGGAACAGAAGCAGCGCCGAGATTAATCCTAAACCCTTCGAGCTTATGCCCATCTACAAATACAAAACTTTCGAAGCAGCCGAGCGCGCACTTTGGACGTTTCATCCTGACGCCGCGTATTATAAAAAAGTCGCCGAGCTTTGGCGTTTTGCCAATAAACTGCATCCGATCAAATATCCGCGCGGCGTGTTCAAGTTTCGCACGATGGAAGAAGCCAATCGCCACCGCGAGGAATTTGAGTTGGAATATTCCAAAGAGCAGCAACGCCGAAGAGCAGCGGCCAAAGAAACTTAGAAAGGGTTTTGCCGCAACTTTTCGCATTCTCATTCGTCTTACTTCGCAGTTTTTAGCCTAACCACAATTTAAGGAGGAATGGAAAATGTCAACCGCAATGGCAAGTTCAGCCGTTCTCGCGCAACCGAAAAGCCTATTCGAGCGCATTATCGGCATCTTCATCAATCCCCGCGAAACCATGGACGACATTGCCGCGCGTCCTTCTTGGCTCATTCCCATGGTCCTGCTCATTCTCACCAGCGCCTTGTCGGTGTTCTTTCTGCAAGAGGCGATCTTAGACAAGGCTGCGGTTGAAATGACAAAGAGCAATCCCAATATGACGCAGGAACAGATTGACCAAGCCATGCCTTTCATAAAGGGCATGACCTGGGTTTCGGTGTTATTAGCCGCTCCAATCATCAACTTGGTAATCGCCGCGCTTTTAATTTTTGTGGGCAATGTTATTCTCGGCGGCCAAACCAATTTTAAGACTGCGTTCGCGGTTACGTGTTGGAGTGGGCTGATTTCAGTGTTAGGCTCGCTCGTTTTGATTCCGATTATGCGCGCTAGCGGAGAACTCATCAGCCCCACCAGCCTGAGCTTTTTGGACTCCTCCGGCGACGAAGGCTCACCGTTGTTCTTTCTGCTCTCCCAAATCGATCTGTTTCGGCTTTGGGGCATGGCTGTTTTAGGTTTGGGCTTCGCCGCGGCATACAAGTTTAGTTCGAAAAAAGGTGTTACCGTCGCGCTCGTGGCATGGGGAATTTTCGTCGTGATCGGAACGGCTTTGAAAGCCATTTTTTAAATTGCTTTTTTAATTTTAGGAAGGAGTTCTTCGTCGTGAAATCGAATTTCAATTTGGCGATCACCTCGCTTTGTCTTCTTTTGATCGCCGCCCCGTTGGTTGCCCAAAGTGTACGTCCGCTTACGTTGGATGAATGTGTCGCATTGGCTTTGCGCGAAAATTCCACGTTGCGCAACGCCGAGCGCCGCATGCAGTTCGAGGGTACGAATGTCATGGCCGCGCGCTCGGCTTTGTTTCCGCGCACGGATGTGAGCTTGAGCTCGGGAAAAGTTCAGCAAGGCGATCGCACTTTGCTCGGCGACGTGCCGGTCGGATTTGATCCCAACGGACAAGTGATCTATGAGCGCCGCACGATCACGCAGCCCGGCTATTCTTCCAACAGCAACTCGGCCTCGGTCAACGTCAATCAATTGCTCTTTGATTTCGGCGCGACGTGGAGCCGCATTAAACAAGCGAACGCGACGGAAGACGCGAGCACCAAAACCTATGAATCGATCAAGCAGAGCACGATTCTGCTCGTGAATCAGAGATACCTCGGGTATCTCAAAGAATTGCAATTGCTCAAAGTTTATGAAGAAGCGGCGAAAAACAGCGAAGAGCAGCTCAAGCGCACGGAGAGCATGTTTGAAATTGGTTCCAAGGCGCAAGGCGATGTCTTTCACGCGCGTACTACGAATGGCACTGACCGCATCCGTTTGATCACACAGCGAAATCAAGTCAAAAGCGCGCGCGGGCTTTTGAATGTCGCCATGGGGCGGCACACAGATGTCGAGCTTGAGGTAGTTGATATCAATGACGTGCCGACCGTACGCGAATACAAGCTCGATGAAGTTGTTCAAGTTGCAGTGGAAAAAAATCCCGAGTTGCAGAGTTACAAATTTCAAATGAAGAGCGCTTCCTATGGCAAGCACGTCGCGCGCACCGCGTTTCTGCCGAGCTTCTCGGTGCGCGGCTCGTATTCACGTTCGCACAACGAGTTTGATCGCGTGTATTCGGACTTCAGCAAGAACTGGTTCGGCTCCGTCGGTCTCGGCATGAGCCTGAATCTGTTCAGCGGCTTTGCCGATCAAGCTGCTCTCGAGCGCGCGACGTTATTCTATCGCATTGCCGAGGAAGATCACACGAATCGGCTGCGCACGTTGCGTCTGGACGCGGAACAAGCTTTGTTGAGCTTGCAAGCTTGGAAAGAAGTCACAGCGATCAACAGCGAGAATCTGCTTTCGGCGCAAGAAGACCTGCGTTTGGCGCAAGAGCGCTATCGCGTCGGCGCTGGCACTTTGCTTGAAATCATCACCGCGCAATCGGATCTGACACGCGCACGTTCCACCTTTATCAGCGCGAAGTATGACAGCATGATCGCGTATGCGTATTTGCAATCGGTGATGGGGACGCTCGGACAGTGATCTTGCGCCGAGGATTGGCCGTGCGGCAACTAAAATAATCTCCGAGTTGACAAAAGCCGCCAACCGATCAAAGCCTAAAATTTTTCATCCGTTGGCCGATTTTATCCGTTGAGAATGGCTTTGCTTTAGGGCACAGAAGCGATGCGCTTTTTGAAGAAGCTCAACCGGAAGCCTTTGGCAAACGTGAACTCAAGCCGTTGCCCATGATTCTCGCAGGGTTCAAACCAAACAAAAATTGAGAACGAATTTATGCTCATCGATGTGCGTAGCCTCGTCAAGACGTATGAAATAGGTAAGATCCAAGTCAACGCTCTCAACGGTGTGGACGTGCAGATCAACAACAATGAATACGTCGCCATTATGGGCCCTTCCGGCTCGGGCAAATCTACTTTGATGAATATCCTCGGCTGCCTCGATACGCCGACGAGCGGCGAGTATCAATTCGGCGGCGAGCAGGTGAGCACCATGAACGACGACCAGCTCGCGGATATTCGCAATCGCAAAATCGGATTCGTGTTTCAAACTTTCAATCTGCTCCCGCGCGCGAATGCGTTGCACAATGTCGAGCTGCCTCTTATTTACGCCGGTGTGCCCACTTCGAAGCGGCGGGACCAGGCGAAGAAGGCGTTGCAGCGCGTGGGCCTCGGCGACCGCATGGATCACAAGCCGAATGAACTTTCCGGCGGTCAGCGCCAACGCGTGGCCATCGCACGCGCGCTCGTCAACAATCCTTCCATCATTCTCGCCGACGAGCCGACCGGAAATCTCGATAGCAAGACCGGCGAGGAAATCATGAGCGTGTTGGAAGAATTGAATCGGCAGGGCAACACAATCATTCTCGTTACGCATGATGAACAGATCGCTTCGCACGCGCGGCGCATTATTCGTTTGCGCGATGGCCTGATTGAAGAAGATCGCGCCGTGCATTGAACTTGATGCCTCCATTTGCACGCAATCACGCACGTTGGGCTTACGCTCGCGTGCGTTTTTTATTTGCAGCCCTCCCACAAATTCATTTTTGAAATCCGCTTTCCATTCCTGCTTGCTCCTAAAGATTTCTCTCTCATCTAAGCTTCCGATAATCAAGCCACACGCGCACGGTATTCTTTTTGACCGCTGACGCGTGGCTGCCTCTCACCTTCGGCGTTGCGCAAAATTTTTAAACGCAAAATCTCCGCTAGCGCGTATTCTATTCGGTAGGACGCACTTCAAGACGTGTTGAGGTGTTTAATTGATCATCGATTAATAGTTGAACCGGCATTGTGCACATGGATGGCTCTTGCAAAAGGAATCTTCTGCGGATTCCGCTCATACTTTTCCATATCGTAGCTGCGACTCTCAGCCCCGGCGTGCTTGCGCAGGAAAATGCTCGCCTCGGTTTGTTGCCCGCGGTTTATGCCTCGCCTGCTGCGCCCTCGGCAGTTTTGCCTAACTCTTCCCCAGAGAAGCTGCGATTTGCTTTGCAACGAAAACTCTATGATGCCCTTGCGCTAGAGCCGAATCTCACTCTTGTGCTCATTGACGCGCAGAATTCCAACCTGCCTGAAGCCCTTGAAAATTTTCCTGCAGATAGTGTTCGCCGCTTCTGCCAAAAATTTCAGCTTGAAAAATTATTGCTGCCTTCATGGGAAGTAGCATCCACAACTGCCGACGCAAAGCAACGGCATCGTGTGCTTTTGCGTTGGTTGGACGCCGCTTCCGGCGAAATGACGAAGTTTCAGATCGCGGAATTTGAAAGCGCCGCGGATGACACGGGGCTGGTGGGTTTTGAGGCGCATGCCGCCGTGCGTGCGTTGTTGGACGCGCCGGAGTTGATTCTTTCGCAAGATCAGCAAGCCGTGGCATTGCTGCCCGCCTTGCGTGAATTGCCGCAAGTAAGCCCACAATCTCGATCTCATCGGTGGTTGTGGTATGTTTCCGCGGCCGCACTTTTAGGCGGCGGCTCGGCGTATTTGCTCCTGCAAGCGCCACAAAACGAAAGCACGAAACGATTATTACCGGAGCCGCCGGGACCGCCGCCGCAATAAAGTTCATGAAGATTACAGCGCAAAATTCTCGATGCGAGATTGGCATGTTTGAACGTTTATTAAAAGCCTTCGCAAAATTTAGCTTCTGCGCCGCCACGCTTTGGTTTTTGTCCACCGCGTTGTATGCACAAACCTCCGCGCCTTTGCACAATCTCCCTCTATGCACAGCCAGCGGAACACAGAGCGCGCCGTTGTTGCTTGCCGATCAAGCGCAAGGCGTATGGGTAATATGGGAAGATGCACGAAGTGCGCGCACCATACTCTATGCGCAACGACTCGATAGTCTCGGGCATCCGAAACTGCAAAGCAATGGACTAGCGCTCACGACCACGACCGGCAAGCAAACGAACTTTGCGGCAACGAGCGACGGCTTCGGCGGTTTCATTGTCGTGTGGCAAGAAGTAACGAATGACGATGGCGATATTCTCGCGCAACGCTTCGGCGCGAACGGTCAACGCTTGTGGGGTTTGAACGGCAAAGAAGTCTATCGCGGCAGTAAAGAACAAAGCGCGCCGAAAGTCATTGCAACCGGCGAGGGCGGCGCATATGTTTTTTGGCACGATCAACGCACGGGTTCACAAGATTTGATCGGCCAGCGGTTGAATGAGAACGGCGACAAACTGTGGAATGCTGACGGCGTGGAGTTGGTCACAACCCGGCGCGCGCAAACTCTTGGCGCGGCAGTGCTGATTCCCGAGCGCGGCTTTGCGCTCGCTTGGCAGGATGAGAATCCCACGCCGGCGCAAGTATTCGTGCAATACTACGATCAAACCGGCAAGGCGCAATGGAGCGCGCCAGTGCGAATTGCGCAATCTTCCGGCGAACAGAGTGAGCCGCGCATGTTGTTAGAAACAAACAACGCCAACGGTTTTGCATTTTACGTCGCATGGCTAGATGAACGCTTCAATGTCCCCAACGTTTATGCGCAAAAGCTTGATGTCGCTGGCGCATTGCTTTGGGGAACGGCCGGTATTGCTGCGGGCCGCGCTGCTGGCGCTCAAAAAGAGATTCAACTTTTGCGCGACGCGGCGAACGGTCTGTTTATCATTTGGGAAGATGCGCGCACTGACAAAGGCGATCTCTTTGCGCAACGTTTTGACGGCGCAGGCAATGCGCAGTGGCCGGTAGCCGGCTTGCCTTTCGCGCAAGCTGAGCAGGGGCAATTTCGTCCGCGTGTGGCGCTTGATCAGCACGGCGGATTCATCGCCGTGTGGGAAGATGAGCGCGGAACCGGAACCAACATTTACGCCCAACGCGTGAGTGCCCTCGGGCAAATCGTTTGGCCGGCCGGAGGCCTCGTGCTCACCGATCACGGCAAAAAAAATTCGCAAGCGCATGTGCAAACTTTGCTTTCGTCGCGTGCGTGGTCGGTGTGGATGGACGAACGCAATGGCAGTGTCGATATTTTTGCGCAAGCGCTGACCTTGCAAGGTGAGTTGGAAAATATTCCACCGCGTTTTCTTTCCTCGCCGCCGCCAACGGCTTTTGTCGATGCGCAATATGAGTATAGCATTGACGCTGTCGATTATGATGGCGCGCTCAAACCGGAATTGCAGTTGGCGCGCGCGCCCGCTTGGTTAAAATTGAATCTCACTGCGCGCAAACTTGAAGGCACGCCGAGCAGCGCGGACCTCGGCGAAACCGCGGTTGAGCTGCATGCGATTGATAACAGCGGCGGGCGCGTCACGCAGTCTTTTCAATTAAAAGTTGAAATAGACACTTCAGTGCCGCGCATCACCTCGCAGCCGGATACGCTCGCGCTTGAAGACGAGCGCTATGTTTATCAAGTCAAAGCGGAAGATCCCAATCCGCAGGAAACGCTCAATTATAGTTTGGAAAGCACTGCGAGTTGGCTCGCGCTCTCCGCACAAGGTGAGCTTGCGGGCACGCCGCGGAACGAGCACGTTGGGCAGTATGCCGTAAAAATTATCGTGACCAACTCAAAAGGCAAAGCTGCGCAACAGCAATTCTCGCTGCGCGTAGCGAATGTCAATGATGCGCCGCAATTGGCAAATACGCCGCCGCCGCGCGCGGTTGAAGGCGTTGCGTATAATTTCCGCTTCACGGCAACAGATGTTGATAAAGACGACGCACTCACGTTTGCCGCATTGCTCAAGCCGGCGTGGTTATCGCTCGCTGCGAACGGCGCTGCGAGCGGAACGCCGACGCGCACAAATCTTGCCGATACCGTATTGACAATCTATGTTGAAGATCGCGCTGGGGCACGCGATCAAAAAACATTTGCGCTTCCTATTGATCTCAAAAACACAAAGCCGACGATTACGTCTTCGCCCAAAACATTAACCAAAGAAGACTCGCTCTACCTTTATCAAATTGTCGTGGTCGATCCTGACCCAAGCGAAACAGTGACGCTGACGCTCGCGCAGGCGCCGCAATGGTTGCAGCTTAATGCGAACAATAAACAACTCTCGGGTACGCCGCGCAACGAGCATGTCGGCACACACACGGTAGCGCTTGAAGCCGGCGATAGCAAGGGCGAGCGCACACAGCAGCAATTCTCTTTGCGCGTGGAAAACACCAACGACGCGCCTTTTTTCACGAGCATTGCAGATACGATTGCGCCGGTGGATTCGCTTTACGTTTACAAAGCAAGTGCGCAAGACGTTGACGCCGGGGATCGACTCGCTTTCACTGTGCTCGCTGCGCCTGCTTGGTTAACTTGGGAAGCGGCCACCCAAACATTGCGCGGCACGCCGAAATTCACAGATGCGGGCACAGCGCAAATTCGTTTGCGCGTGGAAGATTTAAGCAAAGCATTTGCTTTGCAAAATTTCAATCTGCGCGTGCTTGATCTCGCTGCACCCGATAACACTGCGCCGTCCTCGCCGCAAAATTTAACCATCGCGCCGAAGGGCTGGAATGCGACGGCGCAATTCACTCTGCAATGGCAAAACCCTTTCGACCCCAGCAAGATTGCGGGGGCTTATTATAAAATTGGTGCGCCGCCCACTAGCGCGCGCGATGGCGTTTTAGTGCGCTCCTCGGCGAGCGAGGCTGTGCGTGAAATTCAAGTGCAAGCACCGAGCGAAGGTGTTGCTCCGGTTTATCTCTGGTTGCTCGATGGCCGCGACAATGTTGATCACAAAACCGCGGCGCGTATCGATTATCATTACGACCGCACCGCGCCGCAAGCTCCGAGCGCATTGCGCGTGCTCACCAATAATGGCAGCGCATGGGTTAAAAGCGATACGATCAACTTCGTGTGGCAAGCGGCAACCGATGCGTTGAGCGGCGTCGCCTCGTATACTTTTAATATCGATGAAAAAGTCGTGGGGCAACTTGCAAGCACCGCGACGCAATTTACTTTCAGCACGAGCCTGAAAGAAGGCGCGCATTCCTATCAAGTCACGGCCGTCGATAGCGCGGGCAATCGTCGCGCTTCGCCGCGTTTGAATTTTCGCATTGATCGCACGCTGCCCCGCATGACGCATACTGCGCTCGACACAATCCCGCTGGCGCAAACGCTCACGCTGCGCGCGCAAGCGAGCGATGCGGCCGCGGGCATCGAAGCGGTTCGCGTGCAATATCGCGCTGCGGGCGAGAAGAAATTCCGTGAGACTGCGATGAATTTGACCAACGCCGAATATGTCGCTAGTCTTGCGGCGAGTGAGCTTCGCTCCGCGGGATTGGAGTATACCATCGCGGCTCAAGACTCTGCGGGCAATATTGCGTTTTCAAGTGCGCCGCGTTCGGTTCATTCCGTCGTTGTGGCCGCCGAGCAAATTGCTGCACCGAATACCACGCCGGGTGAATTCTATCAACTGGTATCCGCGCCATATGCGCTCACACCAGATTCGGCTCTCACGTGGTTGCAGGATGATTTTGGCGTCTACGATCAAACTGCGTGGCGACTCTATTCGTTTCACCCGGCACGCGGCAACGTTGAGTTTGGCAAAAACGGTTTTATGCGTTTTACTCCGGGGCGAGCCTTGTGGTTGATCACCGCGGAAAAAAGAAGCTTCGACCTCGCGGCAGTGCATTCCGTTTCTAGCGCGCAAGCTTTTGAAATCGAATTGCAGCCGGGCTGGAATCTGATTGCTACGCCGTTTGATTTCCCTACGGATTGGAGCGCGGTCCAAAAGTCTGCGCTGGTGGAATCACAGCTTTGGTCTTTTGACGGCAAGCAGTATCTCGCCAACAATGCGATCATGCAGCCCTGGCAAGGTTATTTCGTGCGCAATCTTAATTCGGTGGTGGAAAAAATTTCGATTCCGCCAATCGCAGCGCAGGCAACCTTGCCTGCTTTGGATTTTACAAATGAAAAAAACACCCCCCTTAATCCCCCCTCAAGGGGGGAATTGTTCGGGAACGTGCGGATAGATTCCCCCCTTGAGGGGAGCCAGGGGGGTGTCATTGCACATCCACAAACGTCTCAAAACGACCCGCGACAATGGCATCTCCAACTTCGCGCCACCAACGGCGAGTTTGTTGATCAAGAAAATTGGCTCGGCGTTTCTTTTTTTGCGCGAGAAGAGTGGGATGAGTTGGAATGGAGCGAGCCGCCGCTTGCGCCCGGCGATTTTGTCGCGCTGCGCTTTAATCAAACGGAATGGCAACATTTCAACGGCGCATTCACCACTGATTTTCGGCCACCTTCTGCTGCCGCTCAAAGTTGGCGCTTCGAAGTTCTTGCCGGAGCAGAAGGGCAGCGCGTGGAATTGGATTTCACCCGTGACGGCGCGGCTGCACAAGAGATGCAATTTGTTTTGTTAAATGAAGAAAGCCGGCTTGCGCGGGAAATAACATTTGATGAGCACGGCAATAGCACAACGGCGCTCTCGTTTCGCAGCAAAACCGCGCCGCAGCGTTTTGTTTTGTGGGTTGGAACGGAGGAGCAGCTTGCGCAAAATAGTTTAAAGACACTGCTCACACCGACGCAGTTTGAGCTTGCGTCTGCTTATCCGAATCCCGCGCGCGCGCAAACCGGACAAGCAGCAGTGAGTACGTTTCGTTTTAGTTTGCCGCGAGCAAGCTCGGTGGAGCTGCACGTTTACGACATGCTGGGCCGCCATGTGCGTAATCTTTTGCTCAAGCAATTTCATATTGCCGGGCATCATGAAATCATTTGGGACGGCAGGGATGAGGCCGGCAATGCTGTGGCAACGGGTGTTTATTGGTATCGCATGACCGCGCCGGGATTTCACGCCGCGCGCAAAATAATGGTGCTCCGCGAGTGAAAGGTCTTTTTAAAAAAATCTCTACCGCCGAGTTTGTTCTCGCCTCCTTTTTCTTTGCAAGCTCTCCGTTCGGCGGCCCCGCGGTCTTGTGGGGCGCTGTTGCTCAAAGCAAAGACGAGACAAAAGCCGCGCATGCGTATTATGAAAAAGCCCTCAAGCAGAAAGAGGCGAGCGCGCGGTTCAAGCTATTGCAAGATGGTGCGGCGCGTTATCCTTTTTCCGCGGAACTGCACTATGCACTCGGCCGCGAGTTTCATCAACGCGCGCAAATGGATTCCGCGCTTGCGCACTTCGAAGCCGTGCTGCAGTGGGATGCAACGCTGGCGCGCAAGACCGAATTGTATTCATTTCTGCCGCAAGCTTACGGCGCGATGGCGCAACAGGCGCTCAAACAGGGCAAGCTGGAAGCGGCAGAGCGCGCGGCGCTGAAAGCACTGCAGCACGATTCCGAAAATCTCGCCGCATTGAACGTCGCGGCGATGACGGCCTATCAACGCAAGCAATACGAGCCGGCGGTGGACTATGGCACACGCTTGCTCAAGCTGCAACCCTCCGCACGCAACCACAACAACCTCGGCGCCGTTTATGAAGCGCGCAATGAGTTGACGCAGGCGGAACAACACTATCAACAAGCCGTTGTGCTTGATGCCGCGCTCGTTGAGGCACAAAAGAATTTGCAACGCGTACGCGCACGCGCGCAGGAATTGATTGCCGAAGCGAAGCGGCAAGAGCTTGCCGCGCCGGAAACGACAAAGCCGCCGGACAAAGCGCCGCAGAAGGTTGAATTAAAACCAAAAAAGAGCGCACCGGCGCGCACGAATACGCCGGAAAAACCGCCCGCTGCCACAGTTGCAAAACCAGCGAAGAAAGTATCTGCATCCGTGCCAAAGAAATCGTCGCCCAGCAGCGCTCCTGCGGCGACAAATGTGAAACGTGATAGTGTGCTTGTCGCGCAAAAGCCTTTGCCTGCATCCACTGCGCCCGTGACCGCGCCCCCAGCGGAGTGGAACAGCGTGCGTGCGCCGCAACGCAATGGCTGGGCAACGACGACGTGGATTGTTGCCGCACTCGCATTGGGTTTTATCGTTTGGCGCAGCATCAAATCTAAGCGCGTACATGGCGCGCTAAAGAGGCTCAAGAAAATTTTCCCGGAGCGCAAAGCCGCGCAACCGCGGCGTGTTGCTGCGCCCGAGCCGAGGTTGGTGGTAACGCGCATGAGTGCGGAAGATGCGCGCATGTTTCGGCGCATTGACGCCGACCCGCCTCTTTTGTTACCGGCAACGGCGAGTAGAAATGACGCGCCGCAACTCAATGCCCCGCGCTTGGCGCCGGAACGCGAGCGACTTGCATTGCCGCCGCCTGCGGTTCAGGTTGCGCCGGAGCCGATTGGTTTGCAAACCGAACTGCTCTTCGCGGAAATGATTGCCGCGTCCCCCGAGGCTTTCGATAACACCAATCACATTGCAGAGGTAAAAGAAAACGCGAACAGCAATGGCAAGCACAACCACGTTACGATTTTGCCCGAGCGTGAGCGTGATCATGAGAGCGCAAGTGCTACAAGCGATTCGCTGGTTAACACTCCAACGCCCTCTCCGCCTTACCTCCACGCAGAATTGTTCAGTGTTGCGCCTCAGCATAGCGCTTGGTCAGAAACGCCGCCGCAAAATTCGCCGGAGGTGCAAACGCCCCGAGCGTTAGCGCCCGCCACGCATACGGTGTTGGAAAAGACGCCCGCAGCAACAACAGCCACGCCTTCGTTTGCAGAAGTCGCAACACAAACTCTCGCGTTGCCAGCGCTGAACGTGCAACGCGTCGGTCGCTATGTGATCGAAAGAGAATTGGCTCAGGGGACCACGGGAAAAATTTATAAAGCTTGGGATCCGAAACTGGACCGCACGGTCGTGCTCAAGACAGTGCAATATGGCTTGTCTTCTTCCGCCACTGAGATCGCCGCGTTGAAAGATCGTATCTATCGCGAAGCCCGCGCGATTGCAAAGCTCAATCATCCCAACATCGTGATCGTGTACGATGTCGATGATCAACCCGAGTTTTCCTATCTGGTGATGGAGTATCTCGAGGGCCGGGATCTCAAACAAGTGCTGGAGAAAGAGCATCGTTTGGAATGGAAGCGTGCGGTGCAAATTGTGATGCAGGTTTGTCATGCGATGGAGTATGCGCATCGCGCCGGCGTGTTTCATCGCGACGTGAAGCCCGCGAATATCATGCTGCTAGGACAGGATGAAGTGAAGGTGATGGATTTCGGCATTGCAAAGATCAGCAATTATCTTTCGCTCACGCAAACCGGCCGTGTGTTCGGCACGCCGAGTTATATGGCGCCGGAGCAGATCGAAGGCCAACTGACCGACGGGCGCGCTGATCTTTTTTCTTTAGGCATCGTACTCTATGAATTGCTGGTGGGCAAGCGACCGTTTGTCGCGGACTCGCTCGCGGCGCTCGCGTATAAGATCGTGCATAAAACCCATTTGCCGCCGAGTTTGGAAAACGTTGAATTGCCTATGGCGTTGGATGAGGTGCTCCACCGTGCTTTGGCGAAGAAACCGGAAGAACGTTATCAAAGCGCTTCGGAACTAAGCGAAGCGTTGACCTTGGTTAAGTGCAAGTCGGAATGAGTTGGAGAGAAACGGCTCTTGCGTTGTGCATAATTTGTTCTATATTTGTTTTTGCCAACCAATTTTTGCCCTGAACTAAACCGAGAGCGAGTTGTTATGAGTGTGATCATTTCCGATGAAGTCTTGCAGAGCACACGCATGTCGGTAAAAGAGCTTTTGCAAGAGATCGCAGTAACATTGTTTCAAAAAGAAAAGCTCACCCTCGGGCAAGCGAGCGGGCTTGCACAAATGAGCCAATATCAGTTTCAGCATCTTTTGGCTAGCCGTAATCTCGCTCCGCATTACGACCTTGAAGAATTTGAAGAAGATTTACAGACGCTTCACGGGAGTGGGCGCATATGAGCGTCGTGAGCAACACCTCGCCCATTATAAATCTTGCCGCCGTTGGTGAATTGGGCCTTTTGGAAAAACTCTATCACAAGGTAATCATACCTCACGCGGTATATCATGAAATCGCGGTGACTGGCGCCGGCCAATCCGGGTCTCTTGAAGTGCAAACGTATTCCTGGCTGGAGTCGTATGAAGTTTCAAATCGAGCCTTGGTAACCGCGCTACGTACGGAACTTGATCCGGGTGAAGCTGAGGCAATAGCGTTGGCCCTTGAATCAAAAGCAGAATTGTTGTTAATAGATGAAAGACGCGGGCGCGAGGTTGCAACCAGATTTGGGCTAAAGTTTATCGGATTGCTCGGTGTGCTGGTTGAAGGAAAAAACAAAAGTCTTCTTGCCGAGGTGAGGCCGATTCTAACTGCTTTGGAAGTGGAAGCGGGATTTAGGATGAGCCGAGAATTAAAAAAGCGTGTTCTCGCCACCGTCGGTGAATCTTGATCGAAGTGAGACCTAAAACAACTTAGCGGAGGAGGTTGCATTAACAAAAGCCGATGTCAGTTTCAATATGATCTGTCCCAAATGTCATCACCCGAATTCGTCTCCCCAGTTACATTGTCGCGGCTGTCAACATCCGCTGCGCCACGCCAAGCTGCGCGTGATTTCCTCAGATAGTAAAGAACAAACTCTGGATTTAAACCAACCTGAGATTACGATCGGACGCGGCGCGCAGAATGATCTCGTGCTCGTCGATGACGCCGCTTCGCGCAAGCATGCGCGTTTGCGCTTGGTTGACGGCGCATATTGCGTGGAAGATTTGGGAAGCAAGAACGGCACATTGCTCAATGGCGAGCCGGTTCGTGCGCAAATACTTGTGGCGCTCGATTGCCTGCAAATCGGAGCGACGCGTCTCTACTACGTGCTGCATGAAATCACACCCGCGGCTGCCATGAAGCGAACCACGACTTCAACAACCAGCGGGAGTTTTGCGCGCGGCAGCACTTCCGGCAATTCCGCGCAACGTTCGCAAGCAGAAAAACTTTTTGAGCAAACGTTGCTACCGATGTTGCAAGGTGCGTTACAATTGTCCGACGCACAACACGCCACACTCTGGCTTCCTGATTCGAGCGGCGATTTGATTCCACGCTTGACGGTGGGCGAGACGTATGCGCATAACATGAAAATCGAGCATGAGATTGCGCTTAAAGTTTTTCAAAGCGGCGCCACCATCGTGCGCGAACGACATGAAGCCACCGCGATTTTCGCGGAAGGCCTCGTAAGCGAAGATGCGTTTAGTTATCAATTGCTCGGCGTGCCTTTTCGCCGCGAGCAGAATGATGCAAACGCGCGTCCGCCATGCGGTGCGCTGCTGCTGCAAAATTCCGCGGCGCAACCAAGCCTCTCTCCGATGAAGTTGGCGCGTTTGCAATTCTATTTCGAACAAGCAGAGAAATGCCTGAACCGCGTGGAGTTTGCGGCGGCCACGCTACGGCAATTTGAAACGAACTTTGCATCAGCAACTGCGACTAGCGCAGCCATGAGCATGCAGCAGCTCTTGTTGCCCATTGCCATTCCGCGTTTGGCTGGCTATGACGTGGCCGCGTGGCATCATCCCGCAGAGGCCGTGAGCGGTGATTATCTCGACATTGTGCCGTTGGCTTCAGGTGAAGTGATGTTAGCTGTCGGAGATGTTGCGGGAAAAGGGCTTGCCGCGGCAACAACGATCTTCGCATTGCAGACCGTCGCGCGGCTGTTGCTCTTGTATGAAAACAGTTTGGAAAAAATCATGGCTGTGCTGAATCGTGTCGCGTATGCCATTTGTGGCAATGCAATTTTTACGACACTATTTTTCGCACTGCTCGATCCGCAACGTCGCGTCTTGCATTATGTCAGTGCCGGGCACACGCCGGGCATCTTCATTCATTCGATCACGGCCACGCCTGCGGTGGAGTTGCTGCATAGCAACACCGCGGCTTTGGGCGTGATGGAAAACTGTAATGCAGAACCCAAACAACTCTTGCTGCCGCCGGCTTCCGCATTGTTGCTGTTCACCGACGGACTTACGGAAGCAATGAATGACAGCGGCGAGCAGTACGGCCTTGCCCGCCTGACCGAGCGCGTTGTCACAGGCCTGCTTTCTTCGCGACAAACGAGCGCGGCACGCATTCTTGAAAAACTTCGTGAAGAACTAACGCTCTACTCGGCTGATTTTCACGGCAAAGTGCGCCATGTGGATGATCAAGCCGCATTGGTTTTGTTGGTGCGTTGAAAACTGCCCAACGAAGTTGTTCGAGCACGGCTGGTTTGGACGCAAGCTCTACACTTCATTCTTACCTTATCTTTTGCGCGAAGGCTTTCGCCCCGTAAGCATTCATCGAGGCGCATCGCAACGAATATTTTTAAAATCATCCCTCTTCCGTTTTCTTTCTTTGCGCGCAATCCGACCTTCTTGCCGGCCTCTACACTTTCCGATTGATAATGAATTTGAATCTTTGCATTTTGCGCGCGTGAAAATAGGAGCGTGCAACAAACATATGAGGTGCAACGATGGCGAGTTTATGGGATAAAATCGCGGAAGACGTGCAAGCGGGTGTGCTCACACTTTCGGAAAAAACCGGCGAATGGCTCAAACTCGGCGCAGAAGCGTTGCGCGGCGGCATGGAATCGGCATCCACCAAAGCGACGCAAGCTTCGAAGTTGGCCAAGCTCAAGTGGGAGCAAAATATTCTGCAGCGTGAAATTGAAAAAGCTTTCACCGCATTAGGCGGACAGGCGTATGAGTTGTTCGTGCATGACAAGCTCAACGAACTGGCGGAAAACAGTCGCGAAAAATTCGCGCAATTGCGCAAGCTCGAAATGGACTTGCTCGCCAAAGAAAAAGAGATTGAAAGCCTGCCCAAGATTTTTGCAACAGAAGAACCTGCTGCGGATTTGCAAGCCGATTTGGAGCGCAGCGGCGGCGCGCTCACGCAAGTGACGATCGCCGCGCAGTCACGCGCGGCGCAGCGCTCGCTCAAAGACCTCGGTTTGCCGAACGATCTTGTGATTGGCATGATTCTGCGCGGCGATGAAATCGTCATTGCCAATACCGACACGGTGCTCTTGCCCGGTGATCGCCTCACATTGTTGGGCAAGAAAGAAGCCGTGCAACGTGCACTCAATCTATTCGCCGAGCCTGCGACAAACGCAGCGAATGCTGAGATGCCTTAATTTCACGCCTGGGCATTCAACGTCTTTGCATGTAAATGAAGTGCAATACGCGACAAAATTTTTTCGTGTTGTTCGCAGGTGGAAAAAAACGTCGCCGTAGTTTTTGAAGCGCAACCACTTTTCGAAAATTCTACCGAGGCGCTTCATCAAGCAAGCGCGAGAGCCTCGGCTGTGGCTACTGATTCCAAAATACAGAGGAGCATGCGATGTCCTATTTGAACGAAAGCTATCAAACCAATGCCGATGAAATATTGTGCAGTTATCGCCTCGAGCCCGCGCCCGGCAAAGACTTGCGTGCGGCGGTGGAAGAACTGTGCAAGAAGGCTTCGGTCGATCTCGCCGGCGGCGCCGCGGTGAAAGATTTAATTGCGCGGGCGTATGCACTCAAAGATAACACCGTGAAGGTTGCGTTTCCTGCGGCGTTGTTTGAAGACGGCAATATCCCGCAATTGCTCGCGCTCGTGGCGGGAAAAATTTTTGGTTTGGAAAAAATCGGCAGCTTGCGGTTGCAAGACATTCGTTTTCCGGCGTGGTGGTTGAAGACGTTTCGCGGGCCGGCCTATGGCAGTGCCTTGATCGAAAAGATTTTTGAGACGCCGGATCGGCCGCTGGTTTCTTCCGCGATCAGCCCGGAAGTGGGGCTTGATCTTGCGGCGTATGCGGCGAAGGCCGAAGCCTCGTTTATGGGCGGATGCGACATTGTGCGCGACAGTCCGCAGCTTCACAATATGAAGAGCAATTCATTTGAGGCGCGCATCAACGCGATGCTCGCGCTTGCCGCGGAGGCAGCGAACAAGTGCGGCATGCCCAAGTTGTACTTGCCGAATGTGAGCGGTCCCGGCGATGTCGTGCTCAAACGCATCGAGCACGTTATGAAAAAAGGCGGCAAAGGCGTGGTGCTTTGCTTTCAGGCGGTGGGCTTTGGCACACTACAAATGGTGCGCAATCAATTCCCGGAATTGATCATTTACGGTGATCGCACTTCGCATGCTGCGATGGCGCGCGACAAACGCCAGGGCATCGCCATGACCGTGCTCGGCAAGCTCGCGCGCGTGGCTGGCGCGGATTTGGTGGAGATCGGCTCGATCACCGGCGACATGGTGGAAACCGAGGCCATGGTCGTGCAACTGCACACCAATTTGCTCGCGGATATTTTTAGAACGCGCTTTCCCGAGCAGCGTTTTGATCAAGACTGGCATGGCTTGAATAACAGTTTGCCCGTGGTTTCCGGAGGGATTAGTGCAGAGGACATTCGCGAATTGCGGCAGCGTTTTGGCAATCACCTCGTGCTGCAATTCGTCCGCAGCATGACAGGTCAAGAGAAAGTGACCAAGCAACACGTCGAAAGATTTCTCGACGAGCTTGGCCCGCTCGTGCCGTTGGTTTAGGTTTTCGTTTGGAGTGATGTATTGGTGGAGTGTTGGATTGATGAAGTTCAACACTCCGTATTTTGTAGGAAGGATATTTCACGCCTCACACCTTCGACGGCCACAGCACTAACTTCTCGCCCTCGATTTCAAAACCATTTTTGATAAACGCTTCGATGAATGAACTCGTCGAAGCCGCGCTTTCATTTAATTGCTCCACTTCAATGCGTTGTCGCGGGCGGATCGCGGGCGGCAGTTGCAGCCACACTTTCAAACTCTTCGCGAGCAATTCGACAAATGCTTCGCGCCAATCTTGCAATGTCCACAAGCGCGCGCCATAGTTTTCAGAATAGAGCACCGGCTTTTCCTCCACAAAAAAAAGATGATTGCTCGGCGCGCGCACGATGGCGATTTTATTTCCATCATCATCTTTCACGTCCCACGCCACGGCTTCGCCGAACGGCAACACCGGATCGAGCGTGCTTAATAAGATTCCGCTCGCGCTATTCGTGGTTTGCGGCGACGCGTGCAACTGCTCCAACAACGCCACGGCCTCTGGCAATGCGAACTGAATGCCCGACAAGCCCTCGATGAAATATCCGCGCCGAATCTCGCCTTGCCATTCCAAACGCTTCAGCACATGAAACAGCTTGGGCCACGGCAGCAAATCGCTCTCGCGGCGATACCAATCTTTCACGAGCACGCCATAACGTTGCAAGAGCAAACGCGCTTGCCGCTCCGCGCGTTCGTTCTCCGAAAGCTCTTTGCCCAGCACTGCAAATGAAGTGGTGAGAAACCAGCGGCCCTCTTGCAACGGCATGCGCTCACGAATCACTTGTTTTAAATTATATCGCTCGCGCCGCGCGCGATCGCGCGTTTGCCACGATGATTTTGGAATGAGCGATTCGGAAGCCTCGCTCTCGTGCTTCGCGGCATTCGCGCTCGGCTGCAAGATTTTGAGGAACGCGGGATAGTGATCGCAGCTCGCCAAGCCCGCATGCACCAAGCTCGACAAGCCTTGCTCCAATTGCGCCGTGCTCAAGTTTGCGCCGACGGTCATATCGCGAAACAGGCTCGCGCCGTTCTCTTTTAAAAATTCAAACACGCTGCGTGCGGAGTCGTCGAGTGTTGCGGCTTTTTCGAGCAATGTCGCTTTGCTCATGAGCAAAGCGACATTGCCGCGTAGTTGCAGTTTCAAATAACGCCGGCCTTCTTCGCCCTCACGCTGCGCGGAGAGGATAAGATCGCCCTGCGCAATGCTCGCTTCAAACTCACCGTTGGCTTTGTGAAATTCTTCGAATGAAGAAGAAGCGAAGCGCGTGCGCAAAATCTCCCGCTCAAAAAAGTGCAAGGGCAACCGCAAGCCCCGATAACGTTTCGCGAGTTCGAGCAACGACTGACCGGACATTCCGACTTTGTGCCAGCGCAGCAGGAATTGATAAAACTTCGCGCGCGAAGCAGGCGCATAGGTTTCGCGGCGTAATGCCACCGCGCGGCGATATAACTCTGCGAAGTTTTGGCGCTCGCACCATTGCGTTTCATGAATGCCTTGCACTAGTTCGCCGCGCACAATTTGCTTGGTCGCGTGCAAGTCATTCAATGCTTTCTCTAAAAACTCTTTGGGGAGATGAAGCGCTTGTTCAATTTGAGAAAAAGAAAGCGGGCCGCGCACGCGCAAATAACGCTGCACGAGCGCGCGCGCTTTGTCGTCGCTTGTCGTCGCTTCGAACAGGTGTGCATCCGCCGTTGCAATCCAACCAAATTTCCTGCCCTTATGCGCGCCCCCTAAAGTTGTCATTCTGGAAGAACCTTCCCTCGTGCTCGGCGCTGTCTCAAGTTCTAGGGAAGGTCCTTCCAGGATGACAGATCGCGGTGAGGGCGAATCAATAAACACCACACGCTTTGCTTCACGCAATTGCTTCAGCCATTCCCTCGACTCAATCACACAGCGCGCGCGCAACGTCTCTTCGTCAATCGGCCCGAGCTTTTCAATCACATCAAAAAGCTCTTCTTGCGATTTTGCTTTTCGCTCCGGCGAGAGATACTGCCAGCGCGCTTCTGCTTCGGCAACGATCTCTTGCGTCACAAGCGCGGGAATACTTTCACGCGAGAGCAGTTCCGCGAGCAGCTCGCTGCTCACGTTTGCGACGTGGCCAGGATAGCGCGTGCGGTCTTCGCCGTACAAATTGCTCGCGAGAAATTGAAACATCAACCCCGAAGCCATGGGCGAGGGAAACGGCGTTTCGATTTCATGCACGCGAATCTCGCCGGCTTGCAATTTCGCGATGACGGTGCGCAAGCTGCGCAAATCAAAAACATCTTCAAGGCAGTCGCGATACGTTTCGAGCAGAATGGGAAAGTCCTCGAACTGTCGCGCGCCTTGCAAAAGATCCGCGGCACGCAAACGTTGCAGCCAAAGCGGAATGCGCTTGCCTTGTCTCGAACGCGGCAAGAGCAACGCCGAAGTTGCGTTATAACGAAAATGCGAAGCGAACAGCGCCGAGTCTGCAAGCGCTTCGATGAGATGCTGCTCGACTTGCTCCGCGGGCAGCGTGAGAAAATCCGTGAGCGGCAACGCATTCTCCGTATCGAGCAAACGCATGACGATGCCGTCGTCATTGAACGAGTATTGCACCTCGGCTTGATAACGTCGCTCGATAGCCGTGGCGAGCGCAATGGCCCACGCGCCATTGACGCGGCCGCCACAGCACGTGTGCAAAACCATATGCGGCTCGTTCGCGCTGTCGCGGAACGATTCGAGAATGAATTGTTTGTCCGTTGGGAGCGCGGTCGTGTGTTCGAATTGCCGCAGGAGATATTCTTGCAGATTGTGAGCAGTGTCTTCATCCGCGCGGCAGGTTTCGCGCAGCCAGGCTTCGCCTTCGCCGCGCTCCATCTTCTCCATTAGCTCGCGGCGAAACGCGGCGATGCGTTGGCTCGTGGCGAAATCGCGATAGAGCGAGTCGCCTTTCCAAAACGGAGGTCGCGGCTTGACCGCGGCAACGGGCGCGACGATGATGCGATCTTGCAAAATCTGCTCGATGCGCCATTCGTTATTGCCGAGAAAGAACACGTGGCCCACACGCGATTCGAACACAAACTCTTCTTCCATCTCGCCGAGCTTGGTGTTGCTGTCCGCGAGATACACGGCGTAATACCCGCGATCGGGAATCGTGCCGCCGCTCATCACCGCGAGCAAGCGGCTGCCGCGCCGGCCAATGAGTTTGTCATTCACTTTGTCCCAACTCAAACGCGGCTGCAGCGCGCGTATCGGCGAAGAGGCATAGCGGCCCGCGAGCATGTCGAGCACGTTGTTGAACACGGCAACGGAAAGATTGCGATAGCAATAACTCTGTCGCACGATTTGATAAAGCTCGGCGCGTTGCCAGTCGCGCATTGCAACTTCAGCCACGAGTTGTTGCGCGAGCACATCGAGGCAATTTTCGGGAATGAAAGATTCTTCAATTTCGCCGGCGAGCATGCTGTGCGTGAGGCTCACGGCATCGTCGAGATCGGAAGGGTAGAGGGGAATGAGGCGGCCTTTGCTCGTTGCGCTCAAAACGTGACCGCTGCGGCCCACGCGCTGCAATGCGGACGAAACACTTTTCGGCGATTCAAGCTGCACCACAAGATCGATGCTGCCGATGTCAATGCCAAGTTCGAGCGAAGCGGTCGCGATCACCGCGGGAATGCTGCCGCTTTTCAAGCGCGCTTCGATTTCATAACGCGTCTCGCGCGAGATGCTGCCGTGATGCGCGAGCGCCAACTCGGCATTGAAGTCGTTCATCAGTTCGCGATGTTTTTCATTCAACTGGCGCGCGACGCGCTCGGTTTGCGCGCGCATGTTGACGAACACGAGCGTGTTGCGATGGCTGCGAATGAGTTCATAAAGTTTGTTGATCACCGCGGGCCACACCGAAGCCTCGGGCAAATCGCCGAAGTCTGCGACGGGCGCATGTACTTGCAGATCCATTTCTTTGCGGCGGCCGCAATCAACGATGGTGACGGGCCGCGGTTCGAAATTTTCGTGCGAAGATTTTTTTTGCCCGCCGAGAAATGCGGCGATGCGTTCGAGCGGGCGTTGCGTGGCCGAAAGTCCGATGCGCACCGGCTCGCGTTCGCAGAGCGCCATTAAGCGTTCGAGCGAAAGGCTTAAATGCACGCCGCGCTTGTTGTTGCTCACCGCGTGAATTTCATCGACGATGAGATAACGCAGGTTGCGAAAAATCTCGCGGCCATGATTGGAAGTGAGGAGAAGGAAGAGCGATTCGGGCGTGGTGATGAGAATGTGCGGCGGCTTGCGCAGCATGGATTGGCGCACGTTTGCGGGCGTATCGCCCGTGCGCACGGCAACGTTGAGCGGCGGCGAAGGAACGCCCAACTCCTGTGCGGTCGCACGAATGCCCGCGAGCGGCTCTTGCAGGTTCCGATGAATGTCGTTGTTTAACGCTTTGAGCGGTGAGATGTAGAGCGTGTGTACGCCTTCGCGATTGCGGCTGAAATCTTTTTCATTCGTCTTCAAACTCGTGCGGAACAAATCATCGATGCACCACAGAAACGCAGCGAGTGTTTTGCCCGAGCCGGTGGGCGCGAGAATGAGCGTGTGCTCGCCCGCTGCAATCACGGGCCAGCCTTTTTCCTGCGGCGGACTGGGCTGCGCGAAATTTTTCTCGAACCATTGCGCAATGGCGGGATGGAAAGGGACGGGCATAGGGTTGATTGAAGATGGTGGATTGAGGATTGAAGATCGATGATTGCGTTGCAGCGCCATCCCAGAAGCCGTCATCCAGAAGGAAACTTTTTACGCGCTCGTAGTAACGCCTTCAGGCGTCGGAGCCTTATAGGCTAGAACGCCAAAAGGTATCACTACAAGCTTTCGTTATTCATTATGCGTGGATGTGACCAAGCGGCCATGGCAATTCCTTCTGAATGACTGATTGAGGGCGGGATGAAAAAGCTATCTCGGTGCATTGTAATCGCGCCTTTCTTTTCACTCAAAATTCTACATAGGTGCGCATGGGAATATTTCTTGTCGAAAGCATCTCGAAAGCTGGAAGAGGCTAGGCTATGATTTTTTGTCGAACTAAGTCTTCTACCGCGGTAACAAATTGGACGGCTTGCTGATGCCACTGCTCAATCTCATTCTCAGTGAAAGACGGGAAGTCTGAATAATCTCCGACATGGCGTGCGTCAAACAGATCGCCATAAAATTTGCCCAAGTGGTTTGGAATAGCGCCGCTCTTAACAAAGTGAAGATTAAAAAGAGACCGCACGCCGGAGTGTTTTGATGAAGAGAGGTCTTGTGTTTCTAATAGGGCAGTGACTGCATAGAAACATGCATAGTAGAAACGATTGACCGCTCCGATGTAATGGTGCGCGTCCAATAGAATTTTGGCTTCCGTCAAAGCTTCATGAGCGCGTTGCAGTCGGCGATCAATCACCTTTTTCTGCGGCTCGTTCATATTTGTACTCCTTCTCGGATAATCGCGCGATACAACGGCATGAAGCTCAACGGTTCGGAATTCCATTTGGCGTTTTGATAGATCATCGTCGCGATGATCTGATCGTGCTTTAATTCCACCTCAAAGATTTGGTCGCGTATTTTGCGCCCAAGCTCATACGTCACCTCTTCCGGCACGAGCACGAGCAGATCGATATCCGACTCGGGCGTTTCTTCGCCGCGCGCGACCGAGCCGTAGAGAATGACTTCGGCCTCGGGCGCGACTTGCCGAATCGCTGCGGCGCAAGTGGTGAGCAGGCCGGCTTTGCTCGGATTGATTTTTTGCCATTCTTGATAGGTACGCATGTGCTCGTTTCCGATTATTTCACTTCGATGCCATACGGTAAAATTTCGTCGCGCACGAAGGGCGAGTCGAAGAAATCCTCGCGCGTGTAGGGATGGGTTTCGAAGCGCTTGTTGATGCGCAGCTTAGTTCTCATGATGCGGCAGTTGTCATCGAAGCGGCAGCCGGAAAAATTAGGCGAGACGAGCGCGATGTCGATGTCGCTCCATTCCGTTGCCGTGCCGAGCACTTGCGAGCCGAAAAGAATCACGCGGTCAAGCTTGATGTTCTCTTCGGCTAACGCGGCCATCAACCTTTTGACGTCTCGAATGATGGCTTCGGGTATTTTTCTTTCAGCCATGAGTACACTTCCTCGACTTGTGCAAACTGTTCCGCAGTAAAGTCTTTGGTACATCGTTTATAAAACGCAAGCTTGTAATCCGGATATCGCGCTTCCAAGTTGAAAGAGTTGAACACGCCAAGCTTCGTCGTGAGGTCATCATCTAAAACCAACTTGGCCCGTTCCGCTAATAAGATCAAATCATGAATCTTCGGCGGCGTCTCCTTTGTGGCCGCGACGACAAGACCTTTGATCAACTTTTCCAAGCTCATGTGGCAGAAGAAGAGGCAGTAGTGGAGATCCTCTCCGCGCTGCAAGAAACGGCGCGCCACTTCGAGATCGGAGGCAGCGAGGTTTTTCTAGTAAACGATTTGTTCGGCGATTTCCATGGCGAATGCTCCAACACAATTTCATGCTGCTCGACTTGAGCAAAGTTAGGCAAATTCGCTCGGCGCGTCAAGGCGAATTTTGGCGGGATGGCTAATTCTACCTCGGCAGACGCCATTTTTGCTCACGAAACACGCTAATCACACGAAAAGGCTTTCGCGTTTTTCATATGTTTCGCGGGCAGAAATTCGAATGTGCCGAAGTAGAATTAAACTGCTTCTGGGTCAATTTGTAATAGCCTTTTTGAATTGTCATCCTGGAAGGACCTTCCCTAGTGCTTGAGTTTCTTCCCAGTGCGAGGGAAGTTTCTTCCAGAATGACAACATGAGGGGAGTTACAAACCAACCTACAACGAGTATAAAATTCAGGTTCTACAAATGACGGGGAGCGAGCCTCAATCCCGAATAGCTAAACGCTTGCGCGTTTCAACACGACGAGCGAGAGATCGTCGTGCGCGCGGGCTTCACCGACGAAGCGTTCGACTTCGCTCAGCAAACGCACGCCGATTTCAGTTGCGGAAAGGCCGTTGAGGGTGGGAAGGAAGTTGTTCAAACGTTGCTCGCCGAAAAATTCTCCAAACTCATTGCGCGCTTCGATCAAGCCGTCGGAGTAGAGCACGAGCACCTCGCCGTGTTGCAGCGCGATTTTTTGTTCAACAAAAGCCGGCTCTGCAAGCACGCCGAGCGCGGCTGCGCCTTGGGGCAGCTCGGTGAGTTTATCGCCGCGCAGAATGAGCGGCGGCATGTGACCCGCATTCAACCAGCGCACGTGGTTGGAATCGGATTGCACTTCCAAATACACGAGCGAGACAAAACTCTCGGGCAAGCCGTCGCGGCGGAGAATGGCGTTGAGCTTTTTGCCGAGCGCGGCGAGCGCGTCATAGTCCGCGGCGAGCGCGCGCAGCGTGGCTTGTAGCTTCACCATGAGCAATGCGGCTTTCAAGCCTTTGCCTGCAACATCGCCGAGCGCAATGCCGAAGCGATTCGCGCCGAGTTCGAGATAATCGACGAGATCGCCGCCGACTTCATTCGCAGGAATTGTCGTGAGCCAAAGCTCCCAGCCCGGCACAATGGGATTCGTTTTGGGCATGAGCGCGCGTTGCACGGAACGTCCGGCCGCAAGCTCGCTCTGCGCGAGTAGCTTGTCTTTTAACTCCAGCATGAGAACAAAGAGTATGAGCACGAAGCCGAAAATTTTCGTGTCGTTATCGACCTGCACATTGCTCTCATTAAACGAGATCGTGTGCGAAGACAAGAGCAGGATGCAACTGAGCGCGAGCATGAGCCGACGCGCGGGCGTGAGTTTGAAAAAGAGGCTTTTGAGGAGCCACCAGCCGGAAACGAAGAAGCGTTTGAACTTTCCCATTTCGCGCAAACGCTCTTGCCGCGCTTGATCGAGGTAAAACTCTTTCATCTCGCTCCAATCGCGGCGCAGCGTACGGCGAAAGTCACCGCGACGCACGTCGTGCAAGAGCGTTTGCGAGAGTTTGGGTTCGGAAGTGGAAGATGGCATGGCGGGATATTAGTCAAAGAGTCCGTTTAGAGCAAACAAGAATCTCCATGCTTTAAACTTTTTATCAACGCAAAACGATTGCTGGCAAAACGATTCAAAAAACAAGACAGAAAAATGCGGGACAGAAACATGGCGCTTTGCTTTCATCAAACAAAAAAAGCTTTTGCGCTTTAAACCAAAAGCAGCAAATATTTTTCTATCCAACATTTTTCTGTCTTTGCTTTTAAAAAGCTACTGTACGGGATTGCCTTCTGCGTCAATGACACGCACTTCGCCGAAGTTCAGCTCGCGCACGCCGGCTTCGATCTTCGCGCGATCGCCGACCACGACCCACACGAGATTTTCCGGCTGCACGACTTTCTTCGCCGCGGCAGTCACCTCCGCAAGTTTCAAACTGCGAATTTTGTCCGCATAGGTTTGATAGTACGTGTCCGCATAACCATAGCTCACGATGTTGGAAATCGAGCCGCTCACTGCACCCATGGTTTCCCACGAGCCGGGCAACGAGAGCGATTCGTTGGTTTGCACTTTCACAAACTCTTCGTTGGTGATGGGACGATTGCCGACGACTTCGCGCAGCTCTTTCAATACTTCGACCATCGACTCTTTGGTTTTATCCGTTTGCACTGGCGCGAAAACCAAGAACGGCCGCTGCCCGCGCGCATCCCACACAAACGTGCTCGCGCCATACGACCAGTGTTTGTCCTCGCGCAAATTCATGTTCACGCGCGAAGTGAAATCGCCGCCGAGCACGCTGTTCATCATGGTGATCGCGATCTCTTCGGGATTCGCTTTGGGCGGCGCAATGTGGCCCGCGAGAATGTTCGATTGTTGCGAGCCGGGGCGGTCGATCAAATACACCACCGGCTTGGCATTGAGCGCGACCGTGGCAAGATTCTTTTTCGGAACCTCGCCTTTTTTCCATCCCGCAAAAAGCTTTTCTAATTTAGGCTTGATCTCGTTCATCGTCGTTGCGCCGACCACGACGAGCGTGGCGTTGTTCGGCTTGAACCACGTTTGATGAAATTTCGCCAACTCCGCGGTCGTCATCTTATTCACGGCGTCTTCCGTGCCCGAGCCGGTGAAGGGATTGCTATACGCATGGTTTACGCCGTAGAGCAGCTTGGGAAAAACGCGCAGCGCCATTTGAATCGGCGTGACCTTTTCGCGTTGAATGCGCGCGAGTTGTTGCTTCTGCAAACGTTTGAAATCTTCTTCGGGGAACGCGGGATTCAAAATCACGTCGGCATAAATATCGAGCGAGGCGTCGAGGTTGGATTTCAATGCGGAGAGAAACACCGTGGACATATCAAGGCCGGAGCCGCTGCCCAAGTTCGCGCCGAGTTGCGCCAGCTCCTCGCTGATTTGCAGCGCGGTGCGTTGCTTCGTGCCTTCATCGAGCATGTCCATCGCAATGCTCGACGTGCCGGGCAAGCCGCCTTGATCCGCGGCATAACCCGCATCGAGCATCAAATTGAAATTCACCACGGGAATTGAATGTCGCTCTGCGAGAATGATCTGCAAGCCGTTCGCAAGCGTGGCGCGTTGCAAGTCGGGAAACTTCACTGCGGGCGCGGCGCCGGGCGTGGGCAGCTTCGTGCGGTCGATGTCGCTCGCCACGGTTTTGTATTCGGCAAACGGATGCACTTCGAGAATGTAAACGCCGTCCGCGAGCCAACGCTTAGCCGCGTTCCATACATCTTGCACGGTCGCACTTTGAATGCGCGCGAGCGTGGTTTTATAAAAATCCGGTGAGCCGCCGTAGACTTCATTCTGCGCGAGAATGTCGGACTTGCCGCCGAAGCCGCCGATGCGCTCGATGCCGCGAATGAAGCGCGCGACGTATTGCGTTTTTACGCGCTGCAATTCTTTCTCGTTCGGGCCCGAGGCGAGAAACTTCGCGAGTTCTTCATCCAGCGCTTGCTCGATCTTCGTGAGATCGCTGCCGGGCTTCGCGGTCACGTCGAGATAGAATTGGCTGCCGATCTCGCGCGCATCCACGTATGAGTTCGCCGAGACCGCGGTTTGATCCTTATAAACGAGGCGTTCATAGAGCCGCGAATTTTTTCCGGAGCCGAGGATGTTGCTCGCGAGCGTGAGATAATCGCTCGCCGCAGAGCCCCATTCGGGCGTATTCCAAACTTTGTAAATGCGCGCTTGCGGCACGCGATCTTCCACGCGCTGGCGTTGCGAACCCGTGCGCGGCGCGATCCAAACATCGTGGCGCGCCACCGGCGGGCCTGAAGGAATATCGCCGAAATATTTTTCGACTTTCGCTTTGGCTGTGGCCGCGTCGATGTCGCCCGCAACCACGATCACCGCGTTGGCCGCGCCATAATAAGTTTTGAACCAATCTTTCACGTCATCGAGCGAGGCCGCGCTGAGATCTTCCATCGCACCGATGACGGTCCACGAATATGGATGCCCCGAGGGCCAGGTGCTCTTTGTGATCAGCTCCCACGTCACACCGTAGGGTTGATTCTCGCCTTGACGCTTTTCATTTTGCACCACACCGCGTTGTTCATCAAGCCGGGCTTGATCGACCACGCCGAGCAAATGCCCCATGCGATCCGACTCCATCCACAACGCAATGTCGAGCGCGGAAGTGGGCACGTTTTGAAAATAGTTCGTGCGATCAGTATTCGTGGTGCCGTTCAAATCCGTTGCGCCGATGCGCTCCATGGTTTTGAAATAATCGTCGTTGAAATTTTCGCTGCCGTTGAACATGAGATGCTCGAACAAGTGCGCGAAGCCGCTCTTGCCAGGCTTCTCGTTTTTCGAGCCGACGTGATACCACACATTGACCGCGACAATCGGCGCTTTGCGGTCTTCGTGCACAATGAGCCGCAGCCCGTTGTTGAGCACGAACTTTTGATACGGGATGTCGAGGCCCGCGCCGTTGTTTGCGCCGTGCTGCGCTTGCAATGCGACCGCAAAGCTGAGCACGAGCAGCAGCAGTAGAGAAGTTGTTTTTTTCATAAAGCAACTGCCTCCTTTGATGGTTGGTTGAGGTGAGGGGGGATGAAATAGAAAAAGCGTAAGAGTTTTTCTTGTTCCCAAACTCTGTTTGGGAACACCATTGCGCAAGAAACTCTGTTTCTCTTCTTTGATGAGAAATAAAATCTGAAACGGAGTTTCAAGTACAAGCGCGTTCCCAAACTCCCAGCCTGTGTGAAAATGTACCTTGCGTTCCCTTCCTTTGACGGCGTATCTTCTTACCGACCAACCAAAGGAGGAAGTGATGCGTTACATTCAAGGCGTCAACCGCAATCAAACCTTGCGCTTGCCGGAAACGCTGGACGA
>JAYRWE010000135.1:0-86642 GCA_041918175.1 bacterium
AAACTCGTTGCGCTCGCCGCCACCATGCGCAAGCTCCTCGTGATTTGCTATGCCCTGCTCAAAACCCAAAAACCGTTTCGCACCGAAAAAAAACCGAAGGCCTAATTCTTCGCCCTTGACTCTTTCCAGAGTATCTCAGGAAGAATCTTTTTAAGCACTGGAATGAGCCTCCAGCGAGTAAAAAGATTCCTTCTGAATGACAGGTTTTTGAGGCCGATTACCGAATTTGAAAATCAAAACTCATTAGAAGCTGTCATTTTTGAAAGGAGCTTCCCTCGCAACCGAGATATACTAAAAAATAAGAGGCGTCTCCGCGCGAGGAAAATTTTTTCCAGAATGACACGCTGTGTGTGAGCAGCTCAATCATACAGCGAGATATTTTCTGCGAAACACGAAATGCACCCTCTCCGCGCGTTCGCTGCCGGGGCGCTGCGACATGCCGCTGAGGCACGCGACTTCTTCCCACAAGCCGTTGGCTGCCAGCTTACGAATTTCATTTAAAGAATAAATGCGCTGCACATGCTTCTCGCGCAGCGTCGGCCCGGGATCGCGGTCATCGACAATTAAAAATTCGTTGTATTGCAAACTGCCGATGGGATGAAAATACGAGTGGCGATGATACGAAAAATTTCGGAAAGAGTCATGCTCGACATAGTTGCGGAAATTTTTCCAACAATTCCAGCGCGTGCAGACATCGAAGATGAACAAACCCCCAGGGCGCACGACGCGCGCCATACTCGCAAACACGCGCGCCACTTCATGCGGATGCCGGCAATAGTTCATGCTATCATATAAGCAAATCGCGGCGTCGATCGGAATGCCGGCCGCAACGTGCTGCATATCGCCACACCACACATGCGCGCGCCACCCGTCATTGCGCAGCCGTCGCGCGGCATAGCGTGCCATTTCCGGCGAAAGATCCAGCCCGTAAACTTCGAAACCGGAGCGCGAAAGCTCAACCAGTATTTTGCCCGTGCCGCACGCGAGTTCAAGCACGGTGGCAACGCGTGCATGCGGTCGAGGATGAAGGTTTGAGGTGGGCGATTCTGTGGCGAAATCGAACAACGCAATAATATAATCCGCCCAGCGGCGATAGTTCACGTGGCCCATCAAGTGATCATAAAATTCCGCGAGGCAACTGTATGGCGTTGCTTCAACGTTCTTTTGTGAGGAGAGCCACGGCAAGTTTGAGCGCCTCGATCATGCTGGTGGGTTGTGCGAGATCACGGCCCGCAATGTCATAGGCGGTGCCGTGGTCGGGAGAAATGCGAATCACGGGCAGACCGGCGGTGTAATTCACCGCGCGGCCAAAGCCAAACATTTTGAGCGGAATCAAACCTTGATCATGATACATCGCGAGGTAGGCATCGTAAGCAGTCGCACCGTCTGTGCCGCTGCGCTGCGCAAATTTTCCGAAGAGCGCATCGGCCGAGAACGGTCCTTCCGCCAGAATTCCCTCTTGCCGTGCTTGCGCCAGCGCGGGCGCAATAATCGTTTGCTCTTCTTCGCCCAATACGCCGCCTTCGCCGGCATGCGGATTCAAACCGGTCACTGCAATGCGCGGCGTGGTAAGGCCAAAGCGCGTGTTGAGTTCACGCTGAACGACGCGCAATTGTTCGACGATGATTTTACTGGTAATCGCTTCCGCCACTTTGCGCAGCGGCAAATGCGTTGTTACTAATGCCACGCGAAAATCCTCAGCCAGCAACATCATCGCGAAATGCTTCGCGCCCAATCGAGCAGCAACGAATTCGGTTTGTCCAGGGTAATGAAAGCCCGCGAGCGCGAGACCGTATTTTGAAACGGGCGCGGTGACGATCGCATCAACCAATCCTGCACCCGCCATATCCGCCGCGGCAATCAATGCGTCGCCCGCAATTTTTCCGGAAGCCAACGTGGCTTTACCTACTTCACATTGCGATGCGCCGGGCATCGTATCGAACATGGCGAATTGTGCGTGTTGGGGCCATTGCGATAAAACTTCAATCACCGGCGCGGCGATTTCGATGCGAAGCTGCTCTTGCCAATAGCGCCAAGCCGATTGCGGCCCAACCAACAACACGCGAACCGCAGGCGACGGCTGCCAAGCACGCAATGCTTTGAGCACAACTTCCGGACCGACGCCGTTCACGTCGCCGATGGTGATTGCAATTGTAGTCGAAGCAGGCATGGAGAAAATTTCCGAATACAAAAACGGCGCATCAAATTTGAGATATAAAGCCGCATGTGGCGGCGCAACTGCAAACAAAATCGCCGAGTTCTCTCACCGCTCAAAAGGAGTCTCACGATTCATTGCGCGTTGCAAACTACGAAACTACCCCGCACGAAGCAAGCAATTCGCCGGACGTGTTACGATTATGCCAAAGACGAATTGAAATTTTCCAACAGGACGAATCACACGAGGACAGATTTTTTTGACTGGCAAAATAAAATGAGGCGCGCACGAGCAGTGAATGCAGCTCGTGCGTGAGGTTCGCTACAAATGATTATGCGTGCGGGAAGGCTCGTGCTCGTTTAATTTCCTGCCCGTTGCAATGCTCCTTCTTTGCGATACCACTTCGCAATTACCTGCGCGCCGGGTTTGTTGTTCGGCGTGAATTGATTGTCGTTTGGGCCACCATCGGAAAGGTCGGTGGGCCACTTCCACCAATACATGCCCGCAAACCATGGCTTGCCCCACAAGGCTTGCATCATCGCTTCATAGCACCGTGCTTGATCGGCCATATAAGCCGGCGCACGGCGTTCGTCGCTGTGTGGTTGCCGCCACGTTTGCGCGCGCGAGGCAAATCCAATTTCCGTGATCAAAACCGGCTTGCGATATTTCTGCGCGATGCCTTCAATCTTCGCGACGATGCGCCGAGCGCCTTCAAACAATTCTGTATCGCTCGCACTTTCGTTTTCAGAGAGCGGGTAGTAGCAATTCAATGCAATCGCATCCAAGTCATTCCACCAGGAGAGGCGCTCGAACTCTTCGCCCCAATTGGAAGCATACACGATCGGCCCGGAGTAAAGTCCGCGCATTTTGCGAATCATCTCGCGCCATTCCGTTTCGTGCTGGCGTGTGGTCTGTACCAATTCCACGCCGAGACAGAAACTATCAAAGCCGTAAATCTCCGCTAGCAGAGCATAATGTCTGATCCAGCGTTCATAGTGATTAAAGAACTTTTTCCAATCTTCCGGCGAATTCATCACCACGTCGCCGGGCCAACCCCAGCGCGGCCCCGACATGAGTATGTGCGGTTTGAGCATCGCGTGCATGCCGAGTTCTTGCGCCCAATGCATGCTCGCGAGTAAACTTTCATCGTTTTCGGAATTGACGCCTTCGCTGCGCCGTAAAAAATCCGGTTGATTGGGATCGCGCAAATAACCGAAAGGCGTGAGCGACACGGCATTCACGTTCATCTCCGCGAGCTTTGTCAATGCTTCGCGCGAACGATGTCCCATATAACCGTTAAAAATTTGATAGCCCTCATGCGCATAACAAAACCCGCGATGGAAATCCTGCGACGTGAAGGCGCGTGGTTGGGGATGTCGCAGTGCGCGTGGAGAAATGCCGCGCGTGTCCTCTTGCCATTTTTTGACTATTGCGGTCCAACTCACACCGCGTGGAAAAGTTTGCGGCGCACTGTGTTGCGGCCACGTTTGATAGATCTGCTGAAATTCTTCCGCCGAGTATTCCTTCAACAAAAAATTCACAAAGCTACCAAGCTGAATTTGACGCGCGAGCGGCGATTCCGCTTCCCAAATTTGCGGATCAAAAAGCTCGGCCAATGGAACGAAGTTGTCCGTTGCCATCATGCGCGCAGCCCATGATTCGAATCCCATGCCGCGCCAATTTTGCGAGAGCGCGACCGCGAGCCCTTCGCGCAACGGCGCGGAGGCGGTTGGGGGCAGCAATTTTTGAATGAAGCATTCCGCTTCGGCCATGAAATCGTTGCCACGCAGTTTGTCATTCCAAACCAGATGGACTTCCCAACGCGACCAATCGGCGTGACACAAATCCGACCTGCGTGTGAACAAAGCTTTTTCTTCAAGCGAACTCCACAGGTGCACGGCAAGCTTGAGCAGGTTATTGGCTTTTGTTTTAGTAATGTTCAAGCGTTGAAGGAGCGCCTCCAGTTTGTGCTCTTCTTGTTCAGCAAAAGCCCGTAACTCGTCCGCGCTGAAAATTTTTCCGTGCGTGAAGAACGTGAAATGCGGCGATTCGAATGCCGGCTTTTGCGCAGAATCAAAACGGTACTCTCGCGCGTGTGCGGTTTGCCAGGCATGCGCGCCCGTGTCTTGAAAAAAGCCGATGACATCGATACGGCCTTGAGAGATGACGCTGTAATCGCCGGATTCCACACCAAAGAGTTGGCGATTGTTGAGATAATGGAGTATGGCCGCGTCGCTATTGCCTGTGGTGAGACGAAGCTGCAAACGCGGATTGCGCGGGTTCGGATAAAAAAGCGAGACGACATCGCTCGAATCGCGATACTCTTTGCCGCTAAAACGAAAGCCGCCGGGAATCTGTTCAAGCGGCAGGCCGGGAAGCAAATGTTGAATAAGGCGATTGCTGCTGAACGCACCGAGCACGCGCAACGGCACATGCGCGAGGCTATCCACGGGAAACTCCGTATCGGTTGCGAGCGTCATGGGAAAGCGCCGCATGCGCGCGTTGCTCAAGTACGCGCGATAGGCTTGCGCGTCGTTGCTGGAATGAATGACGACGAGGCGACGGCTTTCCATCGTGCTGCGCCAAAGTTCTTCACGATTAGGCAAACGCGAAACGAGATCTTGCGAGGGAGGCGAATCAAAGCCGATGAGGGCAAAGAAGCTGAGAGTGATAAACAGAGGCAGGCAGGCAATGCGCATGGAACTCCATTCGTTGCTTTGGGGTGAACTCGGCGCGGGAAGCAAAGACGTTATTACAAATTGCCGATCAAATAATTTTCCCATCTTCTAAGCCGAGAATGGGTGCGAAAGATTTTTTCAAATTCTCACGTCATCTTCCTCGCGCCAGGGCGGACTTACGAGAGCGGCAAATACGAGCACGTTTTCGCCAAGGTTTTCGATCCATTGAATTTTGTCCGGCGGGATATACACCGTGTCGCCGGGATGCACTTCTTGCGCCTCTTCGCCGATATGCATGCGACCGAGACCTTCGATGATATAATACACCTCGGATTGGCGCAGAAAATGTTGATAGGTTGCTTTGCCCGGCTCGACATACGCAATTGCTAAGGAGTATGCAATGTCCGCTTGGTCGCGGTCAGGATGAAGCAATTCTCGCAAGCGGCAGCCGTCGTTTGCAATAATTTCTTGGCAGTCTTTTTCGTGTTTGATAAGCATGGTAGCCGTCCTTTCTAAATTCTCGAGATGCAGTGCGCCCGTTTCTTTACAAAGACGAATAAGGATGGAAATTTGTTCGGCGGAGATTTGCAATAATCTTATAGAAGCATTCACTGAAATCCAAGAAATAAATTTGTTTTGCAAGACGAACGGAGGCGCATGCGGCGAACAAGCTGAAAAAATAATCGCAGGTTCATATAGGACAAGCTGGAATGACTTGCGCCAAAACGCTGATCGCAAAAGTATGAGCCAATGCTTCCGCGTGTTTTTGAACGCATGAAGATTTCTTGCCTAATCGCTGTTGCCTCTGTTGCAGAGATAATACGCTCGCCTTGTAAAGTCGACGCCGGGCCGCCTGCTTGTGAATTCTACTCCGATACAATCTCCACCCGTCGCCGGCTCCGGTGTGCTGCACGCGATGAAAGTGAACGTCACAACAATCGCATTAAACTTCCGTCACAAGATTGCGCGCCGCCTCCTGCTTGACTGGTATGTTCTATACACAATTTGACAATCTCGGCCTAGGCACATAACATCCCAGGAAAGTATGATCACTGCATCCGCCTCTACGATTACACCGTCAGCAAGTTCTGCAACAGACCTTACCGTTTTTTCCCCCTCGCACGAAGAAAAAAAAATCATTGAAGAGAAGTTGCAAAGCGAAAACGCTTTGGTCACGATTTGGCGTGAGCTTACCGCGCAAAACGGTGCTCCGAACGCAGTTTTCAAGCGCGAGCAGGAAATCGAATTTATTTTAGACGGCGCGGTCTCCACTTTTCTCACCGCGCTGAACTCGCCTTTTACGATTGAGCTGATCTCTTTCGATCTCCGCACGCAAAATCCGCAACCGCTATACAGTTTCCAAGAATACGGTCACCTCACCACGGAGTATTTTCGCGTGAAGTTTCAAGCGCCGGCATTGGTGGCGGGCATCTTTCGGCTGCAATCCATTTTGCTCATCGACAACAGCGAGCATTTTTCCATTCCCTCCGGCGTGAATTTCGTCGTGCTCTAAAACAAAAATCGCGGCGCCCCGGTTTCGGGATACGCCGCGATCATCGTGTGAAACGCGGAAAAGTTTTTCAGTGTCGTTCGAAAGTTGAGCGCGCTTCTAATGCAGCCATTCTCCTCGCGGTGAAAATGTAGAAGAGGTGACGGAGAGATACTGCTTCAACTCATCTAAGCGCATTTCCTCGGTCGAGCTTGCTCGCGGGCGGTGCGCGGTAGGCGGCACAATAGGAAGCTGCTCTACTTCGCGCAAGCCCCGGCTCTCGAGCGCGCGAATGTAACGTGCCGGCTCGCATGCCTGCAAAAAGATATGTTTGTCCGGCGTTAAAACCAGAGAGCAACATTTCTCCACACTCTGCACGCTTAACTCAACGCCTTGCTCTTGTTTGAGCACATCACTATAATGCGCCAACAAGTTTTGCAACCACGGCGCAGCCACGGGCGGGCTAATCGAGAGCAACGGACGCGACAAGTCAAACGCCTCTCCCATCACCACCACGACTTCGCCGCCCATTTCGCCCAATACTTCTAAAAATACCTCCGTCACTTCTGCACGCGTCGGCGTGATAATCAAACCGCCGTTGCGATAGCGATTTCCTTGCAGCATATAACATCCGCGCGCCGTTTCCGTGCGGCGCGGTGCCGTTTTGCGCGCTAGTGCCCGGCGTTTTTTGTGAACAAAGCGCAAGCAGCTCTGCAAGAAATTTGCGGCGCTCAACCACAGCGCAACCCGCAACGCAGCAAAAATGTCTTGAAATAATTTCAGCATAGTTTAACCCAAATCGTGTTTTTGAAAGTTGCCCCTTTGGTGCTGTGTGCGAAATGAAACTGGACAGCCGCGCAAAATTTTTAGCGCACCAGTTCCCACAACCCAACCTCCCCCGCGCGCCGCGCGCATACTTTCTTCTCTTCCTCCAACAAGTCCAAGTGCCCGAGCGCTTCGGACAGGCCGAGAAAGTAATCCATGCCGGAGCGCAATTCTGGAAAGAGCGCACGAGTGATTTGCCAAAGCGTGCGCGGTCCTGCTGCGAGCAACGCATGAATAATTTGCGCCCGCTGCTTATGAAAGGACACCCGCTCCTGCACCAAACTCTCAACTTCATAAAAAGCCTGGCCATGCCCGGGAAGCACGAGTGCCGGCTTGAGTTGCGCGATACGATGCAGCTCGCGCAGATATTCCAACAATCGCCGCGGACGTGGCGTGTTCCTATTTTCCGGCGGCTCAAGTATGGCGTTGGAAGAAATGTTTTTTAGCAAGTGATCATTCGCGAGCAACGTGCGCGTGTCTTTTTCCCATAAACAAATCAACCCGCCCGCGTGGCCGGGTGTGTGATAAACTTGCCAAGCCGCATCGGCGAATGTGATTTGATCGCCCTCTTGCAAAGTGTGCGCGCCGGTGAATGGCATGGTCCAACGCGCAATCGTCGAGCTTATGAGTTCGATTTCTTGCGCAATCGGCAACGGCACGCCGCTTTCATGAAAGAGTTGGCGATAAAACGGCGCATGATGCTCTTGCGTTGCTTGATAATTCGCGAGCCACGGCAAATTGAAGGGATGAGTAAAAACTTTCGCGCCGGAGTGTGCGACCAATTCCGCGGTCAAACCCATGTGATCGACATGATGATGCGTCAGAATGATTTGTTGCAAATCAGCGAGGCGACCTCCAAGCGCGCGCAATCCGGATTCGAGCGCAGCGCGTGCGGCATCATCATTCGGGCCGGTATCAATTAAAGTCAACTGCTCTCCCCAAGCCACATAAACATTCACCGGGCCAATCGGAAAAGGCGTGGGCAACGGGATGCAATGGAGCTTATTCCGCAGAAATGGCATTGCTAGTACCTCGCGCTTTTTGCAAGCGCTCATATGTGGGAACGCGCGCTACACTTTTTATGTGCGCGCAATTACGTCTTGGGGCATTGGGAAAGTTCTCGAAGCGGCGCTCTTCAGTGGAAATACGAGTGCAACCTCAATGCGATGTGCCTCCAAATTGGTCGAGATCGTTCCGCCTAATTTTTCTGTAAGCTCTTTCACTATGGCAAGGCCCAAGCCGGAGCCAGAAATTTTATCCGCGTCGCTTGGGTTGCGATAAAACGGCTCGAACAAACGCTCTGCGGAAACTGGTAGCTTGCTCTTCAAATGATTCACAATCGTGAGCGCAATACGATCATGCTTGCGCGCCAGTTCCGTGCGTATCGGCTGCGTAAGATCGCCGTACTTCAAACTATTGCTCCACAAGTTGTCGAGTATTTGCGCGAGGCGGTCGGGGTCGATATAAAGCCAGAGCGGCTCCTGCGTTTTGCACACGAGATGGGCCTCGGCGTTTTGCACTCGTGCCTTTTGCGCAAAATAGCTGTGCTCTTCTTCTACAAACGCGCGCGCTTCGAGCATTTTGCAATCAAACTTGTATTCGGGATTGCGAATCCGCGCGAGCTGCAACAGATCGTTGGTGATTTTAATGACGCGCTGCAAATCCTTCTTCACCGCGGGCACGAGATGTTGCTGCTGCTCCGGCGGCAACACGTTCATATACTCCACGATATCCACAAAGCCTTTGATCGAGGTGAGCGGCGATTTGATTTCATGCGAGGCATGCGCAAAGAGCCGTTGTCGTGCGGCATTGCTCTCCTCCAAACTTTCAATCAGGCGCTTGAGCCGCGCCGACATCGCATTGAAACTCTTTGCGAGAAACGCGATCTCGTCTTCGCCGCTGCCGTCCAATTGCACGTCAAACTTGCCTTGCGAGATTTCACTCACGCCCGCTTTCAAGCGCTCCAAACGCGCGTTGAGATACGACACCATCTTCCACCCCATGACCACCGACACCGCAACGATAATCAATCCCGAAAACAGAAAGAGCGCCATGATACTGCGAAACACGGGCGCATTGGGCAAGTGTAAGCGAATTTTGATGGTCGCAAAAGGCGAGAGCGTGTTCGGATTTTGATACACCCGCGCAAAGCCCGTGACGCGATGCTCTTCCTGTAAGATGGTATCGGGTGGAGCCTCGCGCAACGCCGTGTTGCTTGCCAGGAGCAGACCGTTGCGGTCATAAACATCGAGCGCATATTCAAAGTGCATCGAATCGAGCAGCGCGGCAATCGCATGCGGCGCGGGCCGCTGGGGATAGCTGCGATCCAACGCGACAAACACACGCGCGAGGCGTTGCGTTTGCAGTTTGGCCATCAACTCGACAATGGCGGCGCGCATGACATACGCATTCGCAGCGGCCAGCGCCGTGAAGAGCAGCAACGACACCGTGGCGAGCATCACCATAACGCGCGGGAAGAGAGATTTAAACAGCATGATCACTTTCCGAATTTATAGCCCACGCCAAACACGGTCTTGAGGTATTCTGGATTTTTCGGATCGATTTCGATTTTGCTCCGCAGCCGCGCGATGTGCGAGTCGAGCGTGCGGCCATAGCCTTCGTACTCGTAGCCCATGACCAATTCGATCAACTTGTCGCGGCTGAACACGGTGCTCGGCGCTTGCATCATGATTTCGAGAATTTTGAATTCCGTCGGCGTGAGCTCGATTTCTTCGCCCGCCACTTCCACTTTGCGCGTTTCCAAATCCATCACGATCTCATCGTAATACAGCGGCGCGTGTTTCGGCTTAGGCCCTTGCTCGGTTGCGCGGCGCAGCAGCGCTTTGATGCGTGCAATCAATTCCATCATGTCAAACGGTTTGGTCAAATAATCATCCGCGCCCGCCTCGAAGCCCACGAGTTTGTCCACAATTTCCGAGCGCGCCGTGAGCATGAGAATGGGCGCGCGCGTGAGCTGTCGAATTTTTGGAATAATGCTCGGGCCTTCAGCGTCGGGCAGCATCCAATCGAGCACGATGATGTCGGCCTCTTTCATGCGTTCCGGTTGCAGCGCGCTCTTGGTGTCCGCGGCCGCATCCACTTTGAAACCGACAAGCTGCAATTGCACACGGATCATTTGCGCAATGCCGGTCTCGTCTTCAATTAAAAGTATTTTGTTCATGGCTACCCTTCGCGGTTGGTTGCGGCGGCAATTTACAAAATCACGTTCGCGGATCACAGCGATTTTCCAAGGGCCAAACGATTGCAAGAGCACCTCCACACTTCCGCAACAAGTTTGCGATAACGCAGGAACTTCTTTTAGCGCTCTGCAAGAAACCTCCCGTTCTCGGAGCCAAGCTTAGGCTGGGAGTTGTGCCGAGCGCGAGGAACGGCTCTTTTAAATGACAGATAAGGGTATGAATACAATTCGTTGAAATTGAATTTTGCACTTGTGATACCGCTAACCTCCGCCTGATGCTGTAAGCATCAGGCTAAAAGATGGAAACCCCGCAAGCGGGGTTTATACCAATTGGGTGGCAGCCCCGTTCACGGGGCTTGCACCTCCTAGCCTGATGCTTCAGCATCAGGCGAATGCCGGTGCGAGCACGGTGCAAAATTCAGGTTGAAACTTCGACAATCGTTCTCCAACCTTTCTCCATGCAATCGCAACTTCTGCGCAACACTTTCCCGCCGTTGCCGCCGTATATTTTCGCACACAAACAGAGCGCAATTTCGCTCGCGAATAAACCAACTGGGCTTTGCCCAAAAACTGTTTTCACAATTCAAGAAGGAGTCGCATCATGAAGTTTCGTCGCATGTGGTTGAGCTTGGTTCCGGCGTTGATGCTTGCCGTGGGTTGCTCGAAAAATTCCACCGAACCGAACGAAGTCGAGGAGCTTTCGGACAGTGAGCAAATCAGCGTCGTGGCAGCGGAAGTGGCGCAGTCCAACGGCGGCGCGATGAGTGATCTTAATATGGTCGCTTCCAATTCCGAAGGCAACTATGGCGCGTTGGGCAAAAGCGCGGGGTTTGATACGACCATCACCAAAGGGTGGATCACTTATAATCTCGATCTTTCGTTTTACACGCAGCAGGGCATTCCGCAAAATCGTTACGTGCAAGGCGTGACGGATAAAGCCGTGTCGGTGAGTTCATTGACGGGAAACTATTCCGATCCGCTCGGTGCAATCACGATTGCTTTGAAGACCGGCTCGAATCTCACCGCAACCGGACTTAAGGCGGGGAACGTTGCGATCAACGGTTCGGGTACGAATGGCTCAAGCTATGGCTTCGCGGGCAATCGCAGACAATTGAGTTTGGTTTCGAGTAGTTCGTATACGGTGAGCAATGTGGTGATCGACCTCAATGGCGCCTCGTACATTCCAAGTGCGGGAACATTGCAAGCTACGGCCAAAGGCACGTTTACCGTGACGGGCACGGAGCAAACGCAATCGAAAGATTATTCGTTTACATACACCCTGACATTTAATGGCAGCAATCAAGTGACGGTCACATTGCCGAGCGGCAAGCAGTACACGCTGAATTTGGTCACAGGAAAGTTTAATTAAAAAGGCGCATGCTCACCAAGCTGTCATTCAGAAGGAATCCTTTTAAGCACTGGCTATATCGTCAGCGAGTAAAAAGATTCCTACTGAATGACAACGACGAGTATACCAAGAACCTCACTTCACTGGAGAACAACATGCTTCGTATGCAACATCGACTCGCCATTATTATCTTGCTGCTCTGCGCCACGACGGCGTTCAGCAAGAATCCGCGCGCAACAACGTACGGCGAGGACATTCGCACGCCCAATCTCGCGCCGCACAGCACTTTTCATTACGAATTGACGCGCGCACTGGCAAAGGCCGCGGGGTTTAGCGCAGAAGAAGCGGAACGCATTGCCGTGATCGACGAAGCCACGGATACCGGCAGCTTCACGGGCGAAACGAATTTTAGTGTGACGCTGCAGGGTACGCAGCGCGTGAGCAATGATGGCCTGTATTGGCACTTCGCGCGGCGTGATCGCGACAACGTTACGAATGAATATGTCTTGCCTGGCGGCCGCAATACGTGCGAATATTTCACGGGCGCATTCAATACGTGCCCAACTGGCAAAGCCGAGTTGGAAGAAATTGAAGCGTGGGCGATTTACGGCCGCGGCACGCCGAGCACGGGCATGCCGCAGATTTCGTTCGACGGCGGCGAGGCATTTCGCAATGTGAGCGGACAAAGTTTGGAAGCGCTCGCGATTTATTTGCACGCGCTCGCGGATTCTTATTCGCACGAGGCGTGCATGAAGGCCGAGCAGTTTCGCGGCCACAAGCCGCGTCCGCTCGAATGCACCGCGGTGGATTGGCACATTGATGAAGAGTATGGCAAAGCCGAAGCGCAAGACGAGGGTGTGCGTTATACTGAAGAGGCCGGCATGGCCACATGGCAAGCGCTCAAGTGGTATCGCGCGCAAAACGGTTTTATTGAAAGCGCCAAATGGAATGATGCGCAAGTGCAAGCGTTCGTCAAAAAATGGGCGAGTTTTGAGCAAGCGGAAATGCGGCGAGAGTTGGCGGTGAAAGTGTTTGAAGCGTTGTGAGAGGCTGGATGCTGGATGAAGCGTGCGCACAAATTGATCTCGCAAAAAAAGAGCGAAGAGGGACACTCTTCGCTCTATGCTCTAAACTCTAAACACTCTGCCCCTTGCTACTTCGCCTTCGGCCCCGCCGCACGAATCTCGTCCGTCACATCATTCGTAAATTGCTCAAAGTTTTTATGAAATAAACCTGCGAGATGTTTGGCCTTCTCATCATATGCTGTTGCGCTTTTCCATGTATTGCGTGGAATCAGCACCTCCGTTGGCACGTCGGGGCAAGATTGTGGAATGTGCAAGCCAAAGATTGGATCTTGCGCTGTGGGCACTTGCGCGAGTCGGCCATCGAGTGCGGCGTTGATCATCGCGCGCGTGTACGCGATTTTCATGCGCTGCCCTTCGCCAAACGGGCCGCCAGTCCATCCGGTATTCACGAGCCAACACGTAACTTTGTGCTTCGCGATCTTTTCGCCGAGCATGTTGGCATAAACCGTGGGATGCAGCGCCATAAACGGCGCGCCGAAGCAGGTGCTGAAAGTTGCCTGCGGCTCCTTGCCCAAACCTTTTTCCGTACCTGCAACCTTCGCCGTATATCCCGAGAGAAAATGATACATGGCTTGCGCAGGGGTGAGCTTCGCAATCGGCGGCATCACGCCAAACGCATCCGCGGTGAGCATGACGATATTCACGGGATGGCCGCCCATGCCGCTGGGTTCATGATTGGGAATGAAATCGATGGGATAGGCCGCGCGCGTGTTCTCTGTCAGCGAAGCATCGTCCAAATCGAGGCGGCGCGTGTACGCATCATACGTGACGTTTTCGAGTATCGTGCCGAAGCGGCGCGTGGTGGCGAAAATTTCCGGCTCGGCTTCTTGCGAAAGCCGAATTGCTTTCGCATAACAACCGCCTTCAAAATTGAACACGCCCGCATCACTCCAGCCATGCTCGTCATCGCCAATCAAGCGGCGATGCGGATCCGCGGAGAGCGTGGTTTTGCCTGTGCCCGAAAGCCCAAAGAACACGGCCACGTCGTCTTTCTTGCCAATGTTTGCGGAGCAGTGCATCGACAGCACTTCGCGCAACGGCAAGAGATAGTTCATGACGGTGAAGATCGACTTTTTGATTTCACCCGCGTAGCTGGTCCCGCCGATCAATACCAAGCGTCTGCCAAAATTCACGGTGATAAAAACTTCAGAGTTGGTGCCATCCAATTCCGGGATTGCATGAAAGCGCGGCATGTTGATAACCGTGAACTGCGGTTCGTGGGATTCAAGCTCATGCACTTTGGGGCGAACGAAAAGATTGCGCGCGAAGAGGTTGTGCCACGCGCTTTCGGTAATCACACGAATCGGCAGGCGATAGCGGGAATCCGCGCCGGCATACAAGTCTTGAATGAAAATCTCGCGGTTTTGCAAATACGAAAGCATGCGCTGATGCAGGCTGTCGAAGCGCTCGCTTTCAATGGGGCGATTGACTTTGCCCCACCAGATGTGTTTATCACTGGACGCTTCCTTAACGATGTACTTGTCATTCGGCGAGCGTCCCGTATGATGTCCGGTGCGAACAACCAACGGCCCGTGATGCGCAATCGTACCTTCGCGGCGGCGGATAGCTTCATCATAGAGTGCGCCCGAAGTCAAATTCCAATGCTGATCATTCACATTACGAATACCATGAATTTCTAAACCGTGTTTGCTGCGGGTGACGATATTGCCGGACATGGATGCTCCTCCTCGCTGGTTAGTCGTTGTGAGTTTAGTGTGAGCAAAAAAAATCCCACCGAAAGAAGTGGTTAAGATTCGATTCAGTGGGAAGAGAGCGAACGAAGCTTGCGGCACGCGCTGTTCAACTGGGTTTCAATATAAAAAGAAATCGCGCAAATTCAATCGCGATTTTCGCGAGGCAGCGTGGCGCAAGGGGTGTGCATGGAAAGCGCTTCGTTTGAAAAAATACTCACGCGGCAGGAGGCCGTCGCTTTGAAGTCACCTCGCTTGAAAAGATAAAGGCGAGGTAAACAAGCAGCGATGAACCCGCGGGGGAGCAGCGACGGAACAAAAAAGCGTTGTGCTTCAAGAAGTCGCGAGCACACGGATTGCAATTATCTCACGGCGGCGTTATCTTGCGATGAATTTCCACGAGCCAGCATGCACTGCTCGCTATTGTTGCTCATCAAAATACTTTGGAACAATCATGGCCCACCCTCCTCTGCGCACAACGGTTATCGGCAGTTATCCTTTTCCGAGTTGGCTGGAGTTTGCGAGCCAACATCTCGATCAATTCGGCGCGAGCGACATTGCAGAGTTGCAAGACGATGCGGTGCTCGCTGCGATTCACGATCAAGTCGCCGCGGGCCTTGATGTCATCACGGACGGCGAGCAGACGCGCTTCGATTTCAATTTGTCATTTTATGGATTTTTAGAAGGCATCAAGATGGAGGCCGCGGCGCCGCGCAAATGGGGTCCGCCGGCGCATGATCAACGCGGCAAGCATGAGGTGGTGGGCGAACTGTGCGCGCCGCGCGGCTTGGGCGCCGTGGCGGAGTTTCAACGGCTGCAACGTCTCGCGCCGCAAGGACCGACGCTGAAGGCGAGTTTGCCGGGCCCGTATACTTTGAGCGGTCGTCTGTTGCCGAATGCGCAATATCGCGATCGCTATGCGTTGACCGAAGCGTTGTTGCCGATTATTCGTGCGGAGTTGGAAGCGTTGGTGCAAGCAGGCTGCACGGAAATCAGCGTGGACGAGCCTTCGATGAGTTGCTATGCGTATCGCGAAGATACGAAGCGCTTCGTGGATATTTTCAATCGCACGGTGGAAACAGTGGCGGGCAAGTGCCGGCTTTCGGCGCATCTTTGTTTTGGAAATTATAAAGGCCGGGCCGTGGGCAAGCGGCAACTTGCGCCGATGTTTCCAAACTTTCTCGATTTCAAAGTGAATGAACTGCACGTGGAAATGGCGAGCCGCGAGTTTGCGGAGATTGAGATGATCGGCGCGATTGCGCAGCGGATGGACGTGGCCGTGGGGATTATTGACGTGAAGAGTTATTATATCGAGACGGTGGAGGATATCGTCGCGCGCATCAAGTTGTGTTTGCAATATGCACCGGCGGACAAACTCTGCTTCGCGCCGGATTGCGGCTTGAGCCAAACTGCGCGTTGGGCGGCAAAGCAGAAGCTGGCGAATATGGTTGCGGGCGCGCAGCAGGTGCGAGCGCAGCTTTGAGCGGGCGCATGCGCGACGGGCAAGTGCGCTTCAGTCTTGCGACTTGACATGATGGTAAACGATCTTGGTGTCGAACACTTCTTCAAAGAGCCGGGCTTTCTGTTGCGCGCCCCAAATTTCGATGCCGAGTTCTTGCGGGGAAAGCAGATGCAAAACCGTTTTTTGGGCGAAGCGCTCGCAGTTGATGAGTTGAATGCGTTGGCTGTGGCTGCGATCTAAACCGTCGGCGAGGCGCAAAATGGCGGAGAGCCGTCGCACGATTTTTTGGTCGGCGGGGCGCAACTGCGCAAATTCTTCGTGCCGTGCGCTGGGTTCGGCGCGGCGGTGATAGCGCGCGAGATTGGCGATGAGGGCCAACTCGCGCGGTGAATAGCCGACGAGGTTGGCGTGAATAATGAGATGATAACTGTGTTTGTGATGGCGGGTATAGTTGATGAAGTAGCCGATGTCATGGAGCATGCCGCCGGCTTCCAACAAGTCGCGCTCATAGCGAGCCGCGCCTTCACCGGATTGGGGCAGTTGATCATAAAGGCTCAGGGCCAGGCGCGTGACATGTTGCGCATGCGAGGCTTCATAGCGACAGGACTCGGCAAAGGCGAGAACACTTTCCTTGCGATTGGGGCCGGCGGTATTTTGCCGCGACACGTTGCCGCGCGCGCCAAAGTCCGGGGCCAGCATTTGCAGGATCAAGCCTTCGCGAATGCCGCGGCCGCTAATTTTGAGCGTGTTGATCTCAAAAATTTTCATGATGAGATTGACGACGGTCACGCCGGCAACGATGATGTCGGCGCGTTCGGGATTCAGCCCGGGGAGCTTGCGGCGCTCTTTTAACGATTTGTAGCGCACGAGATCCAGCACGTGTTTGACCTCCGCGCGATGCATTTCATAGCCATGCACGCCGGCGTACTTTTCCGCGTGCATGGCTTTGTGCAATTCGGCAATGGTGGTGAAGGTGCCGCCCGATCCGATGAGCGTTTGCGCGCCCATTTCGCCGGCTTCGCGCACGGCGAGCAAGCGCTCCTTCAGATAGCGCCGCAGGGCTTTGTAATCTTCGTCGGAAACGGGATCATGCTGCACAAATTTTTCCGTGAGCCGCACGGCGCCGAAGTCGAGGCAATGAATGTTTTCGATGTGCGGGCCGTGCGCCGAGATAAGGGCCGCGCTGCCGCCGCCGATATCCAGCCCCAAGAAACGTTGCGTGCCGAGATCGAAGTGATGCAGAAAACTGAGAAACGCCAGCCGCGCTTCTTCTTCGGCGGAAATGACGCGCACTTGCAAGCCGACGCTTTCCTGCACGCGCTGCAAAAAAATGTCGCGATTCTTCGCCTCGCGCACGGCGCTGGTGGCAATGGCCTCGATTTTTTCCACGCCGAAACCGCGCGCAATATCAACCATGCGTTGCAACGTTTGCAACGTGCGCTGCATGGCCGCCGCGGTGAGCGTTCGCCGCGAACCCATGCCTTCGCCGATGCGCGTGGATTCTTTTTCATCGTCGAGCATGCGAAAGCGTTGCGCCGTTTCCACTTCGACAATCAGAGAGCGCACGGAATTGGAGCCAATGTCAATGGCTGCGAGACGTTTCGGAGTCATGAGAGAGTATTAAAATTTCGCTATGCTTGCGCGTGAGGAAAACGGCGAGTTCACCCTTGCGGCGTCTCTAAAACTTCTTTGGGCAAAAAGAAAATCGTAAGCATGCCGGGAATGGTGAGCAGGCACACGGCGAGGAAGAATTGATAGTAGCCGAGCGCGTCTTGCAAATAGCCGCTGAGCAGGCCGGGCAACATCATTCCCATGGCCATGAAACCGGTGGAAATGGCGAAGTGCGAGGTTTTGTATTCGCCGCGCGCGGTGTACATGAGAAAAACCATGAACGCGCTAAAGCCGAGGCCGTAGCCAAACTGCTCCACGGCGACAAGCGCGTAAACCGTTTCCAATGTGGGCGGCACCGCGGCCATGTAAACATAGTTCAAATCCGGCACGTTGATCGCGAGCGCCATGGGCCACATGCACTTGCGCAAACCAAACTTCGAAATCAGCCAACCTCCGAGTATCCCTCCAACAACCAATGAAAGCACGCCGACGGTGCCGTACACATAACCGACGGTTTCTGTCGATAATGCCAGCCCACCAGCTTCCCGCGTGTCCAAAAGAAACGGCGATGCCATCTTAACCAGCATCGCTTCTCCCAAGCGATAGAGAATGATGTAGGCCAGTATGCTCGCAATGCCTTTTTGTTGGAAATAACTTTGGAAAATGCGTAGGAAGGGAATGCTCTTTTCGCGTGAGGCAGCAGAGGCTTTGTGATCGCTCGCAGGTCGCGGCAGGGCGAAGGCGTGATAAAGAAAGATCACTGCCATAAGTATCCCGGAGCCGACGAGCACTAAAGTCCAATTCAGGGCAATGTTGGTTGTCTGCGTTTCGAGGCGCCCGGCAATCACGACGAGCACGCCGGTGCCGAAGATCATCGCCAGGCGATAAGCCGTGGCGCGAATGCCGACAAAGAAAGCTTGCTTTTCCGGCGGCAAGGCGAGCAGATAAAAACCATCGACGGCGATGTCGTGCGTCGAGGAGGTGAAGGCCACGAGAATAAATAAAAGCAGCGATAAATGAAAAAAAGCGGGCAGATGTAAGATTCCTCCCACCAACGCGAGCAGCGCCGCCATCGCAATTTGCATCCACAAAATCCAGTTGCGCTTCGTGCCGAGCAGATCGACCGTCGGTCCCCACAAAGGTTTGAGCACCCACGGCAAATACAATAGGCTCGTCAAGCCGATGAGCGTATTGGGCACACCGAGATTTTTGTACATCACCGTGGAAACCGTATTGACGATGACGTAAGGCAGGCCTTCGGCGAAATATGCCGTGGGCACATAAAGCCACGGCGAACGTGAACTGGATTGGGAGGGAGTCGAAGTGGCGGCGGTGGTGGGGTTCATGCTAACGATTCTGCGTTTATAAAAAGGCAAACATCGATCATACAACACGCACAACAGATTTGCCCGAATGTCCCCTGCCGGAAGTTTTAAGATTTCGTGCGCGATTCATGCAAAGAAAGTTGAGCCGCCGGCAGCAGCGTCGATAAAATGCCGTCCATCAAGATTTGTACGACCTGGGTGACGGTCTTGCCTTGTTGTTGCGCCACTTCCATTAACGTCCTGTATGCTAGTTCCGGCATTTCAATACGAATTGATTTCAGCCGTTTTCTTTCTTCCCACTCTCGCCAGTACTTTTCGGAAGCGTCCGCTTCTTGAAACACTTCGTCGGCGGAAGCGAGCAGTTCTTCGTCCGGCTCATGCGGAGTAATTGCAGCGGTCATATTCACTCCTGCTTTAGGCGATTATATATTTCCTTGATCAAACTCTGCGAATAGTGCGTCCCGAACGACACACATTTAATCAAAGAGTCGCGTGCTTCTTCCGGGGTAATTTGCCTTGTTCGGCATGCTCGAATTAATAAACCGGGAAAACCAATGACTGCCAGACCGTGCGCCCTGGCAATTGCTCGAGCCGCTCGTTCGTCCAACAAGATTTCGTTCACTTCAAGCTCGCTGCGATTGACCAGAACCATGGCTTCCGCTTCAGGGTAGTGCGAAAGCGAAAGTTTGTCTTTGGTCAATGAGTGAGCAGCAATTTCTTCCGAAAGCCCGCGTGCGCTTATAACCTCTTGTTCATTTAGTTCACAGACCAAGACAAAGCGGCTCTTTATAAGTTTGTTAATGGAAGCGGCGGCATTATGCTTCACAAACTCGGGTAATGTGCTCTGCGGGATATAAATCCGATCAAATAAAAATTGCAGAAGCTCGACTTGCTCACTTTGAAAAACAGACAACAACGGCCCGGTGTCACTGACAATGCAACGAAGTGTCTGCGAAGAACCCATTGCCTCGGACGCATTTTGCCCTAGCATAATTCAAACCTCGGAAATAGGCTCTTCTTTTTGATTCTAATTCACGCGTTCTAAATATTTCCCGGAGCGCGTGTCGATGCGGATGCGGTCGCCTTCTTTGATGAAGAGCGGCACTTGCACCGTGGCGCCGGTTTCAATCTGCGCGCCTTTGGTGATGCTCGTGGCCGTGTCGCCTTTCACCGCGGGTTCGGCTTCGACGATTTTAAACTCTACGAACGTGGGCAGTTCCGCGGAGATAGCTTTGCCTTCATAGAACATAATTTTGCAAAGATTGCCTTCTTTCAAAAAGCGCGTTTGGTCGCCCAGCAAAGTGGAAGAGATAAACGTTTGCTCGTACGTTTCCGTGTCCATGAAATAAAGATTGTCGTCAGACTCATAAAGATACTGCATGTCTTTCATCTCGAGACGGACTTCTTCGATTTTGTCCGTCATGCGAAACGTGTGATCGACCACGCGCCCGGATTTGGCGTGCTTGAGCTTGGTGCGAATCATCGCGCGCCAGTTGCCCGGATTGAAGTGTTGAAACTCGGAAACGACCCAAAGGTCGCCGTTGTGCAAAATCGCCATGCCATTACGAAACTCTGAAACTGCAGCCATTTCAAAAACTCCTTGAGACTTTTTGTTCGAGAATGCTGAAAAAGAAGAGCGCGACTCACGGGCACGCTTTACATGCGCCGTCTGCCGCCGCCTTGCCGGCGACGATAATGTCCGCCCCGACGATTGCCACCATGACGACGCTCACGATTTTGATTTTCACCCGAGGGCGATTCTTCCGCGGAAACAGAGGCGGGATAATTGCGATTGCTCTCGTTGGACGGTGCATGCGAGCTGGAATGTGAAGAAGCATGCGCGCTGGAGTTGGATTGCGCCGGACGCGGGGCCGGCGGACGCGCGGGATTCGCCACCAAACTCACACCCAAACGCCGCACGACCAGCGGCACAAAGAAGATGACCAACCAGGCCAAGGTCTGAATGGTGACGACGCCGTTGAGGCTCAAGCTTGCGGGGATAAATGCGGTGGCTAAAAGCAACGCACTCGTAATCCACAGCGAATGATGCACGAGCCGCCATTGATGTTTGGATTGATAAACTTGTCCCAAGCGAATGAGCACAGCCAAGAGCGCCCCGGAAAGGGCAAAGCCAATCGGCAACAGGGCATGGACCCATTTACTCGCTTCGACTTCTGTGCCGGCGAGCACCAAGCCGAGCCAGAGCGGCATGAGCGTAATATTAAACGCCAACAACATGCCGAGCACGTTGGAAACCGGGCCGCGAAACACACCCATGCCATACATGCTGCTCAGTTGCCACCATACCATCGTGATAAAACTAAAGAGCGCGATATTCAGCGCTACCCCTTGGGCGAGCCGCGCGAACGACCATTCGGTTACAATACCGGTAACCAGCGCGGCAACAATCATAACAAGCGCCAGGACCTCGGTGATGATGCGATACGTAAGCGAGGCCTGAGAACGACGATCCATAAAAACTCCTAAACAAACCACTAGCAACAATGAATTGATTGAGGTGAAGCAAAAAGAACAGGGCGCATAATAAGGAAATCGCTACAGAAGTGCAAAGAAAAATTTGGCCGCCATGTGCGCGCGATGAGTTCTTGCACGCGCGACTTCATATTTGTGCGGTTTCGGGAGTGAGTTCGCGCCCGCGCATGCGTTTGTAAAGATAGCCGATGCCGCCGAGCAAAACCGGCACCAGCATCACCGCAATAAATAGCCACGTCGGTGTGCCCACCAATGTGCCCACCCAAACGAGCAGGATGAAGCGAAACGCTCGTCCAATCATTCCCGCGAGCGCGAATCGCCAACGATTGTAGCTCGTCGAAATGGCATACAAACGAATCGGCTCCGAGGGCATGGGGAGAAAGGAAGTGACTGCCAGTGTGGCGAACGGAAATTTCATGAAGCCGTCAAACAGCTTGGGCGCGATTTTGAGATTTTTAATATCCAACCCAGTGCCGTGTCGCACGATGAGACGATAAATTTGATACTCCAACAAATAGGAAGGAAATGTGGCGCACGTCGCAACGATCACCACGGCCAAGGGATCAGTGGCTTGCACCGCAAGCAACACGAGCACGTTGATCGGCACCGGAAAAAAGCTGCATGCGAGCAGCACGAGCACGAAAAGCACAGGCAGCCCATAATATTGCGCGGTGAGCACATCGGCCTGGGCGAGGTAAAAGAGAATACCCCAGGCGCAAACAATCGGGAGCACGCGGAAGATTTTTGCGAGACGCGACATGGCAACTCAGAAAAGAGATGAGGAATAGCAATTCAGTGGAGCAACAATGCGTGCAAGATACGCATTCTTCTTCTGAAAGTGTGAAATAAAAAAGCCGAAACGTTCGCGTGAATGTTTCGGCTTGTATTGAACTCTGCTGCTTCAGTTTCCATAAACCCACAAGAAAGCCACGAAGCCTTCGCCCGGCGGCTTGAGCGTAAAATTGCGGCTCGCCTTGCCGGAGAACGCCGTGCTCCAACGACCCGTGCGCGTGTTGAACCATTCGCCGCGAATCTCGCTCGTAGTTTCGGAGAGATCGAGTTTAAAATCCTTTTGCGCTCCGGCATAAACGGCATAGGCTTGGCCCGGTTGTCCTGCCAGCCAACGCTCTGCGGCAAGCGTTTCGAAGCGCGTGAATTTCCACCACGGCACTCCATGATGAATGTCATTCGCCCAAAAGTCTTTGAGTGTTTGCACGAAGCCCAAGTGCGAAGGATATAAATTTTCTTCGGTGATCACCTGAGGGAGATCTTCCACGAGCACAGGATATTCGCCGCGCATAACGCTTGCCCATGTTTCCTGGCGCAACGTGTTTTGGTCCAACGAAGCGGCCAGCGGGCGCAGCGCGACATGTTGCCGATTGTGCGTGCGCGTGCCGCTCTCAGAAATAGCGCGCATCATTACGGCCTCCGGCCGCGAGGCGGAAGCTTGCGATAAGATGAGCGCATGCCGCTGCGGATAATTCGCATGAATCGCGGCGATAATCTCCTCGAGCGCGAATGCTTGTCCCATGGGCAATTCTTCCAGCGACCACATGACGTTGAAAGCGGCGTACCGCCGCACGACATATTGCACGTAACGCTGCACTTGCTCTGCGTTGCTAAAATACGTCGTTGCTGCTTTCGGCAAAAGTTGCAGCCCCACGAGCATGCCTTGCGCATTCGCGAAGGCCAGGCGTTCATCTAACTTGCGCCAATATTCCGGATTGAGGCGATCGCCGTCCCGCATGAAAAACGCCGCAGCCTCTTCCGGTTGCGAGGCTTCATTTTCTAAAACCGCGATCTGCAAAAAATTATAACCCAGCTCCGCGCGTGCGGCAACGTATTTTTGAAAATCCGGCAAAGCGATTTTGAGCGCTGCGCGCAACTCTGCGCCGATCAAAAAGAACGGTAAACTATCCGCCTGCGCCAGCGTCGCGGGAAAGCGTTGTGAGCTTCGGACCGGGCCGCGCGCTGCGGCATGAGCTTGCGGCAAGTTGCCCGCGCAGGTTAATGTGCCGCGTTGTGCATCCAATCCGGCATCGGTGGCTTGCGATTGCCACGCCCAGACGCCGTTTGCCGGCGGCGCAAACCGCACGAGATACGATTCCTTGCCGTCCCAAAATCCTGCAACGGAAATGGTTCGCCCCGAGGCCGCGCCCTCCGTGCCCGTAAAAGTGAGCGTAAACTCCGGGCCATTCACATACGGCGTTGCGCCGGCATTCTTTGCGGGAAAGTGCGCTTCAAAAATTTCGTGCAATGCAACACGCTCAACCCGCGCTGGCAACGTTTCAAACTGCACCTCTGTGGCCGTAGAATAATTGCCCGCAATATCGCGCGACTGCACGCGCGCATGATATTGCTTATACGACTGCAATCTGCGCAAGACGAGACGATGCTCGAACGCAAAATCGGAAGTGTCGCTCACGCTGCTTTCATAACTGCGATTCAAACCATACGCAACGATGGCGGTCGCCGGCTCGCTCGTCTTCCACGTCAGCGTCGCGCTGTTTGCCGTCACCTCGGAAATCGCAACTTCGGTGAGCAACGGCGGCGTCGCTTCTTGCTCGCGCAGCGCAACGATCAACTCCGGCGGATGATTGGTAGACTCGCGCGCATCGAACGAAACGGTTTCGCCCATGCCGAGCAAGGCGAAATCATACACGCCGTTGCCCGCAATCACTTCGCGCAATGCCGCGCCCTGCCATTCGTTTTCGCGCACCGCGTCGATATAACCCAAATCTTCCTCCTCCGCGTGCGGCTTGGTTTGCCACGTCACTGTCTTTTCTTCCCACGCCGCTTGCAACGCGCGCCATTTGCCGCCGCCCTTGCCCGTCTGCCGGCCATGCAAACGCAAAGCAGCATGCGCAACTTCGCCATGCACGCCCGCTACTTCGAACCGCACATAACATTCGCGCCCCTCGCTCGCAAGCAAGTTCATCCAACCGAAATTGCCGAGGCTGCGACGCTCGCCATAAATGTTGTTCTTCTCCACATACGTGTCCGCGCTCGGTTGAAACAGATATAGCCCGCTCTTCATCGTCGTGAAAGTTGCGTTTGCGCTCGTCATGCGATTGCCCGCATCGTCTTCGGCAATGATGCGATAGTGATAAATCTGATCCGTATTGAGACCGGACAACACGCTGGAGAACTGTCGCGCGGGCGGGCCGAGCAACGTGGTCTTCTGCCCATATGCCGGTGACGCGCCATATTCAATCCAACAGTGCGCCGGCTCGCTCGTGGTCCATTGCAAACGCGCGGCATTCGCATACACGCTCGTCAATGCGAGGTCTGCGATCAGCGGCGGCGTGTTGTCGTGCGCGGAAACATTGGCTTTGATGCTGAGGTCGGAAAAGATGGGGCCGCGGAACGCGGGATATTGATTGCCGCTGAAATTGGTGATGAGATCGCCGCTCACGGTATAATCGCGTCCGAGTAAGAGATAACGCAGTTGCATGGCTGCATCGTGCGTGTGGCGCGCTTGCAATGCGCCGTTGCGAAAGTATTGCACCTCTTTCCCGCTCCACGTCACGCGCAGTTTATAGCTCTCTTCTTTCTGCCACGGATTCTTGATGATCGAGGCTTTCTCATCCGCATAGTTTGTGGAAGATTGCAGCTTCACGCCCGGCGCATACATCGCGCCGGTGTGCAAATCCCAAAACGTTTCTTGCGTTTCCACGGAGTGATGATTGCCCCATGGATTGCGAAACATGGCAAGGAAATGATGGCGCTCCGCGGTGTTTTGCTCCGGCGGATAAAAGTTGCGCACCGTCACTTCGAGCACGCCGTTTTCCACATACTGGCCGAGATCATAAAACAACATATCCTCTTTGCCGAGCGCTTGCCATCCGCCTTCGGTTGCGAAATTGCCGCCCGTGCGCATTGCCAGCGTGCGCTCACGCAAAGGATCATGCAACACGACTCTTTCTTTTAAGGCGTCACTGTTCGCGGTTTCAGCATTCGCGCGCAGCACAAAATCATCCACGGTCCAATCACCGTTGCGCTGCGTGTAGCCCGCGGCAAGCTCGATATAAAAGCGATCGTTTAAAGTAGACCCCGGCAAAGCAAAGGATTCGGCATACACCGTCTGCCAAAGGTCGCCGTCGAATGAAAATTGAAAATTGATCACACCTTCGCGCACCAGCATGCGCAAATAAGAATTGGGTGCAACTTCGATTTCGGGCGCGACTTCCAAGCCTTCCACAAAACCGGCCTTGCTCCATTGCACATAAAGCCGATATGGTCCGCTCAAGTCATCGCGCGCCGTATAAAACCGATAAAAATTTTGTTCGGAAGAAAACGCGATCGGAGAAGTGCTGGTTGCCGTCGTCGAAATGCCTAGCGCGCCGTCGCCGTTCGGCTCCGTCATTTTTATTTGAATGAAGCGCTCGCGCAGTGAAAATTTTTCGCGCGTGTGAATCCAGCCGCTGGTTTTGCCGAGCGAGCGCAGCGTGAGCGCGCCTTTTTGCAAAACGGAGTGATTGTCGGGATGATTGCCCCACACCCAATGCGCTTGCAAACGCGGCGAGGAAAAGTCATCAGCGAGTATAGGCGCGACGCGCTGCTCCTGCGCCAACAGCGCAGCCACGAACAACATCGGCGCAAATAGAGCTGCAGCGCTTCTGGGGAACGGCCAACGAATGAACCTCGCGAAGAGGCGAGCTACAATGGTGTTGTTCGAGATCATAATGAAATAAGCATAGTAGAAAAACACCGCGCGGCTGCTTGCGCCATGCACTGCAACGTCTCAACTTCACGCAGCAATGGGAAAAGCAGCCCATAAAAGATCCAATCTCTCACCGGCATGCCACACCTCGCTGCAAATCGGCTCCATGCCGACATACGCCTCATGAGTGCGCAGGAAATTTGCCAGCTCGCTGAAATCTTCTTTGCCCGCATTGCTCAACTTGGAACAGGCCAGCAATTTTTTTTCAAACGTCTCCGGCGCGCGCAGTTGGCCGCACCATAAGTCATTCAACTCCTCGCCGGCAAAACTTTGAATGAGCAATACCGCCCAATGTTCGGAGCGTTGCCAAAAGGCCTCGGTCGCCGCCGGTTCCACCCGCGGATAAGCTTGCGGCTGATAGCGCTCGAACGCTTGCGCCTGTCGCAAAATTTTGTGCGGAAGAATTTTTCCGAAAGTTTGCGCGGTAAGAAGAAACGTGATCTTTTGATTGGAAGCGAGCAGCTCCGGCGCGGGCGCATTGGCTTTGGCCGCAGGCTCCGCCGCGAGCGCGAAACCGGCGTGTAACAAATTCGCGCCGAAATGCAGCAACGCATTGCGCTCGGAAACGATCAGGCCGCGGCCGTCGTGCAGCGCGCCGATTTGTTTGAATGAATGATTCAGGCTTTTCGCCGTGGCCGCCACGGCGTTTTTGAAGGATTGAGGCAGGCGCATAAGGTATTCCTAGTGATCATGATGAATAACGGGATGAACGCCAGGAATAATACGTTCGCCAGCCGCAACGTGCAGACGAGATAAATATAAGGAGTCGTCACAGAGTAAGGAACAGTGCGCCAGTTCAACTTTAGAAGCTCACAATACACGAGAAGTTTTTTTTGCTTTGTCGCTGCTCGACCCAGGTGTCATCTCCGCTTGTTTACCGAGGTGGCCTTTGCAAGCGGGCTGACTTCAAAGCGATGGCATCCCACTGCTTAACACTAATTTCAAAATTCCGCTTCTAAACCGCGAATAGTACTACAACGTTAAGTTGAACCTGCATCCTAAAAGCGTTTAGAAGACAGAAAGATGGAGGACAGAAAAATGTTAGTTGTTTTCTTTCGTATGGCGACATCAACTTCACTCGGCTGAACCCAGGCTTTATTTTTCTGCTCTACATTTTTCTGTCTTAAGCTTTTGCTTTAAGGCCATCGATGCGGCTAAACCAGAACTTAACGTTGTAATAATAGGCGCGAATGAACGCGAATTTAAAAAAACGGTTTATTCGCGCCTATTCGCGGTTCGAAAAACGAACAGATAATTCAATTGATGATGCTTAAAACTGCTGCAGAAATAGCCCGGAGCGCAGCTTGGGTTCAAACCACGTCGACTTGGGCGGCATCAATTCGCCGCGATCCGAAACCGCAAACAGCTCCTCGAGCGCCGTTGGGAAAACGCTGAACGCCAATTGTGCTGCGCCGCTTGCCACGGCTTGTTGCAAAGCCTGCGTGCTGCGAATGCCGCCAACGAAGTCAATGCGCGCGTCCGTGCGCTGATCGACAATCCCGAAGTACGGCGCGAGCACTTGTTGTTGCAGCCGCGTCAAATCAAGTTGCACGAGCGGTTCGTCACTCGATGCCACGCGCAGAGTGAAACTGCGCCATTGACCTGCGCAATACACGCTCACTTCGCCTTTGCGCGCCGGTGTTGCCGTTGCGCTCTCCACATATGCAAAGTTGCTGCGCAGAAACGTGAGAAACGCGCCGGCATTCCACTCCGACACATTCCGCACCAGGCGATTATATGGAAGAATGCGAAGCTGCTCCGCCGGAAAGAGCACGGCCGGGAAAAAATTATAAGCTTCGTTGCCGGTGTGGCTCGCGTTGCGTTGGCGTAATTCCGTGCGTGCGCGCCAGGCACTGGCGGAACGATGATGTCCATCCGCAATATATAATTTCGGCACGTGCGCGAAGGCGGCAACGAACGCCGCGTTTTCTTCCGCCTGCCACAGCGTGTGCTGCACGCCGTCTTCCGCAACAAAATCCCACAAAGGTTGCTGCCGCATAACTTCTGCGACGCGCGCGTCAATTTCAGCGCGGCCGCGATAAGCGAGCAATACCGGCTCGGCATGCGCGCCGAGCGCGAGCACGTGGCGCGTGCGGTCATTCTCTTTTTCCGGCTTGGTATTTTCATGTTTGCAGATCACGCCGCTTTCATATTCATCCACCGCGCAGCAGCCCACCACGCCGATTTGCGTATGCTCCGCCGTGCGGAGTCGATAAACCAAAAGCTGCGGTGCCGCGCTGCGCAACAGCCAGCCGGCCTTTTCAAACGCAAGCAAGTTCTCGCGCGCTTGCTCATAAACGCGCTCATCATATGGCGAGGCCGTCTCCGGCAAATCCACCTCCGCGCGAATGATGCGCATAAAGCTCTGCGGATTATGCGCGGCAAAGGCGCGCGCTTCCGCCGCAGAAACCACATCATAAGGCGGACAGGAAAGCCGCGGCGCAAGTTGCGCCGGCGGCAGCAGTGAAACGAATGGACGAAGTTGTGCCATGGGATGGTTCCTGTTTATTAGAGAGAGCGTTGCTAAACTTTTCAAGTTTAGTAAAGTTTTAGCATCGCGTGAAACGAGTGGAATTGTCAATTGCGAATTGTGAATGGCCAATTGTCAATTTTAGAACTTTGCGGTCGTGATAATTCCATCGGAGTAATACTATAAATGCGCACATGTAGAACGAGCAAGCCGTAAATCTGTATTGTGTTTGTGGTTTGAGTTGCGATGACACCCCCCGAACCCCCCTCAAGGGGGGAATTTTCAAATGTCCTCTGAGCGAAATTACGGCAAGAAAACTTTTTCCCGCCAAATAAGCAAGCGCCTGCTGGCTAGTCGCTCGATGCGCGCGTTGCCTAAAGATTTTCAATCACACCGTGCAACCTCCTTCTTCGCAAACCGCACGTTTTGTATGTATTCATACACAAGCCGTAATGAACAGAGAGTTATACCCGGTTTGTTCCGTCTTCGCGGACACGTCTATTAACCGTTTGTCGCAAATGTCGCGAAGCGTGCCGTTTTCATCGACCTCAGAGGGTTGTCCATGGCAGCAGTCAAAGTATTGGACCATAAATACGAAATCCTTTCCGAAATCAAACGCGGCGGATTCGGCGTGGTATATTATGGGCGCGATCGATTGTTCGATAAGCCCGTCGCCATCAAAGCGATCTCGCCCGAGTTGCTCGGCGAAGCCAAATACCTCGATCTCTTTCAAGCCGAGTCGTTGGCCGTCGCGCGCTTGAATCATCACAACATCATTCGTATTTATGACATCAAGCGCGAAGACGAGGGCCAGTTTTACATCATTATGGAGTTCATCGACGGCCTGGATTTGCGGCAATTGATCAATGCCGCGCGCAAGGATCGCCATTTATTGCCGCCGCATTTGAGCGCGTATATCATGGCCGAGGCGTGTGCCGGGTTGGATTATGCCCACACGCGCCGCGATCCGGATACGCATCAGCCGTTGCACCTCATTCATCAAGACATTTCGCCGGGCAACATCATGATCAATCAACTCGGCGAAGTGAAGATCATTGATTTTGGTTTGGCGAATGCGCGCCGTCGCGGGCCGCGCCAGGGCGAGGGCAAGAATGAAGTTCTGATTCAAGGCAAGTTGGGGTATCTCGCGCCGGAGCAGGTGTTGAATAACGGGCCGCTCGATCATCGTCTTGATATCTTTGCGCTCGGCGCCGTGTTTTATGAAATGCTCACCGGGCAGCGTTTGTTCAAAGAAAATTCGCCGAGCAGCACGGTGCAAAGCCTGCGCAACGGCGCGTGGGATCTGGCGTTGCTCAAAGCCACGGACACGCCGGAGCCGTTGGTGCGCGTGGTCGAGCGCGCTTTGCAAAAAGAGCCACGGCAACGTTATCAATCCGCGAATCCAATCTACGTCGAGCTGATGAACTATCTTGCCACGCGCGAGCCGGCGTTGGATTATGCGCTCGAACTCGGCACGCTCGTGCAACGTCTCGCGCCTTCGCGCGCGCACGTGGCGCTCAATGAAACGCCTGCAACACAACCGCCGGTGATCACCGTGCCCGCATTTGAAGAAAATTTTTCGGGCAGCATGCCGCCGGAAGACTTCACCATTGCCGAAGCGGAAATGGTGTTGAACCTCGATGAAGGCAAACTGAATTTCAACCGCGAACCCGAGACGGAAAAATTTGATCCGACTCCGGTCTTGCCGTTCGAAGTCGACGTGCCGCCGCATGCAGAGCCGGAGCGCATGGAAACCGAAGCCGCGCCGATGCCGCAAGAAGGCGCGTTTTATAAAGTGATTGCCGAAGAGGAAGAAGAAAACGAAGCGCGCACCATCATCGACGTGGTGCGGCTCTCGGCGCGCACGCATCGCAAGGCGATTGTGCGCACACTCAGCGGCATGTTCGCCGTGTTCGCGCTGTTCGTCATCGCCGACGTGTGGGGACGTTGGACCGCGCTCGGCACGGGCATTTATGATATGTTGTTTCCGCCGGCGATCAAGATCGTTTCGTTTCCGCCCGGCGCACAGGTGTATTTGGACGACGAGCCGTTGCCCAAAACCACGCCGCTGGCCATCGAAAAAATTTCTCCCGGCGTACACAAGCTTACGCTCACCCTGCCGCGCTTCGAATCCATCGTGCGCTCGATTCAAGTGCCTTCGCAAGGCAGCATCACCGTTGCGGAAGAACGGCAACCCGAGGCCGATCAACCATACGTCTTTCGCTTTAAAACGATTTTGGAAGTCACTTCCAAACCCGAGGGCGCGGAGGTTTATCTCAACGGCGCCAAATACGCGCAAGCCACGCCGTGCCGTGTCCTGCATGAAGTTTCGAGCGAGCCGTTGCACATTGAATTGCGCAAAGAAGGTTTGATGACGCTTGGCGGTTTTAGCCTCAATACGATTTCCGGCACGGAGACGATTGAAGATCGCCGCTTATGGCAATTCGAACGCATCGAAGGCCAGCGCGAGCATTTCACTATCACCGGGACGTTTGTCAAACCGGTTACGATCAACTCCACGCCCAGCTTGGCCGAAATTTATGTTGACGACGATGAAAACCCGGTGGGGCTGACGGGCTATGCCACGGAGCTGCTGCTCACCATCGGCTCGCATACCATCAAGTTAAAAAAAGAAAATTATCTGCCGCGCACCTTTGCGCTGGAGGTCAACGAAAACTCGCCCAGCGAATACGACGAAACGCTCTCGCGCCTGGTGCGCATCTTTGCGAAGAACGCAAACAGCGCGAGTGACGATGACATCAAAGCGCAGGTAACGGAAATCATCTACGCCGGGCGGAGCACCAAAATCAAAGCCACAACGCCGTGTGAGTTGACGCTCTTGCCTTATCCCTACAAAGTGATTTTGAGCAAGCCCGGCTTGGCGGATTACGTGCTCACCATTCCCGCCGCGAGCAACGTCGCCATCGCGCGCATGTCGGCCGGCAGCATCATGACGGAAATTACCGTGCTCGATGATCGCAGCGGGCGCGCGTTAAACAACGTCGAAATTAGTTATCAAATCGCCTCGCGCACGAGCGAGCCGGAAGCTTTTTTTGGCGAAACCGATGAATCCGGCATTGCCGAGCGCAGCCTGCCGCCGGGAGAATATCGTTTGCGCGTGAAGAAGTTGGGATACGGCGTGAGCGTCAAACAAGTGCAAGTGAACGACGACCAGCGCCGCTTTGTGTTCAAGTTGGCGGCGTCAAAATAAGCAGATTTAAACTTTCGCCCACGCAACACCTGAATTACGCAAAAAAAGCTTTTGTGTGATTTGTGTGTTTCGTGAGCGGAAAGAGAACCTGTTGAAATAGAATTAGAAACATCGATTACTGTTTCTACCGGAATTTTGCACTAACAATTTCGCCGCCATCGCCTGATGATGAATCATCAGCTAGGAGATGCAAGCCAACTAAAGTTGGCTACCACCCTACGGGTGATCAGCGATCTTTAGATCGCTTCCACCTTTTAGCCTGATGCTTCAGCATCAGGCGGAGGTTGGCGATTTCACCAATGCAAAATTCAGGTTCTATGCTGCGAGAGAGTGAGCATCAAGCATCGAGCAACCAGCATCAAGCATCGAGCAACCAGCATCAAGCCTCGAGCAACGAGCATCAAGCATCGAGCATCGAGCAACCAATCTCATCACCTCTTTTCGTTAACGGCGATTCGATCACATGCCAAAAGTCATTCTCAAAAAAAAGGCGGAAATACTGGGCGAGTATGTTTTGCCCGCGGGCAATGCGCTTTTCACGGTGGGGTCGGAAACCGGCAACAACGTTATCGTGCCCGATAAATTGGTTTCCATGACGCATTTTCACCTTGAGCGGCAGGGCGCGAAATATTTTGTGCGCGATTTGAAAAGCGCGTTTGGCACTTTTGTCAACGGCATTCGCATCAACGCGCCCACGGAAATCCGCGATGGCGATACGATACAACTCGGCGAGCATGCCCTGCTTTTTCGCCATCAACCCGAAGAAGCGAGCGTTGGTGAAAACCGGCGCGAAGCAGGCAACGAATCCAAAGATTTTTGGGATGAAATGAAAGATGCCGTGCTCGACGCGGTGCATAGCGATGCCGCGCCGGCCGGCGCCGCCAATGGCAGCATGAACGAAGAATTTGTTTTCGAAGTGGACGAGCCGAGCGCTCCTTTTGCCACGCATGCGGAACCGTCCTCTCCCGCAACGGAACGCGGCGAAACGCCCTTGCCACGCCAGGTGGAAAAGTCGCCGTATTATTTGCTCGCGATCTACGGGCCATATCTCGGCAAACGGTTTCAATTGAATTTTGGCGAGACCCGCATCGGCCGTGAAGTGCGCATCAACGACATTGTGATTCGCGAATCGAAGAAAGGCACGGTCGATCCGAGCATTTCGCGCCGGCATGCGACGATTTCCTATCGCAACAACTCTTTTTATCTGAGCGATAAACGCAGCAAGAGCCGCACATATTTGAATCAAGACAAGCTCACGGAAACCGACGAGCTGTTGCTCACGCCCGGTGATGAAGTCGAAATCGTGAGCGATCAACAAAGCACGATCTTCCGTTTTGTTGCGGAAGGCAATTGGGATTTCTCCTTTCCGCGCAAGGCCGGCGCTTGGTGGCTGCGCTATCGCGGCCAAGGCATGAATGTCGGCGGCATCGCGGCTACGGTCATTGCGCTCGTGCTCATGGTGTGGGGATGGTATCATATTTCGCTCGTCACCGATGTGCCTAAGCCGTTGCAAGCAGAGTATCATGTCTTCACAAAGATCGAACCGACTTTGGGCGAGCAAGCGGAGAATATCAAAATTGACTCGCTTGCGTTGCGGCCTTCATTGCCGATACTTGCGCATTTGAATCGTGACGCATATGTCGATTTGGCCATCGTGCGCTCCGACGGCTCGATGATCGCGATTCACGGCAAGAATCGCCGGCGTCTGTGGCAGATTTCTTCGATTGTGCTCGATGCGCAGCGCGCTCCGGCGGTTGCAGATTTAAACGGCAACGGCCTCGCCGATATAGTCGCACTCACTGCCGATGCACACATTGTGGCGATTGACGGCTTGCATGGCGCTGAAATTTGGACCAGCCCCTTCACCTTGAAGGAGGTTGCCGGCTCGCCTATTCTCGGGGATTTTAACGGCGACGGACGCATGGACGTTGCCGCGATCAACACTGCCGGCGTGTTGCACGTCGGCTATGCGCGTTTGCAAGAACCGGATTGGATGAATCTCAATCTCGAGATGCAATCGTTCGCGCCGCTTTCATGTTTTGATTTGAACGGGGACGGAGCAGATGAAATTTTGATCGGCACTGAACACGGCTTGGTGTTGATTTATGACGGCGTCGAGCGGCGCGTGCAAGCCAACATCGACGTGAACCTGAGCCTGAATAAGCTCAAAGGCCGTTTTAATGAGAATCACCAAATTCGCTCACCTGCGGGCATTGCAGATTTAAACGGCGACGGCAATGAAGACGTATTGGTGACCACGCAACAAGGCAATCTCGTTGCTTTGGATTTGGCGCAGCAACCGCTCGAAGGCAAAATTAAAACGCGCGAGCTGTGGTGGAGCGAAATCAAAAACGGCGAAGACAGCACCAAGTCGTTTGCATATCCGTTTGTGTTGAGCGATATCGACGGCGATCACATAATCGACGTGGTGGTGGCTGCCAATGACGGCTCGGTTGCCGCGTTTCGCGGCCTCGGGCGCGATGGGCAGAAGCAGCCGGAGCTTTGGCGCGTGAGCGTTGGCTCGTTGGTGCAACATCCGACGCTCTTTGATTGCAATCACGACGATCGCGCGGACGTGATCGTTGCCGATCGCGAAGGCCGCGTAAAAATTCTCAGCGGGAAAAACGGCGCCGTGATGTGGGAAGATCGCCAAGCCATCATCAATCCCGGCGAAGCGCCGCTCTTGGCGGATCTCGGCGACGACGCGATTTTGGATGTGCTGCTCTTTGGCGCGGACGGCATTGCGCATGTGTTTACGACGAATCGCAATGTGCCGTTCGCCAGCGTGATTTGGGGGCAACGCTTCGGCTCCGCGCAAAATCGTGCGATGTTGTTTGCGCCGCCGACGCATTTTGTTTTTTACGTCGTAATGCTTGTGCTCGCGCATGTGTTGCTGCTCGCGGCTTATCTTGTGCCTTTTCTCTTGCGCCGCAATCGGAATCGTTTTGCCGCGAGTTTGAGTTGAGAGCTACTCATTGCGCAATGAATTGGAGTTCCCCTCAAATTGTCATTCTGTAAGAGCTTTCCCTCATACTGGGAAAAATGCCGAGCACGAGGGAAGGTCCTTCCAGATGACACTTGGGGTTCATCTAAAAATAACTTCCCCACGCCATTGTAGTCCCTGCCCCTTGTGGGCAGATGGTGGAACAATGAAATTTTTGTGTTCCAGCAACGCCCCACAAGGGGGCGGGACTACGGCGGTTTCGGGAAGTAATTTTCAGACGCGCACTTGAAGATGATTTACAAACCAACCCGCAGCGAGTGCAACACAGACGGCGCGCGCTCAGAACCGGTCTTTGCAGATTTCAGCGCAACAAAAAATCCTGCGGGGCATAGCCGAATGACACAAGCAAAATACTTTCTCGACTTCACCCCTCTCGCTAAATGAATACCGAGGCATGGTCATGGAACTCGTGATGTCCGCAGCTACGGACTGCGGGACCGTTCGCAAAGAGAACGAAGATTTTTTTTATTATTCAAAAAAGAAAAAGCTGATTATCGTCTGCGACGGTATGGGCGGGCATCAAAGCGGAGCCACGGCGAGCAAGATTGCGGGCGAAACCGTGCGCGATATTTTTCTCTATCCGGACCTTGCCGAGTTGATGCGCTTCAGCCAAGACTTCAACGAGCGTTTGCCGGTGAGCGCGCTGCGACTCATTCTTGGCATTCGCCTCGCCAATCGCCGTTTGCGGTTGATGGCGGAGAGCGATGCGCATTTGCAAGGCATGGGCACGACGATCGCGGCCATGGCCTTTAGCGAGCATTGGGCGTGCGTGGCGCATGTGGGCGATAGCCGCGTCTATTATTTGCACAAAAAAAATCTCAAGCTCATCACCGAAGATCATAGTTGGATCAATGAGCTGCTGCAAGACCAAGAGATTCGCGCGGAAGAGGTGAAGCACTTTCGCAAGAAGAACGTGCTCACGCGCGCATTGGGCACACATCCCGCGGTGAAGATCGACGTGCAGTGGTTTCCCATCATCGGGCCGGGAAAATTTTTGCTCTGCAGCGACGGTTTGCACAATGCACTCGGGCCGGACCACATTCTGAAAGCGCTACAGGATGACAACGAAAGCGGCCTGCAAAAAACCGTGGAGCAACTCGTGCAGCGCGCGAAAGTCACGAACGGCTCGGACAACATCACGGCCGCGGTCGTGCAAGTGAAAAATGCGCACGCGCAAACAACCAACGGCACAGCGAAGAAAGTCACGGTGCCGGAAGAGCCGGAAAAATTTTTGGAATTGGAAGAGCGCTTTCTGCGGACGTTGTACGCGGAAGATTTGAAAACCAAATCTCTGCGCGGCCATTTCGGATTTTCGCGCGGGCGAATTTTGATGCTCGGCTTGGCCGGTTTCGCCGCGGCCGGTGTGACCTATGGCTTGCTAAATTCCGAAGCGCCCGAGGTTGAAAAATTGCCTGAGGCCGCGAACACGAGCGTTTCACCAGCGCCGCCGCAAACCGTGCAGGTGCAAGAAACGCCGGCCACGACTGATTCCACGCGCGCGCGATCGAGCACGATGCGCCCTCGCGCTGCAAACTCGCGCAACGACACGCCGGCGGCAACTTCCGCCAATGAAAAGGAGCACGAGGCCGCGCTCGCTTCAGCTTCGAGCTTGGTGCCGCATTCCGGCGGGCGCATTTTTCTTCCGGGGTTGCAACACAAACGTTTTCACGACGCCATTATTTTTGTCGATAGCACGCCGCTTGGGCGCGTGAAAGCCTTGGCCGAAAAAGGCTTCGTCTTGCAACCGGGCACGTACACGATCAGCATCAAGGACAGCACCGGCCGGGTGCTGCATGAAAAAGCCAACGTCACGGTTGCCAAAGGCGACGTGAAAACTTTAGAGTTCAAACCGTGAACTCGCACGCGCATGTTTGGCAATGACCTCGCTCACGCCACAATCCCCTCGACTTAATTCCCTCGTTCAAACTCTCGCGGAAGCTTATTTGGAGCGCGGCCAATATGCCGAGGCTGCAGAAAAATTCAGCGAGTTGGTGCGCAGTGGTTTGCAAACGCCCAATGTGTATCGCAACCTCGCGCTGTCCTTGTTGGGCATGGAAAGCGCGTCCCCCGCAGCGCAACAGGTTTACCAATACGTTCTCAAAAATTTTTCGAATGATCGCGAATTGTCTTTGCAAATCTGCGCGTTGCTGCTCAAACAGCGGGCGCATGATGCGTTTGCGCTCAAGTGCTTTCAACAGACGTTGGCGTTAAGCCCGCCGCCGCCGCGCGAAATGCAATGGGCGCTGGCATTGCATCTGGAGGGCTTGGGCTATGAGCCTGCGGCATTTGAAATTCTCAAACGCCTGGCGCTCCTCGAAAACGGCGCCGAGCCTCAAACGCTCGCCCAACTCCTGCAACTCGCGCCGCGTTTGGATAAACAAAGTGAAGCGCGCAATATTCTGCTCTATTTGGAAGGCCGCAATGAGCACGCACACGGCGTGGCGCGTTTCCTCGCTTTAGATTACGCCCGGGTTTTTCTAAGAGAAGACCTTACGCCAGATCTCACCACGCGCGAATGGCAAAGCATCACGCAGACCGCGCTCGGGTATGAGCGTTTAGAAGACTTGCAAGCCGCGCGCGAGTATGCCTTGCTGCGTTTGGCCTTGGCGCGTTTGCAGCAGCGCAATGCCCAACGATTGGGAAACGCCTCCGCACCGGCGAGCGAAACCCGCTTCAATGATTTCATCCAGCGTTTAACACCGTTGACCGCGCGCGCAGAAAACGCGAACGAGCTGTTTACAAACTTGTATGGCTTGCGCTTGCGCAATCTTGCGCGCATTCGCGCGGAGTCTGGTGAAAACGTCGCGCGAAATTTGGCGCAAAAATTTTTGACCTTTGCGGCGCGACAATTTGAAAAAGTCGCATCTGCGAGCTGCTTTCTTTTTGCCGACGGCTTTTTAGCGAGCGTGACAGACCTGTACGCGCTTGCGCAAACCGCAATCGACTTGCTGCATAAAGTCGAACGCTATAATCTCACGGCAGCCAAAGGCACGCAATTGTTCGTGCAAACCGTGGTGCATCGGCATGCGGCAAATGCGAGTTTGGAAAAACTGAGAACGCTTTATGAAACACTAAATCTTTTAGCAGCAAGCAGTGCCGACGAATCCATGGGCACGGAGCAACGCAATCGTTTGTGGTTTCCGCGCGCCATGTATGAGCGGGAGGGGGACGTGCTGGCCACGCCCACACGCACGCCGCAAGAGGTGTATTGCGCCGCGGAAGAATATCGCGCTGAAGTTTGCGAAGCCGTGTGGCGCAATCCGTTGGAGTATGTCGAGGAAAAAACGCCGTATGATTTAAAACGCTTCGTGGTTTCTGCCAAGCTGCGACCAAGCCGCTGGGCCGGAACCTATCGCGGTCGCGATCGCCAATTGGAGCGCAATGTTATCATCAAAGCGTTGGGGCCGCACGCAAGCCTGCAACTCGCGCAGGACGACACGCAACGCGAGCATGTCTTGGCAACGATTCGGCGCCTCGCCCAATTGGAGTCGCCCGGCATTGCCACGATTTATGACATGGGGTTTCATGATGAAATTTTCTTCTACGCGCGCGAGCATCTCGAAGGAAAAACTTTGGCGGCCACGCGTGCAGAACGGCAACTCTCCTTCCCAGAGTGCGTGAAATTGGCTCTGCGCCTCTGCCGCATTTTAGCCGTGGCCCATCGGCAAGGCGTGCTGCATGGCAATCTCAAGCCGGAAAATATTTGGCTCTTTGCCAATGAGGAAATCAAACTCAGCGATTTCTACGTGCCGCTCTTTGTTGCTGCTCCGGAAGTTGCGCTGCGGATGCAAACCACGAGTTGGCATTACGCCGCACCGGAATTTTTGCAGGCATTTGCGCCCAGCGTGGTGAGCGAAGTTTATGCAATCGGTATATTGCTTTTCGAATTGACCAGCGGCGCGCAGCCGTTCGCGGGCATCACTTCGATAGCGGAATGGCAGGCATACGAGCTGCCTTCGCTCATCGAGTATTGGCCCGAGGCTCCTCCCGGCTTTCCGGAATTAATCGCACGCGCGTGCGCCAAATCTCCCGAACCTCGTTTTCCCAACCTGCTTGCCTTGGAAAATGCCTTGCGCCTCTTTGCGTGACCATTTCTCTCTTTCAAAAAATGAAACTCCAAACCAAAGCAGGAATGATGAAACCGTGCCGGCATTGAGGCGCGCGAAACCTCGCAACCAATACGTCCGGCCGCGTGCCTTGTTCTTCCACGTACAGCGCGCTTTGGCCCTCAAAGTACAATGCTCTTGTTTGCCCAAGCAGGCAAGTGCTTCCCACCGCACTATCTCGCTATAAATATTCGCTTGAAAAATAGCCGTCCGTGCCTGCATATTGTCGGCACATGCCTTGCCTGAATTGAAACGGAATTTTGTCAATCGAGGTTTTCTGCTATGACCAAAACGACACCCTTGCGCTTTCTTTGCGGCCTCATATTGCTCGTGTTGCTGGCCGCGAACGCATATGCCCAACGCCCCACTCTTGCCGAGGTGCGCGCCGAACGCGAGCAACTCAAACGTCTCATTGAGACCGCGCATGAGGTGTTGGCGGCATATCCGGATGAACGTGCGCAACAATTTTTGAGCAAAGCGGAAACGCTCGCCAAAGAGAGCGATCAAAAAATCGCGGCGGGGCAATTGCTTTTGGCGCAAACACAAATTCGCGAAGCCCGAACCATTGTTGAGCGAGCCGTCAAGCTCGCGTTGGAGTCGCCGCTGCTGCGTTTGCACAATCGGTTGCAGGAATTGTTGCGGCGCGCGGAAACCGACGTGCTCGGCAGCGGCAATCGCGAGGCAGTGCGGTTGGTGCAGGAAGCACGTAAAAACAAATTGCTCGGTGAGCAAGCCGCGCAAAAACTGCAACCCTTGCAAGCCGCGCAATACTTTCAAGCCGCTATTACGCTGTTGGAGCGTGCGCTCAAACTCACCGGCGGCAATGCCGGCGGTGAAGGCAACCCCGCGGAGCTTTTGCAACGCGCGCGCGATTATCATTTGGAATTGAATCGCCAGTTGGAAGAGCGTCTGCGGCAATGTGAAAACCCCGCGGCGCGGCGGCTTTTAGATCAAATTCAAAAACAAACGCAGTTGGCAGAAGAGGCCGAACGCAAAGGCGATCTTACGCTGGCCTTGCGTTTTCGGAACAATGCCGTTCGACTATTGTTGCGCGCGCTGGATTTGTGCGCTACGGGAGTTACCACGCAGGATGCCGGCGCTCTTTCAAAGGAAGTCAATGTCGTGCGCGAATTATTGACGAATGCCGAAGAGCAAACCGTCGCGAGCGAAGAGCCGCGTGCGCGCGCGTTGCTCGAATGGGCGCGCAGGCTTTTGCTTGAAGCCGAAATCGATTTGGCCGCGCAAAAAATTATGCCCGCCCAACGTCGTTTGAACCGCGCCCGCACATTGTTGGAAAAGCTCGGGCGTTACAAAGCGTTGCCGATATTGGATCAGAGCGCGCAATGCGCGGCTGCACTCTCGCAGTTGGCCGAAGACATTGCCGAGATGAGGGAACAGCTTGCGGCTTCTCCGCATAGCGAAGCGCAGAGCCTTTTGGAGCTTGCGCGCAAAGCCCAAAGCGAGGCGGAAAAAATTTGCGGACGTAAGACGCATACGGCGCAATCCTTTGCCGCGTTTCGTGCATTGTTGCGTTTGGCGCATCAATTTCTCTTACAAGCAGAAACATTGTTGCAAGATGCCGCTCCGGCAGCACAAGAGCAGGAAAGCTTGCGGCAACGATTACAACAACTCGACGCAACCCTGGATGAAGTGCGAACTAACACCGGCGATGCGCCGCAAAACTTGGCAAAGGTTTTAGTCGAGCAAGCCTCGGAGCTACGCGAGGGCGCGCAGTCGGCTTTTCAACGCAAACAATTTTATGTGAGCGCGGAACTCTGCCAACTCGCTTTCGACCTTTTGCGCGAAGCGCTCAAGCTCGGCAAGGCTGAGTGAGCTGATCGGATTTTGAAGAACGTCGAGAGCCAATTCTTGCTTCGCGTGTAAATCGGGATCAAGCTACATTTGAACACCGCTTATTTGGGTGATGGGAAGCGCTGCAATCAACCCCTGTTTGGTTTCATGGAATGAATAGACGCGGATGCGTCTGGAAATTTAGGAGGCTGCTTATGAAACTCGTTCGACAAGTCGGTTTGCTGCTGCTCGCGTTGTTCGGAAGCGCGCTGGCCCAACCGCGCCCGCCGCAATTGATCATCTCTCCGCGCGAAGCGCAAGTGCAACCCGGGCAAGGTCAACGCTTCGAAGCCGCGGCGTTTGATCCGAACGGCCAACCTTTGCGCATTGACGGCATCGTCTGGCAAGTGGTGCCGGATACGTTGGGCAAGATCACGGAAGACGGCTTTTTCATGGCCGGGCGCAATGCGGGCAAAGGCAAAGTTGTGGCCCAAGCGAAGAGCATCGGCTTTCCCATGCCGTTCCTCGGTGAAGCAACAGTCATTGTCGGCCAGCCCGATGAGCATCGCATCGTGGTTATGGTTGTGCCGCAGCACGCGCTCCTTGCTCCCGGAGATACCGAAACTTTCCGTGTGCGCTTGCTGCATCCTTCCAACCTCGAAGTGCGCATCAAAAATATTCGTTGGCATGTTCGCCCCGGCAACTTCGGCGCGATTGACAGCGCGGGCGTTTTCACTGCCGGTCAGAATTTCGGCGACGGCCTCGTTGTGGCTTTGGTTGAAACCGACAAAGGTGTGTTTAATGGCGAAGCCAAAGTGACCATTGCGCCGCGCGCGAGCGCAGCAATCAAAGGGCACGTCTCGCCGGCGAATGAAGACATTCGTTTGTTTGGCGTGGTGTGGGCCGAACGTCTCGGCGGTGATCGACCGTGGCGCGGCGAAGCCAAGATCGATTCCAACGGCAACTATTGCATCGGCAGATTGCTGCCCGGGCTTTACATCGTCAAAGCGCAAGCGCGCGGTTACTTGCCGGAGTTTTATCAAGACGCGCGGCACTATTCGCTCGCCAAGCCCTTGCAGGTCGCTGCCGAAGACACTGTCGAAGGCATCGATTTTAGTTTAGATGAAGGCGGCGTGATTAAAGGCATGATCACTTCCGACGTAGACACGTCCGCAATCGCCGGCGCGCACGTGTTTGCTGTGCATGTGATCACAAATGAAAAACACCACGCGCTTTCTCACGATGACGGCAGCTATGCGATTGAGGGCCTCAGCACGGGCAACGGCGCATATGCCGTGTTTGCGGAGGCTGAAGGCTATCGCGGCGAATTTTACGACAACGCGAATAATTTGCTCAACGCAAAGCTGCTCTCTGTGGTTGAGGGCCAAAGCGTCGAGGGGATTGATTTGAGCCTCTCGCTGGGCAGTGCAATCAGCGGGCATGTGGTTGATGCCGTGAATGGTAATGCCGTGGTGAAGGCTGCGGTGCTCATCATCTCCGGCACAGCGCCGAACACGCAGCCGATGCGCATTGTGCATACGAACGAGGCCGGCGAATACATTGCGAGTGTTCGGCCCGGCTCGTATTACGTTGCGGTCGAAGCGCGCGGCTATCACAAAGAGTTTTATGACGCCGCTCGCGATCCGCGCAATGCCACGCTCGTGAAAGTCGTCGAGAATCAACACACAAGCGGCATTGATTTCAAACTCGATCCGTTAAGCTCGATTAGCGGCACGGTGCTCGATCAAAACACGAAAGCGCCGATTGCCGGCGCAGTCGTGTTTGCGTTCCCGGAAAAACCCGGCAACACGACGCCGCCCAATCCGGCCGGGGCAAAGTTTCCATTGATCGGCAAAACCGATTCGCTGGGGCAATACAAAATTACCAACGTACCCAGCGGCAAATTTTTCGTGCTTGCCGAAGCGCGCGGCTATTTGAACGAGTTTTGGCAAGAGGCCGCAGACGCAGCGCAGGCGAAACCGGTGGAAGTGCCGGAGAGCGGCGAGGTGAGCAATATTGATTTCACCCTTGAAAAAGGCGGCGCGATTTCGGGCCTCGTCGTTTCTGCGAGCGACGGTTCGCCCATTGGCGGCGCGCAAGTGTTGGCGTGGAGCAATGCCGGCGCAGCCCCCGCGCGTGTCGAAACTGCGCGTGACGGCAAATATCGCATCGGCGGTTTGCGCGCAGGCGAGTATTTGGTTTATGTTGAAGCCAAAGGTTTCAAGCCGCAATTTTTCGAAGGTGCAGACACGCGCGACAAAGCCACGCCCGTGAAAGTTGAAGCAGCAAGCGAAACGAGCGGCATTAATTTCAAACTGGAAAAGTTGGACGCACGTCGCGGCGCGATTGCTGGCGTTGTCGTATCCGAGGCGGACGGCAATCCGATTGGCAATACACTCGTGCTCGCATTGCCCGTGCAAGCCGGACCGCCGGCATTGGGCTTTGCCGATAATCTCGGTTCATATGAGATCAAAGGTCTCGCCCCGGGCAAGTATATTGTGCTTGCGGCCGCGCCGCATTTCGTCGCGGAGTACTTTGACAACGTGCGCAATTGGCAGGAAGCGACAAAGATTGAAGTCGCCGCGGGGCGCGTTACGAGCGGCATTGATTTCAAACTTGCGCCCGCGCTGCGCGGTGCGTATCACATCAGCGGCACGATTACGCGCGGTGATAATCATCGCGGCGAGAGCAATGCCGTGATTTATGCGATGGAAAACGGCGTGCAAGTCGCCTCCGCGATTCCCGATGACCACGGCAACTATTTCATGAGCGGCGTGCCCGCGGGCGAATATAAAATCATGGCCACGGGCGCCGGCGGCACAGGCTATTTCGGCGGCAGCAATTTGAACAACGCGCAACTCGTGGCCGTCGGCAACGGCGTGAGCGCGAGCACGGTCAATCTCACATTGAACGGCGCGACGAGTGTTGCCGAGACCACGGAGTTGCCGAAAAATTTCGCGCTTAAACAAAATTATCCGAACCCCTTCAATCCGGAAACGACCATTCCATATCAACTCGCGGATCGTAGCAAAGTGAGCTTGGTAATTTACAACGCGCTCGGGCAGGAAGTGCGCACGCTGCTTGCGACTACGCAAGATGCGGGTTCATATACCGCGCGTTGGGATGGGAAAGATAATTTCGGAAAGCATCTTCCTTCGGGCGTGTATCTCTATCGCCTCCACGCCGGTGAGATGACGTTTACGAAGAAGATGATCTATTTGAGGTAGGAGTTGGCTGGTTGCTGATTGACAAAACATATTTGTTTCTGCAACAAGAAACAGCAACCGGAAACCAGCAACAAGAAACCAGAATTTGGTCAAGTCACAGGCGAGAGTACTTGACCCGAAACGGCCCCGGCTTGCTCACGCGAAGAGCAGTGTCGGGGCCGATTTTATTTCGCGCAATGGAAGGAACGTTCAAAGAACGTTCGTAGTGATGCTTAATGAAATTTGACGATCAAATTCGGTAACGAGGCACACCACCCGTATCATGTCATTCAGGAAGAATCTTTTTGAGCACTGGCATGAGTCCCCAGCGAGTAAAAAGATTCCTTCTGAATGACAATTCGTGGAGGTGATTTCCGGTTTTGAAAGTCAAAACTCATTAGGCATTTTATGTTGATCCACCTCAAACGCCTGAAGGCGTCGCTACGAGCGCTTCATCTACTGCCCCATCAAATCGACCAAGCCCACGCCGAAGATGAACCCACCGAGTATGATCAAGCCTAAATACACGCCGATAAAAATCACAAACGCAGTGACGGCATACGGCACTTGCTTATCGTTGGGCGTGGACATGAGCGTTGGCAAGCCGAGGTAAAATAGATATGCGGTATAAAGCGCACCCACGGCCCAGATGAATTTGCCCACCACCGGCACAAAGTTCAACAAACCGGTCGCAAACACCGGCGTCGCGCCAAACGCCACGAGTTTGAGCGCGCGGCCTACATCCTTCTTGGAAGAAAATTTGTTGGAGAGCAGATTGATGAGATATGCGCCGCTATCCACGGCCACCAGCCCGATCACGTAGCTGATAATCGCCGCGCGAATATTGAGCACGAGATTGGGATAACGGAAGAAGCTGATGAGATACCCCACCGCGGGCAACGCCACAATCCACACCACGTACTTCAGAAAAATTTGCGCATTGCTAATGCGCTCGTTGCGAATCTGCTCCCATTCCGCCTGCGGACTGAACAGCATATTGCCGAGCCGGTTGATGATATACATGCTTCCTCCTTTGCGAATGGCACGAACATGAAAGCGGCTTTGATTTTAGGCGCGCGAAAGTAGTTTGGGGAAAGGGGAATGTCAAGATGGAAGTTGGGAGGGTTAAAATCACCGGCTGAAAAAGCAGCCATATGGCTGAATTTTCAGCCAAATAAAAAGAGGGGCTAGCCACAATGAGATCGGCGCTCTTGTAAACAAGATCATTCCACAAAGGGAAGTCCTGACGCCCTGGGACGAAGATCTCTTCCCAGTACTTGGACCGGTGGTCATAGCCCCTCTCAATCATACTTGGAGTATTGGATTTGGGGATTGATGGATTGTTGGATCAAAGACAGCAAAGCTCCAACAATCCATCAATCCATCACTCCAAACTTCTCACACACCTTTTGCTTCTTTGATTGCCGCGGTGAGCGCGGGCACGACTTCGAAAAGATCGCCAACAATACCGTAATCCGCAAGATCAAAAATTGGCGCGCGCTCGTCTTTGTTGATCGCCACAATCGTGCGCGCGCCTTTCATGCCGACAATGTGCTGAATCGCGCCGGAAATGCCGACGGCAACGTACAACTTCGGACTCACAGTTTGACCAGAGGAGCCGATCTGTCGATCAATCGGGAGCCAACCATCATCGCACACCGGGCGCGAGGCCGCGATTTCCGCGCCCATTGCTTTGGCCAGCTCTTCAACGACGGGCAGCTTGTCTTTCTCTTTAATGCCGCGACCGACGGATACGATGATGTCGGCTTTCGTGAGATCGACTTTGCCTTTCACGCCTTCAAAAATTTCGAGCACCTTCGTGCGAATGTTTACACTGGAAAGATCAAGCCCTGCCTCCGCAATCGCAGCACTGCCGCCTCTTTGCAGCTTATCACTGCTAATCGCGCCGGCTTGAAAGCTGACGAAATATGGCGCGCCGTTCTGCGAAGTGAAAGAATAGTCCGCATTGATTTTGCCTTGAAAGGCTTGCCGCACGAACACAAGCGAACCGCTTTCATTGCGATAGCCGATGCAATCGCCAATCAACGGACGATTGCACGCCGTTGCCAGCTTGGGCAGATAATCGCGCGCTTGATACGAGTGGCCGACGAGCACATACGCCGGAGAAGTTTTTTCGATAAACATTTTCGCCGCGGAGCTGAAGCCGTCGGGCGTATAAACCGCGAGTTCTTTATTCTCTGCGAACGCTGCGCTTTTGATTTGTGCCGTCGCCGCTTCTTTCGCCGCGGCAGAAGCATTTTGTCCGAGCACGAGCGCACGCACTTCCATAGTCATGCTCGCGCCAAGCTCTTGCCCTGCGGCCAACGCTTCCCAACCGATGCGGCTCACTTTGCCGTCGTTTTGTTCGACTATCACCAAAATTCCGTTTGCCATCTTGCTCTCCATTAGGGTTTTCCTGATAGAATTCTCTTAATCAAAGAATCACCGATTCTGAAGCCGTGCGTTTTTAGTCTCTCCAGCAGCAGAGGGAGATCGATCTCCAAACCTTTCTCTCGCGCCAACAAAAGAACGCCGATCGTGCCGGTGACGTTCAACTCCAAGATTTGAGCTTTTGCTCGCGCGCGCCGTTCATCGAGTAAAAGTAAATCCGCTTGCCGCGCCATTGCGAGCGCAATCGCTTCGGCCTCGCCTTTGTCTAGATCAGCTTGAGTGTGGATAGCATCGCGGATGGTGCCACGTTTTCCACGTGCATCCACCCCGAGCTTATTCCTTTTGTGACTTCGTCCGAGCCGATGCGATTCGCGCCCTGAACGACGATCTCATCATAACCCGCCGCGGGAATGATGATCTCGCCGAAAAGCCTCTGCAGCAAATCAATGCGACCGATAAAAGACAGCCCGAGCAAAGGTGTCGTGTTAGAAACAACGCTCATGCTTTATCGGACTCCGCAGTTAGAAAACGTTCTAGCGCAGCATGGTCTGCTTCATAATCCTCCTCGGTGTATTCTATAACGGGCATTTTGCGGTCGACGAGCATTTGCCAAAAGCTCAAGCGGTCAATACCGGCTATGCTCGCCGCTTTGCCCAAGGCCAGTCGCCCATCGGCATAAAGCTCAACCGCGAAATCGCGGGCCGCGCGTTTGCGCAATTCTTTACCGTTCAACCCGGAGGATTGTAAAGCCCAATAGATATCTTCGGGCAATTTCATTTCCAATGTGATCGTGTTCATATCAAACCTCTCAAATCACCTTCGCTTCATTCTTCAATTTCTCCGCAAGCTGCGCGGCCACGCTCTTCGCGTCGCCGGTGAGCATTTGCGTGCGCTTGGTTTTTACCGGCACGTACATCTTGTGCAGCTTCACGCCGCCGCCGGCATTGAGATCAACGCCGGTACTCGCGAGTGTCATCTCTTGCATCGGCTTTTTCTTCGCGGCCATGATGCCTTTGATTGTCGCATAACGAATCGGCGCATAGCCCGATTGCACGGTGAGCACCGCGGGCATGGGCAATTCGATATATTGAAACCAACCGCTCTCCAACTCGCGTTTGATTTTGAATTGGCTGCCATTGACTTGAATCTCCATCACCAACGTCGCGTGCGGCATGCCGAGCAGTTCCGCGAGCACCACGCCTGTTTGCCCGAAGCCCGCATCATCGGATTGCAAACCCGTAAGCACAAGATCGGGATTCTCCGGCTTGATCGCCGCGGCTAAAACTTTCGCCGTGGTGAATGGATCCGCGAGCGGCGCTTCGTGATTGATCACAATCGCGCGATCCGCGCCCTTCGCGAGCGCCTGTTGAATCGCTTGTTTCGCGCGGGCTGCGCCGATGCACGCGACGATCACTTCGCCGCCGTGTTGCTCTTTTAAACGCAACGCGGCTTCGAGGCCATAGTGATCGCTTTCATTGATTTCGAAATTCAAATTGTTTTCCTCCACCCAAAGATGGTCGCCGCTGATTTTAAGCTGCGAGTCTTTGAGGGAAACTTGCTTCATGCAGAGAATGATTTTCACGTGACTCTCCTGCTTATCTTTGGTGATCAAATTTAAATGAGCACGATTTACCACTCACAACCTGGAACCCAACAAGAAAAGCTCATCCACCGAACTTCACCGAAATCACCGAGTGTCGCCGAAGAAAGGCTTTTTTCGGCGAAGCTCGGTGTCTTCGGTGTCTTTCGGTGGAAAAAATCTTTTTGGTTTTTTTGTAACGATCAAGCCGTAAGGATATTACCGTAACCGCGAATGAAAAACATTCGCGTTCATTGGCGTTGATTCGCGATTAAAACGATTTCATGCCGCGTGCGGCACGACATAAAACAAAATGGCGAAGTAATGACAAGCACTGCCCGTGAGCACGAAGAGATGCCAAATCGCGTGATGATACGGCAGCTTTTTCCATACATAAAAAATGACGCCCAAGCTATAAGCCAATCCGCCCGCTATGATCAGCAGGAATCCTTCGAGTGCAATGTTCGCGAGCAGCGGCTTCATCACAAAGAGCGCGAGCCAGCCCATGCCGAGATAACCAAGCGTGGATAGAATTTTAAAACGTCCGATGAAGAAAATTTTGAACACCACGCCCGACAACGCCAAGCCCCACAGCAGCGCGAAAAAAGTCCAACCGAGTGGGCCATTCAAAGTGATGAGCAGAAACGGCGTGTATGTGCCCGCGATCATAACGTAGATCGCCGCGTGATCAAGCGTGCGCAGAAGCCTGCGGAGCGTGTCGCGCGGAATGGCGTGATACAAAGTCGAAGTTGTGTACAGCGCAATCGTGCTCGCGCCGTAAATGCTGCAACTCAGCCAATGCCATGCGTTGCTGCTGGCAGCGGCAGCACTGATCAAAACCGGCGTGCCCACCAAACTGAGCAACAGCCCGAAGCCGTGCGTGAGCGAGTTGGCCAGTTCTTCATAAAAAGTTGTTTGCAGATTCAAATAGACCGCCTTTGTTGATGATACGGATTGTCGCCGCTAATTTTGACCTGCGAATCGTTGAGCGGGACCTGCTTCATGGAGATGATGATTTTCATCATTGCTCTCCATTTGAGTTTCATCGCGTTGTTATCGCGAAACGATGTGACTTTTTAGGGGCTTTGCATTTCACAGGAAAAAACGCAAAATAATCCAATGATGACTGATAAAGGTTTGGCTTTTTATTAGGCGCCTGGCCCACTGTCTGTCTTTGGTCTAAGCCAGTCTATAATATTTGTTACAAGTTTCCAGTTATCACCATAATCAAGGCTAGCAATCTTCCAAGTGCCGCATATAGCAACCCTGCCAAGGCCAGCTTGGAACAAGACGAGAAATGGGGCAGATGCCTGTCGGCTCTTCGTCCATTTCTCAATTATTAAGCGCATGTTTTGTGGATCTAACGGACCTTCTGGTTTCCAAACATCTGTATCAGGTGCTGTTTCCAATACAAAGTCAGGAGGGTACGTTTTGTGAGTGAGGTCTAATGATGCAGATGAAAGGGCAATTACTTTCTTGATGTCTTTGAGTATCGCGTGGGGACGTCCATCTCCTGGTTGTATTTCAATATTCGCCCCGAGATTCGGGTCGGCACGGAATACGTGAGCTCGCGTGTCACTCTCGTTCTTTCCATTTGGCATAAGAAGATCATCATTAAATGAAAAACCCCACTCGCGCGTCAAGCGGCTCAGGTTGCTGCCATGATGAGTATCTGATGCATAGTATCCCAATATGAATAAGCCGCCACCGTTCTCAACCCATTTTTTGATTAGCCTCGCGGTAGTGTCATTGATAAGCTCATGGTGGGGCAGAGCATAAACGAGAACGCCTGGCTGGGATTCCTTAGAAAAGTTAGCGACTTCAAAGGTTTTACTATGAAGGCTAATACCCATTCTATGTGCCCAAGCTGTCAAACCATTCCACTTATCTTGCTTATATGATACATCAAGAAAGACGGTCCGACCAACCGAGGGAGGCAGTGGCACGACAGCGGCAGATGTTTCGCTCCGTTTGTTCTCTGGCTTTGGGCGGAACAGGACCAAAAGAAGGGCAATGCAAGCCAGAAGTACGATTATCGCTACTTTCACCCACATTGGATATACACCAATGTAGTCGATGAAATCTTTGATCATACTCATAGTTAGCCGCCTATTTGAAGGGTTTTGCTTAAGATACAGCGGTACTTAAAGTCTCAGGTAAATTCACACATTCGTCGTCCACGGATATCCGCTCTCATAAATCATCTCCGCGACTTGCTTGCGCTCTTTGTCGATGTTGTCATCGATCTGTCGCGCATTGCGGCGCACGCGGCGCCATGCTTCATCAACGAACGTGTTTGTGAGCAATAAATCCTGCTCAACGTTCGCGCTCTTTTGTTTGAGCAAAGTATCCACGCGCGAGATCACCGCAACCATCGCATACAGATCAATCGTCATGTCCGCGAGGCGGCGTTGCACGAATTGTTTGAGAATGATTTCTTTGCCGTATTTCATGAGCACGCGCTCCGTGGCAGAGTGCAGCTCCTTCGCATACTCGTTGAACTTGCCCGCTGCTTCATTCAACTTGGGATGAACGCCGGAAAGATGATCGTGCGCCACCGTGTCTTTCACTTTCCCGACCGCGAAGCCGGTGAGCAAGCCGAAGCCTTTGATCGGATCACGCAGCGCTTTGCCGATCTTTTTCAAGTATTCGCCGGGGCCTTCCATGCCCGAGAGCGCAATGAACGCACGCAGAATTTCGTTCGTGCCTTCGAAGATGAGATTGATGCGCGCATCGCGCAGGGCTTGTTCGTAGGCATAATCCTTCGAATAGCCGATACCGCCCGCGATTTGCATGGTCTCATTCACCGTGCGCCACAGTGTTTCGCTCACAAAAATTTTGCTCGCTGCGGACTCGAGCGAGTAGTCGAGACTTTTGCGATCCGCGAGCGCCGTAGTGAGATACACCATGCTCTCTGCGGCATACGTTTCCGCGACCATCGTCGCGATCTTCTCTTGCATCATCTCAAACTGCGCAATGGGGCGATTGAACTGCTTGCGATTTTTCGCATGTTCCGCCGACATCTTCACGAGCATTTTGCAGCCGCCGAGACAGCCGCTCGCGAGTCCGAGACGGCCAGTGTTCAAAATCTCCATCGCGATTTTGAAGCCGCGCCCCAGTTGCCCGAGCATGTTGTCCACCGGCACAGTGATATTATCGAAATTGAGCGAGGCGGTGTTCGAGCCGTGAATGCCAAGCTTCTCTTCCGGCTTGCCCGAAGAAAAACCTTTGAAGCCGCGCTCGACAATGAACGCCGAAATTTTTTCTTTCTTCTCGCCGCCTTCGTCCATCATCGTTTTCGCAAACACGGTGTAAACATCTGCGAGGCCGCCGTTGGTGATCCAAATCTTTCCGCCATTGAGCGTGAAAGATTTTTTATCCGCGGAGAGCACAGCTTTGCTTTGAATGCCCGCGGCGTCGCTGCCTGCGCCTGCTTCCGTAAGCGCGAAAGCCGTCATCCATTCGCCGCTCGCGATCTTCGGCAAGTAGCGCTGCTTCTGCTCTTCATTGCCGAACATGATAATGCCCTTTGTGCCGATGGAAAGATGCGCACCGAGCGAAACGCCGAGCGAGGCATCGGCAATACAAATCTCTTCGAACATGCGGCTGTACGACGTTTGCGAAAGTCCCGCACCGCCGTATTCCTGCGGAATGGCGAGGCCGAAGAAGCCAAGCTCTTTGAGACCGGCAAACACTTCTTTGGAGATGAAGCCTTGGCGATCAATCTGCTTGGGATCAATATTATCGCGCGCGAATTCTTTGAACGCGTCGATAATCGTGCGCAAGTCTTCGCGCTCTTCCTTCTTCAAAAAAGGATACGGGAAGACGATGTTCTGCTGCACTTCGCCGGCGAACAGGGATTTTAAAAAGCTGCGGGTTTTGTCATCGGATGGCATATGAACCTCGAAACGTTTATGACCGTAGCCGCCTCAACATTGTCATTCAGCGGGAATCTTTTTACTCACTGGGAACAGAGCTTGTTTTGATTTGTGCCTGGTGCCAAAAAGATTCCTTCTGCATGACACAATATGAGAGGCTCGCTCGATTGCTGAATTTGATCGTCAATTTTTAGTCGTGCTGTTAAGCGCGAAGTGCAGCGTTTGAACGGCATGTGCCAGCGCCTCAACTTCATTCGGGAAACGGCCGCTTGCGACAAGGCTTTGAAGCGCAGGGTAAAACTCCGGACGGTGCAGCAAGGCACGCGAAATATTTTTAATCTTTTTTTCAAGAAGCGCGCTGCTCAAGACCGCAACATCGTGCTCGACATCTTCCGGCGTGATGAGATCGGCGTCGGATTCGTGCGGAGTCATGTGTGACATGCTCATCTCGCTATTCTCAAGCAACCGCATTGCCATTGCCCACCACCGTGCCCGGGCAAATTTCCTCGACCTCCACTTCGAAGCCAGGCAAAATTTTAGAATGCACCATCTCGCCGACGCCGTATTTACCCACGAGCGTATATGCTCCTTGCTCCAACCAGTAAAGCTCAATCGTGCGCGCTTCGGGATCGACGATCCAATACTCTCGCACGCCGGCTTTGGCATAAACTTGAAACTTCTTGCGACGGTCCGCCACCCAATTCCACGGCGAGAGCACTTCCACCAAAAGATCAGGCACACCTTCGACGTTCTCTTCTTTGACGATGTGCAGATTTTCTTTGAGCACGAAAATCACGTCAGGCTGAACCGGCGTTGCAAAGCCGGGCAATAAAACATCCGAAGGCGCGTCCAACACGAGGCCGAGGTTGTGTTGCAGGTTGTGGTTCCGAAGCGCGGCAAAGATATTTCCTTTGCAGAGCTGATGCTTTATGCGAGGCGCTGGCGACATGAGCAATTCTCCTTCAATCACTTCGTAGGTCCAACCGTCTTCCGGCAAGCGGCAATAATCTTCATAAGTCCACTGGCCTTGCGGCGGCCATTTGCCATCCTCAATTGTCACGCTGCGCGAGTCGGGAGGAAAATCAACGAGGAGAGTCATTGTGCTCGTTCTCCATTTGTAATTTTATTTCGTGTCATTCAGCGGGAATCTTTTTACTCGCTGGGAATACCGCTTGTTTGGATTTGTGCCCAGTGCTTAAAAGGATTCCTTCTGAATGACATTTGATAGGGAGTAGCGATTGTTTAAAGATAAAACTTTTTCTCGCCCGCCTTCATTTCAACCAACATTGGCGCGGGTTGGAAGCGTTCGCCATGTTTGCTCGCGTAATATTCCATGCGCTCGATCACGCGCGCGACGCCGAGCGTATCCGCATAGCGCAACAAGCCGCCGCGAAACGGTGGGAAGCCGGTGCCGAAGATCATCCCCGCATCCACGTCGTGCGGGCGGCGCACGATCTCTTCGCTCAAGCACAGCGCCGCTTCGTTGATCATGAGCAGCACGCAACGCTCTTGCGCCTCGCTCTTCGCCAGTTTCGCGCCGCTCGGATTGAGGCTGAGAAAATCATAGATGCTTTGATCAACACTCTTTTCTTTGCCTTGATAAAGATAAAAACCTTTGCCGTTTTTCTTGCCGAGGCGTTTGTCCGCGGCGAGTTTATCAAGGCCTTCGCCCGCGTTCATGCGAGCGCCGAACGCGTCGATCATGATGTGCGAAACTTTCGCCGCCACGTCGAGCCCGACTTCATCCACCAAATTAAACGGGCCCATGGGCATGCCGAATTGCACGAGCGCTTCGTCGATCTCTTCAATGCTGTAACCTTCCTGCAAAATGCGCGAAGCCTCGGCGAGGTACGCGCTGAGAATGCGATTCACGAGAAAGCCGGGCGCGTCTTTCACCACGATGGGCGTCTTGCCGAGTTTCTTCGCAAACGAAACGAGGCTCGCAATCGTCGCGTCGCTCGTGTGCTCGCCGCGAATCACTTCCACGAGTGGCATGCGATGCACGGGATTGAAGAAGTGCAAGCCGCACACTTTGTCGGGCCGCTTCGTCGCGCTCGCCATTGCGGTGACAGAGAGCGAAGAGGTATTGCTCGCGAGAATTGCATGCGGCGGCACGATGCCGTCAAGCTCCGCAAAAACTTTTTTCTTGATGTCGAGGTTTTCGACGATGGCTTCGATCACGAGATCGACGCGATGAAAGCCAGCGTAATCAATCGTGCCGGTGATAAGGGCCATTTTGTTTTGCATATCGTGCGGCGTCATGCGGCGCTTCTTCACGCTCTCGGAAAAAACTTTGGCCGCGGCTTCGGTGCCTTTTGCGACCGCGGCGTAGTTGAGATCTTTCATGCGCGCGGGCAGATCGTTGTGCGCCATAAGCTGCGCGATGCCGCCGCCCATGATGCCCGCGCCGAGTACGCCGATGCGCTCGAAGCTTTGCGTTTTGCCGGTGAAATTCGCAACGCCTTTGTCTTTTTTAATTTCTTCAGTGAGATAAAAAATGCTGATGAGATTTTTGGAAATCTCCGTGGAGATCGCGCGTCCGGCCAACTCCGCCTCGATGGCGAGACCGGCTTTGAGATCGAGCGGGAAGCCTTTTTCCACCGCTTCAATCGCAAGTTCCGGCGCGGGATAATGGCCTTTGGTTTCGCTACGCGTTTGCTTGCGCGCTTGTTCGAATAAAACTTTGCGGCCGATAAAATTCTTTTCGAGCAGGAGCGACTGCGCATTCGCGCGTTTGCGCCGCGCTTCGATCTTGCGCCGCAACTCGGGGCTGCGCGCTTCAATCGCAAACGCGTGGCCGATGCTGCGCAGCATGTCGAACGAAAACTCCGAAGGAATCACGCGGTCGATAATGCCGGAGCGATACGCGCGTTTCGCGTCAACCGTTTTGCCGGTGAGAATGTATTCGAGGCTGCGCTGAATGCCGATGAGGCGCGGCAAACGTTGCGTGCCGCCGAAGCCGGGAATGATGCCGAGGCGCACTTCAGGCAAGCCGAGGCGCGTTTTATCGGTGTCTTGCGCGATGCGAAAATCGCACGCGAGCGAGAGTTCGAGTCCGCCGCCCACGCACGCGCCGGAGATGACGACAATGGTAGTCATAGGCAGCGCGGCAATTTTATCGAACACGGCTTGGCCGAGCGCAGCTTTCTGCGCGGCCTCGCGCGGGTCGCGAAGATTTTCGATCTCGCTGATCTTCGCGCCGGCGATGAAGTTGCCCTCTTTGCCGCTGATGATAATGAGGCTCTTCAAATCTCGGCGGCCATGCAACTCATCGAGGCGCGTCGCGAGTTCTTGCATCACGGGCGAAGAGAGAATGTTGACGCGCTCGCCGGGCGTGTCGATAATGAGCATGCCGACGTCGTCGATGGTTTCGAGACGAAACGCGGGCGCGGCGGAGATTTTGTTTTCGGTTGTGGCTGAAACGTGATCCATATCTTCCTCGGTTTCCTAGCTAAAACATCCGTGCTGTATAATTCGGTTTACGGCAGGTTTTCCAGATCATTCAAATCTTTGAATCGCCCCGCGGCTTTCTTGTTCACTTTCAAATGACGAAGGCTGATGATATTCACATCGATGTCATCGATCTTGTCAATAATTCGTTCAGCAAAGCATTCCCCAAAACTCACACCCGAGATGCCAGTTGTCACTTCAATACGCATCGGGGGCATGCCCATGCGCACGATGCTTTTATCTTTCAAGAACAAGCTTTCCGAGAGCTCCGACGTGCCAAATCCAAATTCGCGCAAAGCCGCAACCGCTCGTGCGGCATTCTCGGGGTTGACTGCAATCCAGAAATCAATGTCGTTCGTGGCGCGCGGATAGCCATGATAGCTGACCGCATATCCGCCGATTAACAGATATTGCACGTTATTCGCGTTCAGCGATTTCAAGAACTCTTTGAAGTCGTTCTGTAACTTGAGAGCCATAGTTTATCCAGCGCAGCAATTCTAGATGTTCGAGCCGCTCGTGTGGCGTGCGCGAATGCCAATAGGCTTTTTCATCGCTTTCATCATAAAGCGAAGCCACGCTAAACGCCGTGCGATCTACTTTGAGTTCTTGCACGTTTTCCATTCTCATAACTCGCTTTCACGATCAACCATCCTCGACCAACTATCCTCGATCCTCAATCTCCACTCACTTCCTCTCCACCACCATCGCCCCACCCTGCCCGCCGCCGACGCACAATGTGGCCAATCCCAAATTCAAATCGCGGCGTTGCATTTCTTTGAGCAGAGTGAGAATCAAGCGCGCGCCGGAGCTGCCCACCGGATGGCCAAGTGCAATCGCGCCGCCGTTCACGTTGAGAATGTCGCGATTGATTTCGCCGAGCGGCTCTTCGCGGCCAATCCATTTTTGCGAGAGCTTCGCGTCGCGGAACACCATCTCGTTCGCGATCACTTGCGCGGCGAATGCTTCGTTGATTTCGATGAGCTGTATGTCTTTGAACGAAACATTGGCAAGCCGCAGCGCGCGTGGCGTCGCGACTGAGGGGCCGAGTCCCATGCGAGCAGGATCGAGGCCGGCGAACGCATAGCTGCGCACATAGCCGAGAATTTTCATGCCGAGCGCTTTGGCTTTCTCTTCAGTCATGACAAGCACCGCGGCTGCGCCGTCCGTAATCTGGCTCGAATTGCCTGCGGTCACGCTGCCATATTCGCGATCAAACACCGGACGCAATTTCGCGAGCGCTTCGAGCGATTGATTTTTGCGAATGCCGTTGTCTTCATCGACCACGGTGTTGTGCTGCGGCGGCGGAAACACGGGCACGATCTCCTCGCGCAGCTTGCCGAGGTCGGTGGCGAGCGTCGCGCGTTGATGACTCAACAGCGCGAACGCATCTTGCTCATGGCGCGTGATGCCGAACTCTTTGGCGAGCACTTCCGCGGTCTCGCCCATGTTGAGCTCGCAAATCGGATCGGTGAGGCCGACTTGTAAACCGATGATGGGTTTGAAATGTTTGGGTCGCATGTGCGCGAAGGCTTCGAGCTTTTGTCCGAACGAGCGCGCCTTCGAAGCTTCGGCCAACACTTCGCCGTATTCTTGCGGATAGAGCAATGGAATATTGCTCATGGATTCCACACCGCCGGCAATGATCACGTCCGCCATGCCCGCGGAAATTTTGAGATGCGCGGTGGCAATCGCGTCCATACCCGAAGCGCAATTGCGCGCGATGGTCACGGCAGGCACGCGGCGCGGGATGCCGCTCTTGAGCGCGATCACGCGTGCGATGTTCGTGGCTTCCGGCGGCTGCGCGATGTTGCCGATCACGACTTCATCGATGAGTTCAGGATCAAGTTCGGTGCGTTCGAGCAATTCATGCACGGCAATGCGACCCAGCTCTTGGGCGGGTAAAGTTTTGAACAACGTGCCCGCTTTCACATACGGTGTGCGCAGGCCTTCGACAATGACGACTTCACGCATAGCTTCCTCTATGATTTGGTTTGTTTGACAGCATGAATTTCGGTGCTCCGTTCTTCTCGCGATGTCATTCTGAAAGAATCTTTTTAAGCACTGGAGTCAAAATCAAATTGAGCCTTGTCGCAAGTGCTCAAAAAGATCCCTTCTGGATGACAGGTACGAGGAGTGTGCGATTAGCGCGCTCGTGCTTTGCGCGCGGTTTTGCTTTTATGCTCGACAACCAAGCCTTGCAAAAAGAGCTTTCCGATTTGATCGCCCGCGTCGCGTAGATCGTATTTCTTATCCTTCCGCAAAACCCACAGCGTGCTGAACTCATCCAACGCGCCGAAGAGCGCGCGCTTGACGATGCCGGGCATGAGGTTTTTGTGGAAGAGTCCCGCGTCTTGGCCTTCATGAATAATGGCGCTGATGACGTTGAGATAGTCATTAAAACGCGAGCCGCTGTACTCTTTTAAAAATTTATTCGACTGCCGCAGTTCCAATTGAAACACCGCGGCGAGATCGGGCGTGGTGCGCACGAGTTCCAAATGATGATGAATGAAGGCGAGCAGTTTCTCCGCCGGATCGGTGAGCGTCGCGAGCTTGGCTTGGAACGCGTCGATGATGTTGCCCATGCTCTCATCGAAGAGCGAAATGAGAATGTCGTCTTTGTTTTTGAAATAAAGATAAACCGTGCCGTCTGCAATGCCGGCGTGGCGGGCGATTTCGGAGATTTTGGCGTTATAAAAGCCCTTGCGCGCGAAAACCTTGATCGCGGACTTTAGAATCTTGCCGCGTTTGTCGTGGCGCGCGCGTTGGCTGTTGGTCATGCCATGGGCAGCGCCGTTCGTATGAAAAGCCAATTTTATTCTCCGCAGGAGGACAGTTCGCGCTCAAAAAATGAATGACGATTCATTCAGCAAAATAGCATTCCCCTTTTGAAAAGCAAGAAAATTTTCTAGTAATTTCGCCTTGACTTTCCGAGCGACTTTCAGCTTCTTGCCTTACGCCAAATGGAAAGGAGCGAACGATGAAACAGACCAGCGGCGGCAACCTTATCGCGAAGATGCTCGCCCACGAGGGCGTGGAAAAAGTTTTCGGCATCATCGACGGCACGTATTTCGGCCTCTATTCGAATCTCAAACGACACGGCATCGAATTGATCAGTCCGCGCCAGGAAGCGTGCGCGCTGCACATGGCCGGCGCCTACGCGCGCATGACCGGCAAGCTCGGCGTTGCCATCGCGAGCAACGGCCCGGGCGTGGCCAATGCGCTCGCGGGCGTCGCCGTGGAAAACGGCGAAGGCAATCGCGTGTTGCTCCTCACGAGCACGCGGCGCACCGGCATCGGCTATCCCGATCGCGGCGGCACGTATCAATACTTCAATCAGGTTGGCGCGATCAAGGCCATGTCGAAGTGGAGCGGCGTCGCGCTCAGTCACTTGCGCATTCAAGAAATGCTGCGGCGCGCGTTTCGTATTTCCTATCGCGGAAGGCCGGGCGTCGTTCACATCGATGCGCCGGAAGATATCATCAACGGTAAAACCGAAGTGCAGCGTTTTATTCTTCCACAGAATTATCGCCGCATTGACGCAATCGCCGCGAGCGAAGCGCAAATCGAGGCCGCGGCCGAGATGCTCATCAATGCGCAATTGCCCATCATTCACGCGGGCAGCGGCGTGATTCATGCCGGCGCGTTTGCGGAGCTGCGGCAAGTCGCCGAGCTGCTGCGCGCGCCGGTGACCACGAGTTGGGGCGCACGCAGCGCTTTGCCGGAGACGCACGAGTTGGCAATTCCGATGATCTTTATCAAGCTCAACCACCTCGTGCGCAACAAAGCCGATCTTGTGCTCACGCTCGGCTCGCGCCTCGGCGAAACGGATTGGTGGGGCAAGGCGCCGTATTGGGCTTCGCCGAAAGAGCAACGAATGATTCAAGTCGACATCGACGAAGAGATTTTGGGGTTGAACAAGCCCGTGGAGCTCGCCGTTCTCTCCGACATAAAACTCTTTTTGATAAAGCTGATTGAAAAGCTCGCGACGCGGCGAGAACGCATGGCGCTCACACAACGCGAGCACGCGCTCAAAGAATTTCATGCTGAGATGAAAACGACGCGCGCCAAACTCGATGAGCATTTGCAGGACAACGCCGCGCCGATGAATCCTGCTCACGTGGCGCACGTGTGTCGGGAGTTTTTTTCACCCGAAGCGATTTGCGTGATGGACGGCGGCAACACCGCGGTATGGGCGCATTTCTTTCATGAAGCGCGCGTGCCGAACACGATTTTGCAAACAGCGAAATTCGGCATGCTCGGCGCGGGCGTGGCGCAAGCCTTGGGTGCGGCCGTGGCATATCCCGCTCGCCAAATTTATTGCATCATCGGCGACGGAGCCATGGGCTTCAACATGCAAGAAATCGAAACCGCGGTGCGCAACAATTTGAAGGTTGTTTATCTCGTGTGTTGCGATAAACAGTGGGGCATGGTGAAGATGAATCAGCAATTCGCATTGAAGCCGTTTAAGACGATGGTGCGTAAAGCGCTCGCGCCGAGTGAAACGATCAACGCGGATTTGAACGAGATTCAATTCGACAAGCTGGCGGAGAGCATGGGCGCTCACGGCGAGCGCGTGACCGCGCCGAGCGAGTTGCGACCGGCATTGGAGCGTTGCCTCGCCGCGAACAAGTGCGCAGTGATTCATGTTGATGTCAATCCGGTGAAGCACATGTGGGCGCCGGGCTTGTTGCACTTCAAAGCGATGCACCAAGAGCCTAAGGGCAAATGAGGACGAGCATGCAAAACAAAGTCGTGGTGATCACCGGCGCAACCGGCGGCATGGGCCGCGCATTGTGTTGGCGCTTTGGCCGCGCGGGCGCAAAGCTTGGTCTGCTCGATTTACAACGCGAAACGCTTTCTTCTTTTATTAATGAGCTTCATCGCGCCGGCATACCAGCGCACGGTTGTGAATGCGACGTCACGAATGAGCTAGCCTGTCACGCTGCGATGGAGAATGTGCTCGCACATTTCGGTCGCCTCGACATGCTCATCAACAACGCGGGCCTCACGCAACGCAGCGCATTCGCGCAAACGCAGAGCACAGTCTTTCAGCGCGTGATGAATGTCAATTTCTTTGGCGCATTGTATTGCACGCAAGCGGCTTTGCCGGAGTTGATCAAGAGCAAAGGCATGATCATCGTCATGAGCAGTATTGCCGGCTTCTCGCCTTTGTTTGGGCGCAGCGGATACAGCGCGAGCAAGCACGCCCTGCATGGCTTGTTCGAATCGCTGCGCACGGAATTGCGCGAGTCCGGCGTGCAGGTAATGATGGTGTGCCCAGGCTTCACGGCAACGGGCATCGAAAAGAACGCGCTCGGCGGCGACGGCAAACCGGCAACGCAACCGCGCTCAACCACGGGCAGAATTGCGCGGCCGGAGGAAGTTGCCGAGGCGATTTATCGCGCGGCGCAAAAGCAGAAACGCTTGCTCGTATTGTCGCGCGTGGGCAAGCTTGCATATTGGGTGTCGCGCCTTGCGCCCGCGTTTTATGAGCGCACGATGTTCAAACGCCTGCGCCATGAGCTGCAAGCAAAGCAATAAGACGTTGCGAGCACCGCTCCGGCGACGCCAAACTCATTTTGCATTCTTGACATTCAAAGCATTTTGTGCTAAAATCTTCGCGTTGAAAATAACGGCCCGCAGTTCGGCGTAACTGATTACAAGGAACACATCATGAAATCTTTCACCTTTCGCATTACGTGCTTCACGCTCTTGGCGCTCACCGCGGCTTGCGGCGATCACGGTCTTGAGCCGTTGCACGAAGGCATTTCCGGGCGCATTACTTTTACGGGCGCGTGGCCCGACACGACGGAGTGGGTGCGACTCGCTGTTTTCAAAAAATTACCGGCGACCGTCTTTGACATTCCGATTAACCCGCCGCTGTTTAGCGACACGTTGCCGCGCTTTGTGAGCAGTTATGATTATGAGATGACGTTGCCCGCAGGCAAATATGAATGGGTCGTGCTCGCTTGGAAACCGAAAAAGAAAAATGCGACAAATGATTTCAGCGGGCTTGATACGCTAGCGATGTATGCGCAACCGGGAACGATACGCGTGCCGCTCGCCATTGAGGTGCCGCAGAAACGCCTGCTCAACGGCGTCAATATCAACGCCGATTTTGCCGCGCTCTCGCCGCCTTCGCCGATTTTGCCGTGAAAGAAGTATTTGGTTTATTGACCAACCCAAGGAGATCCGCGATGATTGCATTGGATAAACCCGTAGGCTTTGATAGTGAAGCCTTTGCGAATCTTGCCGAGATCATTTACAAAGAACGCTATCAGACGGAATTTGAAAAGTTATATAAAGATAAAATCGTGGCCATTGAAGTTGAAAGCGGCGACTATTTTATGGGCGAGTCCAAGATGGAAGCCGCAATGAAAGCCAAAGCCAAATACCCTGAAAGATTTTTTCATTTTATTCGGATAGGCCATGCCGCAATGTATAAACGAAGATAAAATCAATGCAGGGATATATTGACAAGGATTTTGTTCTTCGAATTGAAAACGTCTTTGTCGTGGGGAGTAAGGGGCCGATTGAACTTGATGCTGTGTTAGATACAGGCTTCAATGACCAATTCTGCTTACCGCAGAAATTCAAAAGTGCATGCGACTTGATTTTTCATGGCACGGAAAAATATGTTCTCGCCAATGGAAGCATTGTGACCGAAGATAGGTATCGGGGCGAAATTGTATTCGACAATCAAATCTGGCCAGTTTTATTGAGCCTCACCGACGACGACGAAGCCTTGCTCGGCACGCGCTTGTTGGACGGCAAAGTCATCATGCTGGATTTTGTCAATTATCACATCCGTGAAAATCCGTCGTGAATTTCATCAACCAAACAGGAGGCTGTTTTATGAAAACAGCTTACGTGCCTGACCAAGCTGAAATCGCCGCGTTCGTTGCCCGCGCAAAAAAAGTCTACGCGGAGCGCTATCAAGAGGAATTCGAAAAACTCTACCGTGATAAGTATGTCGCCATTGAGCCGGACAGCGGCGATTATTTTCTCGGAGACACCAAGCTCGATGCGGCATTAAGCGCCGAAGCCAAATATCCTGAGAAAATTTTTCATTTTATCTTTATCGGACACAAAGGCGTTTACAAACGGAGATAAATGTAATGCAAGGGTATATTGATACGGAATTGAATACGATCATCGAAAACATTGCTGTTGTTGGAAAAGGAGGAAATCTACGCCTCGACGCCGTGCTTGATACGGGTTTCAACGATGCGTTTAGCCTCCCGAAAAAGCACATCTCCGATTGCGATTTGAGATATCATGGAACGGAGGAATACACTCTAGCCAACGGCGTTGTGGTTGAAGAGCCGTTATATCGCGGCAAATTGGTGATTGATAATCGCACGCTGGAAGTTGTTATGAGCCTCACCGACGACGAAGCCTTGCTCGGCACGCGCTTGTTGGACGGCAAAATCATCACGCTGGATTTTGTCAACTATCGCATCACGGAAAAATTCGTTTGAAACTCATCTGAAACGCGAGGTCGAACCTCTCATGTATGCGCGAACCACCTCTCGCTTGATTTGCATTTTACTCGCCGTGTTTTGTTTTTTTCATCAAACCGCAAAAGGCCAAACCGCGCGCGGCACGATTATCGGCAAAGTGACGGAAAAAGGCACGAACGAAGCGTTGCCGGGCGCGAATTTATTGCTTGCAGGCACAACGCTCGGAGCGGCCTCGGATATTGAAGGCCGCTATATCATTCGCAACGTGCCCGTGGGTACGTACAGCTTGCGCGCGACAGTGATCGGTTATTTGCCCAGCGTCGTTTCGAGTGTGAAAGTCGCTGCGAACGATACGGTGCGTTTGAACTTTTCATTGAGCCAAACCGCGATTGACGTTCCCGAAGTTGTCGTGACCGCGAGCCGCAAAGCGCAATCGTTTATGGAAACGCCGGCGAGCATCAGCGTGCTCGGGGAGCAACGCATTCAACAGCAAAATCCGGTGAGTTTGGATCAAGTGCTGGAATTTATTCCCGGCGTAAATGTGATGAGTGGGCAAATCAACATTCGTGGCTCCTCGGGTTATAGTCGCGGCGCGGGCAGTCGCGTATTGCTGCTTGTGGATGGCGTGCCCATGTTGCCCGGCGACAGCGGCGATATTAAGTGGGATGCGCTTCCGCCCAATGAAGTCGATCACGTTGAAGTTGTGAAAGGCGCGGCCTCTTCGCTGTATGGCAGCAACGCGCTCGGCGGTGTGATCAACGTCATCACCAAAGAACCGAGCGCAAAACCCGTGACCGCGCTTCGCACCACCGTGGGCGTTTATGACGAGCCTTACTACGATGAATGGAAATGGACGGAGCGCACGCTGTCTTACAACTATCAGGATATTTCCCACTCGCGCGCGATCGGCAATCTTAAAATACGCGGCTCGTTGGGCCGGCGCGAATCCACCGGCTTTCAGCAGAACGGGCATTATCATCGCTTCAGCGGCTACCTCAAAGCGAAGTATAATTTTTCACCGACTTCTTATTTAACCGCGTATGGGAACTATGCGCGCGATCGTCACGGCGACATCATTGCGTGGAAGAGCGAGAACGATCCCTATGAAGTTGCGGACGACGCCACGAGCGATGTGACGCTTTCGACCAAGCTGCAAATCGGCGGCACGTATCGCACGTTGCTCAATCAAAAAACGACACTGCAACTGCGCAATGCGTATTACACCAACGGTTTTGACAATCGTCTCGCGGACGACACGGCCAATCCGTTTTGCCTCACACGCGGTGACACGATTCACGTGCGCGCATATAAAAATGACTTCGAAGCGCAGCTTGATTATGAATGGGGAGAAAAACACGCGACTACGATTGGCGGCGCGGCCACGTTGAACTTTATCGACGCGACGCTCTATGGCGAGCACGACGGCAGAGCGCTCGCAAGCTATGTGCAACACGAGTGGCGACCCAATCCCGTGTTCACGGCCACGGGTAGTTTGCGGTTTGATTATAACTACGTCGACACCGGATTGAAGGAATATCATCTCAATCCGCGTCTCGGTTTGGTGTATCAACTTTCGCCGCGCAGCTCGTTGCGTATGTCTGCCGGTCGCGGTTTTCGCGCGGCCACGATGGCGGAGATGTTTACCTGCACGCGCGCCGGCGGCTTCACTGTGATTCCCAATCCCAATCTCGGCTCGGAGGCAGCGTGGTCTTATGAAGTCGGCGGACAATTTGTGTTGAGCAATTTGCTTGTGAACAGCGCGCTCTTTTGGAATGATTATGATGATTTGATCGAAGGCGATTTCGTAACCAAACGCAGCGTGTCGGTAATTCAATTTCAAAACTTCAATCGCGCGCGCATTCGCGGCGCGGAGGTGGAAGTCAACGGCAGCTTGTGGCAACGGCGCATCAATTTCGGTTTGGGCTACACTTATTTGGATGCGCGCGAATTGGAGCGCCGCAACAGTCAAACGGGAATCGCCGAAGAGCTTGACGAACCGCTTGCCTATCGCGCGAAGCATTTGCTCTCGGGCAATGCGACACTCACCCTCGGCAAATTTGCTTTCGGCTTTGACTCGCGTTATGTCGGGCGCATTCAGCGCGTGCGTGTGTATGAAGACGATACGCGTGTGTCGCAACGGGTAACCAATTTGCGTGCGAGTGTGAGGTTGAATCCGGTAGAGGTCACGCTCGGCGCTTCCAATATTTTCCAATACAACTATACGCAAGTGGAGCGCAACCTCGAAGCGCCGAGAAGCATCGCGCTCACCACGGCGTTTGCGTTTTAATTTGAGAGCACGGCCATGATACTCATTGATACCCCGCTGCGCGCGACCGCCAAGCTGTACACGTATGCGGATTATCTCAAGCTGCCGGAGGACGGCATCCGTTATGAAATTCTAAACGGGGAGTTGTTTATGTCGCCTGCACCGACCCTCGGCCATCAAAGCACTTCCGGAAACTTGTTTGGTTATATCTGGGCCTTTCTGCAGAAACATCCACTGGGCGTGGTTTACCCTGCGCCTACGGATGTGATCTTATCGGAAATCAACATTCTCCAACCCGATGTTGCTTTCATCACTCGCGAGCACTTCGATCTTCTCACACGGGAGAATATTCAAGGTGCCCCGGATTTGGTGGTGGAAGTGCTCTCGCGCGGCACGGAGAAGCGTGACCGTGAAGAAAAGCTGGCGCAATACTCACGCTTTGGAGTTGAAGAATACTGGATGGTGAATCACGAAGAGCAGTGGGTGGAAGTGTGGCGTAGAGAATGCGGAGCGCTGGTTTTGCACAAGCGGCTCGTAGATAACCAAACGCTAACCACGCCGCTTCTGCCCGGCTTGAAAATTCGGCTATCAAAAATTTTCCATTCACGTTTGAGTTGAGGCATTAAACATGATATTGATCGAGACGCCTTTGCGCGCGACCGCCAAGCTTTACACGTATTCCGACTATCTAAAATTGCCGGAAGACGGCATTCGCTACGAAATCCTAAACGGGGAGTTATTTATGTCGCCGGCGCCGACCACCGGACATCAGCTTACTTTGAAACGCTTCTTAGTTGCAATTGAAAATTTTCTCGAAAAAGATCCCGTCGGTGAAGTGCTGCCCGCGCCCACGGATGTGATTTTATCAGAGATCAACATTTTGCAGCCGGATATTGTTTTCATAACCCGCGAGCGTTTTGATATTCTAACCGATGCAAACATTCAAGGCGCGCCGGATTTGGTAGTCGAAGTGCTGTCTCGTGGCACGGCAAAGCGTGATCGACAGGAGAAGTTAACGCAATACTCGCGTTTCGAAGTGCAGGAATATTGGATGGTAGATCACGAGAGGCGGTGGGTCGAAGTTTGGCGCAGAGAAAAGGGCGCGTTGCATTTGCACAAGCGCTTAGCGGAACATCAAATTTTAACCACGCCGCTTTTGCCCGGGTTGAAAATCCGGCTTGCGAAAATTTTCCGTTCACGTTTGAGTTGACGCAAAAAGTATGATATTCCTCGACACGTCTTTACGCGAAACCGCCAAGCTTTACACGTATCAGGGATATTGGATGGTCAATCACGAGCAGGAATGAGTGGAAGCTTGGCGCAGCATGAAAGGGAAATTCGTTTTGCACAAGCGCTTTGAGCGCCATCAAATTTTGACCACGCCTCTTTTAAGCGGATTGAGGATTAGACTCACAAAGATTTTTCCCAAACAATAGCGCGAAAAGACTTCAAGCCGTTTAAAAATGAAAAAGGCCGCGACATAAACTCGCGGCCTTTTTTTCAACCTTAACGGGCGAAGGCTTCTTCAATTGCGACTCACGCCAACGCAGGCTGCGGCTTGGTCATGATTGATGCTTCTTCTGCCGGTCGCCGCGGTCGGCGAGTCAGCGCCAATTTGATCACATCTTCCATCTCGCTCACAAAACTAAACTCCATCGTATCGCGCACGTGCTTCGGAATCTCTTCGAGATCCTTGCGGTTTTTTTCCGGCAAGATGACTTTGTTGATGCCTGCACGCCGCGCCGCGAGCACCTTCTCTTTGATGCCGCCCACCGGCAAGACAAGCCCACGCAGAGTAATTTCGCCGGTCATTGCAATGTCATGCGCCACCAAGCGATCCGTAAGCAATGAGACCAGCGCGGCAAACATCGTCACGCCCGCGCTTGGCCCGTCTTTGGGAATCGCGCCCGCGGGCACATGAATATGGATATCAATCTTGTCGAAAATTTCTTCATCTATGTCGAGCTGCTTCGCTTTGCTGCGAATGAACGACAACGCCGCGAGCGCCGACTCTTTCATCACCTCGCCCAATTGCCCGGTCAAGGCCAAGTTGCCCTTCCCGCGCATTTTGGTGGCTTCGATAAAAAGAATGTCGCCGCCCACCGGCGTCCACGCCAAGCCGGTCGCCACACCGTTGCGGCTCATGCGTTCCTTTGCATCCGAAAAAAATTTGATCACGCCGAGATACTTTGCGACCTCCTCTTTCGCGAGGGTTTTCTTTTCGCTCTCTGTCGTTGCTGCGGCACCGTTCTGCCCGCGGCGCTCGACGACTTCACGCGCAGCGCCGCGACAGATGTTCGCAATCTCGCGTTCCAAATTGCGTACACCCGCTTCGCGGGTGTATGCCGAGATGACGTGTGTAAGCGCTTCCGGCTCGAATTGCAATTGCTCCGGTTTCAAGCCGTGCGCGTCAAGTTGCTTGGGCACGAGAAATCTCTCGGCGATTCGCATCTTGTCTTCCGCGGTGTAGCCCGGAATCTCGATGATCTCCAAACGATCTTTGAGCGCGGGATGAATCGGGTCTTCGAGGTTTGCCGTCGCAATGAACATGACTTTGGAAAGATCGAACGGCACTTCGAGATAATGATCGCTGAAAGAAAAATTTTGTTCGGGGTCTAAAACTTCGAGCAGAGCGGAAGAAGGATCGCCACGATGATCCGCGCCGACTTTGTCGATTTCATCCAACATGAAAATGGGATTGTTCACGCCTGCGCGTTTTAAGCCTTGAATGATGCGGCCCGGAAGCGAGCCGATATACGTGCGACGATGCCCGCGAATCTCGGCCTCATCATGCACGCCGCCGAGTGAGATGCGCACAAACTTGCGACCCAGCGCGCGCGCGATCGACCGGCCCAATGAAGTTTTGCCCACGCCCGGAGGGCCGACGAAGCATAAAATCGGGCCTTTCATGTCCGGCTTCAATTGCCGCACCGCAAGATATTCCAAAATACGCTTCTTAACTTTTTCGAGATTGTAGTGGTCTTCGTCGAGCACTTTGCGGCCGTAGCTGACATCGAGATTGTCTTCGGTGTGTTTATTCCACGGCAACTCGATGAGCCAGTCCAAATACGTGCGCGAAACTGTGTACTCCGCCGCGGCCGGTGGAATTTTCGAGAGCCGCTCCAATTCTTTCTCCGCGACTTTCTTTGCTTCTTCCGGCAATTGCGCTTCGTCCAAACGTTTGCGCAACTCGCCCGCCTCGCTCGTGCGCTCGTCCTCATCCTCGCCCAATTCGCGCTTGATGGCTTTCAACTGCTCGCGCAAATAATAATCGCGTTGGTTCTTATTGATCTCGCCCTGTACTTCACTTTGAATTTTGCTGCCGAGTTCGAGTATCTGCAACTCTTTGCTTAAAAGAAAAGTGACGCGCTCCAAGCGCTTGCGCACGTCCGTCATTTCTAAAATGCCCTGCTTCTCTTCCATTTGCAGATTGAGATTCCACACGATGATGTCGGCCAAGCGCCCCGGCGTGTCGGTGTTCATCACAAGCATCGCATGCTCGGTGGTCAAATAGGGCGCAAGCTCTACGGCCTTTTGAAACTGCGAGCGCAAGTTCATCACCATCGCATCAATGTCCATCCCTTCGGCTTGCTCATCGGGATAGGGTTGCACCGCGACCACGAAATAGGGCTCTTGCTGCAAAAAATCCAAAATGCGAGCGCGTGCCACACCCTGCACCATTGCGCTTTGCGTGCCGTCGGGCATTTTGAAAATCTTCATCACTTGCGTAATCGTGCCCCAACGATAAACATCTTCCTGTTCCGGTTCTTCGGTGCCGCCGTCTTTTTGCGCGACGACTAAAATCAAACGATCGCCGCGAATGACATTTTCCAACAAGCGCACGGAGCGTTCACGGCCGATGGAGAGCGGCAAAATTTGTTGCGGGTAAATTACCGTGTTGCGCAGCGGCAACAGCGGCATGATCTTCGGTATCTTAAGGTCATTAGCTTCGTGCAGATTTTCGCGGTCTGCGCTCATCTCACATTCCTTTTTATCTGATGATCAAATGAAGGAGCGAATTCAAAAATTGCTATGACTCCATTCTTTTGACAAACCATATGCCACAGCCCAAAAACAAGCTGGCATTTAAATACAACGAATGTCGCGAGGTTCTTTGTACACCGCACGCCACAAGTTGTCACGCATTGAGCAGCTTTGACAGTGAAGAGAGCATCGTGACAGAACCTGTTGCAATCTGGCGGATTTGCATTTCATGACACAAAGCAGATGAAGAAGAACACAGGCTGTTTCTGGTTGCTGGATACTGGTTCCTGGATTCTTGCGCGCTTGAAAACTTCTTATTTAACCTCTTTGCCGAGCAACGAGCAACGAGTAACAAGCAACCAGCCTCAAGCCGCATCGCGCCATTTCGCGAGGCTCTGCGCCATATGCTCCAAGTATGTCTTGTCATTTTCCCAAAACGCATCGGGCGTATGACTGTCGATGTCGATCTCGCCATACATTTGTTTGCCTTGAATCGGCACGACAATTTCAGATTTGGTTTCTATGCTGCATGACAAGTAACGCGGATCGGCATGCACATCGGGCACGATGATGGTTTGCTCTTCCGCGACCGCGGCGCCGCAAATGCCTTGGCCAATGGGAATGCGCACGTGCGGCGTGGGCGCGCCGAGATAGTTGTGCACGACCAACTCGTTGCCCTCCACCAAATAAATGCCGGCCCAATCATACTTGGGAAAATGTTGTTTGAGCAATTGTACACAGAAGCCATAACCTTCATCCAGTGAAGGGTTGTTATCTAAAAAAGATTTCAGTTCGACGCACGCCAAATGGCCGAGCACGACTTCAATGCCGCGTTTGTAACTCTCAATTCCCAAACCGGAGATTTGCTGCAAGCACACTTCGCGAATTACAGAGACGCGGCGAAACGCTTCGCGTGCATGAATGTCGGAGAGATGCACTTCGACCGTGGGCAAATTTACGCCGGCAATCGCGTCGCGCAACGCATGGCTGTAATGCGTGAGCGCGCCGGGGTTGATGACCACGCCGGAGGCTTGTTTGCGGTGCTCGTGTAAAAAATCAATGAGCGCGCCCTCGTGGTTCGATTGAAAACAAATCGCCTCGACACTGCTGCGCTGCGCGAAAGCTGCGAGCGTGTGATTCAATTCATGCAAAGTCATGGTGCCGTAAATTTTCGGTTCGCGTTCGCCGAGCAAATTTAAGTTCGGGCCGTGCATGATCAAAATGCGTTTCATGTGCGCTCTTGGAGAAGTTGTGAAATGATGATTGCGGTTTCTAACGGCGGATGTTGCGCGAAACTATCTACGATCAATTCCGCGCGCAGATAAAAAGGCTCGCGCTGTTGCAGAAGATTTTTGATGAGCAGCAAACGCTCGGCGGGGGAGACGCGGCCCAACATCGGGCGCGTGTTGTCGTCTTTCAAACGGCGAAAAAGTTCATCGGGGTGACAGCGCAGATAAACGACCAGGCCTTGTTGCAAAACGCGCCACACCGGCTCTTGCGCCGGCGTGCCGCCGCCTAATGCAATCACAGTTTGTCGCAATGGCAACAGGCTCTCGAGCAACATGCCTTCGATGCGACGAAAATAAGGCTCGCCCTGCAATGCGAAAATTTGCTCAATCGGCATGCCTTCGTGGCGCACGATCTCTTCATCCAAATCCACAAACTGCCAACCCAGACGTTGTGCGAGTAGTTTGCCGATCGTGCTCTTGCCGCTGCCCATGAAGCCGATGAGAAAGATGCGTTCTAACTTTTCGACCATTGTTGCCATCGTTCCAAAATTTCAGTCATACTATCGCCGCCAAACTTTTCCAGCATTGCCTCGGCGAGCACAAGCGCGAGCATTGCTTCTCCGATCACGCACGCCGCGGGCACGGCGCACACGTCAGAGCGTTCGATGTGCGCCGCGGTCGCCTCTTTGGTGCGCATATTCACGGAGTCGAGCGGGCGCATCAACGTTGAAATCGGCTTCATCGCCACGCGCACGATGAGCGGTTGGCCGTTGGTGATGCCGCCTTCCAGCCCGCCGGCATTGTTGGAGTCGCGATAATAGCCGCGTTCGTTGGAAAAATAAATTTGATCATGCACGGCGCTGCCGCGTTGGGTCGCGTTCATGAAGCCGCCGCCGATTTCCACGCCCTTCATTGCAGGGATGCTCATTAACGCAGCCGCAATACGGGCATCGAGGCGACGATCCCATTGCACATAACTGCCGAGGCCGATGGGCAGATGAAACGCCGCGACTTCGAAAATGCCGCCGACGGTGTCGCGCTCTTCTTTGGCGCAATCAATCGCTGCGATCATCGCCGCCTCAGCTTCTTCTTCCATACAACGCACAGGCGAAGCTTCCGTGCGCGCAATTATTCTTTCCAAATCAAAAGCATGCTTTTCGGCAGCAAGCAAATTAAATGAACTGCGCGCTTCGTGGATTTGCACTACGTGGCTGACGAAGCGAATACCGAAACTCTCAAGGAATTTTCGCGCAATGCTGCCAAGCGCAACGCGCGTCGTCGTTTCGCGCGCGCTCGCGCGTTCGAGCACGTTGCGAATGTCATCGGTTTGATACTTAATTGCGCCCGCAAGATCGGCATGGCCGGGCCGAGGAATTTCCACGCGCGCGACTTGCGCGGTTTCTTCCTGCGCGACGATGGACATTTTCGTTTGCCAATTTTGCCAGTCACGATTCGCAATTTCCAGCGCGATGGGGGAGCCGAGCGTTTGGCCGAAGCGCACGCCGCTGAGAATACGCGCATGGTCGCGTTCAATGCGCATGCGCCCGCCGCGGCCGTGGCCTTGTTGCCGGCGATAAAGCTGTGTGGCAATATACTCTTCGCCAATTTCCAAACCCGCGGGAATGCCTTCGATGATGCCAACCAATGCTTGACCGTGCGATTCACCCGCGGTGAAGTAACGTAAAGGACTCATGCCATACTTTACTTGGAGATGTTCAACCACGCTAGGGAAGCAGCTTGAGGTAAACACGACAACGGCGGCATAATAACGATTCGCGCTTTGGAATGCAACATTCGCGTCGCCGCGTTCCGTCACGTTTCGCCTCAGCGTATTCGCCGCGTGCGGTGATTGAGCCTAGACAAACAAAAAGGTTGCAAAGAATCTTCCGAGTGGCGGTAAATTTTTCGCGGGAGGACTTCTTTGCAACCTTGTGTTGTTTGCTCCCGTACTGATGCGGCATAAAATTTCTGCGCGAGGTCGTGCGCCGTGCGTTTTGCAGACCGGCACAAAATGATCGGCTCCTCCGACGATCCGCTGTCATAATACTATTTAAGCACAGAGGTGAATTATGAAATCCGCAGCAAAGTTTTTGGCAATCGCAGTTCTCGGCGTGACGTTAATGAGCGGGAACAACAGTTTTGCGCAAGAAAAGCCCGTAGATTGGAAGAAGGTCAGCAAAAATTTAGTGCGCTCGCTCTCTTCGGGGAACGAAGGTCTGCGCCAATCAGCAATGGATTTTTACATTCAGAATGCAGACCGGCTCGACATCGATGCCGCGGTGTACGACGTGATGCACGTGTATCGCAATCACAAAGACGAGCGCGTCAAAAAGCTCGCGTTGGTGACGCTCTATAAAATGCAAAACAAGTGGGCGATGGAGTTTTTGAAAGTCGATCTGCGGTTTCAAGACTCCGAAGAACTGAAGCACATGGTGGCGGCTATCGTGCAAGAGTATGAAGCAAAGAAAAAATCCTGAACCACTTTTGCTCTCCTTCCCCTAACCTTCCTCCCGCCCTGCGCCGGCTGAAATCCTGCGCAGGGCGGATCTGTTTTCTTGCAAAGCTGAGGCGCGTTGGTTATTTTCACCGGCAATAAAAAAGATGGTGACTGAATCACGCGAAGGCCGCCTCATGCAAATTTTCTCGCGCTGCGCGCTCTGTCTTTCCCTCATTTGTTCCGCTCTGTTTGCCGGCGACAGCGAACGCACGGCAATTGCCATCCGCACGAATACTCCCCCGCTCCTAGACGGTTTCCTCAACGATGAAGTTTGGCAACGTGCGCAACCGCTCTCGGATTTTTATCAACGCGATCCGGATGAAGGCCAACGTGAAAGCGAGAAGACCGAGATTCGCATTCTCTTTGATCGCGAAGCGCTATATTTCGGCTGCATGATGCACGACGCGGAGCCGGAGAAAATCGTCGCGCGCCTCACGCGCCGCGATAACGAAATCGACTCCGACGTGATTTCGATTCGCCTCGATACTTATCACGATCACAAAACCGCATTCGAATTTACCGTGCTCGCCTCCGGTGTGAAGGTGGATATTCTACAATACAATGATGCGGAAAACGAAGATGATTCGTGGGATGCGGTGTGGGAGGTGAAGACGCAGATTTTGCGCGACAATGGCGCAACGAATTCACCGAAGGGCTGGAGCGCGGAAATCAAAATTCCATTTCACGTGCTGCGTTATTCGCCGAGCCGCGACGGAAAAAATATTTGGGGCGTGAATTTTATCCGTCGCATCAGCCGCAAATATGAGCGCGATTATTGGGTGCTCATTCCGAAAAGCGCGCGCGGCTTTATTTCACACTTCGGCCATCTTGTGTTCGAAGGCGAGTTGCCCAATCCGGCGCGGCTTGAAGTGTTGCCATACTCCGTGGGCAGCGGCGCGTTTGTCAATCGCGCGCTCGCGCCCGCGGGAAAAGGCACGAGCGATTTCAGCGGCAATACGGGCTTTGATCTCAAATATGGTTTGAACAGCAATCTCACGCTTGATCTCACGGTCAATCCCGACTTTGGGCAAGTGGAAGCTGATCCCGCGGTGTTGAATCTCACCACGTTCGAAACTTTTTATCCGGAGAAGAGGCCGTTCTTTATCGAAGGCACACAGATTTTGCAGTTCTCCACTTTCGGCGGCAGCTTCGGCCCCGGCTTGTTTTATTCGCGCCGCGTTGGGCGCAGGCCGCGCGGCCTTGAAGAGTTGGCTGAAGATGTTTCCGTGCGCGAAGCGCCGAGCGCAACCACGATTCTCGGCGCGGCAAAGATTACGGGCAAAACGAAACGAGGGTTGGCGCTCGGAATTTTACAAGCGCTCACGCAGGAAGAAAAGGCAACGCTCACCGATGCGCATAACCGTTCTTTTGCGCAAGTGGTGGAACCGGCGGCAAGCTATAGCCTCGTGCGTTTGAAACAAGACGTGAGCGACAACTCGAACGTGGGCATGATTGCAACCGCGGTCGCGCGCGATCGACATTGGCCTGCATTCACCGGCGGCGTGGATTGGAATCTTCGTTTTAAAGAAAGCGTGTATGGCTTCGAGGGTTTTTTAGCGAACTCGCAAACCACGCAAGACGTGAATCGCCGCATTGCCGGCTCGGCCGGGCGTTTGCGTTTCGGCAAAGACGGCGGCGCGCATTGGCTCTATTCCGTGAGCGGCGATTTCACGTCGCGACATTATAACATCAACGACCTCGGCTATTTTCGCCGGCCTAATGACTATGGCGGTATGCTCGAACTGCGCTATCGCGAAACGTTGCCGGGAAAAATTTTCCGGAGTTGGTCGGTTCGCGCCTCGCAACATTGGCGGTGGAATTTCGAAGGCGCGAAACTGTTCACCGATGACAATCTGCGCATGAATGGGCAGTGGCGCAATTATTGGGAAACGATGTTGTCGCTTAGTTACTCGGTGCCTGCCTATGATGATCGCGAAACGCGCGGCTTGGGCTTGTATAAAAAGCCGGCACAGTGGCGGACTTTTGTTGAAATCGAAAGCGATGGCCGCAAGCCGGTTTTTACAACATTAAATTTTTCGCATACGCAAGACTCCCGCGGACAGCGGGCTTGGCGCACGGGAATGGAAGCCGGGCTGCGACCCACTACTTTTTCGGAGATCGATTTTGAAATGGGATTTAGCCGCACGCGTAATTTGGAAGCATGGGTGTCCAATGTTGCCGATGCGACGGTCTCACCCACCTCATTTAGCGTCTTTGGTCTGCGCGATACCGAGGAGCGCGACTTCACATTGCGCGGCAATCTCACGCTCACGCGCGATCTCACTTTGCAAGTGTATACGCAATTATTTCTCGCCAAGGGACATCACGACAGTTTTCGCAGGTTGCTCACCCCGGAGCAGTTTGCGCCCTATGCCTATAACGGCGAGCCTGACTTCAACGAGCAAGCTTACAATCTGAATGTCGTGTGGCGCTGGGAATATCGTCCCGGCAGCGTGCTCTATTTGGTGTGGACGCAAGCGCGCGCCGGTGAGAACGCCGATTACTTCACCTCACTGCGCGACGACGTGCGTGACGCGTTTCGTTTGCCGGCGCAAAACGTGGTGTTGTTGAAGGCGAGTTATTGGTGGAGGAGGTGAGTGTGTCGAGTTTAAAATATAAGTGGCATTCCCAATTTCAGCCCCATATATTCTCCGCAGTTTGTTGCACAACTTGAATCGTTAAGATAGGAGGTGACTTATGGTTTCGGTAACACTGAAGTCTGGCGGTGTTGAAAAACAGGAGATCTTGACCCATCTCATTTTCAGCGCGCTGCAACGTGAGCGTGCGATTTTGGAGAGAGGTCTAGCCAAAACCCAGACCCAGTTGGAAAGCCTCGAAAAACGGTACGGTATGACTACTACTGATTTTTTCGAACGCTATCAGAACGGCGAAATGGACGACCGCAATGATTTCATCGACTGGGCCGGTGAATATCACATTTATATGAGCATTCGCGAACAAATCGATTGTCTTGAAGGGATGAGTTTTTGAAGGCAAGTGAGTACCTTGTAAGTTGTTGGGGCAATACCGTGCGTAAGCCTTCTTACTCTTATCATTATCAAATCGACGAGGGTCTTGTTTTTCGCTATGACAACGCGCCGCACCACATCCATCTCGCAACATTTCCTCACCATAAACACACAGCCGCCGGCGAAATCATTCCATCACCAGAACCTACCTGGAATTTCATTCTAGCTGAGATAGAAGCTGTGCTAGGGGAGAATACGGCAATTTGAGTTTGGCGGAACTAGACGCGGTGTTATCGCCGTTTTGCAGTTGCGCGAAAGATTTGCTTTTTATTATCCGCTCTATTTGAAGACGCACTCCGCCATCGATAAACGAGCATCCCCGCCACGATCAGCACCATCACCCCGGCCCACCAATCGCCATAGCGCGCATAAAATGTCGGCGGCATTTGCATGAGCGGCACTTGCGCCGCAAAGTACGTCGGCACATCCCGCTCTGCCCGATTTGTAATCTCACCGTTCGGCATGATCACCGCGGAAATGCCGGTGTTCGTGGCGCGCACTTGCACCAAGCGTGTTTCCACGCTGCGCAATTGCGCGAGCGCGAGATGTTGCTCCTGCTCCTGCCATTTGCCATACCAACTATCGTTCGTCGAATTTAGAATAATGTTCGCGCCTTGCAGCGCATATTCGCGCATGTAATTCGGATCGAGCGCTTCATAGCAAATGATCGCCGCGATTTTGAAATCGCGATAGCGCATCATCTCCGGCCCCGGCCCGGCGCCGAAATCCGCAATGGCGGGGATGAGATTTTTGAGCGAAGGGAAAATACTCGAGAGCGGCATGTACTCGCCGAACGCGAGCAGAATGTGCTTTTTGTAAATCGCGCTCGCCGTGTCTTGGCCGGGCGCAATTAAAGCCATCGAATTAAAATAGCGATACTCCGGCTTGCGCTGTGTGGCATGCCCGCCGGTCACCAGCGGCGCGCTAATCGTGCGCGTCAACTCGGCGAGCGCTTGATGCTCCGGCCGTTTGTCGGGAAATGGATACGGATACGTGCCTTCCGGCCAGAGCACGAGATCGAGCGACCGCTGTTGTTGTTCATGTAAAACGAGCGTGAGATCGCGATGAATCTCCACCGCCTTTTGCAGCGTTTCGCGATGGCCATATTGCGCGAGCAAACGATCTAAATTGCCGAGGTTCCCCTGCACCACGCCGATATTCTTCTGCGTGGCTTGGCTCATGTGCGCATCAATTTGCTGCAATCGGATTTTTCCATAAACAAAACTAAACAGCGCAATGCCGCACCCGAGCGCAAGGGTTGCAAATGCTTCGTTCCGCGCAAAATGCCGTGGCTGATTTTTGAAGGCGGTTAAGCGCGGAAGAACAAATTGATCGAGCAACGCGAACACGGCATAATTCACCCAGAGAATTTGCGTCGTCAACAAAATCGCGCCGCCGAGATCGGCGATTTGAATGAAAGGAAGGACTTGATAGATCGCATTGCCCGCGTACCAATAAAACAATTTGGGAAAAAAAGCTTCAATCGCCACGAACACCGCGGGAATCCACAGCGCTTGCCAGCGCAGCGAAAGCTTCTTGCGCAAGAGTGCAACGACGCCGCCGGTGACCGCGAGGTTGATGCTGCCCACCGCGGCATAGAGCAAGAGAATCGGCGCGGCCGCAAACCACGGCACGCCGCCGAACTCCATGGCCGTGTGCGCGATCCAAAAAAATCCGCCGAACGTCATCACGCCGGAATAAAGCCAAGTGTACCACGCGGTTTCCTTCACGCTCTCGCAATGATTGAGCAGCCAGAAGTACGGCACGTAGGCGATGATGATCAAAGGCGTCCAATTAATTTCAGGAAAGGAGAGAAAGCCGAGGCAGCCGCCGAACAGCGCGGCGAGAAGTTTTATTTTTTTCATGAAGGTTCAACGTTCTTGGATTGATGGATTGGGGAATTTCTGGAGTGTGGGATTCTTGGATTCTTGGATTCTTGGAGTGTTGGAGTGTTGGAGTTTTTCGAACCCATCAATCCAACAATCCATCACTCCAGTCAGCTCTTGCCTCGCCAGCGTTCCATTTCACGGCGGGATTTTTTGGTGGGACGGCCTTTGTCCGGCGCCGGCAATTGCCGTGCTTGTTGTTTGAAGAGCTTCATCAACTCGAGCGTTTCCGGCGGCAACTCCGGTGTGGTTTCGTGATAAACGAGTTTCGCATCTTTCGCCGATAGCCCGCGCTGCGGCAGATCTTTGATTTCGAGCGTGCGATAGTGATTCGAAACTTTGACGATGAGCACATCACCGATGCGCACGTCGCGCGAAGGCTTGGCAACAGAGTCATTCACTTTCACGCGCCCGAGATCACAAGCCTGCGCCGCCTCTTCGCGCGTTTTAAAAATGCGCGCGGCCTTTAGCCATTTGTCGAGGCGCATTTCGGGTGCGGCGTTGTCGGGTTGTTTCATGGTCTATTGTGCGTATGCTTACTTGCGATGCTATTTTGCTTTCTTGTTTCCAATTTATATCGGAAGCGGTTGAATGTCAAGCTTGGGACTACAATGTGACGTTGCGCATGATGTTTACTCCGGGAAATTCGTAACGCGGATTTCCAGTCTGCAAACTAAGCCGGCAAGGATGCCTGCGCTACAACATCTTCGCGATCGTGATAGTTCTTTCGGAATAATACTATAAGGGAGCATAGCTGCAACCAAATGTACTGAATGGTCAATTTCAACACCCGCGCAGCCGTATTAATTTTCACAGAGCAATATTATTTGCCCACCTTCCATTTTAACTCCGCGTTAAGCGCTTTCTGCCTTTTTATCAAACCATAACTTCGTCTTAACACAATCTTAATCTCCGAGCTTTATTCTGTGATTGTCAAAAAGCGCAAAATGCGCCTTCAATTCACGATCATCATCAACCTCAAAGCAAAGGGAGACTTCACATGCAAATCAATCAAACCCTGCGGCGCAGTTTCATTCTTAGCGCGTTGCTTGTTATAAGTTCCTTTACTTTCGCGCAGGAAGCGGTGAAAGTCGATCCTGCAATTAAAAAGTACGCCAAGACCAGCGGCGTGTCCGGCTCCGTGAGCAGCATCGGTTCCGACACAATGAACAACCTGATGACGCTTTGGGCCGAGGCGTTTGCGAAATATTATCCCAATGTGAAAGTGCAAGTCGAAGGCAAAGGATCAAGCACCGCGCCACCGGCGTTGATTGCGGGCACGGCGCAATTCGGTCCGATGTCGCGCGCGATGAAGCAAGAGGAGATCGATAAATTCGAAACGCAGTTTGGTTATAAACCCACTGCTATTCGCACTTCGATTGACGCGCTTGCGGTGTATGTGAATAAAGACAATCCGCTTGCGAGTTTGAGCATGCCGCAAGTCGATGCGATCTTTTCGAAAACGCGCCGCGGCGGGTTTGCGCAGGATATTGGCACATGGGGAGCCTTGGGCCTCACCGGTGCGTGGGAAAAAAATCCGATTAGTTTGTACGGTCGAAATTCCGCTTCCGGCACGTATGGCTACTTCAAAGAACACGCGCTTTATAAAGGCGATTACAAAGATACGGTGAAAGAGCAGCCCGGCTCTGCGTCGGTCGTGCAAGGCGTCACGGAAGATCGCTATGCCATCGGCTATTCGGGCATCGGCTATATCACCTCGGGGGTGAAGGCTTTGGCGCTCTCCAGTAAAGAAGGCGAAGCCGCGCACGCAGCGAATATGGCAAACGTGCTCACTGGCAAATATCCGCTTTCGCGTTTTCTCTATGTGTACGTCAACAAAGCGCCGAACCAGCCGCTGGATCCGCTCGTGAAAGAATTTTGCAAATTCATTCTCAGCCAAGAAGGCCAGCAAGTTGTGATCAAAGACGGCTACATGCCGATCCCGCTCAATGTCGCGCAAGAAGAGTTGAAGAAGTTAGAATAAGGCATGCGCTGGCAGTAACGCCGTGTGCCGATTAAAGAACCAATCTCAGAATAAAATTCTGAAAGTTTTTTGATTACACCCGGATCGAAAGCGCACGCAGAATAAGCATGCGTTTTTGATCCGTGTGCTGCCCAAGGGCTGCGGTTTTCAGCTTGTCTGAAAATCTGCTTTGTGTCTCTATTAGAAGTGAAATCTTTGCTTGTATGAAAGTACGCGGCACGCGCCATGGCCAAATCTCTTGACACTGAAACGCTCATCTCGCGCACACCGACGGTTTCGCCGCGGCTGCGCGTGCGCAAGCTAGTGGATCGCGCAGCGACTTTTTTCGTCACTGCCGGTGGCGTAACCGTCATCGTTTGTATTGTCGGTTTGCTCGCACTATTCTTTGCGGTCATTGCACCGCTGTGGCGCGAAGCAAAAGTTGAGATCAAGGGGCGCTTTGCTGCAAAGACGCTGTTTGCGGATAGCACTGCGGCTGTTCTCGCTTTGGGCTGCGATGAGTATCAACAAATCGGCTTTGCGGTGAATACGCACGGCACGCTTCAGTTTTATCAGCTCACGGATTTTGCCCCTCTTGCAAGCTTCAGCGCCCCGCTTGCCGCAGAGGCAAAAATTTTGAGCGCACAATTTCACCAGGACGATAAAACCTTTGCGCTCGGCACGCAGCGCGGCGAATTGTTCGCGGGCATGATCGATTATCAAGTTTCGTTTCAAGCAAGCACGCGCGTTTTTCGGCCGACGGTGGAATTTTTCGAAGCCATTGCGCTTGACAGCAGCGCACAAGCCTTAACCGCGATTGCATGCGCGGGCGCACCAAATGATAACTTTCTCGCTGCCGGTTTGACTGCGGATGATCGTCTCGTGCTCTATCGTCGCGAAGTCGCGACTTCACTCTTGGGCAGCGGCGAGGTGACGGAACAGCGGCACACGCTCGCAACGCTTGCAGGAAAACCAACTGCGGTGCTCGTGGAAAAATCGCGGCAGCATTTGTTTGTGGGCTTTGCCAACGGCTTGCTGCAAAGGTATAATGTAGAATCATTGTCCGCGCCGCGCTTGCTCGAAGAAGTTCAAGTTGCCAACCATGCCCTTACGCAATTGGGCTTTCTCATCGGTGAGCGCTCGCTCGTGGTCGGCACCGCGCACGGCGAGATCACGGTCTGGTTTGGCGCATTCGATGAAAGCGGAGCCGGAGCGCCCAAGTTGCGGCGCGCGCATGTGTTCGCGCCCATGAACGGTGCGATCACGAGTTTTGCGGCTTCGCAGCGCAACCGTTCGTTTCTCGTCGGAAGTGAAAATGGCGAGACGGCGCTGCTCTATTCGACGAACGAGCGCACTTTGCACCAAGCACGTTATTTCGATTCGGCGATCGCGGCACTGGCATTTGCGCCTAAGGGTGACGGCGCGCTCATGCTTGATGCGCAGCATAATTTATTGCACCTCGCGCTCGATAATCCGCATCCCGAAGCGAGTGGAAAAGCATTCTTTGGAAAAATTTGGTACGAAGGGTATGGCAAGCCGGAGTACGTGTGGCAATCAAGCGGCGGAACGGATGACTTCGAACCGAAGCTGAGTTTGATTCCCCTCATTTTCGGCACGCTCAAAGGCACGCTCTACGCGCTCTGTTTCGCGTTGCCGCTCGGCGTGCTCTCTGCGCTGTGTGTTTCGCAATTCATGCATGCGAAGCTGCGCGGCCTGGTGAAGCCGGTGATGGAAATCATGGCTGCGTTGCCGAGTGTCGTGCTCGGTTTCATCGCCGGCTTGTGGCTCGCGCCGCGCGTGCAGCCGATGTTCCCCGGTTTGCTTGCGGCATTGGTGGCCGCGCCGTTTGCTGCGGTCATTTTCGGATTCTTGTGGCAAAACATTTTGCACCGATGGACCAAAGCGCTCCGGTCCGGCATCGAAGTTTTTGCGCTCGTTCCCCTCGTCGTTGCGGTTGCGGCCTTATGTTTTGCGAACAATGAGGGGATTGAAAGAATTTTCTTTGCAGGCGATTTCCGGCAATGGTTGTTGGATACGTTTGCGGTGTCGTATGATCAACGCAATGCTTTCATCGTGGGGTTGATCATGGGCTTTGCCGTGATTCCGATTATCTTCACGGTTTCAGAAGACGCGCTTTCGAATGTGCCCAAGAGCATGGTGGCGGCGTCGCTTGCGCTAGGTGCAACGCCGTGGCAAACGGCCTTGCGCGTGGTTTTGCCCACGGCCAGCCCGGGCATTTTTTCCGCGACGATGATCGGTCTCGGTCGCGCCGTGGGCGAGACGATGATCGTGCTCATGGCCACGGGCAACACGCCGTTGATGGAATGGAATCCCTTCAACGGTTTTCGCACGTTGTCCGCGAACATCGCGGTCGAAATTCCCGAAGCGCCCGAGGGCGGAACATTGTTTCGGGCGTTGTTTTTGTCCGCGCTCTTGCTCTTTCTCATGACGTTCGTGGTGAATACGATTGCGGAGTTGATTCGGCAACGCATGCGAGGGAAGTATGAGCGGGCTTAATGGCTTCAATCTTTGTCCGCGCAGCATACGAAAAGCTTTTGTTGGTCTCGGTGGGTTTCGCGGGTAAGAAGAAACTTGTTTTGAAAATATCATGCGGCGGCGGGATGCCGTCGCTTTGAAGTCAGCTAGCTTGAAAAAATAAAAGTCAGGTAAACAAGCAACGATGACACTTCGGTGAAGCAGCGACAAGCCATAAAAAAAAGTCGGTAAAAAGAGAAGTCCGGGGATGAGTTCGAAAGTATGAAAATGAGCGAACCTGGTCGTCAAAGCTGATAAGGCATTACGGCAAACGCTCCCTAGCTGACGATTACAAAGAAAATTTATTAAGCAAACGCATGCGATCATTCTTCAAAAACGGCAGCGCACTTATTTGGCTCACCATGTTGGCAACCAGCCTCAGTTTTCTTTTGATTGCGGCGTTGCTGGTGCTGATTCTGCGCAATGGCCTGGGCCTCTTTTGGCCTTCGACGCTGGAAGAGTTTACGCTTCGGGATGGCAGCAAAGTTTTAGGCGAAGTGTGGGAAGTGGAAGAGCAACCGCGCGGCACGGAAGGCGAGCACGGGCAAAGGCTGCGCGTGAAGATTGGGAATCGCGATTTTTACGGTCTCGATTTTCGTTGGATTGAGGCGCAGAACGTGGTCGCGCGCCAAGCGCCCTTTGCGGCCTTTGTGTTGGAGCGGCAAGCGTGGGGCAATGCGTTTGGATTTCTCACGGAGTTGCGGCGCGGCGAAGAAATACTCGCGAGCGGCGCGGAGGAAACTGCGCAGCGTTTGCCGGAATATTTAACGGAAGCGCATGCGCTGCACGAGCAAATTCTTTCTTTGGAAAAAGAGCGACTCGGGGAGTTGCACGAAGCGCTGGAGCAACGCCAGCTCGCGCTCAAGCAGCGGGCGCTTGCAGCGAGCGAGCGCGAGCAATTGACTACAAAAATTGCGGCGTTGGAGCAAGCCTATCAGACCGCGGAGCGTGAGTTGGAAAGTTTGCGCGCTCGCGGCGAAGCGTTGCGCGTGACTTTCCAAACGGTGGAGGAGCGCACGAAGACGATGACGCTGCTGGAGATTGTGCGCGCGTATCAACCGAACGCACTTTCGTGGTGGAACAAAGTCGAACTTTATGCGGAGCATCTGTGGGAATATTTGAGCGACGAGCCGCGTGAGGCGAACACGGAAGGCGGCGTGCTGCCGGCGATTTTCGGCACAGTGCTGATGGTGATTTTGATGAGCATCGTGGTGGTTCCGTTCGGCGTGATTACGGCGATTTATTTGCGCGAATATGCGAAGCAAGGTTGGTTCGTGCGACTGGTGCGCATCGCGGTGAATAATCTCGCGGGCGTGCCTTCGATTGTGTTCGGCATTTTCGGCTTGGGATTTTTTATCTACACGATCGGCGGGACGATTGATCAGCTTTTTTTCGCGGAGACATTGCCGGCGCCGACGTATGGCACGGGCGGAATTTTGTGGGCTTCGCTCACGCTTGCGTTGCTCACGGTGCCGGTGGTGATCGTGACCACGGAAGAGGGTTTGGCCGCGGTGCCGCGCTCGATGCGCGAGGCTTCGCTCGCGTTGGGCGCGACGAAAGTGGAGACGTTGTGGCGCGTGGTGTTGCCGAGCGCTTCGCCGGCGATTCTCACGGGTTTGATTCTCGCAATGGCGCGCGCCGCGGGTGAAGTTGCGCCGCTGATGATCACGGGCGTGGTCAAGCTCGCGCCGACGCTGCCGCTCGACGGCAATTTTCCTTATCTGCATCTCGAGCGCAAGTTCATGCATCTCGGTTTTCACATATATGATGTCGGTTTTCAATCGCCGAATGTCGAAGCGGCGCTGCCGATGGTTTATGCGACGACGTTGCTTTTGATTCTTATTGTGCTCGGGCTTAATCTCTCGGCGATTCTTTTGCGCAATCGGTTGTATCGGAGGTTTTCGCTCGGGCAGTTGTAGGCTGGTTGCTGGATATTGCTGTTGAAGCGCAGGGTTTTGTAAGTATGCGGGGCAATGCCTTGCGAGGGGCAAAAATAGAAGTGTTGCTCAACGTTCTTGTCATGACAATGCTCATCACCAAACTGGAGCGCGTCGATATGACCGCCACTGCTGTGCCTTTGCAGATTTTGCGCGGCTCGCCGTTGCAACCGATTGCGATGCCGGAGGCGGTTCGTCCACAAACGGATTCCGCCGCACAAGTTTTGTCGGAAACGCAAACGGCGATTGCAATTCGGCGTTTAAATTTTTTCTATGGCGAAACGCACACGCTGCACGACATCACGCTCGATATTCCCCGTCATCAAGTGACCGCGTTCATCGGACCTTCGGGGTGCGGCAAATCGACATTGCTGCGCTGTCTGAATCGGTTGAATGATTTGGTGGAAGGTGCGCGGCATGAAGGCCGCATTTTGATCGAGGCCTCGGACATTTACGATCCCAATCTCGATTTGATTGCATTGCGCAAAAGCGTGGGCATGGTGTTTCAAAAGACCAATCCGTTTCCGAAGACGATTTTTGAAAACGTGGCGTATGGGCCGCGGATTGGGGGTTTGCGTGAGCGCGCGGAGTTGGAGGTGATTGTCGAGCGCAGTTTGCGTGGCGCCGCGCTGTGGGAGGAAGTGAAAGATCGTTTGCACCAGAGTGCGCTCGGGCTTTCCGGCGGGCAACAGCAACGGCTGTGCATTGCGCGCGCGATTGCGGTGCAGCCGAAAATCATTTTGATGGATGAGCCGTGCTCCGCGCTCGATCCGATTGCCACGGCGAAGATTGAAGAGTTGATGTTGGAATTGAAAAAGAATTTTACCATTGTGATCGTCACGCACAACATGCAGCAAGCGGCGCGTGTGTCGGACCGCACGGCCTTTCTCTGGCTCGGCAAGTTGATCGAATATGACGTGACTACGAAAATTTTCACCAACCCCGGGCAAAAGCTTACGGAGGATTATGTGACGGGGCGGTTCGGTTGATTGGTGGAGTGATGGATTGTTGGAGTGGTGGATTGTTGGAGTGATGGATTGTTGGAGTGATGGATTTGGGGAGTGGTGGTGGGTGTGTTGGTACTCCGAAGTTGAAATGGTTGTTCGCGCTCATTTATTGCTTCACAAGGAAACGGTTATGCATCGCCATTTCGAAGATGAATTTGAAGATTTGCGCAACGATTTGTTGTTCATGGCTTCGCTGGCCGAGAAGGCGGTGGAGCTTGCGATTACGTCTTTGAAGACGCGCAACGAGCAACTCGCGCAACAAGTGATCAACGACGACCCGCGCGTCAACATGCTCGAGGTCAAGATCGACAACGCCTGTGTCGAGCTGCTCGCGAAACATCAGCCCATGGCGAGCGATCTGCGTTTTATCGCTTCGGCGATGAAGATCAACAACGATCTGGAGCGCATTGCGGATCACGGGGTGAATATCGCCGAATGCACACTCAACTTGCTACAAGAGCCGGAGCTGAAACCGTTGATCGACATTCCGCGCATGGCGGTGTTGGCGCAGGGCATGGTGCGCGAGGCGCTCGACGCGTTCATTTACAAACAAGTGCCCGCGGCCGTGGCGGTTTGCCAACGCGATGATGAAGTCGATGCGCTCAATGATCAACTGCTGCGGGAGTTGGTGACGTACATGATTTCCGACAGCAAAAATATTTCGCGCTCGCTCTCGTTGATTCTGGTGAGCAAAAATCTCGAACGCATTGCCGATCTCGCGACGAACATTGCGGAGGAGGTGGTGTTCATGGTCGAGGCGCGGAGCATCAAACATCATTTGGGAAAGAACGATGTGCATCAAGAGGGGAAGAAGAATGCATGAGGCATCAGCGAATCAAAGCTAGTACACTGTTACCTTAATTTTTTTACGTGTCCTTTTTTAAGGCACCTTTGCAGCCGCGATTTCATTGGCTGAAAAACCTATAAGAATTAAGGTAACAGTGTACTAGAATAAAATTCTGAAAGTTTTTGTCGCCAACGGATAGATGAAGGCCAACGGATAAAAAGACAAAAGTTTTGTCCGTTGGCCTTCATCTATCCGTTGGAGCCGCCCGAGGGGCTGCGGTTTTCAGCTTGTCTGGAAATTCGTGTTAGCTCTTTATTTGTTGGAAAATTTCTTTTGCTTTTCCCAATCCGCGAAGCGCTTTAAGTCAGCTCGGTCAGTTAGCCCCTCGGTAAACAAGCGAAGAAGACCCGCAATAACGCGCAGCGACAAGCCATAAAAAGCCGCGGAGGTGGGACACAACTGCGCATCATCGCATTCGCCCCGCACAAGTTTTTCCTTCTCTAATCATCTTCTCTCTAATCTTTCGTAATACCTCAGTTAAAGGTGGAGAACTTAGTGCGGACCTCTTGTCCGCAGGCATCCTGCCCAATGTCACTAACGTTTCAAGCCTGCGTATTTCTTTGAATCTAGAGGACAAATTCACCCCAGAGGACAAACAGCCCTCTTGAATTTTACCGTGATCTTTTTATCAAAGGAGCATGACAACCACTCATGCTCCCGCCAAGCATCCTTATGATGCTGCAACGCAGCTGCCGATTTTTCGCAAGCTGTTGCCCTGCTCCTACATTCAGCAAGTAATCGACAAAGGCGAAAAGCAATTTTATCAAAGAATCTTTACGCCTCTGGTTTTGCTCTGGTGTTTAATCTATCAACGACTGAACGCAGACCA